>NZ_NOIT01000040.1 GCF_004136555.1 Kocuria carniphila
CGGGGGGTGTCCCTATGTTTCGAGTCAAGCCGCGAGAGTGGGTGGCTCGGGGGTCGGGACTGGTGTGGGTGACTGGTAGTACGTGCCGTCGCGGAGCATCGCGAAGATGACGTTGCAGCGGCGGCGGGCCAGGCAGATCACGGCGGCGTTGTGGCGCTTGCCCTCGGCGCGTTTGCGATCGTAGTAGGTCTTCGAGATCGGGTCGTGGTTCGAGGCGACCCAGGCAGAGTAGAACAGGGCGTTCTTCAGCCGCTTGTTGCCCGATCGGGCGGGGAACTCTCCGCGGATCGAGGTCCCGGATCTTCGTGTGACCGGCGCGATCCCGGCGTAGGCCGCGAGGTGGCCGGGAGTCTCGAACGCGGAACCGTCGCCGATGTTCAGGAGGATCTGCGCGGCGGTCTTGAGGCCGATCCCCGGCATGCTCCTCAAGACCGAGGCGAGAGGGAAATCCTCCAACATCCCCTCGACCTCCCTAGCCACCGTCGCTCGCTGCTCCTTCAGCTCTTTCACCTGGCCAGCGACTCTCGGGATCACCAACTCCACTGCGGCGGTCGCAGGAACGACCACGGTCTGCTCACCCAGCGCCGCGAAGATCTGGTCGATCAGGGCTTCGGGGTCTCGGCGAGAGTGGGCGCGGGCGAACCGTAATACCTTCCCCCGGCCTGCGGTCTTGAGCCCGGTGGGGCCGCCATACTTGATCAGCAGCTCCAGGGTGAGACTGTTGGCGAGGCTACCGCCGGCGAACACCCGTTCCAGGGCAGGATGGATCTGCGTGAGCAGCGACCGGATCCGGTTCAGCGCCCGTGTTGTTTCGTGAGCGAGATCCTCATCAAAGCCAGCGAGGACCTTCAATGCGGAGAGGACCTCGTTGTCACGGTCGACGGCACGGAGGGTGTGCGGCATGGTGCGGGCGGTGTCGGCGATGATGAACGCGTCGCGTGCATCGGTCTTGGACCGGCCCGGATACAGGTCCGCGGCCTTTCGCATCGCTAGTCCGGGCAGGTAGGCCACGGCACAGCCCGCATCCCGGGCGACCGCGATCGGCAGTGCTCCGATGGTGTTGGGTTGATCGACGACCATCAGCACGTTGCCATGCTTCTGGAGTTCGGTGAACAGCTCCCGCAGCTGGGCCTCGTCCTGGGGCAGGGGCTTGTCGAACAACCGGCTTCCGCCGGGGTCCAGGGCGCAGGCATGGTGGCCTGTCTTCCCAACGTCTAAGCCGATCACGACCGCGAATCTTGTCTCCATGATGCTGTCCTCCTTTGACGCATCACTGCTGGTCGCAGTCACGACACCCGATGCCGGCACCCACGTTACGAAGAGACCTCAGCAGTGCTGGGCCGTGTCCCTATCAGCGGTCAACGCGTGTCTCTCGACCGGGCGGCAACACCCCCCGGACCATGGATGGCAGGGCAACAAAGCCATACCCGGCCGAGCGACCAGACCCCCCGACTATCGGGGGTACTCACAAGGTAACG
>NZ_NOIT01000041.1 GCF_004136555.1 Kocuria carniphila
TGAACTGGTCCCAAGAAGTTGGACTGGCCAAGTAAAAGCTTAGGCCGCTAGGGCCTGGGTCCGGTATTCCACCGGGCTCAGGCCCTTCAGCGTTGAATGTGCCCTCTCGGTGTTGAACCAGGTGATGTAGGCATTGATCGCTGTGGTCAGTGCCTCGACGGTGAGGAACGTGGTGTTGCAGTAGAGCTCGTCCTTCAGATGCCCGAAGAAACTCTCCATCACGGCATTGTCGAGGCAATTGCCCCTGCGCGACATCGACTGGATCGCTCGGCCGTTCAGGAGCTGTCGCCAGGAAGCGTGCTGATACTGAAAGCCTTGATCGGAGTGCACGATGGGTTTCTGGTCTGATGGCAACCCCACCAATGCTTGCCGCAGCGAGGTATTGGTCAATACCAGGTTCGGGGAGGTCCCGGTCGTGTGGCCGATGATCTGCCGGTCGAAGAGGTCCATCACCGTCGAGAGATAGACCTTCCGCTCTCCGACGCGGAATTCAGTCACGTCGGTGACCCACTTCTGGTTCGGGGCGGTCGTGGTGAAGTCTCGTTCCAAGCGGTTGGCAGCGATCTGGCCGATCTTGCCCTTGAACGAGGTGTAGCGCTTGCGGCGGATCTGACACCGCAGCCCCAGGGCTCGCATGAGCTTGAGGACCGTCTTCTTCGACACCACCCATCCCGTCCGGCGCAGCCGGTCGTGGATCCGTCGGTGCCCGTAACGGCCGGCGAAATGGTGGAAGAACCGCTGAATCTCGGCCTTCAACGCGGCGTGCTTGTCCGCGGTGTCCAGGCGTGCCTGGTGGTAGAAGAACGTCGATCGGGCAAGAGAAGCGACGGTGAGAAGTGTGGTGAGTGAGTGTTCAGCCTTGAGGGCGAGGACGGCATTCACTTTGTCCGTCGTTGTTGCTCCCTCAAGGCCCGCAATTTTCCCAGGTAAGCGTTCTCAGCCCGAAGATACTCGACCTCGCGTCGTAGCTGTTGAAGCTCCGACTCCTCGCCGTCCTGAGTCGATGCTAATCGGCGTGGCCGGCCACGTGGTCGTGGCTTCAGGGCATCCTCGCCCCTGGCACGGTAGTTCCTCGCCCACGTCTCGATGAGTTTCGGCGAGGACAGGTCGAACTCGCGGGCGAGATCGACCTTGGGTTCCCCGCACAGGAAGCGCGTGACGACCGCCAGCTTGATCTCAAACGAGTAGGACTGTTTCGTCGGTTTGGTCACCAGTGCTCCTCGACCACGAACGCGCCAGCGATGGTAGAGCCGCTTCACGGCTGACCTACTCACGCAGATTTCCCTCGCGACTGATCGCTCGCCGCGTCCTTCCTCAAAGCAGGCTACCGCGTAGATGCGCTGCTCCTGCGTCAGAGCACTCTGCTTCCCCATGAACTGACCCCCGGGAGTTGGAACCGAATTACTCAGTCCAACTCCCGGGGGTCAGTTCA
>NZ_NOIT01000042.1 GCF_004136555.1 Kocuria carniphila
GGGACTGTCAGAAGAACGGTGTGTGAGGGTCCGGCCTGATCCGAGAGGAGACGGCCGTGGCTGACACGACCGATTTGTTGGACGACGAGATGATTGATCCCGTGACGGGAGAGATCATCGATCAGAAAGACCTCGCCGCGCGCTTACTGGCGCAGGCGAAGGAGCAGGGTGTGAGCCTGGTCGGGCCAGGAGGCCTGCTAAACCAGCTCACGAAAAACGTGCTTGAGACCGCGCTGAACGCTGAGCTGACCGAGCATCTCGGTCACGAGCACGGCGAGACCCCAATGGGGGTGAACATGCGCAATGGGACCCGGACTAAGACGGTGCTCACCGAGATCGGGCCGGTGGAGATCGAGGTTCCTCGGGATCGTGACGGGTCGTTCGAGCCGGTGATCGTGCCCAAGCGCAAGCGCCGGCTGGACGGGATCGATCAGATCGTGCTGTCGCTGACCGCGCGCGGGCTGACGACCGGGGAGATCGCCGCTCACTTCGACGAGGTCTATGGGGCGAAGGTCTCCAAGGACACGATCAGCCAGATTACCGAGAAGGTCACCGGGGAACTCGCGGAGTGGGCTTCCCGCCCGCTGGATGCGATCTATCCGGTGATCTTCGTCGACGCGATCGTGGTGAAGGTTCGTGACGGGCAGGTCCGCAACACCCCGTTCTACGTCGTCATGGGCGTCACGACGAACGGGGAACGCGACATCCTGGGTATCTGGGCCGGCGACGGCGCGGAAGGGGCGAGGTTCTGGCTGCAGGTGTTCAGCGAGCTGAAGAACCGCGGGGTCGAGGACGTGCTGATCGCGGTGTGCGACGGCCTCAAGGGGTTGCCGGAAGCGATCAACACCACCTGGGAGCAGGCGGTCGTGCAGCAGTGCATCGTGCACCTGATCCGCAACTCGTTCCGTTATGCCGGCCGGCAGCACCGGGATGCGATCGTCCGTTCGCTCAAGCCCGTTTACACGGCCCCGTCCGAGCAGGCGGCGAAGGACAGGTTCGAGGAGTTCGCCGCCGAGTGGGGTGAGCGGTATCCAGCGATCGTGCAGCTCTGGCGCAACTCCTGGGCGGAGTTCGTGCCGTTCCTCGAATACGACGTCGAGATCCGTCAAGTGATCTGCACGACCAACGCGATCGAGTCGATCAACGCGAGATACCGGCGGGCCGTCCGAGCCCGCGGGCACTTCCCGAACGAGCAAGCGGCGTTGAAGTGCTTGTACCTGGTGACACGCTCGCTTGACCCCACCGGCGGCGGGAGGGCACGCTGGATGATGAGGTGGAAGCCCGCGCTGAACGCGTTCGCGATCACCTTCGCCGGACGGTTCGAAAGAACCACTCACTAATGAGAACCGCCGGACCCCACACACCGTTTAACGGACAGACCC
>NZ_NOIT01000043.1 GCF_004136555.1 Kocuria carniphila
CGACGAGACTCAGCTAAAAGGTCCGGGAACGGGAGCGGGTGCCTCACGTAAGAATGTCCGCGTAGTTCCCTGGGGTGATGAGCAGGGAGTTGTCGATGGCGTCGCGCCGTGAGATCACGAAGAAGTTCGCCCGCGAGTACGCGAAGGCGGGCAAGGTCGAGAAAAGCCGACTGCTGGATGAGTTGGTGCATGCCACGGGCTGGACTCGTGATCATGCCCGTCGCGCGATCCGCGCCGCGAACACGCGCAAGGGCGCTGCGAGCCAGCAGCAACGCAAGCCGCGGCCACGGAAGTACTCCTACGACGCGCTGGTCGTGTTACAGGAGGTATGGCGGCTGTCTGGCCAACCCTCGGGGAAGTACCTGGCCGCGATCATGGACGACACCCTCGAACGGCTGGTCCGGTTTCGGGAACTGGGCAAAGTCGAACCACGCCTTACCCCGGAGGTGTTGAACGAGGTGCAATCGATGAGTGCGGCAACGATCGACCGGTACCTGAAGCCGCACAAGGACGCCGCGTACCCGATTGCGTTGTCGGGCACGAAACCATCGCATATTCTGCGTTCGTCGGTCCCGACGCGCACCAGCATGGATGCCCCACTCACCACTGCGGGGTTCCTGGAGCTGGACACCGTCGCGCACTGCGGCCACACTCTCAAGGGCGAGTTCTTGCGCACTCTGACGGGCACCGACCCGGTGGCGGGGTGGACAATGCTGCGCACGATCCGCAACAACGCCTACGTCCACATCCACGGTGCCCTCGAATGGATGCGCTCCCACGCCCCCGTCCCGGTCGCCGGGGTGGACTTCGATAACGGGTCGGAGTTCATGAACTGGGGTGTGATCGCCTGGGCCGACACGCACGAGATCCCCGTCACCCGGGGCCGTCCCTACAAGCACAACGACAACGCCCACGTCGAGCAACGCAACGGCGACTGGGTCCGCAGACATGCGTTCCGCTACCGCTACGAGACCAAGCACGAGATGGATCTGCTCAACGAGCTCTGGGGCCTGGTGATGGCCCGCAAGAACTACCTCCTGCCCTGTGTGAAAGCCGTGGACTGGGCCCACACGAAAGCCGGGCGGAAGAAGCGGATCTACGACGCCCCGCGCACCCCCTACCAGCGGCTGCTCGACGCCGGCGTCCTCGACACCAAGACCACCGACCGCCTAACCCGCGAACACGAAACACTCAACCCAGCACAGATCACCCGACGGATCACCCAGATCCAGCAGCAACTCATCGAATTAGCCGCCGCACGCACCCAGGGCACCCGCCCCGCCGCGTGAGCTACGCGGACATTTCACCTGAGGCAAGCACGAACACCATCCGGACATCTTGACATGAGGCAAGACG
>NZ_NOIT01000044.1 GCF_004136555.1 Kocuria carniphila
TGAATCGCCCCGGGTTTAATGGAGACATCGTTAACCCGGAAGGATGGGCGGCATGGTCGCACCACGGAAGTACCCCGACGAGCTACGCGAGCGAGCCACAAGGATGGCGATCGATGCGCGACAGGACCCGGCCACTCGAGCCGGCGCGTTCCGTCGGATCGGGGAACAACTCGGTGTCCACCCCGAAGCGCTGCGGACGTGGGTGAAGAAGGCTGAGATCGATGAAGGACTCAGACCGGGAACCACCTCGGACGACGCAGCCCGGATGGCCGAACTCGAGAGGGAGGTCCGCGAGCTGCGGCGGGCGAATACGATCCTGCGGCAGGCATCGGCTTTCTTCGCGGCGGAGCTCGACCGCCCCTCCCGGTGATGTGCGCGTTCATCGACGCGCACCGGGACGAGCACGGGGTCGAGCCGATCTGCAGGATCTTGCAGATCGCCCCGAGCAGCTACTACGCCCACCGCACCCGCGAGCCTTCAGCCAGGCAGCAGCGGGACGAGCAGCTGACGCAGGAGATCACACAGGTGCATGAGGAGAACTACGGCGTCTACGGGGCGCGGAAGGTTCATGCCGAGCTGCGCAGGCAGGGCCACGAGGTGGCCCGGTGCACCGTCGAGCGGCTGATGCGAAAGGCGGGACTCCGCGGCGTTAGCCGAGCGAAGGGGCCCCGGACGACGAAACCGGCACCGGAGACGAGTAGACCTGCGGATCTCGTCAATCGTGACTTCACGGCCGAGGCGGTCAACCAGTTGTGGGTCGCGGACATTACGTATGTGCGGACGTTCGCCGGATGGGTGTATGTCGCGTTCGTCCTGGATGTGTTCTCGCGTCGGATCGTGGGCTGGCAGGTGTCCACGAGGCTGTACACGGCGCTGGCGATCGATGCGTTGGAGATGGGGATCTGGACGCGTCGGCGTGATGGTGCTGATCTGTCTGGCCTGGTCCATCACAGCGACCGTGGAGTTCAGTATCGTGCCGTGCGTTACGCGGAGCGACTCGCGGTAGAGGATGCTGTCGCGTCGGTCGGGTCACGTGGTGACTCGTATGACAACGCGATGGCGGAGGCGCTGAACTCATTGTTCAAAGCTGAGTTGGTCCGCAATCACGGGCCGTGGCGCGATGTGTCGCATGTCGAGGTCGCGATCGCGGAGTGGGTCGATTGGTACAACCATCGCCGTCTTCATGGCGAGATCGGGCACGTTCCTCCCGTTGAGTTCGAAGCAGTCCACGCGGAGCAGCCTGCTCGAGCATTGACATCAATTTCCAGATAGAAATCCCTCTACAAAACTCGGGGCTTGACAA
>NZ_NOIT01000045.1 GCF_004136555.1 Kocuria carniphila
CGGGGCGGGCGTGGTAGACGGCACGCAGCTTCTGGTAGCAGTGCCAGGCGAGGGTGACTTCATAGTGCGGGTCCCCGGCCTCGAGCTTCGCGTTCAGGCGGGTGATCTGCTTGGGAGTGAGGTGCTCGGCGCCGATCTGCAGGGTCCGGCGGATCCCGTAGAGCGGGTCTCCGGCCCGTCCGCGGTGACCCAGGGTGTCGTGTTGCACGCGGCGACGCACCTCGTCGACGACTTGGCCGCCGAGCTTGACCACGTGGAACGCATCGAGCACCGTGATGGCCTCCGGGAGCTTGTCGCGGATGGCATTGGCGTAGCCGTGGAACGGGTCCAGCGTCGCCGTGCGGATCCCGCTCGTGAAGGTCGGCCCCTGCTCGGAGAGCCAGTGGCCGTAGGCGGCCCCGGTGCGGCCCTTGACCAGGTCCAACAGTCTCGCCCGAGGCCGGCCGTCCTCACCGCGGGAGTGGTCCACGATCCCGGTGACCAGTCCGGTGCCGGGCGGACCGACGTGGCGCCAGACGTGCTCGTCGACACCGAGAGCGTCCACACCGGTCAGCCGCTCCTGCGCGGCCAACTGGTCCTCGATGACCGGGGCGATGGCATCCCAGACGGTGTTCCAAGCGACCCCTAGCATCTCAGCCAGGGCCGAGACCGCGATGTCGTGGGAGCGCAGCTGGGCCACGGCCCAGGCGATCGCGCGGGTGGTGAGCTTGCCCCGCGGGGCCGCCAGCTCGTGGAGCTCACTGAACGTCGAGATCTCGCAGGCGTCCTCGAGGCAGCGGTAGATCCGCTTGCGCCAGCGAACCCGCACCGGCACCCCAGCACAGGGCAGGTCGTGCAGGAGCACCTTCCGGCGGCCATGACCGGTGGCGAGCACTGCGCAGGAGGGGCAGCCCACCAGGGGCGGCACGGTCTCAACCACCACGGTGAACTGGCGCGCCCCGCGTTCCACGGCCAGGACGTGGACGTCGGGCAGGTCGAAAAGCGCGCACGCGGGCGCGCAGATAGCATGAGACACGTCGAGGCCTTTATGGATCAGGTTGCTTGGTCGCTACCCATCCTGGAGGCCTCGACCTCTACCCAGACCCCACAACACGCGCTCCGAAACGCCCCCACGCACCCGGCTACCCATGCTCATCTGTGAAGGGCC
>NZ_NOIT01000046.1 GCF_004136555.1 Kocuria carniphila
CGAAGGATTGATGCCCTCGAGTGCGAGGTGCTCGCTCAGCCGCACGGATGTGTATTGCGACCCGGCATCGCTGTGGTGAATCAGCTCACCAGTGGCCACGGGGTGGTTCTCGCGGTCTCGCTGCCACAGTCCCATCCGCAGCGGTGTCATCACCAGGTCCACGTTCTTACAGGTCGCGGCATGCCAGCCCACGATCTTCTGGGCGAAGACATCGACGATGAACGCGACATAGGCGAACCCTGCCCAGGTTCGGACATAGGTGAAATCGGTGACCCACACCCGGTTCGGGGCGGGGGCGGTGAAATCGCGATTGAGCAGGTCACCAGCCCGGGTCCCATCCGCGGCCGAGATCGTGGTGCGCAGCTTCTTAGCCCGGACCACCCCCTGCAGGCCCAGAGTGCGCATCGCCCGGTCCACTGCGCCCCGAGAGGCGGCGGCGAATCCGGGTTGGCGGCGGAGAAGGCAGAGCATCTTCCGTCGCCCATACAGGCCCTCCGGGGTCATCCGGGGGCGCCCCGTGAGCTGATCAATGGCCCAGACGAGATCGCGGATCTTATCTTCGACCAGAGCATCGGTGACGGTCCTGATAGCTATACGGGCAGGTTTTTTCCAGGACCGGTAGGTACGTGCAGCGATCTGCAGGCCCTGCTGGGCCAGGACTCTCAGGATCGACTCGACTGCGAATCCCTCGGCTCTCATCTGGTCGATGAACGCGAGGATCAGCGGTTGCGGGGGTCGAGCTCCCCCGCGAAGAAAATCGAGGCCCGGCGGAGGATCTCGTTGTCCTCCCGTAGCCGACGGTTCTCAGCTTTCAATCGTTTCACCTCAGCGGATTCCTCGCTGGTCACACCGGGCCGGGACCCGTCATCGATCTCAGCCTGGGCAAGCCACCGCCTCACCGACTCTTTGGACACACCTTCCTGGCGGGCAACAGCGATCACGGCTGCGGTCTGGGTGGGGTACTCCTGCTGGTGCTCACGCACCAAACGCACGCACCTCGCGCGCAACTGGGGATCGATCCTCTTCGGCATACTGTCCATCCTTCCGGACTCAAACAGTAGCGGCATCAAACCCGGGCCGGTTCA
>NZ_NOIT01000047.1 GCF_004136555.1 Kocuria carniphila
CCTGGGCGGTGACGCAGCTGCGCTCCCACGACATCGCGGTCTCCGCCCTGGCGGACATGCTCGGAGTCGCCTGGAACACCGTCTGGCACGCCGTGGCCCCGGTCATCGAAGGCCAGCTGGCCGCGGAGGATCGGCTGGCCGGGGTGGACGCCCTCGGTGTCGACGAGCACGTGTGGCGCCACGTGGGTCCACCCGGCACCGGGCTGGTCACCGGGATCGTGGACCACTCCCGCGGCGAGGACGGCCGGCCCCGGGCGCGACTGCTGGACCTGGTCAAGGGGCGCACGGGGGCGGCCTACGGCGACTGGCTCTCCGAGCAGGGTCCGGGGTTCACGAGCGGGATCCGCACGGCGACGCTGGACCCGTTCCACGGCTACGCCAACGCCATCCGCGACGAACTCCCTGAGGCGATCACCGTCCTGGACGCCTTCCACGTGGTGAAACTCGGTGGGCAGGTCGTGGACGAGGTGCGTCGTCGGGTGCAGCAGGACACCTTGGGCCACCGGGGCCGGGCCGGGGACCCGCTCTACGGGATCCGCCGCACCTTGCAGATCGGCGCCGAGCACCTCACCGCCAAACAGATCACCCGGCTCAACACCAAGCTCGAGGCCGGGGACCCGCACCACGAGGTGACCCTGGCCTGGCACTGCTATCAGAAGCTGCGTGCGATCTACCACGCCCGCCCCGAGCACGGGCGCCGGCTGGTCGCCGAGATCCTTGCCGCCTTCCCGTCCTGCCCGATCCCGGAGATCGCCCGGCTCGGGCGGACCCTGCGCCGGTGGAAGGCCGCGATCCTGGCCTACTTCGACACCGCCGGGGCCTCCAACGGGCCCACCGAGGCCGTGAACGGGGTGATCGAGACGATGCGCCGAGTCGCCCGCGGCTTCCGGAACTTCGACAACTACCGCCTACGCGCCCTGCTCGCCGCCGG
>NZ_NOIT01000048.1 GCF_004136555.1 Kocuria carniphila
CCGGAGGGCAGGTGGGCCAGGGCGCTGTCCTTCAAATCGGCGTTGACCTGCTCGATGACCGCGTGGCCCCGGTGGGTCTGGTCCGCGGTCACCGTGTCCAGCACCTCCGGGTCGGTGGTGGTGAAGAAGGCGTGGAACCGGTGGGTGTCGAACAGTGTCGGCTGGTCCGTGTCCTGGGGGTTCAGTTCCGGGATTCGGCGCACCACCAGTCGACCGGGGACCCGTTCGGTTTTCTTCCTTGAGGTGAACGCGGTGAAGGGGACCTCGGCCACCTCCGCCTTGGAGATCCACGTGCCGGTGTCCTCGTCGAAGATCGCCTGCGGGTACCTGATGCCGGTCCACGCTTTCTCGTCGATGCCGGCGATAGCGGCCTTGACGGCCTTGTCCATCTTCACGGTCACCGACACCTCCGCCCCGGCGGTGAGCGCGGCGGCCACGGTGGCATGCCCATAGAAAGCGGAGTCGGCCCGGACCAGCACCCGGGCGCCGGCCGCCGGCACCAATCGCTTGAGGATGGCCAGCGAATCCCCGACCAGCCTCGAGGCCCCGCGCGGGGAGCCGACCGAACCGCGGCGCAGCCGCTGACCCAGGATTACCGGGGCCGCGGTCTGGGTGCTGGCGGTGGCCAACAGGGCGTTGAGCCCACGGACCCCGGAGTACCCGTACCCGGAACCCTGCTTCTGGTAGCCGTGGACCTCGATGATCGTGTCGTCCACATCAACATAAACGAACCCCGGATCCGCACCGGCAGCGCCGGTGCGTCCCAGCAGCGGGGCCCGGTCGGCCAGGTTCACCAGGAACCGGGAGGCGACCGCGTCGAGTTGGCGCACGTGCCCGAAGGTGAACT
>NZ_NOIT01000004.1 GCF_004136555.1 Kocuria carniphila
CACCCCAGGGAACTACGCGGACATTCTTACGTGAGGCACCCGCTCCCGTTCCCGGACCTTTTAGCTGAGTCTCGTCGGTTCGTTGACTTGCTGAATGAGTGAGCGGACAATTCGCGCTATAGGCAACCGGACATACATGTGGGGGCACTTGGCCAAGAGGCCGGGGATGCCCGGTTGGCGGAAAGCTGTTCGCCATGTCCACCTTCAATTTACGTCTGCCACTAGACATTCCGTGGAGCCGCCGCTGCGTCAGTGACGACATGATCGACCGGAGAACCGGGGACTCCGAGGCGCCCTACAGATGGCGCTCCTCCTTGGCCATCTTCGATTACGAGCCGCCCGAGGAATATCAGAACTATCCCGGTGTGATCATCAGTTATCTGAAAGTGGTCTGCAGTATCACCGGGTATCAGGAAAACCCCACGGAAATAGGTCTCAAGAGGCGGGGGCTGCTGAGTTCGTGGCGTGGTTCCCCGGGAATTACGGATTATCTGAACACGCTGGAGAAGTATTACGCGTGCTTCGGGGCCGTGCTGGAGGTTTCGGTCGTTCCACAGGTCAACAGGGCCCCCTTGCGGCAGTACCCGTATTTCATGGATTTTGAGCCCAAGAAGCGCGAGCTGTACCAAATGGCCTCGGAAACCAACGAGCGCCAGTCCCGCTCTATCGAGTCGCTCAACCTCACCAAGTCGGCCGGCACTACTCAGTCCCTGGAAACCTACGACATGGATATGGGCGGCGGAGGTTTCAGCGCTCAAGGCTCCTTTGCCGGCACCGGTGGCGGCTTCAGCTACACGGCACCGAACGGTCAGTGGGGCACCAAACGGTTGAACGCGGATGAAACCATGTCGTCGCGTTCCACGGATGCCGGGCAGGAAAAACGCGAGACGTTCTCCTTCACCACTCAGCTGTCCCAGCTGTATCACCAGCTGGACAGCTATCACCTGGGGACCAACCGGGCACTGTTCTTCATGCTCCCGCGCCCGAACACCTTGGAAACCGAACACACGTTTGTTAACGGGCTGCGCAATATTGAGGGTATTCAGGAGTTCTTCCTGGTGGTCGCCCGGCCCTCCGACACTGAGGAGTTCTGTATCGAGGCCTATTTGGAGACCGGACACATCGGTAAGGTGCCCCGAACCAGGGCTCGCGAGATTGCCGGGAGTGAAATTCACGCCTCCTGGTCGGATTCATACAACGCTAAGCCCAAGCGTGACGACGACGAAACCACCGTGTACGACCAGGCCGACAGGTTCTGGCGGGTCCAAGATTTCTACCCGGGCCAGGGCTACACGATCAAGGACGCGGTGTTGTCCACTCCCGGTTATCGGATGAGATACAACTACGACAAGCCGAACCTGGTCGACGAGCATCCGCACATCAGTGACCGCCAAGGTCACTTCGTGAAAGTCTCCGGCAAAGTGCACTCGGGATTTGCCAATCACGCCGTGGGTGCCGACCGATGGGAGGAAATCTCCTACCCTTTCACCGTGGACATCACCCTGGTGAAAACCGAGCAGGTCGAAAAAAGCACCGACACCCTGTTCATGACGGCCCGCTCACTGGTCTGTTGCGGAAATGATCGTCTGAAAGACGCCGTCCGTGAGGTCGACGGAGTGGTGTACGAACGGAACCTACCCAACATCACTGTGATCGAGCGGCCGGGGGTGAAGGGTGCGCAGTCACTTCACAACGCGGTCCAAGAAGGCATCCGTCGAAGCACCATCGACCCGGAACACCGGCTGTCCAGACCCGTTTCCCTGTCCCAAACGGATTTCGCGGCCAAGGCGTTCGTTCATTACGTGCCGGAGGCACAGCACGCCTCGATCGACTCTGTCACAGAGCTCCCCGCGGCGGTCCGTCGCCGGTTCAAGGACCTGCGATCCTCAGTGACCGTGGCCGACCTGCTCGACATGCCGTTGACGGGGCTGCGAGAAGTGTTAGACCTGGACGAACAACAAGCGCTCGAGCTGCGATCCGCCCTCACGGGCGCCAACCACACCCCACAGTCCGCCCGGGAGGTCTGGCTGTCACCGACTCAGGAGGGCCGACTCTTCGGTCCCGAGGGCGAGCAGAGTTCGTGAAACGGCGGGATTGATCCGAGGAGAAGGTGATCATCATGGATATCCGGTGCGGCCCAGATCGCTCGGTTCTCGATACCGAATCAGAGTCAAGAATCGCCGTTAAATTCCGCAAACGACCCTTCCACGGCGTGATCAGTTACGGCCTGCGCGACGAACTGAACAACCGGCCGGACAGCCTTCAATGGTGGCACCGGTACGCCCACGTGCTGGACCAGCCGACCGCATCCGATGACGACGGAGAGCTGCGCGTCCTGAGGTATCTGGCGGAACAGCACGGCGTGCTCAGTTTCTCGCAATCCGTGGCGTGCGCCGCCCGCAGTCTGCGCTCGCGGTGGGCCGCCGATTGGAGCGAGGATGACCTCGACAGCGCCGAGCTGTGGAACATCAAGGAAGGGCACGTGTCCAGCGTGTGGTTGGTCAGTGTCCTTCACGCGGGCGATGACGCCCATACGCACTTCATCCTCAACGTTGCTCGGGACATTGACGCGGGCCCCGTTCTGGAAGACACGAGCCAAGCCATGCGGACACTCCTGGACCGTCACCCCGAGCTCCCTATCGCCGCGGTCTTGGACATTGCCTCCGTCCCCCTCACGCAGGGAACTGGCACCCGAAACGTTGTGGTCACTCGGAACGAGTACGTCCCCCGTGCCCTGGAGGCACACCTCATCGGCTCGGTGGACGGTACAACGGCTCGTTCGCCGGAGCATCGGATCGTCCTGATCGAACGCTTCCGCACCTCCTCGGAACATCCCGCCCAGATCATCGGGGCGCACGGCCGCTACGCGAGCCTCGACGAACGCGAGCGCATGTACCAGGCCGTCGACGACGTCGCTGCGGCCGCCGCACCCGACCTCCCCTACCGCGTGGATCTCAATCACGGTGACCTGGTCTGGTCCCCGGGCGGTCCCGCAATCGTCGCACTCAGCTAGGCGGAGTCATGGGCTACGACGTGGAGTGGGACGACCAAGGCTACGAGGTCCACACCGGTGCGCTGGATGAAGGTGGCGAGGTCATCGTCGCGGACAGCCCCTGCGGGGTGCTCAGTGCGCTGGAAGGTAGCGCGGGTGTCACGGAGAATTCGCGCGGCCTGATCGACCGGGTCACCGCGGATTGTGGGACGTGGCGGCAGACCCATCCGTTGCCCGCTCCGAACCCGATCGTCCCTGAGATCACACCACCGAGCACCGAGCCCGTTGAAACCGCCCCGCCTACGGACGGGGACTCCCCCGAACTCCAAGGGGCTCCGGCGGTGACCTCGACCGCACAGGTCAAGGGCCACAAGGCTCATCCGTCCTTCAGCTCACGGACGCCCACCAACTCTCACTTCGATCAGTTCGAGCCCGTGTCTCCCGAGGTTCTGGCGACGTGGGTCGCGCCGGAGGGAGCGCCGTCGGCGGAGGTGGACGACCTGGCCGAGCGCATTCGACGTAACCAGCCGATGCCCCACGAACCGGACCCGTCCTTTTCGCAACCTGAGGCACTGCGGCCGACCGTGGACGCAGACCCCGTGGACTTGTTCACCGGTGCGCTGACGGTGAGCGCAACGGATCTCGTGATCCCGGCCGCCACGCTTCCGATTCTGCTGCAGCGCTCGTATCGCAGCGGTCGGCCGTACTACGGGCCGTTCGGCTTTGGTTGGGACCACACGTGGAACGTGTATCTCCGGCCGTTGCTCGACGGCGCCGTGGCACTGTGGACCGGCAATCTGCAGGAAATGACCTTCACGGACAACGGGAACGGCTGGGATCCGCCCGCGGAAGCGGCAATGAATCTGCGGCGCGGAACGGAGGCATCAGAGACGTACCACCTGGAACACCCGGGCGGGCTGGTCCAGGTTTTCACTCGACCCGCCGGGTGGACCGATCCTGAGCGCATTCCGCTCGTCTCCGTGACCGACCGACACGGCAATCACGTCCACCTCAGTTACGACCAGCTCAGCCGCCTGACCTCCGTCCTGGACCAGGAGGCTCGCGGATTGTTCTTCCGCTACGGCAATTGCGGGTTGCTGGAGGGCATCACCGATCACACCGGAACACGCGCCGTGGAATACGGACACGATCCGGGGATCGAGCATCTGGTGTGCGTCCGGCTTCCGCCCACCGCACAATTCCCCCGCGGACCGACCACCGGCTACGAGTATGAGCAGCGTTCCGATCATCCAGCCATGCGGCACAACATCGTGCGGATCAGGGATGCTGAGGAGCGGACCTACCTGGAAATCGACTACGCCGGTCCGGAAGCCGGGTGGGCGTTCAATACCGTCACTCGTCAACTGGTGGGTGGTGAGGAGTTCCAGTTCCGCTACGAGCAGCTGCAGTACGTCCCCGTGAACGAGACCTACCTGGCGGTTCCCGCCTCGCAGACCACGGTCATGCCGCCCGACGGTTCGCTGCACTCGCACACGTTCAACTACCGAGGCGACCTCCTGGAACATCGCTTCCGCCTGATCTCTGACGGTTCGTTTCGAGTGGTCCCCCGGTACTTCGAGTACGACCGCGCGGGCAATTGCACGGCCCTCACCGCGCCGGACGGGATCCGCCACCGCATGCTCTTCGACGTGGACAACCCCAACCCGTGCACGCGCCGAAATCTCCTGCGGTCGGAGGTCGGTACGGCCCTCCCCGGGTTGGCTCCCAGCCGGACGCTGCAGGTCAACCAGTACGAGCCGCGCTTCCAATTGGTAACGCGTTCCACCTCCGAGTCCTGGGCTGTGAAACGCTGGTTCTACGATCTGGATGGCCCAGACCCCGGAGCCAACGGACGGCTGGAACGAATCGAGCAACCGGGCATCACGCGACCTGACGGCACCGTGGATCTGAGCGTCACGCGGCTAGAGCATGACTCTCGCGGGCGGCTCATCTCCGTGACTCCAGCCGACGGTGGCCGCACCATCTTCGAGTACGCACCGGCGGGACCGGACGACGCCCGTCTGGTTCGCATGGTCCAAAACACCGATCACGCCGGTCTGGAAACCACTTTCGGGTACGACGCCCCCGGGCACCCGTTACGCATCACCGGTCCCGGTGGTCGCGTGGTCACCATCAATTGCAACGCGCTGGGGCAGGTCGAGAACCTCGTTTCCCCGTCCTCAGACGACACCGGGTCCAGCTACCGCACGTGGTTCGGTGATGCTGGGTTACCGGTGCGCACCCAACAACCGCGCGGGGATACCGCGGAACCGGCCATCGCGGACGAGTTCATCACGGCAGAGCTGGACCGCGATGTCCTGGGCCGTGTGGTGGCCGTGCGACAGGCCGCGAACTCCGATCAACCGCGGGTCTGGACACAACGGGTCGATCATCTCGGGCACTCCGTCCAGGAGACCGACCCGGTAGGCACCATCACGCGGCGGACCTTCGACGAACGCGGGCTTCTTCTGCGAGAAACCCAGGCGGCCGGGCCCCCGAACAGCGCACTAGCCATGCCGCCTACGACCGCGCGGGTCGACTAATACGCCTGATCGGGCCCACGGGCGCCCTCACAACCCTCGACTACAACCTCTGGGGTCGGCTCGCAACGCTCCGCCTACCCACCGGCGCACTGCGGCGGTATCGCTGGG
The DNA here is from genome assembly GCF_004136555.1 of Kocuria carniphila. GTDB lineage: Bacteria > Actinomycetota > Actinomycetes > Actinomycetales > Micrococcaceae > Kocuria > Kocuria carniphila. The sequence goes on from NZ_NOIT01000004.1 coordinate 5,644, forward strand.
GTGTCGAGGACCGGCTGCTCGAGGTCATGGAGGAGGGAGCGCCGTCGGCGGGTGCGCCCCCGCGCGTACTGACTGGCAGCACGTGGGATTACGACGAGCGCGGGCGCGTGACGGCCCACGTGAGTTGGGCCTTCGACGACGATCCGTCCTCCGCGCAACCGGTCACCACCCGCTACCGCTACGACGGCGGCGACCGGGTCACCGGCATGGAGCTACCCCACGGGCGGATCCTGACGTTCCAGCACGACGCGCTGGGTCGGTTGGCCTCCGCGGCCGACGGGGTGGGCACCGAGTACGACGCCGTGTACAACCCGCTCGGCGATCTGCAGAGCATGACGGTCACCAAGGATTCCCCGGGTGCCCAGCGGCAGATCACGTGGACGTACGAGTACAACGCGCGGGGGCTGCCGAGCGCCGTCGTCGGCCCGGACGGCCGCACGGAACTCGAGTACGACGCCGCCGGGCGCGTGACTCGCCGCCGCGAACCGGGCAATGTGGTCCTGGACTTCGCGTGGGACGCGTGGGGGCAGCTGCGGGACAGCGTGGTCGACCCGGGTGGTCTGGGGCTGCACACGCACTGGGACTACGGGCCTGACGGTCTGCTCGCGCAGCTCACCGATCCCGAGGGCGCTCGCACGTCGTGGACCTATGACGCGCTCGGCCGCGTGCGCGAGACTCTGTTGCCGGGCGGGGCCGCGTGGCACACCGCGTACGATCCGGCGGGGGCATGGATCGAGAATGTCTCACCGGCCGGTCATCGGGTTCGGCACCATCTGGATGCGGCGGGCTGCGCCGTTCGGCGCGAAACCGTTGCGGCGGCCGGTGCGCGCACGGTACCGGCTCAGGAATTCTCCTACGATCCGTTGGGACGGCTGATTCAAGCCTCACAGTCCGGGGACACGGTGCAGCGCCGCTACGACAGTCTGCACAGGCTCATCGAGGAAACCAGCGATCGCGGATCGATCCACCTGACCTATGACGACACCGTCGGCACGAGCGTTCTCCGGTACCCAGACGGCCGCAGCGAACGCACGACCTATGACCTGGCCGGGCGGTCGACGCACGTGCAACTACTGACGGCGGGGAGTTTGGGCGGAACACCCGGGGAAGTCCTCGCGTCGATGAGTCACATGAGGTTGCCCACGAGGTTGGCCCTCCCCAACGGTGTGGTCAGCGAATTCCACTACGACGATCTGGATCGCCTGGTCAGTGTCCGCCACCTCCGCAACGGCATGGTGTTCGAACGCTGGGACGGGCGCTACGACCCGCGCGGGCACCGTGCGCTGACTCGGATTCTCACCGAGCCGAAGAGCAGTTCGTTGCACACTTTCGACACCAAGGACCGGGTCGTGGAAGTGCGCAGCGGCTTCGATCCGGGCATCATGGCGGATGTTTGGACACCCCAGGATCATATGACTGCCCTGGCCGCAGCTACAACCGCCTCGGCCACCGCCACCGAGCGCGAGTCCTACGTGCTGAACAAGGCAGATGCGCGCGTCAGCGTGACCCGTTCGCGCGCCGGCGCCCCGCCTGTCACGGAGCTGCTGACGCTGGGCCCGGACCACCGCCTCCTCTCGGTGAACGGCCAACCGTTGACCTATCACGGGGACGGCCAACGCTCGCGCGATAACCGGTGGGTCTACGACGTCGACGCGCTCAGTCGCGTGGTCGAGATCCGGGACAACACCAGCGGTGCCGTCCGCGCCACCTTTGCGTACGATGCGCTGTCCCGCGTGATCGGCGGCGTCGATTCCGAGGGCTCGTTCACGCGCACGTGGTGGGACGGCCAGCCGCTCGAGGAGCGCCGAGGCGCGCCGGGCACCCTGCGTCAGTTCACGCCCCATCCGCTGCGAGGACTGCCGCTGTGCATCACCGACCAGCAGGGTCGACACTTCCTTCATGTCGATGGCGGACGATCCAGCATGTGCGTCACGAACACCTCCGGGGCGGTGGTCGAGCGGCACCGGTATGGGACGTTCGGTGAACCGCTCATCCTCTCCGGTGATGGCCACGCTCCCCTGGCCGCGCCGTCCGTGGCTGCGCGCTGGCGCGGCATGTCCCTCAACCACGCTCTGGATCTCTACGATTCACCATCCCGGTTGTACGACCCCGGCCAGGGTGTGTTTCTCACTCCCGACCCGCTGCTCTATACGGACAGCCCCTCAACCACGGTCTTCGCCGGCCACGATCCCGTGGATTTTGCCGACCCTTCCGGGCTCGCCAAGAGCCCCCTGGGTGACGACGCCGCCCCAGCACCTCCCGCTGCCCAGGCCGGTAGCGCCCCCGACTGGACCACCCAGACCGAGTGGACCTTTCCCCCACCAGCACGGGGACTGCTCCAACCCATCACGAGCGCGGATACGGGAAACCGTGCGGTGAATGCGGTGGCGAACAAGGTCCTGCTGCCGTGGGTGAACCTCCTGGCCTTCTGGACCAACGTGCCCCTGGCGACTCTCATGGGGGTGGATGAGGCCATCAAACACAGCCCGGTCGCCGCCGAGTACGACGCATTCCAGCACATGTCTCCCCTGTTCCCGGCCATGGGATTGGCATTGGAGGGTGTCCCGGCGGCGATGGGTGCCTTGAGTGTCTTGGGCCGCGGTGGGGCAAGGGGCGCGGTAGCTGCCGCGAAGGCACCGGTGTTCCTGGCAATGGGCGCGGGCGGCGGCGCTGTCCCTCCCCTGCGTTCTGCGGCGGCGCGAGCGGTCCACGCAACTGAGCAGGGGCTGGTGGATGTCGGCCGAGGTCAGTTGGGGTTCTCGAGCTACAGCACCGCACCCCTGGTCCGTAAATCACTGGGGATGGCGGGAGCCGAGATGGAGGCCATGCACATGTTCCCCCAGGCCATCGGCAAGGTCTTGCCAGCGTCTCACGGCTACAGTCCACACAAAGCCTTGACCACCCTGGCACCCCGCGCCCTGCATCAGGCATGGGACCGCACGTGGGTTCCGGTGTGGAACGCTGCCGTGCGCAACGGCACCCCCATGACAGCCAACGACGTCTATCGGATGCTGGTCAACGCCTTGGACCATCCCCTCCCCGATCCCGTGACCGGGCAGCAACTGTTGTTCTCCCCAGAGGTGAGGGGCGCAATCGTGTTCGCCATCGAGGCCGAGATGAAGGCGCTGGGCCTGACGGGGAGCACGGTGATTCTGCGCTGACTGAACATCAAAGTGACGACCAAAATAAACATTGGGAAAACCGCATGAAAAAAGCCCCGCGTATACAACGCGAGGCTTTCTCCCGATACGGGAAATTTGTGGAGATGGGGGGAATTGAACCCCCGTCCGATGCAGCATTGTCAAGGCTTCTCCGGGTGCAGTGTGCTAATAGGTTTCTCAGTTCCGGCCATCCCGCACACAGGTGGCCGCCGAACTCAGTTACGTAAGAGTCCCACGAACGCCCGTAACCTGCGTTCGCAGCAGTGACCTTCTAGCTGATGGCAGGATCCAGGTCGAAGGTAAACCTGGGCTGCCAGACTGCTGTCGCTACTTACGCAGCGAGAGCGAAGTCAGTGCGCTTAGATTCGGCACTTATTGTTTTACAGAGAGCGTTTACGAGATAACTCTGCATCCTCGACCCGCTTCCCTTGTCTCAACTCACATCGTCGAAACCGATCATCCCCGTATTCAATTACCAATCCCGCTCCCTCTCGGTCGCGGACACATCAGCTTACGCCGCACCCGTGTAACGCGTCAACACGCGGGTTTATGCCCCCATGTTGCGGTAGCGCATGGCGCGCTGGGCCTCACGGTTGTCCTGCTTTTCGCGCAGGGTCTGGCGCTTGTCGTACTCGCGCTTACCGCGGGCCACCGCGATCTCAACCTTCACGCGCTTGTTGTCCACGAAGTACAGGGACAGCGGAATGATGGTGTAGCCGGCCTCGCGAGTCTTGCTCGCGATCTTGTCCAGCTCGGAGCGGTGCAGCAGCAGTTTGCGGCGGCGCCGTGCCGAGTGGTTGGTCCACGAGCCCTGGAGGTACTCCGGGATGTGCGCGTGTTCCAACCACAGCTCACCGCTGCGGTCGAACTGGCAGAACGCGTCCACCAGGGACGCGCGTCCCATGCGCAGCGACTTCACCTCGGTCCCCATGAGCGCCAGGCCGGCCTCATAGGTGTCGTAGATGTTGAAATCGTGCCGGGCTTTCTTGTTGTTGGCCACGATCTGGCGGCCGTCATCGTTCTTCTTCTTGGCCATGGGCCGTTACTTCCTTCAGCGGGTCTCACCCAGTACGACGCCGCTCCCCCACCCTGGTGCCCTGGGGCACCTGCTGGGCGGGGCGGCGTCGTCGTTGAACGAGAGCTCCTTAGTCTTCGTCGTGCTGGCGCGCGTCGGCACGCCAGCGAATGCCTTCGTCGATGAACTTGTCGATGCCACCGTCGAACACGTTGGAGGGATTGCCCTCCTCATAGTTGGTGCGCAGGTCCTTGACCATCTGGTACGGGTTGAGCACGTAGGAGCGCATCTGATCGCCCCAGGATGCCTTGACGTCCCCGGCCATTTCCTTCTTCTTGGCGTCCGCTTCTTCCTGACGCTGCAGCAACAAACGGGACTGCAGCACGCGCAGGGCGGCGGCGCGGTTCTGGATCTGCGACTTCTCGTTCTGCATGGACACCACAATGCCCGTGGGGATGTGGGTCATGCGCACCGCGGAGTCCGTAGTGTTCACGGACTGACCGCCGGGGCCCGAGGAGCGGAACACGTCCACCTTGAGCTCGGACTCGGGGATCTCCACGGTGTCATCGGACTCGATCAGCGGAATCACTTCCACCGCGGCGAACGAGGTCTGGCGGCGGCCCTGGTTGTCGAACGGCGAGATGCGCACCAGGCGGTGCGTGCCGGCCTCGACCGAGAGCGTGCCGAACGCGTACGGGGCCTTGACCTCGAATGTGGCGGACTTCAGGCCCGCCTCTTCAGCGTAGGAGGTATCCAGCACCTTGGTCGGGTAGCCGTGACGCTCGGCCCAGCGCAGGTACATGCGCATGAGGATCTCGGCAAAGTCAGCGGCATCCACGCCACCGGCGCCGGAGCGAATGGTGACCACGGCCTCGCGCTCGTCGTACTCACCGGCCAGCAGGGTCTGGACCTCGAGCTGGCCCAGCGCCTTGCGGATGGATTCAAGCTCTTCCACCGTGCCGTCGCGGGTGTCCTGATCGTCTTCCTCTTCGGCCAACTGCACCATGACCTCCAGGTCATCGATGCGCTCGTTGAGCTTCTTGAGGCGGTCCATCTTGGACTGCTTGTGGGACAGCTGCGACGTGACCTTCTGCGCCCGGTCCTGATCGTCCCAGAGATCCGGGGCCGTGGCCTGCTTGGAGAGCTCGGCGATTTCCCGCTCGAGCGCGGCAACGTCTGTGACGGCCTCCACGGACGCATAGGTGGAGCGCAGATCGCGAATTTCAGCTGCAAAATCAATAGAGGCCATGGGACACCACTTTACGGCATACGTGCGGGTCCTTCAGTGCCGCTATTCTGGTGCCCTGCCACAACAATCAGGAGGGTGACTATGGAGCGTCCCACGGTTCTCGCACTTGTTCTTGCCGGAGGTAAAGGATCGCGGCTGGGGGCACTCACTGACAACGTGGTCAAACCCGCCCTGCCCGTGGGTGGCACCTACCGGTTGATCGACATCTCCCTGTCCAACCTGGCGCACTCTCATATTCCTGACGTGTGGATGGTCCAGCAGTACCTCCCCCACAGCCTGAACAAGTACCTGGCCAACGGCCGCCCCTGGGATTTGGACCGCTCCCACGGCGGGCTGCAGATCCTTCCGCCATTCGAGGGCCGCAACGGTGAGGGTTTCGCCTCCGGTAATTCGGATTCGATCTACCGTCAGGCCGAGCTGATTCGTGAGGCCGACCCGGATCTGGTGCTCGTACTTTCGGCCGACCACCTCTACACCGTGGATTTCCGCGATGTGATCGACACCCACCTGACCAAGCGCGCGGATCTGACCATGGTCACCACCCACGTGGACGAGGACACCTCCCGCTACAGCGTGGTGACCACCGATGAGTCCGGTGCGGTGACCTCATTCGCCTACAAGCCCGAGGATCCTGCCGGCCAGCTCGTTGCGGGAGAAATGTTCCTCTTCGATACGGACAAGTTGCTCTCCGCTTTGGACACCCTGCAGGACGAACTCGGTCAGCTTGCCGACTACGGCGAGGACCTGATCCCCTACTTCATGGAGCACCACAAGGTCTTCGAGCACCGCCACCTGGGCTACTGGATGGACCTGGGCACGGTGCAGTCCTACTGGACCGCGCAGATGCAGTTGATCGACGGCAACGGCGCCACCCTTGACGATCTGAATTGGCCCATCTGGACCGGCCAGGTTCCGCTCCTGCCGGGTTTGGTCAACGACGACGCCGCGATCACCAACTCCTTCATCGCTCCCGGCGCGCGCGTGGCCGGCACGGTCGAACACTCCGTGATCGGCCAAAACTGCGTGATCGAGGCCGGTGCCGTGGTGCGCAACAGCGTGCTGTTGGACAACGTGCACGTGGGATCCACGGTGGAGCTCATCAACGTGGTGGCCGACTCAGGCGCGGAAATCACCGGAGGAACTCAACGCGGGTCCTCCCAAGCGATCACGCTGATCGACCGCGACGGCAAGGTCAGCCAACGCGATGAATTCGACCACGAAGCGGTGCTGCCGCGGGGGTGGGAGAAGTACTGAGGTCTCATGTGAGGAAAAAGTGAATTTTGAGTCTCCCACGGGCATTTCCCTCACCCAAGATTTCGATGGCACCCGGTTAGCGCCCCATGACCGCTCGCGCGTCACCGGTGGCAGTGATTGGAACGCCCGCGGGAATAATGTAGTTCACCACCGGCGGGTGCACCACGGCGTTCAAGGTGACCTGCGCAGTCAGCCCGTCAGAGGTTCCGGTCGGTGCACCCAGTGATAGCTGCTGCACCTCATCAAAAGCACCCACGGTTCCAAGGTAGCTCGACGCCGCTCCCGCCACGCCGTCGTGCGTCAGGATTGGCGACGGTGCCGCTCCCGCCGTTCGATCCAGGTCGGTGAAGGTATCCGCGGAAGCACTGGATGCCCGATCGGCCAGTGACTGAAGTTTCCTCTCTCCGATGTACACACTCGTGATGGCCATGATCGTAATGACCAGCAGCAGAGTGACCAGAGTGAACCCCAAGAGGACGATGGTGGTCTGTCCGGAATCCCGTTCACGAGGATCGCCCCGAAACCGGCGCAACAGGCACGTCACGAGGCGTGTGCGGTGAGAAGGACGTTCGATGTCAGGCAGAATCGTCACGAATACCTCCCGGACACGACCGTGACATCCGAATTGAGAGTGGCCACGTTGGCCGTCACGAACCCCGGAACAGCAGGGAGCCCCACGGTAAGACGAGCATGAACCGTTGCCACTGCACCGGGTGAAGTACATGAGCCATCGGAACAGCTCACCTCAAGGGCGAGGTCCTGCGCGTCGAACCCGTGATCCAGGGCGGCGACCGCGGCAATCTCATGAATGGCAGCCTGATTGAAGCTATCCGCTTCCATGACCGAGATGGCTTGGCCAGCTTGTTCAGATGCGGCCACCACGGCGAAAGAACCTGCTTGCACCCGAGACACCGTGACCACCAAATAGATCACAGGGATGAGCAACAGCAGCCCCAACGCGACGAATTCCACGATGGCACTGCCCCGATCCGGATGATCAGGTTCCACAGCCGGTGACGCGGGCATGCGCCCCCGTAAAACGCGACTAGTCCATGACCACGGCATGACCACTCACATTCAACGATTCCGGAGGACCGAACATTGCGACCACGGGCAGTGGCGCGACCACGGTGATCTCAACGGCGGGCAATGATCCCACCTGAGTTCGCGAGACACTCACGTTGTGGGCGTAGCTCTCACCCACCGAGTTGGCGATAATCCCGCGGGCGCGAGCGACGCCGTCGTCGTCGGTGCGGTCCGCCAAACTGGCGTACCGCGCGCCGGCTGCGGCGGCGTCAATCAGGGTGTTACGCACGTGCAAAGCGAAGCCCAACTGCAGAATGCCCGCGAAGATGACCACGGCGAGCGCCAGGACCATCACATATTCGGCGACGGCATTACCCGCGTCCCTGTTGTCCTCAGAGACCGGAGACTCGGTTGATCGCATCCTGGAACAGGCCTTCGAGTGCGGGACGGGCGATGAGGAGCAGGCCAGCGACGAGCACTGCGGACATCAGCGTGAGCATGACCCAACCGGGTACGTCCCCACGATCGCGGTCCTCATCGCTGAAACGAGAATGCAGTGCATTGCTCAAGGTCAGCAGCGCGAACAACGGTGTGGTCACTAATAGGCGGTCTTTCATGTCTAGCTCCTTTGATAATTGCTAACTCTTATTCGGTGAAGTCATTGGGGTAGAGATCAGAAACCCATTTCTAGGACGGCCAATCCGGGGAACACGGCGAAGACAACGCTGAGTGGAAGGACGAAGAACACGACGGGTATCAACATCGCGATTTCCTTCTTGCCCGCGATCTCCATCAGGACGCGCTTATCGTGATCGCGGACGTCCTGGGCTTGAGCGCGCAGGACCTCGGCCAGCGGTGTTCCCCGTTCGATGGCCACGATGATGCCGTCCACGAACCGTCCCAGCGGAATGACGTCGGTACGGGAGGAAAAATCCTGGAGCGCCGTGACCAGCCCCGATCCTGCGCGGGTCTGTGCCAGGACTTGCCTGAACTCGTCGACAAGCTCGCCTTCGGCAACACGGCACACTCGTTCCAGGGCTCCGACGGCGCTCTCCCCCGCGCCCACGGACAAGGCCATGAGTTCGGCCACGGCCGGGAACTCTGCAAGCATGAGCTTCTCCCGTTTGGCGATGCGTTGTTTCAGGAGAAAATCTCTGACCCATACCCCGCAGAAGGCGCCCAGGACCGCTCCGACCATGACGATGGCGACGCTCACGTCTCCTCGCAGAATGAGGCCGATGCTGAAGACACTGCCGATCAGAACACCGAGCACCGCGAAGACCACTTGCTCCGCTCGGTAGTCGACCACCGACTTATCGAGACCCGCCCGAATGAGTCGTCGCTCAAGAACCGACGCGCTTCCGGCGAAGGGAGTTATCTTGTCGGTGGCCCACGTCAGTGCTTGCTGGAGGACGGGCCCGACACGGTCGTTTCCAGCTGTTCGACTGGCTCTCACGACTCCGCGTCGGTTCAAGGCGGAACTGACCTGAACCATGCGCAACTGCGGCGCAATGCGGTCGGCAAAACTGGGCGCTCCGACGGCACGCACGGCGCTGAGCATCAGCCACAGTCCCCCGGCCAGAACCAGGGCAATGAGAACTCCTGTGGTCCATGTGTTCATCGCAGCACCCTCCGCTCGGTGGGGAGTGCTCCGAGTCGCAGCATCAGTCGGTAGGCAGCGACGGAGATCGCCAAACCGCCCAGCAACACCAATGCTCCGGTGGGAGTGTTGTACGCCTCGATGGCGGCCGGCTGGGTGGACATCAACGCCAACACGAGCCAGGGAGCAGCAACGGACAGTCGAGCCGCGTTCACGGTCCAGGACTGTCGTGCCTCGAGTTCGCTCCGGGTCCGTTCGTTCTCCCGCAGGAACGATGACAAGGTGCCCAGCAGTTTGCCCAGGTCGGTGCCGCCCACTTCACGGGTCACACGTAGGGCCTCCACGATGTTGTCGGCGACCGGATCCGCCAGGCGATTCTTCAGCAGGGTCAACGAACCATGAAGCTGACCGCTGGCCCGGTAATCGGCTGCGAATTGTCCGAAGGCGGGGCGGAGTACCTCAGGACCGCGGTACTGCAATTGCATGAGCGCCTCGGGCAATCCCATGCCGGCCCGAATTGCAGAACGTAAATGGTCCACCACATCGGGCCACACTTCACGCAACACAGCCGAGCGTCGCTCGCCACGTCGTTTGATGAACCAGAAGGGAATGTAGCCCGCGACCAACATGGCACACAGGCCGAAGGCGGGGGCCGACGTCAGGGCCGTCACAGCCAGCCCCGTCACCACAGCGACGGCGATACTCACGGCGACCAACGTTGCCGGTGCCACATTGGGTAGACCAGCCCGCAACAGCGAGGTCTTCAACCGGCCAGTGCGCGCGTGTCGGGTCTTCTTGCTGGTCGGCTGATTCCAGAACGACCACCAGATGAGAAAAACCCCGGCCCCCATGAGGACGCCCAACAACGCGCTCATGAGGTTTTCGCTCGAGTCTTCTTCGCTGACGTCTGCCCTTGGGCGGGTGCCTTGGCAGCCGGCGCGCCTTCCAGAAGTGCCGAGGGCTGGTAGCCCGACCTCAAGAACTTTTCCGGCGAGGGAACTTCGGCGGCAACCGGCACCAGTTCGCCGTCGACGTGGCGGAACAGCGGATAGGTCTCGATGATGCCGTTCTCCACCCGGTTGCCCACAGCCAAAATCTCGGCCACGAACCGATGGCCGTTGTTGTTGCGGTGGCAATGCACAACCATGTCGAAGCACGAGGCAACCGTGGGAACCACAAAGGCCGTGCTGATGTTCTCGCCCGCCAACAGGGGCAACGTACAGATTTTGGTGACTGCATCCCGAGCAGAGTTGGCGTGCAGGGAGCACATCCCTGGCAAGCCTGCGTTCAGCGCAATGAGCATGTCTAAGCTTTCGGCCTCGCGAACCTCACCGACGATCAAGCGGTCCGGGCGCATCCGCAACGCTTCCTTCACGAGGCGCCGCAGCGGAATCTCACCCGCACCTTCCAGATTCGCTTGCCTGCACTGCATGCCGACGACGTCGCGCAGCGCCACCTTGAGCTCGAAGATCTCTTCAACTGTCACCACGCGCTCCCGCGGGCCGATGGATGAGCACAGACAGTTGAGCATGGTGGTTTTTCCGGCCTGCGTCGCACCGGAGACCAGAATGTTGAGCCCGCTGGCGACCGAGGCTTCCAGGAACTTGGCCGCAGAAGTACTGAGGGATCCAAGGGCCACCAGGTCCTGAAGCCGACGAGCACGAGCGACGAACTTCCGGATGTTGACCGCCCAATGCTTGCGCGTCACATCCGGAATCACCACGTGGAGACGGGAACCGTCCGGGAGCGCAGCGTCAACGAACGGGGAGCTGAGGTCCAACCTGCGCCCGGATGATTTGAGCATCCGTTCGACGAGCGTGCGCACGTGCGCTTCGCTCAGCACCAAGCTGGTGAGCTCGGACTCGCCGGCCCGGGCGACGTAAATCTCCGCCGGGCCGTTGATCCAGATTTCTTCGATGTCGGGGTCATCGAGATACGGCTGAAGCGGTCCATAGCCGGCCACCAAGTCCAGAACGTTTTTACGCACGGCGGCAAGATCATCAACGCGGGGCAGGCCAGCACGAGCCGAACGCAGGTCGTAGTCCTCGACGGCGGCGTCGACAATACGGCGCGTGGATTCCACCTCGTGCAGCGGGTCCAATCCGCTTCTGCGGATCTGCTCCCTGACGTCCGCCTCGATCAACCCAATAGCGTCTTCAGCTACCACTGTGGCCATAATTCCCCCTGGGGTTCCCCCGAACCCAACTGAATGGCTAGTTCGTAACTGAACCTAGGGGAAAACTCCGCGAGCTGTTATTCCACTCCCCGCAACCTGTGGACAACTAGCGCATTTCGGGTTTGACCAGGGTCTTGACCGTGTCATCTAGTGACCAAAAATGTAAACGCATACAGATGTGTGCGAGTCAGACGCTGCGTGAGACCACTACGCGAAGATGCTCACGCCTCGGCGATGGGTCAGCGCACCGCCCAGAGCAATACGACCCGGACCGGCGAACGCGATGGCCAGTGCGGCGGCACCGAGGACCATGACGAACTCGAACCCACCATCGGAGACGAAGAAGCCCGCGGGCGCGTGCACGAAGTAGATGGAGCCGGCCATCACCACCGCCAGTAACAGCCCGGCAATCCGGGAGAACAGTCCCACGATCAGGGCAATGCCACCGATCAGCTCAGTGAAAGCGGCGAAGGGTGCGGCGATCTCCGGCAGGGGAACGCCCATTTCGGCGAAGTTAGAGGTGGTGCCGCTAATGGTCCACTCGTTGAACTTCTGCCAGCCGTGCATCACAAAGGTGATACCCACGACCACGCGGAGAATCAGCAGTCCGAGATTGACGGAGGTACGGGTTTTTCGCGAAGAGTTCATGATTAACAAAACTACCGGTCAGATGTTAACGACGTGGGTCGATATCCTCTGATTTCCCTGGACACGGCCGCACAAACCAGCAAGGCACCCAGGCTCAGACGGCCGTGGAACCGGTGCGAGCGGCGTCGGCGGGGGGCGGGCCCAATGGCGAGCTGTGCTTGAAAGCGCGCACCGAACGGCGATCGGAATGATCGCGCGTGGGCTGCCAGGGCTTCTCGGCCTCGGAGATGGCGATGTGGCGGGCCAGGCGCGTGGTGTTGGTTTCCTGAATGCGGCGCTGATGGGCGCTGGTGAACTGGGTGATCATGAACAACACGATCAGCCCGTAGAGCACCAAGTCGGTACCGCGACCGATACCCAGGAAGCGTGCCAGGTGGGTGACCACGTCCGGCACAAAAATCGAGAGGGCGGCGAACACGAAGAACGCCAGACCAACCAGTCGGCGGATGGCCTGGTGTTTGGCGTTGACACCCCCGCGCACCAGCGTGAGCGCGCCGTAACCCACGGCGAGCACCAGAAGTAACTGAACGATGATCGTCACTGTGAATAGCCCCCGGTTACTTCACGAACAGTTCGGTCAGGATGTTCACGCCGTTGAGCAAGGACTGGCCCTTGCCCTTGGAGTAGTCCGTGTAAATGATCTCCACGGGATGCTCCACCCAGCGCGGTTTGATCTCCGCGAACTGGTTCACGATCTCCGACGCGTGCGCCATGCGGTTCTGCTTGAGGTCGATCTGCTCCAGCGTCTTACGGTCGATGGCGCGCAACCCGTTGTGAGCGTCGGAGAGGTCCATGCCGCTCGTGAACTTGGACACGAACGCCGCCGTGCGCAGCACCAGTCGCTTGAGTTTGGAAACCTGCGTGCGGTCATCCAGGAAGCGGGAACCGAGCACCACGTCAGCCTCACCGGAGCGGATGCGCTGGACCATGTCGTAGGCATCGACCACGCGGTGCTGGCCGTCCGAGTCGAAGGTCACCACGCAATCCATGTCCGGATCCTGCAGCGCGTACTCGAAACCGGTCTGCAGCGCAGCTCCCTGCCCCAGGTTGATGGGGTGGCTGACCACCACGGCACCGGCCGCGCGGCAGATGCGGGCGGAATCATCGGATGAACCGTCGTCAATGCAGACCACGTGGGGAAAAGTCTTCCGGAGGTTCTCCAGGACTTCTCCCACCACTTGGCCTTCGTTGTACACAGGCATCACGATCCACGCACGACTCACGCGAAGTATTCTCCCACAAGCAACTGACCTCTCCCTGTAGACCGTTGTGTGCCGGTAAGCACTATGACGAGCGACTAAACTTCCACAAGAACCTTCCCCCGCCGCCGCGCGTCTATTTACTGGAGCTCTGATGTCTTGAGCTGGCTCGAAGCCATTCCCCAATACTTCCTGGTGATGCTGATCCTGGTCCTGCCGGGGTTGTTCCTCACCTTCGCCATGAACCTGCGGGGCCTGTTGCGGGCTGCGCTGGCGGTTCCGCTGACGGTGGCCGGATTCGCCGCCTCCGCGGTGATCTTCGGATTGGTGGGGGTTCCGTGGAATCCGCTCACGGTAGCGATCGCGTTCCTGGTGGTCGGGGCTGGGCTGTGGGCCGCGCTGATTCCGGTGCGCAGGAAGCACCCGCATCCGCGCTTGGGACAGATCAGATGGGGTGCGCTGCGTGAGCAGATGACCTCCCAGTCCATTGCGCTGTGGTGTGCGTTCATCGTGGGTGCAGGGCTGATTGCTCACCGGCTCAAGCTCATCCTGGAAACCCCGGATGCGATTTCCCAGACCTACGACGCGATCTTCCACTACAACGCCCTGCAGTACATTCACGACACCGGCAATGCGTCCTCGCTGACCCTGGGGGGCTTGGGCGTCACCGCGGAAGCCACGTTCTACCCGGCCGCGTGGCACAACACCGCAGCGATGGTCGCCACCGTGACCGAGTTCTCGCCCCTGGTCATCGCCAACGCCATGACGTTCATCCTGTGCGCGCTGGTGTGGACCTTGGGTTGCCTCTACTTTGCGACCCGGTTGTTCGGTCACCACCCGGCCATCACCGTGTCCACGGGCCTGGTCGCGGCATGCTTCCCCGCGTTCCCGTTCCTCCTCAGCTTCTACGGCAACCTGTTCCCCAACACCATGTCCATTGCGTTCCTGCCGGTCCTGCTGGGCATGTTGACGGAGGTTCTGGGCCTCTCCCACGACGCCCGCATCGAGGCACGCACTCCCCTGTGGCTCGCGATCCTGCTGGTGGTCGGTGCCACCGGATTGGCTCACCCGTCCAGCGTGTTGCTCGCCCTGCTGATTCTGCTGATCATGCTCTTGACGGTGTGGTGGCGTGCCGTGGCAGGCCGCCGCCCCTGGTGGATCATCGTGCTGGGCGCAGTCGGTCTGGTGGTCGGCGGCTACCTGCTGCAGCAGATTTGGTTCGCGGGCCGCGCCGGCCAGCAGGCCTCGTCCTGGAAACCGCACATGACGTCCCCCGGTGCACTGGGTGAGGCGCTCGGCCCGGTCTTCCCCAACGCCATGCACCTGCCCTGGGGCCTGGTCATCGTCACGCTCCTGGGTGCCTCCGTGGTGCTGTGCACCCGTGCCCGCTGGGTCGTGGGCGCCTGGGCACTCATGGTGTGGATGTACGTGCTGGTCGCCTCCTCACGCGAGACGATGTTCCGTTACGACTGGACCGGCATTTGGTACAACGACTCCAACCGCCTGCTCGCACTCCTTCCCCTGCTCGCCGTGCCGCTCGCAGCCGCCGGCTGCGCGGCCATCGTGAAGTGGGCGGCCCACAAGCTGCTCGCCCTGGTCGATCGCGTGGCCCCCGGCAAGCGTTCCGGCTCCACCGCCGACGACGCCGCTCGCACCAGTCCCGCACACAAGCTCCACCACTCTCGTGTGGCCGGGGCGCTGGGCGGTGCATTGGCGGTTCTGATCGGATTCATCACGCTGCAAGGCGCCGCCATGACCGACGTGGTCAACTACGGACGCACCGAGTACGGCATGGAAGGCCCCACTCCCCTGCTCACCCCGGATGAGCAGGCCCTGATCGAGCGTCTACCCGACGAAGTTCCGGAAGACGCCGTGGTCTTCGGCAACCCGGTCACCGGCACGTCTCTGGCGTACGCGATGGCCGACGTGGACGTACTCATCCCCCACAACGGCCTGATCGCGGACGGTGAGGCATCAACCATCGTGCACCACCTGGAGGATCTGCAGACCAACCCGGACGTCTGCCCTGCGCTGGAGAAGCACAACGTGCAGTACGTGCTGGACTTCGGCAAGGAGCAGGTCAACCCCTTCGCCTACTTCAACGCCGCGGGCAGTGACGAGATCGGCCCGGACAACGGGTTCATCCTGATCGACGAGCAGGGCCCGAACGCCAAGCTCTACGAGATCGTCGGCTGCGACTGACCCCACCCGGTCACAGACAGCGACGGCGCCGCGAGACCAGGTCTCGCGGCGCCGTCGTTATTAGCGGGGCTGTCAGGCGGAGGTGGCGTCCTCTTCCGACAACGGCCCGTCCAGATCGGGATCGTACTGGGGCTTGAACTCTTCACCACGTTCGAGGGCCTCGGCCTTCTCGCGCTCACGGTGACGCTTCTTGTCCTCGATGGCGCGCGCCAGGTTCTCCCGGTGCTCGCGCTCCACTTCCTCAGGGTCCTGGTGGCGCATGTGGGCCACCGCGCCGAACACGGAACCGTCGTAGACCTTGTTGCCGTGGTCCATCACGATGCCGCGTTCGCAGATGTCCATGACCAGGCCCAGGTCGTGGCTGACGACCACCAGGGTCTTGCCGCGGCGCACCAGGTCCTTGATGCGACCGATGCACTTCTTCTGGAACGGCTCGTCACCCACCGAGAGGATCTCGTCCACGAGGAACACCTCGGGATCCGTGTGGACGGCCACGGAGAAGGCCAGACGCAGGTACATACCCGAGCTGTAGAACTTCACCTCGGTGTCGATGAACTCCGCGATCTCGGAGAAGGCCACGATGTCGTCGAACTTCTCGTCGATCTCCGCTTTGGTCATACCGAGGATCGCGCCGTTGAGGTACACGTTGTCGCGGCCGGTGAGGTCCGGGTGGAAGCCGGCGCCCACCTCGATCAGGCCGGCGACCTTTTCGCGCGTGAGCACGGTGCCGGAATCCGGGTTCATCACGCCGGAGATCATCTTGAGCGAGGTCGACTTGCCGGAACCGTTGAAGCCCAGCAGGGCCACGGTCTCGCCGTCGTAGATGTCGAAGGAGACATCGTTGAGGGCCTTGAACTTGGCCGTGAGATCGCCCTTGCGGCCCTTGACCAGCCACACGAAGGCTTCCTTCATGGAGCGGGTGTGGCGCAACACGAACTCTTTGCTCATGTTCTGCACGCGGATCGCAAGATCCTGATCCGTGCGTTCCTTGACGTTTTTGCTAGCAGTACTGGACACGATGATTTACAGCTCCTGCGCGAAGTTGCCCTCTTGGGCACGGAACAAACGGTCACCAATGAAGAAGATGAGCGCACTCACCACGATGGTCAGCGGCGTCCACCAGGTCAGCAGGTGCGGTGGCACGTGCCAGATCTGCGGCATGTCAGTGGTGGGGAACCAGAAACCGTAGTGGAACAGTTCCACCGCCACGGTCAATGGGTTGAGCATGTACACGAAGTACACCCATTCCCAAAGCTTGTCGCGCACCATGATCCACATGTAGAGCACGGGCGAGGCCCACGTGGCCACCATGACGATCAGATCCACGATGTTCTCCGCGTCGCGGAAGAACACGTTGAACGTGGCGAACAGCATGCCCAGCCCCAGCGAGAACACCGCCACGATCAGGGTGCCCACGATCACCGCGAGCAGCTGTTTGAGATCGGGCCGCCAGCCCGTGATGAAACACGCGATCAACAGGATGGCCAACTGCGGCACGAAGTGCACGAACGCGACCAGCAGGTTGGACACCGGGAACAACTGTCTGGGGAGATAGATCTTCTTGAGCAGCCCGCCATTGGCCACGACCGAGCGCGAGGCGTTACCGAACACCTCGCCGAATAGGTTCATGACCACGATGCCGGAGAACAGATACACGGCAAAGTTCTCGATGCCGCGATTGAGTTCCAGGAACACGCCCATGGCGATGTAGAACACCAGGAACTGAACGCCGGGCTTCAGATAGGACCACAACAGTCCGAGCACCGTACCGCGGTACCGGATCTGAATTTCCTTGTCGACGATCAGCTTCAACAGGAACCTGTTCGCCAAGACGTCTCGCAGCCCGCGATCCTGTCCCGGGGGCCTCAGATGCGAAACGGGAGCATTCATACGGGGGTGCCATCCTTTCCTCGTGACGCACCTTTGACGGCGTCACCGGATACAAGACGACGCCGCACGCGAACGTACACGTGCGGCGTCGCGCATGGAGCAAAGTTACTTCTTAGGACCGTTCTCGGCAAAAGTCTGAGCCCACGCCTCGGGTGAGGTGAACTCCGGCAGTGCCGCGCGGTACTGTTCGGCCAGCTTGTCCCAGTCGCGGTACAGACGCTGGTGCAGCGCCAGGCTGCGCTGCATCATGCGCTTGAACGTGGCGTCGTCGCGCTTGTACCAGGAGGCACCCGAACCGTCAGCGCTGGAGACCAGTGCGGAATCCAGGGTGGCCATGCGCCACCACTGCAGGTTCATGGCGGGAACGCGGGACTCGGGGTGATCCGACTCGTCCGCCTTGACGGGCAGCACCTGGTGCACGGCACCGGACAGCAGCTTGGCGGCGCGGCCGATGCGGCTCTTGGGCGGGTGCGGTTCTTCACCGTGCGGGAGCGGCTTGCTGCGGCGCACGGTCGGGAAGGCCGAGAGGTCCTTCTTGACCTGCGCGTCGGAGAACGACCCGCGAGTGGAGCGAACCTCGGGCAGCTTGGAGCCGATGGTGCGGTGCAGGTGCTCGGGACCCTCGAGCAGGTCTTCGAGCGCCATGGCGCGCAGTTCCGCGGCCGAGTACTGCATGGACACCAGGTGGCGCACGTCGGTCAGCAGCGATTCCTTGGGCAGGCGACCGCCCTTGGAGTACGGGCTGTAGAGCAGCGCAGCCAACCAGCGGTTGCGGGCGTGGTAGTACGCCTGCCAGTCGATGGTGTCGTCCTTCTCGGTCCACGGCATGTGCCACACGGCCACACCGGGCAGGGAGACGGTGTCGTAACCGGCCTTCTTGGCGCGCAGGCCGAATTCGGCGTCGTCCCATTTGATGAACACGGGGAGTGCCAGGCCGATCTCACGGATGATGTCCGTGGGGATCAGGCACATCCACCAGCCGTTGTAGTCCACGTCAATGCGGCGGTGCATCCACGGGGTCACACGCAGGTTGGACGCTGCGAAGTCATGAGCCTCGCGGACGCCTTCTGCCGAACCCCACATGAAGCGGTACTCGTTGACGCGCTCACCGAAGCTGTGGATCACGGACTTCTCGTACAGGTTGAACATGTGTCCGCCCACAATGGTCTTGTGGCGGGTGAAGTCCGCGAAGCGAGCGGCGCGGCGGATGCTCTCGGGGTGGACGTCCACGTCGTCGTCGAGGAGCATCACGTAGCGGCTGGTGCCGTCCGTGGTGGCCTCGTACATGCCGCGGGCAAAGCCGCCGGAACCACCCAGGTTGCCCTGTTCGATGTGAACCAGCTTGTCGCCGAGGATCTCCACGACCTCGTCGTAGCCGGGCTCATCGCGGACCTTTTCGGTGCCCTGGTCGGTCATGATGAAGCGGTCCACCACGTCTGCCAGCGCATCGGCCTCGCCGAGGGTCTTGAGATTGCGCACGCAGAAGTCGGGGCGGTTGAACGTGGTGATGGCCACGCTCACGGTGCCGGGGGTGAAACCCTCGGGCTCGGGAACGGACCACTCGGCGTAGGCGAGCTCGACCGCGGCGGTCGAGGTGACCACGTCGATCCAGTACCAACCGCCGTCGCCAAAGCTCGTCAGCGGCAAGTCCGTGTGCTGCTCGGTGCCGTCCATGTCCAGCGTGATCACACGGTTGGAGGTGCCACGCGCGGTGGAACGGTAGACCAGGATCTTGGCCGGTCCGGTGGTGCGAGCGGTCAGGCGGACCGTGTCCACTGCGGTGTTCGCGCGCCAGTAGGAGGCCGGGAACGCGTTGAAGTAGGTACCCAGCGAGATACGGGTGTGCGCCGGAATGTGGATACTGCGATCGCTGGACAGGTACTCCGAATGGATCTGGTTCGCCTGGGCGGAGGCTGCGGCATCTGCCTGCTCCGCAGCGACCGTCTGCTCCTCGCCCGCCTCGGACGGACGCAGGGACTTCACAGCTGTGTGGCGCTGAGCGTTGAAGTCCACGAACAGGGGCAGCGTGTCCGTGTCAGCATCGGTCGGGAAGATGATGTGCGCAACGGTCTGCCAGGTGCGCGAATCCGCCGTCTGGTTCTTGGTCGTCGCGGTCGCTTCGTTCTTCACAGTGCTCATTCGTCAACGCCTCCGCTGTTCAGCTGTGCACCGGACGTGAAGTGCGGTGCAATCTTGTTGTCCACCATGGACAGTGCGGCGCCAATTGCCATGTGCATGTCCAGGTACTTGTAGGTGCCCAGTCGTCCGCCGAACAGCACGGACTGCTCGCCCTTGGCCAGGTCGCGGTAGGCCAGCAGCTTCTCGCGGTCCGCGGAGGTGTTCACCGGGTAGTAGGGTTCGTCACCCTTGTCCGCGAAGCGCGAGAACTCGCGCATGATCACGGTGGCGTCCTTGGTGTAGTCACGCTCCGGGTGGAAGTGACGGAACTCGTGGATGCGGGTGTAGGGAACATCCGCGTCCGGGTAGTTCATGACCGACGTGCCCTGGAAGTCCTCGATGTCCAGGACTTCTTCCTCCAGGTCGATGGTGCGCCAGGAGAGGTCGCCCTCGGTGTAGTCGAAGTAGCGGTCCACCGGGCCGGTGTAGATGACCGGAACCTGGCCCACCACGTTGGACTTGGAGAACTCCTGCGAGTCGTCGAAGAAGTCGGTCTCCAGGCGAACGTCGATGTTCGGGTGATCCGCCATCCGCTCGAGCCACGCGGTGTAACCGTCCACCGGCAGACCCTCGTGGGTGTCGTTGAAGTAGCGGTTGTCGTAGGTGTAGCGAACCGGAAGGCGCGAAATGATGGACGCGGGCAGGTCCTTAGGATCCGTCTGCCACTGCTTACCGGTGTAGTGCTTGATGAACGCCTCGTACAACGGGCGGCCGATCAACTGGATGCCCTTGTCGTTGAGGTTCTGCGGGTCGGTTCCCGCGAGCTCGCCGGCCTGTTCACGAATCAGGTCCCGTGCCTCACCCGGCGAGTACGCCGAGCGGAAGAACTGGTTGATGGTGCCCAGGTTGATGGGCATGGGGAACACTTCGCCGTTGTGGCGGGTGTACACCCGGTGCACGTAGTTGGTGAACGCGGTGAACCGGTTCACGTACTCCCACACCCGCTCGTTGGATGTGTGGAACAGGTGCGCGCCGTAACGGTGCACCTCGATCCCGGTGCGTTCCTCGTTCTCGCTGTACGCGTTTCCACCCAGGTGGGATCGGCGGTCAATCATGGTGACCTTCAATCCCAATTCCCTGGCGGCTCGTTCTGCCACGGTCAAACCGAACAGACCCGAACCCACGACCACCAAATCAGTGTTCACGTGTTTACTCCCTACCATCTTCACGACCCCGTGAGGGTCAAGACATCTTGCCCTAAGCTACCGGACTCCGCCGGTTCAGTACCTTCTTGACGCTGTGTGGACCGTCACCGCGCTCGGTCCCGAACGAATCCACTGAGCACCCATTTCGCTGCGGCGCGGCCCGAGGCACCCAAGGAGGCGTGCGCACGGGCCCAGTCCGAGCGGCGTCGTACGCCCGTATCGCGATCGTGCAGACCGGAGGGCTCCAGTGCGGCGCGCATGGCCGCGGCCACTTCGCTCGCGTCGTGACCGACCGCCTGGCCCAGACCGTTCTCGGTAACCAGGTCGGCAGCCACGCCCTTGGCACCCGCGTAGATCACGGGCGTTCCGCACGCGGCGGCGGCATAAACCTTGGTGGGCTTGGAGAAGTCGTAGCCCTGACCGGGCACGATCGATGCGAGCGCGGCGACCGCGCCGCGCGTGAAGGCTGCCGTGCGCTCGGGCGGCTGGACGCCGTCGAAGACCACGTTGTTCGGGGCCGCCTCTCGCGCCACTCGTTCCATGCGTTCCACGTCCGAGCCGCGACCCAGGAAGTGGATCTTGACGTCGGGGTGCTCGTCGAGAAGCTGGGCGAGCGCGTGGATGAACACGTCCGCACCCTGCCACTCGGACATTGACCCCGCATAGACGAAATAGGGGTCGGCGAGGTCCTCGGAAGGGCCGTCCGGGGTGAAGATCTCGGTGTCGATCCCGTTCTCCGCCACGAACATCTTGTCGCGCTTCACGCCCGTGACCTTGGCGAGCTCCGCGCCCATGGCCTCGGACACGGTGATCACGCCGCCCGCGCAGCGCGCCGACACGGTCTCGGCCACGCGCATGAGTTCGGTGACGATTCGCGGCACGTCCATGGTGATGGTCGCCGCGGTCCACACGTCCGGGTTGTACCAGATATACGGACGACGCCGCAGCACGCTCGATGCCCACACGGCCAACCCCGTGGTGGGCGGGGGTTCGCTGACCACGATGTCAGCGTCCATGACGAGCAACCGGGCAAAGGCCTGGATATCGAAACTCAGGTACTGGGGTATGCCGCGCACGTAGTCGTACTCGTCACGCAACACCGGCACGCGGACCACCGAGTACGGCTCCCCCGCCGTCGATTCGGCCATGCCGCGCGGTGGGCGCGTGGTGAGCACGGTGACGTCCGCGCCTTCAGCGGCGAATCCCCTGGCCAGGGCGCGCAACCTGAACGACGCCGCCGCCGGCTCCGGCGTAAAAATCCGACTGACAATGACAACCTTCCGGGGTCTCATAGGCACCACTGTCTCACGTACCCCGGGCCGGTGACCTGCCTGTCCACCGCTGTCATCCGGTAATTTCCCGAAATTTTCCTCGCCGCACGGGGTGCACGCTCCACAACGACGACGCCGCACGGGGCCTTTCGTACCGCTCCACACGTTGACTGTTCGGCGCGGGTGGTGATCAGGTGGCGTGCTGTGCTGAGGCCATGGAAATTATGGTCGGCCTGCGCTGGGCAGGTGCGGCGGAGGTTCAGAGCCACGAGGTTGCCATCACCGCCGAACCGGGCACCGCTGGGAGCAGCATATGTCGGGAAATCTGCACGTTCATCGGAACCCGCGCGGAGCTGACGGTCGAGGGCCTCGATGTGAGCTCGGTTCGTTTCGCCGAGCCACCCCTGGTGGACGGCGCGACGATCACGCTTCGTCCGGGTACGCCGCCTCCGAGTGGCTCACGGCTCCCTCTTCTGCCGTTGCGCGTCACCGAGGGGCGACGCGCGAACTCTCCGGATCAGGACGTTCCGCATCTTGACCTCGCGGGCCGTGACGGGCCGCGCCATGACCTTGCGGACCGTGATGGATCGGGGGATGACGGTCGGGGCCGTGACGATCAGTGTCGTGCTGATCTCGGACTGGATGCTGACCGCCACCTGAGCAGTCCCAGGCTGACGGTCGTGTCCGGGGTCGCCTGCGGTACGGAGCTGGTCATTGCGAGGGGCTCTCAGTGGTTGGAACCCGTGGCGGGAATCCCCACGCTGGCCACCCGGGCCGCCACGAGTGACGCGACAGAGATCGTGATGGATCACGCTGACGTGCGGATCATGCCCGGGCCTGTTCCGCTCCGGGAGGGTGACCGGTTGAGGTGCGGAGATTCATGGCTGCGGTTGACCATGCCCTCCGATGCCACGTCCGCTCGACACCGGGTGTCATGGGCAGCCCCACCAACCGGCGACGACAGCCCTTCTCAGATCATCACGGTCCCCCGTGCTTCGGGACAGGGCGCACGCATGGGCTTGCTCCTGGGACTCCTACCCCTGGTCCTGGGCGTGGTGATCACCGTGGTCACGGGTATGTGGTTCTTCATGCTCTTCAGCGCCCTGGGCGCGATCATCGCCGTGGTCAGTTGGAGCGTGGGACGTGCCGCGAGAGCCCGGGAACGCGCGCGCGTGGCGGCCGCGCTGGAACGGGACCTGAGACGTTGCGGGGAGGCAGCGCCGTCGGCGGCGGAGGTGGTGGGTCGCTTGCAAACGTTGGATTCCGGTGCGTCCATCGCGATTCCCGCCCACAGACCGTCGACCTCCGCAGTCGAGAGAGTCGAGCGATGGGTGCGCCTGGGCGAGGCCGAACGCACGGCGGCGGTGCACCTGGGCGATGGGCCGGGTGCTGTTCCCGTTGAGCACCGAAGGGCGCCGGTGCTGATCGACCTGTCGCGAGTGCAGCACCTGGAGCTCGCCGTGCCGTCGCGTCATCGAGAAGGCGTGATCAACGCCCTCGCGGTGCAGTTGCTGACCGGTCCCGGGGCGCTCCACCAGCTCATCGTGGATCCGGAAGCGGGCTGGCGAGCGCCGCTGCTGCCCAGTCTTCGCGTGGTGGACTCGCAGCGCCATCGGTCGGTGACTGGCCCGGCCTTGGAAGTGTGTTCGGCGCGGACGGCCGCTGCTCTGCCGGTCGCGAAGGAGCGCGTGCGCATCGTGGTCTCGGTGGCGGGAGACTCGACGGAGGGCAGTGGATCGAGTGCCGTCCTGTCCTGGAGGTCCACGGCGGTCCTGTTCTGCGACGCTGCGGGCGCGGTTCCCGGCCTGGATGCGAGCGCGGGTCGAGGCCGTCTCACATTGCGCGTGGACAGTGTGACGACCCGGGAGTTCTGCCGGGCAATGCAGCAGTGGTCACGGGTGCAGTCCGTGATTCCAGCCCTACGGAACGTGTCCGGGCTGCCCGCGTCGGTGGGTTCCCAGGTGATTTTTCCCGAGACCGAGCAAATACCTGACCTGTGGACTGCGAGCGCCCGGGTGCCATCGTTGGAGGCCCCGATCGGCGTGTCTCGCCACGGTGCCGAGGGTCTGTCCCTCGGTGATGAACACCCGCACATGTTGATCGCCGGGACCACGGGGTGTGGGAAATCCGAGGTGCTCCGCACGCTGGTGGCCGCACTGGCCTGCCGCTATTCGCCCGAGCGACTCGAATTCCTGTTCGTGGATTTCAAGGGTGGCGCCGCGCTGTCTCCTCTCACCGGTTTGCCGCACCGGTCCACGCTTCTGACCGACCTCGCGCCGGAGGACGTGCGGCGGGCCTTGGAGTTCCTGCGTTCCGAATTACGACGCCGCGAGCGCCTCCTGGCGGGCCTGGGCCTCTCCGACTTCCAAAGCCTCCTGACCACCACGCCCGCGTCACGGGAGCTGGAGTTTCGGGAACTGGTGGTCGTGGTCGACGAGGTCAAAATGCTCGCGGACGCGTTCTCGACCGCCGGCGACGAACTCGCCAAAATCGCCACCGTGGGACGCTCCCTGGGGATTCATCTGGTCCTGGCGACTCAGCGCCCCCAGGGAGCGGTCCCCGCGGACGTGCGCGCCAACATCACTCAGGCCATGTGTCTCAGAGTGCGTACCGAGCAGGATTCCGCGGATATCATCGGGGCGGTTGTGGCCGCGGGTATTTCGTCGACGACACCGGGCCGAGCGTTCATCGATTCTGGGCACGGCGCACCCGTGGAAGTTCAAACGGCCATCCTCACGACGTGCGCGGCGACCCCGGTGGATGAGGTGCGCATCAGGCTCGCTGGACGGCAGCCTTCGGACGATCCGCTCGGCGGGACGGGTTTGGCCGACGGTGGGCCGGACATGACCGTCGGTACGGTTGGCACCCGCCTGGACCCCGGGGTGCAGCGAGTGGTCACCGAGATTGCCGAAACCCACCGGGGTTGGGTTGCCGCGACCGGTGAGCATCTGACTCCGGCTGACGCCCCCGCTCCGGACGTGTCGTCGGTACGACCCGTACCCGCTCCCCTACCTCAAGCTGCACGGGCGCATCCGAACGAACTGGGTCACGTGGATCTGGGACCCGCGGAAAACTCCGTGGAACACTGGACCGGCCGAGCCTCCTGGCGCCCCCTCGAAGACGGCACGTTGTTTCTCATCGGCCAACCGCTGCACACATCACGCACGCTGTTATCTGCCCTCGAGCAGTTGGTCCGTGCCCGTTCAGGTCCGGCTCTCTACGTCATATCGGCCACGTCCATGATCGAAGGACCCGCTCGACGCTGGTCGGACACCGGTCTCATCCACGGGGCCGCCTCCGCACAGGACGTCTCGACCATCAGTGGCCTTCTCAATCGTCTCTCCGAAGGGGCACAGCGGTTCTCGTCCCTCTCTGAGGAGGCGCGCCACGGTGCATCCGAAGCTGCGGTGCTGATGATCGAGGACTGGGATCGCTGCTGCGCCCTCCTCCGGGCGGGGTCGTGGGCGTTTCTGGAGGATGAACTGCTGGCTCTGGCCGGGGCTGGTTCGCACAACGGGGTGGCCGTGGTCATGTCCGGGGATCGTTCCTTGTCGGTGGGGCGGGCATCCTCTGCGGGACGGACCCGCGTGTACTTTCCGGCCGATCAGACTCCCGAAGCACTCTTGCAGTGGCCCAAGCTTCCGGCGGTCAATCCCCTGCCACTACGAGGGGTCGTGCAAGGCGCCGCCGCGTACAGGTGCTCCACATCCCGCGGGCAGCAGTCTCGGGGCGCTCTCACGGTGGTGCAGGTTCCGATTCCCAGTGGAGGTTTAGTCACCGGTCAAGATGCCGCCACCAATGAACGAGTTCTCCATGGGTCGGCAACGCACGAGGAGGAACTCACAGAACATTCGAAACTCTCTCAAGTCACGATTCCCGCCCCGGACTCGAGTGTCTGGCCGCGGTACCGGCCGCTGCCCGATCACTGGTCCGGGCCGGGCGGCCCCGTCTCAGGGCTCCTCATGGGTTTGGGAACGGACCACGCCCCCGTGACACGCGGCTGGGGTCCCGGTGACACGTTATTGGTCGTGGGGCCGACGCGTTCGGGCCGCAGCTCCTACCTGGACTCGGTCGAGAAGACGTTGCCTTCCCGCGCTGCGGTTCGCTGTCATCCGCACTCGGTGGAGGAGTTGGAGGCAGTGTTCTCCGAGATCCGTGCCGGAACAACCGTGCTGATCGACGACGCGGATTCCTTGGCCACCCAGGTGATTCAACGCCTGGGTGCCCTGTGGCACCCAGGCGCCGGAACGAGCGGCGTCGGCGGCCGGAACGATCTACGACTGATCGTGGCCCTGCGGCTGAGCGACGGGCTGCCAGCGCTCTTTCCACCACTGATGCAGTGGCGTCATGTGGCGGACACCCTTTTGCTCCGGCCCAGAAAGGCCTTCGACGGCGATCTGTTCGGAGCATCATTGTCCGGTTTGCCGGTGGGCGGGCCGCCCGGTCGCGGGTACTGGATCCACCGCGGCGTACCGGTTCTGGTTCAAACCCCGTACCTGGGCACCGAACTCAGCGGGACGGGTGACGCGTGGACTCCCCCATCCATGCCACGGTCCCTCGGTTGAACAAAGCCATGAGGGCTACGATCGCCGCCGCAACGCACGCCACACCAATCGCCCGGGCACCCACCTGAGTCAGGGAGATCCCCACGATCACCAGGAATGCCTGAGACACGAGAATCGCGGCGCGCGGCCATCGCAGACCCCTCACCGTTCCCCAGGCCGCCGAACCGAGCCAGGCCGCGGCGCCCAACATGACCACCGCACCGAAAATGATGCCCGCCGTGGGGATCACATGATCCGAGAACAACGAAATCACGAAGCGAACTCCCACATAGGCCAGGGCCGCGGCTTCCAGCCCGACGATCACACCGATCACCCACACCGTCCAGGGACGGTCCGGTGACTGCTGCTGGGAGGCGGGGACCATGGAATGGGCCTTTCATGAGGGTGAGCAGGGCACCCCCAACTCTAATCTCGATCTCCCACCGACATGATCGGTCAGTTAGTCAGGCAAAACTTTCCGTGTGATATACCGCTCAGACTCTTGTTCACGAGTTGTTCACGTGAGAAAGTATTGGGCAGATCATCTTTTGAGGCCCGGCCAACGCGGGCCTTTTCTGTGTGTACTCCCCCGAACATTCTCCCGTCGCGCTCAGCCCGCGCTCGATGGTGATGCGGTGTTTCTGTGCACACCCAACTGAAGTGAAAGGAGCGTCGCCGCAGATCATGGATTGGCGTAGTCGCGCAGCATGCCTTGAGAAGGACCCAGAACTATTTTTCCCCGTGGGTAATACCGGCCCCGCTCTGTTGCAGATCGAAGAGGCCAAAGCCGTGTGCCGCACGTGCGAGGTCATGGACACCTGCCTGCAGTGGGCCCTCGAATCCGGTCAGGACGCTGGAGTATGGGGCGGTATGAGTGAAGATGAGCGCCGCGCCCTCAAGCGCCGTGCCGCTCGCGCACGTCGCGCCTCTTGAGCCTCATGGCCCTAATTTCATCGACCAAGCCCTCGCGACGATAGATGTCGCGGGGGCTTCGTCATTCCCTGAGCTCTTCACCGCCACCCGGACACTCACCGGTAAGCCAGTCGCTCAGACGGAGAACTGCGCCTGAATCACCACGCATGTGCCGCCGCCCTCACGCGGTTGCCAGCGAATCTTGCCTTCGAGCTCACTGGCCACCAGGGTGCGCACGATCTGCATCCCCAGGCCTTCACCATCACCGGCCTGCCGGAACGCACTCGCACCCGATTCTTCAATCACGGTGTCGCCCATGCCCCAGCCGTCGTCGCTGACGGTCACCTCGATAACACGACGAACGTCACCGTCCTCGTTGAAGATGTCCGGCAGGCGCTCCACCTCCAGAGACACGGTTCCGTTCCGGTCCTTGAGCCCGTGCTGCACGGCGTTGGCCGCGATCTCGTTGATGACCAGCGCCATGGACGTGGCACATTTGGACGGTAGCCGGCCGAATTCGCCGTGCACCTCGGTGCGAACCGTTTGAGTGGATGAGGCCGTCTCGACCGCGAGCTTCACCTGGTGCCTGATCAACTCGTCGAAATCGACGTCCTCCGAAATGTCGTGGGACAGCGATTCGTGCACGCGAGCGATGGAACTCACCCGCCTCATGGCCTGCTGCAGACCGTGTTTGGCCTCCTCGGACGTCATGCGGCGCGACTGCAACCGCAAGAGCGCCGACACCGTCTGCAAATTGTTCTTCACCCGGTGGTGGATCTCGCGAATGGTGGCGTCCTTGGAGACCAGCTGGAGGTCCCTGCGGCGCAGT
Organism: Kocuria carniphila; assembly: GCF_004136555.1. Taxonomy (GTDB): domain Bacteria; phylum Actinomycetota; class Actinomycetes; order Actinomycetales; family Micrococcaceae; genus Kocuria; species Kocuria carniphila. The sequence continues at coordinate 33,943 of NZ_NOIT01000004.1, forward strand.
TCCGTCACGTCCCGGCACAGCAGGAGCGCGCCGGTTCGGGAGGTTCCCCGCCGCAGCGGGATGGCCCGCAGGGTCACGGACACGTTCCCGGCCTCCAATTCACCGCGCCACGGCATGGTCCCGGCAAGCACGGGGGCAATCGTCTCGTCCACTCCGTTGCCGCGGACATCGAGACTCCGCGCAATCGATACGAGATTCGCGCCGGCCATGTCGCCCTCGTGTCCCAACCTGCGGAAAGTGGACAGCCCGTTGGGCGAGCAGAAAGCCACCCTGCCGTGAGCGTCCAGGCGCATCATGCCGTCTCCCACACGGGGCGCACCCCGGCGGGAATCGCTGCGGACGGCAAAATCCGGCCATGTACCCTCGTTGGCCATGCGCAACAAGTCCTCTGCCGTTTCGCGGTACACGGTTTTCATCTGGGACATCGGACGCCCGAAATGCTGGTCCAGCGTCATACTGACCACGGCAATGGTGCGCTGATTACGCACCAGCGGCACCACCAGAATCGACTCCGCGGGCTGGGCTTCGGTGGCCGTGAGCTTGAACCGCTCGATGCGCTGGTCGACCCACGCGGAACGCAAGGGAGCGGCGTCCGCGGCGGGAATCATCTCTCCCACCATGTCCTTGTGGAAGACCGTGGGCCCGGTCGTGGGACGCGCGTGTGCCAAGACCGTGAAGTCGCTGTCCGGGGCGGGAATCGCCGAACCCGTGGGGCTGTCCTCGGCCGAGATCACCCGGTTGGGAAAGCTCAGTAGCAGATCTGCGAACCCAAGATCCGCCACGAGCTGCCAGTCCCCCACCAGCAGGTGCAACCACTCGGCATCGCCGGCGTCAAAATCCTTGATGGAACGCAGGGGATCCGTAAACGCCACGGCGGGTCACTCACTTTCAGGGGACTTCAACGGCGCAACCACGCGCCCACTCGTTGTCCCAGCCTAGTCCCCGGCGCGGACCCTGCCGCCGAGGATTCGCCAACGACGTCGCTCTCGGGACTCAGCGCGCGGACGGCCAGATCCGCGAGTTGTTGCCGCAGCGGGCTCTTGGCCGCCGACTCCGCCAATACGGCGCCCGCCAGTAGCGCCTCGTCACACGCGGCGGGGTCCCAGTCGAGCGTGGCATCGATTCCGTGGCCGGGTGAGAACCGATCCCACGCCTCGGCCACGGCATCCGCGCTTGCGCGTCCCACGGAGGCCTTGCGAAGTTTGTTGATCACCACGAGCAGCCGCGCGGTGGGCGCCACATCGGTCAGGTCGGGAAGGGTCTTGACCAGCCGCGGAATCCCCAGGGCATCGGCGGTGCCCAGCACAATGATCGAGTCGGCCATGGCGCACGCACACAATGTGGCGGCATTGCGCCGCGGGGCGACCATGTCCAGGCTGATCTCCTCATCCGATTCAAGACTGAACGACGTGTCGACCACGACTGCCTGATAAGCGGTTCGGGCGTGCAACAGGACGGTTTCCAGCGCTGCAGCACGAACTTCCGGCCACCGATCGTGGCGTGTGAGACCCGTGAGGACATCCACTGAGCCGCCGGCCACAGAGACCCGGGTGGCGCAGCGCTGCAATCCTTCGGCATCGAGCCGGCCCTGATCCGCCAGGCGACATGCCTGGGCCAACCCGGCAGCCTCCTCGAGCATGCCCAGGCTCGCGGCGATCGAGGCCGCGTACGTGTCGGCATCGACCAGCAGAACCCTTGAACCGCCCAGTGCGAGTTCGGCCGCCACGTTCAGCGCCGTGAGGGTGCGCCCCGGCGCTCCCATCGGCCCCCATACCGTGATGACACGGCCCGACTCACTGGTCTGGGGCGGGTTCTGATCCGGGGAATCCGACTCCCTCTCACGTGTGGCAGGAGCATCTGTGGATTCATGGATCCGCTCGGTGTCCTCCACAGCACGCGGGTGATCGTCAGGGTGGGAATGGCCTCGATAGGAAGGCACCGGGTCGGGTGAGTCCACGACCTCTTCAATGAGGGTGGTGACGTCCTGCCCCGTGGCTCCACCGGGAACGATCGTGACACCGAGCGCGGCCAGGCGATTCTCGTCATGACCGGCAAGCACAAGAACCCGGACCGAGCTGAGGCTCAGTTGCTCCAGCAAGCTCGCGGTCAGTTCCTCGGCCCCTTCGGCGAGCAACGCAACCCTCGCCATACCCGTGTGGGCGCACGCCAGGAGTTCTGAGAGGTCCAAACACCGCCGCACCACGGTCACGGACCCGTGCTGTCTTTCGATCTGGTCAACCAGCGGCCACGTTCCCGTGCCCAGGGTCACGACCGAGATACTCATGAGTCGTCACCCGAGGGGTTGAGCACCAGGGTGACCTTGGCACTGTTACCCAGGGCGTCGACCAGTGGCTCCACCTGTTCGGGCGTGGCCAGTACGTGCACCGTGGTACCGGTTGAACTCCCGAGGGCCGAATTGGTGGTCTCGATCTTGGAGATCTCCGCGCCGGGCACGAGCTTGCGGGGCTTCTCGTAACCCCGTCCGGACGCCTTCTGCTCCGCAACCCACACGTCCACGCGCGAACCGGCTCTGGCTTCCGCGGGCAGGGGCGTCTCCAGCGCAATCCCCACCGGGCTGCGATCCAGTTCGTCAGCGGTACCCACCGCATTGGTCGGAACCAGTTGCCCCTTGGGAACGCGCTGCACCAGGACATCGTTGTCCTTGAGATCTGTCTCCGCCGACACATACTGTTGCGATGCGTCCTGCAGTCTGACGTCAACCGGCACCAGATCATCGTTCGAGACACTCTGTCCGACCGACAGATCGTGGGCGGCCACGTAATAGGGCTCGGTTCGGTTCAATGTCGAGATGAGAAGAACCACGGCCACAATGGACGTGAGCACGAGCAATAATCCCACCACCAGTCGAGGGTCGCGCCACGTGGGTTTCTTGAAGCGTTGCGCCGCGGCCGTACCGTGCTGTGAATCGCTGGACATGAGTGTTCCCTTCCCCCGGAGTGGATCCGGCCCCCACCGAATCTTTCATGAGTGTGCACCGTGAATCGCACCGGAGGAAATCAGGTTGCGAAACATGTGGACATCTTCGGTACGGGGCGGCGCTCGGGAAGAGTTTCTGTGCATATCGCGCCCTCCTCCGAGATCCGTGGGACACTGGACGTGATCAAACTGCATCAAACCACCTGAGATGAGGCGAACTACTCCATGGCACAGCCACGTTTTCTCACGCTGTCGGATGTTTCCGAAATCCTGTCGATCTCGGTGGCCCAGGCCCGCGCCATGGTCCGCTCCGGTGAACTGCCCGCCATTCAGGTGGGCGGGCGAGGCCAGTGGCGCGTGGAAACGCAGAAGCTCGAGGAATACATCCAGAAGGGCTACGAGCGCACGGAGCAGGCCGTGCGCGAAGGGTCCATCGGCTAATTCAGGCGGTGTCCGGCGACGAAATCAGCGCCACGGACCCGAAGGGAACGGTGCGCACTGCCTTGACCGCCGCGCGCCGTCGGAATTGGTCGTCGGGATGCAAGGCAAGATCGAAAAAATCGTGCCCCACCGCATCCAAGGTGCCTTCCAGATCCCCCCGAGCGGACGGATCCAGGAGTAGAACCCGCACGTGCGCTCTCGACGCCGCCAACGCACGGAGCACGTGCCCCATTCCTAATTTCCGCAGTACCGCACGCTCATTGATGATCTCGAACTTACGGTGCAACCCCTCCCACCACACCACGGAATGCAAAGGCACCAGGTGTTGGAAATGCCGTTCCCGGATGACTGCCCAGCCTGCACCGATGTCGGTGAGCTCGCCTTCCAGAACGTCCCCGTGAGCCGGCAGAAGCCGCACCATCCGGTTCCGATGAGCAGAGAGTCGTTCCGCCAAAGTGAGGCGCGACAACTCCGCCCTCGCCGTTTCCGCGGCCTCGAGTTCCACGCTGCGCTGCTCCGCCTGAGCCAGCTGCGCTTCCATGTCCGCGAAGAGTTCATCCCAACGCACGGTCTCCCCCTGGTGATTCCGTCCGGCCACCTCTCGTAGCGGGGCCGCATCGATCCAGTACATCACGCTGGGCCACCACGAAATGTGACGCCGGATGTGCATGCACAATCATTCATGCTTGACGTACATGTTTCCGCCCTGAATGATCTAAACATTACTAAACGACATCAAACAACATCATTGGGGGTCCAAAGTGATGGAACGAACTCAAGGTGCCGAGAGCGGAGGCGACGCGCCTCGCGTGGAGTTCGCCCTTACCATCTGGATCATCCCGCTCCTATCCGGCGTGCTGATGGCCATGGGGTGGAGCCTCCTGGAGCGGTACCGCCAGGACCTGACAGCCATGAACGCGGATCTGGCCGTTGCTCTCGTGGCAGCCGTGGCCGGAGTGTTGTTGGCGGCGTGGTGGTTCGGCGGCATGCTCATGCTCGTGTGCGCCGCCGGGGCGCGCAGATTTCAGTGGCATCGCGTGGAGCGTTTCGCCACTCGGCTCACTCCTAGGCTCATGGCCCGCACCGTGGGAGCGGTAGTGGGGATTCATTTGGTGACCGTGTCCGCTGCGCACGCGACCGAACCCGTCAACCCCTTCTGGTCCGATTCCGAATCCGGAGTCAATCAGGTTGAGGAACGGGATCCCGCGGCTTCCACGGACACGCCTCCCGGCCAACCGTCCGCGCAGGCGCCCGGTGCCGCTCCGGAGGTGGGCGACGAGCCTGCGCAACCCAACGCAGCTCATCCTGGACCGCAGACACCTGCCCAAACCCCTGGGCTCCCTGGTCTCCCCGGTCTCCCCGGTCTCCCCGGTCTCCCGGCCGCTTCCACCGGCCCTGATGCCTCAGACGCCCGCGACCTCACGGCATCTCAGAGTGAGTCCGGAGCCGTTCCCGCGCAGCACCGAGTCACCGACTCGATCCTGACCGTTGTCCGGGGTGACACCCTGTGGGACATCACGGCGGAATTCCTGGGCCCGCAGGCCACTCCCGCACAGATCGCTGCACAGACTGCCACGTGGCTGGAACACAACGACCTCCAGAACGGCGGCGACTTGATCCGTCCCGGAGACCAGCTGCACGTTCCACCCCAGCTACTTGAAAAAGTCGCCATCCCACTGCCCACCGAAGGAGCCTCGTCATGAGTGTTGCCACAGCAGTTTCAGCTCCCCAGCCTCCTTCGGGCGGATACACCTGGCGAGCCGACAGGTCCCGTGCGGGCCTCACCCACAAGAACGACCTGGAACGTGTCACGGCCATGTCCCGGAGCTTCGCCCAAGCCGCCGTGGAAATCCTGGGCGGCACACGCCCCGCAACGCAGCTGGCCCGGTGGACCACCCAGGATGTCGTGGAACGGTTCGAACAGCGTGCAGCGATGCTCCGGTTGGTGCAGGAACAGTACCGGGACCGGGCCTCACTCTTCGAGGTCCACAAGGCCCCGAGAGTACGCAGGGTCAGGGTCTGCTCCCCCGCGCCCGAGTGCTACGAGGCATCGGTGGTCATCGAGGAATCCGCTCGGGTCAGAGCCGTGGCGCTCAGAATCGAGCGAATCAACCGACAGTGGCGCGTGGTGCACCTCGAAGTCGGGTGAGCCACAGCCTCACACGACAACAGTCAGTGAACCGATGAGAAACGAGGACGGGTGGCACACATTGTGTGTGCCACCCGTCCTCGTTCGGATCTGCGAACGGACGCTACTTGCGCGTGCCCTTCTTGGAGCTGCCGCCCTTGCGAGCGCGACGTCGGGCGCGGTTCTCGGTCGGCTCCGAGTTCTCTTCGCCGGCAGCGGCGCCCTCGGCTGTCTTGGCGGCTTGCGCACCTTCACCGACCGGAGTCTGGTGATTGTCCTTGGCCTCGAGTCGGGCCATCGGCTCGCCGTCCTCGTTGGGCGCGGAGTACTGCAGGAACGCCGGACGCTGAGGACGGGCCATCTCCACCTCGCCACCGTCCTGACCGGTGCGCTGGCGCCGGACTTCCAGGTGATACATGGTGACCACAGTTTCCTCGCGGATCGTGTCCATCAGGCCCTTGAACATCTGGTGGCCTTCGCGCTGGTACTCGACCAGCGGGTCACGCTGGGCCATGGCACGCAGGCCGATGCCCTCCTTGAGGTAATCCATTTCGTAGAGGTGCTCCGGCCAGCGGCGGCCGATCACCGAGAGGAGTACGCGTCGTTCCAGGTTGCGCATGGCCTCGGAACCGAGTTCGTCCTCGCGTTCCTGGTAGACGAGCTTGGCGTCCGAGAGGATCTGTTCCGTGAGGAAGTCCGCGGTCAACCGCGGGCGTCCGCCGGCCTCGTCAATGATTTCCTGCTGGGTCAACGTGATGGGGTACAGCTCACGCAATGCCTCCCACAGACCGTCCAGATCCCAGTCCTCGGAATGACCCACGCGAGTGCGGTCTTCGATGGCGGTGGTGATGACCTCTTCCACGAACTGCTGAATCTGTTCGGCAATGTCATCGCCCATGAGGATTCGACGGCGGTCACGGTAGACCACTTCGCGCTGGCGGTTGAGCACGTCGTCGTACTTGAGCACATTCTTGCGCTGCTCGGCGTTACGGCCCTCCACCTGGTTCTGCGCGTTGGCGATACCGGAGGTGATCATGCGGCCGGTCACCGGAACGTCGTCGGGGGCGACCGCCATGAGGCGCTGGGCGACGGCCGGATTGAACAGGCGCATGAGGTCGTCCGCGAGCGAGAGGTAGAAGCGAGATTCACCCGGGTCGCCCTGGCGGCCCGAACGGCCGCGGAGCTGATCGTCGATACGACGGGACTCGTGGCGCTCGGTACCCAGGACGTACAGGCCACCCAGCTCGATGACCTCTTCGTGCTCGGCTTTGGTGGACTTCTCGTAGTGCTCGAGAACGGAGGGCCATTCGGCCTCGTACTTCTCGGCGTCTCGCTCCGGATCCAGGCCCTTTTGTTCCATGGCTTCCACGGCGTCGAACTCCGCGTTACCGCCGAGCATGATGTCAGTACCGCGGCCGGCCATATTGGTGGCCACGGTGACGGAGCCCTTACGACCGGCCTGCGCGACGATCGCGGCCTCACGCGCGTGGTTCTTGGCGTTGAGCACCTCGTGCCGTACACCGCGTTTGGCCAGCAGCTTGGAGAGGTACTCGGACTTCTCCACGGAGGCGGTACCGACGAGCACGGGCTGACCCGTGGCGTGGCGCTCTTCGATGTCGCGGACCACGGCGGCGTACTTGGTGGCCTCGTTCTTGTAGACCAGATCGCGCTGGTCGATACGTGCCATGCCCTTATTGGGCGGGATCGGCACCACGCCGATCTCGTAGGTGTTCATGAACTCCGCGGCCTCAGTCTGGGCCGTACCGGTCATGCCGGAGAGCTTGTCGTAGAGGCGGAAGTAGTTCTGCAGGGTGATCGTGGCCATGGTCTGGTTCTCGGCCTTGATCTCGACACCCTCCTTGGCCTCGATAGCCTGGTGGATGCCTTCGTTGTAGCGACGTCCGGCGAGCACACGACCGGTGTGCTCATCGACGATGCGCACCTCGCCCTGGGCCACGATGTAGTCCTTGTTCGCGTGGAACAGCTCCTTGGCCTTGATCGCGTTGTTGAGGAAACCGATCAGCGGGGTGTTCTGGGACTCGTACAGGTTGTCGATACCCAGGTAGTCCTCAACCTTTTCAATACCGGGTTCGAGAACACCCACGGTGCGCTTCTTCTCGTCGACTTCATAGTCGGTGTCCGCCTTGAGGTTCGTGACCATTTTGGCGAATTCCTTGTACCACCGGTTGGCCTCGCCGGAGGCGGGACCGGAAATGATGAGAGGGGTACGCGCCTCGTCGATGAGGATGGAGTCCACCTCATCCACGATGGTGAAGTGGTGGCCGCGTTGGACCAGTTCATCCGCACTCCAAGCCATGTTGTCGCGCAGGTAGTCGAAGCCGAATTCGTTATTGGTGCCGTAGGTGATGTCCGCGGCGTACTGCTCGCGACGGGTGGCCGGATCCTGTCCGGAGAGAATCACGCCGGTCTCCAGACCGAGGAAGCGGAACACGCGGCCCATGAGGTTGGCCTGGTACTCGGCGAGGTAGTCGTTGACCGTGACCACGTGTACACCCTTGCCGCTCAGAGCGTTGAGGTAGGCGGGTGCGGTGGCCACGAGGGTTTTGCCCTCACCGGTCTTCATTTCGGCAATGTTGCCCAGGTGCAGTGCCGCGCCGCCCATGAGCTGGACGTCGTAGTGTCGCTGCCCCAGGGTTCGCGACGCCGCCTCACGCACCGCGGCGAAGGCCTCCGGAAGCAGTCGGTCCAAGGATTCGCCGTCTTCGATGCGCGCCTTGAAAGCGTCAGTTTCTGCGCGCAATTCGGCATCGCTGAGCGCTTTGAAGCTCTCTTCCAGGCTGTTCACGGCGTCCGTGTAGGACCTCAGTCGCTTCAGGACCTGCTTATCCCCGGTCCGAAGGACTTTTTCCAGGAATGACGCCACGTGTGTTCGCTCCTCAGTTGTGGACGGTGGTGCACCGCCGATCAGTGTACGTGAGTCCGGCTGGGTGATCTCGGGATGGTGTGGAACACCACCGGGCCCCGCGCTGGTTGGAAGCCGCGGGGCCCGGTGGCGACGGTTGAACCGTCAACTGTTACTGAACTTCTCAGACGCTGGCCTGAGGCTGGTAGGCGCGGGTTTGCTCTTCCGCAGCCGTGCCGTCCTTGCTGAGGCTGATCACGCCATACTCCCAGCCCTTGCGGCGGTACACCGCCGAGGGTTCCTGGGTTTCTTTGTCCACGAACAGGAAGAAGTCGTGTCCGACCAGTTCCATCTGGTCCACGGCCTCGTCCACGCTGAGCTCGTCAGCGGGGAAACGCTTGCGGCGGATTTCCACCGGGGTGGGGGTGTCACTCAGCGCGTATTCATCGCTGAAGGCCTCGTCCTCGGCGGCGGAGAGTTCTTCCTCGTTGGCCGGGGCCGGGAGTCCCTCACTGGGAAGTACCGGCAGAGAACCGGTGGCTTCGTGCACCGCAATGGGGCGTTGGTGGCCCCCGCGGTGAATTTTGCGACGATCACGGGCCCTGCGCAGCTGTTCGATCAGCTTGGCGTAGGCCTCGTCGAAAGCGGCGAACTTGTCGTCGCTGCGCGCCTCCGCACGCACGACGGGACCGCGGCCAATCACCGTGATCTCCACGCGAATGCCTTGGTGTCCCGATACTCCGTTGTCTTTGGTGACCTTGACCTCGATGGTCTGCACCTTGTCACCGAGCTGCGCAAAACGCTCGCTCTTCTTCTCCGCGTATTCTTTGAATCGCTCCGGCACCGCAACGTTTCGTCCTTGGACGTTCAGTTCCATGAGACCCTCCAAATCTTGAGGATGACGCGGGATAGTGCTGCTCCCACACGGGATACATTTGTTCCGTTCCCGTAACCCAACGTTAGTTCAAACTGTGGGGAAATTCACTGACATGTGACCCGGTCGTGGTGGAATCAGCCCCGGGTGAACACCCGGCCCGCACGGTGGCGAGAACCACGATTCCGGGCACGTGTGCGCCCGCGTCCCGCAGGACGGAAACGGCCTCCGCGGCCGTAGCACCAGAAGTCATGACGTCATCCACCACGACACACATGGCGCCACGAACACCCACCGCGCGCATGCTTCCCTTGATGGCCCGCGCCCGATGGGCTACATCCAGGCTTTTCTGTGAACTCGCCCCGAGTGCCGAGCGGTGACGGTGTTCCAGGCCGGCGTGGACCCGGGTGCCGTGCGGTAGTGAGGTGCGGGACAAAATCTCCTGTACCGGGTCGAACCAGCGTTTCCACCGAGCTCGGGCAGAAGTAGGAACGGGCACCCACAACACGGCCGCGGGGCTCACGGCCAGATCCTCCGCGGCCCGCAGCAGCACCCCGGTCAACACCGTTCCCAACACGGGAGCAAGGTCCGCCCGCCCGCCGTTCTTGAAGGACAGCAGGCACGAAGCCAGCTCGTGTTCATAAGGACCGGCGGCCCACACCCTCGCATTGGAGGCCAGTAGCCCTCGCGGCGCGGGGACTTCTGCGGGGCGCACCGTGGAACGGCGCAACATGATTCGGCACCCTCGGCACAGTGTGGCTCCCGGCGCTTCGCACACTGCGCAGCTCACGGGCAGGAGGACCTCCGACGACGCCGCGGCCCAGTTCCAGAGGGTCGCACCGGCACGGTCCAGCGCGCGGCTGGGAATCTTGGTCATGGCCCCAGCCAACCGACATCGGGGCCGAAGTGCCAGGGCCGGTGACCATTGTGGAGCGCGCTCGCCGCGGACCCGCACACCCGGGCCCTACGACCTACGGGACGCCGGCGCAGCGGACCGGGAGCGGAGCTCAACCCGGCCCAGCGCCGTCGTGGCATGCCACAGACCGGACGAACCCCGTCCAGCGTCGTCGCCGGGCACCAGGATTCGTTGCGAACCCGGCCGAGCGCCGTCGCCGGACAGGTCAGCCCGCGAAAGCCGTGTCCGTCACGCTGTCGCTCTGCTGGGCCCACGAACTACCGGTGAGCATGTAGAGGTTCCCGTCGGCCGCTCCGTAAATCGCGGACGGACCGTTGCCACCGGCCAGGGACGTGACTCCCACGAGGGACGGCAGAGCGTCGTTGGTGCCGGACACGCTGTACTCGTGTGGCTGTGAGTTGTCGTTCTTCCCGAGTGCCGTGGTGATGAACTCGGTGCCACTGATCCACTGCACCGTGTCCACGTCCACGTCCGCCGCCACCAGATTGCCTTGGTTCAGTTCCGTGGGGCGGCCGGAATCGTCCCGCACGATGCCTGCGACCCACACGTTGGAGGTTTCGCCCTGCTCATCCGTGGTGACGATGAGCGCGCGATTACCTTCACGTGAGATCCGGAGCCCCGCAATGCTTTGGTCGTCCAGCCATGACGCAGCCACGGTGATCGAATCGTCATCCGAGTCCGTGCGGGCCGCGTGCACCACCCCGTCCGTACCGGAACCCCACACCCATCCTTGGATGTCGAAGCTCGGCCGAGTGAGGTCCTGGCCCGTCCATCGCTGCACGGGCGACTCCCCCTGCACCGCGGTGTACACGGTGCCGCTGGCGTCGTCGACCCACCCGAAATGCTCCATCGCATGGTCCATTCCTGGCCGCACGATGCGCGCGTTCTGTGGCAGCGGGACGTCCGGGATGAGTTCGGTCTGCCCGCCCTGGTAGAAAGCCAATTCGTTGTGGGACACCCCGATCTGACGGTTGGGCACGGTGACCTCACGCACCGGATCGTCCATGTCACTACCGGAGGTCTCCACGGGCGCACCGTTGACGGTCAGTTCCACGCCGTCCACGCTGGGAACGGATTGCAACGAGGCCTCGAGCTGCTGCTCGATCTGCTTGCCCAACTCCACGTCCGCCGGGTCGAACTGCCCGAGATTCAGGTCCACCGACGCCGTCGTGTCGGACACGGGGACCGCGGACCGTGCGAGGCCGGCACCCGGGGGAATCGCGGAGGTCACCGCGCCGTCCAGGTGGGCTGCCGGGCCGGCAAGGAGTTCACGGACCATGGCCGTGGGAACCGTGGAGCGTTCGGCGAACCACCGGGGATCGGGGACCAGCCGCCCGAACTCGTCGTCGAAGAAGTAGAGCGTGTAGGCCTTGAAGATCTCGGCGAAGTCTCCGAAGGGCACGATCACGCCGTCCGGGGCGTTGGAAATCCGCCACTGCCCGTCCACGGAGGTGAGTGTGAAATCCAGGACTCGAGTGGTGCCCTCGGGCTGTTGTTCCAGCACGCCGTTGGCCGCGCGTTCGGCGCTGACTTCCAGACTGGTTCGGTACTCACCGTCGTTGAGCCGGGGCACCGTACTGGGTTCGCCCGTGTGCACCAGCACACGCGCATCCGGTTTCCAGGTGTTGGCCAGTTGGGGTGTCAGATACTGCCGGGCCACGGCGTAGTCATCCTGCGCGCCGACCCCCGCGGCGAGGAATCCCTCCACGATCTCCTGCGCGCTCGCGCCCACCTGGGGCATGGCCGGTGAGTACTGCGTGGGCTGTTCCTCGGCCTCGGTCGTGGGCTCGACCACCTTGTGCACCGGCCCGGAACGCGGCATTGCACCGCAGCTGGTCAGGGCCAGCCCCGCGGCCAGGGCGCAGGCCACGGCCCATTGCCGACGCCGCCGCGGTCGTTGTTCTCTCACGTCACGTCTCATGATTTCCCCGTTCCTGCCTGATCGGCGGAGACCGCGGTGGATCCGCCGGCGGGTAAGGAACCGTCCGCGCCGTCGAATGTTTCGATGGCGGCCGTGGCCTGTGGGTCGACGGACAACACGGGGTGCGATCCGGTGGCAGCAGCGGACGGGTCCAGTTGGGTGGTGAGAGCCAAGGAACCGGTGTCGGTCACGTGTGCGGTGGAATCGGCCAGCACGGGTGCCGGTGGCATCGGCAACGGATTGGGTAGTTCCGGATCCAACGGCTGGGTACGGATCAGGGGCAGCGTCAAACGGAAGCACGCACCCTCCCCCGGGCGGGCCCAGACATCCAGTTGACCGCGGTGCAACCGGGTGTCTTCCTGGGCAATGGACAGCCCCAGACCGGTGCCACCCACGGTTCGGGCGCGTGCCGGATCCGCCCGCCAGAACCGGTTGAAGACCTTGGCCGTCTGTTCTTCCTCCATGCCGATTCCATAGTCACGCACGGCCACGGCCACCGCGTTCTCGTTGGCGGCCACGTAGATTTCCACGGGTTTGCCGTCACCGTGCTCGAGCGCGTTGGAGACCAGGTTTCGAATGATCCGATCAATGCGCCGCTGATCCATTTGCGCCACGCAGCGGGTCAGCTGGGATCGCACTGTGAGCGTGGAGCCGCACTTGAGCACCAGCGGCCCCGCGGCCTCGACCACGTCGTAGATCACCGAGAAGATGTCAGTGGAGGCGATGTCCAGTCGCGCCGCGCCGGCGTCGAACCGGGAGATTTCCAAGAGGTCGGAGAGCATCGAGTCGAAGCGGTCCACCTGGTGGTGCAGCAGCTCGGCGGAACGGCGGTTCACGGGATCGAATTCCTCACGGGCGTTGTACAACACCTCCGCCGCCATCTTCACGGTGGTCAACGGGGTGCGCAGCTCGTGGGACACGTCCGAGACGAAGGTCTGCTGCATGGTGGACAACTGCTCGAGCTGGGTGATCTGTTCCTGCAAGTTGTCCGCCATGCGGTTGAAGGACCGGCTCAATCTGGCCACCTCGTTGGAGCCGCGCACTTCCATGCGCACGTCCAGATCGCCCTCGGAGAGCTGCTCCGAGACCTTCGCGGTGCTGGACACCGGGCGCACCACTTCCCGGGTCACGTACCAGACGATGGTTCCCACCAGCAGCAGCAACGCCAGCATGGACAGCAGCAATACGGCGTGGATGGAGTTCAGGGTGACCTGGGGCGCCGCGAAGTCGTAAACGAAGAACAGCCCGTAGCGAGCGTTCTGGTTCAGCTGAACCACGTCACCGATCACGATGACGGGCTGTTCGGCGCCGCCCTCTTCCATGCGCACCGAGGCCGGCTGCCAATACGTGCCGTCCCCGTCCGCCACGCGCTGTTGCAATTGCTGCGGAACGGATGCGGAGGTCATCCAGGGACTCTGGGTCTGCACACCCACGAAGGACTGCCCGGCTCCGCGGTCAAAAGGAATCAGGATCCAGTGCCGCCCGGCCTCCTCCGAATCCATGCTCATGGCGCCCATGGTGGAGTCGATCAGTGCTTGCACCTCGGTGCGGTCCGAAGCGTCAGAGGCGTCGAAACTGGCCTGCACATCGGAAATGTCCGTGCGGGCCTCCGCCAACACCTGGTTGAGTCGGTCGGAGAACAACCGATCCGCGATCTGGTGTGACATGAAACTGCCCGTGGCGAAAAACGCGAGCAAAGTCAGGGTCAGGGCCACCAGGATGGCGCGGAACTGCAGGGACTGGTGCCACCGCCGGGACAGGATGCGACGTCCCAGGCGAAGCCGTCGGAACAACCTGGGATTGAATCGCGTGGAGCGTTGCTCCCGGCTATCGGCCGTCATCGATGTGAATGGCCCCCGGCCTTGTAGCCGATGCCGCGTACCGTCAGCACGAGTTCAGGGTTCTCGGGGTCGCGCTCGACCTTGGAACGCAACCGCTGCACGTGCACGTTGACCAAGCGGTTGTCGGCGGCGTGCGGGTAACCCCACACATCGCGCAACAGCTCGTCACGGCTGAACACCTGGTTGGGTGACTTGGCCAGAGTGGTCAACAGGTCGAATTCCAGCGGCGTCAAGGAGATCTGTTCGCCCTCGCGCGTGACGGAGTGACCGGTCACGTCGATGACGATGTCACCCAGCGTGATCTCCTGGGTGGCGCCGCGTTCGATGGGACGCAGCCGCGCCTTGACGCGGGCCACCAACTCGGCGGGCTTGAAGGGCTTGGGGACGTAATCATCCGCGCCGGCCTCCAGGCCCCGGACGACATCCGCGGTGTCCGATTTGGCGGTGAGCATCACAATGGGAATGTCCGAGCTCTGCCGGATGGTCTGGCACACCTGGATGCCGTCCATACCGGGGAGCATGAGGTCCAGCAGGACCAGGTCCGGGTCGGTGGACCGGAACGTTTCTTCGGCTGCGGAGCCGTCGTAACAGAAGACGGGCTCAAAACCCTCCGAGGACAACACAATGCCGATCATCTCGGCCAAAGCGGCATCGTCGTCGACTACCAAAATACGTGCCTTCATGTGCTGCGTGTGCCCTCAACTTTCTACCGTGGCCGAGCTGGGTGGCCGCTGACCGTCTCTGCGGAGCAGTCTACGGCCTAGGTGCCACTCAACCGTCGTTGCCGGCTTCCGTCAGCGCGCCCGCCACATCCGTGCACCGTCGTAACGCCCCCGGAAGGTGCGGCGGAGTCAGCCCTTCCAGCTCCGCGACGGGCAGTACGCGCGAGCCCAACAGCGCTTCCGGGGCCATCCCCAATTCACGCCACGGCCGCGTGACGACGTTCGCGATCTCCCCGATAGTGGCTCGCCCGGTCACGGGCACCACGGGGAACCACAGTTTCAGTCCCGTCTCCACGAGGGCCGCCAACGGCTCCCACGCGTGGACCGAACTCGACGGCGGAACGGCCACGGCGGCGTCGGCGCCGATGTCACGCGCCCAGCGAGCCTCGGCGCGGCCGGTGCTGATCGCGACCTCGACCGCACCGGCCCCACGGCACGCCGCTACGGCATCGGTCAGTGCATGACGCACCTCGTGCGAACCAATTGCGCGCAGCGTGCGGTAGCCGCTCGCGGTGGGGATCGTACCCTCCAGCACACGCTGCAGCTCGCTTTCGTCCACGTGCACGACGACGCCGCGGCCTTCCGTGTTACGTGCCATGTCACCGATGAACGCGGCCACACCCGCACACCAGGACTGAAGCAGCTCGCGTCGCGCGCCGTGATCGGACTGCAATTTCTCGCCGTTGTGCACGTGCACACCGGCGGCCAGACTGACCGGACCGACGATCGAGATGAGCACGGGACCGTGATCGCTGTCGGATTCGTGACCGATCACATCCGCCATGATGTTGAGATCACTGTGCAGCACGTGGTGGGCCGCTCGGGAGTCCTTGCCCGGTACCGACGTGATGCGCCAACCGTGCGGCTGCCGGTCCGTGTACAGGGAGTCCAACATGGCCGCCGTCCGGGCCAGGGGCTCCGCATGGGGTCCGCGCTCACCCAGGACGGGCAGCACGGACAGGTGCGGTGCCCCCAGCTCACCGCGAATCACGGTGAAGGTTTCCACCATGTCCGACCCGCGCAGTGGACAGGTCAATGTGGCGGTCACGGCCGCGGCAGCGGGGCCGCCGGCCGTGGCAGAAGTGTCCGGGGCGCTCACGATGCGTCGGCGCGCTGGTGGTCTTCGGAGATCGCTTCGTGGTGGCGGATGACCTCGCTGATGATGAAGGTGAGGAACTTCTCCGCGAACTCTGGGTCCAGCTGAGCGGCTTCGGCGAGCGCGCGTAACCGCTGGATCTGGGCCTTTTCCCGTTCGGGGTCCGCCGGCGGAAAGTCGTTCTTGGCCTTGAGGACACCCACGCGCTGGGTGGCCTTGAAGCGTTCGGCCAGCAGGTGCACCAGTGCGGCGTCGATGTTGTCGATCGTCCCGCGCATGCTCCGCAACTCGCTCAGCGCGTCCTGGGACGCCTGATCACTCACGCACGAGGCATGGGGGTCCATGATCGAGTGGTCGGCGACGGGCGGGTTGGCGTGATCAGAAGCACTGGTCATGCTGCCACTTTAGTGGGCACCGGCCACCGCGGCCGCACGATCCGCGTACGCGGCGTCAATGGTTGCCTGCCCGAGCACCCGGGTGCCCTGGTACACGACCATGGTCTGTCCCGGAGCCACACCGCGCTGGGCCTGACGCAACCGGACGTTGAGTCGTTCCTCGCCGTCGGTGCGAGTCAACCAGGCCACGGCGTCCGCGGGATCGCCGTGGGCTCGCACCTGGACCTGCACGTCAAAGGTGTCGCTGGTTTCCTGGCCCTCGGACAGGTTCTGCACCTCGACCGGCGGGAGACCGGCCCATGAGGGGCGGATGCCCTCCATGACGTCGATCGACAACATTGCCTCGGGTCCCACGACCACTTCATTGGTCTTGGGCCGGATCTCGAGCACGAAACGGGGCTTGCCGTCGGGGGCGGGAGTGCCGATCCGCAGACCCTTGCGCTGGCCCACGGTGTAGGCCTGTGCGCCGCGGTGTTCGCCGAGTTCACCGCCCTCGGAATCCACGATGCGACCGGGGGCGAGTTCCATGTGGTCCTCGAGCCAGCCGCGGGTGTCGCCGTCGGGAATGAAGCAGATGTCGTGGGAATCGGGCTTGTTCGCCACGGTGAGCCCGCGCGCCTCGGCCTCCGCCCGAACCTCTGCCTTGGACGGCGTCTCGGCCAGGGGGAAGATCGCATGATCCAGTTGCTCGGCGGTCAGCACGCCCAGCACGTAGGACTGGTCCTTGGCCCAGTCGGCCGCACGGTGAAGTTCCTTGTGACCGTGTTCGTCCGCCACGACCTTGGCGTAGTGACCGGTGCACACGGCGTCGAAACCCAGTGCGAGCGCTTTCTCGAGGAGGGCTGCGAACTTGATCTTCTCGTTGCAGCGCATGCACGGGTTGGGGGTGCGCCCGGCGGCGTATTCGGAGATGAAGTCCTCCACGACGTCCGCCTGGAAACGTTCGGAGAAGTCCCACACGTAGTACGGGATGCCCAGTTTCTCCGCGGCGCGCCACGCGTCCCGGGAATCCTCGATCGTGCAGCAACCGCGAGCGCCCGTGCGCAGGGTTCCCGGGGTGCGGGACAGGGCCAGGTGCACACCGGTGACCTGGTGCCCCGCGTCCACGGCGCGCGCTGCGGCCACGGCGGAGTCCACTCCACCACTCATCGCTGCCAAAACCCGCACGGAACTGCCTCCAGTAAATTGATGATCAATGCTTGCAGAAATCGTTTAATCAACGGTGGGTGACACGTTTCTATTCCCGAGCCCCCGCGCCGTGCTCGGCAGCGGCCCGGGCTCCTGCCACATTGCGGTCACCACCAATGGGCTCAGCGCGAGCCGGTGGTGGGCACATGGCCGGACAGTCCCGCCGCCCGGGCGCGGGAGTAGACGTCTGCCATGGCCGCGATCACCGCGTCCACGTCTTCCGGCGTGGTCCCGTGACCCAGGGAGAACCGTTGGGCCCCGCGGGCCGTGTCCTCATCGACCCCCATGGCCAACAACACGTGGGAGGGTCGGGGAACCCCCGCATTGCACGCGGAACCCGTGGATGTGGCCACGCCCGCGGCGTCGAGGAGGAACAGGATGGAGTCGCCCTCGCACCCGGGGAACGTGAAGTGGGCGTTGCCCGGCAACCGGACGGGATGCTCGGCCTCGCGCTCGGGCGCCTCGGGCTCGACACCGCGCAGCACGGCGTCGGGAACTTCCCGGCGGATCCCCTCGACGAGCCGATCGCGCAAGCGGGCCAGCCGCACGATCTCGGCGGGTTGATTGGTCAGTACTGTTTCCACCGCGGCGCCGAACGCGGCCGCTCCGGCGGCGTTGACCGTTCCCGAGCGCACGTCGCGTTCCTGTCCCCCGCCGTAGCTGGAAGGTTCGAGTTTCACGGTGCGCGGGGCGTAGAGGGCGCCCACGCCCACCGGGCCACCGAGTTTGTGCGCCGAGACCGCGAGCGTGCTGATTCCGCTCAGATGGGCGTTCACGGGGATGGACCCGAAGGCTTGGACCGCGTCCACGTGCAACGGTACATCGAAGGACGCGCAGATCTCACCGAGTTCGGCGATCGGTTGCACGGTGCCCACCTCGTTGTTGGCCCACATGACGCTCACCAGCGCCACCCGGTCCGCACTGCGTTGCAGAATGTCCCGCAACGATCCGGGCAGCACACGACCGGTCTCGTCCACGGGCAGCCACTCGAGCTGGGCGCCCTCGTGTTTCGCAAGCCATTGCGCCGTTTCCGTGACGGCGTGGTGTTCCACGGTGCTCAACACCACCACGGTGCGCGTCGGGTCGGCGGCACGGCGCGTGCGGTAAAGACCCAGGATGCCCATGTTGTCCGCCTCGGTCCCACCGGAAGTCAGAATGAGCTCCACGGGTTCCGCGCCCATCGCCAGGGCAACCTGCTCACGCCCGATCTCCAACGCCATGCGAGCGGATCGCCCGCCCGAATGCAGGGACGCAGGATTACCACCGCGGCGCACCTGTTCCGTGAACGCCTCGAGGGCCTCGGGCAGCATGTCGGTGGTGGCGGCATGATCCATGTAGACGTGTTCGGACATGCGCGTCATTCTAGATCCGATCCGAATTCTTGGCTGTGACGCTCACCTCCCCGAGCCACGCGGCCCGTGGAGAACGGCTACCCGGGTGTTCATCCGCGCGCACCTAGAATCGCCCCTATGCTGCACATCCTTTTTCACACTCCGGAAATCCCCGGCAACACGGGCAACGCCATTCGACTGGCCGCCTGCACCGGCGCCCGGTTGCACCTGGTCGAACCGTTGGGGTTCAACTTCAGCGACGCCCACCTACGCCGGGCGGGCCTGGACTACCACGACCTCGCGGTCATGGACGTCCATCCCTCCATGGCGGACGCGTGGCAGAAACTCGGTGCTGCCAGGGTCTTCGCTTTCACGTCCCATTCGAAGGTGCGGCACACGGACGTGAGCTACCGGGATGGGGATGTGCTGTTGTTCGGTCGGGAATCCACCGGGTTGCCGGAGGACGTGCTCCACGACCCGCACGTCACCGAACGTGTGCGAATTCCCATGCTCCCGGGCAGGCGTTCGCTCAACCTGGCCAATTCGGCATCGATCGCCATGTACGAGGCCTGGCGGCAGCTGGGGTTCCCCGAGGGCGTGTGACTCAGCCCTGCTGGGCGGCGTCCGACACGGTGACCTTGGTCGTTTCCTCGTTACCGTTGCGAATGTAGGTCATCTCGGCCTCGGTCCCGGCGGCGAGCTCGCGCACGGTGGCGGTCAGTGCGTCCGCGTCTTCGATGCGCTTACCGTTGAACTGCGTCACCACATCGTCCGCGCGCAAGCCGGCCTCGTCTGCGGGTGAGCCCGATTCCACACTGCGCACGAGTGCACCGCTGGAGAACTGCCCGGACCCGTCCGAGGACTCCGTGTTGGCGGAGACAGAAGCGCCCAGGTATCCGTGGCTGGCCGTACCGTTGTCAATAATTTCCTGGGCAACCCGCTTGGCGGTGTTGGACGGGATGGAGAAACCCACGCCGATGCTGCCGGCCGCGGTGTCCGAGGATCCCGCGGCGGAGGCGATGGCCACGTTGATACCGATGACCTTGCCCTCGGAATCAATGAGCGGGCCACCCGAGTTACCCGGGTTGATGGCGGCATCGGTTTGAATCACATTGAGGTACACCGAGGACTGAGCCTGCTGAGAACCGGATTCGCCGTTGTCCGGGAAGTTGAAGAAGAAGTCCTGTGAACCGCCGGGGCTCTCCTCTGACTCGACCGGGGTGTCGGGTGCGGCGGATGAGGCCACGGAAATGGTGCGGTTCAGGGTGGAGACGATGCCGTCCGTCACGGTTCCGGACAACCCCAGCGGTGCGCCAATGGCAATCGCGGTGTCTCCCACGTTGAGCTGATCCGAATCGGCGAATTCGGCGGGTGTCAGACCCTCCGGATCAACCTTCAACACGGCGAGGTCGGATTGCGGGTCCGTGCCGACGATCTCCGCCGAACGCACCGAACCGTCCGAGGTCTGCACCTCAATGGTCGCGTTGGACGCCGTACCGTCCAGGGTGACCACGTGCGTGTTGGTCACAATATGGCCCTGATCGTCGATGACCACGCCGGAACCGGTGCCCTGCTCGTTGTTGCCGGTGGCGGAAATGGTGACCACGGACGGTGACGCCTTCTGGGTCGCCGCGGTGGTGGAGTTGACCGAATCGGTGTCGTTCACGATGACCGGGGAGGTGTTGCCGGTGCTGCCCACGCCCGAGCCGTTGTCGTTGAGGGCGTCCGTCCCCACGGCCGCTCCGGCGCCGATCAACCCGGCCAACAACATGCCCGCGATCACGGCCCCGCCGGAGAACTTCTTGTGCCGGTCAGGTGCCTGCGTCGCGGTCGCTCCCTGCGACTCGTAGTGACCCTGGGTTGGTTCTCCCGCACGAGGAAGCGGCTCGGTGTACTGGTTCTCCCACCCGCCGGCTTGGTGCTTTTGATAGCCGTTCGGGGTCCGCTCGGCTCCCCCCGTGTACTCGCCGTACTGGGGTACGGAACGCTGGGGGTCGTTCCCCGGGCGCGGCTCGTGCGGGTCGTTCATGTGTGCTCCTCACAGTGTGTACCAATGGCGGCACAGGCGGTCTCTGAGCCCCAGTATGGTGCCCTGCACTGAGTCGTGGCTGAATGGGCTGGGGTCTCTGTGATGGTTCCCTGAATGTCATCCCCATGATCTCTGATCAGGTGACGCACACACGGGCGCGGCGTAGGCTTTCAGCGAAGTAGCCGTCAGGTTGCCCAGTACTTTGCGTACTCTTGCCCGTGGTAGTCGCTCGAGGAAATGAGGATCATGAGCCGTGCAAGCTCAATTCGTCGGACCATAGCGACCGCGGGCGCGTGCATTGCGTTGGCGGTCTCGGCCCAGCCGGCATTCGCCGAGCCCCCGGCCACCGTGGATCCCGGAACGCGCATCGTGGACTCGGCCAATGCGCTCAGTAACGAGTCCCAGGTGCAGGAGGGCATCGACCAGGTGGCCAGCGAGCACAACGTGACCCTCTACGTGGTCATGGTGGATCAGTTCACGGATCCCTCGAACCCCTCCGACTGGATCCAAGAATTTGCGGAGGCCAACGGTTTCGGCAGCAACGATGCGGTGCTGGCCGTGGCCACCGATTCTCGACAGGCCCGCATGTACGCGGGTAACTCCGGGCCCTTGAGCCAGTCCCAGGTCCAGGACATCTATACCAACAACGTGGTTCCCGCCCTGCGCAACAGCGATTGGGACGGCGCCGCCATGGGCGCCGTGGAAGGCATCAACAGCGAGCTGGGCGGCGTCAGCATCGACGGTGCGGGCGGGGTGGTCGGCAGCGTCGTCGTTCTGGGCGGAATCGCCGCCGCCGGCGTGGGCGCGGTAGCGCTGATGGGCAAGCGGCGTCGCGGTCGGAACCAATCCCGGCAGGGCAACGTACCGGCGGGGCGGCGCAACGCTCCCCCGCAGCGGCCCCTGGTCCCGCTCCCGGAACTGCACAAGCGCGCCGGTGCGAGCCTGGTCGAGGCGGACAACGCCATTCAACATTCCGAACAGGAACTGCAGTTCGCGCAGTTGCAGTACGGCACGGAGCAGACCAAACCGTTCGAAACAGCCCTCGCGCAGGCCAAGGAGCACATGCGTGCCTCCTTCGAGCTGCAGAAGAAACTTGAGGACCACATCCCGGACACCGAGGCGGACCAGCGCGCCTGGCTGGGCGAGATCATCGACCGCACCCAGAAGGCCCGCGCGCCCCTGGCCGAGCAGGAACGCAGCTTCGCGGATCTGCGCCAGCTGGAAACACGCGCCCCGGAGGCTTTGCAATCGGTGGAGACCGAACTACGGAACACGCAACCTCGCCTCAGCGAGGCCGAGAACCTTCTCGTGTCATTGGCCGCCCACTACGACGACGCCGCCCTGGCACCCGTGCGCGACAACGGGGAGCAGGCGCGCGACCGCCTCGAATTCGCCGGCACGGCGATCGCGGAGGCTCATACCGCGCTGGAGGCCAACAACCTGTCCGAGGCCGTACTGGGCATCCGCGCCGCCGAGGAGGCCGTGGGTCAGGCCCAGGGTCTCGTGACATCGGTGGAGCACGCGCAACGGGACCTGAACCGGGCGGAGGAGTCCCTCAAGGACGCGGTCAGCATTGCCCAGCGTGATGTGGCAGAAGCCGAGGGGCTCGTGGAACAGGGTTCCCGCCCCGAGCTGGCGGGTGCCGCCGCGGGCGTGCGCTCCGTACTTCGCACCGTCACCCAGAACATGGCGTCCGGCCGCTACGATCCCGTGGGCTCGACCCGCCGACTTGCCGAGGCCAAGGACGAACTCGACAAGGGACTGGCCGCGGTGCGCAGCCAGAACGACCAGGCCCGCTCCGCCCGGGAAACCCTGGCGCACACCCTGGTCAGCGCGCAAGCCAGCCTCTCCACCGCGGGCGAGTACATCTGGGCCCGCCGCGGTGGTGTGGGGTCCGAGGCTCGCACGCAGCTCTCGGAAGCCGAACGGCACTTCGATGTGGCTCAGCAACTGCAGAACTCCGATCCCGTCCGCGCCCTGAACGAGGCCAATCAGGCCATCCGCCTGGCCGATGGCGCGCAGCGTGCGGCCCAGAGCGACGTCGACCAGTTCAGCTATCCGGGAGGGTACGGCGGTTACGGCGGAATGGGCCGACGCAGTAACGGAATGGGCGGCGCCATGCTCGGTGGCATCCTGCTGGGCGGCATCCTCGGCGGAGGCGGAGGCGGCGGCGGATTCGGTGGCGGCGGCATGGGCGGCGGCGGTTTCGGAGGTGGCTTCGGAGGCGGCGGAGGCGGTTTCGACATCGGCGGTAATTTCTGACCGGTACTGTCAGCTGTCCGAGAATTCCTCCCGGCAGCTGTTCCGCAGATCACCCACCGTGCTGCACGCTGAACCAGAACGTCCAGATCAGACATAGTTCCAACAACAAGGGAGAACACCATGATGAAGCAGTCCATCTTCGGGCGCATTGCCCAGTTGGCCAAGGCCAACATCAATTCCTTGATCGATTCCGCCGAGGATCCGCAGAAGATGTTGGATCAAATGGTGCGCGATTACACCGAGAACATCCGCGAGGCCGAAGCGGCCGTGGCCCAGACCATTGGTAACCTGCGCTTGCTGGAAAAGGATCACGCCGAGGACCTGCAGGAGGCCCAGCAGTGGGGTTCCAAGGCCCTGGCCGCCTCCAACAAGGCCGAGGAATTCCGCGGGGCAGGTAAGTCCGGCGAGGCCGTGAAGTTCGACAACCTGGCCAAGGTTGCCCTGCAGCGTCAGATCCAGTCCGAGACCGAGGCCAAGGCCGCCGAGCCGCAGATCGCCTCCCAGACCGAGGTGGTCGACAAGCTCAAGAGCGGTCTGAACACCATGCGCGGCAAGCTCCAGGAGCTCTCCGCCAAGCGCGACGAGCTCAACGCCCGTCAGAAGACCGTGCAGGCCCAGGCGCAGGTTCAGGATTCGTTGAAGTCCTTCGACATCATGGATCCCACCAGCGAGGTCTCCCGCTTCGAGGACAAGATTCGCCGCGAAGAAGCTCGCGTGGCCGGCCAGCAGGAGTTGGCCGATTCCTCCTTGGACCGCCAGTTCGAGGCGCTCGAGGACATGGGCCAGCAGACCGAGATCGAGGCTCGCCTTGCCGCGCTGAAGGCCGGTCAGGGCAACAGGGACGGCGAGAAGATCGTCTCGTCCGAGGAGATCTAAGTGGCAGGACAGGCACTTCCCGGCGCAGTGGAACAGCTTGACGCCATTCGTTCCGGTTATACGTTTGACGCCGCCGCGCTCGAGTTGGGCGCGGCCTTGGACGGGGAGTCGGCGCACGCCGATGCCCCCGTGCGGGTGCCGCTGTCCACGCTCAACAGGCACGGCTTGGTCGCTGGTGCCACGGGTACCGGCAAGACCAAAACGCTGCAGGCCATGGCCGAACAGCTCTCGGCTCAGGGAGTTCCCGTGTTCCTCGCGGACATCAAGGGCGACCTGAGCGGTTTGGCCGAACCCGGCGCGGACAACCCCAAGGTCGCCGAGCGTGCAGCTTCCGTGGGTCAGGAGTGGACTCCCACGGCCAACCCCGTGGAGTTCCTGTCCCTGGGTGGTCAGGGCAAGGGCGTCCCGATTCGTGCCACGGTTACGTCCTTCGGTCCCACGCTGCTGTCCAAGGTGCTGGGTCTCAACGCGACCCAGGAATCCTCACTGGGACTGGTCTTCCACTACGCGGATGCGCACGGTTTAGCACTGCTGGACCTCAAGGATCTGCGCGAAGTCATCATGTTCCTGACCTCGGACGAGGGCAAGGACGAGCTGAAGGCCATTGGTGGGCTGTCCAAGCAAACCGCGGGCGTGATTCTGCGCGAGCTGACCACGTTCGCCAATCAGGGTGCGGACGTCTTCTTCGGTGAGCCGGAGTTCGACACCGCGGAGCTGTTGCGCACCGCCCAGGACGGTCGGGGCATCATCTCGTGCCTGGAACTGGCGGACGTCCAGGACCGGCCGCAGCTGTTCTCCACTTTTCTCATGTGGTTGCTCGCGGATCTGTTCCAGGACTTGCCCGAGGTCGGTGACGCGGACAAGCCCAAGCTGGTGTTCTTCTTCGATGAGGCACACCTGCTCTTCAACGACGCCTCCAAAGAGTTCTTGGATTCGATCGAGCAGACCGTGCGGTTGATTCGTTCCAAGGGTGTGGGCATTTTCTTCGTGACCCAGTCCCCCAAGGACGTTCCGGCCGGTGTGCTGGCTCAGCTGGGCAACCGAGTGCAGCACGCTCTGCGCGCATTCACCCCGGACGATGCCAAGGCTCTCAAGGCCGCGGCCCGCACCTACCCCAAGGGCTCGTACGACCTGGAAGAGTTGCTGACCCGGCTCGGCACCGGCGAGGCCGTGGTCACGGTGCTGTCCGAGAACGGTGCACCCACTCCGGTTGCGTGGACCCGCATGCGGGCACCGCAGTCGTTGATGTCCCCGGCTTCCGCGGCCACGGTGGACGGGGTCATCTCGGCGTCACCGCTCAACGCCAAGTACGCAGAGGCGGTGGATCGCGAGTCCGCCTATGAGCTGTTGCGGGCCCGCATGGAACCTGCGGTGGAGCAGGCACCGGCTGATCAGACCGGTTCCGAAGGCCGGCCACAAGGCCTGCCCGATGCGCTCCCCCGTCAGGACGCTCCCCGTGAGGCCCCGAGCGAGTCCCGCGGCTCCGACAAGAACGACGGTGGCTTCCTGGGTTCCGTCATGGACAACCCCGCGGTGCGCTCCATGATGCGCTCGGCCGGCACGGCACTGGGGCGGGAAATTACCCGCTCCATCTTCGGCACCTCCCGCCGACGACGCCGCCGCTAGCGCACCGTCACCTGCAACGGCCCCGCACTTCGGTGCGGGGCCGTTCTCATGCTCCCGTAAAGGCGCTCGAGTGGAGGTGCCCGGGTGACGCGCTCTCGAGGGTGCGTCATGACCCTGGTGGTTGCATGCGCCCCCCGTGGCTGCTCGGTTGTGCTCACGCCATGGGTTGCTAGAACCCTCCGATACGGCTGGTGTGCCGGTAGAACCTTTTTGCAGCGGCGAAAGGGTGCCTGCGACACCTGAGGTGTGATCCAAGGTTCCAACCGCCCCAAGCGCGCAGGAATGAGGTGAGAGTTCCAAGGAGAAACGTGGACCGCCATCCCGGGCATGGAAAAATCCCCGGCCAGCTGTACTGACCGGGGATCTCTATCGAGTTGCGGGGGCAAGATTTGAACTTGCGACCTCTGGGTTATGAGCCCAGCGAGCTACCGAACTGCTCCACCCCGCGGCGATGAATAAAACTATACGTGCCTCGTCCACCCCGTGCAAATCGACGGTGTCCACGGGGTGAACGCGGGGTTCCGCCCTCGCCTGACTATCGAAGTCCCGCACCGACACGAGTATCGGCCCAGGTGAAGCCGGGTTCCGGCAATAACCGAGGGCGGCCAACCGTGTGGTTAACCGCCCTCGATCGTTGCGGAGTCAGGTGCTCACGTGAGCGAGATTACTCCGTGGCGCCATCCTGCTCCATCGCCTCGTTGAGCGACTGCTGCAGGCGTTCCTGAGCCTCACCGTATTCGGCCCAGTTGCCATCGCGGCGAGCCTGATCGGCATCCTGCATGGCCTGGTTCGCGTTGTCCAGGGCCTGCTGCAGAGACGTCGATCGAGGTGCCGGGGCGGGTGCGGAACCCGACGGCGACGGCGACGGGCTGGCGGACGCGCCGTCCTGCTCGTTGCCCGTTGCACCACCCTCGGCGCCATCGCCCTGGGCCTCGCGGGCCTCGGCTTCGCTCACGCCCGCACCGTTGGCGGTCGTGGCACCGGAGTCGCCGCCGAAGACCTCATCGAGAGCTTCGTCCAGGGTGGGTGCGAAGCCCACGTTCTCACCGAAACCGACCAGTACACGACGCAGCGTCGGGTAAGCGGCGTCGCCGGAGGACTGCACGTAGACCGGCTGCACGTAGAGCATGCCGCCACCGGCGGGCAGCGTCAGCAAGTTGCCGTTGATGACCTCCGAGGCACCCTGACGCAGCAGGTTCAGCTCCGTGGACACGTCGGTGTCAGAGTTGAACACGTTCTGCGCCTGGCCCGGTCCGGGCACCACGGAGGAACGCGGCAGCTCGAGCAGACGCAGCTTGCCGTAGTCCTCGGACTTCACACCGGCTTCACCGGTACCCGCATCCGCGTTGGCCGAGAGGTAGCCGTACATCACGTTTCGAGTGTTACCCGATTCGTTCTGCTGCGGAATGAACGAGGTGGTCAACGAGAAGTTGGCCTTGTCCTCGCCCGGCATGCGCATGGACAGGTAGTACGGCGGCTGAGCGACGTCGCGGTTCTGCTGGGTCGGGTCGTTGGGGACCGACCACACGTCGTCGGACGCGTAGAAGCTGTTCGCCTCGGTCACGTGGTAGCGGTTGAGCAGCTCACGCTGAACCTTGAACATGTCCTCCGGGTAACGCACGTGGGCCATGAGGTCCGCAGACATCTCCGAGTACGGCTTGATGGTTTCCGGGAACACCTTCTGCCAGGACTTCAGGACGGGGTCCTGATCGTCCCACGCGTACAGCTCCACGGAACCGTCGTACGCATTCACGGTGGCCTTGACCGAGTTGCGGATGTAGTTCACGCGCTCCGGGGGCAACGTGGCTGCCGCACCCTGGGCCGTCTGGGTGTCCTGCGTGGCATCCTGCAGCACGGACGGCGTGGAGTAGGGGTACGAGGTAGCAGTGGTGTAGGCATCCACGATCCATACGACCTTGTCGTCCACGATTGCGGGATACGGGTTGCCATCCACCGTGAGGTACGGGGCTACCTTCTCCACGCGCTCACGCGGGTTGCGATCGTAGAGGATCTGGGACTCGGGTCGCACTGCATCCGAAAGCAGCATGTCCGTGGACTGGAACTTGATCGAGTAGGACAAACGGTTGAACCAGTTACCCACGCCGGGGCCGCCGTTACCGGCGAAGGTGGTCTTGGCGTCGCCGGCGTCGTCGTCGTTGGTCTGGGGACGGTCGAGCTCGAGTGGCGCGTCGTCCTCGGAACCACCCACGATCGAGTACTGGGGAGAGTTCTCACCGAAGTAGATGCGCGGTTCGTAGCTGTCCGAGAGCTCACCCGTGGACGGGATGCCGGCCTGCATGAACTCGGGTTTACCGTCCGCCTGAACCTGGGAACCGTACGCGGCGACCACACCGTAACCGTGGGTGTAGACCACGGCCTGGTTGTACCAACCGTCGATCTGATCCGGGTTGAGCTCGCGGGTGGAGATCACGGTGTCCTGAATCTCGCCGTCGATCTCGTAGCGGTCCACGTTGAGCATGTCCGGGAACTGGTAGTACGGGCGGAACTGCTGCAACTGCGCGAACGCGGAGGACACCACGTTGGGGTCCAGCAGACGGATGTTCGAGGTTGTCTCGGTGTCCTCGCGCAACGCACCCTGCTCGGTCTGGGTGGTGGCGTCGTAGGGCATGACCTCGGTGTCGTCCAGGCCGTAGGCCTGCCGGGTCATGTTGATGTTGCGCTGGATGTATTCGTTCTCCAGTGCCTGCTCGGTCGGGGTCACCTGGAAGCGCTGGATGGCCCAGGGGTACAAGCCACCGGCCACAACGGCCACGACCACCAGCATGGCCGCACCGATCAGCGGGAGCTTCCAGCGACCGATGAAACCGGCCACCACAAAGAGAATGGCCACCAGCAACGCTGCGATGGCCAAGATGCCCTTGGTGGGGATGACTGCTTCCACGTCCGTGTAGAGCGCACCGGTCCACTTACCCGAATTGGAGGTCAGGGTCGAGTAACGGTCCAGCCAGAAGTTCACGGCCTGCAGCGCCAGGAAGGCTGCAGCAATGGACCCCAGCTGAACACGAGCGGCACGGGTGGAATCGATACCGCGTTCGTGGAGACGGATACCGCCGTACACGTAGTGCATGAGCAGACCGGCCACACCGGCCAGCAGCAAAGCGGTCACCAGGAAGCCCAGTGCCAACCGCAGGAAAGGCAGGGTGAACACGTAGAAACTCAGGTCCAGGTTGAACTGGGGATCGGTCTGGCCGAACGGTTCCTGGTTGAAGAACAGTGCCACGGTCTGCCACTGGGTGGCGATCGTGGAGGCGGCGAAGAGACCGAAGATCAGCGGGACCGCGATCATGACGATCTTGCGCACGGGATCCAGCGCCTGCTGGTACTTGCGCATGGTGTCCGTGGTCTGGGCGGCGCCTGTCTTGGGCCGTGACCGGTAGGCCAGCCACAGGCTCAGGAACATGAGACCGGCCACGATCAGCGCGGAGATGATGAACAAGCTGATCACGGTGATGTTCTGCGTGACGAACACGCGCAGGTATCCCAGCTGGTCGTACCAGAGGATGTTGGTGTAGACCTGCGTGAAACCCACGAAGGCGGCGATCAGAACGACCACCGCAATCACCGTGGGGATCAGTGCTCCGCGTTTTTGGCGGCCTCCCGAGGAGGTTCTGGATGGACGTGGGGCAGCAGATCCGGCGGTCACTGATTACCTCTGAGCTTCCTGCGCTGATGAAAGTGATCTGTCAATTGTTAAAGGTCAAGACTATTCTGCGGGGTGGTCTCGGGACGTGCAATTACACTCCCCGGGGGGTGTCATCGAGTGCCGCAACTCGGGAGGTTCGAAATGTTGCCCACGGCCGCTTGTTCCACCGCGTTGACGGCCTCGCCGAGGGTTTCCACCTCGATCACGTCCAGACCGTCCGGGACATACCCCTTGACCTCGTTGCAGTTGCCGCTGGGTGCCAGGAAGTATCGGGCGCCGGCATCCGCGGAGCCTTCCAGTTTTTGGCGGATTCCCCCGATCGGCCCCACCTCCCCCTGCGGTGTAATGGTTCCGGTGCCGGCCACGTGCTCGGAGCCGACCATGGATCCCGGGGTCAGTTCTTCGATCACACCGAGTGCGAACATCATGCCGGCACTCGGGCCGCCCACCTGCTCGAGTTCGAAATCAACGGTGAATGGGAAGTCGTACTCGGGGGTGAGGTACACACCCAGTTGCCACCGCCCCGTGTCCTCACTGCGGGTGAGGTCCAAGTGGCGGGTCACCGTCTCGTCACCGCGTTGAAGGGTCAAGTCGATACCTTTGTCCCCCGCCTCGTCCAAGCCGTCCCGCAACTGGTCCAGCTCGGTGATGGGCTCCGAGTCCATGGCCAGCAGAGTGTCCCCCGGCTCCAGGACCCCGTCAGCGGGAGTGTCCGGAATGCTCGCGTGCACCTGGAGCGTGGTCTTGTACGGCTCGTCCAAGTAGTCCAGGGCGGCCGCAACCGAGTCCTCTTGCGAGGTCTGCATCGCAGCGGCGTTGGAGTCGTCGACTTCCTGACCGGTCAAGGTGGGGTCGTACACGGCATCCTGCGGCAGCACGGTGTCCGTCGGGTTGAACCACCCCAAGAGCACGTTGACGGCATTCACCTGGCCGGCCGGACCACCCTTGACGTACACCGTGGTCAGGTCCAGTTTTCCGTCGCTGGGATAGGTCTGGGCACCCTCGATACTGACGAGTTGGTGGTCCTCGAACTGACCCACGGTGTTGAAGGTGGGGCCGGAGGATTCAATGACGAACGGCGCGGGCAACACCACACCGGCGATCAGCAGGGCCGCGGTGCCCAGCAGACCGACCGATTCCAAGGATTGCTTCTTGCGCCATCGCGACCACCGCGAGGTGCCACCACTAGCGGGCACGCGCGCTCCTCTCACCCATTGTCAGGACCGTCCCAGCCTACTTGCCTCCCCTGGGAACCGCCGCCGCCGCGACGCGACCACCACGCAGGGTGCCGACGCCGCTCGGCCGGGTGGGCGGCGTCGGCAACGGATGTTGTCGGCAATCGTTGGGGACCGGGGCGGGTCCATGAGCTGGCAGCGAACTGTAGGGCCCTGCCGGTGGTACTCCCGGGGGCCTGCCGATAGGCTTAACCGAATCCATTTTTCCCCACCAGATTGGCGGTACCCATGAGTTCGAACCCTCCTCGTGACGAGAACGGCGACAACCCGAAGGATCCGTTCCAGGAGATGTTCGAACGCCTGCTCGGATCCCAGGGAATGTCGGGTGAGAACATGCCCGGCGGGATGCCCGTGAATCCGCAGGCGATGTCCATGATGTTCCAGCAGATCCAGTCGATGATGAGCTCCGGCGGAACCGACGAGCCCGTCAACTGGGAGCTGGCGCGCAATCACGCGCGGCAGGTCGCCTCGCAGAAGGGCGATCCCTCGGTGACCAGCAAGCAGAAGGGCGCCGTGGACGACGCCATGAAGCTTGCGGAGCTGTGGCTCACGCCCAACACCGCGTTCGCCGAGCCCAATACCCTGCCCGCGGCGTGGTCGCGTGCCGAATGGATCGAGGCGACCGCGGAGACGTGGAAGGAAATGACCACCCCTGTGGCAGCCTCCGTGACCAAAGCGATGAGCGAGGCCATGACCAAGCAGTTGCCACCGGAGCTGTCCCAGGCCATGGGCGGCGCGGACTTGTCCGGAATGCTCTCCGGCGCGGGTTCCATGCTGTTCGGCATGCAGCTGGGACAGGCCGTGGGTGCTTTGTCGTGCGAGGTCGTGTCCTCCACGGACGTTGGTCTCCCCCTGTCCAAGGACCACTCGGCCCTTGTTCCGTCCAACGTTGCCGAGTTCAGCGAGGGGCTCGAGCTGCCCGCATCGGACGTGATGCTATACCTGGCCATCCGCGAGGCCGCGCACATCCGCCTCTTCCACGGCGCTCCGTGGCTGCGAGATCACGTGCTGGGTCTGATCACCAGTTTTGCCGCGGGCATTCACATCGATATGGACCGCATCGAGACCATTGCGCAGGATCTTGATCCCATGGATCCCTCGGGCATTCAGGACGCCCTGGCTTCCGGTGTGTTCAGCCCGCAGATGACCCCCGAACAAGAGGCCACGCTGGCTCGGCTCGAGACGGTACTGGCTCTCATCGAGGGTTGGGTCACCCGGGTGACGGTTGCGTCCACGGGCAATATCCCGTCCGCCGCTGCACTCACCGAAATGATGTCCCGACGCCGCGCCGAGGGCGGTCCCGCCGAGCGCACCTTCGGTTCGCTCGTGGGTCTTGAACTGCGCCCGCGCCGCATGCGCGAGGCCGCGGCATTCTGGGAGTATGTGGAGAGCAAGCGCGGCATCGATGAGCGCGACGGGCTCTGGGAGTCCGCCGAGCTTCTGCCAACCAATGAAGACCTTGACGATCCCGAAGGCTTCGAACAGCGCCGGGGTCTGCTGACCGCAAGCGACGACGAGATGGACGCCGCACTGGCCAAGCTGCTGTCTGGTGGGTACGAGGGCCCTGAGGGCGGCGACACTGCTGGTTCCAAGGACTCGGGTTCCACTTCTTCGGATTCCGGCGCGTCGGACGGCTCGGGTGAAGCAAACGAGTCGGGAGATTCGACCGGCTCCGGTGACTCCACGGACTCCGGCGATGACTCGCGGGAGGGACCCGGGGACTCGCCCAAGGCCTAAACCGTGGCTGCCGGTCCCCCTCGGGGGTTGGCATCCGCCCATGCGACGCCGTCCAGGAACTGGGCGGCGTCGTTTGCTTTGGGGTGCCTGCGCGCCAGCGACCAGAAGCGATCGTTGTGGTGGGCCTCCAACAGGTGCACCAGTTCGTGGAGCACAACGGTCTCCAACACCCAATCCGGCACGGTGGCCAATCGCGTGGAGATCCTGATGACACCGGTGCTGGGTGTCGCCGAGCCCCAGCGGGTGTTCTGTCGGGAGGACCACTTCACCTCGGTGGGTCGCGCCTTGCCGTCCAGGTAGGTGGCCGACAATTCCTGGGCCATGCGCCAGAGCCCGTCGTCCGTGCTGCGCCGCCGTGCGTTCCGCTGAGCCCGCTCCCGCTTGGCAACGATCTTGGGAACCAACGTGGTTTTCCACTGCTCCACCTCCCGGCGAGTGGCCGACTGGGGAACGGCCAAGATCACCGACTCACCACTGAAGTGGGCGCTCACCGTCTTCTTCCGGCGCGCGCTGCGCTGCACGATTACTTCAGGCATCTCGGACGGTAACTGCGGCTCGGTGTGGCGCGGCTGCGTGTTGCGGGGCTGCGTGTTGCGGGGCGAGCGGAACGGGGACATGGTCTGTAGTTCACCACTCCGGGGCGGTCGGTGACCAATCGCGGGCACAAGTTTCGGTGCACCGTTCCCCACTTGACCAGGCCTGGCGGCAGGATGCCCGGGCGACGTGTGCCCCAGCCAAGACTGCGTACCCCGTGCAGTATCCACTCGAACTGTGGATGACGGGATTTCTGCTGCGTAGCGGACCGTAAGTTGACAGCCTGAGAGACCCACCCGGTTCCCGACCTCGGAGCAGTTCATGACGCCTACACCCGCCACTTCATCAACTAATTCGGGGGAAGCCCCCGAATCGAACGATCAATGGTCTGCCAGCCCTCAGATGCACCCGGATGAGGTGCACGTGCTGATCGCGGGTCTGGATCCAGTGACCGCGACCGCCGCCCTGCTCCTGGCGGATGCGGGGGTGTGCTTGATCAACGTCACGGATCCGGGCCCAGTGACCTCGCAGGACACTGCCACGGGACCGTATCCACCCGCCCTGGAAGGGTCCCCGCGGGAGTATGCGCTGCGCAAGCTACTGCGTAACCGGTGGCCACGTTGCGTTCCGTTGA
Source organism: Kocuria carniphila (assembly GCF_004136555.1). GTDB lineage: Bacteria > Actinomycetota > Actinomycetes > Actinomycetales > Micrococcaceae > Kocuria > Kocuria carniphila. The sequence goes on from NZ_NOIT01000004.1 coordinate 67,193, forward strand.
GCGCACCGGAGCTGTTCTGCTCCTCGGTCATTCCCTCGGCCGCGATGCTGCGCAGCGCCTCTGTGACGGGACCGCTTCCCCAGGACCTCACCGTTGTGGACTTGGCCGCTTCCCCGGACGCTCATCTCCCCACGATCACGGTGGTCACGGACGGATCCGTGTCACTGACCTGGCCACTGGTGCCCTGGTACCGGCGCCCGTGCAGGGAGTGCATAGTCAATGCCGTGCGAGATGCTCGAAAGGTGTTGCGGGATCAACCGCCGCTGGATCCTGACGCCGTGGCCACCGCGCATTCCCTCGCACTGACCACGTTGACTCGCGTCATCACCGCGTCCGGGATCGCCGTCGACTTGCTGGGACAGTCACTCAATCCGCAGAACACTAATGTGCAGAACACTTGGGATGCCGAATCTCCGGGAACGATCACGCTTCGCTACGGTCTGCATCGGTCGACGTTGACACCGCGAGCGGACTGCCTGTGTGCGTTGGATGGCTGAAACTCCGCCTCAGCGGCGCGTGCGAACGTGCCGCTGAGCCACGTTCGATGCCGCCGCCGGCAGGATCGCGTCCAGGAATCGCGAGCGCGACCGGGTGGGTCGTCCTCCCGGAGTGCGCGACAGTGACCAGGACAACACCAGATGCTCACGGGCGCGGGTAATGCCCACGTAGAGCAGCCGCCGTTCTTCGTCCACACCGTCCGCGGTGTCTGCGAAGGAGATGGGCATGAGCCCCTCGGACAGTCCTGCCAGGAACACGGCGTCCCATTCCAGGCCCTTGGCCGAGTGCATCGAGGCCAGCGTCACGCCGTCCATCACGGGTGCCTCCTGGGCCTTGGCCCGCCGTTCCAGTTCGTCCGAGAACTCCTGGAGGGTGAATTCCTCGTCCTCCTCGGCGGCCCGGTGAGCCATGGAATCAGCCAGGGACACCAACGCGGACAGCGACTCCCACCGGGCACGGGTGGCACTGTCTGAACGGGGCGCCCGCGCCGAGTATCCCAGGGAACTGAGCATGTCCCTGACCTGCTGCGGAACCCGCACGGGCTCATCCCCCAAGGTCTTGGCCGCAGAACGGATCTGCACGAGTGCCTGCCGGATCTCGGGGCGGTTGAAGAACCGCTCGGTGCCGCGCAGTTGGAAACCGATGTTGGCGTCTGCGAGAGCGGCCTCGAAGGCTTGGGATTGTCCGTTGGTGCGGAACAGGACGGCAATCTCTCGGGCGGGAACGCCGTCGTCGATAAGGTCCTGGATGCGCGTGGCCACTCCGGCGGCCTCGGCCTCGTCGTCCGGGTATTCGTTCCAGGACGGTTCTGGGCCGGCCGGGCGCTGGGAGATGAGCTGCAGCGGCGTCGCCCAGGTTCCGGGGGTTGAACCGGCAGCGGGGCGGCGAGCGGCGAGCAACTGGTTGGCGGTGTTGACCACCTGCGGAGTCGATCGGTAGTCGCGGATCAGTTCGACCACGCGAGCATTCGGATGACGGGACGGGAACTCCAGCAAGTGCCGGGAGGTGGCGCCGGTGAACGAATAGATCGTCTGGGAGGCGTCCCCCACCACGCACACGTCGTCGCGCTGTCCGAGCCACGCGTCGAGCAATCGCTGTTGCAAGGGCGAAACGTCCTGGTACTCATCCACCACGAACTGGCGGTACTGCGCGTGGACGGCCGCGGCAATCCGCTCGTCCTCCTCCAGGATGCCCACTGTGATGAGCAGGACGTCCTCGAAGTCGATCAGGTGGCGGTCCGCCTTGAGGTCCTCGTAGGACTGGTAGAGACGCTGCATGGTGCGCACGTCGTAGCCCATGGGCATGCTGCGCTTCTCGGCCGCGGCGGCATAAGTGTCAGGGGTGAGCATGGAGACCTTGGCCCACTCGATCTCCCCTGCCACGTCGCGCACCGTCGCCCGGTCGGTGGTGAGACGCATGGATTGGGCGGCCTCGGTCAACAACCGGGCCTTGTGATTAACCAGGCCGGGCGGGGGCCCGCCCACGGCCTGCGGCCAGAAGTACTGCAGTTGCCGCAGTGCGGCGGAGTGGAAGGTCCGTGCCTGAACTCCGGGGGCGCCCAGTTGCCGCAACCGCTGCCGCATCTCGTTGGCCGCCCGCGCAGTGAACGTGAGCGCCAGGGTTTTCTGCGGCGTGTACACGCCTGAGGCGATGCCCCACGCAATGCGGTGGGTGATGGCGCGGGTCTTACCCGTCCCTGCTCCGGCCCGCACGCACACCGGACCCTGCAGAGTGGTCGCCACCACGCGCTGTTCGGGATCCAACCCGCCCAGGATTCGTTCTTCGGCCGATGCGTCACTCGCCAATGGCTCAGTTGCCTTCCGGTAGCGGTTCGCCCAGCCAGCTCACGATCAGGGCGTGAGCAATGGAAATTCGGCCGGGCAACACGATGGACTGCTCGATCGCCGCAGCCTTCAACTCCGCCCGGGTGAACCAGCGCAGGTCCAAAATCTCCTGACCGTCCGGGGTGAAGTCGATAGTTTGGGCAACGGCGCGGAACCCCAACATGAGGGAGCGCGGGAACGGCCATGGCTGCGAGCCCTGGTAGTGCACCGAGCCCACCACAATGCCCGCCTCCTCGAAGATCTCGCGCACCACCGCTTGTTCGGCGGATTCACCAGGTTCCACGAATCCGGCCAGCGTGGAGAACCGGTTGCTGGCCCACAGCGACGATCGACCCAGCAGAATACGTTCCTGCTCCGGATCCTCGTTGCCATCCGTGATCGCCACAATCACCGCGGGGTCCGTGCGAGGAAAATGCAGGGACTGGTCCTCGGGGCATTCGCGCGCCCAGCCGGACCGGATCACCTCGGTCACCGTGCCGCAGCGCGGGCACCGCGGGTGGTCACGGTGCCACAGCGCCACCGACTGCGCGGTGACCAGGAGCGACGTTTCTTCCGGCTCAAGTTCGGTGCCGAGCACGCGCAAACCGGCCCGCACAACATCGTCCTGGCCGGGAAGGTCTGTGCCCGCCGGGAAGCTGCGCAGCACCACGGGTGCCCCGTCCCCGCGCAGTCTGCCCAGGTACACGTCCGGGTGGGCCGGGTCATCGCTCGCGGCCGGGGCGGCGTCGTAGTCCTCGAGTACCAGACGCCCGTCACGCACGGGCGCGTCGCCGCCCACCATGACGAGCACGCGCGCAGCCGGGTCCGTGGCCGCTGCGGCCCGCAGGTCGTGTTGCTCGCGGTCCACGGCGTCGCGGTCGAACGACGACGCCGCGAACGGCAGGTCCGCAGGGTTCAGTCCGGGCACGGAGCGGTCATGCGTCCAGGTGATGGGGTCGGAAGAAGTCACCCGTCCACTGTAGTCCGCGTCCCCCGGTAGGTCGCAGGGGGCTGTGGGTAACCGTTGGGCCCGTGCTCAGCGCACTCCCGGTAGTGTGGATGTGGTGAGAACGACCCCCGAATTGCTCGCAGCCATCGCCGCCGCCGCCGTGCCAAGTATCGCCCCGGTGGCGACCGGTCCTTCTCCCGATGACAACTCTGATTTCCGATCGTGCGTGGTCAAAGACACGCAGAACAAGCGGTGGCGTGTTCGCAGCCCGCTCAATGCCGAGGCCAGTATGCGGCTCGAAACCGAGCACCTGGTTCTGGGGGCCTTCACGCCGTCGGTGCGTGCCCACCTGCCGTTCCATTTGCCCAGCGTGGTGGGTTCGGTCGAGCAATCCGGGCTGCGCACATTCGTGTACTCACACCTGCCCGGGACCACGCTCACACTGGCTGAGATGTCCCGGCAGAACGAGAATCCTGTAGCGCCGTCACGGGCTCCCGCTCCCAGTGCTGAACCGCGCGCCCCCCTGGCGGTTCAGGTCGGCAGGTCACTGGCCGCCATTCATTCCCTGCCCCGGGCGCTGGTCATGGACGCCGACCTGCCCGCCTACAGTGCCGAGCAGTGCCGCAGCCGCATGCTGCACGACCTGGACCGGGCTGCGACTACCGGACGGATTCCCGGTCAGCTGTTGCGCCGTTGGGAACATGCGCTCGAGGACACCACACTGTGGCGGTTCTCGACCCGCGTGGTTCACGGTGACCTCCATGAAGACAACGTGATCGTGCACGAAGGTGCCCTGGGAGCCCTGACCGGCTGGAGCGACCTGCACGTGGGTGACCCCGCCGTAGATTTCGCGTGGCTCGTGGGCATGGCGAATTCGGAGTTCGCGGACACGGTACTTGAGGCGTACTCGGTCGCGGCCGTGCAACCACCCGACCGGCACCTGTTGCGCCGGGCCCATCTGGCCGCGGAGTTCGCTCTGGCCGAGTGGCTTGTGCGCGGTGTGGACCGCGGCATCGAGTCCATGGTCAAGGACGCCGAGCGGATGCTCAACACCCTGACGCTGGACGTGGAACGCACCGGTTCTCCAGCACCAGGAGTGATTCCGGAGCCGTCAGAGGTGGAGCCGGAGAAGGGATTGCGTCCAGAGGCTACGCCAGCCGTCGGATCCGGCTACCGCTCTGGCTCTGGCTCTGGCTCTGGCTCCATAGGATCGTCCGCTGCGCGCCCCCAGGATTAATTCCTACGCCGTAATAACTGCATTGCAGCCACGTTGACACCAAGGGATCTTGTCAGCCATGCACTTGATACATCGACTCGACGATCGCCTCCAGTTCCTGTTCCGTGGCGAGGTCGTGCGGGCGGACTTCCCTGTCCTCGGTCACGTAGTAGAAGGCGGCAGAGACATCGCTCAGGTCCAGTCCGTGCAACCGGGCGAATGCCAACCGGTAAAGCGCCAGCTGTCCTGACTTCCTGCGCAAATCCTGGCCGTGAGGCACTCGTCCCGTCTTCCAATCGATGAGGTCCCAACCACCGGAGTCCGTTCGGAAGACGGCGTCGATCCGGCCGCGCACGGTCACCGAGCCCACTGGCGTCTCCACCGGCAGCTCGATCGCGTACGGTTGACGATTCGCCCACTGGCTCGCGCGGAAGGTCTCGGCGAGCGCGGGCAGGTCGAGCTCTTCATCCACGTAGTCGTCGGCACCCGGCAATTCATCCATGTCGAAGATCGCCGAGTCACCGAAGAAATTCTCGACCCACGTGTGGAACGTCGTACCAGCGCGAGCCGCAGAGCCGGGTCGTGCGGGCATAGGACGGCGCAACCCCATGATGAAGGCTTCAGGGTTGGAGTCCATGGCGACCAGGGCGGACGCGGAGACGTGAGAGGGCATGTGCACGGTGTTGCGCTGTTCCACCGCGTCCCGCTTGGCGATGAGCAGTTCCGCCTCCCGCCGCCAGCGTTTGACGGTTTCCCCGTGCTCACCGGTTTCAAGTTGCTCCGCCGTGAACTCCCGGGTGGTATCGAAGCCACCTGTCTGGACCGCGTGGGCCGCACGGTCCATGCGTTCGCGCCGACCGCTGTGCACGGGCGTCGAGACCGTGAGCTTTTCCTGGCCGTCAACGGACCGCTCCTTGCGAACGATCTCCGGCCCCTCGAGGGGATCGTAAGGCCACAGCGCACTCAACACGGTGTCCGCCTGGGGATTGTCGGTGCCCGGCTCAACCTCGGCCCACTCCCCCAGCTCGAGACCGGGATGGGACTCCTCCGTCATGGCCCGTACTTCCTCCAGGAAGACCGACGGGTCATGCGCGGTTTTCGCGGTGCCTCGGAACACCGAACACGACAGTTCAAGCAGTGTTTTGGCTCGTGTGCAGGCAACGTAGGCCAGGCGGCGTTCCTCGGCTTCATCATGCGTGCCGGCGTCTGCCAGGAAGAGTTCGAACGATTCCTTGAGCGTTTCCACGTCCGTGGGGTCAGCGTTCCACTGCGGCAGCTGTTGGGCATCACCACGCAGGGGCCACGGCAATTTTGAAGAGTCTCCGGTCCAGGCTGATTTCCGTTTCGAGGGAAAATCTCCCTGGTTCATCCCCGGCACGTAGACGTGATCCCATTCCAGGCCCTTGGCCGCGTGCACCGTCAGCAACTGAACGGCGTCGTGACGGGTCTCCTCCGGCGGGAGTTCCAACCCGTTTTCCTCGTGGGCGGCGGCCTCGAGCCACGCAAGGAAGGTCGCAACGTCGTGCGTGCGGGTAGTCGCGCTGAATTGGACGGCCTGGTCGTAGAAACTGTCCACGTTCTTTCGTGCCTGAGCGGGCGTCATGCCGGGGCTCGCGGCCAGTTCCACGTCCAAACCGAGAGTGGTCTCCACCTCATGGATCACAGAGGTGAGTTCGTCACCGAGCACCGACCGCAAATGGTTGAGTTCGGATCGAAGTATCTGCATCCTGCCCAACGCCTGGGGGCTGATGGAGCGACCACGGTAGGACACCCACGTTTCCGAGGGCAGCGTCTCAATGGCCTCAATCAGACTCGCCCGGTCCACGATGTCGCCTTCAACCACGGCAACTGCGGGTTCTTCAGCGGGTGATTCTGCGAGTTCTTCCGCGGAGAGTTCGGTTCGCTGCGCCGCAGCCGCGCGGGACCGAGTTTGCTCTAGGTGACCCGCCCAATCCCCCAGCGCCGCGAGATCCTTGGGTCCGATCCGCCAACGGGAACCGGCCAACAACCGCGCCAGTGCATCGGAACGTCCAGGGTCGGTCAAGACGTACAGCGTGGCCACAATATCTGCGACTTCGGGGGTGCTGAGGAGCCCGCCGAGCCCGACCACCTCGTACGGCACATCCAGCGCCTCGAGTTCCAAGCGGATCGGTTCGAACTGAGCCCGCTTCCTGCACAGAACAGCCATGGTGGGCATCTCGTCCAGCGGCTGTCCTTCGTGGGCGCGCCGCTGTTCCGCGATAGCCCGAGCCGTGGCCTGAGCCTCCTCCGAGTCTGTGACGTACCGACTCACCCGCACAGTCCCGACCGTGGCATGGGGCGAGGGATCGAGCGGGGGCACCTGCACGGTAGACGCGGAACGATTCCACGGTGGTGGGGTACGCAGGGGCGCGGCAATCCGGTTGGCCGCGTCCAGGACGGACTGGCAGTTCCGCCAGGCCACCGTGAGGAAACTCGAATCCGCAAACGCAGCCGGCTCTTCGGAATCCCCGTTGCTGCGCGGAAAGTTCTCCACAAAGCTGAACAGCTGCCCCGCAGACGCGCCACGGAACCCGTAAATGGACTGCTGCGGATCACCCACGGCCATCACGCAGTGCCCGTCCCCAAAGAGTCCGGAGAACAGCTTGAGCTGAGCGTGGGAAGTGTCCTGGAATTCGTCCAACAAGACCACTTTGAAGCGGTCACGTTCGGTGGCACAGGCTCGAGGGTCTACATGCACGATCTCCGCCGCGAGCGCCAGCAAATCGCCGTAGTCCAGGGCAGATTCAATCGTCTTCACTCGTTGGAATCGCTCGACCAGTTGAGCGAGTAGTTCCGTGGTTTCCAATCTTTTGAGCGCATCTTGGATGGGCTTGGCAATCGCCTTTTTCCTACCGACCGGCGGAACATCCACACAGCTCATCCGGAACTGGTGGGCCCACTGCCCCACGTGGTGCGGCGAGACCAAATGCTCGGAGGACTCCGAGGCCAGACTCATCAATCCGGTCGTGAGCGTGGAGACCGCCGGCATGCTTTCCGGCAATGGTCCGTCCCAGCTCTCCACGAGTCGGTGCGCCAATTGCCACGCCTGCGCCTGACCCATGAGCACAGTATCCGCCTCGACCCCCAACCTGAGTCCGTAGCTGCGCACCAGCGAGTTGGCGTAGGAGTGGTAGGTGCTCACGGTGGGTTCTTGCGGCACAACCGGTTCATCGGAATCACCGGGCTCGGGTGCAAACGGCGACTCGTGGGGTGCCGCGACCAGTTGTGCTTCCGGCCCCAGCAGTCCCGCACGACGCAGTCCGCGCAGCTTGCCCTGAATGCGCTCGGCCAGTTCGCCGGCGGCTTTGCGGGTGAAGGTCACACCCAGTATTTGTTCCGGTTCCACGAGCCGATTGGCCACCAACCACGCCATCCGATCGGACATGGTGGTGGTCTTTCCGGACCCCGCACCGGCCACCACGAGCCGTGGCGTCAGCGGAGCTGAAATGACTTCGGCTTGCTGCTGTGTGGGAGGGAAATCCCCCAGTGCCTCGGCAATGTCGAAGGGAGAGTACTGGGGGGTGGTCATCGTTCGCTCACCTGTCGACCTTCTGCGCACAACGGACACACCCAGGGCAGGGTGCATCGCAAACCGAAATTGGACCCGTGTTCCGAATCGTGCCGGGCTTCGAACCGCGTTCCCGAGACCAGGTCCGCGGCACGGGTAATGAGGTCCCTGGCCCACAGATGCTCCGGATCCAGGGGCTGCTGGTTTTGGGTTCCCACTTTCTTGTTACTCGTGCCCAGTTGAACCAGCAGCGCTCCGCCTGGCTGGGCGATCACGGTTCCCTGGGGCAGTTCGATGGGTTCGGAACCGGCCTGCCGCACGGCGGCATCCGGATCCTCGCCGGCAGCCACGGCTCGTTCCCTGATCTCGACTTCGCGACGCATCTGCTCACCCGCCCCGGCCTGCAGGGCCACTTGGTAGGCCCCCAATTGCGGGTGGTTCTCGATCTTCTTGCTTGCCGGCTGGTGCTTGCCCGTCTTGAGGTCGACCACCATGTGATGGCCCTGAGCATCAACCTCTAATCGGTCCACGCGACCGCGCAGCAGAGCATCTCGGGCTTCCCCGCGCACGAGCACGTGGAAACTCCCTTCGACTCCCACCAGCTCGCGTCCGTCATCCTTGCGCGCATTGATCACATATTCCGCGAACTTGCGCAGCATGATCTCCGCGCGTTCCTGTTCCGTGTCGGTGATCCACCCGGGAGGCATACCCAGGCTCGGCCACCGGCGTCGCAGCTCCGCGATCAGTTCGGTGCTCGGAGCATCCGGCATGGTTTCGGCAATGTCGTGAACGAGGGTTCCTAGGCTCCGGCTGAAGTCGGTGACCTCCTCGGCCTTGGCCTCACTCACGAACCAGTCCAGGGGTGACCGGTGAATGGTTTCGATCTTCGACGGGGACACCGGAATCGGATCATCCGCAGCGAACAGCGGCTCGTCGCTACTGAGCGGGGCCCACCCCCACCATTCCTGCGGATCTGCGCCACGCACGGGCTCGGTAAGAGAGGTGAACTCGTGCAGCAACCGCGCTGCCGCTTCGCCCAGTTCGGGGGCCTCCTCGGCATCGAAAACCGTTCGACGCAGTGACCCCGTCAGCTGGCGCAAGGTCAGTGGCACCGGCGCCTCCAGATACTCCAGCTCATGCCCGGAGTCCTCCCCGCCCCATCCCGAGGCGACCAGGTCCAACAACTCTGAGGGCTGCTCATCCTGATTGGACACCGCCGAAACCACCAGCGAAGAGCTCGCACGCGAGACCGCCGTGGCGAACTGACGCAGCTCGTCGAATCGCACCTGACGCAACCGGTCCAAGGGCCCCAACCGGGCCGCCTGCTCCACCCCGAAATCCAAGGCATCGGTGAGGACATCTGTTCCGAGCAGCTGACCGCGCAGAGTCGTGTTGGGCCACACGCCCTGCTGGACTCCGGCCACGACCACGTGGGCCCACTGGCGCCCGGCGGACCCCGCCGGGGTCAAGATCGACACGTTGTCCTCCGCGGGAGCACGAGCGGCCAGCGTGTCCATGGGCAATTCCTGGTGCTCCATGTAATCCATGAAGGCCTGCGCCGTGGCCCCGGGTACCTGATCCACGAAACGCTCGGCGGATTCGAAGAGCCCGACCACGGCATCCAGGTCACGATCGGCCCGCACGGACTCCGCGCCACCCGAGATCGCTCGACGCCGCCACAGCTCGGCAACCCCCGACGCATTCCAGAGCGCCCACAAGACCGATTCGGCGGTGGCACCGGGGGTGGCCAAAGCCTCCTGCCCCGCGTGCAACATGTCCGCGATGCGGTGAGCCGGGCCCGACCGGACCCCGGCGGCCTCCAGCAGCACACCGTCAGTCAAGGCTTCAACCAGCAGTGTGTCACTGGTGCGTCCGCCGCCGGTGCTGAGTTCGTAGACACGCAGTCGCTGCCGGATGCGACGCACATCCATGGGCGAAGCCCCTCCCAACCGGGACGTCAACAGAGCGACCGCGGCCTCCGCGGTCAACAACCGCGGTTCTTCGTCATTGATGGCGGTTTCGCGGGTCTCAGCTCCATCGGGGCCGGAGGGCTTCCCTTGGGAGTCCAGCAAGAGCCGTAGTGCGTTGAGCAGCGGAATCACGGCCGGTTCCTCGCGCAAGGGCGTTTCGGCCGCGGAAGAGGTGGTGGGGACCCCGAGCGAAGACAGCTGCCGGGTCAACGACGACAACTGCGAACCGCTGCGCACGATCACTGCCATCTCCCGGTACGGCACCCCTTCCAGCACGTGGAGCCGCAGGAAGTGATCGGCACACCATCGGGCCTGAGCCGTGGGCGAGTCGAAGACCACCGCGCGCATCGAGCCCGTGTTCTCTACGGAGGACTCCGGCGCTCGGTTGATCCGGGCTCCGGCCACGACTGAAATCGCTCGGGCAACGCGTTGCCAGGCTTGATTGACGTCCGATGGGAGTCGATGAGTGAGGTCCAATGACATCCGACGTAGCGGGTACCGCTCCGTACCCACGCGGTCCTGCAGAGTACGCAGCAGGTCCGGGCGCGCGCCACGGAATCCTTGGACGGTCGTATCCGGGTTAGCCGTATAGATGGCATCCGCCCCGCGGGTCAGTACTCCGATCAAGCGGTAGACCGAGGGCGTTGCCTCCTGCAGATCGTCCACCAGAACGACACCGAGGCGCGCTCGTTCCTCCGCGAGGAACTCGGAGTTCTCCTCCAACACCCTGGCGGCACGGTCCACGAGCTCGGACGGGTCGAAGGCGTTGGGCATGCGCAGCGCACGCACTTGCTGGTACTCGGCACGAAACGCCGCTGCCGTGCGCCATTCCGGGTGGCCCAGCGGCTCGGCCCATGATGAGAGCCGCTCCGGCGGCATGCGGTATTCGTTCATGCGGTCGAACAGTTCGCGCAGTTGTCCCCTGAAACCCCGCGTCTGCAACGCGCGGTCCAGGTCCGCTGGCCACACCATTCCTGTCCCGTGCCCCGCGGTGTGTCCGCGCATCATGTCCGCGATGAACGCATCCTGTTCCGGACCCGACAGCAAGACGGGGGGCTCCATGACACCGGGGAGCAGACCTTGCGCGTGGGCTCGGCGCAACAGGTCGAAGGCGTAAGCCTGCCAGGCCCGCACGAGCGGCGTGCTGATGGTGGCTGCCGCGCGCTGGCTGATCGCATCGCGCAGCTCGGCGGCCTGAGTTCGCGTGGGTGCAAGCACCAGCATCGATTGCGGATCCGCGGCCGCGGCCAAACGCCGCACCACGAACTCCACGAGCGTGCTCGAACGACCCGTACCCGGCGCCCCCAACACCAGCACCGGGCCGTGTCCCGGTTCCAGCTCGGTCACGGCCCGCTGATGGGCATCCGGAGTGAACGTCCGGCCACTCCCCGTGACGGAGCGCGGCGGAAGGATCCGCCAGGGGGTCTCATGCTGCGTCTGCATGGTCCCATCACATCACGCCCGGCGGACACGCATAACGACACCGACGGACGGAGCCGGTAGCGTAAACACCATGCCTTCCCCGCAGCAGCACTCGCCGCACGATCAGCCGGCTCTCTTCGACGTCCCCGACACCGCGCAAGCCACCGATTCCCAGAAATCCGCCGAAGATCCCACACAGGACACGCTGTTCGACGTCGCGGAAGGTCCCGCACTTTCGACGCCCCAGGCACCTCCCGCCGCACCCGCCCGACCGACGGTCCACATTCCGGCAGACAGTGAGCCCGGAACCAAAGCTTTTGCAGTGCCGGAGGGCACAGGTGCTGAGCCCGCACCGGTCGATCCCACGACGCCCTGGACCGCACTCCCCAGGGCGTGCTTCGACCTGGAAACTACCGGCCGCGATCCACAGACCGCCCGCATCGTCACAGCGTCGGTCGTCCTAGTGGCTCCCGACGGCGCCGTCGTCAGCGAGTGGGAATGGCTCGCCGATCCCGGCGTCGAGATCCCGGAGGCCGCCGCCGCGGTCCACGGGATCAGCACCGAGAAGGCGCGGGCCGAGGGACAGGCCGCGAGCGCCGTCGTCACCGAATTGACCGCCGTTCTGGCCGAACTGTGGGGGCAAGGCACCCCGGTACTCGCCTTCAATGCCGCCTACGACCTGACGGTCCTGGCTCGCGAGGGCGAGCGACACGGCGTGCCCTGGGTGGAGCCGTTTCCCGTGCTCGACCCGTTCATCCTGAACAAGCAGGTGCACAAATTCCGAAAGGGCAAGCGCACGCTGGGGGCCTTGTGCGAGGAGTACGGCGTGGTGCTCGACGCCGCTCACACCTCCGCCGCAGATGCCCTGGCCACCGAACGATTAGCCGCGGCCATGGCTGAGAAATTCGCCGAACTGCAGGCCACGGCGAGCGAACTCCACAGGGCCCAAATCGGATGGGCCGCTGAGCAGGCGGCGTCACTGCAGGAGTATTTCCGACGCCGCGACCCGGACGCCGTGGTGGAAGGCACCTGGCCGGTCCACCACCGAGTTTGACCGAATGTTGAAGCCAAACCCGCCCAGTGTCCAGAAAGAACGACGGCGCCGCGCCCCGGCAAGGGACGCGGCGCCGTCGCCGTCGTGGGAGCCAACCACCTTTTGATGCGGTCTTACTGCACGGTAAACCGGTCTACCGTGGAGTAAACCCGCACCAAATGGCCCGCATCCCGCAGAAACGGAATCAGCCCCGCTCGGGCTGGGCCTCCGCAGCGGCCTGAGCGGCGGCGGGCAGTGCGGAGATGATCCGGTCCATGGCCGAGTCATCGTGGGCTGCGGACAGGAACCACGCCTCGAAGACCGAGGGCGGCAGGTACACGCCCGCGTCCAGCATCGCGTGGAAGAACGGGGTGTAGCGGAAGGTTTCCTGTGCCTTGGCGTCCGCGTAATTGTGCACGCCGGTGTCGCGAGTGCCGAACGCGATCGAGAAGAGGTTGCCCGCCTCCTGGATCGAGTAGTTCACGCCAGCGGTGTCCAGTGCCGAGCGCACGGCGTCACGCAGCTGCTCGGAGCGGCGATCGATCGTCTGGTAGGCAATGCGATCGGCACACTTGAGCGTGGCCAGGCCGGCCGCCATGGCGATCGGGTTACCGGACAGTGTGCCCGCCTGGTACACCGGACCGGTCGGAGCCAGGTAGTTCATGACGTCCGCGCGGCCACCGAGTGCCGCGGTGGGCAGGCCGCCGCCAATCACCTTGCCGAACGTGAACAGGTCGGGGGTCCAGCCGCCCTCTGCCTCGTTAGTGAGACCCCAGTAACCGGCCTCGTGCACGCGGAACCCGGTGAGCACCTCGTCCAGGATCATGAGCGCGCCGTGTTCCTGGGTCACGCGGCGGATCTCGGCGTTGAAGTTGTTCTCCGGGGTCACCACGCCCATGTTGCAGGGCGCTGCCTCCGTGATCACCGCGGCGATCTCGCCCGGGTGATCCGCGAAGGCCTGTTCCAAGGCGGTGACATCGTTGTACGGCAGCACCAGCGTCTGGGATGACGTCGCTTCGGTCACGCCCGCCGAGCCCGGCAGGGCCAGGGTGGCCACGCCGGAACCGGCCTCGGCCAGCAGCGAGTCCACGTGACCGTGGTAGCAACCGGCGAACTTGATGACCAGGTCGCGGCCGGTGAAACCGCGGGCCAGGCGCAAAGCGGTCATGGTGGCCTCGGTGCCCGTGGAGACCATGCGGATCTCCTCCACCGGGCCCACACGATCGACCAGCAGCTCGGCCAGTTCGGTCTCGCCGCGAGTCGTGGCACCGAAGGACAGGCCGCGCTCCACAGCCTCGTGCACCGATTCCAACACCACGGGGTGCGCGTGGCCCAGCAGTGCCGGACCCCACGAACCCACGAGGTCCACGTATTCGCGACCGTCCACATCGGTCAGGTACGGACCCTTGGCTGCGGAGATGAACGGAGGGGTACCGCCCACGGAGTTGAAGGCGCGCACCGGGGAGTTCACGCCGCCGGGCATCACGCGTTGAGCACGGTCGAACAGTTCTTGGGAGACACTCATGAGATCACTTGGTTCCTTCCACCGGGGATCTTCCCGGTCGTGTGTGCCGCGGCCGGTTGGGGGCACGCGCGGCGGCAGTCTGATTTAGTTCCCGTTGTCCTGGCGGTACCAGCGCGCCAGTTCGGCGGCGTAGTACGTCAAAATTGAATTGGCTCCCGCGCGCTTGATGGACAGCACGGACTCCTTGACCGCTGCGTCGCGGTCGATCCAGCCGTTACCCGCTGCGGCCTCGATCATCGCGTACTCACCGGAGATCTGGTACGCGGACACGGGCACCGGGGACACCTCGGCCACATCCCGCAGGATGTCCAGGTAGCTCATGGCCGGCTTGACCATGACCATGTCCGCGCCCTCGTCCAGGTCCAGTTGCAGCTCGTGCAGCGCCTCGCGACGGTTCGACGGGTCCATCTGATAGGTCTTACGATCACCCGTGAGCGCCGAATCCACGGCCTCGCGGAACGGACCGTAGAACGCCGAGTTGTACTTGGCGGAGTACGCCAGCACCGAGACATCCTGGTAGCCGGCGGAATCCAGTGCCGCGCGGATCACGCCCACCTGGCCGTCCATCATGCCGGACGGGCCCACCATGTGGGCTCCGGCCTGCGCCTGGGCCACGCCCATTTCGGCGTAGATCCGCAGCGTTTCGTCATTGTCGACCACGCCGTCATCGTCCAGCACACCGCAGTGACCGTGGTCGGTGAACTCGTCCAGGCACAGGTCGGACATGACCACGATGTCATCGCCCACCTCGGCGCGGACCTGGGCGATCGCGTGGTTCAGGATCCCGTCCTCCTCGAGTGAGGCGGATCCCACGGCGTCGCGGGTCTCGGGGATGCCGAACAGCATGATGCCGCCCAACCCCAGCTCCACGGCCTCGGCCGCAGCCTGCTTGAGCGAGTCCACGGTGTGCTGAACCACGCCGGACATGGACTGGATCTCCACGGGTTTGGAAATGCCTTCCTTGACGAACGCAGGCAGGATCAGTTCCTCAGGGTGCACGCGGTTCTCCGCGGCAAAGCGGCGCATGGCCGGATTGGTGCGGAGCCTGCGCGGGCGTGACACCAGGTCGTACAACGGTGCGTGTGAGCTCACGATGATTTCTCCTCGGTCGAACTAGTGGTCTTGAACAAATCTTCCAGGGCGCGATCCACGGCCACAGCCAGGGCCGCCGGACTCGGATCCTCGGCCACAACGGGCGTGAGGCCGCGCTGTCGCAGCGCGGCGGCGGTGGGTTCGCCGATCGCCACCCACCTCGTCCCCCCGGGCGGAGGCGCCAGGCCGTCCAACAGGGCAGCAACGCGCGACGGCGCCGTGGCCACCACGGCGCGGAACTCGCCGCGCGCACACTGGTCGCGAGCGGCGTCGGCGTCGAGCACGGCCGGATCGTCACCGAGCGGAGCGTCTGGCTGTAAAGGCTCGGCGGCCGGTGCGGGCACCATGCGATAGGCGACGGCGGTCGTTACGTCATAGCCGCGCTCGGCCAGTGCATCCGCAAGGGCCGACGACGCCAGTTCGGACGCGGGCACCAGCGCGACTTCCCCCGCGGAGGCGCGTGCGGTGGGCCATTCGGCCAGCATTCCGGCCGCGCTCTGTTCGTGCGACGGGGTGAAGTCCACGCCGATTCCAACCTGTCGTAACGCCGACGCCGTGGCGCGGCCAACCGCTGCAACGGAGAGTTTCGGTGTGCTCGCGCGCGCTCGGTCCAGAGCGGCACCCCAGTCGGAATTGTCGGCGATGGCCGCGAGCGCCCACACCGTGTTCGCGGAGGTGACGGTGAGCCATGTGGGAACCTCAGGGCCAGCGGCGAGATCCAACACGGCCCGCAGGGCAGCGGTGTCCTCGGGCAACTGCGCCTCGAGCAAAGGTGCCACGCGTACGTCGTACCCGCGGTCCCGCAGCAGCCCCGTGAGTTCACGGGACACGGCGGGACCGCGAGTGACCAACACGCGGGATATCACAGGGTCAACCGCGCCAATCGATCGGCGCCGTCGGCCAGAAGTTCGTCGGCGATCCGCACGCCCAGGGCTGCGGCGGCCTCCACGGAGAGTTCATCGGTAGCTTCCGAGCGACGCATGACCTCGGTGCCGTCAGGGTTGGCGACCACCACGTCAAGGTGCAGATCGCCGTCGACCATGCGGCCGAAAGTTCCCACGGGCGCGGCGCAACCGGCCTCGAGCCGGGCCAGCACGGAACGTTCGGCGGTGACCGCCAGGCGCGTAGGCAGGTCATCCACGGCGGCCAGACCGCGGCCCAGCGGTGAATCCTCGGGGAGTTCACTCGAGACCTCGAGCGCGAGCGCGCCTTGCCCCGGTGCCGGCAGCATTCGCTCGGGGTCCAGGTACTCGGTGATCCGACCTTCCAGGCCCAAACGCTTCAGGCCCGACGCCGCCAGCACCACCGCATCCAGGTCGCCCGGGGCCACCCGGTTGAGGCGGGTTCCCACGTTGCCGCGAATGTCCACGATCTTCAGATCGGGGCGCAGTGCACGCAGCTGGGCCACGCGGCGCGGTGAACCCGTACCCACGGCCGCACCCTGCGGAAGTTCGTCCAGCGTGAGACCGTCGCGGGCGCACAGGGCATCCCGGGGATCCTCACGTTCCGGCAGGGCGGCAATGACCAGGCCTTGGACCGGTGCGGTCGGCAGATCCTTGAGCGAGTGCACCGCCAGGTCCACGTCACGGTCCAGCAATCGCGCACGCAGGGCGGTCGCGAAGACCCCGGTGCCGCCCATCTGGGACAGCGGCCCCGTGAGCACATCACCCTCGGTGCGCACGGTGATCAGCTCGGGCGTTAGGTCGGCAGCAGCACCCACGGCATCCGCCGCGTAACCGGTCTGCGTCATCGCCAGCTGGGAACCACGCGTTCCGACCCTGAAGGTTTTTTCGCTCACCGGTAGATCACCTCGCCCTGCTCGTCCATGGCCACGGCAATGGGCTGGTCCAGCGGGGTCTGTGCCACGGTCGGCCGGGGTTCGGTCTGGCCGCGCAGGATCTTGGTGCAGCAGTCCGCGGGGCAGTTGTCGAACCACGTTCCCTGCCCGCACGCCGAGACACGCGGCGGAGCCGTCTCGGTCCCGAGCCGCTGTTCGATGGCGTCCGCGAGCGCCCCCACGAAGGCAGGGTGCGTTCCAGCGGTGGCCACGCGTTCGAATTCGATACCGGCCTCTGCCGCGGCGTCCTTGGCCTCGGTGTCGAGGTCCCAGATGACCTCCATGTGATCGGACACGAAGCCCACGGGCACCACGGCCACGCCCTGCACACCGGATTCGGGAAGAGTCTCGATCACGTCGCAGATGTCCGGTTCGAGCCACGGGATCTGCGGCGGGCCGGAGCGGGACTGATAAACGAGTTGCCAGTTCACGCCGTCCATGGCGCCGCCGAGTTGATCCACGATCCAACGTGAAGCGGCCAGGTGCTGGGCCACGTACGCGGAGTTCTCCTCGAACTCGATGCGTTCAGAACCTGAAGCATAGGCATCGGTGTCCGGAACCGAGTGGGTCGTGAAGAGCACCTCCAAAGGGCCCTCCGCCGTGCGTTCGCGCAGCTTGGCCAGGGCGTCCCGCAGACCTTCCACCGAGGGGGTCAGGAACCCCACCTCGTCGAAGTACGGGCGCACCTTCTCCACGTGCAACGTGTCCGCCAGACCGAGTTCTTCCAGCCCCATGCCGTAGTCCTCACGGTACTGGCGGCAGCTCGAGTATCCGGAGAACGCGCTGGTGGCCAGGACCAACAGGTCCCGGTAACCGCGGTCGTTGCACTCCGTGAGCACATCGGCCACATAGGGGTCCCAGTTGCGGTTGGCCCACAGCAGGGGCACGTCCACGCCGCGATCGCGCAGTTCCGTTTCCAAGGCATCGCGCAGCGCACGGTTCTGGGCGTTGATGGGGCTCACTCCCCCGTTGGCGCGATAGTGGGTGGCGACTTCCTCGAGGCGCTCATCCGGGATGCCGCGCCCACGAGTGACGTTGCGCAGGAACGGAATCACGTCGTCCTGGCCCTCGGGACCACCGAAGGACGAGAGGATCACGGCGTCGAAGTGCCGGGGTTCCGCGGCGCGGGCGGTACTGAGAGGATTGCTGACCTGTTGTTCGACGGGTGCCATGCTTAGCGCAGCACCTCGGCGATCTCACTGGTTTCGATCCGGCGGCCCGTGTAGAACGGGATCTCCTCGCGCACGTGCAGGCGCGCTTCGGTGTTGCGGAACTCGCGCATGACGTCGACCAGGTCCACGAGCTCGGGCGCTTCCAGGGCCAGCAGCCATTCGAAGTCATTGAGCCCGAAGCACGCAATGGTGTTGGCGAGTACCTGCGGGTAGTCGCGAGCCTTCATGCCGTGGTTCTTGAGCATTTCGGCGCGGCGCTCGGAGTTCATGTAGTACCACTCGTAGGAGCGCACGAACGGGTACACGCACACCCATTTCTCGGGGGCAATGCCGCGCGCGTACGACGGCGCGTGGTTGCGGGTGAATTCTGCGTCGCGGTGCACACCCATCGCGTTCCAGACCTGGCGGGTGCCACCCAGCAGCGGCTGGCGGCGGATCTTGCGCACGGCCTCCTGCAGCACGTCGGGTTGATCACCGGTCAACCACACCATGAGGTCGGCGTTGTCACGCATGCCGGAGACGTCGTACACGCCGCGCACGGTCACGTTGTCACCGGACAGTTCCTGGACCAGACGATCGAATTCGGCCTGGTTGACCTCGGAATCGGCGTCCGGGGTGCGGTCCCCGGTTCGCTCCAGCACGGTGTAAACAGCCCAGTACAGCTTCTCCTCGGTCGTTTCCTCCGTCTCGACGGCGGATTGCTGTGCTGCGTGTACGTGCTCACTCATCGTGTGTGTCCTTTCGATGCTCGTGTCATGGCTGAAGTTTCAGTCCCGCTGTGCGGGTGTTTCGTACCCGTGGTTGCGCAGCAGTTTCGCAACCTGCTGGCGTGTGTCGGCCACCACCGCGGCCAGTCCGGTACCGGACAGCCACGCGCCCACGGCAATCACGTTCGGGACGTCCTTGATGGCTCGGCGGAAATCGTTGACGCGCTTGCTGTGGCCCACGTCCGTGCGTGGAAGGGCCGTGTGCCAACGCACCACGTCCGCTCCGACCAGTTGTTCGGGCCCGATGTGCACTCCCATGAGGGTGCGCGCGTCGCTGATGGCCAGTGAAATCAGGTGCCCGTCGGGCAACGCGACCTCGGGTGGGACCGTGTCGGAACCGGCGTCAGCACGCCCGTAGGACAGCCGCAAAACGTGCCGGTGTTCTCCGGCCTCGCGCTGAACCCACGCCCACTTGGCGCTCGAGTGCGTCAGCGCCTTGGCGCGCACCTCTTCCACGTCCGAGCTGACCAGCAGCCCGGTGCCGCGCGGGGCGCCGTCGAGATCGGGGCAGTCCAACACCAGCGTGGCCAGGGCAACGCGCGGCCCGGGCTTCGGAGAGTAACGCTGCGAATCGGGCAGGTGACCGCCCATGAGTCGCACCGTGGTGGGGCCGTCCGCGGCCATGACCAGGAGCTCACCGCGCGCCACGGCAGTCTTATCGCCGTTCTGTGGCTGACGCTGAATGACCATCCAGCCGGGGCGGCGGGGATCGCGGTCGAGCGCGATCACGTCGTAGTCGGTGACGATCTTGACGCCGCGGGATTCCACGTCGCGCACCAACCGCTCGCTGAGCTGGTTCATGCCGCCGTCCAGACTGGCCACATTCGCACCGGCCGGACTCTTGGCACGCAGCGCTCCGGCGGCTGCGCACAGGCTGCCGTGCTCGCGGAGACCGGCGCGCAGACCGGGGGCGACGGCGTCGACGTCGAGTTCATCTGGGTGGGTCGAGTACACGCCGGACACGAACGGGGTGACCAGCCGCTCGAGCACACGGGCACCCAGACGGGCGCGCACCAACGAGCCCAGCGATTTTTCCCCCGCCCCCACCGAAGCGGGCAGCATCCGGTCCATCCGCGCGCGGGCGATTCCGGAGCGTCCCAGGGCGGGTCGCAACGACGACGCCGCGGGGTCGGCGGGAATGCCCAGCACGCCGGTGTTGGGCGCGGGCATCGCACCTTCGGGAAGGTACAACCACGAGCCTGCCGGATTGGGGCTGACCACGCGGTCACTGAGGTTCAAGTCTTCGAGCAGCTGCGGGACGGCGTTCGAACGGGTCGCAAACGACTCCGCTCCCGAGTCCAGGACCAGCCCGGCGACCTCGTGGGCGCCCACGGCACCGCCGAAGTGATCGTCGGCTTCGACCAGCGTGACGCGCAAGCCCGCGGCGGCCAAATCTCTGGCCGCCGTCAAACCGGCAACGCCACCACCCACGACCAGGGCCGTGCGGGCCTTACGCCGAGTACCGGTAGCGGCCGTTGCACCTGGCGAAGTTGTCACTGCGTCTCCTTGTGAATGAAGGCCACCAGGTCGGTCAGTACCTCGGGGTCGGTTTCCGGAGGAACGCCGTGACCCAGGTTCACCACGTGTGCGAGCGCGCTCTGGCCGCGGCGCAGAACGTCGCGAGCGTGTTCGTGCAACACCGATCGAGGGGCAGCCAGTAACGCGGGGTCGATATTGCCTTGTACCACCGTACGCTTTCCGACCCGTTCCACGGCGGTGTCCAAGGGGATGCGGTAGTCGACACCCACGGCGTCCGCTCCTGCGTCACGCATGGCGGCCAACAACTCACCCGTACCGGTGCCGAAGTGGATGCGCGGCACTCCCAGATCGGCCACGGCGGCCAGTGCATCCGCCGAGTGACGCTGCACGTGTTCGAGGTAATCGGCGAGCGAGAGCGAACCGGCCCACGAGTCGAAGAGCTGCACCGCTGAGGCACCGGCCTGGACCTGAGCTCGCAGGAATGCACCGGAGGTCCGGGCCGCCCACTGGGCCAGGGCATCCCAGGCCTGGGGGTCCGCGTGCATCATGGTGCGCGGACGCAGGTGATCCCGGGACGGGCCACCCTCTACGGCGTAGGCAGCGATCGTGAACGGTGCGCCGGCGAAACCAATCAAAGGGGTGTCACCCAACAGGTCCACGGTGCGGGAGACGGCCTCGCGAATGGGGTCGAGAGCGGCGTCGGGAAGTTCGGGCAAGGCCGCGACGTCGGCGGCGGTGCGTACGGGCTGGTCCAGGACGGGACCGCGACCGGCCACGATATCCACGCCCACGCCAGCCAGCTTCATGGGGACCACGATGTCCGAGAAGAAGATGCCCGCGTCCACCTTGTGGCGACGCACCGGCTGCACGGTGATCTCGGCAGCGAGCTCGGGGGTGAGGCACGCTTCCAACATGCCGGTGCCTTCACGAGCCTCGCGGTACTCGGGCAGCGAGCGCCCCGCCTGACGCATGAACCACACCGGGGTGTGGGGCGCGCCCAAGCCACGCAGCGTGCGGATCAACGCGGAGTTGGCGACCTCGTCACGCTTGAGCGGGTGATCCGAGCTCAATGCTGCGATGCGTTGATCCCAAGACTGCTGCTCGGTGGAGTCGGTACGGTGTGCGGGGTCGCTGGGCGCGGCGGCGCTGAAGTCCTGGGAAGCCATAGTGCCTCCCATTGTGCCAAGGAAACATGGGAGTTTTATTGACGACCTGTCCACGTCCGGGCAAGTCGCCTACGGCATGGTTATGCTGAGAGCACCAGAAGAATTCGTCTAGAATGGCTGGATTGTGGTCCTTTTCTGTCTTGTCGCCTCGCACCGCTCCGTCGACCTCAACACGGTCGCACGGCTCAGTACCGGTGCCCTGGGCGTGGCTGAAGAAGCGGTCTCCGAAGGCGCCTTGAACGGCGCCGTGACGTTGTCCACGTGCAACCGGCTGGAGCTCTACGGTGAGCTCAAGACCGACCAGCACGGAGACCCCGCGGGTCAGGTGGCCCGCGCCCAGCAGGAAATCGTGGAGCGCATTGCCCAACGAGCAGGCTTGGACGAACGGTTCGTTCTGGAAACCATGGACGCGTTCACCGGGGTTGAGGTCCCCCAGCACCTGTTCACTGTGGTCTCAGGACTGGAATCGGCCGTTGTGGGCGAACGCGAAATCACCGGTCAGGTCCGGCGTGCGTTGAACCAGGCCCAGCAGTCCGGGACCGTTTCCGGTCATCTCGTGCAGTTGTTCGAGTCCGCCGCCCGCACGGCCCGCGAAGTGGGTTCGCGCACCGAGCTCGGTGAACGGGGCCGCTCCATAGTCTCCGTGGCCCTGGATCTCGCCGATGACATCACCGCCCGCTCGTGGCCCGAGCGCCGCGCCCTGGTCTTCGGAACCGGTGCGTACGCGGGAGCCACTATGGCGGCCCTGCGCGATCGTGGTTGCGCGGACATCGAGGTGTATTCCGGATCCGGCCGCGCCGAACAATTCACTGACCAGCGCGGTGGAAGCCCCGTCTCGGACGCCGAGCTGCCCGCGGCCCTGCGCCGCGCGGACGTGATCATCGGCTGCTCGGGAGGATCTTCCCCCATGTCCGCGTCGTCGTTCCCGGGAGGCCCCCGCACCGTGGTGGACCTGGCCCTGACCCGCGACTTCGACCCCGCCATTGCAGACCTGCCGCACGTGGAACTCATCACCCTCGAGTCCGTCCGCGTGGCCGCCCCCGATGAAACCGGAGAGTCCGTGGCCGCCGCCAGCGACATCGTGAACCAGGCCGCCCAGAAGTTCGAGGCTGCCCAGAACGCCCGCGCCATGGACGACGCGATCGTCGCGCTGCGCAAGCACACCATGGCCGTCCTGGACGCCGAAATGGAAAAGGTTCGTTCCCACCACGGCTGCACCGGCGCCGAGGACCAGATCGAAATGGCCCTGCGCCGGATGGTCCGCTCGCTGTTGCACACTCCCACCGTTCGAGCAAAGCAACTGGCCTCACAGGGCCGTGCTGACGAATACTTCACCGGATTGGAAGCGCTGTACGGAATCGAGGTGGGTGCCCCCGCCCATCGCGAATCCCAGCAGAATCCCCCCGCGGATCAATCCCCCTCGACTACTGCGCAGAATCGCGCGGTCGGCTAATCACAAGGCGGGGGCTCCCGCCGCGAGGAGGACCACAATGAATCTGCAACCTAATAGCCAACCGGAACAAACAGTCGCCGGTACCTCCAACTACTCTCGCGCGCCGCGGATGGCCAAGGAAGACCGCCGCGATCAATTGCTCACAACCGCGCTGAACGCCTTCGCGGACGGTGGATACCACACCACGTCCATGGACGACATTGCAGCCGCCGCGGGCGTCTCGAAGCCGGTTCTGTACCAGCACTTCCCGGGCAAGCGGGAGCTGTATCTGGCGCTCGTGGAGTACACATTGGTGGACCTGTCCGCCAAGTTGGATCATTCACTGGCGGCCAGTGATGTGAATCGAATCCGCGTGGAGTCCATGATCGACACCCATTTCGAGTTCGTGGAACATCAACCGCAGGCCCACCGCTTGGTCTTCAGCGCGGACCTGTTGGCGTTCCCCGAGGTCGCGGACAGGCTCAACAACTTCTACGACGGCATTGCCGGCATCATCGCGTCCGTGCTCGGCCCGAACGTGGGTATTCCCCACACCCAAGCCGCGATGCTCGGCCGAGGCCTGGTGCAAATGGTGCAGACGGCGGCGGTGTACTGGGCACAGCACCCGGAAAGTGCCACCCGGCAGGAAGCTCAACAACAAGTGTTCCGTTTAGCCTGGGGCGGAATCAGCATCCTCGATGAGGATTGGAAGTAGGCCACTCCTAGACTGGCTCTCAATCACAGGTGTCAGTCTCGCCGGGCGAGCTGCACCCCTCAACCAAGCAGGAGGTAAACCGACGTGGACATCAAGATCGGTATCCAGAACGTGGGTCGTGAACTGACGGTCAACGCAGACCTGACCGCCGAAGAGGTCAAGGCCAAGGTGACCGAAGCCCTCAGCTCCGGCACTCCCCTGGTCTTGAAGGACTCCAAGGGAACAACCACGGTCATTCCTTCCGAGAAGATCGGTTACGTGGAAACCGGCACCGAGACCAAACGTCACGTGGGTTTCACTCCGCTCCCGCAGAGCTGATTTCGGGTCTGCAGAGTCTCTGGCCGCCGAACGTGTGAAAGCACCGCCTCATACTCACGAGGCGGTGCTTTCCGCTTCTGGCGGTTACACTGGGAAACGTTGACAGGATGACCGGTCGTCGGTTGAGACCGTAACGTTCACTTTTCGCTAGTCCGAGTCGGCCCGGCAGGGTTGCTGACCGCAACGCTCCGTGAGCCCCGGATCTGCATTTGTTTCACGATCGGCTTCCACTTCGCCGCGCGGCGGCCCCCGGCGTTCTCGCCCCCCATCCCCTCACGGGACGGTCACGAGTGCGCCGGTGACGGGCCCCGCGATGTACCCGAAACAAAGGACCATCGTGACCGAAATTACCGTAACCACCGAGCCCAACGGCCCGGACACCGACGAGGCCGGAACCCAGGCCATCGAAACCGCTGAACCCGAAGTAACACAGACGTTCGCGGACTTCGGCGTACGCCAGGACATCGTGGATGCACTGGCCAATCACGGCATCACCTCGCCGTTCCCCATCCAGTCCATGACGCTGCCCGTGGCACTGTCCGGTCAGGACATCATCGGACAGGCCAAGACCGGCACCGGCAAGACCCTGGGCTTCGGCATTCCCGCCCTGCAGCGCGTGATCGGCCGCGATGACGCCGGCTGGGACAAGCTCAAGAACCCCGGGGCCCCGCAGGCCCTGATCGTGGTCCCCACTCGCGAACTCGCCGTTCAGGTCGGTAACGACCTGGCCGTGGCCGCCAAGACCCGCAACGCCCGCGTGGCCACCATTTACGGTGGCCGCGCCTACGAGTCCCAGATCGAGGAGCTCAAGCGCGGCGTAGAGGTCGTCGTGGGCACCCCGGGTCGTCTGATCGACCTCAACCGTCAGCGCTACCTGGATCTGAGCCACGTGGGCCTGGTTGTGCTGGACGAGGCCGATGAGATGCTGGACCTGGGCTTCCTCCCGGATGTGGAGAAGCTGCTCAGCGCCGTTCCCGAGGTCCGCCAGACCATGCTGTTCTCGGCCACCATGCCCGGCCCCGTGGTTGCCATGGCCCGCCGTTACATGTCCCGCCCCATGCACATCCGTGCCGCCGCACCGGATGAGGGAAGCACCAAGAAGGACATCCGCCAGGTCATCTACCGCGCCCACCACCTGGACAAGGACGAGGTCGTGGCGCGCATTCTGCAGGCCGAGGGTCGCGGTCGCTCGATCATCTTCACGCGCACCAAGCGCGCCGCCGCCAAGCTGGCCGACGAGCTGATCCACCGCGGTTTCGCCGCAGCCCCGCTACACGGCGACCTGGGTCAGGGCGCTCGTGAGCAGGCCCTGCGCGCGTTCCGTAACAACAAGGTGGACGTCCTGGTCGCCACGGATGTCGCCGCGCGCGGTATCGACGTGGAAGACGTCACGCACGTGATCAACTTCCAGTGCCCCGAGGACGAGAAAACCTACCTGCACCGCACCGGTCGCACCGGCCGCGCGGGAAATAAGGGTACGGCCGTCACTTTCGTCGACTGGGACGATGTGCCCCGCTGGCGTCTGATCGACAAGGCCCTCGAGCTGGGTGTTCCGGAGCCCGTGGAGACCTATTCGTCTTCCGAGCACTTGTTCACCGAACTCAACATCCCCAAGGGCACCAAGGGTCGGCTGCCCAAGGCTCAGCGCACCCACGAGGGTCTGGACGCGGAGACGCTCGAGGACCTGGGCGAGCCCGGCAAGAAGTCCCGTTCCCCGCGTGAGGGCTCGGATTCACGACGCCGCAGCGGCGACTCCCGCTCGTCGGGCACCCGCCAGGGTGGTCGGGGTCGCGGTGGTCGCGGTCGCAGCGAAAACTCCTCCGATGCGCCCCGCAAGGATGAGAACGATCAGCCTCGCGCCCAGCGTGAGAAGGTCGAGCGCGAAAAGACCGTGGAGGCCACGGACGGTGGCCGCAAGCGGCGTCGTCGTCGCCGTCGTCCCTCCGGCCAGAATCAGGGCCAGAACCAGGGCAACGGGCAGCAGGGTGGCGCCCAGCAGGTCAACCCCGGCGCGGAGTAACGCGAATTGACGGAGAAGGACTCGTTCCGGTTCGATCCCCACGGGGACAGTTGCATCATTCAAGGTGACAACTTGGCTGTGCTGAGCACGCTCCCGGACGAGTCCTTCACCGTGATCTACCTGGACCCGCCGTTCAACACGGGCCGGGCGCAGGTGCGCCGAACCACCAAGTCCATCCCCGTGGCGGACGGCGAGGGCGATCGCGTGGGGTTCTCCGGCCGGTCCTACGAGACCGTCATGGGGCAGTTGCGCCGCTACGACGACTCGTTCGCCGACTACCTCGCGTTTCTGGAACCGCGGCTGGTCGAGGCGCGGCGATTGCTCACCCACGACGGCACGCTGTATCTGCACCTGGACTACCGCGAGGTGCACTATGCCAAGATCATGTTGGATGCGCTGTTCGGACGGGACAGTTTCCTGAACGAGATCATCTGGGCCTACGACTTCGGTGGTAAATCCACTCGGAAGTGGCCGTCCAAACACGACACGATCCTGGTCTACGTCAAGGACCCCAAGAAGTACCACTTCGATTCCGCCGAGGTGGATCGGGAACCGTACATGGCACCGGGCCTGGTCGGACCGGAGAAGGCTGCCCGCGGCAAACTTCCCACCGACGTGTGGTGGCACACGATCGTCTCCCCCACCGGCAAGGAGAAGACCGGTTACCCCACGCAGAAACCGGTGGGAATTCTGCGTCGCATCATCGCGGCGTCCTCGCGACCCGGTGACTGGGTGCTGGACTTCTTTGCCGGTTCCGGAACCACCGGCGCGGCAGCCCAGCTCCTCGGTCGCAAATTCGTGTGCGTGGATGTGAACCCGGAGGCCGTCGAGATCATGTCGGAGCGCCTGCCCGATACTCCCGTGCACACGGTCTGATGCTACGGTCGCGCACGTACCGTTCCGGCTTTGAGCCGTTCCACCCACGACGCAGCGAAGCGAGCCAGCCATCGTGCCAGCTACTCCGGACCACCGACTGACCGAAGCCGCCTATCAGGGACCTGCATTGCAGGTCGACCGGGACTTCTACGGCCGGATCGGCCAGGACACCGGTCGGCGCACGGTCGTGAACGAACTGACCGTCCCGATTCGCTCGGGCCGCGCGTGGGAAGTCCCCGCGGGTCACGTGTGCCGGATCTCCACGGTGGACGGCCCGCAGGTGGGAGACCTCAATCTGTGGAACCGGCATGATCCTCGCGAGCGGTTCTGGGCCTCACGCACCCGTCAGCTGCAGGCAGCCCATGTCAGCACGTTCGATCGTTTGTGGTCCACACTGCCGTTCCTGCGACCCATGGCCACCATCGTGGGCGACACACTGTCCGATTACGGGGTGGACGGTGAGGGCGGGCGCGTCCACGACACCCTGGGCACACGCTGCGATCCGTACGTTTCACGCATGCTCAACAACGCGGATTTCGACTACCACTGTCACTCGAATCTGACCCGCGCCGTGCTGCCGTTCGGGCTCACCGAGTTCGACGTGCACGACGTGCTCAACGTCTTCCAGTGCACCGGACTCAATGAGCGCGACGAGTACTTCATGAAGACCTGCCCCGCTCGACCCGGCGACTACTCCGAGTTCTTCGCCGAGCAGGATCTTCTGGTGGCCCTGTCCGCGTGCCCCGGCGGCGATCTCTCCGCGCCGATGTTCGGGGAGGACAGCGAGGACCCGGTCGGCAACTGTCATCCCTTGGCGGTCACGGTCTACTCGCTGGATCCGGAACTCACGCGTGGTTGGAGTGAACCCGAGTCACCGCGGTACGGTGGGCGTCACGGACTGGCAGAGTAGCCCTGGGCCTGAACCGCTTGACCGGCGTACGCCGCTCTGGCGCGTCTGGCGCGTCTCGTGCCGCTGACCGCTAGATGCTGCGCACTCGCTGCTGAGACGCCACTGTATTCCGCCCCAGCGGTTCGCCGTACCGAGTCGCACTTACGGCCAGCGCACCTCGACGCTCGAGGTGGCCTCTTCACTGATGCGGGTCAGCGACTGCACGGACGTGGAGTTCTCCCCCAGCAGATTCGGTTTGCCCTTGCCGTGGTAGTCGCTGGAACCGGTCACTATCAGATCATGGTCCGCCGCCATCTGCATGAGGATCGCCCGGGTCTCGTCCGGGTTGTCCCGGTGGGCGACTTCCAGGCCGGCCAACCCGGCGTCGATCATGGCGTTGAAGTCCGCGGTCGTGGGGATCCGGCCCCGTGTGGGAGCCATGGGGTGTGCACACACCGGAACACCGCCGGCGGCGCGCACGAGCTTGATGGCCTCCACCGGGTCCATGGTCGTGTGCCGCACGTAGTACGGCGAACGACCCGACAGGATGTCGGAGAATGCCGCGGAACGGTTGGAGATGATGCCCAGTTCCACGAGTGCGTCCGCAATGTGCGGGCGACCCACGGTCGCGTCCGTCCCCACGTGGCGCAGGACATCGTCCCATGAGATGTCGTAGTCGGCGGAGAGCAGCTCCACCATGCGCTTGGCCCTGCTGAGCCGCCCGGAGCGAGAGGACTCCACCGCATTCCACAAGGGTTCGTAGGTGGGGTCGTGCAGGTAACTGAGCATGTGCACCGACACACCATTGGACGTGGTGCACGTGATTTCCATGCCAGGAACGAAAGCCAGCCCCAGTTCGACGGCGGTGTCGCCGGCCTCTTGCCAGCCCGCGGTGGTGTCGTGATCGGTCAACGCGAAAACGTCCAGACCGGCGGCCTTGGCCGAGCGAGCGACGTCGGCGGGTGTTTCGGTCCCGTCCGACGCGATGGAGTGGGTGTGGAGGTCGATGCGCATCACTGGCAACGATACCCGCAGCGTCTCATTTGACCCGCGTGGCACCATGGAAGCAACGATTCCAGCGATACAGCGCACCAAGGAGATGAATACGTACATGAGCGAAAGCTCCCAGCACGTCACCCCGTCCGCAGCGTCCCAGGACAGCGAGGAACAGCCGCTCGAGCAGCGCGTGGACAACCGCTCGCAGCGCCCTAACACGGATGCCTTCCGTGAATTCATGGCGTCCGGGTGGGCCGCTCCCGAAACCACGAACACCGCCCGTTCCGAGGTCGCCGAATACGCCGCCGCGCGCCGCGCCAAGCTGTCTCGTTTGTTCCCCGGCGAGCGTCTGGTGATTCCGGCCGGTGCTCCCAAGGTGCGTTCCAACGACACCGATTACCGTTTCCGGCCGCACTCTGCGTTCGCGCACGTGACCGGCATGGGTGTGGACCACGAGCCGGAAGCTGTTCTGGTCATGGAGCCCACCGAGGACGGCCAGGGCGATAACGGCAGCGGCCACACCGCCACCCTGTACTTCCACCCGATGGCCGGCCGCGACTCGGACGAGTTCTACGCTGACGCCAAGAACGGTGAGTTCTGGGTGGGTCCGCGCCCCACCCTGCAACAGCTCTCCGATGAGTTCGATCTGCCCACCGAGGACCTCTCGGGCCTTGAGGACGCCGTGACGGTCAACGCCGGCAACGCGGCCCTGGGCGGCATGACCATCCGCTTGGTGCGCGACGTGGACCTGAACATGGACGCTCTGGTGGACACCTCCCGCCTGAACACCGGTGTGGACCTGGAACAGTCCGATGCCAAGGACGCCAACCTCACGGAGGCGCTGAGCGAGCTGCGCCTCATCAAGGACGACTATGAGATCGGTCAGCTGCGCCACGCGGTCGACGCCACGATTCGCGGCTTCGAGGACATCGTGGCGGTCCTGCCCCGCGCGATCGGTGGCGAGCGCGGCGAACGCGTGGTCGAGGGCGCGTTCTTCTCCCGCGCCCGGCTGGAAGGCAACGACCTGGGCTACGACACCATCGCGGCGTCGGGAAACAACGCCACGGTGCTGCACTGGATCCGCAACAACGGGTCGGTCAAGCCCGGCGAGATGATCCTGGTGGACGCGGGTGTCGAGGCCGAGTCGCTCTACACGGCGGACCTCACTCGCACCCTGCCGGTCGACGGCAGCTACACGGACATCCAGCGCAAGGTCTATCAGGCCGTGCTCGACGCCGCCGACGCCGCCTTCGAGATCGCCGTGCCCGGCAACAAGTTCCGCGACGTGCACGCGGCCGCCATGAAGGTCCTGGCCCAGCGGCTCGAGGAATGGGGCCTGCTGCCGGTATCGGCGGATGTGTCCCTGTCCGAGGCCGGCCAGCACCACCGTCGCTGGATGCCGCACGGCACGAGCCACCACCTGGGTCTGGACGTGCATGACTGCGCCCAGGCCAAGCGTGAGCTCTACCTGGACGCGGTCATCGAACCCGGCATGGTGTTCACGATCGAACCCGGCCTGTACTTCAAGACCGAGGACCTTTCCATCCCAGAGGAGTACCGGGGCATGGGCGTGCGCATCGAGGACGACGTGTTGATCACCGAGAACGGCAACGAAAACCTTTCCGAGGCCCTCCCGCGTTCCCCCGAGGACGTGGAGACCTGGATCCAGGGGATCTGGAACCGCTCGGCCAACGCATAAGCGGAACTCCTCGGATCTGTCACGCGGTCCGAGGACCCGACATACACGAACCGCGGTGGGTCACTCACGAGGAGTAACCCACCGCGGTTCTTCGGTGGAGGGGTGTTTCGAGGAGTCGACGTTTCCGGCTCCCTCCCCTCGACATCGATCGCCGTGGAGCTAGCTGCGGTCGGAATCCCCGTCCGCGTCCTTGGAACCCCGGGCCCCTGGGTCTCCCTTGGACCACGGGGCACCGGCGGGCGATGACCCCTGCTGTGGCCGGTTCGGATCCTGCGGCTGATGGCGGTTCTCCGGCTGGCCGGGGGCCGCTGCTTGGTTCTGGCTCTGGCTCTGGCTCTGGCTCGGGCTCTGGCTCTGGCTCTGGCTCTGGCTCTGGCTCTGGGCCGGATGCTGCGGCGCACCCTGGGGTTGCACCGGTGTTTCCGGTTCCAGGCGGATGCCGTACTGCGGACGGCCGTCCGGCAGGTCGGGGAACTTGGCGGAGCGATTGGAATCCGGCTGCTGCGGGGGCTGGCCCTGCACGCGCTGACCGTAGGCGGGTTGTCCCTGCTGAGCCTGGGGTGCGGGAGCATTCGGACTGCCCTGCTGCTGCGGCGCGCCACCCTGCTGGCCCGGCCCGGCATTCCAGCCCTGCTGACCCTGCTGCGTTCCCGGCTGGTGAGGACCCGGCTGACCGCCGTACGGGCCGGAGTATCCCTGCGGAATATTGGGGCCCTGCGGTCCGGGTCGTCCCTGTGCCCCGTTCTGACCCTGCGGTCCCCACTGACCCTGCGGCCCCCACTGGCCGCGCTGACCGTTGGGACCCTGCGGGGGTTGGTTCCAGCTACCCTGCTGCGGACGGGAACCCGGAGCCTGTCGCAAATTGAGTCCACCCAGAACATGTCGGGCTTCTCCCGCGACCTCCGGGGCCGCGATCACTTCGTAGCTTCCGGCCACGATGCGGTTGGTCGAGGTGAAGTCACGCTTACCGCGCTGCATCGCGTAGGTGATGGTGGCCAGGAGCATCCAGAAGGCACCACCCATGATGATGGGCAGCAAGAGCGCTTGGGCCAGATCCATGCCGCCCAACAGCGACATCAACAGACCGAAGAACGCACCGAACACCACGCCGTTGAGCGCACCCTGGAGCGCCACCTTGGGATAGGACAGGCGACCGGTCACCTGCTCGACGGACTTCAGATCGCTGCCGATGATCGAGATCTTGGCAACCTCGAACTGCTGGTCGGCCAGGTGATCCACGGCCTTCTGCGCATCGGCATAGCTCGTGTACCGGCCGATGGCTTCACCGCGCGGGATCTCTGCGGTGGTGGACAGTGTCATGGGGCCCCTGGACGAATAACTCATGCGTCCCATTCTCGCGTAGTTTCCCAGGAGGCCGCAGGGAAACCCCTGGAACATCGCGACCGGTGAACATCCGGGGCCTGTCATCGGAATCTCAGCGGCGCGAATGCTGCTCAGCTGCCCCCGTTCATTAGGCTGGGACAGTGAGCACAAACCTCTCCAAAATTTTCGTGGCCCGATTGATCGGCCTGGACGTCTTCGACCCGCTCGGTGACCGACTGGGGCGATTGCGCGACCTCGTGGTGCTCCTGCGCCCCGGTGGTCGCGGTCAGTCCATGGCCCGCCCCATTGTGGTGGGCCTTGTGGTGGAGGTACTCGGCAAGAAACGCGTGTTCGTACCCATGACGCGAGTGACCAGCATCGACGCCGATCAGATCATCTGCACCGGCCTGGTGAATCTCCGCCGGTTCGAGCAGCGCGGAGCGGAGACGCTGGCTGTGGGCGAGCTCTTCGACCGCACCGTGGTGCTGCTGGACGGTTCCGGCACCGCGACCGTCGAGGACATGGCCATGCAACAGGTGGGTAACCGCGGCGATTGGCAGATCACCCAGCTGTTCGTCCGGCGCTCAAGCAGCGCCGGAGGCCTGATCCGCCGCCGGGGTGAAACGTTGATCGTGGACTGGGAGGACACGGACGATCCGTCCAACGCGGGTCATCAACCGGCTACGCAGTGGATTTCCCAGCACGAAGAGGACCAGGCGGCGGACATCGCGGACGAACTGCGCGGCATGCCCGAGAAGCGCATGCTCGAGATCGCTGCCGAGCTGCAGGACGAACGCCTCGCGGACGTCCTGGAGGAGCTTCCCGAGGAGCACCAGGTTTTCATCCTGACCAACCTCGGGAACGAGCGTGCCGTCACGCTGCTTGAGGAAATGGACCCGGACGACGCCGCCGACCTCCTCAACGAATTGCCACCCGAGGACGCCGAGAAGTTCATCACCATGATGGAACCGGAGGACGCCGAGGACGTGCGCCGTCTGCGGACCTACGAAGAAGGCACCGCCGGTTCGCTCATGACCCCGGTGCCCATCGTGCTGTCACCGGAAGCCACGGTGGCCGAGGCTCTGGCGCACATCCGCCAGGAGGAAATCATCCCGGCCGCGGCCTCGGCGGTGCTCGTGTGCCGTCCGCCCCTGGAAACCCCCACGGGTAAGTACCTGGGCTTCGTGCACACCCAGCGACTCCTGCGCTATCCCCCGCCCGAGGCCATCGGGAACCTGATCGACCGATCCATCGAGCCCGTGTCCGACATGGCCTCCTTGGAAGAGGTTGCTCGCGAACTCGCCTCCTACGACCTCACCATCCTGCCGATCGTCAACGACGCCGATCGACTCGTGGGAGCTGTGACCATTGACGACGTGCTCGACGCGCTGCTGCCCGATGACTGGCGCACCTATGACGACGGCACCCCGATCCGGAAGGTGGGTAAGCGGTATGAGTGAACCCAAACGCAATCTGTCCTCCCAGTACGCCCCGGTCCCACTGGACCAGCCCCGGGAGCACCGCCCCAACTTCTTCCAGCGATTCCGCCCGAACCCGGATTCCTTCGGTCAGCTGACCGAGACGTTCGCCCGGTGGATGGGCACCCCGCAGTTCCTGCTGTGGATGTCCATCTTCGTGTTCGTGTGGCTCGGGTGGAACACCCTGGCACCCGAGAGCATGCAGTTCGACCCGCGCGCGCTCAACTACACCCTGTTAACGTTGATGCTCTCCCTCCAGGCTTCCTACGCCGCCCCGCTGTTGCTGCTGGCCCAGAACCGCCAGGACGACCGCGACCGCGTCGTGGCAGAGGAGGATCGCAAGCGCGGCCAGCAGAACCTGGCGGACACCGAGTACCTGACCCGGGAGATCGCCTCTCTGCGCATCGCGCTACGTGAGGTGGCCACCCGAGACTACGTTCGTTCCGAATTGCGTTCCCTGCTCGAGGAGATTTTGGAGGCCCAGGGCAATAACCAGGGCGAGCAACCGGAGGAGGCCAAGTCGGCCAAGAAGGAACCCGGTCAGGGCAAGAAGAAGAAAAAGAACCAGCCGCCGACCACGGCCATCCCCGTGGTGCCCAACGCTGCGGACGGTAAGGATTCATGACCAACTCCCCCATCGATCCACAATCACTCGATCCCCTGCTGCGCAAGGCTCTCGACAAGGTCATCGACCCGGAGCTTCGCCGGCCCATCACCGAACTGGGCATGGTCCAGTCCGCCCACCTGGATGGCACCACTGCACGGGTCACCATTCTCCTCACGATCTCGGGGTGCCCCATGCGGGGCACGATCGAGACGGACGTGACCGAGGCCCTGAGCGCCGTCGACGGCGTCACGGACGTGTCCGTCGAGGTGGGCGTGATGACCCCGGCCCAGCGCGAGGAACTCCAGGTGAAGCTCGGGCACCGCAAGTCCAACCCGTTCGCCGACCCCCGCAACCTCACGCGCGTTCACGCCGTGACCAGCGGCAAGGGTGGTGTGGGCAAATCGAGCGTGACCGTGAACATAGCCGCCGCGCTGGCTGCGATGGGCCGCACGGTGGGCATTGTGGACGCGGACATCCACGGTTTCTCGGTCCCGGGACTGCTCGGCATCACCCAGCCGCCCACGCGCGTGGGCGATATGATCCTGCCACCCGTGGTGGAGGTCCCCACCGATCTCACCATCCCCTTCGACGACGCCGCTCCGGGCGCCTCCCAGCGCCGGGCCAACCGCGGCGTGATCAAAGTGATTTCGATCGGGATGTTCGTGGACCCTTCCCAGCCCGTTGCGTGGCGCGGACCCATGCTGCACCGTGCGGTGGAGCAGTTCCTCACGGACGTACACTTCGGGGATCTCGATCACTTGCTGCTGGATCTGCCCCCGGGCACCGGTGACATTGCGATCTCGGTGGGTCAGTTGCTGCCGAATTCGGGAGTTCTGGTGGTGTCCACACCGCAGCACGCCGCGGTGACCGTGGCCGAGCGCTCGGGCGCGCTGGCGCAGCAGACCGATCAGAAGGTCACGGGCGTGGTCGAGAACATGTCCGCCATGGTTCTACCGGACGGAACGCGCATGGAAGTGTTCGGCGCGGGCGGCGGGGCGACCATTGCGGCGTCGTTGACCGAACGCCTGGGTTATGACGTGCCATTGCTCGGGGAGATTCCGCTGGACGTGACCGTGCGCGAGGCCGCCGATCGCGGCGAACCCGCAGTGTGGGCGAACCCGGATTCTCCGGCCGCCAAACACCTTTGGACCGTGGCCAAGGCACTGGACGAGCAGGGTCGTAATCTGGCCGGCCGCAGTCTGGGGATCACCCCGCGGGGCTGACGTCCGAGAACAACGAGACAGAGACCCGGGGTCCGGCTGCTGTGCCGGACCCCGGGTCTCTGTCATGACTTTTCGTCCTGAAAACTTACGCGCGAGTGCGGATCACGTGGCTTCCGTGTCGAAGGGGGCACGCTCCCCCGGTTCGAGTCTGCGAACCGTGGGCGCCGCGACCGATGCCGCTTGATAGCCGGGGATCTGGGGCTCGTCGTCCTCCATGAGGGCCTCGCGCACGATGACGCGGGGGTCGTACTGCCGTGGATCGAGTTTGCGCCAGTCCACGTCCGAGAATTCGGGGCCGAGAGTTTCCCTGAGGTCGTCCTTGGCGCCGGTCGCATAGCGCTTCAAGGACTTGATCAGGTCCTTGAGTTTCTCGGCGTATTCGGGCAGCCGCTCGGGCCCGATGACCACCAGGGCCACCACCAGGATGAGGATGGCTTCTCCGCCAGAAATGCCGAACACTTACTGAACCTACCAACGCCATATGACGCGAACGTGAACGCCGCGTTTACCCAACAATTTCCCGCAGCCCGTCCAGCACCGTGGTGCCGAAACCATCCGGTTCGGAACCCGGCAGCGCGACGCGGCCTCGTTCCTCCGCAGCTACAAGGGTAAGAGTACGCGACAGCGTGGACGGGGATGCGTCAGTCATGACCGTGTACACGACATCGTCTCGGGCCATCACGGCGCGCCACGGTTCCGAACGAACGACCCACAGCTGTGTGCCTTCCACGGCGGATTCATGCAGGCCCTCTGCGCTCACGGGCAGGCCGGTCGCACCGTCCACGGGGTTGTCCGGGTTCACGTCACCGCGTTGTTCGATGACCTGGACTCGGTGGTGATCGTTCACCAGGGTGATGGCCACCATGGGTTGTCCGGCCACTTCGCCTTGCACCATGGACTCGACCTGGTAGCCCTCCGATCCCAGGGACGGCAGGGTCCACCCTTCGGCACGCAGGGACTGCGCGTCCGTTTCGGTGGTGGTCTTGATCATGCCGTGACTACCGTTCCAGGCGGCCGCGGCCGGGGGTGCGTCTTCGGCACCGGATCCGTTCAGCTTGTTACCCACCGACCACCCGACGCCTATGAGCAACGCTGCGGTGACGCACAGGGCCACGGTGGTCGCGAACATCACGGTACGGCGCTGGGGGATGCGACGGGTCCGAGTGAGGTTTCGATACAGCGTGCTCAGTGAGGTCTCCCCCTCCCGGACCATCATGGTGGATCGTTGATTTGACGTTGTTATTGTGTGCCGTGAAGCTGACAGGGTTCTGGGTGGTCGCGGGAAAATCTCCCGGCACCCTGGACTCACTTGGGTGACCTACGCACCATGGGCCCGGCGCTCTTCAGCCCGGTCCACCCGTCGAGTCCCGGGTACGCGCGTGGCTCGGGGACCGCGATAAGCTGAACCATCATCACCCGCACGGGCAGGATTGTCGCGGATCGAGACCACAGGGAAGCAGCGAAGGGCACACTAACGTCCATGAGTACGGATAAGACCACTAGCTGGGCCTATTGCGAGGCTTACGCCACGGACGACGAAAGCGCGTACCGTGCCCGCGAGCGCTCCCTCGCCCTCCGACTCGACCCGGTCACCCCCGCGACCGCGGCGCTGCTCACGGTCCTGGCGGCGTCGTCCCGCCCGGCCACCGTGGTCGAGGTAGGAACGGGTGCCGGTGTCTCCGGCCTGTCGCTGTTGCGCGGTATGCCGTCAAATTCCGTGCTGACCACGATCGACACGGACATCCGTGCCTTGCGTGCCGCGCGTGATACCTTCCGCGAGGCCGGTTTCGAAACCAAACGGACCCGCACCATTTCCGGTGCGGCCTCGCTGGTGCTCCCGCGATTGACCGAGAACTCCTACGACATGGTGTTCCTGGACGCGGACCTCGCCAACACCGCCGAGTACGTGATCGAGGGTGCACGGCTGCTGCGCCGCGGCGGCATGTTGATCGTCAACGATGCTCTGCACCAAGACCGGGTGTCGCAACCGGCCCACCGCGACGAGGACACTGTGATCATGCGCGACGTGGTACGTACCCTGCGCGGCGAGGACCGTCTGGCGAGCACCCTGCTTCCCACCGGTACCGGCGTGCTGCTGGCCGTGCGCCGCTGATCGTCGGTCCCGGGCCTAACCCCTCAACGGGCCGGCATCTGCACCGCGCCACCGTTGAAACGGGCTTCGGCTGGACTCAGTTGACCCGCAGCGAACACCACATACCTCGAGGGTCCACACACGATGCGTGTGTGGACCCTCGAGGTATGTGATGCGGTGTTGAACCGTCCGTTACTCGGTCACCTTGGCGAGGCACTCGCGAAGCTCCGTGGCTTCGTTGGCCTTCAGCTCCACCACCAGGCGCCCGCCACCTTCCAGGGGGACTCGCATGATGAGGCTGCGCCCCTCCTTGGTGACTTCCATCGGTCCGTCACCGGTTCTAGGCTTCATGGCCGCCATATATGAACTCCTCTTCGTGTGTACCTACGGATTCCATCTTATCGAACACTGACCGGCCGCCGTGACCAGCCCCACCTTCGGAGCCGCCGACCAGGGCCGTTACGGCGGGAAATCGCCGCCGCCGGGCAGCTGTTTCCAGTGCCACAGCCACCCCACCCACACGAACTGCAGGATGGCTCCGGTAATGATGAGCAGCGTTCGATACGCCTTGGAATCGGACACATGGACCAGCGGCCCGGCCAGCAGGGCCCACGGGAGCAACAGTCGGAACGTGGAGGACTGCGGATGAAGGACCAAAAGGAGGTATACGCCGTACGCCGCGATCCACACCCGGGCGAAGAACGGCAGGGCCTCCTTCACCACGCGGGATCGCAGCATCAGAACTACCGCGGCGACCAGCACTACGGGGGCCAGAACCCCGGCGACCGGACCGAAGAGATTCACACCCCGGTCCACCCACGGCAGGATCGGGATCACCCGGTCGTCACCGCGCCAAGCCGTTTCCGTGTCGGTGTACGCGGTGAGCTCCCCCGTGACGGCCCACGCGATGGCGGGCCAGCTCAGGGCCGCGGCGCACGCGATGAGGGTCACCACGAGCCAGCGGTCCGCGCATCGGTACCACTTCCGTTCACGACGCCGCACACTCACCACGCTGCGCCACAGCCACCACACGCCCAGGGCTGCGGCGAAGGCCACTCCCGTGGGCCGGGTGAGTGCCATGAGTACGGTGAACACTCCGGCCGGTAGGGCCTTGTCTCGCAGCACCGACAGGATGGCCAGGCTCAAGAACAGCAGGTGCAACGCCTCCGAGTACGGCGTCTGAAGCACCGGCGCCACGGGGTTGAAGGCGAAGACTCCTACCGCCCACAGCGGCGCCTTGCCCACGTTGTTGGCCCAGCGCGATTCGCGGAGAGCCGGAACGCCGTCGAAAATTTTGTAGAGCACCAGGGCCGCCCCGAAGCCCGCGAGCAGCGAGATCGTGGCGGCCGTGAGTGCCCACCCGGTTCCCGTGACGGCATCGATGCCGCGGGCCAGGAAGGGCTGCACTGGATAAAAGGCCCACTGATTCTGCTCAGCGTGACCGAAGACATCGCGGGGAATCTGGGCAGGGTATCCCTCCGAGAAGATCCGGCGGTACCAGTCCGAATCCCAGATGTCCACGAACTGCAGATAGCCCATGGCACCCTGGCCCCAGGGCCCGGGCCCCTGCTGACGCCCCACGACCGTGAAGACGATCCAGCCCCACACCCTGGACAGTCCATAGACGAGTACCACCGCGAGCCACCATGGTGTGATCTCCCAGGCGCGTTGCAGCGAAGTTCCTACCCGAGATCGTTGCGCTGTGGCCACGGACTTAGTGCTCATGCGCCGGAACCGTTGGACGCCGCATGCGCCTCGATCAAGATGTTCACCGCCTGCTCCACGCTGTCCGTGACGTGGAAAAGTTCCAGATCATTGGGAGCGATCTTGAGGTCCCGGGCCACGATCTGCTCCAACCAGGCAACCAACGGCGACCAGAATGCCGTGCCCATGAGGATCACCGGGAAACGCGTGACCTTACCGGTCTGCACCAGCGTGAGCGCTTCGAAGAGCTCGTCCATGGTGCCGAAACCACCCGGGAGCACCACGAACCCCTGCGTGTACTTCACGAACATGGTCTTCCGGGCGAAGAAGTAGCGGAAGTTGATGCCCAGATCGACCCAGTCATTGAGCCGCTGCTCGTGGGGCAGCTCGATCCCGAGCCCGACCGATTGAGCGCCCACGTCCACCGCACCACGGTTGGCCGCCTCCATGACTCCCGGGCCTCCGCCGGTCACGACCGCGTAACCGGCGCGCCCGAGGGCCTGGCCGATCTCACGAGCAGTTCGGTATTCCGGGTGCTCCTGCGGTGTGCGCGCCGAACCGAAGACGGAGACCGCGGGACCCAGTGTTGCCAGGGCGTCGAACCCCTCCACGAACTCCGCTTGGATGCGCAGCACCCGCCACGGATCAGTACGCGTGAAATCGCCCGGAACTTCCGGGCGCTGATCCAAGAACCGCTGATCAGAGGTGCGTCGTGCCATTTCCGAACGGCGCAGCACCACGGGACCTTTGAACCGCTCGGGTGGAACCTGATCTGGACTGGAGTCAGAGGGAATGGTCATGGCTCCAGGCTACGGGGTGCCTGGGACACGCACAGGCGTGCACCGCGCCATCAAAATGAAACCGAACTTTAACATTCGGTCTTGTGTTGTAGACCACATTTGGTCAATCCGTGCACTACTTTTACTTGCATGTCACACTCAACCGCCTCCACCGACACCGATCCAGGCGCCGGGGCCGGAACGCGCACCGGAGAGCCCCTGGTCCGACTGTCACACGTGGACAAGCACTTCGGAGACCTTCACGTACTCAAGGACATCAATCTGGAAGTCTCCGCCGGCGAGGTGGTCATCGTCATCGGTCCCTCCGGTTCCGGGAAGTCCACCCTGTGCCGGGCCATCAACCGTTTGGAAGCCATTGACAGCGGTGAGATCACCGTGGATGGCAAGGTTCTACCCAAGGAAGGCCGCGCGCTCGCGAAACTCCGCGCCGACGTGGGCATGGTCTTCCAGTCCTTCAACCTGTTCGCACACAAGTCCGTGTTGCAGAACGTCACCCTTGGCCCCATGCGCGTGCGCGGAGCTAGCAAGAAAAAGGCCGAAGAACGGGCCATGGAACTGCTCAACCGGGTGGGAGTGGGAAATCAGGCGCACAAGCTGCCCGCCCAGCTCTCCGGTGGTCAGCAACAGCGCGTGGCCATTGCCCGGGCGCTGGCCATGGACCCCAAGGTCATGCTGTTCGATGAACCAACCTCAGCGCTGGACCCCGAGATGATCAACGAGGTCCTGGACACCATGGTTTCTCTGGCCAAGGCCGGCATGACCATGGTCGTGGTCACCCACGAGATGGGCTTCGCCCGCCGTGCGGCGGACCGCGTGGTGTTCATGGCGGACGGCGCAATCGTCGAAGAAAGCACCCCGGAAGAGTTTTTCACCAATCCGCGCAGTGACCGTGCCAAGGACTTCCTCGGCAAGGTTCTGGGTCACTGATGCCTCAGCACCACTGATCACAGCGCACCTCACACTCTATTAAAGGAGCACCCCGTGAAGTACGGAAAATCAATGACCCTTGCGGCCCTGGCCGCAACCACAGCCCTGACCCTGACCGCGTGCGGTGGCAATGACGACGGCGGCGGTGGGGAATCATCTGGCGGCGACGGCGAGTCGGTCCGCATCGGCATCAAGTACGACCAGCCCGGCCTGGGTTTCAAGGACGGCGAGGAATACACCGGTTTCGACGTGGACGTAGCCAAGTACGTCGCCAAGGAACTGGGCTACTCCGAGGACCAGATCGAATGGGTTGAATCACCGTCGGCCAATCGCGAGAACATGCTCTCCAACGACCAGGTCGACATGATTTTCGCGACCTATTCCATCACCGACAAGCGCAAGGAATCCGTGGCGTTCGCGGGGCCGTACTTCGTGGCCGGTCAGGACCTTTTGGTCAGCCAGGACAACACGGACATCAAGGGCCCCGAGGACCTCGAGGGTAAGAACCTCTGCTCGGTCACCGGCTCGACCTCCGCGCAGAAGATCAAGGACCAGTACGCCGGCACCGTGAACCTCGTGGAACAGGGTGGCTACGCGGACTGCGTGACCATTCTGGGCTCCGGGGGCGTGGACGCCGTCACCACCGATGACATCATCCTGGCAGGCCTAGCCGCCACGGACGCCAACTCCGGCAAGTTCAAGGTGGTGGGCAACCCGTTCACGGAAGAGAAGTACGGCGTGGGCCTGCCCAAGGACTCGGACAAGTGCCAGGCCATCAATGATGCGATCACCAAGATGGTTGAGGACGGCGCGTGGGAAGAAGCCGTCACCAAGAACACCGAGGGCGCTGACTACAAGTACAACGAGGATTTGAACCCGCCCACTCCCGATGCTTGCGCCTGATCGATTGACTGACCCGCACCCGGTGGGGATCCCAACAGATTCCTACGGAACCCCACCGGGTACAACGGGAGGAAAACGTGTCCGAATACCTCAGTGACTACGCTTCACTGTTATCCCAGTACGACGTGCTGGGTGCTTTTTGGGTCAATATCCAACTGACCTTCTGGGCCGCGATCGGCTCCATGGTGCTCGGCAGTGTCCTGGCGCTCATGCGCATCAGCCCGCCGGCCTCCATGCGTGCCGTGGGCGCCGCCTACGTGACCCTGATCCGCAATACTCCGCTGACCATCATCCTGGTGTTCCTGGTTCTGGGCGTGTGGTCGCAACTGACCATCAGTTTCACCGACGACTTCAACCAGAACTTCTTCATCTACGCCGTGATCGGCCTGAGCATCTATCACGCGGCGTTCGTGTGCGAGGCCATTCGATCCGGGGTCAACACCGTTCCCGCGGGGCAGGCGGAAGCGGCTCGGGCGATCGGCCTGAGCTTCCTACCGGCGGCCCGGTTGATCATCTTCCCGCAGGCTCTGCGCGGGGCCATCACACCGCTGGGTAACACCCTGATCGCGCTGACCAAAAACACCACGGTGGCCGCGGCGGCGTCCGTCACGGAGATTTCCGCGCTCATGAAAACCATGATCGAGTTCCGCCCGGACGTGATCATTGCGGTGTTCCTCACCGTGGCGTTGGGATTCGTGATCATCGTGATACCCGTGGGTCTGTTGACCACGTGGCTGTCGCAGAAATTGGCGGTGAAGCGATGAGCACGTCCGTACTCTTCGATGTTCAAGGTCCACGGGCCAAGCGCGTCACCATGATCCTCAATGTGGTGGCCGTGCTCGTGGTCGCAGTCCTGGTGTGGCTGGTGGTTCAGAAACTGGGAGAACAGGGTCAGCTGGATGCGGAGAAGTGGACTGCGTTGTTCACCGAACGCACCTGGAGCAACTTTTTCATTCCCGGCCTGCTCGACACCCTCAGAGCTGCGACCCTGGCCGTCGTGGGATCCGTCATTTTCGGTTTGATCTTCGGCCTGGGACGCCTCTCCAGTGTGTGGATCCTGCGTGCGGTGTCCACCGTGGTGGTTGAGTTCTTCCGCGCGGTACCCGTGCTGGTCATGATGATTTTCTTCTACCTGGGGCTGGCACGCACCGGGCTGATTCAGCCGTCGAACACACCGTTCTGGGCCGTGGTCATCGCGTTGATCCTCTACAACGGCTCGGTCATCGCGGAGCTCGTGCGCTCGGGTGTCTACCAATTGCCCAAGGGCCAGAGGGAAGCCGGTTTGGCCGTGGGACTCACACCATCCCAAGCGCTGCGGAGCATCCTGCTGCCCCAGGCACTCACGGCCATGTTGCCCTCACTCGTCTCTCAGTTCGTGGTGATCCTCAAGGACACCGCCCTGGGTTACATCATCACCTACCCCGAGCTGCTCGCTTCCGCGCGCCGACTGGGTTCCGGTGACGGCAACATTCTGCAGACTCTGCTGCTGGCCGCAGTGGTGTTCATGATCATCAACTCGGCTCTGACGTTCCTCGCGGGGAGGCTCTCACGCTTGCTCAGCTACCGCACCTCCGGCAAGACCCGGCCCCTCCACGAGGCCGCGGCGGGTGACGAGACCGGCTGAGCCGGCCGAGCGTCGTCGTCGTCGAATCAAACGAGAACACCAGGAAATCAACGCAGCGAAAGGGCCTCGGAAGCCGAGAGCTTCCGAGGCCCTTTCGTCACTCATGCGGAAAAGTGACTAGGCCAGCCACTCCGCGAGCGCCCGGTAGCACTCGCGCACTGCGTCGTCGAAGACGTGCTCGTCATCCGTGTGAGCCAGAAGCGCGTCCCCGGGACCGAAATTCACGGCCGGCACCCCCGCCTCCGAGAACCGAGCAACATCCGTCCAGCCGTACTTGGGCATCGGTTCCTGACCCACGGCCGCGACGAACTGCGCCGCGGCGGGCCGATCGAGCCCGGGCCGGGCGGCCGGAGACAGATCCTGGAAGTCCAGCTCATAACCCTTGAAAACTTCGCGCACGTGGTCCTGCGCCTGCTGCAGAGTCTTGTCCGGGGCAAAACGGAAGTTGATGTCGACCCACGCGCTGTCCGGGATCACGTTGCCGGCCACTCCCCCGCCGACCCGGATCGCGTTGAGGCCCTCGCGGTAGTCCAAACCTTCCACGGTGATGGTTCGGGGCTCGTAGGCGGCCAACCGCGCAAGGACGTCGGCCTGCTTGTGGATCGCATTCTCTCCGATCCACGCGCGGCCCGAGTGCGCGGCCTTACCGGCCGTGGTGATGCGGAAACGCATGGTGCCGTTGCAGCCGCCCTCCACCGTGCCATTGGTCGGTTCGAGCAGCACCGCGAAATCGGCCTCCAGTAACTCGGGACTGTTGCGCATGAGTCGGCCCAGTCCGCTGGCGTCGCTGGCGACTTCTTCATGGTCGTAAAAGACAAAGGTGATGTCCCGGTTGGGGTCGGTCAACGCGTTCGCGAGCGCGAGCTGGACCGCCACCCCACCCTTCATGTCGGTGGTGCCTCGTCCGTAGATCACGTCTCGCTCGGATTCCCGACGCCGCACAGACGGCACCGTGCCCAGCGAGCCTTCCACGGTGGGCAGGGGCACGGTGTCCAGGTGGCCGGCCAGGACCACGCGCTCGTCACGGCCGAGATTGGTCCGGGCCACGATGGAGTCCCCGTCGCGGTGCACCTCGAGGTGCGGCAGCTGACGCAGGGCGGTTTCCACGGCGTCCGCGAGGGGACCCTCATGATCGGACACCGATTCCACGTCCACGAGTGCCGCGGTGAGATCGGCCGGGTCCATAGTGAGGTCGAGTTCGATGGGTGTGGTGGTGGAGTCCATGCGAGCCAGCCTAGTCACCTTCGCGTCACACCGTGGCGGACATCCTAGGATGGTGCTCATGACTTCAACGAGCGAGAGCACCGAAACTTCCCGCACCGCATCCGGCGTAGGCCTGGCCACCGTGGTCGATT
Organism: Kocuria carniphila; assembly: GCF_004136555.1. Classification (GTDB taxonomy): domain Bacteria; phylum Actinomycetota; class Actinomycetes; order Actinomycetales; family Micrococcaceae; genus Kocuria; species Kocuria carniphila. The sequence continues at coordinate 111,652 of NZ_NOIT01000004.1, forward strand.
CCGGTCCCAAGGCCGGCACCGTCCTGGATGTCTTCTACCCGGCTCCCGCGCTGAGCCCCAACGCTGACACATCCTTCGAGGCCGACCTGCGCGTGGCCGCGACCACCGATCCCGATCGCAACGTACGTTCCGAGATCGTCACCACCGTGATCGATCTCGACGCCGCCCCCGCCGACGCCGCGGACGCCTACCTTCGCCTGCACGTCCTGTCCCACCGCTTGGCCAAGCCCAACACCATCAACATGGACGGCGTGTTCGGCCAGTTGGCCAACGTGGCCTGGACCAGCCGCGGCCCCGTGCTCGCCGAGGAACTGACCACCGCGCTCGTGCGACTGCGCGCCGGTGGGCACGTGACCGTGTTCGGTGTGGACAAGTTCCCCCGCATGGTGGACTACGTGGTTCCCACCGGTGTGCGCATCGGTGACGCGGACCGTGTGCGCCTGGGTGCCTACCTGGGCGAGGGCACCACCGTAATGCACGAGGGCTTCGTGAACTTCAACGCGGGCACCCTGGGATCCGCAATGGTCGAGGGCCGCATTTCCGCAGGTGTCGTGGTCAACGACCACACCGACATCGGCGGCGGCGCCTCCATCATGGGCACCCTGTCCGGTGGCGGCAAGCAGCGCATCACCCTGGGCCAGCGCTGCCTCCTGGGTGCGAATGCGGGTGTGGGCATCTCCCTCGGCGACGACTGCGTGGTCGAGGCCGGCCTGTACGTCACCGCCGGTACCCGCGTAACCCTGCTGGAAGCCCGCGCCGATTCCCGCGTGGTCAAGGCCTCCGAGCTGTCCGGGATCTCCAACCTGCTCTTCCGCCGTAATTCGACCAACGGCGCGGTCGAAGCGCTGCCGCGCGAGGGTGGAGCCATTGAGCTCAACCCCGCCCTGCACGCCAACTAGGAACACCCACTGAAGCCGGTGAGCCCGCGGCACCTCCGAGCAAGGTGCCGCGGGCTCGGCGATACACTCGACTCTTCAGCTGCCTACTCCGGGGAATCATGTCATCCACTTCGTCCGGTCGTCGCCGCCATGCCGCGCTTCACCTGATCCTGATCATCGTGCTGATCTGCGCCTTAATCGCGGCCGCCCTGTACGTGGGGTTCAACCTGATCGCCGGTAAACCCACGGTCGGCGATCCCCGGTGCACGGTGGTCGCTGCGGACGGCACCAAACACACGTTCACCCCGGAACAAACCCTCAATGCCTCGATCGTCTCCGCCGAGGCGCTCGCGCGGGACCTGGACGACCGGGCCTCCGTGATTGCACTGGCCACCGCACAGCAAGAGTCGGAACTGGTCAACATCGACTACGGCGACCGCGATTCCGTGGGACTTTTCCAGCAGCGGCCCTCCCAGGGTTGGGGGACCGTCGAAGAAATCATGGATCCCCATTACTCCACGGTGGCCTTCTACAACCACCTGGTGCACGTGGACTACCACTCGATGTCCGTGACGCAGGCGGCCCAGGCCGTGCAGCAATCCGGTGTGCCGGACGGTTACGCCAAACACGAGGGCAGCTCCACCGCCCTCACGGACGCCTTCCACGGGACACAGCCCGCGCTGCTCAACTGCGTGCTGGACCCGGTGGAGAAGTCCCCCTCGACCTCGAATGGTGCCGCTTCCGCAGAGCAGCGCGCGGATTCGACGACCGTCGGATTGCAACGGGACTACGGCGACACCTTGGGTGAGGTGCGCGCAGAGGGTGAGAGCGCCGTCGTCGAACCCGAGGATCCCGAGGCCGGCTGGGCCGCCGCTCACTGGGCCGTGGCCAATGCCGAACGCTTGGGCATCACGCGCGTGAGTTACGAGGGGCAGACCTGGGACCGTGAGCACCAGACCTCCACGCGCTTCTCCCCGGTGCCCGGGTGGGAGTCCGCGGCTGAGTTGACCGACGAGGGCCAAGCTGCGCCGCCGTCCACACAAGTGGTGATCAGTACTGCAACAAGCCAGGATCCAGCCTGAACTGATTAAGCTGGTGCCCATGAAGATTCTCGTGACCGGGGGAACCGGCTATATCGGCTCGCACACTGTTCTGGCACTGCTTGAGGCAGGCCACGACGTGGTGGTGTTGGACAATCTCTCCAACTCGTCCAAGACGTCCCTGGAACGGGTCCAGGAACTGGCCGGCCGCGAGATCACTGCGTTCGAAGAGGTCGACTTACTGGACCGCGCCGGGCTCGACCGCGTGTTCGCTCGTCATCGCCCCCAGGCCGTCATCCACTTTGCGGGCCTCAAGGCCGTGGGCGAATCCAACGAGAAGCCGTTGTGGTACTACACGAACAATGTGTCCGGCACCGTGAACCTGCTGTGGGCCATGGATGAGAACGATTGCCGCTCCATCGTGTTCTCGTCCTCGGCCACCGTGTACGGCGCGCCCGAGACCATGCCGCTCACCGAGAAGCAGAACATGGACGCGCAGAACCCGTACGGGCGCACCAAAGAGCACATCGAGGACATGCTCGCGGACCTCGCCGCGTCCGACGACCGCTGGGCCGTGGCGCTGCTGCGCTACTTCAACCCGGTGGGTGCGCACGAATCCGGCCGGATCGGCGAGGATCCCTCGGGTATTCCCAACAACCTGATGCCGTTCGTGGCGCAGGTTGCCGTGGGCCGCCGCGAGAAGCTCATGGTCTTCGGCGATGACTACCCCACTCCGGACGGCACCGGCGTGCGCGATTACATCCACGTGGTGGACCTCGCGGACGGTCACCTCAAGGCGCTGGACCGCATTAGCCAGGACCCCGGAGTGCACGTCTGGAACCTGGGCACCGGCCGCGGTTACTCCGTGCTCGAGGTCCGCGACGCATTCCAGAAGGCATCGGGGCGCGACATCGCCTACGAGATCGCACCCCGCCGCGCCGGTGACGCCGCCGTGTCCTACGCCGACCCCTCCTCCGCTCTGGCCGAACTGGGCTGGTCCGCGGACCGCGACATGGACACCATGTGCCGCGATCACTGGAACTGGCAGAAGAACAACCCCAACGGTTACGACGGCTGACCCTTCCCGAGTGCTCGCCCCGGGCGTACCCTGGGGCCATGAGACCGCTCAGGTACTCCGTCAACGTCACGTTGGACGGCTGCGTAGATCATATGGCGGCCGTTCCTGACGAAGAACTTCACCGCCGTGCGGCGGAGACCCTTGCACGAGCGGACGCCCTCATTTTCGGCAGGGTGACCTATCAGATGATGGAAGAAGCATGGCGCCGCGACCCGGTCACGGGTACGTGGGGCGAGTGGATCGTGCCGTGGATGGAGCCGTTCGCGAAGACCATCGACTCGGCCAAGAAGTACGTGGTCTCAAGCACTCTGGACAGCCTCGACTGGAACTCCGAATTCCTGCGGGGTGATCCGGGCGAAGCCGTCCGCGCTCTCAAGGAGGAACCCGGCGAAGGGCTGTTCGTCGGTGGCGTGACATTACCGCTGGCGCTGGCTGATCTGGGATTGATCGACGAATACGAGTTGGTCGTCCACCCACGGGTGATCGGCCACGGCCCCACGCTGTTCGCAGGGTTGTCCAAACCCCTGGACCTCCGACTCGTTGACCGCGTCGAGTACAAGTCCGGCGCTGTCGCGATGCGCTACGAACCTTGTTAGTTTCTATTCGTACGCATAGGGCTATCAGGGAGAACAAACTTGTCTTTGGACAAACGCCAGGAGCTACAGGCTGAACTCGATGCGGTCAATGCCGAAATCCAGGAGCATCCGTTGAGTTCCGAGCGCGCCAAGGCCGCGAACGACCTCATGGACCGGCACGACGGCGACGACGAAGCCGCCATCGATCGCGATCTCGCCGCTCACGAGCTCCCCTCTCGCAAGGAACTGGCAAAGATGGTCAGCCTGCGGATGTTCAGCTGGAGCCGCCTGCATCGTAAACAGGTGAAACTTGAGAAGAAGCTCGCTGATCTGAACGATTAGTCTCGTCGCGCTGCTCGCCGTGTCCCCTGGAATGCATGCCGCACTGTGCGCCGCTGGAACCCTCACGGACACCTCCTGCGCCCCAAGAACCCTTCTCCGCCCCTCCAAGGGTTCCAACGACACCTCAGGTGCGGCGCACGGCCCTAACGTCCCCTCACACGCAGGCCGCAGCGCACCGCCGCACAGCAGAACACCCCGCCTCCGACCTGAGTCGGTGACGGGGTGTTCTACTGAAGCGTGGCGCTTAGTTGGAGGTCGGGTAGTGGCGCTCGCCCTCGCCCACGTAGAGCTGGCGCGGGCGGCCGATCTTGGTCTCCGGATCCTCGATCATCTCGCGCCACTGGGCGATCCAGCCCGGCAGGCGGCCGATGGCGAAGAGCACGGTGAACATCTTCTCGGGGAAGCCCATGGCCTTGTAGATCAGGCCGGTGTAGAAGTCGACGTTCGGGTACAGCTTGCGCTCCACGAAGTAGTCGTCCGCAAGGGCCTTCTCTTCCATGCTCATGGCAAGGTCAAGCATCTCGTTGTTGCCACCCAGCTTGGCCAGGACGTCGTGGGCGTAGCCCTTGATGATCTTGGCGCGCGGGTCGTAGTTCTTGTACACGCGGTGTCCGAAGCCCATGAGGCGGACGCCGTCTTCCTTGTTCTTGACCTTCTCCATGAACTCGTCTGCGGACAGGCCGCGGTTCTGGATCTGGTCAAGCATGTGCAGCACCGACTCGTTGGCGCCGCCGTGCAGCGGGCCGTAGAGGGCGTTGATGCCCGCGGAGACGGAAGCGAACATGTTGGCGTGCGAGGAGCCCACCAGGCGCACGGTGGAGGTGGAGCAGTTCTGCTCGTGGTCCGCGTGCAACATGAGCAGAATGTCCAGGGTCTTGGCGACCACCGGGTCCACCTCGTAGTCCTCGGCGGGCACGCCGAAGCACATGCGCAGGAAGTTCTCCGCGTAGTTGAGCTTGTTCTGGGGGTAGAGCTGCGGCTCACCCATGGACTTCTTGAACGCGTATGCGGCCAGGGTGGGGACCTTGGCGAGCAAGCGGATGGTGGAGATCTCCACCTGTTCCTTGTCGAACGGATCCAGGGAGTCCGAGTAGAACGTGGACAGCGCGGACACGGCCGAGGACAGCACGGGCATGGGGTGCGCGGAACGCGGGAAACCGTTGAAGAACATCTTGATGTCTTCGTGGACCATGGTGTGTGTGGTGATGCGGTGCTCGAAGTCCTCGTACTCTTCGCGCGTGGGCAGCTCACCGTAGATCAGGAGGTAGGCGGTCTCCACAAAGTTGGAGTGCTCCGCCAGTTCCTCGATCGGGTAACCGCGGTAACGAAGAATCCCGTTGTTGCCGTCGATGTAGGTGACCTGGGACCTGGTGTTGGCCGTATTCATGAAGCCCGGGTCGTAGGTCACGTTGCCGGTTTCCTTGAGCAACGAACCCAGACCGTAGCCCTGGTTGCCTTCGGTGACTTCCAGGACGGGCAGCTCCAATGCCTTGCCGTCCTGATAGTTCAGTTCAACCTTCTGGGCGTTCTTCTTGGCCTCTGCCATGGTGTTGTCCTCCACGGTTTGCTTGGGTGCCCCGCGAGCTGTTCGCGGTCCCGTTCACGGCAACAACTTCGTTTCCGTGACTGTCACGCACATAATGGGGCACAGTTTGATCATCATCTAACCTACCCCGTGGTGTGGCGTAGGTTCCACTCATTCGACATGCGATGAGTGTGGTTACACGGCCTCGCGCAGTCGTGCTACAGCGGCATCGATCCGCTCGTCACTGGCGGTCATGGACAGTCGCACGTAGCCGTTTCCGGCGTCCCCGTAGAACGTTCCGGGGCCCACCACGATGCCCAGTTCGGCAAAGCGACCCACAGTGTCCCAGGTGTCCTCCCCCGCGGTTCCCCACAGGTACAGACCGGCCTCGGAATGGTCGATGCGCAGCCCGAAAGCCTCCACGGCGGGCAACAACTTGGCGCGACGGTCACGGTAGAGCGCCTTCTGGGACGCCACGTGGGCGTCGTCGGCGAGAGCCACTCGCATGGCCTCCTGCACGGGATACGGCACGATCATGCCCGCGTGCTTGCGCGAATTGATCAGCGACGGCATCAGTTCGGGGTCACCGGCCAAGAACGCTGCACGGTAGCCCGCGAGGTTCGACTGCTTGGACAGCGAGTACGCGCTCAGCACGAGCGACAGGTCTCCCCCGGTCACGCGCTCGTCCAGCACGGACGGTACGGGTTCGCCGCCTTCGGCCACGTCCCAATCGCCCCAGCCCAGTTCGGCGTAGCACTCGTCCGAAACGACCAAGGCACCCTGCGCACGCGCCTGGTCCACGATCTTCTTCAGGCTCGCAGCGTCACGCACGATTCCGGTGGGGTTACCCGGCGAATTGACCCACACCATGCGCACACGAGAGCGAATCTCCGGCTCCAGGTCGTCCAGGTCATCGGCGGCCACGGCCTCGGCGCCGGCCAGCTGCGCCCCGATGTCATAGGTGGGGTACGCGACGGTCGGACGCGCGACGACGTCGCCCGGGCCCAGTCCCAGCAACAGCGGCAGCCACGCGACCAATTCCTTGGAACCCACGGTGGGCATCACGGCGGCCGGGTCCAGATGGGCGACGCCGCGGCGTCGGGAGTACCAGTCCACGATCGCCTCGCGCAGCGCGGGCGTTCCGTGCGTAGTGGGATAGCCGGGCGCGTCCGAGGCGGCCGCGAGCGCATCCTGGACCACGAGCGGCGTGGGATCCACGGGCGTGCCGATGGACAGGTCCACGGTGCCGCCCGGGTGCTCAGCCGCGCGCTGGCGATAGGGCGCGAGCGAGTTCCACGGGTAATCCGGCAGATCCAGACCGAAGGCGCGCTGCTGCGTCACGGTCAGTCCTGGTTCTGCGGGGGCAGCACGGCGATGATCGGGTGATCCTTACCGGTGTTGCCCAGCTTGGCGGCACCGCCCGGGGAACCCAGGTCATCGAAGAACTCCACGTTGGCCTTGTAGTACTCGGCCCATTCCTCCGGGGTGTCGTCCTCGTAGTAGATGGCTTCCACGGGGCACACCGGTTCGCACGCGCCGCAGTCCACGCACTCGTCCGGGTGGATGTACAGGGAGCGTTCTCCCTCGTAGATGCAGTCCACGGGACATTCTTCGACGCATGCCTTGTCCTTGACGTCCACACAAGGCTGAGCGATCACGTATGTCACGGTAAACGTACCTTTCCTGGTTCGAGGGGATCAGCCAACAGTCTAACCGCGTGGTCAGTCACGTGCTTGTCGGCGGAGTCTGACGATGTAGCGGCCCGTAACAATCACGGCCGCCATGACTGCCACGAAAATCACGGCGAACCATCCGTAACCCACCATGCCGATGGGCGCTTCCCACGAGGTGACCACCAGGGCTGAGCCGTTCTTGAGATAGGCGAACCCCCACGAGAGCACGTAGGTCAGCAGGCCGGGGACCGCAGCGGCCCACACCCGACGGGTCGCGGTACCGCACCACACGCTCGCGAACCACACGAGGGCTCCGGAGAACAACAGTCCCCACGGTAGCCACAAGGATTCGTTGACGTACCAGATGTTCGCGTGCATCACGGTGGCCACGGAGCCGATCAGCAGGCCGGTGATCACGGTGGTCAGCACGGCGGACAGGGTGGTCGGGCGCGCCGACGCCGCCCCGGTCGCGGTGGTCTCGTCCGTCTCCCCCGTTTCGTCGGCCGGGTTCGCAACCGCGGGATCCGCCGCGGCAGGCTTAGTGCCGTCTGCGGAGAGTCGAGTAGCGGAGTCGTATCCAGTGGAGATCTGGTCGCCGCGGTTCCCGTTCCCTGCGCTGTTCTGCCACGGGGCAGGATTCACGGGAGTCCGTTCGGCACGGCTCATGAGCGGTCTCCGCTGTCTAGGTCTCCGCTGTTCAGGTCCCCACTGAGCAAGCGATAGTGCTCGGTGGCCGTCAACCTCTGCGGAACGCCGTTGGACAGCTCGAACGTCTCGGATGCGTCTTCCGGTAGAACGATTTGAGTGGCGTGGGCCGCCATGGCCGCGCGTTTGGCGTCGAGGTCCCCGGAGATCACGGCCTGTTGCCGCTGGTCCTCGGGATCCACGTCGCCCTCGGTGCCCCAGACGAGTGGGACGTCCCAGGCTTCCGCGCCGTCGGCCGGTCTCTTGGCCTTGTCGATGCCGAGCATCGTGACGTGATGGGTGCGCACGTGGTCCGGGTGGCCGTAACCGCCGTCGTCGCAGTAGGTGACCACCACGTGCGGACGGACTTCTCGAATCGCCGCGGCCACGTGGGCGGCGGCTTCGTCCTCGGTGGCCGACGTGAGGGCTGCCGACGAGACGTCCTCAGCGGGCTGTGCCCTACCGTTGTCGCCCCAGCTCATCCCGGAATCCAGGTAACGGCCCAACCCGTTGGCGAAACCTACGGACTCATCAAAGGCGGGGGTCTCCCCCGCGAAAAAGCGATCGGAGAGACCGAGTGCCGCGGCGGCGTCGTCGAGCTCGCCCACGCGATACAGGCCCAGGGCCGTGCCGTCGGTGTCGGGGCAGCCGGGCTGGCCGACCTCGAGGTGGCCCAATGGCGCGGGAATGACCTCGCCGCGTTCACCGCGCGTCATGGTGAGCAGCACGTTGCTGGCACCGGTGCGCGCGTAGTGGGCGATCGAGCCACCGGTAGCGATCGACTCGTCGTCCGGGTGGGCGTGAACCCACAGGATCCGCGCGTCCCCCGGGGCACGGCCCGCGGGCAGCAGTGAATCCACTGCGCCCTTGGTGACCGTGCCCGCTTGGGGGTATTGCGGTGTGCTCATGATCAGACGCGAGCCCGCTGACGAGCAGCCTTCACGCGCTCGTTGGCGTCAAGGACGACCTTGCGGATGCGGATGGCCTCCGGGGTGACCTCGACGCACTCGTCCTCGCGAGCGAACTCGAGGCACTCCTCGAGCGTGAGCTTGCGCGGCGGAGTGAGGTGCTCGAAGCTGTCCGAGGTGGAAGAGCGCATGTTGGTGAGCTTCTTCTCCTTGGTGATGTTCACGTCCATGTCGTCCGCGCGAGAGTTCTCACCCACGATCATGCCCTCGTACACCTCAGAGGTGGGTTCCACGAAGAAGGAACCGCGCTCCTGCAGGTTGATCATGGCGAACGGGGTGACCACACCGGAACGGTCAGCAATGAGCGAGCCGTTGGTGCGGTACTCGATGTCGCCGGCCCACGGCTCGTATCCGTCCGCGTACGAGGAGGCGATGCCGGCGCCGCGGGTTTCGGTCAGGAACTTGGTACGGAAGCCGATCAAACCGCGCGAAGGAACCTTGAACTCCATGCGCACCCAACCGGTGCCGTGGTTGACCATGCCCTCCATGCGGCCCTTACGTGCCGCCATGAGCTGAGTGATGGCACCGAGGAACTCGTCCGGGGCGTCGATGGTCATGTGCTCGTAGGGCTCGTGCACCTTACCCTCGACGGTCTTGGTGACCACCTGCGGCTTACCGGCGGTGATTTCGAAGCCTTCGCGGCGCATCTGTTCCACGAGGATGGCCAGTGCCAGCTCGCCACGACCCTGAACTTCCCAGGCGTCCGGGCGCTGGGTGGGCAGAACCTTGAGCGAGACGTTACCGATGAGCTCCTTGTCCAGGCGATCCTTCACCTGACGGGCGGTCACCTTGGCGCCCTTGACGCGACCGGCCAGCGGGGAGGTGTTGATACCGATGGTCATGGAGATCGCGGGATCGTCCACGGTGATCAGCGGGAGCGGCTGCGGGTTCTCCGGGTCGGTCAGAGTCTCACCGATGGTGATGTCCTCGATACCGGCGACGGCCACGATCTCACCGGGACCGGCCTGCTCGGCGGGAACGCGATCGAGGCCCTTGGTGGCCAACAGCTCGGAGATGCGGACGTTCTTCAGCTGGCCGTCCTGGCGGGCCCACGCAACGGTCTGGCCCTTCTTCAGGGTGCCGTTGAAGATACGCAGCAGGGCCAGACGACCCAGGAACGGGGAGGCGTCCAGGTTGGTCACGTGGGCCTGCAGCACGCCGCCCTCTTCGTAAGAAGGTGCCGGGATGTGCTCGATGATGGTCTTGAACAGCGGCTCGAGGTCCTCGTTGTCGGGGAGCTCGCCGTTGCCGGGCTGGTCGGTGGACGCACGACCGGCCTTACCGGAGGCGTAGACCACGGGGACGTCCAGAACGGCGTCCAGATCCATCTCCGGGTAGTCCTCGGAGATATCGGAAGCCAGGCCGAGCAGCAGGTCCATGGTCTCGGAGACCACTTCCTCAATGCGGGCGTCCGGGCGGTCCACCTTGTTGACCACGAGGATCACGGGCAACTTGGCCTCGAGGGCCTTACGCAGCACGAAACGGGTCTGGGGCAGGGGACCCTCGGAAGCATCGACCAGGAGCACCACGCCGTCCACCATGGACAGGCCGCGCTCCACCTCGCCACCGAAGTCAGCGTGGCCCGGGGTGTCGATCACGTTGATCGTGATGGTTTCGCCGTCGGCCGAGGGGCCGTCGTAGAACACCGTGGTGTTCTTCGCGAGGATGGTGATGCCCTTCTCCCGCTCCAGGTCGCCCGAGTCCATGACTCGTTCTTCGACCTCTCCGTGTGAGGAGAAAGCGTGCGTCTGCTGGAGCATGGCATCGACGATGGTGGTCTTGCCGTGGTCAACGTGGGCAACAATTGCCACGTTGCGCAGATCGGCGCGCTGGGCGGTGGTTTCAGACATACGCAAGTCTCTCTTCATGAATCGAGGTAGAGGGGAATCTCAGCGATTCTACTCTTCCTGAGTGAGCTGCTCGTCCACACGTGACCTATCACTCATTTCTCACGCGTTCCAAGGTCTGACACTGTAAAGGGAGCCGCAGTATTCCCCTCACAGTTCCGCTTCTCACCCCAACAACTCCGGCCTGCGCCACGGCTTATCCTGCACGTGCTCATCCACGAAGGCCAGAACCGTCTCGTACCAGGTACGCGCGTTCGCGGGCTTGAGGATCCAGTGGTTCTCATCCGGGAAGTACAAGAACTTGTGTCCCGTAACCGCGGTATGCCGCTGTAGATCAGACCACAGTTGCAGACCCTGGGAGATGGGCACGCGGTAGTCCTTGTCGCCGTGGATCACCAACATGGGCACCTGGATGTCATCCACGAACCGATGGGGTGAATAGTGATCCGCCTGCGACGGCGCCATTGCTTCCTCCCATTCGGTGTTGTCGGTGGTCGAGCCCATGGTGTGCAGATCCCACAAGGACGCGTGGGTCACGATGCATTTGAACCGCTCCCCCGTGTGCCCGGCCACCCAGTTGGCCATGTACCCGCCGTAGGAACCGCCCAGTAGTGCCTGCCGGTCGGCGTCGATGTCCTGGCGTTGCGTCGCAGCTTCCACCAGGGCCATGACATCAGTGAACGGTGCACCACCTAGTTCCTGTTGACCCCGGTCGATCATGTGCTGGCCGTAGCCGGTCGAGATGGCAGGGTCCGGAAGTAATACCGCGTAGCCGCGGGTCACGAACGGCCAGGGGTTCCACCGCCACAACCACGCGTTGTTGGATGCCCACGGACCGCCATGTACGAACACCAGCAGGGGAAGTTCCGCCGCGGCGGGGGTGTCCGGTAGTGCGAGCCAGGCTCGGATCTCCGTGCCGTCTTCCGCAAGCGTGGTGACCTCTTCGAGCCGACCGGCCGGAACGTCGTCGGGAAGGATGCCCTCGACAGGCGCGGGATCAGCTGAGAATTCGTCGACGGGCCAGCGGACAAGTTCCTCGGGACGATCCACCCGCGATCGCAGGGCCCAGAGCCCGTCCCCTGCAACCTGAACAGAACCGTACGTCCACCCTTGGCCATCACCACCGGCAGATATTTCGACACTGGGTTCCTGCCCCGGGGCGCAGGTCACGCGCAACACAATCCCGCGGCCCCGGTAATCCGCACTGCACACCACGGTGTTGTCATCGATCCACCGGGGGCCTTCTCCCCAGTATTCGTCTCCGTGCAGGATTTCTTGCGCATCACCCGAGTCGAAGTCGTACGCCCACAGTGACACCGAGAGGTTTTGCGTACTCCTCCACAGCTGTTCCTTGAGCAGAATGACCCGGCTTCCATCGGGGCTGACCGGGCCCGTTTCCCACCAGATGTTCGAGTCAGCGGCGCGGATAAGCTGGGGTTCGCCGGAACCATCCTCCGCTGCCGGGATGCGCCAGACCTCCGATCGCTCCCAGCCGCCGTCGATCCAGGCGTTCACTGTGACCACCACAAAGCTTCCATCGGGTGAAGGCTCATAGCCAAGCAGACGGCCTTCCGGAAGCCGAACAGGTCGCATGCTGTCCTGGACCGCAGCGCCGCCGATCGCTTCCGACGCGTTCACGAACCACAAGGTCGGTTCATCCGGTCCCAGGTCGTGATCCCAGTCTCGAGTGGGCGCTTTCTCGTACAGGATCGCACTCACCCCCGAATCCTCACGGAGCTTGTCCAACCGCTCGTTCTCCGCCTTCATGTCTTTCGCATGGCGGGCAGACGGGAGCGTACCGCTCACGAAGAACAAGCGTTCGCCACCCAGCTTGAGGTCTTCGACGTCGCCGGGCCGTTCCAGAATCATCCGCGCCTCACCGTGCGGCGGCAGCAACCATAGTCGCGTGCGTTCTTTGTCGTCATCCCCGTACGGCCGACCCGAAGTGAAGAACACATTGCCATCGGGCGCCGGACACACTTCCGAGACCCCGTGCTGATCGTGGGTCAGTTGCCTACCGACCGCACGATCATCAATGTGTTCTACGGACCACGCCTGGGCCACGTATTTCTTGCCGTCAGCGGAGAGTTCTTTACGCAGGGCAATCACACCTCCGGAGGGATGGGTACTGAATCCGGAGAGTCGAGGTGAGGCGACCAGATGCTCGGGGGTGTCAAAGCGAAATGTCATGTGAGTCACACTAGCGCCAATCATTCAGCGCCATGATGACTCTCATTTTCCCGATCCCGGTCCTTTCGTTGCGGTCGTCTCAGCCGGTGCCCCGGGAGGATTCAGTTTGACGCTGGATGTCCTTGAGCAAATGCCTCACGGATCGAGCATGGAAACCGGTCCGCACCACGAGCAAGCGATACAAGCGACCGCCCCCGCCCGGAAAATTGGCATGGGTTCTTGCCCGAAGACGCGTCTGTCCGCTATTTGCCTGCTCCATGTGGAACGACAGGGCATACACGGAAAACCGGTGCCTCCCTGTGAGCTCAAGTTCCGCTCCGGGCCTCGCACTGGCGACTCGGAACCCGACGAGTGTCGAATCAATAGCAAGGGGCCTCGGTCCAGATGGAGATCGTTCTGCACAACCTGCAACCCGGGCATAGGTTGTTGCGACTGATCCTGAGAACGTCTGGTCAAGCGCGGCACTCAGGTTCAACCAGACGTTGTTCGCAGGTGCATTGATCACCACGGCATGTTCGTCCACGAAAGCCAGACCGGAAACGCGAGACCCACGGTCAACCTGGGTCGAGCCCGCCGCCGAGTCAAGCTCCTGATCCGGACGAAGAGTCGTCGCGGCGGTGATGAGCGACTTTGCCGCTCGGCGATGCACCGGACCGATAATCGTCCAGGCAATTCGGCCCAGAAGTGGTCGCCTGAAGTGGAGGACGGTCGTTAGCCGCCGCTGCGAAGGCACAGTTCGTCGACCCACCATAGTGATGTGCATCAGTGGAATGGCCGCTTCGAGGTGGATCACTTCCGCGCTGGATTCGATGATCCGGAAAGGTCCCAGCTGGCCAACCTCAGTTGGTGATTCACCAAGCCCAAGAACACCAACGAGCCGCGTCACCACACCCGAGGTCGTTGCCAACCCTTCATGCAGCCACTCCCGTGGAGCGCTCATATCCGGATGGGGAACACTAACTTCAAAGGCATCGGCGTAGTCGAAGGGGCGGCCATCTGTAGCGATCGGTTCGGTTACCCGTACCCGGCGCACTTGATCGGCCATGAGGTTTTTCATCACGTGTCCTTTGTTCGCGATCAATCATTGTGAAGCGCGACGTCGGGCCGTGTGTGCAAGCCAGGCAATCGGCAAGAACAGCCAGAAACCAGAGGCGGGCGAGAGCGTAATGCCCCAGAGACCGGTCAACCCCAGAATGGCTGCGGTGCTACGCGGTGGGCGGCCATGAGCCCTTTCTCGCTCCCTAACCGTAGCTCCCAGGCCGATCAGCAGTAGGCCAGACGTGAAGTACCAGAAACCGACTCCACGACGTTCAGCCAGTGCAGGGTCTGCATCGACCGAAGAAACGACCCCGGCTTTGATGATGCTGCGCACAGAGGCAGGGTAGAACATCCCTGTCGTGGCGATATGAACCGACCCCAGCACCATGGTCCATACCCCCGCACTGCGCAGCGGCGAAATGCGTTTCGGACAATTGGTCATTGTGATGCACCTGCTAACAAATTCTCGATCAGAGGCTGGAAAACTTCACGCAACTCCGATGGGCTACTCGGTGGACTCATGAGATTGGCGCCGATCACCAACAGGGCTAGGTGTCGCGCGCCCCGTTCGGATTCTGTTTGGTCGTATCCAAGACCGCGCAACAGGTCAGTGAGGTAGGCCAACCTGCGCGCGTCGATGCGCGCCCAGATTGTGGCGGCATCAGCGTCTTGCGTCGCCCAGGCACGCACATTTCTTTCGATAATCGCCTCGCGGGGAGAGAGACTGTCGACCACATCATCCGACAACACTTGTAATTGACTCGCTGGGCCTTGACTTGCGATAGATTCCGCGTGGTCAATCAACCGCGAGGTCCACCTCAGTTCGAACTCCTCCAACAAGGCCACTCGGTATCCGGGCATGTCTACGAAGTGGTGGTAGAAGGAACCCCGCGTGGCGCCGACAGCAGAGCACAACGCTTCGATCCTCAGCCCCGGAAGACCCTGACCGCCCAGAATGTCCAGTCCGGCTTCCAACCAGTCCTGTCGAGATTTCATGTGACGCACCCTTCATCCTCGTGCTCAGATCCGGCTGATTCGGAATAGCTGGAGTATGGTTCCATACCATACGGTATGGTATTCTGTTGCGCAAGAGGCGTTCCCCGCACCGGGAAAGATGTGAGACCGATGAAACTCTCCAAATCCGACCACTCCGTTCGTCCTTGGCGGATCCATGAAATAGCGCCTGACTTCCGTGTAGAAGACGTGTGGTCCTACCGGACACCGGGAGCTAGGCCGGATGATTTCCCCGCCATGTTGGAAGCGTTGCAAAACGAGAGCGACCGCAATGTCGACCCCCGGGTAGTTCGGCTGCTGTTCGCCGTGCGCTGGAAGTTGGGGGGTCTCTTTGGTTGGGACAACCCCGAGCAGGGGGTCGGGCGGCGCGTGGATTCATTGCGCGACCGGCTTCCCCCTGACCTGCGCCAGGACCCTATCGATTCCCCCTGGCCCGACACCCCATTCACCATGGTGTACGAGACGAGTAACGAGTGCGTTCTCGAAATGGCCAATCGAACCGTCCACCACCTCTGTCATTTGGGTTGGGTGCAGGCTGGCTCAGGTGACTACGAATTGCGGATGGCCGCACTGGTGAAACCGCACGGCCTGCTGGGGCGGGTCTACATGGCCGCAATCAAACCCTTCAGGTACGCCGTCATATATCCTGCGCTGACCCGGAAATGGGAACGCGCATGGCTGCTCCGAGATCAGCACACCAGTTCCACTAAGAGTTCTTCGGTCGGCCATCAGATCAGAGGTGGAATCACTGCCAGCTCAGTCTTAACCCGCCCTACTTCACGCGCCGATAAGAAGCGCCCAATGGGCGCGCCACACACTTCGAGAAACCGGTTGGTCACCTGGGGCGGCCGTCTGATTGTGCTGTACGGTACCGCTCATACGGTGGGCGCGCTCACCGCCGAGGGTGCCGCGCGTCACGCCGGAACATGGTTCAGTGGTCAACTGTGGAATGAAGAACTCGCCAGCATGAGCCCAGCGATGAGTGCCTACTGGCTGTCCATCAACAGTTTTGGGCCCCCAATGGTGCTCCTCGGCCTTACCGTGTTGTGGTTGAACCGCCGTGGTATCCCACCTCCACGATTCATCCCCTGGGCCCTCG
Source organism: Kocuria carniphila (assembly GCF_004136555.1). Classification (GTDB taxonomy): domain Bacteria; phylum Actinomycetota; class Actinomycetes; order Actinomycetales; family Micrococcaceae; genus Kocuria; species Kocuria carniphila. The sequence continues at coordinate 127,603 of NZ_NOIT01000004.1, forward strand.
GAGCCTGGGTTGTGGTCGGGACCGTGGTTGCGGGCCCTGGCGTGGGCCAAGACCTCCTCTTGCTGGCTGGTTCCGGCCTGATCCTGGCCGGAACACGTCGAGCACCGGCCTCGGTTGAGCTACCCGAAGGTCCTCATGCTTCCCGAACTTGAACTGGTACCAGTTGACGAATCCGTCCTGGAAGAGCTGGTGGCTGTTGCCGTTGCGGACACCGATCCTAATGATGTGACCCCGCCACTCGAACCGGGTTGGGGAGAGGCACGTGTCACTTGGCTCCGTGATTTCCATCGGAGGAACCGACCGGGTCTGGTGAATGGTCACCAACTCACGGAGGCCGTGCGTGTCAACGGACGTGTAAGCGGTGCGATCCGACTGGAGTCGCTGTCTCCCGTAGAAGTGGAGTGTGGCATCTGGCTCGCGAGATCCGCCCGTGGCCGCGACCTGAGCCATGGCGTCTTCTCGCTCATTATCGAGCGAGCGATCGGCACGGGCGCGCAAAGAATCATCGCTCACACCACAGCGGGAAACGAACCCGCGATCGCGGCGCTCCGACGCGCCGGAGCAGTCCTCACCAGCGGTCCGGAGCCGACGGTGACCGCCGTCATCGAATTGATTCGCGACGTCCCGAGTGAACACTCCGCTGACGAAGGTGCGGACACGCAGCCCCAGACAGCCTCAACCGGACGGCACCGTTCCGTTGTGTTACCCGCGGGCACCATCAACTACGTGGACACCGGTGGCCCTGGCCCGGTAATGGTCCTGACGCACGGGTTCCCCATGGATCACCTGCAATGGCGCAAAGTGGTGCCGCTCCTCGGGGGTGTTCGCTGCATCATGCCGGCTCTCCCACTGGGTGCCCACAAAAACGCTATGAACCTTGACGCCGATCTTTCGCAATTGGGGCAGGCGAATATCCTTGCCGATTTCCTCGAGGCCCTTGAGCTGCAAGATGTCACATTGGTGATGAACGACTGGGGTGGCCCTCAATTCGTCGTCGCGCTCGGACGCGACGAGCGGATCTCACGCATGGGGGGCCGTATCTCACACTCGAATCCCCGACCGTGTATTGGACGAGTGGTTCACTCCGGCCTTACAGAATCGAAAGATCCGGCGAGACTTGCGTAAGTTTGCGGCTGGCACCCCATCATCAGCCACCCTCCTGTCCTGGGGTCACGCCTTGCGTACCTTCGACAAGCCGGCACTCGTAGTTTGGGCGGGGAAAGACGCCATGATGCCCTTAGGTCATGGACAGCAGCTTGCCGACCTCCTACCCCGGGGTCGACTGGTGACCATTTTCGACAGCGGAACGCTTATCCCGGAGGACCAGCCCGCCACACTCGCGGCAGTGCTGCTTGGTTTCATCCGAGAAACAGCAGCTAGACCCTGAGGACTGGACAACTGGAGACCGTCGCGTGTTGATCGGATCAACGTGCGACTATGACTCCATGGACACCCGTCAAATCTTCGCAGCCCTGGCGAACCCGGACACCCGTGCCATGTACGCCCGGGTCGTTCTCGATCAAATTCCCGGGACATCCACCGCTAAGCAATCGCGGGCACTCCAGAACCTGCAACGGGTGGGTTTGATCGACGACGCCGACGGCGCCTGGTCCCCCACCGAGGCGTTCCGTGAACTTCTCGCCGAGGGTGCCAGCGGCACCCCGAAGGGTTACGAGCGGTTCCTCGAACATGGCCGAGTGGCCCGCTGGCCGTCCAAGGCCGCCGACAAAGACGGACTGATCCGCTGGATCATGGATCGGTGTTTGGCAACTGACGAGCGCGTCGAAGAGCGAGAGCTCAATGACCGGATTGAGAGGTTCAGCGATGATCCGGCCCTGATTCGCCGGCACTGCGTGGACACCGGGTACATCACGCGAGCCCCGGACGGCAGCGAGTACCGCAGGTAGAAACCGGGTTCACTCGCGTTAGTAGTTATTCATTTCAATTGGTGTCATGTGTGATTAATGTGCATTTCAAGCGGATGCCCTGAATCGCACTAGCTAATGCATGGGTGATTTATCGTCTACCCAATTACGAAACACTCTTCACGGACCGCAGACCCGCGAGATGCCCGTCACAGCAAGGCAAGGCTCCCCTTGGTAGGCAATTAGAGAACATTGGACTTCGCTAATTTAATCAAGTTTAATTAAGTCAGAGTGGTTTGACCTAAGGTTCAACTTACTTGTAAGGCGGGATTTTCGCTCGTATCTTTATAAATACGAACCGCCTGAGAGGAACAGATCATGGCTACTTTGACCGCCGTCTCCGCTTGCGCCGCCACCGCGTGCGCATACAACGACAACGGCTGCTCCGCGCCCGCCATCACCGTGGGCGGCAGCGGCTCCACCGCATCCTGCACCACTTTCATTTCCCTGGACGCTCGCGGAGGCTTGCCCACCGCCAACGGCCAGGTTGGCGCGTGCCAGCGCCTCGAGTGCAAGCACAACACCGACCTGCTGTGCACCGCGTCCTCCATCGAGATGACCGGCGACACCGCTAACTGCGCGTCCTACGAAGCCGAGTAATCACTCGCTTCCGGACACAACCGTGCCCGTGCGTTCTTCATGAACGCACGGGCACGGTTTTTAGGTTCTGACGGGCCAGCTTGCCTGGGCGATTACTCCCCAGATTGAGGGTGACTCCGGGTCGATTATTCGGCGGCGCCCACCCGAGCCCCGAACAGGGACTCCACTCGGGCCAGGAGACCACCACACTCCACCACGGACTCGCGGTCGAAGGGCACGAAGAACACATGAGTGCGCTCGGCACCGTTGCGTATGACCGTCAATCCTGTCACATCGACATCCACCACGAACTCGCGGTTCTTGGTGTGGGAGCAACCTCCGGCAGAGGGCTTCTCACTCAAGACACGCGCTTCGACCCAGCCGTTGCTGACGGCATCGCACAGCGAGGCAAGATCAACGGAATCCAGGCTGGACGCAACATCCAGACCAACGGTCTCGATGTCACCCAAGCCGGCCAGAGCGACGTCGTCATGCCGCTCGACCAGGTGCGCGAACGGAATGGCCGTGGCACCCACGCCGTCGTGCAGCAGAACGCGCGAGACCCGGACAATGCCGAGCATGCCGAAGGGAGACTGAGCCACGGCCTTGACCATCTCCGGAACTTCTTCATACTCGAGGACATCAGTGGCTCGCTCGGGATCCAACCATTCCAACTGACCGAGCATGTGTGCGCTGGCCGTGAGGATTTCCACGCGGGGTTCGGGTGAGAGCTTGGTGATGTCCATCCGGACATCCATGCGCGTGCCGGGATTGAGAAGGACCGCATCATCGGAGCCGGAGAACACGGTGGTCGCCACCATGAGGTCCCCGCTGGCGGTCATGCCGTGAGCCAGAGAGTCAAGCGTGGGCTGGCCTTCGAGCGCGTAGGCGACCAGTGCCGCACGTCCCGCCCCCGCAAGCATCCGATGTGCCAGGGACACTGCTCGATCATGGGTGCTCAAACCTTGAGACTGGCCACCAATCGTCTGCTCGACCATGGCTTCCTCGCTCTCTGTGTGACTTCCGAAACTTAGGAAAGCCTAACCTTTGGCTTGCTTCGTGTGAAGAGCATCTCATGAATTAAGTCAGGATTTAATGACTTAAATCTGGCCGATTGAGTCCGAACACGTTCTCAATGTGATCCGCCTCATGTTTTGACTGTGAAATCATCGAACCCATGGGCTTGCCGAACTCTCACCGCCACCGGATTCTGACCGTAGCTGCCGCGGCCGTGCTCACGGTAGGGAGCCTCGCTGGATGTGCAGATAACCCCGAACCTTCTGGTCCCACACCGGCGCCCTCTGAATCCGCTGAGGGTGCGGCAGCCTCCCCCGTGCTCTCCCCCGCTGCAGCCAGGCCTGAGTGCCCCAAGGACAGTTGCATGACCATGGCCGTGACCGGAGATCTGCTGCTTCACGAGGGTTTGTGGAGCAACTTTGCCACAGACCCAGCCGCCCATGACGGTCAGAATTTCAATTTCGAACCACTGCTCGCCGGGCAACGCCCCTACCTGGAGAACTCGGACATCGGAGTCTGCCATGCCGAGACTCCCGTGGCGGAGAAAGGCGGGCCGTACGCGGACTATCCGGACTTCCAGGTACCGCCCGAGATCCTCACCGCGGTGAAGTCGGTGGGGTATGACGCGTGCACCACCGCGAGCAATCACACACTGGACCATGGCGCTGAAGGGATCAACCGCACATTGGCCGCCCTGGACGAAGCTGGTCTGCAGCACACCGGCTCCTACGATTCCGAGGCTGCCTCCGAAGAACCCCTTCGCATTCACACCGAAGCCGGCACCGTGGCCATCGTGACCGGCACCAACAGCGTCAATAAGAAAGAAGCCGAACACGAGTGGCAGGTTGACCGCTTCCGGGACGGCAAAGACCCCACCGTCGATCCGGAGGTTGCCCAGGCGGACATCGACCGCGCCGCGAGTCAGGCCGAAAAGGCCCGCGAGCTAGGTGCAGATGTCGTAGTGGCCGCCATCCATTCCGCCGAGGAATACACGGACACGGCCGACGACTTCCAGGTCCGGACCGGCCATGCGCTGGCGGACTCCGGCGCATTCGACGCCATCTACGGGCACGGCTCTCACAGTGTGCAGCCCATTGAGAACCACAACGGCACCTGGATCGTGTACGGCGTGGGCAACACCGTCACCGAGACCGCGCCCATGATGCCCGTCAACAATGATGGGTTGATCGCGCGGTTCCAGTTCGCCAAGGCGGCGGACGGCAGCTGGGATGTCAGCGACCTGTCCTGGGCGCCCAGCTCGAACACCCAGGGTGGTCAGTACGCGTGGTGCTCGGCGGCGTCGGACTCGCCGAACGGAATCTGCCGCTCGCAAGCACAAGACGCGCAGAACCGCGAGCGCATCGCCCGGATCGTCAACACCCCCTCGGCAATCGACAACGGCCTGCGCGAGTGGCTCGTCAGCGAGGACGTCCCCGCGGAGAATTAGGACTCAGACGTGAAGTGAGGGTCGTGCAGATTCCTGACTCGGAATCTGCACGACCCTCACTTCAGATTCGCCCGGCGTAACCACACCGGCGGCAGCGGAAGCTAGCCCTGCACGCCCAGCTTCTCCAGGATGATCTGGCGGACGCGGCCGGCGTCTGCCTGGCCGCGGGTGGCCTTCATGACCGGACCGATGAGCGCACCAACGGCCTGAACCTTGCCGCCCTTGATCTTCTCGACCACGTCCGGCATTTGGGCCATGGCGTCGTCGACGGCAGCCGTGAGAGCGCCGTCGTCGGAGACGACCGCAAGACCCCGGGCTTCGACGATCTCGGACGGGGAACCCTCGCCCTCGACCACGAAACCAATGACCTTCTTGGCCAGCTTGTCGTTGATCTTGCCTTCGTCGATGAGAGCGTTGACCTCGACCACGTGGGCCGGGGTCACGGGCAGATCAACGATCTCGACCTCAGCCTGCTTGGCCAGACGGGCGATCTCGCCCATCCACCACTTACGAGCCACGGCCGGAGAAGCGCCTGTCGCGATGGTCTGCTCGATCTCGTCCATGACGCCGGCGTTGACGACGTCCCGGAACTCTTCGTCCGAGTAACCCCACTCGGCCTTGAGACGCTTACGGCGCTGGGCCGGCGGCTCGGGCAGCTGAGCCCGCAGTTCCTCGATCCACGCTTCCGTGGTGACCACGGGAACCAAGTCCGGCTCGGGGAAGTAGCGGTAGTCGTCGGCGTCCGACTTGGGGCGACCGGACGTGGTGGACCGGGTGTCCTCGTGCCAGTGACGGGTTTCCTGAACGATCTTCTCGCCCGCAGACAGCACGGCGGCGTGGCGCTGGATCTCGAAACGCACGGCGCGTTCGACGGCGCGCAGCGAGTTCACGTTCTTGGTCTCCGAGCGCGTCCCGAACTCGGTGGTGCCCTTGGGCATCAGGGAGACGTTGGCGTCGCAACGCACGTTGCCGCGCTCCATGCGGGCGTCGGAGATACCCAGGTTCTTCACGATCTCGCGAATGGCCGCCACGTACACACGAGCCAGCTCGGGAGCGCGCGAACCGGCGCCCACGATGGGCTTGGTCACGATCTCGATGAGCGGCACGCCGGAACGGTTGTAGTCCACCAACGAGTACGCAGCACCCTGAATGCGGCCGGTCGCGCCACCCACGTGGGTGAGCTTGCCGGCGTCCTCCTCCATGTGCGCCCGCTCGATCTCGATGGTGAACGGCGTGCCGTCCTCGAGCTCGAGTTCCAGCTGACCGTCAAAGGCGATCGGCTCGTCGTACTGCGAGGTCTGGAAGTTCTTGGGCGTATCCGGGTAGAAGTAGTTCTTCCGCGCGAAGTGGCACTTCTCCGCGATGGAGCAGTTCAGCGCCAGACCCAACTTGATCGCGGATTCCACGGCCTTGCCGTTGACCACGGGCAGCACACCGGGCAGCCCCAGGGACACCGGGGTGATGTTGGTGTTGGGCTCATCGCCAAAGGTGTTGGGGGCGGCGTCGAACATCTTGGTGTTGGTGTTCAACTCCACGTGCACCTCGAAACCCAGCACGGGATCGAAGCGCTCCATGGCCTCTTCGAAGGACAGGACGTCCTCGCTCATTATTTGCCTCCCAGCGCGGCACCGGCCGCAAAGTCACGAACGGTAGTGGCGACGTCGCCGCGAGACGACCACACGGGACCGCCCCACTTCTCGTTGAGCAGCCGCTCCAGGCCCGCGCCGGCGCGGTAGACGCGCGCGTCCTCGCGAGCCGGAGCCATGAACTGGATGCCCACGGGCAGGCCGTCCTCCGGAGCCAATCCGCCCGGAAGCGAGATGGCCGGAATACCCGCCAGGTTGGTGGGGATGGTGGCGATGTCGTTGAGATACATCTGCATGGGGTCCGCGGACTCGTCCACGCCGCCGATCTTGAAGGCGGTGGTGGGAGCGGTGGGCGAAATCAGCACGTCCACCTTCTCGAATGCCGCGTTGAAGTCGCGCTGCACCAGGGTGCGCACCTGCTGGGCCGAACCGTAGTAGGCATCGTAGTAGCCGGCGGACAAGGCGTAGGTACCCAGGATGATGCGGCGCTTGACCTCGTCACCGAAACCGGCCGCACGGGAAGCACCCATGACGCGCTCGATCGTGGGGTTACCCTCCGGGACCACGCGCAGCCCGAACCGAACGCCGTCGTACTTGGCGAGGTTGGATGAGACCTCGGAGGACATGATCAGGTAGTAGGCACCCAACGCGTACTCGAAGTTGGGGGTCTCGACCTCCACGACCTCGGCACCGGCGGACTGCAACAGCTCTACCGCCTCGTTGAAGCGCTGCTGCACGCCGGTCTGGAATCCGTCGCCGGTGAGCTGCTTGACCACGCCCACGCGCAGGCCCTTGAGCCCACCGTCCTCGGCGCCCTGACGGGCGGCCGCGGCGAACGAACCCACGGGGTCGTTCAGGGAGGTGGAGTCCTGCGGATCGTGACCCGCAACGACCTCGTGCAACAGGGCCGAGTCCAGCACGGTACGCGAGCACGGGCCCACCTGATCCAGCGAGGATGCCATGGCGATCACACCGTAACGGGAAACCGAACCGTAGGTGGGCTTGACGCCCACGGTGCCGGTGACCGCGGCGGGCTGGCGGATGGAACCGCCGGTGTCCGTGCCGAGGGCCAGGGGCGCCTGGAACGCGGAGACCGCAGCGGCGGAACCGCCACCGGAACCACCCGGGATGCGGTTGAGATCCCACGGGTTACGCGTGGGGCCGTACGCAGAGTGCTCCGTGGATGAGCCCATGGCGAACTCGTCCAGGTTGGTCTTGCCCAGAATGGGCATCTTGGCGGCGCGCAGCTTTTTGGTCACGGTGCCGTCATACGGGCTCATCCAGCCCTCGAGCATCCGGGATGCCGCGGTGGTGGGCTGACCCTTGGTGACGATCAGGTCCTTGACCGCGATCGGCACGCCGGCCAGCTCGTGCAGCTGCTCACCGTTGGCGCGGGCCTGGTCGACGTCCTGCGCAACCTGCAGTGCTTCCTCGCGGTTGCGGTGCAGGAAAGCGTTGAGACCGTCGGTGCCCTTGTGGGGGTCGGCCGAGTCCACAGCCTGGCCCTCGGTGGCGTCGATCTGCTCGAAGTGAGCGTTGACCGCGTCAACGGACGAGACGTCCCCGGAGGCCAGCTTGGCCGCAAGATCGGCGGCGGACAGTTCTACGATGCGTTCGCTCATGCTCACTCCCCATCCAGAATTGCGGGCACGCGGAACTTGCCGTCCTGGCTGTCCGGTGCGTTGGAGAGGGCCTCTTCCTGGGTGAGGGTCTCCCCCACCACGTCCTCACGGAAAACGTTCTGCAACGGCAGCGGGTGGCTGGTTGCAGGAACGTCAGGTCCGGCGGCTTGGCTGACCGAGGCCACGGACGAGACGATGAGATCGAGTTCGCCCGCAACGCGCGCGAGCTCTTCCTCGGTCATCTCGATGTGCGCGAGCTCGGCCAGGTGGGCCACCTGCTCGCGATTAATCGCAGACATGCATGCTCCTGGTATTCGCTAGTGATTCCGATCCAGTCTAGCGAGCGCCTAGGCTTGACTCAGAACGCTCGACTTTCACCTATCTCACTAAGGGGTCCCCACTCGTGGCTCAGTCCTCCGCCCGCCCGCCCAAACGTCACTCCGGTGGCCCCTCCAAGAAGCCTCGCCTGTCCCGGTCGGAAGCCGCCAAGGCCCAGGTGGACCACGACAACGCATGGCGTCAGTGGGTTTCCGACAGCGCCGTTGAGGCCGTGGACACTGCGCTGACTCACGTTCAGACGGTCGTGGAGGATCAGGTGCTGCAGTTCGGCGCCTTCCCCGTGTTCGTGGTGACCGGGGCCAAGGACGGCGAGTTCGAGTTGAACTCCCTGGATCCGGCCGAGACCGCAGAGCGGCACCCTGATGACGTTCTGGAAGAACTGCGCGCCATGACCTCCGCCAAGGCCTCCAATCTGCTGGTGGCCGCGCTGGCCTACCCCGCGACCCTGCCCGACCGCTCCGGTGCCCGAGCCGTGATCGTCGAGGTGGAACACCGCGAGCGCTTGAGCCTTGAAGTGGTCCAGGAGTACAAGGTCGTGGAATCCAAGGGCAAGACGTTCGTGAACTTCGGTGATCCGCACACCGATCGCCGCTGGGATCCGTGGCTGTTCGACGTGCGCGACTGAGGTAGCGCCCCACGAAAAACCGCCGCCGTGCAACAGTGCACGGCGGCGGTTTTCTGTGAGTCAACAGCGACTCAAAGGCTTACCACTTGGGCAGCTCGGGCAGTTCGCCCTGAGACTCGATGTGCTCGTCGTCGCCGCGAGCCAACCAGGCCAGCATGCCTTCGCGGTCAGAGGTGATCTCCTGGCCGCCGTCACCGATGACCCATTCGTCGCGCTCCTCGGTGCGCAGGGTCATGCCCGGTGCGTTCTTGGCGCGCATGGTGCGAACAGCGGCCTCCACGGCGTTGAGCAGCGAATCCGGGTCCGCTTCCTCGATGGTCCAGGTGGTGTCCAGGTCGTGGTGGTGCACAACGACCTCCGCCACGCGAACGGCTGGGATGGATGTGGCAGGAACGGGCTTGCCGTGCAGGTCCAGTTCCTCGGTCTTGATCTCACCCTTGAGGCGTTCGCACTGCTCTTCGAAGTAGTCCGCGCTGTCACGAACTTTTTGGATGAGCTCTTCCTTGGGAAGAGCTGCCAGTTCGTCGATCTCCTGCTCACGAGCTTCCGGAGACGCGTAGAGCTCGGCGGGTTCGCCGGTCACGGCCCAGTCGATGAGCTTGACCAGCGCGTTACCGTTCGACGCAATGTGAGCGATCACATGCGCACGATCCCAGCCCTCGCACAGGGTGGGTTCGGTCATCTCGCGGTCGGCCAGGGACTCAATGGTCGCCAGGAACATGTCGGTTTCACGACGCAAGCGGGAAAGGTCTGAGGTCAGGCGTGCGGGATTAATCATGTCTCCACCCTAGTAAGTTTGCTGTGACACCCGGCACACATGACCGTGAGTGACACATACCGATTTCGTCCAAATACGTCCCTGAGCCGCTGCCAGTGATACCCCTTAGGACGCGCCCAGTTTCATCTGCTGACGCAGCTCGCGGCGTGCGCGTTGGGTATCCGGATCGGGCACCGGCACGGCCGCGAGCAGCCGCTTGGTGTAATCCTGCTCGGGGCTGCGCAACACCACTTCGCGCTGGCCCTGCTCCACGATCCGGCCATGCTGCATGACCACGATCCGGTCCGCGAGCCGGTCGATCACCGCGAGGTCGTGCGTCACGAACAAGCACGCGAAACCCATCTCTGCCTGCAATTCCTCGAACAGGTCCAGCACCGTGGCCTGCACGGACACGTCCAACGCCGAGGTCGGTTCGTCCGCAACCAGCAGCTTGGGCTTCAGCGACAGTGCACGGGCAATACCCACGCGCTGCTTCTGACCACCCGAGAGTTCGTGCGGGTAACGGTTGCGGTAGTTGCGCGGCAATCGCACCTGGTCCAGCAGCTGCTCGATCCGGTTCTGCAGCTCCTGCCCCTTGGCCATTCCCGCCAGGAACATGGGCTCACCAATGGATTCGCCGATCGGCAGTCGCGGGTTCAGCGATGACGACGGGTCCTGGAACACCATGCCCACGTCCTTGCGCACTCCGTTAAGTTCCCTGCGCGAGGCGCCGCTGAGTTCACGGCCGTCCACGATCAACGATCCCTCCACCACGGGCAACAGTCCCACGGCCGCACGACCGATGGTCGTCTTACCCGAACCGGACTCACCTACCAGGCCCAGCACTTCACCCGCGGCCACGGTCAGACTCACGTCCTCCACTGCGCGGAACGCCGGGTTACGGCCTTGCTTGGGGTACTCGATCGCCACGTCCTTGAGCTGCAGCACGGGCTCGGTCACACGCAGCGCAGCGGTGTCGTCACTGGGTTCCATGTGCCGCGGGGTGCGCGCCGCATCCGTGGGCAGCGTGGGACGGTCGGAGGCAGTCGCCGCGGTCGATCCTGCGGTTCCTGCCGCGACGTCGTTGGCCGTCGCAGCGTCCCGGTCGGTCGACGACGACGCCGCCTCGCGTTCCTCCGCCTCAACCTCACATTCCAGCACGGCCACCATGTCAACAGACTCACCGGTCTCGCTGCCTTCACCCAGGTGAGGGACCGACTCCAGCAGGGTCTTGGTGTAGGGGTGTTCGGGGCTGGAAAAGATCTGCTCGGCGGGCCCCTGTTCGACGATCCGGCCCTTCTTCATCACCGCAATCCGATCCGCCAGGTCGGCCACCACGCCCATGTCGTGGGTGATCAGGATGACGGCAGAATCCAGTTTGTCCTTGAGGTTGCGGATCAGGTCCAGGATTTCTGCCTGCACCGTGACGTCCAGAGCGGTGGTGGGCTCATCGGCGATCAACAGCTTGGGATCACACGACAGCGACTGCGCAATCATGGCGCGCTGACGCTGACCACCGGACAACTGGTGCGGGTAGGAACGGAACGCCTTTTCTGGATCCGGAAGTTCCACCATGGTCAGCATTTCCTTGGCGCGTTCGGCGGCCTGGGCTGGCGACATGTCCCGGTGGAGCCGGATCGTTTCCACGATCTGCTGGCCCACGGTGTAGACCGGGTTGAGGGCCGTCATGGGTTCCTGGAAGATCACGGCGATTTCTTCACCGCGCACGCGGCGCAGAGCGGCCCCCTGCAGTCCGATGAGTTCCTCACCGGCCAGCTTGGCCGAACCGTTGACCCGTGCGTTGGAGGGCAGCAGTCCCAGGATCGACATGGAACTCGCAGACTTGCCCGAACCCGATTCGCCCACGATGGCCAGCACCTCACCGGCGGCCACCTGGTAGTTCATGTCGATTGCGGCCGGGACCCATTCCTTATCCACGCCAAAGTCCACGGAGAGCCCGTCCACCACCAGGACCGGTTCACCGCGCACCACGCGGCGTTGGCTCCGCGAGCCGCGGGACGAGCGTTCGGTGGTGGCGTCCTGAGCACCGGAGCCCGCAGCTAACCGGTCCCTGCGCTTGCCGAAACCGCTCCGCAGGGAACGACGATCACGCCGAGCCTGGTTGTCGTCACGTCCCATGGCTTCCTTGCTGCCGAGGGCTGATTCGGCGCCTCGGGGTTCGCTGACTCCCGGGCGCTCGTTGCCGCCCCGAGGTGCGCTGTGGCGACCGGGTTGGCGAGCGGCGTCGTCCCGCCAGGGCGAGCCACCGGAGGCTGCGTGCTGACCCGATCCGTTGTTGTCGGGGGTGCCCTCGGGATGGCCGGGGGCGGAGTGCGAGGTGCTCATCGTGTGTGCTCCATCGTGTCTGAAACGTGGTGTGCGTGGGTTGCGAGGTGGGGATGCTTAGCATGGGGGCCATGCCCCACGACCAGAACTCCCCCGCTGCTCCCCCGCGTGTGTATCGCGCCGCGTCCGCCCCGTGGCTCACCGGTTTTCTGGTGATCCTGGGCGTGGTGGCGGCGGTGACGGGTTGGGGCCAGAACGCGCTGCTCACCGTGGCGAGCGTGTGCTGCGGTGCCGCCCTGGCTGGGCTGGGATACGCGCTGTACTGGCGCCCCCGCATGGAAATTCACGGATTCGGCGTGCGGATCATCAATCCGCTGCGCAGCGTGGATATTCCGTGGGCGCAGATCATCGACGTGCGCACACGCTTCACGGTCACGGTGGTCACCGAAGGCGGTTCCCACTCGTGCTTCGCGCTGCCCGCTGCGGGTCCCGGATCCGCACTGCGCTCCGGCACCCAGGGCGTGACGCGAGCCCATCCCCTGGCCCGCACCGAAGGCGCCGTGCGCACCGGCGACCTGGCCGGTACCCGTTCGGGTACCGCAGCTAATGACATCCGCACGCTGTGGCAGCGCAAGATCGACACGGGTGAGTTGGACGTCTTCACTCGCGACGACGCCGCTCTGGAACCCGTGCGCGTCCGTTACGTTCCGGCGCCGCTCGCCGCGACCTTGGCACTGGCCGCCGTGGGTATCACCCTGTTCGTCACAGCCTGACACCCACGACGCGACCGCCGAAGTCTGACTCATCGGGTGGCCCGGTTGACGGCACCGCGCATGTTGGCGTTGGTGCCGGCATCCACGTCGCCGCGCTCGTTGCGATGCTCGCCGCGTTCACGAGCCTTCTTGGGGTTGAACTTGCGCTGGCGAGGATCGAACGCGTCCCGCAGACCGTCACCAATGAAGTTGATGGTCAACGCGATGGTCACGATGAATACGCCGGGCCACCAGAACAACCACGGGCGGGTCGCGAATGCGGTCTGGTTCTCGCTGATGAGACGGCCCAGTGACCAGTCCGGGGCCTGAATACCGAGCCCCAAATAGGACAGCGCAGTTTCCAGCAGAATCGCCGAGGACATCAACAGCGTGATGTTCACGGTGATCACACCCACGGTGTTGGGCAGGATGTGCTTGAAAATGATCCGGCCGCTGGACGCGCCGGCGAGCCGGGCGGCGTCGACGAACTCGCGCTCGCGCAGCGACAGGAACTCACCGCGCACCAGGCGGGCCAGCGGCGGCCATGATGCCGCACCAATCAGTAGGCCCAGGGCGATGACCGTGGCGACCGTGGGTAACCCGGTGGAACGCACAAAGGAGATGGCCATTCGCCCCAGCAACGCCGCCAGAATCACCAGCGGGATGATGATGATCACGTCGGTCAGGCGCATCAGGATAGCTTCGGTCCAGCCGCGGAAGTAACCGGAGAGGCCACCGACCACGGTGCCCAGAATGCCAGCGATCACACCCACCACGACCATCACGATCAAGGAGTATTGCGTTCCCTGCATGGTCATGGCGAACAGGTCACGGCCCAGGTTGTCCTGGCCGAAGGGATGATCGCCCAGGCCCGGCGGCAGAAGTGACAGTGTGGGACGGCCGCCATTGACAACGGTTCCCGTCGCGTCAGGATCCCACTTCCACCAGCCCGGGACGGGTCCAATGCCAATGGATGTGATCGCCAGCAGGACGATGAAAAGGAGAACGATCAGCGAAACGACCGCACCTGTGTTGCCGAAGAACCGCTGGCGGACTAGCTGCCCCTGGCTCTTTCCCTGGACGTCGTTGCGAGGCTCGCCCATGGGACCAAGGTTCTCGGCCTCTTGAACTTCAATTTGCTGCGGCTGGCTCATGCTTTCACCCTCACACGCGGGTCGAGAACGGAGTACACGAGGTCAGCAATGAGGTTGAAGACCATTGCCACGATTCCCGTGACCAAGAAGACACCCATCACGGGGTTGGGGTCCACGTTGCGTACAGATTGCACGAACAACTGGCCCATACCAGTGAACGCGAAGACGGATTCAGTGATGATCGCACCACCGATGAGAGCGCCGATGTCGTAGGCCACCAGGGTGGCCAACGGGATCAGCGCGTTACGGAAGGCATGACGCATGACCACGGTGCGCTCGGACAAGCCCTTCGCGCGGGCCGTACGGATGTAGTCCTGGCCCATAATCTCGAGCATGGAGGCCCGCGAGTAACGGGAGTAAGACGCCAGTGCGAGCAAGGTCAGGGCAATGGTCGGCAGCAACAGGTGGGTGAACCGGTCGATGCCCATGATCCAGAAATCACCGGTCAGACCTGGTGTTGCAGCGCTGGCCGTGGCGATCGGACGCCCTCGGATGTGGCCGGAGTCCAAGTAGTTCGGCCAGGACTGCATGAAGCGGTCAAGGATGATGAGCAGCGCCACGAAGAACCCGGTGATACCGGCCACGCGCATGCCCTGACCTCGATCGTAACCACCGGCAAAGAATCCGATGGCCGCACCGATGGCGATCATGACCAGGCACAGGATGATCACGGTCAGCAGGCCTGCACCTCGGAAGAAGCTCTGGACCGGGAAATAAAGGGCGAGCCCCACCAGTACGGTTGCTAGACCCGCATAGAGAGCGCGCTTATTACGCAGCCCCGAAATAAGGATGGTCGTGATCACGGCCACGAGAACACCGGTGAGACCGATCAAGGGAATGCCCAGGAACGGCGCCGTCAACCAGTTGGTCGCCAACACGAAGTACACGATGCCCGAGGTCACCAGGAATCCCAGCACCCCCATGAGGATGCGAGTCTTCAGCTTCCCGAAGGACACGAGGTACCAGATCAACCCGGCCACCACGCCGATAGCCAGGATGCTGGCTAGGGACATGACCGGGTCTTGTAAGAAGTCGTTGAAGGAAATCGCCACAATTTCTTTGAGTAGCACCGCCAACCAGAAGCTCGGCAGTGAGAAGCACAAGAACGTGAAGAACGTGATGCCGTAGTCCAGTCCGGAGTACTGGCGAAGGGCTGAAACGATGCCCAGCGTGATACCGATGACGATGGCCAGGATGGTTCCTGCGGTCACCAGCATGATGGTCTGGCCCATGGCGAAGGCCAGCATCTGGGTCACTTCCATACCCTCACGGCTCAAGCCCAAAGTGCAAGTGTCCGTAAATGGTGCGAGGCATCCCAGTGCGCCACCCAGCCACGTGAAGTAGCGAAGAATGGGTGGCTGATCGAGATTCAAGGCTTCGGTTCGCGCAGGAATCAATTGGGCCGCGTTGGGGTGTCCGTACAAATCCCAGAGCGGGTCGCCCGATGCCGCCGTCATCATGTAAACGATGAATGAGGCACCCAGCAGAATGAAAACGGCCGTGACGAGCCGTCGAAGAATGTAAGAAATCATGTCGCTGCCTTGTGAGGGTGTAAGGGTGACAGCGTGTTGCGAGACCGCGTCAACTTCCCACGGACTCGCAACACGCCATGCACGCTAGACGGTTAGCTCCTTCAAGTGAGCTCGTGCGCCTTACTTACGCGACCACTCCCACACGTTCCAGAACACGCCGTCCTGGTTGGGCTGGTATTCGGTCACACCGTCGATCTGGTCGGACACTCCGAAGAAGCCCGGGGACTGGAACAGCGGCAGACCGTAGCCGTCCTCGAAGGTGTGCTTGTCGATCTGGACAATCTGCTCATCTCGAGCGTCCTTGTCCAGGTTGGAACGAGCCTCGTCGGTGAGCTTGTCCACCTCGGGGTTGGAGTACTTGGTGTAGTTACCGCCACCGCCGGTCTTGAAGATCTGGGACAACATTTCGGTGCCCACACCCGGGGAGACCCAGCCGAACAGCGATGCATCGTAGTCACCGTCCGCGAGCTTCTCCGACCAGTTGGGGTCACCCAAGTCCTCAACCTTGAAGCCGGCCTGCTCTGCGGATTCCTTGATCAGCTGGAAAGTATCCACGCGCAGCGGGTTCTCGTTGTTGTAGAGAATTCGCACGGTCGGGGTCTTGCCATCGAGCAGTTCCTTGGCGCCGTCGATATCGACGTCACCGTAGAGGTCTTCTGCCTGGTTCTCCTCGGTGGTCTTCCCGTACTCTTTCTGGCTGGTGACCCACATCTGGGAGTTCAGCACGGAGGCCTCGTCGTTGACCGGCTTGATGAGCTGATCGACGATCTGCTGACGCGGAACGGTCTTCAGGAATGCCTCTCGGACTGCTTGATCCTCAAAGGTGTCCGCGCCGAAGTTCAGGTCCAGGTGGTCGTAGGCAAGCTGGCCGCCCTGGATGACTTCCACGTTGTCCAACTCGTTCACCTGATCGATGGTGTCCTTGTTGACGTTGCCCGGGGCCATGATGTCGACTTCGCCGTTGCGCAGCGCCTGGATCTGAGCGGTTGCGTCACCAATGGTGCGCACCGTGATTTCATCGAGCTTGCCAGCGTTGTCACCGGTGTAGCTATCGTTCTTGACCAGGGTCACGGAGTTGTTCTCGACGATGTCGTTGATCTTGTACGGGCCGTTGGAGACCAACAGGCTCTCGTCCTCCGGCTTGTCCGAGAACTGGAAGGCCTCGGCCCAGGTCTTGCCGATCTCTTCGAGTTCGGGACGTTCCTGCGGATCCTCAGGATTACCTTCGGGCGAGTCCTCCAGGGTCTTGAGGAGTTCGTCCTCGGTCATGCCCGCCTGCTCAGCAACCACGTGGGCCGGCTGCAGGTAATCGTTGTCAAAGGCGATTTCCCAGTCGGACTGAGGTTCCTCGTAGGTAATGGTGAAGGACTTGCCGTCCTCGGAGAACTCGGGCTTGTCGGTTTTGCCCATGATGTCCGTGGAACCTGCGATATTGAAGTACTTGGTACCCGTTTCGGCCTCGGCGTCCTCATCGTTGTGGTAGCCGGACAGGATCGACCACCAGAGGATGATGTCGGCCTTGTCGATGGCGTTGCCGTCGGACCACTCCGGATCGTTCAGTGTGTACTCGACGGTCAAGGGATCGTCGGAAGTCTTCTCGTAGCTGCCAAAGCCCTCATTGGGCACAATTTCCTGCGCGGGGTTCACATAGATGAAGCCTTCGCGCGTAGCGTTCGCAATCTTGCCGTTGATGTCCAGGTTGGTCGCCGCCGTGGCGTTGTTGACTGCAGTGAATGCGTTGGTCTCGGCAACGGTGACCACGCCGCCTTCTTGACCTTCTCCTTCACCCCCGCCGTTTTCTTCTCCGCCGCCGCCAACGTTGGCGCAGCCTGACAGTGCCAGTGCGGCAATGGCAGCGACTGAGACAGCTGCCTTGCCTTTAAAGGTGTAATTTCCCATGACGGTATCTCTCCTGGTGTGGTGTCACGATCGGTGGGGCACCACGGTGTGCTTCCACCCGCGAATTGGATGAGTTGAGCGTGAAGTGTGTTTCACCTCACAAGTGAGATCTAGGTTACCGGTCGTTCACCATGAACACGCCTACTAGTTGTCCGTGTCCGACAAATCCGCCTCATTCGTTACTCATTAGTCACAATCTCGAAACACGAGGGGCTTGATTGAGACGAAATCCGTTCTGACCACGGCTCCTGTCTCTCTTGACTCATCCTGTGACTACGCTGGTCACAACAAGTACTGCTACCGGGAGGAATCGACATGACTCAGCACCCGCAGGACCCCGTACAGCCTCGGCGTGATCCGTCGGAGACCGGTGAACCCTTCGACTCGAGCCCACAAAACGCAGGAGACCGCAGCGCGGAACGCGACCGCGCGGCGTCGTCGTCGGTGGAAACGACCCGCGGCGACCAACACGACAATCGCACCGCGCGCGCGACCGATCCCACTCTGGACGGGCCCAAGAAGCGCGGCGTGTCCGGCATCGTGTGGGCCGCGCTGATCCTGGGCGTGATCATCCTGATCCTGCTTTTGATCTTCATCATCCAGAACAACGTGTCCACACGATTCGAATACATGGCGTGGCAGTTCAGCTTGCCGCTCGGTGTGGCCATGCTGCTCTCCGCCGTGGCGGGTGCGCTGGTCATGGCGCTCGTGGGATCGGTGCGCATGTTCACGCTGGGCCACCGCGTGCGCAAACTCGAGAAGGAACGCGCGCGAATCCAGGACACCCTCAGCCGGTAACCGGACATGACGCCCCCGGCCCGCCCCTTGACCAAGGTCGACTGAGCCATGACCACCGTGGCCGTCTATCTGGTGGTGGTCATGGGGCTGGGGGCGTTCGCACATCTGATTCGGCTGCCACCCCTGCTCGGGTTCTTGGCCGCAGGGTTTCTGCTCAACGGGCTGGGCGTCGAGCGCCTGGACGAACTGGAGCTGCTGTCCGAACTCGGTGTCACGCTGCTCTTGTTCGGGATCGGGCTGAAACTCGACGTCCGGACTCTTTTGGGTAAAGAGGTGTGGGCCGCCGGTGGCATTCACATGGTCATCAGTGCCCTGGCCAGCGCGGGGGTCCTGTGGCTCATGATGCTCGCGGGCCTGGAACTGGCTGGCGAAACTCTCGGCACCGTGCTGCTGGTGGCCTTTGCACTGTCGTTCTCCTCGACCGTTCTGGTGGTCAAGATCCTGGACGAGCGCGGCGAGTCGAACTCGCTGTATGGGCGAGTCGCCGTGGGCATCCTGGTGCTTCAAGACATCGCGGCGGTGCTGTATCTGACCATTTCCAGCGGCCACCTCCCCTCTCCTTGGGCACTGCTGGTGCTTGCACTGTTATGGCCCGTGACCCGGCTCGCACGAAAGCTGTGGTCCCGGTTGGGTCACGGCGAGTTGCTGGCCTTGTTCGGCGTGGTCATGGCGCTCGTTCCGGGATGGTGGGCCTTCACCGTCACGGGACTCAAGGGTGATCTCGGTGCTCTCCTGGTGGGCGTGCTCTTGGCCTCCCATCCCCTGGCCCGGGACCTGGCCAAGTCGATTCTCACGGTCAAAGACCTGTTGCTCGTGGGGTTCTTCGTGAGCATCGGCTTCTACGGGTTGCCCAGCCTGGAAATGGTCATCATGGCCGTCATCCTGTGCCTGTTGATCCCCTTGCAGTCCGCCATCATGGCCGCCGTGCTCACGTTGTGCGGGCTACGACGGCGCACGGCAGTCCGCGGGGCGCTCGCCCTGGCCAATTATTCCGAGTTCGCTCTCATCGTGGGCGCCACGGCGGTGGCCTCCGGGCAGCTCGACGACGACTGGCTGGTCATGCTCGCGTGTGCGGTGGCCCTGAGCTTCGTGGTGTCCACGGTGCTCAACCGTCGCGGCAGCCTGATCACCACCGCCCTGCTTCGCTCTGTCCCGGAAGCACCCGAGGATCAGCTGCACCCCGAGGACCGTCCCCTGGATCTGACTCGCGCGGACGTCCTGGTCCTGGGCATGGGGCGGGTGGGTACCGCCACCTATGACGAGTTCACGGTAACGACCTCGCACAAGGTCGTCGGGCTCGAGATCGACCCCGTGAGGGCGCACCACCTGTGGGAGCGTGGCTACGATGTCGAAAATGCGGACGCCACGGACGCGGACGTGTGGGACCGGATCTCCGCAACGGGCCACGTGAAAGTCGCGGTGCTCGCCATGCCGTTCCACGATGCCAACCTGTCCGCGCTGCACGAACTCCACAAATCCGATTTCTCCGGCCGCGTAGCCGCGGTGGCACAGTACGAGGATCAGGTCGCCGAGTTGGAGAAGCTGGGCGTGAACACGGTGATCAACCTGTACTCCGGTGCCGGACTGGCTCTGGCCGTGGAGGCACAGGAGGATCTGGAGCACCCGGAAGCCTGATATTCGGCTCCAATCCGGTGCTGGTCCACGAATGAAACTCAACGGGTGTGGCCCCCACCACGGGGTAGGCTGGTGGGCAGTCCAGTGACCGTCAAACCAAGGAGTCATTGCCCCATGCCCAAGATCATCTACACCAAGACGGATGAGGCGCCCCTGCTCGCCACCTATTCCTTCAAGCCCGTGGTCGAGGCCTTCGCGTCCACCGCTGGTGTTGAGGTGGAGACCCGGGACATTTCCCTGGCCGGCCGCATTGCCGCTCAGTTCCCGGATCGCCTGACCGAAGAGCAGCGCGTGGCCGATGCCCTCACCGAACTGGGCGAGCTGGCCAAGACCCCGGAAGCCAACATCGTGAAGCTTCCCAACATTTCCGCGTCCATCCCGCAGCTCAAGGCAGCCATCGCCGAGCTCCAGGCCGCCGGCTACGACATTCCGGATTACCCGGAAGAGGCCGTGACGGATGAGGACAAGGACACCCGCGCCCGCTACGACAAGGTCAAGGGCTCCGCAGTGAACCCCGTGCTGCGCGAGGGCAACTCGGACCGCCGTGCTCCCAAGGCCGTGAAGAACTACGCCAAGAAGCACCCCCATTCCATGGGCGAATGGTCCGCTGATTCCAAGACCAACGTGGCGACTATGGGTCAGAACGACTTCCGCGCCAACGAGCAGTCCGTGGTCATGCCCGCCGATGACACCCTCAAGATTCAGCTGGTCACCGATCAGGGCACCGAGGTGCTCAAGGAATCCGTGCCCGTGCTCAAGGGTGAAGTGGTCGACTCCACCTTCATGAGCGCCGCTGCTCTGGACGAGTTCCTCAAGGCCCAGGTGGCCCGCGCCAAGGAAGAGGACGTGCTGTTCTCGACCCACCTCAAGGCCACCATGATGAAGGTCTCTGACCCCATCATCTTCGGCCACGTGGTCAAGGCGTTCTTCCCCGAGGTCTTCGCCCAGTACGGCGATCAGCTGGCTCAGGCCGGGCTGTCCCCCAACGACGGCCTGGGCGGCATCCTGTCCGGTCTGGCCAACGTGGCTGACGGCGACAAGATCAAGGCCGCCATCGAAGAGGGCATCAACAACGGCCCCGAGCTGGCGTACGTGAACTCGGACAAGGGCATCACCAACCTGCACGTGCCTTCTGACGTGATCGTGGACGCTTCCATGCCCGCCATGATCCGCACCTCCGGCAAGATGTGGGGCCGTGAAGGCCAGCAGGAGGACACCCTGGCAGTGCTGCCGGACTCCTCCTACGCCGGTGTGTACCAGGCCGTGATCGAGGACTGCCGCGCCAACGGCGCCTACGACCCCACCACCATGGGCACCGTTCCCAACGTGGGCCTCATGGCGCAGAAGGCCGAGGAGTACGGCTCGCACGACAAGACCTTCGAGATCGAGAAGGCCGGCACCGTGCAGGTCGTCAACCAGGCCGGCAAGGTCCTGATGTCCCACGAGGTTCAGCCCGGTGACATCTGGCGCGCGTGCCAGGCCAAGGATGCTCCCATCAAGGACTGGGTCCAGTTGGCCGTTCGCCGTTCGCGCGAGTCCGGCATGCCGGCCGTGTTCTGGTTGGACGAGTCCCGCGCCCACGACCGCAACCTCATCGAAAAGGTCAACCAGTACCTGGCCGACGAGGACACCGACGGTCTGGACATCCGCATCCTCTCCCCCGTGGACGCCACCACGTTCACGATCGAGCGCATCCGACGCGGCGAGGACACCATCTCCGTGACCGGCAACGTGCTGCGTGACTACCTCACCGATCTGTTCCCGATCCTGGAACTGGGCACCTCCGCCAAGATGCTGTCCATCGTTCCGTTGATGAACGGCGGTGGCCTGTTCGAGACCGGTGCCGGTGGTTCCGCTCCCAAGCACGTGCAGCAGCTCGTGGAGGAAAACCACTTGCGCTGGGATTCTCTGGGTGAGTTCCTGGCCCTGGCCGCATCCTTCGAGCACTTGGCCACTCGTTACGACAACCCCAAGGCTCAGGTCCTGGCGGACACGCTGGACCGCGCCACGGGCACGTTCCTCAACGAGAACAAGTCCCCGTCCCGTAAGGCCGGCGAGCTCGACAACCGCGGCTCGCACTTCTACCTCGCGCTCTTCTGGGCCGAGGAACTGGCCAAGCAGACCGAGGACGCCGAGTTGGCCAAGGCTTTCGAGAAGGTCGCCTCGGAGCTGCGCTCCAACGAGGACACCATCGTGAAGGAGCTGCTCGAGGTTCAGGGTTCCCCGGCCGACATCGGCGGCTACTACTGGCCCAGCGACGAGAAGGCCTCCAACGTGATGCGCCCCTCGGCCACGCTCAACAAGATCGTGGATTCGCTCAGCGCCTGATCGCGTAGCGCATTTCCAGATCGACGACGCCGCCGCGTCGCCTCTTCGGGGGCGGTGCGGCGGCGTCATTCTCGCCGTGGTTCACCACGTCGAGGAACCGGGCACGAAAAAAGGGCGGGACCGAAAGGCCCCGCCCCTTAGAGGTGGCTGCTTAGGACAAGACGTCCTCAGCGGCGTCGTAATCGGGCTCATCGGTGATTTCGTCAACGAGCTGGGTGTAGACCACCTCACCGTTTTCGTTGAGAACCACGACGGCGCGAGCCAGCAGGCCTTCGAGCGGGCCGTCGGTCTGAACCAGGCCGTAGTCCTCGCCGAAGCTGGAACGGAATGCGGAACCGGTGGTGACGTTCTCAATGCCCTCGGCGCTGCAGAAGCGATCGTGAGCGAATGGAAGGTCCTTGGACACGCACACCACTGCGGTGTTGTCGAGTGCTGCCGCGCGCTTGTTGAACTCACGCACGGACTGGGCGCACACGCCGGTGTCCAACGACGGGAAGATGTTGAGGACCACGCGCTTGCCAGAGAAATCCTGGGAAGTCACGGGGCTGAGATCGGAACCCACCAGGTCAAAGGTGGGTGCGGTGGTGCCCACGTCGGGCAGTTCGCCGGAGGTGTGGACGGTGTTTCCCTGAAATGCGGTAGTTGCCATGTCTTCATTGTGCTGTGCGCCACGCGTCATGTCAGCATCTGTCGCCATCTTTAGCCGTGCGCTGAACTTCCCGCTGCTAGTGTCATAGGTCACTGAACACCCGCGAAACCGGCGTCACCCCGCGCCTCAGGAGGATCCATGAGTCCAGCACCCGTCAACGTTGCCGTCACCGGAGCCGCAGGTCAGATCTGCTACAGCTTGTTGTTCCGAATCTCTCAAGGTGACCTGTTCGGACCGGATCAGCCCGTTCGATTGCAGTTGCTGGAGATTCCCCAGGCACTGGGTGCCCTGGACGGCGTGGTCATGGAGCTCATGGACTGCGCGTTCCCCTTGCTGGCCGATGTGCAGACCGGTGACGATCCCGAGAAGGTCTTCGACGGCGCCAACCTCGCGTTGCTCGTGGGTGCCCGTCCGCGCACCAAGGGAATGGAGCGCGGCGACCTGCTGGAGGCCAACGGTGCCATCTTCACCGCTCAGGGGGCTGCGTTGAACAAAGTGGCCGCAGACGACATCCGGGTGGTGATCACGGGAAACCCCGCCAACACCAACGCCTTGATTGCTCAGCAGAACGCCCCGGACATCCCCGCCGACCGCTTCAGTGCGCTCACCCGGCTGGACCACAACCGAGCTAAGTCCCTGTTGTCCAAGCAGACCGGGGCGCCCGTGACCGACATCAAGCGCATGACCATTTGGGGCAACCACTCCGCCACGCAGTACCCGGACCTGAGCCACACCACGGTGGCCGGCAAGCCCGCACTGGATCTGGTGGATCACTCGTGGGTCGAGGAAGAGTACATTCCACGGGTTGCCAAGCGCGGTGCGGAAATCCTGGCGGCGCGCGGCACCTCATCCGCAGCCTCTGCCGCCGGGGCCACGGTGGACCACGCCCGCGATCTGTTCCGCGGCACCCCCGAGGGTGATTGGACGTCGATGGCGGTCGTGTCGGATGGTTCCTATGGCGTTCCGGAGGGGCTCGTCAGCTCATTCCCGGTGACCACGTCCAACGGTGACTGGTCGATCGTGGAAGACCTGGATGTTTCGGCGTTCTCTCGCTCGCGCATCGACGCGTCCGTGGCCGAGCTCGAGTCGGAACGTACTGCGGTCAAGGAACTGGGACTGATCTAAGCTTCCGGCCCTACGTGAGCGGCCTGATGTGAGGAAACCGCAGGCACGCAGTCTGAGGGGAGGATTGTGCAGAAATCGTGGCGATTTTCTGCACAATCCTCCCCTCACGCTTGGCCCCGGTCCGTCTGCTCAGCGGCCGAGCGCTTCGTGGAACATTTCTTCGGCGTCGTTGGAGAAGGGCACGAAGATGACGGTTTCCACCGACGTGTCCGCTTCTTGCACCGTTCGCACGGCGATCTCCGTGGCGTTGTCCATCGGCCACCCGTAGATCCCGGCCGAGATGGCGGGGAACGCCACGGACTTCGCACCAATCTCGTCCGCCACGCGCAATGACTCCCGGTAGCACGAGGCCAGGGTGTCGCTCCGGTCGGTTTTCTTGGCGAAGACGGGTCCTACGGTGTGGATGACCCACTTCGCAGGAAGGTTATAGCCCTCCGTGGCCACGGCCTGGCCCGACGGGAGGCCGTCCTTGAGAGTGGTTTCGCGCAACCGTTTGCACTCTTCCAACAGCTGCTTGCCGGCCGCTCGGTGGATGGCACCGTCCACTCCTCCGCCACCGAGTAGCGATGAGTTGGCGGCGTTGACGATGGCGTCTGCTTGAACCTTGGTGATGTCACCTTTGACAATCTGAACGTCCATGACTTCACCCTACGCCGCAGAATAGTAAACGTCAGGGGCTGAATCCCTGGCCGCGGAGCGTCCACGTGCCTAGGCTGAGAGCATGGCTGATCTTCCGATTTTCGACGATTCCCAGGTCCAGAACGTGCTGTGCGTGGTCGCGCACCCGGATGACATGGAGTACGGCGGTTCCGCCGCAGCGGCCCGCTGGGTGGAGCGCGGAGCGAGCGTCTCCTATCTGTTGCTGACCGCGGGTGAGGCGGGTATCCGAGACCAGGATCCGAGCGATGTCGGCCCTTTGAGAGCTCAGGAACAGCGGGACGCCTGTGCAGCCGTGGGTGTCGAAAACCTCACGATCCTGGATCTACCGGACGGCATGCTCGAATCCGGATTGGACATCCGCAAACGCATTGCCCGGGAGATCCGGAAGATCAAGCCGGATACCGTGGTCACCATCAATTGGGACGTGATGGCCGCGTGGGGCCTCAATCAGGCGGACCACAGGGTGGCCGGGCTAGCTACGCTGGACGCCATCCGTGACGCGGACGATCCGTGGGTCTTCCGTGAGCTCATGGACGAAGAAAACCTGGAACCCTGGGGCGTCACCCGTCTGATCGTCAGCGGCGTGGAGCCCGATTACGCGATCGAGCTTTCCGAGGCCAATATCAACGCCGCGGTGGAATCACTGCGCTGCCACAAGCATTACCCCTCGGCGCTGGGCAGCCACCCGGATCCCCAGGAGATGATCACGGGCATGACCTCGGAAGCCGGTCAGTCCGCCGGTGTGGATCACGCCCTGGGCATCAAGCTGTACAAAATGCGCTGATCCCCGGTCCGGCAGTCGGGACCCTCGAGGTCACGGCTCTTCGTCGGTCATGGCCGCCACGTACATCCACCGGCCGGCACGCTTGCGGAACAGGGACACCTCGTGCTGGCTGTCCCCTCGTCCCGCCGCGATATAGCGCGCCGTGAATTCGACGACGCCGCTCTCATCCTTCGCTTGCCCCGCCTCCGTCTCGTGGATGGTCAGGCCCAACCACTCCGTGCTCGGATCCGCGGAGACCTCCGACGGGCGGGTCGACGGGTGCCAGGTCCGGAACAGGTGGTCCTGGTTGCCCAGCGCGAAGGCCGTGTACCGCGAGCGCATCAAAGCCTCGGCCGTCTCGGGCCAGCGCTGATTGCTCAGTGCCGGTTCGCAGCACTGTTCATAGGACGCACCGGCGGGAATTCCGCCGCAGGGGCACACACTCATTCCTCGGAGTTTACCGTCAGCACCGGGCACCCCGGTCGACCCTGGCCGACCACCACCAGCGTTACGGATGGTCCGGCTCATCGGACTCCGCAGCGTTGTCGGACAACCCTGATCCGTACGTCTCCCCCGCCGCGAGTGCGAGGGCTTGATCGAGCATGGGCTCGGTCAGCCGCCCGGTGAACGTGTTCTGCTGGCTCACGTGATAGCAACCGACGAGCCGAACGGGCTGACCGTCCGGTCGCAGCAGCTCAGCGACGGCCCCGTGGCCGAACTTGGGTCGCGGTTTGGGCACCTCCCAGCCCATCCGCACGGCAGCGGCCAACGTGGTCTGCCATGCAATGCCACCCAGCGCCATGATCCCCTCAACATCGGGCAAGAGGGTAAATTCGCGGTCGAACCATCCGCTGCACGCCGCTTTCTCCGCGGGTAGCGGTTTATTGGCCGGTGGAGCGCAGCGGACGGGTGCGATCATGCGAACGCCACGCAGACGTTGTCCATCTCCCGCGGTGGTCACCGTTTCGTGAGCCGCAAAACCGGCCCGATACAGCGCCGCATAGAGCCAATCGCCCGCACGGTCGCCCGTGAACATGCGCCCGGTCCGGTTTCCACCGTTGGCCGCGGGCGCCAGGCCCACGATGACCAGCCTTGCGTTCGGGTCCCCATAGGACGGCACCGGTCGGCCCCAGTACGGCTCACCCGCGAACGAAGCACGCTTGTGCTCGGCCACGCTCTCCCGCCACTCGACCAACCGCTCGCACGCCCGGCACACGCTGCACAGAGCGTTGAGTTCGCCGACGCCGCTCGTGCCGTCCGCGAGCGCCCGCACCGCAGCGGCGTCGTGCCCGACGGGTGTGTCCGGCGAGGCGGGGTCCTCGGGCCAGCCCGCGCCCGGAGGAACGGGCGACGGGAACGACTGGCCCGTGAGGGGGTGCGGCAGGAGCGGTGTGTCCGATTCGGGGGTTGCCATGACTGAGTCCTCTTCGCGTGTTGAACCGAACAGTGATTGCGGAGGTTCACCCGAGACCCTAGCGTGGTGTCCACCCCGTCCCCTGGCTCAGGAGAAATCGTGAATCGCATCGTAGAACTGTCCGACGGCACTCAACTGACCGCGATCGGACAGGGAGCGTGGAACATTGGCGACTCTACCGCTACCCGCGAGGCCGAAATCAGCACGCTACGCCGGGGTGTGGAGCTGGGCCTCACGCTGATCGACACGGCGGAGATGTACGGCAGCGGGCGCTCCGAAAAACTCGTGGGTGAGGCAATCGCGCCGATCCGCGATGACGTGTACCTGGTGGACAAGGTGCTGCCGTCCAATGCATCGGCCAAGGGAACCGAGGAGGCCTGCGAGCGCAGCCTACGACACCTGGGACTCGACCACATCGACCTGTATTTGCTGCACTGGCCGGGCTCATATCCGGTGGAGGAAACGCTCATGGCCTTCGAACGGCTCGTGGACCGCGGGTTGATCGGCGACTGGGGCGTGTCCAACGTTGATCTGGCGGAGTTGGAGAGCTACCCGGAGAACCCGCTGGTCAACCAGGTGCTCTACAATCCCTCGAGCCGGGGTCCGGAACTCGACCTGTTCCCCGCCATGAAGCAGCGGGAGATCGTAGCCATGGCGTACTCCCCGGTGGGACAGGGTGAGCTGCTCGGCGATTCTTCGCTTCAAGACATTGCCGAGAAGCACGATTCGACCGTCGCGCAGCTGCTTCTGGCGTGGGCCATCCGGGACGGCAACACAATCGCGATTCCCAAGGCGTCCACGGTGGAGCATGTGGAGGACAATGCCCGTGCGCTCGAGCTGCAACTGAGCACGGAGGACCTCCGCGCCATCGATGTGGCTTTCCCCGCTCCGGATCAGCCGGGACCGCTGGAGCTGATCTGATCCGATCTGAACAAGACCGGACCGCTGGAGCTGATCTGATCCGAACAGGACCGGGCTGCTGAGTGGATGGCCAAGTAGTACCGGTCTGAGGTCCGGTCAGCACCAAGCGCGAGGCTCGCGGTTACTCAGACGCTTTCGCCCAAACGACGTCGCAGCTGCTTGCGCCAGCGATCCGGAAATTCGGGGGCCTCGAGCAGCTCGCGCATGGCCGCCAGGTCTCCGCGCTCCACGTTCATGATGCGGCTTACGAACGCCGAGGACACCGCGTCCGGCAGCCGGGACACGAACTCAAAGCGGTCCCCGACCTGGACATCGCCTACTTCGAGCACGCGCAGGTAGTAACCGCAGCGGTTGGTGCTCATCATGAGCTTGGGTAGGTCCGGGTTGGACCATTTCTTGGAGATCGTGCCGCAGGGTTGGCGCGGTTGGGTGACTTGAACGACCGCACTGCCCACCCGGTACACGTCGCCCAGGAACACCTTGTCCTCGGTGGCGCCGCGGATGGTGAGGTTCTCGAAGAACGCGCCATCGGGCAGCTCGAGCCCTTCAGCCCGCCACGCGTCGTAATGCTCGGCCGGGTAGCAACACACGGCCTTCTCGGTTCCACCGTGATGTTTTAGGTTCCCCTGCTCATCCCCCACGAAACCCGTGGCGGTCAAGTGAACCGGGCCAGCGTGCGGCGTCTTGACTGCGGCCGTCCTGAGCGCGCGCGATGACCCCCAGTTGTGAGACTTCACCTCGCCAGTGCGAAGCAGGGTAATCGAGGCGTCCGTCACCTTCGGCTCGTCCACGGTCGCTTGGTCCTGACTCATGCTTTGGCTCCATCCCACACCGGGTTTCCGTGCTCGTCCAGGCGCAATCCCTCGCTGGGTTCGTGCACCGTGAATTTTCCGTTGTGCATCAGATGTACCACGCGCACGCTGTGCTTCGCGGTGGCCACATCCGAGATGATGCGCCTGTGACAACGCCACCACACGGACTCCGAACACATCACGGCCGTACGTTTATCGTCCAGCCCTCCCAGAAGGTCGGCCATCCCGGCTCGGAATTCCTCGCTGCGGGTTCACGCGGCATAGGCGCGGAAGGCCTTGACGCGCCACCATTGGTCCGGTGATTGCTGGTCCTCGGCTTTGGAGAGCGAGCGGCGACCGCCCAGGCGTTCATCCCACACATATTCGATACCCAGCTCGTGGGCGAGCTCTTCAATCTGCCCGCGCGCGGCGGCGTCGTTGCGGCGACTGCCCGGGAACCGGCGCACGTCCACGATTCGTTCGATGTGCGCGCCCTGCAGCAAGCGGGCCAACTCGTCGCGGTCCGCGGTGCCGTGGCCGAAGGTCATGAGGGTCGTGGGCTGAGCCATGCCCTCCAGGGTACGAGGCTCCGTGCGGGGAGTCTCCGAAGGCTGGAGGCGCCCGGGGGCAAAGCTCCCGAACGCACGGATCCTCGTGAGAACCGATACGTGTTAGGCCGCGACCGGCACGCAGTCCGGGCAGTGATCGCGCGCCCCCGATTCGGTGCAGGACTCGCAGCACAGGAACAACTGACGGCACGTCTGTTCGGCGCAGTTGACATAGCGGGGCGTGGGCTCACCGCATTCGGCGCACGTGCCCAGGGACTGCGCGCCGGGCTCGAATTCCATGTGCATCCGCTTGTCGAACACGTAGAGCGAACCGTCCCACAGGCCCTTGTTCCCGTAGGCCTCGCCGTAACGCACAATCCCGCCGTCCAATTGGTAGACGTCCTGGAAACCGCGGTTCTTCATGAGCACGCTGAGCACTTCGCAGCGGATCCCGCCGGTGCAGTAGGTGACCACGGGCTTGTCCTTGAAAGAGTCGTACTTGCCCGATTCGATCTCGTCGATGAAATCACGGGTGGTATCCGTCTCCGGGACCAGCGCGTCCCTGAACTTGCCGATCTGGGCTTCCAAGGCGTTGCGGCCGTCGAAAAACACGACCTCGTCACCGTGCTGGTCCATGAGTTCGTGCAACTGGTGCGGCTTCAGATGGGTGCCGCCACCCTGCACGCCATCCTCAGTCACGGTGATCGGATCGGGAGCGTGGAAGGTCACCAATTCCGGCCGCACCTTGACGCTCAACCGTGGAAAGTCGTCCCCCACCCCGTCAGACCATTTGATGTCCGCGTCCTTGAACGGTGCGTACTCCTTGAGGCCCTTCACGTAGCGCTTGACGTCATGGATGTCCCCGCCCACGGTCGCGTTGATCCCCTGCTCGGAGACGATGATGCGCCCCTTCACGTTGCTGCGTTCGGCGAGGTTCTGTTGCCACAGCTTGATGGCATCAGGATCGGCCAGCGGGGTGAAGACATAGAACAGCACAATTTTCGGCAGGGACATACCCACCAGTTTAAGTGAATCCGGGGCCGCCCACGCGCGGTGGGCGGCCCCGGGGAGGTGAGCTTGGCGACGTCGTCGATGCCGACCACGGGACGACGCCGCCAGCTCGGCTTAGGAAATCTCGTACCCCGTCACGGGGCCTTCAGTATTCGGCTGCCAACCGAGCTCGGGGGCGACGTACTTAGCGAAGTTCTCCAGGATCCGCAGGTTCAGCTCGGGGCCCAGCTGGCTGGGAATCGTGAGCGTCAGGGTGTCGGACTCCATCACGGCCTGATCCTGCTTCAGCTGCTCCACCAAGGTGTCCGGCGAACCCGCATAGGTGCGCCCAAAGACGGAGGTAAACCCGTCGATCACTCCCACCTGGTCACGCGATTCCCGGGCACCCATGTAAGAGAAGATCTCGTCCTCGGGACCCACGATCGGGAACACGCTGCGGCTGACGGAGGTGCGCGGCGTGCGAGTGTGATCAGCAGCGCGGAAGGCTTCGCGATAGCGGCGCAACTGTTCGGCCTGCTGCTCCGCGAAGGAACCCTCGTTGGCCTCGGTGAGCAGCGTGGAACTCATGAGGTTCACGCCCTGCTCCCCCGCCCACTCGGCGGTCTTGGCCGATCCTGCACCCCACCAGATGCGCTCGGCCAGACCGGGCGACTGCGGTTCTATGGCCAGCTTGGCTCCGGCGCCGTACTGAGCGGGATCCGCGTAGGTCATGGGTTCACCCTTGATGGCGCGCATGAACTTCTCGAAGTGCTCACGGGCAGTGTCCGCGCCGCGGGGGTCCTCCGAGCCGGTGTAGCCGAACGACTCCCACCCGCGCAGCGCCGGTTCGGGGGATCCCCGGCTCACGCCCAGTGCAACGCGGCCGTCCGCAATGAGGTCCAGCTGAGCGGCCTCTTCCGCGAAGTACAGCGGATTTTCGTAGCGCATATCGGGGTTGTAGCGTTGGAGTCATTGGCTACCGTCGTCTACAAGTACCTACACACTTGATCGGTGCTGCACGTTTCAGGGTCCGGGTGCGCGGCGTCCTGTCTGAGGTCCGCGATAGTGTCGCGCAGCACGGAGAGCTGCGCGATCTGCTGCTCGATCTCAGCGAGGCGCACGTCAAGCAGGTCGCGCACGTGCTCGCAGGGCGCATGGCCGCCGTCGCGGATGTCGAGGATCTGGCGGATCTGGGCGAGGGTGAGGCCCGCGGCCTGGCCGCGGTGGACGAAGTCGATCCGGGCGACCGTCTCGGGTGCGTAGTCGCGATAGCCGGACTGCGTGCGCTCGGCCGGCGGAAGCAGCCCCTGCCCCTCGTAGAAGCGGAGCGTCTTCGCCGTGGTGCCCGCGCGTTCGGCGAGTTCTCCGATGCGCATCGCGGCCTCCGATCGTTCGGCAGGAGCAGGCTTGACCTTCCCCTGCACTGGAAGGTCCAGTATGGCTGAGACAGAGCAGAAAGCCAAGGACTGACAGGAGCAGCGATGCCTACCAAGTACGACCTCGCCATCATCGGATCCGGAGGCGGAGCATTCGCCGCCGCCATCCGTGCGACCACGCTCGGCAAGTCGGTGGTGATGATCGAGCGCGGGACGCTCGGCGGCACCTGCGTGAACACCGGCTGCGTGCCGTCGAAGGCCCTCATCGCCGCTGCCGACACCCGTCACGTCGCCGCCGACGCTTCAGGCCGGTTCCCGGGGATCGCGGCGACGGCTGAGACAGTGGACATGCCTGCGCTGATCGCCGGGAAGCAGGCGCTGGTCGAGTCGCTGCGCGGCGAGAAGTACGCCGACGTCGCCGACTCCTACGGCTGGCAGGTCCGCCGCGGCGATGCATCGTTCGCCGGCGGCCCAGACGCCCCGGTACTGGAGATCATCGCCGGCGACGGGACGGTCGAGACCATCGAGGCCGACCACTTCCTGGTCGCGACTGGTTCTCGCCCGTGGGCTCCGCCGATCGACGGCCTGGAGGAGACCGGGTACCTGACCTCGACCACGGCAATGGAACTCGCTGAGGTTCCTGAGTCGTTGCTGGTGCTCGGCGGCGGCTACGTCGCCCTGGAGCAGGCGCAGCTGTTCGCTCGCCTCGGCTCGCAGGTCACGCTGCTGGTGCGGTCCCGGCTCGCCTCGAAGGAGGAGCCGGAGGTGTCCAAGGCGCTTCAGGAGGCGTTCGCCGACGAAGGCATCCGCGTCGTCCGCCGCGTGGTGCCCACCCGGGTCTCCCGCGGCACGGGAGGCGAGGCCGTCGTGACCGCCGACGTGTCCGGCGACTCGCAGGAGTTCCGCGCCGAGCAGGTGCTCGTCGCCCTCGGACGCCGTCCCGTCACCGATGGCCTGAACCTCGATGCGGTCGGGGTGAAGACCGGGGACTCCGGCGAGGTGGTCGTCTCCGACCGGCTGCGGTCCTCGAACCCGCGGATCTGGGCCGCGGGCGACGTGACCGGGCACCCCGAGTTCGTCTACGTCGCCGCCCACCACGGCACCCTCGTCGCCGAGAACGCGTTCGCCGACGCCGATCGTGCCGTCGACTATTCCCGCCTGCCGCGGGTGACGTTCACCGGGCCCGCGATCGGAGCGGTCGGGATGACCGAGAAGGAAGTGCTTGCTGCGGGGATCCGCTGCGATTGCCGCGTCCTGCCGCTGCACCACGTGCCCCGCGCGCTGGTCAACCGCGACACCCGCGGGTTCATCAAGATCGTCGTGAACGCCGACACGAACGAGATCCTCGGCCTGACCGCCGTCGCCAAGGACGCCGGAGAGCTCGCCGCCGCCGGTGTCCACGTGCTCGGCAAGACCGTCGCCGAGATCGCCGACGCCTGGGCTCCCTACCTGACGATGGCCGAGGGCATCCGGATCGCCGCGAAGGCCTTCACCACCGACCCGTCGCTGCTGTCGTGCTGCGCATGACCGGCAGCGCAGGCAATCGGGGAGATCTCATCCTGAAGAGGTGCAGACGACGAGCGCCGATCAGGACCGCGACGAACGGCGCGCCGGTCCCGTCGTCGCTGCAGGGACCGGACTGCTCTTGCTGGCATGCTGCGCGCTTCCGTTGCTGCTCTGTTGCGGCCTGCCGCTCATCGCGGCGGGCGGAGCACTCGCGGGCGTCGGTGGGCTCCTCGGTAACCCCTGGATCATCGGTGCCGGGATCGCCGTCGTGATGGCCGTCACGGCGGGGATGCTCGTCAGGTTAGGGCGGCGGCACCGAGGCCGCAGGACCGGCTGCTGCGAAAATCCTTCGACCGCTGATCGGAACCGGTAGCTCGAGCGGATCCAGCCATCATCGCCACCTCGGCCACTTCGGCACCCCGCGACCCTTCCACGTCTCCACGAGACCGGCGGCCGAGCGGACGGACGCGAAGAGCCCGTAGCCGGCCCCGGCGAGACCCACGGAGACCACGAGCCAGCGCCCGATGCCGAGCCAGATGCGCCCGTCCACGTCGAGCGCCCACTGAGCGCCCGTGATGAGACCGGCGATGCCCATCCAGAGCCCGGCGACGACCACGACCACCGGCAGCAGGGCGAGGCACATCGCAGCGGCGGCCGACCAGAGCTGACGCGCTTCGAGCTTCGCCGTCGCCGCCATCATCCGCTCGGCGCGCTCGTTCGAGGCGTCGAGGTTCGCGGTCATCGTGGCCGAGGCCTCCCCGGCGACCTGCTCGACGGCCTTCTCGACCCGCTCCTCAGTACGCTTCTCGATCCGCTGCACCGCGCCGCCGACCTGGCTCACAAGCTTCTGGTTCGTTGTGGCCTGCACCTTCAGACCCTCAATCGCCGAGGCCGTAGCCGCGCGATTCTTCTGCGCCTCCGCGACCAAGGTTCGCGACGCGGCGTTCAAGCTCTCGCCGTTGAGACTCTGCGCGAACTCGCCGAGCGTGCTCGCGATCTCGTTCTGCCTGCTCTCGATACTCGCGATCCTCGCGGACACGTCGCTGGAGGGCGAGGAGGTCGACGCCGGGGTCGTGATCCGCTCCAGCCGCCTCGTCGTCTCCTCGTCCATGACCTTCACGAACCCCGCGAGCTTCTTCTGCTGCTCGGTCAGCGTGGCAATCCTCGTATTCTGCGCCTCGACGGCGGCGAGGATCGAGGTCAACAGCTCCATCGTCTCCGGACTGCCGAGCGGCTGCGGCGACTGCACGGGCCCGTTCTGCTGCTTCAGCCTGTCGAGCGCTGCGCTCATGTTCCTGCTCCTTCTGCTGCTGGTGGTAGTCGAAGAACGCCTGCGCGCCCTCCGGGGTGAAGTCCGCCGAGAGTGCGCTCGTGCGTTTGCGGCGCTCGGCACGCCCGGACTCGCCGCGGCGGTCCTCGATGTAGAGCGTCCAGGTCTCTTGCCCGGCGCGCTTGCCCTTCTTGCTGACGGGGCTGTGCAGCCGCATCCTCGGCACACGTTCCCCGGCGTCGTCGAGCTGCTGGTTCTGCTCCGCGATCACCGCTTCGAGACCGGCCTTGTCCACCGCGCGGGGATCCGCCAGGGCGACGCTCATCCGGTCGCCCATCTCGCGGTCGAGGCCGCCTTCGGCGAAGTCCTCGCGGCGCAGCTCCCAATCCTTCGGCACGTGCTCCAGCCGCTTCACGACCGAGAGACCGTGATCGCGCATCAGTTCGTCGTTGGCCGACTGGACGCCCCGCTGGTTTCCGGCTTTGCGGTCGTGGAACGTGCGGTAGTCCGAGAGCGCCTTTCCGGTGCGGTTGTTGTGATTGACGACCAAGATGTGATTGTGCGGCTTGCACCCGCGCCCATCCACGTGGCTGACCACGAGGCAGTCCGAGTCCGGGTGCATCCTCTTCGCCAGCAGGTAGCCCAGATCGTTCACCCGCTGCACGTCCTCAGGGCTGTTCGGGTCGAACTCCTCGTCGCTGAACGACTGGCGATAGTGCAGCGCCTCGACGTCGCGCTTCGTGTTCTGCGTGAGCGCACGAGCGCGGGCCGAGAACGCGCCGGAGCCTCCCGGCACATCGCACGTGATCGCGACCCCGCGTTCGTCCTCCACGCCTCGGACGTAGCGCTCCGTGGCTCCGGCGCTCGTGCTCGGGCTGTAGTGCGTCGTGCTCATGAGGCCGTCCGATCACCGAGCAGCGCGCGGACCTCGCGCAGCAGCTCGATCAGCTCGGGCACCTCCGCTGACAGCGCCACCGGGTCACCGGCTCTCGCTCGGCGGTCCAGGTCGTTCACGTTGATCGCCAGCGGGCGCACCTGAGCGGCCAGTTCGCGAGCATCCGCGGACGCCTGCACCCGCGACTCGATCCCGAGCAGCTGCGCAGCCATGGCGGCGTCGAGCTCCTCGCTCCGAGAGGCGTGGAGGGCATCCCGGACGACGGTCCGCACCCACGTGCTCGGAGCCAGCCCGAGCCGCTTCGCACGAGTGCGAAGCGCCGCGAGCGTGGCGTCGTCGAAACGAGTGTCGAGCCTCCCGCCGCTGCCACGACGACGCTTCGCACCGCCGTGATCCTGCCGTACCCCCTCCACATCAGCCCGACCGGTGTTCACCTGCGAGTCGGTCTGCTGCTCCGGGGGTACGGCAGGATGGCAAGCAGTAGGCCTGTCGGACACATCGCTGACGCTCGTGTCCTCCATCCCTGCTTGCGAGGGGCCTCCGGCCCCCTCGACCCCCTGGAAGAGCGCGTCCAGTTCGGTGCTCATGCCGCACCTCCGATCAGCGCCAGAGGCACGTCCGGACTGCGCATCGCGAGCCCACTCAGCAGCTCGACGACCGCACCATCCGAGTCGTGTTCACTCCTCGACTGCGGCCCGTAGCTCAGCTCGTGCCACTCGGTCGACGTCGCGCCGCGATAGCCGAAGCGAGGCCCGGCAGGAAGCTTCTGCGTGATACCCCGGTAATAAGGCTCGATCTTTCCGATGTGCTGCACGAGATAGCGATTGATGTCATCGGCGCGGAAGACCTTCACCACCGATGCGAGGCGACGGATGAACTGGTCCAGCGCCTCGTCCACGTTGCCCTTCTGACGGGCGTAGTAGAAGAACTCGACGGGCTCGATCGTCGCCGTGATGACGATGAGACGCGGGGCCACCTCGCCCTTGTTCTTATAGCGGGCCTTCGCCGGGGAGGCGTTGTACGGATCGAGCAGCAGCAGCCAGTCGTTCGCGTCCATCGCCGAGGCGCGCAGATCGTCGAGCAGCAGCACTTCCTCCCCGCGCCAGTCATCGAGGGGGTTCCCCGTGGCGGCCC
Source organism: Kocuria carniphila (assembly GCF_004136555.1). Lineage (GTDB taxonomy): Bacteria > Actinomycetota > Actinomycetes > Actinomycetales > Micrococcaceae > Kocuria > Kocuria carniphila. The sequence continues at coordinate 163,926 of NZ_NOIT01000004.1, forward strand.
GGTAGACCTGCCACCGCTCGCCGTGGGCGTTCGCCGCGTTGATCGCCTCGGTGATGAAGTCCGTGGCGAACCGGGTCTTGCCGATACCGGCATCCCCGTGCACGAATACCACGTGCGTCGAGAACTCACCGGCGCGGAGCTTCGCCGCCGCCCGGTACGCACGGCGTTGACCGTAGGCGGACAGGGCATCGTCGATCTCCCGCTGATGCCGCGAGTAGATGTCGAACAGTTCATCGGTAAGCATGATCTGATCGCGCGTGATCTCGCCCTGCAGCACCCGCTCCCGCATGTCCTCGAAGTTCTCGGCGACGACCTTCTTCTTCACGTGGGCGCGACCCTTGAGCCACGTCTCCCGGCGCTGGGCGTCGATGCCGAGGTAGTCCGGCCCGCGCACCGTGGCGACCTCCGAAGGCGCGTACTGGTGCTTGTCCGCGTACTTCACGTGCGTCAGGTACGAGAGCATGTTGTCGAAGGCGTACCGCCCGCGACCGGGCTTCTCGACGTACTGCGGTTCGACGCCGATGCCAAACGCGAGCCGATCCAGAGGCGCGCTCTTCGCGCGGCTGGCGAACTTGATCACCGCGTGCAGGTGATCCGGCTTCGGCTCGACCACGAGGGTCTTCTCGGTGTCGCTCCAGACCTCGCGCTCGTCCTTGTCGTGCACGATGCCGTAGGCCTCGACGACCTCACAGCCGATCGCCTCGAGCCGCTGCACCACGTAGGCGAGGATCGCCCCGGCTCCCTGCTGGAGCAGCGCGGCCCCGTTCGCGTCCTCGGCGGCCCAGGTCCAGTACGACGGATCGAGGTACTGCGTGAGCCCGATGCTCGTCGGGTTGTTCTCCTGCTTAGCCACGGCGACCACCGCCCAGGACGTCGGAAGGAGCGTGCGGCGCCTTAAATGACCCCCTATTGACCCCCAAATGATCCTGCGGGGTCACGCGGTGGAGCGAAGGCGAAACCGGCAGCTGACCAGGCATGTTGTTGCATGGCGCGGCAATCGACAAGCCCTTGCCGCGCCCGTAGGAACGAATGAGGCCCCCGAAACTCTTGGAGTGCGAAGCACGGCTGCGGACCGTCATCACGGCGATGGGCAGCCCGCCTTCGGCGGGTGCCAGGCCAGGCCCTCCGGGCGGGGTCAGGTCGGCGGGTGCGGTGCTGAGGTTGCGTGCGTCGGCGTGCATCAGCGACCACCGCCCCGGCCGTAGCGCTTGATGACAGCCTGATGCGTGACGCCGAGGGCGTCGCCGATCCTGGCCCAGGTCACCCCGTCGGCGCGGGCGTCGGCGACGGCGATCTCGACGGCCTCCTCCAGCACGGAGCGGAGCACGCCGAGGTCGTAGAGCTGGGCCTCGCCATCGGCGAGGGACGGGTCGCCCTGTCGCCAGCGGAAGCTGGTCAGGTGATCGAAGGCGGCGGAGTTCGCGCTCATCAGCGACCACCGCCCATCACGGCGGCGACGGCGGCGCGCTGTCGCGGCGTCAGCGGAGTGAGTGCCAGGCGCTCACCGGCTCGGCGACCGGCGGCGCGGGCGGCGGCGATGACGGGATCGAGCCCATCAGCATGCGGAACGGGAGACGAGTCCTGATCGAGAGCAGGGCAGTCAAGCGCGGATGCGCGGGGAACGTCGATAACGACAGACATCGGAAGTCCTCAGATATGAGTATCTTCCGGTTCCCCGCCACGGTAGTTGGGCTGTTTGACCGGCTACTCATCCGGGAGCAGAACCCCGCGCTTCTAAGTCGCGGCCCCGGTGGGATCTTCTTGTCTGCAACCACTCTCCCACGAGTCGACTCACCATTGCAATGACGAGTTGACTCATGAGTCAGTCGCGACGCGGCTCTATGCGAATGAGGTCGGGGTCGAACTTCACGTGACCGGGCGCGATGGGCTCGATGGTCACAGTCACCAGCTCGTCCACGAGCATCCGGCGGCGGTCTATGTCCAACGCCTTCCACTTCGACTCGACAACCTCGCGACGCTCCGCGGTGCCGACCGCCTCCTCCACGTCTGCCAGCAGCTTCGCCGCCACGGATACCGAGCGGTCGAGCAGCTCCGCGTCGATCTCGTCGATGCGGACCTTCACGTCGTTGATCGCCGCGGTGATCTCCAGGACCGGCTGATGGATGTCGCGCAGCAGCGGGCTCAGCTCCTTTACGCGCTCGACCAGGGCGTTCCGCTCGGTCAGCAGCTCCTCGCGGTCCGGCCCGTCGTCCTCCTGCGGCATCACGAGGTCGTGCACGTCCACCGACGACAGGCGGGTGAGCACTGCCTCGGTGACCATCGCATCGACGGGCTCGCGTTGGCGGGTGAGGTGGAACTGCTCGCCGCAGCGATACGTCGGCTGCTTGCGGCTGTTCGTCCCCGAGACGAGCGTCGCACCGCACTTCCCGCACAGCCCGATCGTCGACAGGAGGTATTTCGGCTGGTTGCCCTGACTGGCCGACCTCCGCACGTTGTCCTCCAGCTTCGCCACCGCGGTCCGCCACGTCTGCTCGCTGACGATGGGCGGGAACGCCTCGCCCTGCACCGGGTACAGCTCGCCGGATGCGTAGTGCTTGATGTAGCCACAGTAAAGCGGGTTCGCGAGCAGGTAGCGCACGGCATCGACGGAGAATTCCGAGCCGCGGGCGGTGAGGTGACCAGCGCTGTTCAGGTCCTCGCGGATGCGCCGGATCGACAGCGACGGCTCGCCGAGGAACGCGTCGAAGGCCCGCCGAACCGCGTCGGCCTCTTCCTCGATCAGCTCACCCTCCCTCGACCATCCGAACGCCTTCCAGGCGGACGTGGGGATGCCCTCGGCACGTCGGCGCTCGTTCGACCTGATCTGTCGCTCGGCCTTGCGACGCGCCTCGAACCGGGCGAGAGCGGCGAGCATCGTCGCCCGGAACTCGCCGTCCGCCGTCGAGAGATCGATCTCGCCGTCCACGGTGACGACGCGCAGACCGAGGTCGATCAGCGTGTTCAGGTCCTTCGTGCTGCGCAGGAGCCGGTCCATGTCCACGGCGACCACCATCGAGAACCGGCCCGCGCGGGCGTCGTCCAGCATCTCGGCCCACCGGGTGCCAGCGCGGCGCTTCTTCGTCGCCGACACCGCGTTGTCCTCGTAGACCTCGACGACGTTCCAGTCCTTGGCCTCGGCCAGCGCCCTGATCTTCCTCAGCTGCGTATCGACCGTCCAGCGGTCGCCCTTGCGGTCCATGGAGGCGCGGACGTACGCGGCCACCTCGTTCGTCTTCCTCAGCGCTACCAGTTCGACCATGCAACCAAGCTTACGTGAACGGGCGTTGCAACCACGATATGCGGTAACCGAACCCCACCACGTCGGCTCGATTGTCACCGTTCACGTCGGCCAAGACACGCGGATACAGGTCCACGGTCCACCCGTCGTTATTGCCGAACTCTCGGAGCCACAAGCTGGCTGCGCTCACGGACCCGTCACGCTGGGTCAGGGCCACGTAGGTACCCGAATATCCGAACCCCACGATGTCTGCGGTCCCGTCACCGTTGGCATCGGCCAACGTGCGAACATGGTGTCCGATCTTCCAGCCGTCGTAACTGCCGAAGTCGGCCACCTTCAGTGTGGGTGCGCTGAAGCCACCACCGAATCGGCCGTAGGACACGTAGGTACCCGCATTTCCGAATCCCACGAGGTCTTCGATCAGGTCGCCGTTGAGGTCACCCGTGACACGCGGAGTGTGTTGCTCGCTCCACCCTTGGTTGGTTCCGAAGTCGCCGACCCTCACGGTTGGTGCCGTGAATCCTCCGGTCGAGCGCGCGTAGGCAACCGTGACTCCCTTGGCACCGAATGCCACGATGTCATCACGATTGTCACCGTTGACGTCCGCCAGCTCCCGAAGGTGTTCGCCGATCTTCCATCCCTGGGCCGCTGTCAGGTCGTTCACTGCAACCGTGGGAGCGGTGAAGCCACCGCCGACTCGCGCGTACGACACGTAGGTTTTGGAATATCCGAAGCCGACGATGTCCGCCCGGCCGTCATTGTTGACGTCGCCCAATTCCCTCACGTGCTCACTCTTGAGCCAGCCTTGGCTGGTTCCGTAATCACGCAGTGCAAGAGTGGGCGCGGTGAAACCGCCGTCCGTTCGGCCATAGGCAACAGTGGTTCCGGCAATACCGAAACCGACCACGTCCGCCCTGCCGTCGTCATTGACATCGGCCAGCTGACGAGGGTGCTCGCCCTCACGCCAACCTTGGTCATATCCGAAATCACGCAATCTCAACTGAGGCGGTGCAAAGGTCCTGTTCACGCGGCCGAGAGCCACGTAGGTACCTTGGTCGCCGAAACCGACGATGTCATCCCGACCATCGCCGTTGACATCCGCCAGCAAACGCGGATGCTGCTGAACACGCCATCCATTGGCGTAGGTGAAATAGGGTTGCGACGCCGCTTGGGCGGGTGCCCCCGTCAAGACCACCGCTGAACTCGCGAGCGCGAGGGTGGCGGCCACACTCAGTACTTTGGTTTTAGCTGTAGAACTCATTGCAGGTTCCGATCATGCTTGATCATGCAGAACGAGCCAGAGCCTCAGGTGTCTCCCACGGAAAAACGGTGAAAGCCCACTGCGTTGACGACCCACAGGCCCAACTACTCAGCGGCGAAAAGTGTCTCGACGGGGCCCCGGCCCGGCGATCTCAGATCAGATAAAAACCCGCAGGTCACTCGCACGAATGCCCAGCTCGTTCGGCCGCTTCACGACGTAGTTGTGTAGTTCTCGGATTACGCCCGTTCCCGGGGAAAGTCAACATCACATGTCCCCTAAAGCGTGATCATGGAAATATGCGTGTGACCAGCGCGATTATTGTTCAGATACCCGCAAGTTGGATGTCATTCGGGGCCCGCACTATGAACCCATGCCTACCAACAATGCGCCCATCAATCGTCGTCAACTCGTCTCCGGCAGCCTTGCCGGCGCGGCACTCATTGCCCTCCCCGGCACCGCGATCGCCCATCGCGGCGAGCGCCCCGTACCGGGGCTGATCAGCAAGCGCCTGACTCTTCCCAGCGGCGTTGCCTCCGGTGACGTCTCCTCCAATTCGGCAGTGCTGTGGGCGCGTTCCTCGGGTCCGGGTCGCCTGCACGCCACGCTTCAGGCAATTTCCGCCGACGGCGCTCCGTTGCGCGGGCGCTTTGCCCGCGGTCTTCGCCTAACCTCCGGCTGGGCGAACCCCACGTCAGATCACACGGCCAAGATTTTCGCGGGCAAGCTGCCCTCCGGGACCCGGTTCAAGGTCACGTACGCGTTCGAGGACGATCGGGGTCGGATGGGCGAGCGTGCCATCGGCACTTTCACCACCGCTCCGGGCAAGCGTTTCGGGCCGAAGACTTCCGCAGCACAGTCCTTCGTGTGGACCGCAGACACCGCGGGCCAGGGCTACGGCATCAACGAGGACATCGGCGGGATGCGGGGCTACGCGGCCATGCACGCCACCAAGCCGGACTTCTTCTTGCACTCCGGAGACACCGTCTACGCGGATAATCCCATCGAAAAGACCCTGGAAGTTCCGAACGAACCCCTGTGGCGCAATGTGGTCACGGAGGAGGTGTCCAAGGTGGCCGAGACGCTCAACGAGTTCCGCGGGCGCCACCGTTACAACATGATGGACAAGAATCTGCGGGCCATGTACGCGGAGGTTCCCGTGATCGCTCAGTGGGACGATCACGAGACCACCAACAATTGGTGGCCGGGCGAGATCCTCGAGGATGAGCGCTACACGCAAGTGCGCGACGTCGACACCCTGGCCGCTCGCGGCCGTCAGGCCTGGCAGGAATACATGCCCATCGCTGATTCACGGGCGCTGTCCCGAGGCACCGGTTTCGAGCCGGCCCGCATCTACCGCAAGGTCGAGCGCGGTGACCACTTGGACGTGTTCGCCCTGGACATGCGCACCTTCAAGAGCGAGAACACGCCGGGCAAGGAGCGGCACGAGACCGACATCCTGGGCGAAGAACAGACCCACTGGCTCATCCGCGGACTGCGCCGTTCCCGGGCCACGTGGAAAGTGATCGGCAACGACTTGCCCCTGGGACTGGTTGTGCCGGACGGTAAGGACCAGGAGTCCATCTCCAACGCCGATCACGGTGCGCCGCTGGGTCGCGAGCTGCAGTTGGCGCGGATCCTGAAGGCCATCAAGGATTACGACATCAAGAACGTCGTGTTCCTGACCGGCGACGTCCACTATTGCGCCGCCCACCACTACTCCCCCGAGCGCGCCGCGTTCAAGGACTTCAAGCCGTTCTGGGAGTTCGTGGCCGGACCCATCAACGCCGGCGCCTTCGGCCCCAACACATTGGATCGTACCTTCGGGCCCCGCGTGGACTTCGAACAGGCCGGCCCGCCCATGGCTTCTCCGCGCAACGGTGACCACCAGTACTTCGGTCACGTGGCCATCCCCGAGGACGGCAGCGAATTCACCGTCAAGCTGATCAACGCCAACGGCAAGGCTGTGTACCAGCGCACGCTCACCCCTGAACGCTGATCCAACCAGGCACGACGCCGCCGCGGTGACCTTGGGTGCCCAAGGTCACCGCGGCGGCGTCGTGGGTGTGCAATTCTCCAGGTGAGCGGTTCACAATGGTGACCATGGTGAGTTTGCCGACCGGTTATTTGTTGAGAGTGGGTCCGCCCAGCGTTTCTGCGTACCTGTACTTGCGTGAGGCCACGGGCATGAGCCCTAAAACGCATCAGCAAGCCCTCGCCGGTATCGACGGCGCGTGGGCCGCCGTGCACGTGATTCACGCGCCCACCGGGGAGACGGTGGCCATGGGTCGTGTGATCGGGGACGGCGGCTGGTACTTCCACATCATTGACATGGCCGTACTTCCGGAACATCAACGCCAAGGGCTCGGGGACACGATCCTCACGTGGTTGCTGGACCGAATTCGCCAGGATGCTCCCCCGGACGCGTTCGTCAGTCTCATGGCGGACCCACCCGGGCGCAGCCTCTACGAACGACACGGATTCAAGGACCGTTCACCGCGCAACGTGGGAATGAGCCGACTGCTCGAACGACAGGTGGACGATGACTGAGGCCGCAATGCACAACCAGCCGATCTGGCACGCCCCCGTGGGAACCGTGGCCGGCTGGCACGACGGCCCCGTGGATCGCGCTACCGGCATCCGCTATGCGCGCGCGGACAGGCTGGAGGCCCCCACCCCGGTGGGCGATGCGACCGAACCGATCCAGGCGACGTCGTGGTCCCCGGCCTGCCCTCAGGCACCCGTGCCGCTGCTGGACGACGCGGTGGGCAGCAGCATCGGCAAGCTTCCCGTGGACGAGGACTGCATGCGGCTCTCGATCACCGTTCCTGCGGGCACCGAACCCGACGCGAACCTACCCGTGATGGTGTGGATCCACGGGGGATCGTACGTGTCCGGCGCAGGTGACGCACCGTTCTACGACCCGAGCACGCTGGTGGCTGAGCAGAACGTGGTGGTCGTCAACGTGACCTACCGCCTGGGCCTGTTCGGGTACCTGGGTGACGGTCGAACCAGCCCCGCCAACCTGGGTCTGCTCGATCAGATCGAGGCGCTGCGCTGGGTGCATTGCAATATTGCGGCCTTCGGCGGCGACACGGCCAATGTCACGATTTTCGGTCAATCCGCCGGGGGCGACGCCGCCGCCCATCTCATGATCGCCGAGGGCACCCGGGGCCTGTTCCGCCGTGCGATCGTGCAGAGCGCACCGTTCGGTCTCATGAAGAGCCGCAGCAAAATGAACAAGGTGATGTCCCGCACCGCGAGTGGTCTGGCGCCCGACGCGCATTGGGAAGACGTGACGGCCGCGCAGTCGACGGTCGAGAAAGCGGCGTCGCGCTTCGGTCTGAAGGGGCAGATGCCCTTCGGCGTGCAGTACGGCCACGCGCCACTGCCTGCCGAGAAAGTTCTGGATGCGGCCTGGCGCGAGGTGGCTCCACAGGTGGACGTGCTCGTGGGATACACGACCCGCGAGGTCGCCCTGTTTGCAGCCGCCGTCCCGATGCTCCTCAAGCGGCTCGAGAAACCGAAGCGTGACCCCGCCCTGGAGCAGTTGGTGGTCAAGCCGCTGACCAAGCGGATCTACGGAACCGGAGCGAAGGCCTTCGCCTCGAGGCACGCGGCAGCCGGGGGCAAAGTGACGGGCTACGTGTTGTCGTACGGCAACGAGGAGCATCCGTTGAATGCGGCCCACATTGCCGAACTGCCGTTGCTCTTTCCGTCAAGCGCGTGGGAGGGCGCGCCCAGTGCGCTGGGGCTGAGCCTCAACGACATGCAGGAACGCGGGCGGCTGCTGCGAACCCAGTGGGCGGAATTCGCTCGGGGTAATTCGGTGAACAGCCTGCCGGATATCGGGTTCCGGGTCATCGACTGAGTCGACTCACCGGTACTTGCCCTGGTGGTGGACGGCCTCTGCCTAGGACAACACCAACTTCGGCCCGGCTCCGTCGTGGCTGGGCCCCGGTAGCGGAGGCTGTGTCGGATACCGCTCCGCCGCGTGCCCCTCACGCTCCAGGAACTCGGTCAACTCGTTGATCGTGCTCATGAGTGGTGCGGGGAACACCACCGTTGAGTTCTTGTCGACGCCAAGTTCCACCAAGGTCTGCAGGTTGCGCAGTTGCAGGGCCAGCGGGTGTGCCATCATGACGTCCGAGGCCTCACCCAACGCGGCCGCGGCCCTTGCCTCGCCTTCGGCGTTGATGATCTTGGACCTCTTCTCCCGTTCCGCCTCTGCCTGCCGGGCCATCGCGCGCTTCATGCTCTCGGGCAGTTGGATGTCCTTGAGTTCGACCAGCACTACTTCGACTCCCCACTCGACGGTTGCGCGATCGAGGATGATCTTGATGTCCAAATTGATCTGATCGGTTTCGGACAAGATGTCATCCAATGAATGCTGGCCAACCACCTTGCGCAGCGTGGTTTGGGCAATCTGATTGATGGCCGCACCGATGTTCTCAATGGCGATCACGGATTTGACCGGTTCAACGACCCGGAAATACGCCACCGCCGAAACATCCACGCTCACGTTGTCCCGGGTGATGATCCCCTGAGACTGGATCGGCATGGTCACGATGCGCGTGGACACTCTGTGGAGCACGTCGACGGCCGGAACGATGAGCCGAATCCCCGGCTCTCGCACTCCGTTCAGTCGTCCGAAGCGGAGGATGACACCTTTTTCGTACTGCTTGATGACTCGTATCGACATGATGGCGAGCAAGACCACAACCACCAGTAGAACGAGCAGGATGATGATGAGTGTGCTCATGACGGCACCCCTCTAGCACTAGACATGCCGGCGGTGCGACCGAGCGTTCTTTGTGGACGATCATCGCCGCCCTGTACCGTCAAGCGTACGCTCGCCCAGTCGCACCGGAGAGGCCCCCGGTCAGCTCTTTTCGGGATCAGAGACGGGTGTGGCCTGAGGTGTGAACAAGTCCTCGATGCGACAGCCGAACACCTCAGCGATTCGGAACGCCAGTGGGAGGCTCGGATCAAAACGGCCTCGCTCGATGGAGATCACGGTCTGCCGGGACACCCCCAACAACGCGGCCAAGTGGGCCTGCGACCAGGACCGCTCCCCGCGTTGCTCGGCAATGATGTTCTCCACTAGGAGTCCCGCCTTCTGGCCACCCAGAAACGAACCGCGAAACTGACCACCGCCAACACCAGGATCAGGGTCAGAACAACCATCCCGCTGACTTCAAGCCGGGTGATCGCCAGGACGAACAGCGCAATACCGGCCGTGGTGATGATGTTGTGGAATGCCCCCGAGGTGGCCTTGTCATACCACCGGCGCTCAATGTTGTCCTCCGCGTGCTCATCCGACTCCACCGTGTACTTGGAGACGAACAACACCCAGCCCAGGGCGAAGAACGTTCCCGCGGTACAGGCCGCAAAGATTACGAATCCGAGCAATCTGTTCTCGTCGTAGAACAACGACGCAATGGCCCCCACGATGGAGGCGAGCACAAGGGCCGCAAGAACGCTCAGCACGTAGGCCGAGAGTGGTGCCTTGCCAGCGGTGCGGGTTGTTGTTGCCATCATGACTCCCTTGATATGGGCTTGTGCGGCCCTTCCGGCTATGTAAAGCGCACTTGACTCAGTCAAGCAAGCTTTACCATTCGACGTCAAGGGTGTTTGACAACAATTCCAGCGGCCTTCGCGATCTCCCGGTAGGCCGCCGCTAAGTCGTCAACACTCGCGTGGGCATTGAGACCGCTGGGGTTAGGCGCGACCCACAACTGCACACCGGGCCACGGGGAGTCCTGCTTTCCCAGTTGCGCCTTCGGGAGTTTGAAGGCCGAGCGGTAGGCGGTAATACCCAGAACAGCGACCACCTTGGGTTTTCGCTCGGCCACGAGCCGATTCAACCGATCCGCACCGGCCAACAGTTCTCCGCGGGACAGCTCATCTGCCCGTGCGGTGGCCCGCGGGCAGATGTTGCTGTTGCCGATGCCCTTGCTCGTCAATTGTGCGAGGTCTGATTCCGAGTAACCGTCCCTCGCGTCGATGAGAGTATCGGTGATGCCCGCTCGGTACAGAGCCGGATAGAAGCGGTTGCCGGGCCGCGCGAAGTGAGCACCCGTAGCCGCCGTCCATAAACTGGGATTGATGCCCACGAACAGGAGATTCAGCGGATCGGGTAGCAGGTCCGGCACCGTGCAATCGCGGAACGTCTCAAGTTCTGCACGCGAAAATCCCATGTGATCAGGCTATCCGTGTGGTGCCCGTCCTCCTCAAGTACATCCGGGGACCCGCACGGCCACTGTTACGACCGTTGAGCCGATCGCACGGCAGCGGCACTGGCCAGAATCACAAGCCCGATGCCCGCGATTTCCAGAACATCGAGTGCCTGACCCAGCATGACCCACCCCACGAGTGCCGCGATCGCCGGTGCCAGACTCACCAGAATCGCGAATGTTTCCGCAGCAAGGAGCCGCAGCGATGCGAGCTCCAGGGCATAGGGTACCGCCGAGGACATCACGGCGATCAGCGCGCCGATCAGCAATACCCACGGGTCCAGGAGTTCGACGCCGCCGCTGGCCACTCCGAACGGCGCGGCCAGGAGCGCACCCACCACCATGGCGAGCGCGAGACCTTGTGTACCGGGAAATTCCCGCCCGGCTTGGCGGGACATGAGGATATACAGCGCCCACATGCACGCGGCGGCCAAGGCGAAGGCCACGCCCACCGGATCCAGGCCGTCCGTACTGGGCCCCACGCCGCTGAGCAGGAGCACTCCAACGAGCGCCAGCCCGGCCCACAACAGACCGCTCAATTTACGGGACAACACGACCGACAACACCAGGGGCCCGAGCAGTTCAATGGTCACCGCAACACCAAGCGGCAAGCGGGCAATGGCCTGATAGATACACATGTTCATGGCTCCGAGACTCAACCCGAACCCGAGGATCACCGGCAGCTTCTTGGTCGTGATCGCACGAACCGAGGGTCGGAACACGATCCACAACAGCACCGATGAAATGAGCAGGCGCAGAAAGACCGCACCCTGTGCACCCACGCGATCGAAGATCTGATACGCAATGGCCGCACCGGTCTGGGTAACGAGCGCCGCTGCGACGACCAAGGCGACGCCAGCCGCGGAGGACCCCGGCGCCGTCGGCGGATGAGAACGAGACGAGCGATTGGTCACCACACCGAATGTACGCGGTTCCGAGCTTTGGTGGCACCGGTCGATAGCCTGAATAGTGGCTGACTGCATGACCCCCATCACACAACCAGGGCGAGGGTTAACGTGAACGATCAACGTGTCCTAGGGCAATTCGAAACACTCAAGAATTCTGGAACCGTGCAGCTTTCAACGAACCGCGGGAAATTGATTTTCCTGTTTCTGCTCACCCTGGTCTTCACGCTCTTCGGCCTGGGAATGATGTTCGCGTCCTCTGGACAGGCCGCGACGGTAGCAGGGATGTTCGGGTCCGGATCCTTCTGGATCGGGCTCCTGGTGGTGGTGTTCTTCGGCATCTTAGGTATTCCGTCCCTGTTCTCCCAGATCGTTCAGAAGCGGCAACTGACTCTGGATAAACAGGGTTTCCGCTACGGGAAGCCCCATTCGGCGGGCACCGATCCCGAGCTCGAGATCCGCTGGGACGAGGTGGAAGGAATGGGGCTGGCGCGCGTGAGCCGTTCAACCATGGTCGCGATGAAGCTGACTTCCGAAGGCTACGAACGCTACGAATCTCAGCTGACGGGCTCTACACGCCAATTGGCCAAGGCCAATCAAAGGATGATGGGCGAGGGCATGATTGCCCTTCCGGCCACCATCGGTGGCGGGCCCAAGGAACTAGTGACTTTGCTGGGACTGGCGCACGGTCAGTACGGCCCTCCTGAAGTGCGCGAAGGGTATGCGCGTGCCCAGGCGGAGGCTCATGCAGATGCCGAGGCTGTTACTCATGATCCGCGAGCTGAACGACCCCGCACTGCCGACCCTCAGGAGTAAGCGGGTTCTCGATCCAGGCTGCGGCACTGACGAGCTGACCGGTAGAGCCGTCCACGACCTAGAGCCCAGATGATCAGAACAATCGCGGACAGAATGCCCGCCGCGATACCGACGAGCTGTGAGGCCGGCTCATCGGTGAGACGAGCCACGCTGATCCAGGCCAGTGCCCAGGCGATACCGGCGGCCACCGCGAACCGGGGGCCCAGGACGATCACGTAGACGGCGGACAGTACCACCGCAACGGTCATCACGGTCACGGCGATCCACTCATCTGATGGGCCTCCAGAACCCCAGCCTGATGCGGATCCGGCTGCCGCGATATTGGCGCACGTTGCCGCCGTGACCCAACCGAGGTACAAGCCAAAGGTGCCGTCCACGATGAGCTTACCGAGCGGCGTCGTCCCGGGATTTTCGCGCAGACGCTTGACCAGAATTCCCAACGTGATCGCGAGCGCCAGGATGACCAGGACGCTGACCCAGATCCAACCGACCTGGGTGACCAGCAACCACACCGCATTGAGGATCATGGTGATGCCGGCGAGCCACCCGATCCGGCGTTCGCGTGAGGTGGTGGCCACGCGAGGGAGCCACTGCCAGATGGTGTAGGCGAAGAGGCCGAGGTAAATCACGGACCAAATCGAGAACGCCGTGCCGAGCGGGGCAATAAGAGTGGCATCAGCGGAGAGCGCACCACCGGAGGACTCCGCAACCCGTGTACCGATCACCCCTGTTCCCACAAGCGTGCCGATGACACAGAAGATTTCAGCGGCAGTGACGAATAGGCGGCGGGCCAGATCGGTGTTCATGACTCTCCTCAGGTAGCGTCCCGCCACCGTAGCGAAGAAACCATAAGACAACTGATTAACAGCCGCGTGTGACGTGCACTAATACTCTCAGCCGGGTGTGACGCAGTGGTCGGAAGCTTTTGCGAGGCGCGCGTCAAAGGTCAGCACTTTGCATCCCAACGCCTCTGCGAGAACCACGTACATCGCGTCATGTGAGGAAATGTTGTGCCTAAAGCTGGCCTTCCGATCCCTACTTCCGCTCGGACAACAGGAACGTCCGCAGAGCATTGATGACTTCCTGCGGGCGGTCCGAATGCACCCAGTGGCTGGCTCCGCGCACCTTCAAGCGAATGGTGCTGGGGAAGAGCGCGCGCATGACGGGCTCGTCCTCGTCCTTGACGTAGTTGGACTTCTCGCCGGCGATCCAGAGCACCCGGCCGGGGAACTGGACCTGGTCGAGATCGGTCTCGATGTCCGGGAAGCCCATGATGGTTTCCAGCTCGGAGCGCAGCAGGGTGAGGTTGGGCTGCCAACGCAGACCGTCGCCATCGTTCTTGAGATTCTGGAGCAGGAACCCGCGCACGCCGGCCTCACGGATGGGGTCTTTGAGAGCGGCGTCCACGTCGGAGCGGCGCTCGGCGGATTCAATGTCCACGGCCGCGAGCGCGTCCAGGAGGTGATGGAATTCGCTGCGACTCGAACCCGAACCCACGGGCGAAATGTCAATGATCACCAGCTTGCGCACCAACTCCGGATGACGCAGGGCAAGCACCATGGCCACTTTGCCACCCATCGAGTGACCGACCACGTCCACGGGGCCGTCCGCGGCGAAACTGCTCTCGAGATGCTCCGCCACCTGATCCGCGAGTTGCAGATAATCGAGTTCCTCGGTCCAGTCCGACTGGCCGTGGTTCGGCAGATCCACCAGCAGGCTGCGGAACTCGGGCTGCAGACCCTTGGCGATCATGCTGAAGTTCTTACCCCGGCCGAACAGGCCGTGGAGGAACACGACGCGGTGATCGCCGTCGCCGGTTTCGACGGAATGAACGGTGGTTGAGCTCGTATCAGTCACCCGACCAATCTACTGGTCACGCTGCCCCACCACCCAAGTCGAACACGGCGGGACGAGTCAGGACCCGGAACCTCGCAATCGGTCGATGTGCTCCGAGGCCTCGGCCTTGGTGAGATTAGCGGGCAGCTCTTCACCCGCTCGCTTGGCCAGCGTGTCCAAGTAGGACTTCTGGGACTCGGTCATCGGGTCGTTACCGCTCACCCACTCTTCGGGGTCCTTTTCCAGGTTTGGGTTCTGCGCGTCACTTGTCGCACCGATGGTCTCGCCGGTATCACCGCGCGCTCCGAGGGGTTCGCCGGCAATGTTCTCGTCAGGGTTCTGGGTCATGATTGCTCCTCAATCCTCTGCACTGTGGGTCCCATGAATTCTGGTGGGTTGGGCGACGTTGAAACACCACCGATAATCACCCACCTTGCTATCCAGGTTAATCCCACCCGCCGACAGCCATAAGAGCTTTTTCGCTCAGGGCAGCAGCTCAAAGATGAGACCCTTTGCCCTGCTAACGGGCGATCTCGCGCTTGCTCCCGTCCAATCGCCGTGTCCAACCGCGCGCATCCAGATGCTCGAGCAGCGGGATGGCCACGCGCCGGGTGGTCCCCCACGCCTGCCGCGCCTGGCTCGTGGTGAAGGGCTGCTCCAGCCGCGCCAGCTCACGCATGGCCAGGGCCGGAGCCTTCGGCAGCACGACGACGCCGCCCTCCAACCTCAGCAGCCGTCCGGCCCGTTCTGCCGCGGCCAGCTCACGCGAACCCAGCCCGAGATCGTCCAGTTCGTAGGCCTCGGGGGCCGCAAAGGGGTTCTTGGTCAGTTGCGCCTCGACGGTGGCAAGTGACTTTTCTGCGGGACCCAACCCGGCGGCGCGGCCGGGAACGGTGATGGAGCCGTCTCGTTCTTCGAGCTGTGCCTGTTTGATGACGGCGCTCAATAGCTCCGGTCCGGGCAGCGAGAGTTCACCGATCGCGGCACCCCGAGTCAGACCCGGACTCAGCGGATCGCGCTCGTGTAATCGTTCTACGGCAGTCCTCAGCTGACCCGCCCAGGAGGTCAACACGGGTCGGTGAATCCACCAGTGACCCGCTCGCAGAATGTTTGCGTCTGCGGGCGGCTCGGCCGTATCCGTGGCTACCAGTCCCAGCTGGTGCAGCCTTGCCACTCGGACGGCACCGCGGCGCTTCGTTTCGGCGACAGCATCGCCCGTGTCCGGAAGGCCGGCCAGCCATGCGGCCTGCCGTGCACTGTCCCCGCGCCGGGTGAGTCCGGCCGGATCCACGTCCAGGACCCGTGCACCGCCTAAGAGCACACGGGCTTCTGGATAGCGCATGACCAGCCGGTCCCCCGGGATCAGCGCCAACTCTCGGGATAGTTGCACGCGCGCGTGATCGTCATCGAAGGGTCGCAAGCGTGCCGGTACCGAGGAGGAACCCGCGTGGACCATAATCTCCGCCGGCGCGTCCTCGAACGAGATCCCGGACATCCGGCGGACATCCAGTTCATCCGTGGTGGGCCATGCGTTCGACGTCAGGAGCGCGTCGCCGCGGTGAATGTCCTCCGCAGAGATACCGCGCAGGTTGATGGCCACGCGATTGGTGGGGCCGATGCTCTCGACCGAGGAATTATGGCTCTGTAACGACCGCACGGTTACGGAGCGGCCTCCGCCCTGGCCGAGCAACATGAGCCGGTCCCCCACGCGAACCGTTCCGCTGGTCAGCGTGCCCGTCACCACGGTCCCAGCTCCGGACACCGAGAACGCACGGTCGACCCACAGCCTCAATCGATCCGCCGGGTCCGGCAGAGGTAGCCCGTCCAGCAGGCTGTCCAACGCCGCGCGGAACTCGCCCAGACCCGTCCCGTTCTGGGCGGATACGGCCACCACGGGGGCATCGCGCAGACCGGTTCCCGCGAGTTCACCCCTGACCTGCTCGGTCACCGCCTCGACTCGTTCCGGTGCCCGGTCCGTCTTGGTCAGCACGATCAGCCCGCGCTCGATCCCCAGCGCTGCCAACGCATCCCGATGGTCGCTGGATTGGGCCTGCCAGCCCTCGTCCGCGGCCACCACGAAACACACCACCGGTGCGGGCCCGAGCCCAGCCAACATATTGCCGAGGAATCGTTCATGTCCGGGGACGTCCACGAACGCCACGTTCTTTCCGGACGCCAGATCCACCCACGCGAAGCCCAGATCGATGGTGAGACCGCGTCGTTTCTCCTCGGCCCAGCGGTCCGGTTCCATGCCGGTCAGGGCGCGCACCAGCGTGGATTTTCCGTGGTCCACGTGGCCCGAAGTTGCGACTACGTACATCAGTCCAGCGCCCCCAACGCGGCGTGAGCCGCGGCGGCGACCCGGGCGTCGTCGTCCTCGGGAATGCAGCGCAGGTCGATCAGGCACGCGCCGTCGTGGACGCGCGGCAGCACGGCGGGCTGGCCCAGCCGTAAGAACGACGCCGCTCGCTCCGGCAGGCGCACGGCCCACCCTGGCAGCGGCACGCCGGGTGCTCCCCCGCCGCCCACGCGGCCATCGTGGGAAACCACGGGCATCCCGAGGTCGTCGCCGAGTTCCTCGGCTCGCGCGCGCAATCGCTCGGGGTCCGCGTGAAGTGCCTGCTGCACCGGAGTGTCGCCGGAGACCAACGTGGCTTCGAGGGCTGCGAGCGTTAATTTATCGGCGCGTACCGCGCGGGCCAGTGGGTGCTTGGCGAGCTTCTGGATCGTATCCGTGCGACCCAGGAGAATTCCTGCCTGGGTGCCGCCGAGCAGTTTGTCTCCGCTGGCGATGACGACATCCGCGCCGGCCTCGAGCGCTTCGGACAGGCTGGGTTCATCCGGAAGGATCGGGTCCGGCATGAGCAGCCCGCTGCCCACGTCCATGATCAGGGGAAGGTCGTGCTCATCCGCGAGCGCGCGCAACTCTCGCAACGGGACATCCGAGGTGAACCCGCTGACCCTGAAGTTACTGGGATGGACCTTCAACAGCGCCGCGGTCTGGGGACTCACTGCGTCCGCGTAGTCGGCCAGATGAGTGCGATTGGTGGTGCCGACCTCCCGCAGTCGGGCGCCCGTGGATTCCATGAGATCCGGTAGTCGGAAACCCGCACCGATCTCCACGAGTTCCCCGCGGCTCACGATGATCTCGCGGTCTGCGGCCAGGGCGGTGGTGGCCAGCACGAGGGCAGCGGCACCATTGTTGACGACTAACGCGTCCTCCGCGGTGGGACACGCGGCGAGAAGTGCCTCGCGCGTAGCCACCCCTCGTTTGGACCGTTGACCCGTGGTCAGATCCAGCTCGACGTCCACATACCCACTCGCATCCAACAACGCCTCACGAGCTGCCGGCGACAGCGGTGCCCTACCGAGGTTCGTGTGGATGACCACGCCGGTCGCGTTCAGCACTGAAGTCAGGGAGGTGGCTCGCCGTTCGGCAAGGTCCGTGATCACCGTGTCCTGCACGTCTTCCGGTGCTATCTCCGACCGGCGGGCCCGATCCTGCGCCCGCGTAACGACTGTGCGAATCACCTGATCGCTCAGCCTGGCTCGAGCGGCTTGAACTGCCGGGAGCGCCAGAAGTTGGTCCGTGCGGGGAATCCGTGAACGGGGGTCTGCACCGGTCACTGTGACTCCTTGTGCGATTGGGGTGCCTGGGGTGAGCGGCCGCCGCCCCGGACCGGGCCGAAAGCTGCGGTGAAAGTTGGCGGAAGCGGACGGGAATCGAACCCGCCAAACCGAGATGCTCGGTTTCACCGGTTTTGAAGACCGGGGTGCCCACCAGGACACAGACGCCTCCGTGTCGAACTTATCACCGGAAAGGATGCAGACCAGTTACAGCGGCAGCCAGCCATTTCATCATGCCGTACTGCTCAGTAGGCCCCGAAAATCTGTCAGAACCCGTCACGGAATGGCGCGCGGGCGAGAACCACTCCCGCTGGGCCCGGCTCCTACACTGAAGACATGGCCTCATCACAGTCCTCGTCCACCGATCTTCGACTCACCGGGTACGCTCACGGCGGCGGTTGCGCCTGCAAGATCCCGCCGGGAGAACTCGAAGAAGCCGTCCGCAGCCTCACCGGCCAGACGGCACCCAACGTTCTGGTCGGCCTGGACGACGGCGACGACGCCGCTGCGGTCCTTGTCCGTGACGACCTCGCGGTCCTGTCCACGGCCGACTTCTTCACCCCCGTGGTCGACAGCGCCTACGACTGGGGCCGGATCGCCGCTGCCAACGCGCTCTCCGACGTCTACGCGATGGGCGGTCACCCGGTGGTCGCGATTAATCTGGTCGGCTGGCCCCGCGACCTGCTCCCCATGGATCTGATGTCCGAGGTGTTGCAGGGCGGACTGGATATCGCTTCTGAAGCGGGATGCCCGGTGATCGGCGGTCACTCGATTGATGATCCCGAACCCAAGTACGGCATGGCCGTGACCGGCACGGCCGACCCCACCAAGTTGCTCCGCAATGACGCGGCCGAGGCGGGGCTGCCCATTACGCTCACCAAACCGTTGGGCGTGGGGCTGCTCAACAACCGCCACAAGCAGACCGGCGAGGTCTTCGAGGAAGCCATCGCCACCATGACCCAGCTCAATCGGGATGCTTCGCAGGCGGCTGTGGCCGCGGGCCTAAAGGCGGCCACGGATGTCACCGGTTTCGGACTGCTCGGTCACCTGTACAAAATGGCCCGCGCGTCCGGAGTGGGGGCGGTGATCGACCGCAGCGCGGTGCCTATGGTTTCCGGTGCGGCAGAAGCACTGCGGGGCGGCTTCGTCTCAGGGGGAACTCGTCGCAATCTGGACTGGGTCCGCCCGCACCTGACCGCTGACGCGGGCATTTCCGAGGACGATCTGCTATTCCTCGCGGACGCCCAAACCTCGGGCGGGCTCCTCGTGATCGGAGAACTGCCCGGTTATCCCGTGATCGGTGAGACCGTGGCCCTCCCCGAACGCGACGAAGAGCTGGTCCGCGTCCGCTGAGATCCTCCGGCCCTACGGCCACGGTCAATACGACTTGGAGTTCAGATGGCTGTGGGCTGACACCGTACGATGTCAGCTCACAGCCATAGTTTGGCCCAGCTCGACGCGTCAGCCAGCCGTGGTGATCGAGTCGTCGGTGATGCCCGCGGCACGGCGCTTCGCCAGTCGGTTTCGCTGTGGCTCCACAGTGTATTTCGGGTCCTTGACGGAATCCTTGCCCGCCTGGAACACACCGAAGCGGGTCAGAGCCGAGGAGGCAACCAAGGCGGCGCCCGAGAGTGCGGCGACCCAGCGACGTCGTCCGCCGAGGATCGTGCCCGCGGCACCGGCGATCGCGAGGCGTTCACTCCACATGAGCCACGTACCGGGCCGACCCTGCTCAAGAGGTTCGACGGCCACGGAGTCCATGCGCTCCTTCATGAGGTGCATGGCCACGAGCTCACCGGCCACGCCCGCGAGCGCGAAGGTCCGAGCCGGCGCGGTCTCTGAAATCGGCGTGGTCAGCATCGCGAGTCCGCCCGCGGCCAGGGAGGCTGAGCTCACGAACACGAACGGAAGATCCTTGTGCATCGCGTTCCATGTGGGAACAGCGGTGTCACCGAGCAGCACTGCGGTGTAGGCGGCCAGCGGTGCGCCCAACACTGCGGCACCCGCGGCGGCGGGGCGATCGACGAAACGCAGGACGGGACGGAAAGGTCCCAAGGGAAGTTTCGAGTGCGTCACGCGATCCACTTCCGCGGCAGCCGCGACGCCCGCGTGCGTGGCGTAATAGGCGAGCAGCCACGAACCCAGGCTCATGGGAGAAGTGGGCTTGATAGTGCGCATCATGTTGAGGAACCGCTCGGGACGGCCCAGGTCCGTCACCAACGCCACCGTGCCCAAGCTCGCCGCGGTGATGGCGGAGAGACGCATGTTGCGTCGCAACAGCGGCCGGTCGGTGAGCTCACCACCGAAAGCCAGGATGGACGAGCCACCCGCCAGGCCACCCAGGAACAGGTACGCACCGATCGGTGCTTCCCACGGTGGTGCCTTAACGATGGGCCGCCCGTAGTAAGACGTGAACTCGGGCTCCGGTACCATGGGCATTTCGCGCGAGCCGTCGCCGCCGCGCCGGAACGCCGATCCGGGCGCACGACGGCGCCCCTTGCGCTTACGACGCGGCTCTTCCGGGGGCCGGTAGTTGTCGAACTCTGAGACACTCATCGGCGACCACCCGACGCAAAAGCGACGGCGCCCACGGCCAACATGCCGGCGACGGCCATACCGGCACGCTTGAACATGTACGGAAGATCGGCCGTGGGGACTCGCGGATCCGGTGGCAGGCCATAGGTTTCCGGTTCGTCCAGAAGGAGGAACACGGAACCGGTTCCACCCACGCCGTCCTTGGGGTTGGCACCGTAGAGGCGGGACTCGGTCTTCCCCTGCTCGTGCATTTGCGTGACCCGCTCGCGAGCGGTCGCCACCATGGAATCGCGGTCACCGTACTTGATGGACGTGGTGGGGCAAGCCTGGGCGCACGCCGGAGTCTGATCGTTCTTCATCCGGTCGTAGCAGAGGGTGCATTTCTGGGCCACGCCGTGTTCCGGCACCTTGACGGTGTCCGGCATGGGTGGCGCATCACGCTGGTTCTTGGGTTCGAACACGCCGTCACTGCGACGTTCGATCACACCAAACGGGCAACCGGCCACGCACGTGCCACATCCGTTGCAGATATCGTCCTGAACCACCACGGTGCCGTACTCGGTGCGGAACAGCGCACCCGTGGGGCACACGTCCAAGCAGCCCGCGTTGGTGCAGTGCTTGCACACGTCCGAGGACATGAGCCAGCGGAAATCGGGGGTGTCCGGGTGAACGGAAGATCCGTCCGAAGAACTCGCCACGCTACTGTCCGCGGAATCGGTCACGGGAGCGTCGGTGGCCGAACCACCGCAACCGCAAGCACCCGAAGCGCAACCGGCCGGGGCGGCCTGCGTCACCGGAATGGTGCCCTGCGGCGTCGTCGTTGGTGATACCGAGCCCTGCGGCGGGCCGACCTTGGGCATACCCAGGTTCACGAGGGCGCGACCGGACTCACGAGCG
The DNA here is from genome assembly GCF_004136555.1 of Kocuria carniphila. GTDB lineage: Bacteria > Actinomycetota > Actinomycetes > Actinomycetales > Micrococcaceae > Kocuria > Kocuria carniphila. The sequence goes on from NZ_NOIT01000004.1 coordinate 185,274, forward strand.
CGTTCGATCTGGTCCGCGCCCTGCTCGATGAAGGCCACGTGGCGCCAGGTGTTGGCACCCAGTGCACCCGTGTTGTCGTAGGAGGATCCCAGCAACTCGTAGTCCGAGTCGACCGGGTTACGGTTCCACTCCTTGCAGGCGACCTCACACGCTTTGCAGCCGATGCAAATGGAGGTGTCCGTGAAGAACCCCTTGCGCGGGTGCGGATGGTCGTAGTGGGCGTCCGCTGTCGGATTGGCTGCTGCTTCTCCGGTCATGGGGATCCGTCCTCTATCTGTTCGGCGGTGAGTTCTCGCTGCGGGTCGGTGACCATGGTGTTACTCGTGGCCGGTGTGAGCCCCGCGCGTTCCTGATATTCCGAGACCAGTTCCAGCACCTCGGGTCCGCGGGGTCTGCGCCCGGGCTTGATATCGCACGAACCCACCTTGCCGTTCTGAATGTGCACGTTGGGGTCCAGGGCGATGCCCAGCAAGTCGTTGGCCGCGTCACCGGTCACCACGGCGTCCTGGCCGACCCCCCAGTGATAGGGCAAGCCGATCTGGTGCACGGTGTGCCCTCGCACGGTCAATGGCTTCATCCGGTCGGTCACCAACACTCTGGCCTCGATCGCGGAGCGAGGCGAAATGATGGTGGCCCAGCCGTACGGCTCCAGACCCTTTTCTTCCGCGAGCTCGGGTGAGACCTCACAGAACATCTCCGGCTGTAGCTCGGACAGGTACGGCAACCAACGGCTCATGCCACCCGCCGTATGTTGCTCCGTCAAGCGGTAGGTGGTGAACACGTAGGGGTACACCTCCGTGCCCGGCTTGCCCGCACTCTGGGCGAACAGGTTGTCCCAGCGCGGGAACGTCATGCGCGTGGGGTTCTGCTGCTGCGCGTAAAGCGGGTTGGCCACGGGAGATTCCTGTGGCTCGTAGTGCGCGGGCATCGGCCCGTCCACCAGACCCTTGGGTGCGTACAACCAACCCTTACCGTCAGCTTGCATGACGAACGGGTCGTCACCGGCCAAGGCGTCGCCGCCCCGCTTGTCCTTACCCGGAGTGCTGCCCGGTGCGCGATCGATCGGGAAATCAGGGTTGTCCTTGCCAACCCAACGTTCCTGGTCCTCGTCCCACCAGATCAGCTTCTTCCGCTCGCTCCACGGCCTACCCTGTGGATCCGCCGAGGCACGGTTGTAAATGATGCGGCGGTTGGCGGGCCAAGCCCAACCCCACTGGGAAGCGATCTCGTCCTGCTCACTGCCGGGCACACGATCGGAGGCGTGGTTGATGCCGTCCGCGTAGACACCCGTGTAGATCCAACAACCACCCGAGGTTGAACCGTCCGAGCGCATCTCCGTGTAGGCCGACAATGGTTTACCGGCGTTCTCGCCGGTCAGATGGCGCCCGTTGATTTCCGCCAGCACTGCCTCGGCATCGGGGTCGCCGTGCTCGTCCGTGGGGTAATCCCAGGTGAGGTCCAGCAGCGGACGATCACGGGGGTCATCCGAATCTGCGAGGCGTTCCCGGATGCGCTGACCCAACTTGTAGAAGAACTCCAACTCACTCTGGCTGTCCCCCGGCGGGTTCACCGCCTGGTGACGCCATTGCAGCAAGCGTTGCGTCTGGGTGAACGTTCCGGACTTCTCCACGTGGGTGGCCGCGGGCATGAAGAACACTTCGGTGTCGATGTCTTCGGTGCGCAGCTCACCCGACTGGATTTCCGGGCCGTCCTTCCACCACGTGGCGGACTCGATCATGTTCAGATCCCGCACGACCAGCCACTTCAGGTGAGACATGCCCATGCGCTGCAAGCGGCCGTGCGCCGATCCCACCGCGGGGTTCTGGCCCAGGAGGAAGTAGCCTTCGACCTGATCGGCCAGCATGTTCATGAGGGTTTGGTACGTGCCGTGAGGCCCGTTGAGCCGGGGGATGTAGTCGTAGGCCCAGTTGTTCTCCGCCTGCGCGGCGTCTCCCCACCATGCCTTCAGGAGACTGACCGCGTACGCATCCGCGTAAGCCCAGTACCCCTTCTGATCGCGAGCGGAAATCGTGTCCAGGTAATCGGTGAACGTTTCCGTTCGGACCGAAGGCATGGGCAAGTAGCCCGGTAGCAGGTTGAACAGGGTGGGGATGTCCGTTGATCCCTGAATACTTGCGTGACCGCGCAGCGCCATGATGCCGCCGCCGGGACGACCCATGTTGCCCAGCAGCAACTGCAAGATCGATGCCGTGCGGATGAATTGTGCCCCCAGAGTGTGCTGGGTCCACCCCACCGCATAAGCAAAACACGTGGTGCGTTCACGGCCCGAGTTCTCGATAATCGCCCGCGCCATGTACTCGAAGTCCTCGATCGAGATACCGCACGCGTCCTGCACCATGTCCGGCGTGTACCGGGCGTAGTGGCGCTTAAGAATCTGGAACACGGTCTGCGGGTCCTGGAGAGTGTCGTCCCGGAGCGGAACTCCGGGGCCCACGGGAGCGCCGCCGCTACCGTACTTGTCGCCGCCGGCCTGCTCGCGTTCATCGTCACCCTCTTCGTGCTCCTCGGGTGCAGTCTCGTCCGAGCGGTCCTGGGGTTCCCCGTGGTGCTCGTCCCAGGAGGTGCCGTAGCCGTGGTAGGCGGAGTGAGTGGACAGGGCCGATTCGTCAGGCTCGGCGGCGTCGTCGGAATCCTGATCGTGCTGTTCGGTGGTCTGGTAGGACCACGACTCCATGTCGTACGCGTTGTCCTTGACGCTGTACCCGGAGAACAGTCCGTCCAGGTCTTCGGTGTCCTGGAAGTCCTCGTTCACCAGGTTCGCCGCGTTGGTGTAGGCGCGCACGTACTCGTCGAACCACAAGTCGTTGCTCAGCACATAGTTGATGAGTGCGCCGAGCAGCACGATGTCGGTACCCGTACGAATCGGAATGTGTTTGTCCGCCACCGCCGAGGTGCGCGTGAAACGCGGATCGACGTGAATGACCTTGGCGCCGCGCGCCTTGGCCTCCGTCACCCATTGGAATCCCACGGGATGGCACTCGGCCATGTTGGATCCCTGAATGATGATGCAATCGGCGTTCGCCATGTCCTGCAGTGACTGAGTAGCGCCACCGCGGCCAAATGAGGTTCCCAAACTGGGAACCGTGGAGGAGTGTCAAATACGGGCTTGATTCTCGATCTGTACGGCCCCGGCAGCAGTGAAGAGCTTCTTGATCAGATAATTCTCTTCGTTGTCCAGGGTCGCACCGCCCAGTGAGGCGATGCCCATGGTGCGACGCAGCGGACGGCCTTGGTCGTCCGTGTCCTGCCACCCGCGGCGTCGGGCCTTGATGAATCGATCGGCGATCATGTCCGTCGCGGTATCGACGTCCAACTCTTGCCAATCGGTGGCGCGGGGTGCGCGGTACAGCACGCGGGTCTGTCGACCAGGAGAGTTGACGAGCTGTTCGCTCGCAGACCCCTTGGGGCACAAACGACCACGGGAGATCGGGGAATCCGGATCGCCCTCGATCTGGATGACCTTGTCGTCCTTGACGTACACCTTCTGCCCACAGCCCACGGCGCAGTACGGGCAGATGCTCTGCACCACCCGGTCGGCCGTTTCGGTGCGTGAGGTGATGTCCCGGGTGCGCTGAGACACCACGGCAGAACTACGGCCGGTGGAGTCCGCTGTGCGGAATTGCCGGAAGACCGGCCATTCCAAGGGGCTGAATCGCGACATGGTGTCAGGCTAGTCCAGGTCAGGATCGGTGGGCAGCTCTTGATCCGCCGTGTCGATCCGATTCTCTATCTGCAGTTCGTCCACGTCCTTGAGCGGGTCCTCATCGGCCCCCCACTGGGCATCGTCCTCTTCCCACGCGGAATCCTCATCACCGGTGGTGCCGATGAACTCGTCCTCGCGCAGGGGTTCACTGGCGGTGTCCGGGTTGTCGATGGGGTTGGGGTCGGGAATGGGTTGAGACATGATGGCTTCCTTTCTCGCTGCGTGGTCGGTTAATTCGACCGACCCGTAGGACGATCATTGTACTTACTATCACTCGTCGGCCGGTGCATCGAAGGACCACATCACACCGAAGCGATCGAAGACCGTGCCGTACCACCCGCCCCATGGCGCCTTTTCGAAAGGCATGCCCACCGAGCCACCACCGTTGGTGAGCTTCTGGATGAGGTCGCGAGCGTCGTCGGGGGTCTCGACCGAGTAGAGCAGCGAGTAGGCGGTTCCGCGCAGTGGATAGTCATTACCGTCCTCCATGGCGTCCCCACCGGCAACCCGGCCACCCGGAGTGGTCAGGACCGCGTGGGCCACGTGTTGAGGGTTCGGTTCGAAGGGCATCCCCTCCAGCTGCATGTCTCCGTAGCGCATGAGATCCAGGTCTCCGCCGAAGACTTCGTGCCAGTGTTCAAAGGCCTCGGCGGCGTTGCCGGGTAGAGCGATGTAGGTAGCGAGGGTGGTGCTCATGAGATGCTCCTGAGTTCAGAACGTCACGGCAGTTTTGTGTCGCGTGCTGGCCAGAATAGGCCTCCCCGGCTCGTGGAACCAGACCTCCCGAGGGGAACTTCGCGTTAACTCACGCGCGTCACCCGCTACCTAGGGGGGAGCCCTTGTGCGTCGTCATAGACACCCGTTCAGATCAGCGGCCACGGGAACCGCATCCCCGTGGGATCCGCCGGGAGCCTGCCCAAGAGCCCCAGGACTCTCACGCGTTCCTGAATGGCCTGGACTTCCCCGGCAGTCAGTAGGTCCGCCACACCGGCCGGGACCTGATGTTCGAGCGGCGCGATGTCCTCCTGCAAGGACTCCGCGATGGGTTCCCGCGCAAAGTCCCAGATAACCGTTCGAAGTTTGTACGGCTCGGCGAAGCACAGGCCGTGGTCAATGCCCCAGATCCGGCCGTCCAGGCCTCGTAGAACGTGGCCGGCCTTGCGGTCGGTGTTGTTGGTGACCACGTCGAAAACCGCCATGCGTTTGAGGTCTTCGTGCGTCTCCGGGCAATCCGTGTAGAGAGTGAAATAGTGCTGTTCCAGGTCCGTCTCCACGAACCGCTGCAGGGACCCGATGCCGTACGGCCCGTCCTCCCGAATAATGGTCAGCGGCACGATGCCCCAGCCCAGCGCCTCACTCAGCAGGTACGCTGCGCGCTCCCGTCGGTAGAGCCCCGGCTCGAAGTCGTACAGGGGCCGCTCCCCCAGTTCTGGTTTGTAAATGGCCCAACACTGACAGTCCCCGTGGGTCAGTTCGACCAGAAAGGTCTCGTTGCTGCTCTCCACGAGCTGCCCGAGGATCTCAATCTCGCCGAGTTCCAGGAGTTCACTCGTGCGCTGGTCGTCCACCATGGTTCCTCACTGCGCCGTGAGCGTGGCCAGGGAATCCTGTGTGGAATTGACCGTGAGCACCAAGGGGTCGTGGTCGCTCGGATAGGCAATCGCGGACACCGAGCACGGCCCCACACTGAGCCGCTGGAACTTGTCCAGCGGTGTCCCCATCTCGTGGGCCAGCACCGCCCGAATCGGGTCCGCATGGGAGAAACACACCACCGTGCCACCGGGGTGAGCGGTCCGGATGCGAGTCAGCGCGTCGACCATCCGCTCCAGCATCTCCCGGAAACTCTCGCCACCCGGGAACGTGAAGCTCGCGGGTTCGTGCTGCACGGTCTGCCATTCGGGCGAGCGCGCCAGGTCTGCCAATTTCTCGCCGGTCCAGTCACCGACCTCTAGTTCCAGTAGCCCAGGGTCCTCGATCACCGACAAACCGGTAGCGTCCGCGGTGGCCTGCGCGGTCTCCCGCGTGCGCTCGAGCGGAGACGAGTACAGCGCGGTCAGCCGCAATTCGCTCAGCCGCTTGGCGACGCGAGCCGCCTGTTCCCGCCCGGCGTCGGACAGGTGCAATCCCGGGGTTCGGCCGGGCAGAAGTTGCCCTGTGGTGGGTGTCTGACCGTGTCTGACCAGAAGCAGCGTGGTGGTTTCGGGGCTCACACCGTCCAGCGTAGGCCCACGGTTCTGCCTCGTCACGGTTCTTGCGAGAGCCACGGGTCACGCGGCGTCATCACCCTTTGGAGGGGTCGACGCCGCTCACCCCCGCGCGTAGCGTGGCTTGCGTGAGCGTTCAGCCTGAGATTCGTACCGTGGGTGACCTGCGATCAGCCGGTCACGTCCAGAAAACCCTGCGTGAAGAGATTCGCGACAACCTGCTGGCTGCCCTGGCAGCCGGGGATAATCCGTGGCCCGGCCTGCACGGCTTCGACCGCACGGTCATCCCCCAGCTCGAACGCGCCTTGATCGCCGGACACGACATCGTGTTGTTGGGTGAACGAGGCCAGGGTAAAACACGTCTGTTGCGGACCCTGTCCGGGTTGCTGGATGAATGGAGTCCGGTGATCGAGGGGTCCGAACTCAATGAGCACCCCTATGACCCCATCACCGCGGAATCCGTTGCCCGGGCAGCACTCGAAGGTGACGCTCTGCCCATCGCCTGGCGGCACCGCACGGATCGATACGTGGAAAAGCTGTCCACTCCGGACACCTCCGTGGCCGACCTCATTGGCGACGTGGACCCCATGCGCGTGGCCGAAGGTCGCCGGTTGGGGGACCCCGAAACCATCCACTTCGGCCTGGTCCCCCGCGCCAACCGGGGCATCGTGGCGCTCAACGAACTCCCCGACCTGGCCGAACGCATCCAAGTGGCTCTGCTCAACGTCATGGAGGAGCGCGACATCCAGATCCGCGGTTACGTGCTGCGGCTCCCACTGGACGTCCTGGTCGTGGCGTCGGCCAACCCGGAGGACTACACCAACCGCGGTCGCATCATCACCCCGCTCAAGGACCGTTTCGGTGCCGAAATCCGCACCCACTATCCCCTGGAACTCGAGGACGAGATGGCGGTCATCCGCCAAGAGGCCCATCTGACGGCCGAGGTCCCGGAGGTGATCCTCGAGATCCTGGCCCGCTTCACACGCGCGCTGCGCGAATCCAATGCGGTCAACCAGGCCTCGGGCGTCTCGGCCCGCTTCGCGATCGCCGGCGCGGAGACCATTGCTGCAGCGGCCCGGCACCGTGCCACGGTGCGCCACGGTGAAGACGCCGTGGCCCGCCTCGTGGACGTGGACAGCGCCGTGGACGTGCTCGGCGGCAAGATTGAATTCGAATCCGGCGAAGAAGGCCGCGAGGACGAGATCCTTGAGCACCTCTTGCGCACCGCCACCGCCGACGCCGTTCGGGCCCATTTCCGCGGGTTGGATTTCGGTCCGCTCGTGGAGGCTTTCGACGGCCAGCGCACCATCACCACCGGTGAGCAGGTCACCGCCCAGGAGTTCCTGGACGCCCTGCCCGAACTGGAAGACAGCGCCCTGTACGACCAGATCGCATCCCAGGTGGGCGGGAGCACCCCCGGTCACCGCGCCACCGCCATCGAGCTGGCCCTGGAGGGGTTGTTCCTGATCCGCCAGCTCTCCAAGGAAACCGGTGACGGGGAAACCGTCTACGGATAGAGGCCATCATGCGTAACCGCCACAGGTCCTCCCGGTACGGCCGCTACTCCGGGGGCCCCGATCCCCTGGCACCACCCGTCGACCTCGCCGAGGCCCTCGACGCCGTCGCGGAAGACGTCATGTCCGGCTACTCCCCGGAACAGGCCATGCGTGAGTTCCTGCGCCGGGGCGGACGCAACCAGCGCGGACTGGACGATCTGGCACGCAAAGTGCAACAGCGGCGTCGTGATCTGTTGAGCAAGCACCGCCTGGACGGCACGATCCAGGAGGTTAAGGAGCTGCTGGAGAAGGCCTTGCGCGAGGAACGCAACCAGTTCCTGCGCGACGCTCGCATGGATCCCATGGACCGGCAGTTCCGCGAAATGCAATTGGACAGCCTGCCCTCCTCCCCCGCGGCTGCCGTCACGGAACTCGCCGACTACGACTGGCAGTCCGATACCGCCCGGCAGCACTACGAGCAGATCAAGGACCTGTTGGGGCGCGAGATGCTCGACCAGCGGTTTGCCGGCATGAAGCAAGCGCTGGAGAACGCGACCGACGAGGACCGGCAGGCCGTGGCCGAGATGCTGGGTGACCTCAACGACCTGCTGGACAAGCACGCCCGCGGTGAAGACACCCCGGAAGACTTCGACGAGTTCATGGCCAAACACGGGGATCAGTTCCCCGAGAATCCCCAGAACGTGGATGAGTTGATCGACGCACTCGCCCAGCGTTCGGCGGCCGCCCAGCGCATGATGCGCTCCATGACGCAAGAACAGCGCGACGAGCTGATGTCGCTGTCCGCTCAGGCCTTAGGTTCGCCCGAGTTGATGTCGCAGCTGGACCGACTGGACGCGTCCCTGCAGGCACTGCGTCCCGGGGAAGACTGGACCGGGTCCGAGCAGTTCGACGGCGATCAGGGTCTCGGCCTGGGCGACGGCACCGGTGTGCTCCAAGACTTGGCCGACCTGGATTCACTGGCCGAACAGCTCTCACAGTCCTATTCGGGCTCCACGCTATCGGACCTCGATATCGAGGCCCTGACCCGACAATTGGGCGACGACGCCGCGGTCTCGGCCCGCACGCTCGCCGAACTGGAGAAGGCGATGCAGGACAGCGGTTACCTGCGCCGTGGCACGGACGGGGATCTGAAATTGTCCCCGCGCGCGATGCGCAAGCTGGGGCAGTCCCTGTTGCGCGATGCCGCCGGGCGGATTTCCGGCCGGCAGGGTCGCCGGGACACTCGCCTGGCCGGAGCGGCCGGTGAACAGACGGGCTCCAGCCGAGCGTGGGCATTCGGAGACGTGGAGCCGTGGGACGTCACTCGCACGGTGACCAACGCGATCGGCCGCACGGCGGCCGCCGGCAAGGACCCGATGAAGGGGCTGCGCATCGATGTCCAGGACATCGAGGTGCGCGAAACCGAGGCCCGGACGCAAGCGGCGGTGGTGTTGCTCGTGGACACCTCGTTCTCCATGGCGCTCAACGGCCGCTGGGTGCCCATGAAGCGCACGGCCCTGGCACTGCATCATTTGCTCTCCACGCGGTTCCGAGGCGACCGGCTCGAGCTGATCACGTTCGGGCGCTACGCCCAGCGCATGGACATCGGCGAGCTAACGGCGCTGCCCGCCTGGCACGAACAAGGCACCAACCTGCACCACGGTCTGTTACTGGCAGGCCGGTTCTTTCGCCAGCACCCCAACATGCAACCGGTGCTGCTCGTGGTGACCGATGGTGAGCCCACCGCCCACCTCATGACCCACGGCGAGGCGTGGTTCTCGTATCCTCCGGATCGCGAGACGCTTCTGAACACTGTCTCCGAGTTGGACAAGGTCACGCGGCAGGGCGCAGAGGTCACGTTCTTCAGATTGGGTGACGACCCAGGCTTGGTCCGATTCGTTCAAGCCATGGCCACACGAGCCGGGGGCCGCATGGTGGCACCGGACCCCGAAGACCTGGGTGCGGCGGTGGTCGGAGAGTTCCTGCGAAACCGCTACGCAGATCCCGTGTGGGACGTGGACTGGGACTAACCCCCACAAGCAGCACAGTGGAACCTCCAAGTTTTCGGCCCTCAACCGTGACTACTCGTCCCTTGTCCCAGCTTCGTTTGCATGGAACAGTGATGTGCACCACGGCGCCATGACTGTGGCGCCCGGTCGCCCGACAAGTAATCAGGAGGTCACCGTGAACCTGTCTTGGCTCATGCCCGTGCTCGAGGCCGAAGGTCCGTTCCTGTCGATCTACATCGACTCCACCCGAACCGATCCCAGCTCCGCCTCGGGGCTGTCCACCCGGTGGGGACACTTCCGGTCGAAACTCGCGGACGACGGCGCTCCGGAGGCAATTCTCGAGGAGATCGAAGAGACCTTGCTGGAACCGTCTCCCATCGGTGGTCGGCACGGTCGAGCCCTCCTGGCCACTGGATCGGAGATTCTGGTCGACCGAGTGCTGCCGGCACCCCCGCGGCAAGATTCCGCCCATTGGGGTGATGAGCCAATTCTGGTGCCCTTGTTGCAGGTGATCCCACAGGCGGTTCGCCAATTGCTCGTGGAAGTTGACCGTTCCGGCGCCGACCTGCACCTGCGCGCGCCGGAAAACCCCAAGATCACCAAGAACGACAACGGTCTGGGTGAGGACTCCTCCGTGGACGGGGGCCACGACGAACTGCACAAGGCCAGCGTGGGTGGAGGATCGCAACACGGTTGGCGCTACTCCAACCAGGAAGCTCGCGTCGAGGACTCCTGGGAACGCAATGCGGAGGCGGTGGCCGCAAAGGTTGATGCCATTGTCCGCGAGCGCCAACTGGACATGCTGTTGCTCACCGGCGATGTCCGCGCGCAGTCGCTACTGAAGGACGAGCTCGGCAAGGAAGCGCTGGCCATCCTCAAGGAAGTTCCGGGAGGCACCCGCGGTCAGAGCCTTGATCGCGCCTCGTTCCGGGAAGAAATGGCACGTGTGACCGAAGAGTTCATCAAGGAACGTCAGCAGAAACTGGCGGATCAGTTCACCGAGAATCAGAACCGGGGCGGGGAATCCGTGGCCGGCGCGGCCGAGGTCGCGGAAGCCTTGCAACGCGGTCAGGTCTCCGAGCTCCTCCTGACGATCGGTGCCGAACCGGACAACGCTGAGGAACTCACCCGGCAGGCTCTCGCAACGGATGCCGAGATTTCCACCCTCGGTGAGGGGTACGTGACCTTGCCGGAAGGTGTCGGCGCACTGCTCCGCTGGCGGGACGAGGCAACCCCCTCGAATAGCTTGTCCAGCATGTCCGGGGACCACGGTCGCGAGAGCGCAGTGGATCCGGACAGCGAGGAATCGCCCCGCGAGCGCGAAGAAGAATCAATCCGTCGTTAAGCTGGCGCCAACCTCCGCCGTGGGCACCGGTTCCAGGAATGGAACCGGTGCCCACGGCGGAGGTCATCCTGCGAGTCCCCGATGCTCCGTGCGGCTGAGCGTGGCATCATAAGAGGCCATAAGCAGCAGGCTGATCATTTCGTGCAGAGGAGAACCATGGCTTCGTCCCGTGGGCTGGTGTGTATCGCTGCCGGATTCTATGCGGCGAACTGTTCGCTGGGGATTTCGGTGGCCCAGCGATGGGTCGACACCTCCAAGTTCCGGTGGGTCCATCACGGCTTGTACATCCTGACGGCGAGTACCACGGCCATCGCGTTCTTCGCGTCTGCTGCCCAACGATCACCGGCCGCGATCGCATTGGCTCCCGCCGCCGCTCCCCTGTTCCTGCTGCAACATCACGGAGCGCGACCGCTCCGGCGACACACCCGTGACGCACTGATGGCGGCCCCCTGCTACGCGGCCGGTCTCGTGCTGGCCGGGAGGTGATCCATGGAGTTCCTTGATGCCGTGTTCAATCGGCGTACCACCAACGGCCCCTTTCGCCCGGATCCGGTCAGCCCCGAGCACCAACAGACCCTGATCCGCGCCGCGGCGGCCGCACCCTCCCAGTTCAACAGCCAACCCTGGCGGTTCGTGCTCATCGAGGACCGGGACACCATTGAGACGGTGGCCACCATCAGCGGTGAAAGCATGACCGAGGTTATGAGCTCCGGTACCTTCTTCAACCGATACAAGAAGTATTTTCGGTTTTCGCAGAAGGAAATGGACACCCTGCGCAGCGGCATGCTTTTCGACAAGTTGCCCGCATTGCTCCGCCCTTTCACGTCCCGCGCGTTCACCCCGTCCGGGCAGAACCTGATGAACAAACTGCGTGTGCCGCAAACCCTGGGTCAGGAAAACCGCAAGTTGGTGGCCGGTTCACCGTTGCTCCTGGGCGTGATGCTGGAACGCGGTGAATATCGGCCAGAACAATTGTCCGGGTTCTACTCCGTCTTCAGCATGGGCGCGGCCATGGAAAACCTATGGCTGACCACGGTGGAATTGGGCATGGGCATCCAGTTCGTCTCCTTCCCCATGGAGGCTCCACACCAGTGGCAGCGCATCGTGGACATGTTGCGCGTGCCGGATGACCTCGAGCTGATGGCCGTGTACCGGCTGGGTTACCTTCCCGAACGAACCCACCGCCCCGCCATCGATTGGTCCAGCCGAGAGCGCAAACGCCCTTCGCAGTTCGTTTTCCGAGAGACCTGCGACGCGCCTCAGGAAGGCTGGGACGACGACGTTCGGCCGGGTTCCGCGTGAGCCGCGAACACCGCGAGTAGTCGGAAGAACCGTTGCTGCCGCACGCTCCACCCCGAAGGCACGGCGTCGATCAGTTCATTCCGGCGATAGCTACGGCGGACCGACAACAGGCCGTCGAAACGGGCGAACGTTCGCGCACGAATCAGTGGGAGCGTGCCCACCCAGTACAGCAACCAGGCCGTTCGGCTGCGCCGCAGGTCGTTGTGGACGGCCACGGAGCCGGTCAGAGCGGACGTGTCAGTCAGCAATTCCGTGAGTTCGCCCGGCGATAAGTGGTGGAGGACATGGTTGGACACGACCACGTCGAACCGTTCGCCTTCGGCGACCAAGTCCGCGCTCGACAGCGCCCGGTAATCCACCCCGACACCGTTGTCATGTGCGAGCGCCCAGCTATAGGCCCTCGGGTCCGGGTCGATGGCGGTCACCGACAGCTCGATGCCATCACGGGTGGCCCACCGGGACAGGACCCGAGCGACGTCGCCACCCCCGCTACCCACGTCCAAAAGTGTGGGCGTGCGGCCCTCCCCGGCTGCGGCTTGAAGGGCCGGACGGATCCAGCGTCGGTAGACGGGCCGCCACGAGGCAACCAACGGATTAATCACGCCGAACAAGGCGTAGGTGTTGTTCAGTGCCACGGGATCACAGCTCGGGTCGTCCATCAACTCCGCTTCGTTGATACTCCGACGGCGCAGTAGCGGATCCTTCATCGTGGCCGAACTTCGGGTTCCACGGCGCGCACCAATGCGCTTTCGATGCTCAGCCCTGGACCGAAGGCCAACGCCGCCACAAGCCCACGTGCCCCTGACGTCCGAATCCTGTCCAGCACGAAGAGAATGGTGGCGCTGCTCATGTTCCCGACCTCTGACAAGACGCCACGGGACGGTTCCATTTGCTCATGAGTGAGCCCCAGACGTGATTGCACCTTGTCCAGGATGCTCCGGCCACCGGGGTGCACGGCCCACAGTGGTATCTCGGCGGCGTCCAGCTCAGCCCTGGACAGCAACGGGGCCAGCGCATCCGTGACGTGATCGTCAATGATGCGCGGCACATAGGTTCCCAGGATCATTTCAAACCCTTCGTCGCCCACGCTCCAGGCCAGGTCTTCTTCACCCACCGGTGCCAGTGTGGTCTCGAAGTCCTCCAGTTCTAGTACGGGTTCGACTGTCGGGTCGCCGGAATCTCTAGCCGTAACCACGGTCGCCGCAGCACCGTCTGCGAACAAGGCGTTTCCCATGATGGTGTCCGGGTCGTTGCGAACATGCAGGTGAAGGGTGCACAGTTCCACGCACACCACCAGCACGACGGCCTGCGGATCGGAGCGGCACGCGGTGTAGGCGGCTCGCAGAGCGGGGAATGCGGCATTGCACCCCATGAACCCCAGGTGCGTTCGAGCTACGTTTGCCGGGAGTCCCAGATCCTTGACCACCCGGACATCGGGCCCGGGTGCGAAGAACCCCGTGCAGGACACCGTGATCACATGTGTGACGTCCTCGGGTTCGACAGCCGGAGCAGCTTGCGCGAGCGCGGTGCGCCCGACCCGAACGAACAACCTTCGAGCATGCTCGGTGTAGAGCTGGTTCCGGGTCTGCGTTCCCGGGGAGAGCAAGTGCCCCGAGACGGGATCCACGAACGGCGACGGCGCGGCGTCGTCAGTCTCGTTGGTGCCATCGAGGCCCCGCGAGACGGCCGTTGCGAGCTCCGGAAGGACCGTGTGGCGAGTGGCCACGCCGGATCCCGCGAAGGCCGAGCCGACCAGCCGGGACCCCAACCGTGTCATGGCTGGTTGGTTGGCGAAGAGCTTCGCGACATCCGGCTGGTGGATCTGAGTATCCGGAACGGCGGTCGCAATCGTCAGCATGCGTACGGTCATACCCCATGGTAGGCACGGCGCGGTCCCGACCGGTGCTGTCGGGACACGCCCGCGCAGTGCCGACACGGGTCCGGTCAATCCCTTGGTCGGCGCATCTCGCCGGGAAGTTCTTCGAGCAACCGCAGCCAGAGTTCGGACACCGTGGGATAGCTCGGTACCGCATGGCGCAGCACGTGGACCGGCACCTGACCGGTGATGGCGATGGTCGCCGCGTGCAGCTGCTCGCCGGCCTCCGGCCCCACGAACGTTGCGCCCACCACGCAGCGCGTCGAACCGTCCACCACGATTTTGGCTCGCCCGGGAACGTCATTGCGCAGAAGCGCGGAACCCGCAGTGGAGTTGTAGGGCACCTCGGCGGTGACCACCTCGATCCCCTGTTCACGCGCGGTGGCTTCGGTCGGCCCCACCTGCGCCACCTGCGGCTCCGTGAAAATGACCTGGGGAACGGGCGCGTACTCGGCGAGGAAAGGTTCGGGGCCGCCCGTGGCTGCCGCGCGGATCTTGGCCCCCACCACGCGTGCCCGGTACTTGCCCCAGTGAGTCAGCGGAACATCCCCGCTTGCATCGCCCACGGCGTGTAACCAATTGGGGAGGTCGTCATCGAGAACGTGGTCCGGAGTGAGTCCCACGGCGTCCAGCCCTAGATCTCCCAACCGCGGTGCGCGCCCGGTCGCCAACAGCACCTCGTCCGCTTCGAAATCACCCGCGGTGGTCTGAAGCTGTACGGTGCCGCCGTGAATCTTCCCTAGCCCGGTGGCCTCGGGGTTCTCCCTCCGGCACGACGTCACGGACGCGTTGAAGACCACTTCCACGCCATGAGTTTTCATCCCCTCCAGGACACTCTGCCCGGCGAACGGCTCGTTGTCCGACAGTAGGTCTGGGCCTCGGACCAGCAGCGTGACCTGCGCCCCGAGACCGGCCAGCCATGTGGCGGCCTCGCAGGCAACTACCCCGCCGCCCACGATTGCCAACCGTTCCGGCACCTCGACCACTCCGGTGGCGTCGGCGGAGGTCCAGGCCTCCACATCCTCGAACTCGTCCGACACCTTGGGTTCGCTACCGGTCGCGATGATCACGGCGTGCCGCGCGGTGATGGTGAGCGCAGCGGCGTCGTCGACCCGAACCGTGCGTTCGCCGACAAGGCGAGCGTGACCGCGAACCACCTGGATCCCTGCCGATTCCGCCCACTCGACCTGGGAAGAATCGTCGTAATTCGACACGAAGGAATCCCGGCGCTCGAGCATCCCACCGTGGTCCAGGCGCGCGGGCGAGACGCCGTCAACGTCTGCGGAGGTGCCAGCGACATCGAGGGGGCGCAGCAGGGCCTTGCTGGGCATGCACGCGTAGTAAGAACACTCGCCACCCAAAAGGTGGCCCTCCACGATGACGGCCGTGAGATCGGTGCCTTCGATCGCGTATTGGGCGGCGTTCTCGCCCACGGCTCCCCCACCGATGACGACGACGTCCACGGTGAGTTCCTGAGTTTGCGGTTGTTGCGTGTGGGGCATGAGCACCTCTTCTTGAAGTGTCGGTGTGGTGGGGCCGGTAATCCGACCCCACCACACCGGGTGGGAAGCCTACTGATTATTCAGAAGCCTACTGACAATTAATGGCATCGTAAGCGCCCACGCCCGCCCTGACCACATCCCCTAGTGATGACCACCACCGTGCACATCGTGGAAGGCCATGATGCTCTTGGGCAGCACCGTGAAGGGCCGCATCATCGTGTGGTCCTCGTGATCCAGAATGTGGCAGTGGTACATGAAACTGCCCGTGGCGCCGGTGAAGTCACCGAGCACCTGGACCCACTCCCCCGGTTGAATAACCCACGTATCCTTCATACCCGCGGTCATCGGACTCACCGGGCGACCGGCTCCGAGAACGGGCAACGGATTGGAAGTTGAAGCCGTCGCGAGGTTGAAGCCGGGCACCGACCCACCGGGACCGAGCGGCCACTGCCACCGATTGAGCATCTGGAACTCGGTCATGTGGATGTGCATCGGATGCGCCGGACCACCGAGATGCAGGATGTTCCAGACGGCCCAGTCACCTTCGGAGAACCTGATGGTCAGGGATTCGTCGAACAACTTGGCCGCCGGCTTGAACGTGAGGACCTTGCCGTCCGCGCGGGTCACCCGGATCACCTCCGCGGTGCCGGGGTCCTCGCCCTCCGCAAGCTCACGCAGCTCCCACATTTCTGGGTGCACGGAGCCCCCGATACCGGGAGGAACCACGGCCACCCAGGCATGAGCGTGATGGTCGATCACTCGGTCACCGATGATCAATTTGCCGTCATCCGTGTGGCGGTAGCGCACGTACTCCCCATTGAGAACGCCGGGGAGCCGGAACCGGTCGAGCACGCGGCGATCATCCACGCGGAACTGCATGACGCTTGCGTCTGCCTGCCCCGGTTGAGCATTGAGTGCCGTGCCGTTCTCATTGCGCAGCTCCAGGGTCCGGCCGCGGTACTTGGAGAAGTCCACGAGCACGTCCACCCGCTCGCCCGGGCCCATGTCCACGATCCCGTCCTGGGGAATGAAGGGCGCAGGCAGTAGGCCTCCGTCCGTACCAATGACCACCAGCGCATCGGTCTTGCGGCGCGCACCGAAGGCAGGGTCCGTACTGGGGATGTCCTTTGTCGGAGTGAACTTCTCATCCGTGGTGTCGTGGATGGAGAAACGGTGGATCCGCGAACTGGAGCCGTTGAGCAACCGCAGCCGGTACCAGCACGCGTCCACGTCCTTGGTGGGCCAGATTTTGCCGTTAACCATGTTGAACGGTGCGCTGACGGGAATTTCACCCTTGATCCCGGTGGAACCCGTGAAGCCGGCCTGCTTGTACAGGGCACGCCCCGTGAACTTGATGGTCCCCGCCGGCGCGCCCGCCTCGGATTCCAGATTGCGATCCGCGATACCGAGGAACAGCTCACGCTCACCCGACGGCAAGCGAAGCCGCGCTTCCTGCTCGTCCCGAATGATGTAGAACCCTGAAAGACCCGCGAATACGTTGAACCTGGTCACCGCCATGGCGTGATCGTGATACCAGAGGGTGGTTGATTCTTGACGATTCGGGTAGGTACAGCGCGTGACACCGCCCGGCAGGCTCACGTTGTGGGCCCAGCCATCGTTGTGGCCGTCCGTCAATGCGCCGTGGAGATGGACCACGGTGGCGGCGGTGAGTTCGGCGGTATGGTCCAGTCGCGGATAAGAATCCTCGCCGGGGCCCTTATCCGCGGCCCGACCGCCCGGGAGAGCGGCGGCACGGAAGTTTGCGTTGACCCCGGGCTGCCCGGGAGGTAACGGAGGCAGTGCGGGCACGCGTACGACGTCGTACGGCAAGTTCAGCGCCTTGCCGCCCCGTTCCAGCCCGTTCTCCCAATCGATGCGCACGGCGCGGTCCCGCTGGACCTCGATCGTGGGGCCGGGAAGGCCGCCCTCGTAGGTCCACGCCTCGGCGGGCGGGATGTCCGCGTGGAACTGCACTCGCCCGAGTTCGGCACGAACGCGAATGGGACTGCCCGCCGGCCGACGCCACGCGCGAATGATGGTTGGCTGTGGGAGGCGATCACGAAACTTCTTCAACCCCAGCCCCGAGTCAACTCCCGGCAACGGGACTGGCCGCGGCGGCCACCACGGGAAACCGGCCGGCGGGTGCACTCCCGGCCGGTCCGCCGACGGCGCTGGCCCACCCATGGGTTCGCGCATCGGCTCTTCGGACGTGTCCGGCTCCACAGGAGCGAGAGTGATTCCAGGCTCCGATGGAAGCGGCGGTGCGCTTCCGGTCTGGGCAAGGTTGGCGTACTCGACCGAACCTGGCGCGGGGAGATTCTGCGATTCGGGGGTGGGAGTATTCATGATTAGCCCTCGCTTAGCGAGTAGTGCTGCGGCAAGTGAGCCCTCCGCGACCTACGTCGACCCTCAGTTGCCCTGATAAAAAATTAGCATAAGCAAATACCGGGGAGTAGGGGGTCACGTTTTGGTTAAGGATGTGAGGTCGCCCGGCGGTGGCCCAATGGCGGGCAGAAGTAAACCCCGGACTCAATAACGAGGCCAGGGCCGACTCCAGAGTGTCCTATGCACCCAGAACAGACTGTGCGATGAGATGGTCGAGCTTCCGCACATCGATACCGCGTCCGACGTTGATCTTGATCCGACCCGCCCGGGTCCACAGTTCAATCTCGGCATTCAGGTCGATCGTTCCGGCGTTTTCCGTGGACCACATGTTGATACTCGAGTACGGAATCGAGTAAGTCTCAACTTTCTTCCCTGTGAAACCTTGAGCATCACGGACTATCAGTCGCCTGTTCGTGAACGTCGCAGTATCTCGTACGGTCTTGAAGGAAACGACAGGGGTTTCGCCGGGAACGAGCAGCTCTGGAATGTCATGGGGAGTGTCAATTTGAGATGTGAACGTCCACCCACTGTTCAATACTTGGTCACTCATGGGTTAGCCCTCTTTCATTGTTTCGCCTACGGGGACTTCTCGGCCTCACGGTTGCCGACGAGCGTTGGAGGTGAGTGGCATTCGAAAGGTCTCAATCACATATTACTGACGAGTTGCGAGTTTCAATCTCAAACGCATGGAAATAATTGCGTTTTCCCTAGTCAGGACAACCATGGGCTCGTAAAGTGATGGCTGAATCTTCCCTCGAGAATGACCAGAGTTGAGGAGCAAACATGATGGGAACAGTTCCGGAGTGGATCTCCGTCTTAGTGGCAGCGGCTGCACTAATTGCCGCCGTTTGGGCGGGTCTGACTTCTAAACGCCTTTTTGACGTAGAACGCAAGCGCGATGAAGTTGCACTTGATCGGAGAGAGAAAGAGCAAGCAAGCGAAATTGCGGCCTGGTGCGTTACTTATGACACTCCCGCCGACCAGCCATCGCCCAAGGGACTGCTGATCCACAACAGCTCCAATGCGCCAGTTTTCGATGTCAAGGTACTCAGTACATACTCCAAAACTAAGAGGGACACGCCTGAAACTCAGAAACCCCTCACGATGTCCGTGCTGACCCCTGGTGATTACGCGGCAATAGAAGACGATAAGTTCCCGTGGAAGTTTCCTGAAACCCAGTCCCGCGTGGAAGAAAAAGTCCACTCCAGATTGCGACCTGTGACCAACAACCCCGGCTGGATGGTCACAGGTATTGCCTTCGTCGACTCGTACGGGACATCCTGGCTGCGTGACGAGCGGGGACAACTACTCCGCCTAGAGAAAGAGGAGACACCATGATTCAGGCAACCCCATACATCGGCTTCGAAGGCCAGGCAGAAGAAGCGCTCATGTTCTACCACTCCGTCTTTGGCGGGGACCTCAAGATCACGCGTTTTCGAGACTTCGGCATGGTCGAGGACACCCCTGACTGGGTCATGCATGGTCAGCTCGACACCGACATGGGGTCGAGTCTCATGGCCTCCGACAACCCGGGCGGCGTCACGGGAGGCAGTCGTATCAACGTCTGCATCTGGGGCGACGACGAACAGCGCATGACCGAATTCTTCAACGCACTCGCTCAGGGTGGCACGGTGGAGATGCCGCTTGAGAAGCAGGAATGGGGTGACTCCTTTGGCGGGTTACGCGATCGGTTCGGGGTCGACTGGGGTGTGAACATCGGCTCCAAGGAGTCGTAATACTCCTGGTCACCCTCGCTTGTGACATGCGTCATGCGTAGCGTGGAGTTGCCACACCGTTGAGCGGTCGGCATCACTTCCCGAACGCGCCGGCCCAGCGGACCGACGATGAGGAGATGCCATGAACGAGCGTGAACTGACTTCCCCGACCGATTCGACTGACCTGGCTGGCGCCCCCCAAAAGAAGATCTCTCGAGCCCGAACCGGCATGGCCTTCCTGGGTCTGGCGGGACTTCTCACGCTCGCCGCGTGCGGCGACAACGCAGGCGGTGGCGGCGGAGAGGAAACGGGCTCCGAAGAGACGAGCGCGGCGGCGTCGGAACCCGAAACCATCGCTACGGCGGACGTCCAGAATGCCGACGGCGCTGACTTGGGCACCGTGGAATTCTCCTCAGCGGAAGACAATGACCAGGCCATGGTCGTTTCGGCCGAACTCTCAGGACTGGAACCCGGCTATTACGGGTTCCACGTGCACGCGAACGGCGTGTGCGAGGCGGAGAGTTCCGCGCCCGATGACCCGTCCGAGACCGGTGCGTTCCTGTCCGCGGGTGGTCACTTGGGCGGCGACGACGCCCGGCACCCCGAGCACGCAGGCGACCTTCCCGCGCTGCTAGTCATGGAGTCAGGCGAGGCCAAGCTGACGTTCCAGACGGATCGGCTCACCAGGGACAACCTGATGGACGATGACGGTTCCGCGCTCATGATTCACTCCGACCCGGACAATTACGCCAACATTCCCGAACGCTACGCTGCCGACGGCGCGGACGAGGACACTCGGTCCACCGGCGATGCGGGCAGTCGCCTGGCGTGCGGTGTCATCGAGTAGTCGCCTCTTTGCTGCCGCGGTAGGCGGTTCAATCCTCGCGCAGCGGCACAAACCTGAACTGCCCGTGGCGGGTGACCTTCACGCCCTTTTGACGACGGCGCACACGCAGCATTTCGTCCGCCACCGGAACGACCATGACGCCGCTCTCCCCCAGCTGTTCCACGAGCTGCTCGGGGAGGGCATGCGCCATGGCGGAGACGAGAATTCGATCGAAGGGCGCCTCCTCCGGGGCTCCGAGCGCACCCTCGATTGCTTGCCTGACCTGTACCCACGGCTGGCCTTGTCGTGCGTTCGCGGCCCGGGCCAGGTCGACGAGTTCGGGGATGCGTTCGACACCGATCACTTCACCGTGGCTCCCGACCAGGTGGCCCAGTAGCGCCGAGCTCCATCCGGACCCGGCTCCCACATCCAGCACGCGATGGCCGGGCTGCACATCCAACAGTTTGAGCATGGCCCTGACTGTGCTCGGTTGGGAATTGGTTTGCCCGTGCCCAATGCTCAACGGGGCGTCCACGAACGCGAACCGGTGAGCTTCCACAGGGAGGAAGTCTGTTCGTTTAATACGCGTAAATGCTTGGGAGATTGGATCCATGGCTGTCTCTAACGAATTGAACTGTTTCTCGATTCTGCCCGTTCGGTAAACCGTTCTGGAGACCTCAGCACCAACATGACGGCGACGATCAGCGCGGACAAGGTGCCCGTGATCATGTCAATCATGGTGTCGTAATTATCGATCTGCGCCCGTGATCCAATCATTTGATCCGCCGCGAACTCCCCGATTTCCCACAGCATGGCCACCAGTGCGCTGAATGACGTGACCACGGTCGCGTGAAGCCACCGCGGCATCTGGAATCGGTGCTTGCGCATGACAGCGCGGAGAATGTAATCCGCCCACAGCGCGATCATGATGCCCGAATAGAAGTGGACGATGGTGTCCCACGGTTGCCAGACGTCGTAGAACCGCAAGTAGCTGCCCATGTATCCGCCGGTGAAAATCAGCACGGCGTAGAGCAGCTGAAGATACAGCGGGATGCGAACCCGCGCGATGGCTTCAATCACCAACGGACTCAGGGACACCTGCAGCAGCCCCATGGCCATGACCGCACTTTCAGGGTTCCCGCCCGCCGTGTCCCCGATGAATGACACCAGCAACACCAGTTCCACCACGATGAGCGGCGCGTGCCTCAACAGCATTCCGCTGAAAGAAACACGTTTCATCATGCTGCTGACCCTACGCGCCTACCTGTGGATATTCTTGTGCCCCAGCCACGGAAGTAGGTTTGACCTCATGAGCCACCGGGACATCGTCAACAAGCTCCTGGACGAGCACGGACAGACCTACGCCCAGGAAGCGGGCATCCATCTCAAGGACACCCCCGCTCCCCTGTTTCAGCTCCTAGTCCTGGCCAACCTGTTATCCACCAGGATCAGCGCCACTATTGCCGTCGCGACGGCTCACGAGCTCATCAACAGTGGCTTCACCACGCCCGAGAAAATGCGCGACGCCACCTGGCAACAACGCGTCGACGCTCTCGGCCGGGGTGGTTACCGCCGCTACGACGAACGCACTTCCACCATGCTCGGCGACGGCGCCGCCCTCCTTCTCGACACCTACGGCGGGGACCTGAGGCAATTGCGAGAGCAATCCGAGAATCCCAAGGACGTGCTGAAACGGTTGCAGGAGTTCCCGGGCATCGGCCCGACGGGCGCAGCAATTTTCGCTCGCGAGGTTCAAGGAGTGTGGCCGATCATGGCTCCGTTCTTCGATAAGAAGGCCCTGGATGGCGCGCGCAAGCTCGAGCTGCCGGACAACCCGGATTCTTTGAGTCGCTTGGTGTCATCCGAGGACTTACCGCGGTTGGCCTCCGCCCTGGTGCGTGTGGCCTTGGACCGATCCAAGAAGTAGAACGGAGAATCGCATGAACGCCGATGTCATTGTGGTGGGAGCCGGTCTCGCCGGTCTGGTAGCCACCGCGGAACTGACCAGTGCGGGACTGCGTGTCTTGCTGGTCGATCAAGAGTCAGAAGCCAACCTGGGTGGCCAAGCACATTGGTCGTTGGGTGGGCTCTTCATGGTGAATACCCCCGAGCAGCGCCGCATGGGCATCAAGGATTCCCCCGAGCTGGCCATGCAGGATTGGCTCGGTAGCGCGGGTTTCGATCGCAACGTGGATGACCCCGCCGGGGAAGATTACTGGGGCTTCCGCTGGGCCCAGGCGTACCTGGACTTCGCTGCTGGTGAGAAACGCTCGTGGCTGCACAGTCGTGGTCTGCGCTGGGTTCCGATCGTGGGTTGGGCCGAGCGGGGCGGGTATCTCGCGGACGGCCACGGCAACTCGGTGCCACGTTTTCATTTGACATGGGGAACGGGACCGGGCGTCGTCGCACCTTTCGAACGGGCCGTGCGAGATGCGCACGACGCCGGTCTGGTCACCTTCGCGTTCCGGCATCGAGTGGACGAGCTCGTGAAGTCTGGCGGCGCCGTCGACGGCGTGAGCGGCGTCGTACTGGCTCCCGACACCGCTCCGCGCGGGGCCGCAACCAACCGTTCGGAACTCGAGGCATTCGAGTTCACGGCCCCTGCTGTGCTCGTCACCGCGGGTGGGATCGGCGGTAATAAGGATTTGGTGCGCGCGAACTGGCCCGAGCGGTTAGGGCAAGTGCCACGCAAGATGATCACGGGGGTGCCCGAGTACGTGGACGGCCGCATGCTGGGCTTCGCGGAGGCCGCCGGCGGTCGGATCGTGAATCGCGACCGGATGTGGCATTACACGGAAGGTGTGACCAACTGGGATCCGATTTGGCCTGATCACGGGATTCGAATCATTCCCGGGCCGTCTTCTCTGTGGTTCGACGCGCGCGGTCAGCGGCTGCCTGTGCCGAACTTCCCGGGTTTCGACACGCTGGGGACGCTCAAGGCGATCGGCCACAGCGGGTACGACTACACGTGGTTCGTGCTGACGCAGCGGATCATCGAGAAGGAGTTCGCGCTGTCCGGATCGGAGCAGAATCCGGACGTGACCGACCGCGATTTGAAACTCACCCTGAGCCGCGTGCTGCCCGGCGCGGCTGGTCCGGTCGAGGCGTTCAAGAAGCATGGCGAGGATTTTGTGGTGGCGTCATCCCTGAGCGAGCTGGTGGCAGGCATGAACGCACTGACTGACGAACCGCTCATCGAGCTCGCGGACTTGGAGCGACAGATCGTGGCGCGAGACCGCGAGATGGACAACCCGTTCACTAAGGATCTGCAGGTTTCAGCGATCCATAACTCTCGACGGTCGCGCGGCGAGAGGCTGGCGCGAACGGCATCACCGCACAAAATTCTCGATCCGAAGGCAGGACCACTCATCGCGGTGCGGTTGAACATCATCACGCGCAAGACTTTGGGCGGCCTGCAGACGGACCTGTCCGGGCGCGTTCAGGGCCTGGACCATTCGCCCGTTCCTGGACTGTGGGCCGCGGGCGAGATCGCGGGTTTCGGTGGCGGCGGGATGCACGGCTACCGCTCGTTGGAGGGCACGTTCCTGGGCGGCTGCATGTTCTCCGGCCGTGAGGCGGGACGGGGTATTGCGGAGGAGCTGCGGGGGTAGTTCCAACGGATTGGCAGGATGTGCATCAGAGGTGACCAGCCCGATAGTGAGTGCGACCTGGACACCACGTATTTGGGTAGCGAATTGATGGGGCCCGCAACAGGGTTCTCGGCGGGATCTGCCATTGGCCAGAACTTGGAGAACATTTCATAGGTCCGCCGCCCAAGGATGATGCCGTCGACCGATTCGAGCCAATGCAGTTGCTCAGAATCCTGCTCGCTCACCGGACCTGATGATTCCGGCGCATCGACAGTGTCGGCCGCTTCGAAGAAATCGATTCCACCGTCAGACTCGGCCGCGAATCCGTCTGCGGAGATTATTTGTTCGATCGTGATGGCACCCATTGGGTTGCCCTCTCTGTTTCGATGCACCCCTGCGCAACTGCCCCGACCTCAATGCGAGTTCATTCAGGCTTTCGCGCGTCCCCTGGGGTCTCAACTCAGTTTACTTCTTCATGTGCCGGTCACCCCGTGGCTTCTTGGCCGTCAGTTTCTTCAAGCACCGTTGATCCTGCTGACACGCTCGGGACCTGGGGGAATACACCGTCAAGTTGGTCTCGAGTTGCCCGAAGTTCTTGAACGAAAGGTTCACAGTGAACACTAGAAGCAACCGCACTTTCGGCCGCATCTCCAAGGCCACGGCGGCCGCGGCGCTGTCCGTCGCCGTCCTGGCACCAATCACCGCACCGGCTTACGCACAGCCCGATACCCGCCCGGCAGCGGAGGCTGCGGCGAAGAACGAGACGCGGGCGGCGTCGTCGGCGAACGAACCTTTGCTGATCGGCCACCGCGGCGCGGCAGGTACTGCCCCCGAGAACACGGTGTCGGCTTTCAAGGACGCGCGGTCCTCGCACGCGGACTACTTTGAGATCGATGTGCAGCTTTCCGCGGACGGCGTACCGTTCCTCTTCCACGACGACACCCCCGCGCGCACCACCAACGTGGAAGACGTGTTCCCGGGCCGCGAGAACGACCCGATCACCTCGTTCACCTGGGCCGAGCTGCAGCAGCTTGATGCGGGTTCGTACTTCTCGGACAAGTTCGTGGGCGAGAAGATTCCGCACTTCAATGATGCCGCCAAGATCGCCAACAACAAGATCGGCGTGTTCATCGAGATCAAGTCGCCGGTTAACTCCCCCGGCATTGAAAAGGTCGTCGCGGACTCGCTGCAGAACAATCGCGACTGGAATCGCCTGCTGAAGAACGATCAAATCGAGGTTTTGGGCTTCGACCCCGCGTCCACCCAGCGCTTCGCCGAGCTCGCCCCTGATGTTCCCCTCCAGCAGCTGATCGGCACCGTGCCCGATTCCGCAACCCTGGCGCAGATCGCCACGTACGCCGATCACTTCGGCACGAGCTACCGGAACCTGGACGCCGCCGGCGTGGCGCGGGTGAAGGCCGCGGGCATGGGCATCGGCGTCTACACCGTGAACTCCACCGAGGCCTATGACCAGATGGTGGCGCTGGGCGTCGACCGCGTGACCGGCGACTTCCCCATTCAATTCTCCCGCCATGAGCGCGGTCAGAAGCCGTTCCCGCAAAACACGGGCGTACAGATCGCTGACTCGATCAACGATGTGCCCGGCAACGACCTGCAGCCGGAAACCGGCGAGCACGTGATCTTGCAGAACACCACCAACCGCACGATCGACGTCTCCGGATACATCATTCGCGACGCTGCCAATACCCAGCTCACCGTGGGCAACGGCTACGTCCTGGCGCCGGGCGCGCAGCTGCGCGTCTACACCGGCCCGGGCACCAACCGCGCGGACGCCTACTACAACAACGGCACCGCCAACGTGCTCAACAACGGTGGCGACTCCATCGCCTTGTGGACCGGCAACGGAAACCTGCAGGACACCTTCGCGAACTAACTTCGCACCACAGCCGACGACGGCGGGCGGTCACCTTCGAGTTGAAGGTGACCGCCCGCCGTGGTCTTGGGATCTTCACGTGCCGCCGTTGGCGTGCTCAGCAATCCGGAATGACAGCTCCGGCCCCGTAAGGGCTCAGGTTGTGAGGCCTATCAGCCGCCGAGTCCAAGATCCAGCGAAACAACGCCAATGCCAATCACCAGTCCGGTGGCCAAGAAGAACCCGATCATGATCAGAACGAGGCCCCAAGGAGTCCCCTTCTGCGGGTTGGTGGGCTGGGTCTTCGGTGAGTCTTCCATGGTCTTCCCTTCGTTCAGCAGAGCTTCAAGTCTTGCAGGTTCGGAGTGGTGAGGGTGAAAGTGACATGTTCGCACCAGTTATTTGTAGGTGGGATGAAGTCGCAGCGTGCTGTGATGATCGTGCAGAGAAGCAGCCACGCGGTAGCGGTTGCGTCCCCTCATGCTTGTTCCAAATAGCCAACGCCCAAGTCTTCACACGCTTTGCGGAGCCGTTTGTCTCTCGTCCACAGCCTAGCTCCACCAACTAATGACACGGATCCGAGGAGATGTACATCAATCGCACTTAATCCTCGCTCCCATAGTTGCCCACTGCGGACCAAAGTCATGGTCTCCAAATGACTCATCATTGGAAACTGTTCAAGGTTTTCAATCATCCCAAGTACGGAATCTCGATTCCTGATCGATCCCAGTGACAACTCCTGAACAACGAATGGGTGGTAGCCGACTTGGTTTTGTTCGAGAAGGGTCAGCATCACTGGCTCTGACCCATGAAGATGATCGATCCACATCGAGGTATCGACCAGAATCATGCGCCTTGCCCACGTTGACGCGGAGCAGCCGTAGCCTCCGGATCGCTTCCCCCCAGTGCAATAAGTCGTTTTGCGCTTTCAACTCGAATAAGCGACTTCAAACCATCACGCAAGAGCACCGACCGTTCAGTGATCCCGGTCAGCTCACTGGCCTGAGCCAGCAGTTCATCATCGATGTTCACCGTCGTGCGCATGAAATCCTCCATGATCACCGAAACCTACATCATCTGATGCTGTATATGATGCCATCGAGATGGCCCAGAGACAACGGTCGTGGGCATTAAGTTTGCGTTGAATCGTCCGGAAAACCTGCAGGTCAGCTTGATAGAGCTTGGGGAGACGAATAAAACCCACTGGCGGAAAGAGGACACCATGAAAATCACGATCATCGGCGGCTCGAAGGGCACCGGGGCCTACGTGGGAGCAGCAGCGCTCCAAGCCGGGGACGAGGTCACCGTGCTGTCCCGCAGTGGTGACGTACCCGGGGACGTGCGGAGCGTCGTCGGCAGCGCGACCGACTCTGCAGCCGTGCGTAAGGCAATTGCTGGCGCGGACGCCGTCGTCGTTACCGTCGGTGGGGCCA
Source organism: Kocuria carniphila (assembly GCF_004136555.1). Taxonomy (GTDB): domain Bacteria; phylum Actinomycetota; class Actinomycetes; order Actinomycetales; family Micrococcaceae; genus Kocuria; species Kocuria carniphila. Next base: position 212,554 of record NZ_NOIT01000004.1, read on the forward strand.
AGGGCGTCGAGAACCAGCGTGCCACGGTGACGAGGACCGTGATCGCCGCGATGAAGGAAGCTGGCGTGCGGCGGTTGATCGTGCAGTCATCGCTGGGTGCGGGTGACTCTGCGTCACAGCTCTCGGCGCCACTGAACCTGATCACGCCGATCGTGCTGGCCAAACCGCTGGCGGACCACAATGAGCAGGAGGCTGCGGTCGAGAAGTCCGGTTTGGACTGGACGATCGTGCGTCCTTCCGGGCTGTCGGACAAGCCCGCAACGGGTGAGGTCAAGGCTCTGGAGGCTGACCAGGACGGCAAGCTGAGCGGCTCGATTCCGCGAGCGGATCTTGCTGCCTACATGCTTGCCGCTGTGACCGATCAGTCCACGTTCGGTAAGGCCATCGGAGTCAGCAGCCGGTAGTGAGAAGGGTCTCACAGCCCTTTATTGACGCGGAACTTTCATAGAATGGAAGTGTTCACACCCGATGACGAGTAGGAGCACACCATGAGGGCATGGCATTTCGTTGGTACCCACAAACCGTTCGAGCGCGTGGAGATTCCCGAGCCCACCGCAGGACCGGGCAAGGTAGTCATTGACGTGAAGGCCGCCGGGTTGTGCCACTCTGACGTGGGCATCATGGAGGACGAGAAGTGGCTCGCCAACATGAAGGAACTTCCGGTCGTCCCGGGTCATGAGACCGCCGGCGTGATCAGCGAGGTCGGCGAGGGCGTGACCGATTGGAAGGTCGGCGACAAGGTTGCCGTAACCCCCATGGCCGAGTTCATGGGCTACATGGTCAACGGCGCGTGGGAGGACCGCGCGGAAGTTTCGGTCGAGGCACTCATTCCGATGCCCGAAGGAGTCAGCTTTGCTGAAGCAGCCGCCGCTACCGACGCCGGCATGACCTCCGTGGGCGCTTTGACCACCGGCGGTGTTGAGGCCGGAATGAAGGTTGGCATCATCGGTTTCGGTGGCCTCGGCCAGATCGGCGCCCGAGTTGCTCACTTGCGCGGCGCCAAGGTGTACGTCGCGGAGATCAACGAAAAGGTCTGGGATCGCGCCCGTGAAGGCGGAGCCGTCAAGGTGGCCAAGTCCATCGCGGAGTTCGCCGACGACGAGCTCGACGTGATCATCGACTACGCCGGCTTCGGCGTGACTACCAAGGAAGCACTGGACGTCGTGAAGTGGTCCGGCGGCGGACGCGTGGTGCAGGTGGGCATGGGCAAGTTGGAAGCCACCATCGATATCTACCCGCTCATCCTCGGCCGCAAGGAACTGGTCGGCTCGCAGGGTGGCAGCAAGGAAGACATCCTGGAGACCATGAAGTACATGGCCTCCGGAGATCTCACCCCGGTCATTTCGGAGATCGACTTCGAAGAGATCGCGGACGGCATTCAGCAGCTGATCGACGGCACAGCGCAGGGCCGCTTGGTGGCGAAGGTCGCTGACTGACTCTGATCAACTCTGATCAACACAGTGTTAAGTGACGAAAGTGCACTCAGGAGGCATCCTGGGTGCACTTTCATGGCCCTTCACAAATGAGCATGGGTAGCGGGGTGCGCGGGGACGTTCCGGAGCGCGTGTTGTGAGGCCTGGGTAGAGGTCGAGGCCTCCAGGATGGGTAGCGACCAAGCAACCTGATCCTTGAAGGCCTCGACGTGTCTCATGCTATCTGCGCACCCGCGTGCGCGCTCTTCGACCTGACCGACGTCCACGTCCTGACGGTGGAACGCGGGCCACGCTCGTTCACCGTGGTGGCGGAAACCGCCTCATCGCTGGCGGGCTGCCCAGGATGCGGGGTGCTCGCCACCGGTCACGGCCGGCGGGAGGTCCTGCTCCACGATCTGCCGTGTGCCGGAGTGCCCGTGCGGGTGCTGTGGCGCAAGCGGATCCTCCGGTGCCGGGAGGATGCCTGCGAGATCTCGACGTTCAGCGAGGTCCACGAACTCGCCGCGCCACGGGCCAAGCTCACCACCCGCGCGATCGCCTGGGCGGTGACGCAGCTGCGCTCCCACGACATCGCGGTCTCGGCCCTGGCCGAGATGCTCGGGGTCGCCTGGAACACCGTCTGGCACGCGATCGTCCCCGTCATCGAGACCCAGCTGACAGCCGAGGACCGGCTGGCCGGGGTCAACGCCTTGGGCGTCGACGAGCACGTCTGGCGCCATGTGGGTCCGCCCGGCACCGGGCTGGTCACCGGCATCGTGGATCACTCCCGCGGTGAGGACGGCCGGCCCCGGGCGAGGTTGCTGGATCTGGTGCCCGGGCGCACGGGGGCGGCCTACGGCGACTGGCTTGCTACCCAGGGGCCGGGGTTCACGAGCGGGATCCGCACGGCGACGCTGGACCCGTTCCACGGCTACGCCAACGCGATCCGCGACGAGCTCCCGGAGGCGATCACCGTCCTGGACGCCTTCCACGTGGTGAAGCTCGGTGGGCAGGTCGTGGACGAGGTGCGTCGCCGCGTGCAGCAGGACACCCTCGGCCACCGAGGCCGGGCCGGGGACCCTCTCTACGGGATCCGCCGTACCTTGCAGATCGGCGCCGAGCACCTCACTGCCAAGCAGATCACCCGGCTCAACGCGAAGCTGGTGGCTGGGGACCCGCACCATGAGGTGACCCTGGCCTGGCACTGCTACCAGAAGCTGCGCGCCGTCTACCACGCCCGCCCCGAGCACGGGCGCCGGCTCGTCGCCGAGGTCCTCGATGCGTTCCCCACCTGCCCGATTCCGGAGGTCGCCCGGCTCGGCCGCACTCTGCGGCGGTGGAAGGCCGCGATCCTGGCCTACTTCGACACCGCCGGGGCCTCGAACGGGCCCACCGAGGCCGTGAACGGGGTGATCGAGACGATGCGCAGGGTCGCCCGCGGGTTCCGGAACTTCGAGAACTACCGTCTACGCGCCCTGCTCGCCGCCGGCGGACACCGGCCGTGGCGCAAGACCCCTACCCATGCTCATCTGTGAAGGGCCACTTTCATCACATAAGCCTTCCGACATCACCCGTAGTCAGGCACTGTTGTCATGTGAGCGATGAATTCCACATGACCCCGTGGCACCTCGTTGCATTTCTGGGCGAACTGGTGCTGTGGAGTTGCGCCGCGTGGGCGGGCTGGACTCTCGTCATTGGACCCGCGCGGTTGCTCGCCGCGGCCGCGCTTTTGGTCGGCATCGTCATTATCTGGTCCATCTGGACCGCTCCCCGCGCCAAGTGGCGACTGTCCCTGCGGCCCCGCCTCGGCCTGATCACCGTGCTTGGACTGGGCGTGAGCGCATTGTTCTTGTCAGTCACCCACTGGCCCGGCATCATCATCGCACTCACTTCCACGGCCGTTATCGTGGCGGCCCAGTTCATGGACGATCGCACCGAGGGAGCGCCCTGACGCAGCGTCGTTGAACTACGACGCCGCTCGCGGCCTCACTGGAGTCCGCGCTCTTTAGTTCTTGCGCGCCACGAAGACGAGTTCTCGGCCCGGCCGGTCCGGCGCGTCGCGGACGTCCTCCACGGTGAATCCAGCATGTTTCAGTGATGCGGTGAGTTCGTCTCGACTGCGGAACCGCAGGGTGCTCGTGGAGTCGATGCGAGCGCCGTCGTTGTGGAAGATGGTGGGCGAATCAAAGGTGACCAAGGCGCCGTCGAGGTGGGTGATCTCAACCCAGGTTTCGACCTCGCCGTTGTGGGATGTACGGATGACCTCACGCGTGCTGTCGGGGGTCCAGTTCTCCCAGGCGCGGCGTTCGGGATCGCGCGATTCGAAGATGAGGCGGCCGCCCGGGCGGAGGGCGGAATGGGCAGCGGTAAGGGTGCCCAACCAGTCCTCGTCGGTGAGGAAAACCTGGGCGACGTTGGCGGTCATGAACGCCAGATCGACTTGTAGGGGCAGCACGTCGGGTTTTGGCCTGTCCGGCGAATGCCCCGGCCTGGACATGAGGTCTACTGTGGTCCTACAGGCTCCAACGCCGCGGGAAGCAGGTAACTCAATGCTCACCGACTTCGCCCGTGATCACGCGTTCACGATTGCCTGGTTCGGGCTGATGGCGTTCGTTTGGTTCGGCTGGGGGCAGGAAGATCCGCCGGCTCGCTGGCGGGGCTGGCTCGGAGCGGGATCAGTCCTGGGTCTGGTTTTCGCCGGAGGTTTCGGAGTGGCGGTTGCCAAGCTTTGGAGCGACGGTACGGCTCTCGACGGCGCTTACTGGAGCTTCGGCCTGGTGGTCCTCTTGGAGGTTCTTGCCGCGGGAGTTGGATGTCTAGTCCTGTGGAGGAGACGACAGGCACGATGGATGGCCTGGTGGGTCGCGCTCATCGTGGCCCTTCACTTGATCCCACTCGCTTTGTATTTCGACGACTGGGCTCTTGCTGTTCTGGGCGTCGTTCAACTTGCCGGACTGCTGTTGCTCGTCCCGCGATTCCGCAAGAATTCCGAGCCGACCAGTCGTTTGGTCGGCCCACTCATGGGCACGTCGTTCCTCGTTTTCTCGGCCGTGTCGGCCAGCCTGTTCGTAGCTCAAAGAGGTTTGCCGTGGTGACATGTCCACGTCACGCACGGAATTCTCCCGGCTGAGAGGGAAACTCATGACCACTGCACCAACTCCGTTTGACGTCTTTCAGGAAGGCACTTACCTCCACGGCACTAAGGCCCAGCTCGTCCCGGGAGAGCTGTTGACGCCCGGATACGCCTCGAACTTCGAGGATGGTCGCGCATTGCGCCACATCTACATCACCGAAACTCTGGATGCCGCGGCCTGGGGAGCTGAACTCGCGACAGGTGACGGCCCGGGACGGATCTATGTCGTAGAGCCGACCGGACCTATCGAAAATGATCCGAATGTCACCGATAAACGGTTCCCCAGCAACCCCACCCGTTCCTACCGAACCTTAGAGGCCGTTCGCATTCTGTCGGAACTGAAGGATTGGAACGGGCACACTCCGGAGCAGATCCAGGCCATGCGGGACGGTCTGGCGGACCTCCGGTCTCGAGGTGAGAACATGATCATTGATTGACCGCGCCTTAGCTGCGCCGCCCCAACTCCATCTGACTTTGATCAGTTAGGACGAACCACATGACCACCTTCAGCATTAACAAAGACCTAGGCCAGCCGGGCACGTTTGAAAAGACCGTTCAAGCGCGCAATTACCGAGACGAAGGTGAATACTTCGTGTTCTACGCAGATGCATCCCGCACCAAGAAGGTCCTGACCGTGCGAGCCTCCATCGTTCAGACGATCGAGACGAATGATGAAAATTAGACGCACGACAAGCTCGTCGATCACAACGAGTGACGCTCGCGGGCCTCAGACCCCAAGTCTGTGACGAGCCATAAGTCCCTCCCAGGGGAAATTAGCCGCAGTTTCCTCCCATGAGACTTTGTCCTTCCTCCTGCGCCCGCCCAAGCCAGTCCAGTAGTGTGGTGTACATCACACGCAGGATCGCTTGCGGGTCCGCGACAGCGGGGCGCACTTCAGGAGGAACCTTGTCCAACAACGTGTACAACATCACCGAAATCGTCGGCACCTCCCCTGAGGGCAGCGACGCCGCCATCAGCAACGCGCTGGCAGAGGCGTCCAAGTCACTGCGGAATCTGGATTGGTTCGAGGTTCAGTCGGTCCGCGGTCATATCAAGGACGGCAAGGTTGCGGATTGGCAGGTCACCATCAAGGTGGGCTTCCGTCACGAGGGCTGAGTTCACCTCTTCCTTATTGACCGACGACGCCGCTCCGTTTCCGTCATCTTGTCCGGTCCAGTTTCTGTGAGCGTCCTCGCCGCTGGCCGACGTCATTCAGTGGCAGTCCGGTCCGATGGAACCGTCTTGGCCACCGGGCACAACGGGGCCCGGGAATGCGAGGTGCTGGGGTGGAGCGGCGTCGTCGGCGTGGCAGCAGGAAACGTTCACACTGCAACGAATACGGGCCGTTCCCACACCGTGGGGCTGCGCTCCGGTGGAACCGTGATAGCCACGGGCTGGAATGGCGACGGCCAGTGCGAGGTGCAGGAATGGCGTGACATGACGACCGTTGCCGCTGGTTGGCGCCGGACACTCGGGATTCGTCGGAACGGCACGGTCATTGCGACGGGGCGCAATGTTGAGGCCCAATGCGACGTCGGCGAATGGACGGAGGTCGTCGCGATCGCGTGCGGCGATTGGCACTCAGTGGGGCTTCGCTCCGACGGGACCGCAGTGACCGCGGGAAGCAATCAACGAGGCCAATCCGAGACTCACGCGTGGAACGGGTTGATTGCTGTCTCTGCGGGATACCTGCACACAGTTGGTCTGCGCCACAACGGCACCGTAGTGGCAGCTGGAGCAAGCGGTGCCGGCGAGTGCTCGGTGTCCTCCTGGCGGAACGTGGCCGCCATTGCCGCGGGCAGTCGGCACACCGTATCCCTCACTCACGATGGCAATGTGCTGGCCACTGGTGATAACAGCTACGGGCAATGCGATGTCCGCGATTGGCGCAACGTCGTGGCTGTTGCTGCAGGTTCGGCTCACACCTTGGCGTTATGCGCGGACGGCTCATTCTTGGCAGTGGGACACAACGCGAACGGCCAGTGCGACGTCAGCGGTTGGCGCCGCTGAATACTATTTGAGGAGTCGGTCCATTCTGCGATCGCTGAGCTTTTTGCCGCCGGTTTGGCATATGGGGCAGTACTGCATCGAGCGGTCCACGTAGGACACCTCCGCCACCGTCCCACCACACTCCGGGCAGGCCTGCCCCGCGCGATCGTGGACTCCGAACAACGACTTTTTCGTTGCCTTGATACGATCCAGCGGCACATTGGTCAGAGCGTCACGGACCTCGGTCAGCACCTCTTGGACTGCCGTGTGAAGCGCTGTTACTTGTTCCCCCGTCAGCTTGTTGGCTGCAGCAAACGGGGAGAGTTTGGCGCGGTGCAGGATTTCGTCCGACCAGGCATTGCCGATCCCGGCCATCACAGTTTGATCTGTCAGAACAGTCTTCAGCCGTGAGGAGGTCGCGCCTAACTTCTCCGCAAATTCTTCCACGGTGACCACATCCACTTCAGGGCCCAATCGCTGGATCCGCTTCAGGGAATCCGGTGCATCAGTGATCCAAAGAGCCATGCCTTTACGTTTTCCCTGCTCCGTGAGGTCGAGGCGAGCGCCGTCGTGGAAGTCCAACCGCACGGCCAGCGGACCAGATCTGGCCGGCGGCCTATCGCTGAGGTGCGCCTCCCCGAGTTTCAGCCAACCTGCCAGGGCTAGGTGCGTGACCGCGAATCGCCCTTCTGCTTCGAGCAACAAGAACTTGCCTCTGCGCGACACCCCTGTCAGCTCCCGCTCGACCAAAGACATATGGGGCGGCTCCGCAGTTTTCAGGACGCTGAAGGCGACCACCTGGAAATCTCGAAGGCGGTGACCCACCAGGCGGTCCCGGAGTTGATCGACGACTGCATCCAGCTCAGGCAATTCAGGCATGGCTCCATTCTTTCCCTATTGGGCGTCCGGCTGGGGATGAACGACCTCGTCAAGACCGAGCCAGTGCGCCAGAGTCTGTAAGTGATGCCGCAGCGCGGGAACGGCCTCAGTTGGGGCATCGGACTCCCACGTGCACCGCTTCACCAGGAGTTGACCGGCAAGCCGGTCCGCCTTCAGGTCCACCCGGGCTACCAGGGTGTCTCCGAACAAGAACGGCAGTACGTAATACCCGTGGATGCGCCGATGGGAGGGTGTGTAGATCTCCAAGCGGTAGCGCATACCGAACAAGGCTTCGGTGCGCTCCCGTTGCCAAATCAGCGAATCGAAGGGGCTGAGGAGGGCTTCTACGTGAGCTTTCCGCGGGATCCGAGCCGAGGTGTCCAGGTACACGCGATCCGACCACCCAGGGACCGTCACGATCTCCAGCTCTCCATCTGCCACCAGAGATGCTAGGGCGCGGCTGGTTTCTGCAGCTCCAAGTCGGAAGTAGTCTCGGAGGCACCGCGCGGTCCCAATACCGTGGGCCCGTGCGGCGATGCGCACCAACTCGCGATGAGCGATGTCTGGATCCACTGGTTCCCGGGGCAAATGGAGAAACTCTGGCAGAACGTAGGCGCGTTCGAACTGGACATTACGTCCTGAACTCGTGATCTTCCCGGACCAGAAAAGGTACTCGAGGGCGGTCTTAACGGCAGACCAGTTCCAACCCCAGCCCCCCTCACGGCGGGGAATGTCCACATTCAGAGCGGCCTTGCATTCTCTGGCGGTTATGGGGCCTCGCTCACTGACTTCCGTCAGAACTGCTTGCACAAGGTCCGGGTGCTCCTGCTGGATACCGCGCATGCCTCCCCAGGCTTCGTGGTTGGCGCGATCCATCCGAAACCCCATCAAGGACCAGGTCGTTGGCGGGATCAAACTGGCCTCGTGCGCCCAGTATTCGACCAGCCGCCGCGGGTGGCGATCTCGGAGTTGATCCAGTTTGGCTCTGTCATAGCTGCCGAGGCGTGAGAAGAAGGGTAGGTAGTGGCTGCGGCTCAGCACGTTGACCGAGTCGATCTGGATCACGCCCACTCTGTTGATCACTCGCTGCAGATGACGAGTACTCACCTTGCCAGCCACCGGAGGAGGGTCCAGAAACCCCTGTGCCGTCAGCGCAATGCGCCGCGCGGTCGGCAGACTGATCCGGCGCGGGGGCAGGGTTTCGAGGATAGTCATTACATGCTCGAAGGGGTTCTGGCCAGATCGGGATGGTTCATGGGCTCCACGGTACGGCTACCCTCAGACATCCACTCAGCAAGAGGGCACTCCTGACGGAAGCTGCCCGGGGCGCGACTAATTGACGTGTATCCAGGGAGTTCCGGGGGTCACCCCCACTGTCTCAACCGTCAAGAGTGCGTAGTGTTGACGGCATGAACTCATTCTTCGAATCCATGCGCAATCTCGGCTTCCGACGCGGACCGCAACGACTCGTCGCGGGCATCGGCGGAGGTATCGCCCGCCAATTTGGCGTCAACGTGTGGGTGGTCCGCCTGCTGATTCTGCTGTCCTTCTTGTTGCCGGTCATCGGGATCGCGGCATACCTGCTGGCTTGGGCTGTTCTGCCCTGGCAGGACGGCAGCATCCCGTTGGAGAAGTCACTGCGAAAGTAGGAAGTACGGCAGTCAATCAGCCAATCAGGGGATGTATCCACTGATTGGCTGATTTTTGCGTTAGATTCCCTCAGGGAAGCGCAAGAAAGTCGCGCAACCACTGATCGACTTCTCGCATTGTTTGCGCGTCGACGGTACCGATGTGGCCAACCACGCGATCTCGAGTGACTGTCCGAGGCTGCTCGGTCATAGCGAACGTCGCTCGTGACAGGCCAAGTTGTGGGCCCCGCAAAGGGATATGGTTTGGCCATCCCCGATCAGTTGTTGTGGCTGGCACGATGACCATCAGCGTGTTTGCCTGCTCAAGGTACAGATCACTTGCCACTACAAGGGCCGGGCGCCGCCCGGACTGTTCACGCCCACGAACCGGATCGAGTTCGATCCACACGATGTCTCCTCGCCGGAGTTCACTCAACGGATTGGCCATCGTCGAGCGTCACGTCCCAGACGCGATATTCATCCCAGTACGTGGCATCCGCAGCTCTAAATGCCCGGCCAAAGGCTTCCATGCGCTGTCGTCGCTCATGCGCATCAATTAGTTTCTCGATGAGACCCGCCGCAGTCAGGCCCCGCTCCTTAGCATCACGGTTAATTCGATCCCGCAGTTCAGGGCTCACCTTGATTGTTGTGTTCATAGACATAGAGGAATTTTACTCCCGATGTATACAAAGTGGTATACCTCGAGTCAGTAGAGCATGCCGAAGACGACTAAGGCCGCTTGCCTTTGTTCCTCAACGGGCGGATCGATCCTCGTAGGCGCAGATTCACCACGTTGATACGTCGGAAAGAAATCGCGATGTCCGTGTCCAACTCGGCGCGGAGCCCTAGATCCACGGGCAGCGCCCGCTGAGTGCTTCCTGTAGAGCGCGATGGAGTCTCCCGGCCAGCCAATTCGTACGAGATAATATTGCCTTCGCCGGTGAGCCGGATGAAGTACTGCTCTGCCATAACCGCCGGGTCGCCAGTTGATGCTCTGGTCTCTGCAACGATGAGCCAACCGCCGTCGTTGGTGCGCTGAAGCTCAACAATCTTGCCCGCCTCATGACCGGTGGTTTGCCCCACCTCTTGGACCGCCCGCGAGATCGCCTCAGGAATATTCGATCGGCTCGACCTTCTCGGGCCCGCTGCGTGCTGGGAAGATTTTCGGCGGACTTTCTTCAGGCCGGGACGCCATTTGCGTCGGTGTTTGGCCATTTCTGCAGGTCTCCTTGTGCGCTACGCGGGGGTGCACCGCACGTCGTGCGTCGTACTCGATGGCAGGCTGATTGCCCGCTCGTTCACTCTCGAATGTCTACGACTATCAGACCACGATGGTGGAGGCTCCACCAGGAGGGTGTGCGTCTCAAGCAGCCTGGGTGAACACGGTTCTCCGTCATTCAGTCCCATCGATGAGCTGTTCAACTTCATCAGCCAGGTCCTGTGGTGTCCGGGTACCGTCGAGTTCAATCGTTGCTCCTCTACGCAAGAGCGGTTCAACCGTTTCCACATAGTGCCGAATTTCAGCTTGTTGCGACACTGATTGGCCATAGGGGTTGCTCCTGCGGGTCCGTACCCGCTCCAAAAGAATGTCCAGCGGTGCGCTCAAAAGAATTACATGGTCAAAACGATTGTAGAAATTGACCTGGTTCTCCACAGTTCCAGACACCACCACATTGTGCGGTTCTGCCAAAAGACGCGGCACCCGCTCTTCGTCCCACGATCCGTCTGGAAGTGTCCAACCGTCGTAGTCGGTATCGACCGTATCGTGCCCCCGACGCCGCAGCTCCTCCAGAAGAGTCGACTTGCCAGCCCCGGACATGCCGGTCACCAGAATCCGTGTCATTCACCCACAATAAGTCGAACCCACCAGTCTCTCGGCCTGGCCATGGACCGCACTTCGTTCACGACGACGCCGACGTCGCGCTGCCGCCTCTCCACGGAGCCCTGACTTTTTCGTTCAGTGCAGCGAACGGTCCGCCTCGCCGACGCTCCAGCGGCAGAACGGAACCTCGAGTCCGCTGCGAGTCGGCGCGCACACGAATGGCCCTGCAGTGACGCCTTCCCATGCGTCAAAGGGCGCAACGCGAACAAGCTTCCAGGGTCCTTCCGAGCAGCGAGCGCGGACGGTGAGAGCGTCGTCGGCCCAACTGATCCGCATGGTCACCGGTCGGCCAGACCAGCCCGGAACGGGCGTAGCCGACCGATCGGAACGACCATCCGTGACCACGGCACCGATATGAGGAGTGCCATCGGTGAATTCGATTCCCGCTTTGACCCAATGTTCCGCGGAGACCCGAACGAAAATACCTGCCTGGTCGAACTGCTCCTCGAACGGAGTGCCGAACTCGACCTCCATGGAAGTCCCGGAAATAAAGCTCACCAGCAGAGCATGTTCGGTGTCATGAACAAAGCCGTACGAAGTGTGCCGCCAAGCGTCGGAGCCTTCCGCTGCCATTACATAAAGCGTCCCGTCCTCGGACACTCTGGTCGACACCGGCCGATTCGACCAACGTCCAGCATCCCAAGGAATATCCCTCGAAGCGGATTGCGTGGGTATGACGTCACTCATGCAATTGACCGTACCCCGTCCATTGGTACGGTCGATCATCTGAAGTAATACGTAGCTTCATCGGGGGCGGTGCCCGGAGGAAGCCACAAGAAGTTCCGCCGAATTTGAGGGATGGACCTAATGACCGAACGGGCAACAAAAATCATGCGTGACATCCACCGCGCTGAGTTGGACGGCCAGGAGATTCGTCCGCACCTCACGGAGCTATTGGCGCACCTTGGGGAGGGTGTGGAAGTTCGCCCACCGATCCGCGTTGATGACGGGTTAAACCTCTCTATCGGGGCCCGCACATTCGTGAACTTCAATCTCACCGCCCTCGACATGGCACCCATTAGCATCGGTGCCGACTGCCAGATCGGTCCGAACGTCCAACTTCTGACGCCGGTTCATCCCATTGCCGCAGAACCTCGACGTGCTAAAGAAGAGACGGCAGAACCCATCACCATCCATGACAACGTGTGGCTCGGCGGCGGAGTAATCGTCTGCCCCGGAGTCACGATCGGGGAGAACTCCGTGATTGGCGCGGGTGCTGTGGTTACATGTGACATACCGGCCAACAGCGTGGCCGTCGGCAATCCGGCACGAGTCATTCGGGAAGTTCCGGAGTACTGACGTCCCATCCCATTGTTCGAGCAGTTAGTTAGCAAGCGGGGCCGTTGGCATCTCCCCTGGCAACCAAATCCACCCCTCTCGCTTGGTTTTCTCTGCAAGGCCTATCGGAGGCGGTTCACAGCGGCCCCTCTCTACTTCCCTAGCTACTAGAGCTGCGATGACCGCGTCCAACGCATTGTCGTCAGCCGCGCAGAGATCTCGGTGCCCATTCCAGTCCAGCCACGGAAGCTTTTCGGATACCGAGTCCACCAGTTCCGATCGCTGTGCCGAATTCTTCGCCCCTTTGTAACCGCGGTAGGGCAAACCCCAGCACTTCAACGCCGCAGCCGGATAAACCTCGCACACCACGCCCGCGCCATCCCGACATACATTCGTCCCCAAGTCCCGAAGTCTCACCTCAATCCCCGCCCACCGCAACGCGGGATAGGCAATCCGATCCGTTGAAACGCTCAGCGGGGTCAGCCCCGTTCGCTGATGCACAGCTTTATCCGTAGCTCGCAGCGCCAGGTCCCGCCGCCATTCCGAGCCTGTACTAGCCGGGGCCTCAAGTGTCCCCCTCGCTTGCGCCTCAATGACGCTTACGAAATCCTCGGGCCAACCGAACGGAACATCGACACCTGCACGCTCAGCCGTACTGATGGCATCAATCAGGTCCTCGTCGGTCGCGCCTATTCGAACCAAGTCGACGACGACGCTCCCGGCACCTTCCCGAAGCACCGCAAGACCCGTGCGCTTCACGTCAGCGGCCAGGTCGATTCCAATGAAGGTCATAGTGCCAACGTAGCCGCCACTAGGTGTTGCGGGGCATGAGGTTCTTGTCAGGGGTGTGTTGGTGAGGTGAGGAACGGGTTCCTTGCCCAGGATGGAAGTTGCTACAGCGACCGTCCGAGACGAAAGAGCCCGTTCATGACCCGCCGTAATGCACCCTTGACCCCTACCGGCCGGCTGCGCATGGTGTTGGGCCACCTCGATGACGGGATCCCCAAGGCCCACGTGGCCGCCGAGTTCCGGGTCTCGCGCCCCACCGTGAGCACCTGGGTGACCCGCTATCTGGCCGAAGGTGAGCAGGGTCTAACCGATCGCCCCTCGACCCCGGCCACCTCCCCGGCCCAGATACCACCGCAAGTGGTGGAACGCATAGAAGCCCTGCAGCGGGGGCGCAAGTGGTCCGCGCGCCGGATCTGGCACCACCTGGCCGCCGGCGGCTACGACCACGACCCCGCCCAGGACCCGGGGCTCTTCCACGCTCCGGTGATCATCGCCCTACGCACCGTGGGCCGGTGGCTGGCCCGGCTGGGGATCTCCCGGCTGCGGGATCTCACCCCCGACGGGGACAACGCCCGAAGCGCCCCGGCCAGGATTCGGGCGTACTGGCCCGGGCATATGATCCACCTGGATGTGAAAAAGGTCGGCAAGATCCCCGACGGCGGCGGGTGGCGCACCCACGGCCGCGGCACCACCAAGGCGAAGGCGGCCAAGCGCGGACCCGGGGCCAGGGTCGGCTACACCTACCTGCACTCGGCCGTGGACGGCTTCTCCCGTCTGGCCTACACCGAAGCCCTCGACGACGAGAAAGCGGTGACCACGATCGGGTTCTTCGCCCGGGCCAGAACCTTCTTCGCCGCCCACGGGATCCACAGGATCCACCGGGTCGTGACGGATAACGGGGCCAACTACCGAGCCCGGGACTTCACCCGCACCGTGAAAGCCCTGGCCTCCCGCCACCAGCGGATCCGTGCCTACACGCCGCGGCACAACGGGAAGGTCGAACGCTACAACCGGCTACTGGTCGATGAGGTGCTCTATACCCGCACCTACACCAGCGAACACGCCCGACGCACCGCGGTGGCGGTCTGGGTCAATCACTACAATTACCACCGACCCCATACCGCCTGCGGCGAGCAGCCCCCGGCCTCACACTGAATCGGCCCGGGTTTGATGCCGCTGCTGTTTGAGTCCGGAAGGATGGGCAGCATGCCGAAGGCGGTGCCGGTAATGGTCTGCGCTCCGTCCGGGTCGTCGGCCGCCGGCGAACCACGGAGGTCCAGGGCAGGCAGCGGGGTCGTTCCTGTGCCGGCATCGTAGCGCGGGCGCGCCGGGGTCAGCGCAACCAGAAATCGGTGCGGGCCTTTGGAATCTAGCCCACGCCATCTACACATGCGGCAAGAAAAACGGGACTGCCGCACGATCAGGTCAAGATGCCACCTATCCATGCGGCAGTCCCGAAATGCGCCCGAAATCGATCGTGACTTGCAGCTTTACACGTTGAATCTAAACTCGACCGCGTTCCGTAGCCGAATAACCTTCGAGCAAGCGTCTCCTGGCGGATCGTGCCCGGCCCCACCTATGTGCCAACCTTGCCCCGGCGGCGATCACGTGAAGCCGGACTCTACGGGCTCGTCGATCCAGTACCGGGCCGAGTGCTGCCAGCCTTTGCGCGTCTTCGGCGCAGGAGAGGCCGCTAGGGCTAGGATCTTCAATCAAGCTGTAGCTTCACACAGCCGCCGCATCACCCCGATCCCTCAACATTCGTTTGGAGGTATCAGACACATGAGTGCACTAACCACACCGTTTTCCAATCCAATTTGGCAAGGGCTCGCCCGCGAGACAGATCTAGCCGCACAACTCATTCACTCGGGCGCAAACGAGATCGGCCGCGCCGACTATGCAAACCAAGGAAGATATACCGCAGCTCAGTTTGGATTCTCAAATGGACTAGAAAGACTCGGGAAGCTCATCCTCACTTGTGATCACCTCCTGTCCCATGGCCGACCCCTGAATGATAAGCAACTTCGCTTAAAAGGTCACTCGATTTCGGATATCTCCGACGAGGTTGCGAGAGTCGGAGACAGGAGAGGGCTAGAGCTCAGATACGAGCGACCGGCAAGTCCTATAGCAGCCGGTACATTAGCTAGTTTCGACGATTTTGCGTCCGCCAGCCGTGGCCGCTACGCCAACCACGCTTCCTTGACGGGGAATCGGTCACCTCACGAACCCACCGCGCACTGGTGGGACACGGTTTGCGAGCCAATACTTGACGAGCACTTTCGTGGCACAAAACGAGAGGAGCGCGCCCGCGCAAAATCACGACAAGTCGGGGCCATTCTCGCCGACTTCAGCGTTACGATCCATTTCCACGAGGACGGCTCGTTAGTTACTGACCCGACTCAGGCGAGTTTCATGACCCACGAGCGCCAGATAACTCAGAAGTGGGGTCGGTTTTACTCTCTCAGCCATGCTCGATGGATGAGTGAAATTTTTACAGAACTGACATATTTTGCTGGATATACTGCGGGTACCGAGTACCTATTCGGCCATCATGAGCGACTACAGTCTCTCAGAGTGCCCGACACATATCTGAAGAACAGAAAAACCTGGCCTCTTCAGTAAGAGGAACTGAGGATTTCGGGCCCTTCACAGATGAGCATGGGTAGCCGGGTGCGTGGGGGCGTTTCGGAGCGCGTGTTGTGGGGTCTGGGTAGAGG
>NZ_NOIT01000049.1 GCF_004136555.1 Kocuria carniphila
TGGATGGCAGGGCAACAAAGCCATACCCGGCCGAGCGACCAGACCCCCCGACTATCGGGGGTACTCACAAGGTAACGTGGGCAAAACCTTCCTGAGTCTAATCGCGATCTTGACATCCCGACTCGTCGTGCAAGTCGGCCTTGAACAGATCGGAAGTTGTTTAGAAGCATGGCCTCCGCTGGCAGATCATTTTACTCACTAGCAGCACGATCAGAGGTATTCCCCTGAGAAGGCGCTCACGTATGCCATCATTCTCGCGGCCTAACCGGAGTCGTCAAATTCAAAAAGCCCAGGAAAACTGGTCGCCCCATTGACCCTTACAGAAAGGATCATGGTGTAACATGCACTCGGAATATTGGTCGAAGATATTGCAAAACACGTCAATAACTGGGCCACCATCCTGCGCCGCACGGTTAGGAGCGCAGGTGGAGGCAACTCATCTGCTCGATCTGCTCTAATTCATCACCGGAGTAGGCTGTGTCGGTGCCGTTCAGCTCGGTAAACCGGCCCTTCACAGATGAGCATGGGTAGCCGGGTGCGTGGGGGCGTTTCGGAGCGCGTGTTGTGGGGTCTGGGTAGAGG
>NZ_NOIT01000005.1 GCF_004136555.1 Kocuria carniphila
ATCGAGACGATGCGCCGAGTCGCCCGCGGCTTCCGGAACTTCGACAACTACCGCCTACGCGCCCTGCTCGCCGCCGGTGGACACCGGCCGTGGCGCAAGACCCCTACCCATGCTCATCTGTGAAGGGCCAGATAACTCTGGGGTGGAAACGGCTCGGTGGGGCAAAGCGGGCGTGGCCGCGAGCGCCGTCGGCGATCAGTGCGATCGAAAGGTTCCTGCTCGGGGAGAACGAAACCCCGCGCGACAGCGAAGGCTGCCGGGCGGGGTTTCGATTCACCTCACAAAAGCGAGGTACAAGCTGGAAGTCTCAATCAGATGAGGGACTTGGCGCCGGTACGAGCCTTCTCGAAGCGCTCTGCGACGTCTGCCCAGTTGACGATGTTCCAGAAGGCCTTGACGTAGTCAGCCTTGACGTTCTGGTAGTCCAGGTAGAAGGCGTGCTCCCACATGTCCAGCTGCAGCAGCGGGATGGTGGCAACGGGAACGCCGTTCTGCTGGTCGTACATCTGCTCGATGACCAGGTTGCCGGCAATGGGCTCGTAAGCCAGGATGGCCCAGCCGGAACCCTGAATGGTGGTGGCAACCGCGGTGAACTGGTCACGGAAGTTGTCGAAGGAGCCAAAGAAGTTGTCGATAGCCGCGGCGAGCTCGCCCTCGGGCTTGTCGCCACCCTCCGGGGAGAGGTTCTTCCAGAAGATGGAGTGGTTGATGTGGCCACCCAGGTTGAACTGGAGATCCTTGGAGAGCTTGGCTGCACCGGCAGCGTCACCGTTGGCGCGAGCCTCCTCCATCTTCTCCAGGGCAGTGTTTGCACCGGTCACGTAGGTGTTGTGGTGCTTGTCGTGGTGCAACTGCATGATCTGAGCCGAGATGTGGGGCTCAAGAGCGGCATAGTCATACGGGAGATCGGGCAGAGTGAACTTTTCAGCCACAGTGAATCATCCTTCCTAGCGCTTGGCGTTGATATTTCCACCTAACGCCAGGGCCCTCGACAGGGTCAAGAAGGTTCAGCCACTAGCGTAGGAAAGGTACTTTCCTCGTCATAAGTTGTCATGTGGATGTCTTATTCTCGTGTGCGTGCCTGATTCACCTGATTCATTCGAAGAACTCCAACCCACCCCCGGCCCCATCATCCCTGCCCGTGAGGAACACGCGCAGGGCATCGTCGACCTGCGCAACCGGATCGCCCGCTGGCTCCAGGGCCGCGGGATCGACCAGTGGCGGGAGGGGGAATTCGATCCGCGCGACGTTTCCGAGGAAATCGGCCGTGGCGAGTGGTCGGTGATCGAATCCCCCGAGGATCCGACCGTGGTGCTCGCCAGCGTCCAGGTGCTGTGGGAAGACCTACGGATCTGGGGCAAACAGGAGGAACCCGCCGGCTACGTGCACGGCGTGGCCGTGGACCGATCACTGCGCAGCACCGGCACGGGCCCGGCGCTGATCCGGCACGCCGAGAAGGTCACGCGGGATTCGGGGCGTTCAGTGGTGCGTCTGGATTGCGACGTGAACAGTCCTCGGTTGGCCGAGTTCTACCAGGGCCTGGGATACCTACCGTGCGGAACGCAGGATTTCTACGTGGCACACCAGGATTTCCACGTGACGGTGCTGCGCCACGAACTTCGGCTGAATTGATGCGCTAGGCGGGGCGGGTTACGTGAGCGATTCGAGACGCGGCTCGTCCGGGGTGAGGTCCGACGCCGCTCGGTAACGTTGCGCGCCCGTCTCCAGCAGGTGCTTCAGATTCTTGTTGTCATCGCGTGACTGGTTCTGAAAACTACGTTCCACCAGGCGTTTGATGAACTGCTTGTTCTTGGGCACGTACAACCGGTAGTGGCAGGTCAGCCGGGTGCTCCCGTGATCCTCGACCCACTCGTACGTGGTGTCGATGAAGAACAAACCCTTG
Source organism: Kocuria carniphila (assembly GCF_004136555.1). Classification (GTDB taxonomy): domain Bacteria; phylum Actinomycetota; class Actinomycetes; order Actinomycetales; family Micrococcaceae; genus Kocuria; species Kocuria carniphila. Next base: position 1,904 of record NZ_NOIT01000005.1, read on the forward strand.
GTGGTCCGGTACGCCAGCGTCTGTCCCGGAATGTACTGGGACACGATCTGGATGTAGTCGAAGTGCAGTCCGTACTGCGTGGTCACGAAGGTGACGGTGGTTCCGGGCCTCATGATCGGATCAGACGTTTCCACGTTCTCGCGCATGCACGTGCGCCACTGCGGCAGCGCCGGTGCGTCAACGAGCATGCGCTCCACCACGTTGGCCGGCGCATGAATAATCAGACGTTCCTCGAACTCAACAATGCTGGACTCAGCCAATCCAGTTTCCCCTCACGTTCGTAGACCCCACGAGCGTGCGCCTCCCTTGCCCTGTTGACGCTCGCTCTTCCCCTTCAGCTTAGAGGGTGAACCCTACCGACAACCATGGGTGTCAGGAAACGTCGAGTTCCCCCGCCCGCCGCTGCGCCGAGGGGAAAACATGTCGCGCATGTTCCGTGAGGCGGTGCGGACGAATTTCCGCGCCACTGCTCGCGTCGCCGGTTTCTTCCACCACAGGGGCCCCGTGAGGCGGTACATCGCATCCACCGTGACCAACGTGCCCACCCCCTGCGTCTTCCAGGAGTACTCGATGGTGACATCCACGAACCCCTTGGTAGTGCGCTGAATGAACGACACACCGGAAGTTCGCGCGGCCACGATCATCACATAGTCGAACGACAACGGCCCCACATTGACCGTGAATTCCATGGCGTCGCCCACGTCCAGAGGAACCCCGGATCCCGCGGGGCCAGACAGTTCCAGCTCGTTCCAAGCGGCAATGGATCCTGGGGCCCTGAGCACACGTTCGAACTCATCAGCAGTGGCCGGGACGAATTCCTGGGTGCTGATCAAAAAACCGTGCGGTGTATCCGTTTCGTGCATGGTTTATCCCTCAAGTAGATCCCCAGACGCAACATCTCCCACATACCCACCAGCCCATCCGGTAGGTCCGTGCTGCCGCGTCAATGCCTATTATCTTGGCCCACATTTCTTGGAAGTCCACTCCGCACAAGTGTGGGCGCTCTGTGCACAGGGGTGGAGAAAGTTATCCACAGGTGTGGACACAGTTGTGAATAATTCGAAGATCTGTCTGATTGCGCTCGAGAGCGAACATTCGTTCCGGTCCGCTGTGCCGTGTTTTCAAGGGCTGGGGCCGCTCACCAGTCGAACACTCGTGCGTCACAGCGGTGGAATCACAACCGTGTGAGTTTTCCACTGTGTGGACAACCTCTGTGGATAACCCACACAGGTGTGCGGAAAAGAAACCAAAGAAAATCCCGCCCGGGTCCACCAGGCGGGATTTTTCGGACACCTCAGCGTCCGTCAGACAGTTTTTTCTGCACCTTCGCGCGAGCGGACCGCGTTCTGCTGAACCGGGATCACACGGATCCACCAGAAACTGTGCGCGTCCAACAGGATGCCGCCGCGCAGATCCACAGTCCCGTTACCGTGTAGTTCCACACCCGTGGGCAGGAACCCGGACAGCGTCTCCCCAGTCACGTACTGCGACCAGTCGCTGAAGTTGGCCAGGCACAGCACCACACTGTGCTCACCGGGGCGCTGATAGCCCAGAACATGGGGGTTGTGGGTGTCGAACGGAATCAACCGGGTGCCGTCGAACTCCTCCGTCTGCTGACGCACCGAAATCATCCGCTGGATCCCACCGAAAATTCGACCCTGCACGGAGAAGAGATCGTGGCGACGCTCGTAGTCGGCCCGTGAATACTCGGGCCGGTGCACCCACCGGGCGTCGTGAGAGTTGTCCGGGTTCTCAGCCCAAGCGGGGTCGTTGAGCTGGCCCACTTCGTCCCCGAGATAGATCAGAGGGACACCGCCGGTGCTCATGGCCAGTGAGTACGCCAATAGAATGCGGTCCGCCGCCGGGCCGGGTTCGGTTTCGAGTCCCATGAGCGAGGCTGTCGTCCCGCAGATTCGACAGTCGCCGGTCCGGGGATTGTCCTGGAACGCCACGCCATGGGCGAAACTGCCCTGAAATCGTCCGGTATAAAAGGCGTTCAGGAAGCGACGGTGATCGTAACCGTCGACCCCCACCCGTGCGGCGTCGTCGTCGGAGAAGGTCCACCCGATGTCGTCGTGGCTGCGCACGTAGTTGACCCACGCGGTGCCCTCGGGGGTCGTGTGGCGCTCGTTGATCGCCTGCTGCAACAGCGCGACCTTGCGCGTCGCGCTCGCTTCCCAACCCAGGGCCATCTGGAGCGGGTTGTAGGACAGGGTGCACTGGTCCGTGTCGATGTACCGGATGACCTCGTCCGGGTGGACGATCGCCTCGGACTTGAACTCCACGGCAGGGGCAGCCAGCTTGACCATCGCGTTGAACGCGCGCAGCAGATCGTGGACCTGCGGCTGAGACTCACACGTGGTTCCCAACTGTTTCCAGATGAACGCCACCGCATCCAGCCGCAACACCTGTGCGCCCTGATTGGCGAGGAACAGCATTTCCGTTGCCATGGCCCGAAAGACCGCGGGATTGGAGTAGTTCAAATCCCACTGGAAACGGTGAAACGTGGTCCACACCCAGCGGGGATCCTCTTCCAAACCACTGGCCGCGCGACCGGCAGGGGTGGCGTCCACGCGGGTGAACACACCGGGGTGATCGTCCGGAAAGATCTCGCGAGCGGTTTCCTCGAACTGGGCCGGCACGGTGCGGTCCGGATAAATCCAGTAGAACTGCTCGTAGAACGGATCCCCGGCAGCCGCTGCCTTTGCCCATTCGTGTTCGTTGGAGGTGTGGTTGAAGACGAAGTCCAGCACCAGGGCAATGCCCTCGGCTCGCAGTTCCTCCGCGAGTTCCGCCAGGTCGTCCATGGTGCCCAATGCGGGATCCACACGCCGATAAGAGGACACGGCGTAACCACCGTCGGAGTTGCCCTCGGGGCACTCGTACAACGGCATCAGGTGCAGGTAGTTGAGACCAAGTTCCTTGAAGTACAGGATGCGCTCACGCAGTCCGGCAATAGAACCCGCATAGCGATCCACGTAGCAGACACCGCCCACGGCCTGACGGGACATGAACCACGACGGCTCGGACTCGCGCTCCACATCAAGCTCTTTGAGGCCTTCCGGGCGCTCGGAGAAGGAGTCCCATGCGGTGAGTACGCTGGCCGCGGCCAGATCCCAGAAGTCGGGGCGCTGGCCGTAGACGGCGCGCAGTCCCGTGACGAGTTGACCGACGTACTTGCTGAGCCTGCGCAGGAAGACTTCGCGGTCTGCGGAGCCAACACGGTCATCCTGGCTCAGGCGTCGTTTCATGGCACCGATGAGTTCGTCACGGCTCGTGACGGTCGGGAGGATCATTTCTTGTTGAAACATGGTGCGGTCTCCTCGGTCTCCTCACGAACACGGATCTGTGAGGTGGTTCCGAGCTCGAGATCCCCCTTGACGCCGAGCCCTTTCGGACAGTGCCACCATCCGATGAATCGTGGCTTCCCCAGCATAGACATCTTTGTTAGTGCGCTAACAAGGTGACGCGTACGTGTCGCATTTTGTAACCCTACGTTTACTGCACAGGTTGTGCACAGAGTTATCCACAGGTGTGGAAACTACGGCGTGTCGAATGAGAATTGACCTGCTCAAACGTTGTGTTCGAGCAGGTCAACCTCGATTTCCCACAATGCCCACCGGCTGTGGACATCCCCTGTGGAAACTAGGACTGGTAGCCGTTCTCCGACAACCATTCGGCGGCAGCATCTGCCGGGTTCATTTGCTGTTCACCGCTCACCTTGCGGTTCAGATCGATCAGGTCCTGGGTGGTCAGCTTGCCCGAGAACTCGTTCAGCGCGTCCTGGGCCTCCTGCGGAAGGCGGTCCGGAGCGGTCAGCGGGAGCACCTGCTGCGCAATGAAATTGTTCTTGGGATCCTCCAGAACCACCAGGTTCTCGTCCTCGATAGCCGGGGTGGTCGTGAAGATATTGGCCACCTGTACGTCACCGCTCGTGAGGGCCTGCACGGTCAGGGGGCCGGAGCCGTCATTGATCGGTTCGAAGGACTTGAACGTGCAGTTGTACTTCTCTTCCAGACCCTTGACACCGTAGGCGCGTTCCTGGAACTCGGGCGGGCCGGCCATGATGAATTCACCGCACACCGGTGCCATGTCCTCGATGGACTTCAGGGAGTGCTCGTCCGCGGTGGCCTGGGTGACCACCAGGGAGTCTTTGTTCTCGGCGTCGGAGGCCTCCAGCACGGAGAGTCCCTCGGACTCCAAAGCACCCGGAAGCGCGCTCATGATGTCCTCGGCGGAGGCCTGGGTGGCCTCGGTGTCGGCGAACAGCAAGAGGTTGCCTGAGTAGTCCGGAACCACGTCCACGGACCCGTCCTTGACCGCGCCCGTGTACGCCTCGCGGGCGCCAATGCCCGCATTGGTCTCCACCGTGAGACCCGCATCCTTGAGCACGCCCGCGTAGAGTTCCGCGATCACCTGGGACTCGGGGAAGTCCGCCGACCCAACCGTGATCGTCTCCGAGGACCCGCCCGAAGCGGCGTCGTCACCGGAATCGTCGAGTGGATCGGAACCGCCACCGCACGCGGTGAGCACCAGCGCCAGGGCGAAGAACCCGGCCAGCCACGCGCCCGCGCGCCGGAAAAGTGAAATGGTCATGAGCGTTCTCCTGCCAATCTGAGCCCCGGCGAGGTCACCAGGCGTTGAATCAGAGCCAATATTGCGTCCGCAGCGAGCGCAAGCACCGCCACGAGTACCACGGAGGCCAGCATGCGTGAGTAGTCGCGCACGGCCAGCCCGTCGATCAAGTATCTTCCCAGGCCACCCAGGTTGATGTAGGCCACGATGGTCACGGTCGCGAGCACCTGCAGTGCGGCGTTGCGAATGCCGCCCAGGATCACGGGCAGCGCCACGGGGATTTCCACGCGCGTGAGCGTCTGCCGCTCGGTCATGCCCATGGCGCGGGCGCCGTCCACGAGCGCGGGATTCACCGAGGCGATCCCGGAGTACGTTCCGGACAGGATGGGCGGGATGGCCAGCAGCACGAGCGCCAGGATCGGTGGCATCAGGCCGAGTCCCATGAGCAGGGTGAACAGCGTCAGCAGACCCAGTGTGGGCAGCGAACGCAGGGCGCCGGTGATACCGACCACTACACCGCTACCGCGCCCGGTGTGCCCCACCCACAGCCCCAGCGGCACGGCAATGATCAAAGCGATGGCCATGGTCAGGGCCGTATAGCCCAGGTGTTCGAGCATGCGCTGCGGGATGCCGGCGGCACCGGTCCAGTTCATCGGGTCGATAAGGAATTGGAGGGCCTGGTCGATCAGGTTCATGCCTTCGCACCTCCGGATTCCACGCTGGCGATGGAGCGGGCGCGCTGGGAGTCCTCGTCCTGAGTCTCGCTCTCGGGACCGGCAGCCGAGCGCTTGCCCGTGCCGTCACCACGCCGTTCTCGGCCTCCGTTGCCGCTACTGACCTGCCCCGCCCGGCGCCACTTAGTGAGCACGTGACCGACCAAGCGCAGCAACTGATCCAGCACCACGGCCAGGATCACGGTCGCGATGATGCCCACCACGATCTCCGACATGATGGAGCGCCGCAGCCCGTCCGTGAACAGCGTGCCCAGGGACTGAATACCGATCACCGCGCCGACGGACACCATGGAAATGTTCGACACCGTGGCCACGCGCAGCCCCGCAATCATTACGGGCACGGCTAGCGGCAGCTCCACGCCGAAGAAGCGGCGCACGGGCTTGTAACCCATGGCAGTGGCGGCCTGCAGAATGTCCTTGTCCACGGCCTCGAACGCATCCACGCACGAGCGCACCAAAATCGCGATCACATACAGGGTCAGCGCCACGATCACGTTGATCAGCGAGGTCATTTGGGTGCCCAGGATCAGTGGCAACACCACGAACAGCGTGAGTGAGGGAATTGTGTAGAGCAAAGACGATCCGGTTACGAACAGCGGCCGCAGCCACTTACTGCCGGCGGCCAGCCTGGCCAAGGGCACCGAGATCAGCAGTCCCACCACCACGGGAATCACCGATTGCAGCAGGTGGGTTCCCGTCAGTTCGAAGACCGTGGACCAGTTGTTCGACAGCCAGTTCATGGCCGCTCCCGCCGGTCGGATCGCTCGTTGCGTTGCTCCTCGATGGCCCGCATGATTTCGTCACCGCGCAGGATTCCGGCCAGCGAGCCGTCCTCGTGAACCGCCACAGCCTGTCCCGACGGCGAGGAGAGCGCGGCGTCCAGGGCGGTACGCAGCGAGTCGCCGGCGCGCCACAGCGTGCCGCCCACGCGCAGTTCTTCACGCGGCGCGGGGTTGCCGGCACCGTCCACGGGCAGCCAACCCAGCGGCGCGTTGCGTTCGTTGACCAGCAGGACCCAGCCGTCCGACGACGCCGCTATCGCACCGTTTCGTGCGCCGGCGTGCGTATCGCCGTGGGCGGCGTCGTGAGAACCGCCCTCAGCGCCGTCGGCCTGCCAGGGCGCGGACGAGCCGTGCCCGGAATCGATCCGCGAGCGCTGGCCTGTCTCCGCGTTGAGCACCGTGACGGGGTGGACGGCCACCGGGGCGCGGTCGAAGGTCAGGGAGCGGAAGCCGCGGTCGCGGCCGATGAAGTCCGCCACGAAGTCGTCGGCCGGAGCTCGAAGGAGTTCTTCCGGGGTCGCGTACTGGGCCAGCTTGCCACCGCGGGCGAAGACGGCCACGCGGTTACCCAGGGTGATGGCCTCGTCGATGTCGTGGGTGACGAACACAATGGTGCGGTGCAAGCGCTTCTGCAGGTCCAGGAGTTCACGCTGCAAGTCCTGGCGCACCACGGGGTCCACCGCGGAGAAGGGTTCGTCCATGAGCAGGATGGGCGGATCAGCGGCAAGCGCTCGGGCCACGCCCACGCGCTGCTGTTGACCACCGGACAGTTGCGCCGGGTAGCGGGTAGCCAGGGACTCGTCGAGCCCCACGGAACCGAGGAGTTCACGAGCATTGGCGCGGGCCTTGGATTTGGACACCCCGTTCAACCGGGGCACGGTGGCGATGTTGTCCTCCACCGTGCGGTGGGGCATGAGCCCGGACTGCTGCATCACATAGCCCATGGAACGGCGCAGCTGCGCGGCGGGGACGTCCGCCACGTTGCGACCGTTGATCTCCACGGTGCCGGAGGTGGGTTCCACCATGCGGTTGAGCATGCGGAGCGAGGTGGTTTTGCCGCAGCCCGAAGGGCCCACGAACACGGTGAGTGAGCCGGTGGGGATCTCCAGATCCAGGTGGTCCACGGCGGTGGTCCCGTTGGGATACACCTTGCTCACGCCTGAATAGCGAATGGCCGTTTCGGTCATGCCCTTGAAGTCCCTTCGATGGCGTGCGTTCATCCTATCCAGCGCAATCATCAGTGTGCTCCGTTATTTCGCGGTGTTGTCACACGTTTGTTTTTGAGAACCATTCTTATTAGAGTGACGGTATGCGTTTCGTCATCGTCAGCTCCCTGGATGCCCTGGCACGTCTGGCTGCCGCGAAGTACCTCGCCCGGCGCTGGCCCTCGGCCGAGTTCATCCGATGGGACATCACCGCCGACGGCGCCCTGATGCGCAAGCATCACCGCAATGGGAACCTCCGCTTCCTGCACGCCTCACCACTGGATGTCGCCGAGCCGGGCCACGCGGACCAAGGTGCCGCAGCCCGGCACGATCTTGCGCACCACGTGGTCGACCAGGCCTCCGCAACCGCGGATGACGAACTCATCGTGCTGCTACTCCCCATGGGGTTCCCGTCCGAAGATGCGGTGGCCGCCCTTAGAGCCCCCGAACGCACCTCCGAGTCCCCCGAGATCCGCATTCAGTCCGTGCTGTTCGCCGTGGATCCCGAAACCGTGGAGGACACTCTCTGGGATGTCTCCCCTGCCGTGGAGTTCGATTCCCGCCCCGCGCTTCCCGCAGTCCATGAGACCCCCAAGGGCGAACCACGCTTCATGCCCGAACGGGAATACTGCCGAACCTCCGGCGAGTTCTTGGCCGCGGAAGTCGCACACAGCTCCAGCCTGCTCGCTGTGAACAACTTGGATTCAGCCTTGGCCCCGCACCACCCCGAACAGTGGGACCGCGGCGTTGAATTGATCGGGGAGATCGCCCCGCACCTGACGATTGTGGACGCCACCGCCACACCACGTCGCAGTTCCTCGACGCACGCCGGGATGTTCGCGAGCTTCGACGAACACGCCGCGAAGCAGCGGCGTCGTCCGGGGAGTATTCCCGAGTACGACGGCGCCGCGGCCTCGACCGTGGTGCTGCGCACCTCCCAGCCGGTGGACCCGGCACTGTTCCATCGCGCCCTGGGCACCATGGTGGCCGGCGCGTGCCGGGTGCGCGGAACCGTGCATTTCCACACGGATCCTTCCCGCACGGTGGCCATCGAGGGCGTGGGGCCGCACGTGTGGCTCGAACCGAAAGAGCAGGAGCCCACGACACTCGACTACATCGCGTCGGTACTGAACGCGAGTACGGCTGCGGCCACGCTTCCCGATCGAGCTAGGCGACACGTCTCGCTGCTACCGGACGGACTGTGCGGATGCACGATCGCCATCACCGGCTCATTCCTGGACGGCGGGCAACTGCACGAGCTGCTCCACGCCGCCACGGGCGCCCCGGTCGACGAGCCGCCGTCGACCAACCCCTGTCAAGACACCCCGCCAACCCAGACAAAGGAGACACCATGAAGGTCCGTAACTCACTGCGCGCGCTCAAGAAGGTTCCCGGTTCGCAGATCGTGCGCCGCCGCGGCCGCACCTACGTGATCAACAAGAAGAACCCGCGCATGAAGGCCCGGCAGGGCTGAACCCGGCCGTGTCCTAACCCTGCCGGTGACTACCCAGGTGGTCACCGGCAGGGTCATCCCCAGCGAGGAACTCGTCCGGGATGTGGTCTGCACCGGCGACGTCAGTGAGCAACCGCGGGTCGATGGGCACACCGCGGCGCAGCACGCTGATGCCACCGCCGGGCTCGTGTAGGACACACGCGATCTCCTGATATGAGCGAATACCGGCGCGACGCAACGCACCATGCAACTCCCAGATCGTGATGTGGGATCGCTTGAGCGTCTTCTCTTGAATGTCCTGGCCGATCATGAGCAATCGCGCCGGGCTGTTCATGAGCTTGTGCACCCGCATCGACGAGCGCAGCTGACCGAAGACCGCCTCCAGGATGAACAGCGTGGCCAGGCCCAGGATGCCGCTGGTCAGAGTGGGCGGGTGTCCCAGGATCACGCGGCCGGCCACCGAGCCGAGCATGACCGTGACCACCACGTCGAACGTGGACATGGCCATGAGCACGCGCTGACCGAATATCCGCACGAACAGCAGGAAGGCCACGTAGATCCCGACCGCGGACAGCACGACCGCGATCGCGTGGGGCCAGGTAATGCCCAGTTCTTCGAACAACTGGTCGGGGAGCGAGACGTTCATCGGCATGTCGACAGATTAGGCCCGCTCACTCGGTGGTGGAGAACTGCGTTTCGTACAGTTCCGCGTACCGGCCATCGGCCTCGAGCAAATCGTCGTGCGTGCCGCGCTCCACGATCCGGCCCGCCTCGATCACCAGAATCTGATCGGCCTGACGAATGGTCGACAGGCGGTGGGCAATCACGATGGCGGTACGGCCGACCATGGCCTCGCCCAAGGCCGCTTGCACGTACGCCTCATTGGTGGAATCCAGTGCGGAGGTGGCCTCATCCAGAATCACCACAGGGGGTTGGGCCAGCAACAGGCGGGCAATGGTCAGGCGCTGCCGCTCACCGCCGGAGAGCCGGTAGCCGCGCTCTCCCACCACGGTGTCCAGGCCGTCCGGGAGGGATTCAATTACGTGTTTCATCCGGGCGCGATCCAGGGCATCCCACAGGTCCTCGTCCGTGGCCTCCGGGCGGGCCAGAGCCAAGTTGGCGCGAATGGTGTCGTGGAACAGATGACCGTCCTGCATGACCATGCCCACGGTGTCACGCAGAGATTCGAACGTGGTTTCACGGACGTCTTGGCCGCCCAAGCGGACGGCACCGGTGTCGACGTCGTACAGACGCGCCACCAACTGGGCAATCGTGGACTTTCCCGCGCCCGAGGATCCGACCAAGGCCACGGTGTGACCCGGTTGGGCGCTGAAGGAGATGCCATGCAGCACTTCTTCTCCACCGCGCGAATCCAACACCGCCACGTCCTCCAAGGAGGCCAAGGAGACCTTTTCGGCCGAGGGGTAGGCGAAGTGGACGTCGTCGAACTCCACCGACGCCGGGCCCGCGTCGATGGCGCGGGCATCGGGAGCCTCGCGGATCAGGGGTTTGATGTCGAGCACCTCGAACACGCGCTCAAAGCTCACCACGGCACTCATGATGTCCATGTGGGCGTTGGCCAACATGGTCAACGGGGTATATAGCCTGGTCAGCAGCATGCCCAGGGTCACGACGGCACCGGCATCCAGGTGACCCAGGATCGCCTGGGCGCCGCCCACGCCGTAGACCAACGCCAGCGCCAAGGCGGAAACCAAGGTCAGCGCGGTGACGAACGTCGTCTGCAGCATGGTGGTGCGAATACCGATATTGCGCACACTCGCCGCTCGTTCGGCGAACTGCCGGGACTCACTCGAAGGGTCACCGTACAGCTTGACCAGCGTGGCTCCGCCGGCGGCGAAGCGTTCGGTCATGCGGATGGACATCTGGGCGTTGTACTGCGCGGATTGCCGCTGCAGCCCGGCCAGTCGGCCGCCCATGGCACGGGCGGGGATCAAGAAGATGGGGAGCAACAGCAAAGACAAGCCGGTGACCTGCCACGAGATGGTCACCATGACACCCACCGTGAGCGCCAGCGAGACCACGTTGGACACCACGCCGGACAGGGTTCCCGCGAAGGCGCGCTGCGCGCCGATCACATCAGTATTGAGTCGGGAGACCAGTGCCCCCGTGCGGGTTCTGGTGAAGAACGCCAGCGGCATGGTCTGCACGTGGTCGTACACAGTGGTGCGCAGGTCGTAGATCAGACCTTCACCCACGCGCGAGGACAACAGTCGGTTGAGCACGGACAGACCGGCATCCAGCAGGGCGACGATCGCGATTCCCACGGCCAGCCACACCACGGCCGATATGTCCTGACCGCCGGTGATGGCATTGACCACGCGCCCGGCAAGCACCGGAGTGACAACGCCCAGCACCGCCAGCGCCACCGAAACCACGATGAACAGGGTGATGGTCTTACGGTGCGGACGCGCGAAAGTCAGGATGCGCTTGATGGTCGCGCCACTGATCTTGCGTCCCTTGTACTCCTGGCCCTTGACGGCGCCCATCATGACCCGGTGCGGACTGCCGTTCATACTCACCCCGCCACTCTAGACCCGGGGCGGGAGCGGCGCCGAGGTGCTTCGGATCCGTGGTCACGCGGTGCGACAGCAGGGCGCTTGAGCGCGCAACCAGCCGAGCGCTCAAGCGGCCAAGCATTCAGCGAACCGAACTGCAGGCAGCCACCTCGTGATGCCACCGAGCTCAGGCGATCGAGCGCAAACCCTTCGCCACGTCCTCAGCCGGTCCGCGGTTGAGGGAGTGGCCGATCTCGACCAGCTGACCCACCTGCTCGGGGCTCAGACGATTGAAGACGATGTCGCGCACGTGGCGCACATGAGCCGGCGCAGCTTGCTGGATGCGTTCGATCCCGGCGTCAGTGATTTCGGCGATGACCACGCGGCGGTCGTCGAGCCGGCCCTCGCGGGTGACCAGTCCGGCCTTCTCCATGCGCGCGACGATGCGCGAGAGCCGTGACTGAGACGTGTTCGTGGCGGCCGCGAGTTCGGACATGCGGTGCCGGTGGTCGGAGGCTTCGGAGAGCATCGCCAGAACCAGGTATTCCGCCAGAGACATGTCCTCTTCGCTGCGCAGCTGTGTTTCCACGGCGCCGGGCAGGCGGAACATGATCGACACGAGCGCCAGCCACGCTTCGCGCTCGTCTTCGGACAACCATTCTGTATCGCTCATGCGCCGATTCTAGGTGGAATATATTGACGCAGCAAATATTGTTCCCTAGAATTGCTTGCAACAGAAACTATTTTGGAAGGAAGTAACCGTCATGAGCATGACCGTTCTCGACCGCCATGAGATGTCATCGCTCCCCCGCTCCGCAGCGCAACCGCGCTGGCAAGACGGTGACGCACCGCTGCCCTCCATCTACTTGAGCCACGGTTATCCGGGGCTCCTCGACGATGAGCTCTGGCTCTCCGAGCTCTTCGAGTGGGCCATGAGCATGCCCAAGCCGCGCGGCGTCGTCGTCGTGTCGGCGCACTGGGAGAATGCGCCCACGTCCATCACCTCGCCCACCGCCAATACCCCGTTGGTCTACGACTTCGGCGGGTTCGAGCAGCGCTTCTACGAGCTCACCTACCCCACCCCGGACGCCTCGACACTGGGTGCCCGGATCGCCGCGATGATGCCGGACACCGAATCCTTGCACGTGGATCACAACCGCGGCTTGGACCACGGCGCGTGGGTTCCGCTGCGCGCCATGTACCCGCTCGCGGACGTTCCTGCACTGCAGGTCTCCATGCCCACGCACTCCCCCGAGCGACTCATGGACCTGGGTCGCCACCTGCGCCAATTGCGCCACGAGGGCTACCTGGTGGTCGGTTCCGGCTTCATGACCCACGGCATGCCGTCTCGCCAGCTGCTGTTGGGGACCACGGCCGAGCCCGAGTCCTGGTCCGTGGACTTCGATTCGTGGGCCGCCCAGTTGCTCGACGACGGTGACGTTGCCGGACTGTCCCGCTTCCGCACCGACGCCCCCGGCATGCCCTATGCGCACCCCACCGTGGAGCACTTCACGCCGCTGTTCATCACGTTGGGTGCCGCGGACGATCCCGAGGGCCCGGTCAAGACCACGATCGAGGGCTACAAGATCGGCCTGTCCAAGCGCTCGTTCCAGCTCGCCTAGCTCGTCGACGATCGACGACGCCGCTCGCTCGCCCTACGCGGGCAGCGTGCGATTGCGTCCGGCCAGAGCCACGAACACACCCTGCGCGATGATCACGCCGAGAATCGTGAGCAGCGGGATGGTCCAGGTGCCCGTAGCATCCCGCAGCACACCGATCATGACCGGCCCCAACGCAGCGAGCAGGTAGCCGACGCTTTGCGCCATTGAGGACAGCCCGGCCGCCTGGTGATAGTCCACGGTGCGCAGCCCGAACAGCGCCATGGCCAGCACGATGGCCCCGCCCGTGCAGAAGCCGATGAACAGCGCCCACAACAGTGACAGTCCGGGCATGGTCAGCAGACCGATCACACCGATCACGGCCGAACTGGTGAACAGGATGCCCAGCCCGGACTGACTCCGGGTCCTGGGGATCATGGATGCCGTGAAGAGGGTGCCCACCAGTCCACATGCCTGGAACGCGAAGTGGTACCAACCGGCTTCCACCGCGCTCGCACCGTTGAACACTTGCACCGCGGGCAACCAGGTCACCATCGTGTAGTAGACAGTGGACTGCAGTCCCATGTACGCGGTGACCTGCCAAGCCAGCGCGGAACCCAAGGGGAGTTTGGCGTGACGGCGAGCGGGCGGCGTCGTCCTTAGAGCGCCGTGTTCGTCACGCAGCTCGGAACGGCCGGGAAGGTCCTTGGTGGGTTTCCGGCGACCCACGATCCACGGCAGGAAGATGGCCAAGCCGATGATCGCCGTGCCGGCCCAGATCCCCAGGGCGAAGCGCCAACCGGACGGGGCTACCTGGGCAATGGGGACCACCACACCCGAAGCAAGAGCGGCCGTGAGCGCGGTGACCGACTGGTACACACCGGTCATGGGGCCGATCTTGTGCGGCCAATCGCGTTTGATCAACGCGGGGATCAGCACGTTCATCACCGCGATCGCGGCACCCAGCAGCACCGTGCCGATCCAGATGAAGCCGGGCCCGGGCGTCGAGCGAATGATGATACCCAGCGCCAACACGGCGAGCGCCAGGCCCAGGACGCGTTCCAACCCGAGGCTCTCAGCCAGCCGTGGCGCGAACGGCGAAATCACGGCGAACGCAATCAACGGCAGGCTCACGAGCAGCGACGCCTCGAACCCGGTCAGGCCGCCCTGTTGCTCGATGTCCGGGAGCACGGGACCTACCGCGGTGATGCCGGCGCGGAGGTTGGCGCCCAGCAACAACACCCCCACCAGCAGCAAACCGGCACGGTGGCCGCGGTTGACCGGGGGCTGAGCGGGACGCTCGGGCATGGACGGACCACCTCTCTAGGACGTCATGCCACCATAATGGGAACCATGGATTCCATGGACACCTGGCCCACCCCCGTTACCGTTGATGACCGAGGGTTCGATCTCAAAGCCATGCAGCAGTTGCGGCGCAACCCGTCCGCGACCTCGGGCAATGCTGGTTCTTCGCCCGCGAGTAACGCATCACCCGCCGACGGCGCTTCCGATCCAGGCGCCACAGCGTCCGGTACCAGCTCGGCGAGTCCCGCCTCGCCTGCCACACCGGCCAAGGTAGGCACCCGCGAGAAGCTCGCCAACTCCATGATCCTGGTGATCCCCGTGGTGTCGGCGCTGGCCATCGTGCTGTGCTGGATGCGCTACGCGGACACTAACAACGGCCTGTGGTTGGGCGCGATTGCCGTGATTTTGGTTCTGGCCGCACTCACGTGGATCTCCAGCGTGAAGAAGGCCTTCGCCCGCGCGCAGGGTCATCTGGCTACTCGACTGCCGGGTGTCATCGGTTACGGCGTGGGCATCATCCGCGAAGTGGACGTGGACTCCCCGTTCGACGAGAACGGCGTCTCAGAGACGGTCACTGCTCACCTGGTGCTGTCCGTGAACCCGGTACAGGGTCCCAAGTTCCAGGCCCCGGTCGACGCCGTGTACAACACGTCGGATTCGGAGAAGCTCGCCGTGGGCGCGCACGGGCCGGTGCGCTACTTGCGTTCCGATCCCGAGAACACCGTGAACATCGAAACCCGCTTGGATGATGCGCGGATCCGTCAGATCTATCAGGGTGCGGCGATGAACTGATCGTGCCCGTGAGCGCGACCCGCACATACGAACGGCCTCTTACCGAAAGGCGAGAGACCGTTGTCGTGGCGACGCAGCGGCGTCGTCGGCAGAAGAACTACTTGACTTGGTGGGGGTCCTTGGTGCCATCAGCGGCAGGACGGGAACCCAACTTGCCGGCCAGGTTCGCGCGGAGCGCGGAGGAGCCCATGCGCTTTGCGGGCTTTTCGTCCTTGATGGGGGCGGTGGACTTCGCCTTGGGCGTCGAAGGTGCGGCAGGAACGGTCTCCTGTTGCTCGGTGTCAACGTCCGGTTCGATGACCACGCGGGTGCCGTCCTCCACCGAGGAGCGCTTGAACTCGCGAGGGGCGCGAGGATTGTCGTTGACCGCGGTCACGGACACGGCCATGAGGTTGAGCACGATGCCCAGGATCACGAAGATCCACGCGGCAACGGGCATGGAGCCGAGCTCGAACAGCAGACCGATCACCACCAGGGCGATGGAGGTGATGTACGCGGGGGTCTTGACACGGTGGAAGTTGAACTTCATACCTCTATTTCACCACGACTCACTGACATGCACCTGACGGCCGTGACTTCACTCATAACTTAACGGCTTGTCAGGGCGGCAGGCGGAGGAGTTCACTGAAAACAGTTTCCCAACGAAAGGATTTCCATGCCTCGCAATGCAACCCTGACCCTCAACGACGGCAACACGATTCCGCAGTTCGGCTACGGAGTCTGGCAGGTTGAGCCGGACGTCGCCGAGGAAGTGGTGACCAAGGCTCTCGAGACCGGCTACCGCCACATCGACACCGCCAAGATCTACGGCAATGAAGAAGGCGTGGGTCGCGCGATCGCCAAGAGCGGCATCCCCCGTGAGGAACTGTTCATCACCACCAAGCTGTGGAATGACGACCAGGGCTACGATTCCGCGCTGAAGGCCATCGACGAATCCCTGGAACGCCTGGGCCTGGACTACGTGGACCTGTACCTCATCCACTGGTCGCAGCCGAAGAAGGGCAAGTACCTGGAGACCTGGAAGGCATTCCAGGAGATCAAGAAGTCCGGTAAGGCCCGTTCCATTGGTATCTCCAACTTCGGTGAGGAAGCCTTCCAGGAGATCATCGACACCGGTGACATCCCCGCCGCACACCAGATCGAGCTGCACCCCTACTTCAACCAGAAGGCCATGCGCGATCTGGATGCGAAGTACGACATCGTGACCGAAGCCTGGTCCCCGCTGGGTCAGGGCAAGGCCGATCTGCAGGACGAGACCATCGCCCAGATCGCCAAGGCCCACGACGCCACCCCGGCGCAGGTCATCATCGCGTGGCACTTGGCCATCGGCAACGTGGTGTTCCCCAAGTCCGTGACTCCCGAACGCATCGAGGAGAACTGGGCCGCACAGGACCTCACGCTCAGCTCCGAGGAGATCGCCCTGATCGACGGTCTCACCCGCGACGACGGCCGCATCGGCTCCGCCCCGGAGGATTTCAACGACTGATCGCTGTTACCTCGGCGACATGGCCTCGGTTCCCTCAAGGGAACCGGGGCCATTCTCACTAGCGAGGCTGAACTCCGTCCCGAGCGCGTCCTGACATCTGTGTCGCAGGATCGCACGCGAATGACGGTTTTCCTTATGAACCTCCGCCAAAAATGTCACCGAGGGCCGCGTTGGCGTCGGGGTAACGAGAACATGTCCCGAGCATAGAAAATTTAAGCGCGTTCTGACGGCCCATTTCTGCCCGACGACCAGGCAAAAGACCTGACCACGCACCGACGACAAGGCCCGCCATGTCGCGTTAGCTCCCCTAACAGGTGCAGAATTGGAAGTTATGACAAACAACACCCCGGGGGAGCCGCGCGCCACGACCGTGCCGGTCACGCCCAATTCGCACATAGCTCCGCAGGATCCCAGCGGAAAAACGTTCTTCGGCCAACCGCGCATGCTGTCCCACCTGTTCAGCGTGGAGATGTGGGAGCGTTTCTCGTTCTACGGCATGCAGGGCCTGGTCCTCTACTACATGTACTACGCCGCGGTGGATGGCGGACTCGGGATTCCCGAGAACGTGGCCGTGGGCATCGTGGGCGCATACGGCGGTAGCGTCTACCTCAGCTCGATCCTGGGTGCCTGGATCGCTGACCGGCTGCTCGGGTCCGAACGAACCATGTTCTACTCCGCGCTCCTCATTATGGCGGGCCATATCTCCCTGGCTCTGCTCCCCAGTGTGGCGGGTCTGGCTATCGGCCTGATCTGCATTGCCATCGGTTCCGGTGGCCTGAAGACCACGTGCGTCGATATGGTCGGTCACCTCTACGAGCGCGAAGATCCGCGCCGTGACGCCGGCTTCTCGCTCTACTACATGGGCGTCAACATCGGTGGTCTGGCCGGCCCGCTGCTGACCGGTGCAGCGTGGGAAGCCTGGGGCTTCCACTTCGGCTTCGGTTTGGCAGCCATCGGCATGGCCATCGGCCTGATCCTCTACACCCGCGCTCGCCGTAAGCTTCCCCAGTCGATACACCACGTTCCCAACCCGCTGCCCCGCTCGGAGTACGGCAAGTGGATCACCATCGCTCTGGCCGCCGTGGCCATCATTGCCGTTGCCGCGCTGCTGGGCGTCCTGAACGCCGCGAACCTCGCCAACGTCATCACCGTGGTCGTGATTTTGGCGGCCATCGCCATCTTCACTATGTTGCTGCGCGACAGGGACCTCAGCTCGGATGAGCACTCCCGCGTGATCTCGTTCATCCCCATGTTCATTGCCACTGCGGCATTCTTCGCACTGTTCCAGCAGCAGTTCACGGTCATCGCGATCTACGCGGACACCCGCCTCAACCTGAACCTCTTCGGCTGGGAAATGCCGCCGTCCTGGGTCCAGTCGATCAACCCCGTGTTCATCATCCTGCTGGCACCCGTGTTCGCCGCCATGTGGACCAAGCTGGGTCGCCGTCAGCCCACCACGCCGGTCAAGTTCGGTCTGGCGTTGCTGCTGATCGGCGCCGCGTTCCTGACCTTCCTGCCCATGGTGGGTCACGTGTCCGTGCCGCTGATGTGGATCGCTCTGATCCTGCTGATCGCCACGCTCGGTGAGCTCATGCTCTCCCCGGTCGGTCTGTCCCTGACGACCAAGCTCGCACCGAACAAGTACCCCGCGCAGATGGTCGCTTTGAACAATCTGGCCGTCTCGCTCGGTACCACCCTGTCCGGCGTGCTCGCGGTCTACTACACCTCGGACACCGAGGGCGCCTACTTCGGCACCCTGGGCCTGATCACCGCGGCGCTGGGCGTTGTCCTGCTCCTGCTGGCCAAGCCCATCACGCGCCTCATGCGCGGCGTTCGGTAAATACTCCACCGACGACGTCGCTCCGGCCGTTCCGAACGCCCCGCACCTCTTCGAGAGGCGCGGGGCGTTCTGCACCCGACGAGCGCCGTCGTCGCTGGGAGACCGGTCGTGGCTGTAAAAAACAGGGTTTCATCAGGTAAGCGTCAGGCGTATCGCAATCATTTTTATCGCCCTTTGACTAGCGGAAACGAGGAAATAGAAGACCCTCCAGGACTCCGACACGTTCGTCTTAATATACCCACCGGGTGGACAATAATGTGGTATGAGACACACCGCACCAGGGGATGGTGCCGCCACAACCGCGCCGGGTTCCCCCAACCTTCACTTTGATCCCCACAACCCCTCGGGCAAGCACTTCCTGGGCCAGCCACGCATGTTGGCCAACCTGTTCAGCGTGGAGTTGTGGGAACGGTTTTCCTTCTACGGTATGCAGGCGCTCGTCCTGTACTACATGTACTACCAAACCACCGACGGTGGTTTAGGCATTGACGAAGGCGTAGCAGCCGGGATCGTGGGCGCCTATGGCGGCACCGTGTACTTGTGCTCCATCCTGGGCGGTTGGATCGCCGACCGTCTGATCGGTTCCGAACGGACCATGCTCGCGTCAGCGGTGCTGATCATGATCGGGCACCTCTCACTGTCGCTGATTCCTCACGTGGCCGGCTTGGCCATCGGGCTGGTGTGTATCGCGGTAGGTTCGGGTGGCCTGAAGACCACGTGCGTGAACCTTGTGGGCACCTTGTACAGCCGCCAGGATCCGCGCCGCGATGCGGGCTTCTCGATTTACTACATGGGTGTGAACATCGGTGGCCTGTTCGGTCCACTCCTGACCAGCTTCGCGTGGGGTGCCTGGGGCTTCCACTGGGGCTTCGCCCTGGCGGCCATTGGTATGGCCTTCGGCCTGACTCAGTACGTCCTGACGCGCAAGGGTTTGCCCGAGACCGTGCACACGGTGGCCAATCCCTTACCCCACTCGCAGTACGCCAAATGGGTCGGCATTGCGTTGGGCGGCATTGCTCTAATTATCGTTCTGTTCTTGACGGGCGTATTGAACCCGACCAATCTGGCCGATGCCGTGGTGCTGGTCACCGTGCTAGCAACCATCGCGTTGTTCACCATGATGCTGCGTGACAAGGAACTCTCACCGGACGAGCACTCTCGCATCATCGCGTTCGTGCCGATGTTCATTGCCACAGCGGCATTCTTCGCACTGTTCCAGCAGCAGTTCACGGTAATCGCGATCTATGCGGATACTCGTCTCGACCTGAATTTCTTCGGTTGGCAGATACCTCCGTCATTGGTGGTGTCCATCAATCCGTTCTTCATCTTCGTCTTCTCCTTGGTGTTCGCGGGAGTGTGGACCAAATTGGGCAATCGGGCCCCCGCAACGCCCACCAAATTCGGCATCGCACTGTTGCTGATCGGCGCCGCGTTCTTGCTCTTCCTTACGCAGGTCAATTCGGACCCGGTATTCATCGGCTGGATCGTTCTGATCCTGTTCGTGGCCACCATGGGTGAGCTGTTCCTGTCTCCGGTTGGCTTGTCGTTGGCCACCAAACTCGCACCGCGCAAGTATCCGGTACAGATGGTCGCTCTCTTCAACCTTGCTCTCGCTCTGGGCACGGCGCTATCCGGTTCGCTGGCCTCGTTCTACTCCGCTGAAAACGAGACCGCCTACTTCGGCACGTTGGGTGCGGTCACCGTTGGTCTCGGCATCCTGATGTTGGTGGCGTCCAAACCCATCCTCAATCGCATGCGTGGCATTCGGTAGTTCCTTCACAGACGACGCCGCTCCGGCCGTTCCGAACGCCCCGCACCTCTTCGAGAAGCGCGGGGCGTTCTGCACATCGTGTTGCCCTATGAAGTGTGACGTGAATCGCCTACATTGACCTCACGTAACAATTACGTTCGGCACCGCCTCACAGTCCCTGATCTCACCTCGGATTGTGGACAGCGCCCCCTTGTAGCAAGAGGTCCTCATGAGCAACGAAACGTCCCCCGGCCAAGGTGCCACTGCGTCGTCGGCGGGAGTCAAAGGCAACGATCCGAAAACCGGTGAATCCCACGAACTGAAACGGGTCATGGGACCTGGACTACTGCTGTTGTTCATTGTGGGCGACATCTTGGGCACCGGCGTCTACGCTCTGACCGGCAATATCGCCGGCGAAATCGGCGGTGCTGCGTGGGCACCCATCCTGATCGCTTTCGCGGTGGCCACCATCACCGCGTTCTCCTACCTGGAGCTGGTCACCAAGTACCCGGGTGCCTCGGGCGCAGCTCTCTACACGCACAAGGCCTTCGGCATCCACTTCATCACCTTCCTGGTGACGTTTGCCGTGCTGTGCTCCGGCCTGACATCTGCCGCTACCGCTTC
Organism: Kocuria carniphila; assembly: GCF_004136555.1. Classification (GTDB taxonomy): domain Bacteria; phylum Actinomycetota; class Actinomycetes; order Actinomycetales; family Micrococcaceae; genus Kocuria; species Kocuria carniphila. Next base: position 22,564 of record NZ_NOIT01000005.1, read on the forward strand.
GTCCGCAGTAGCATCCAACTTTGCTAAGGGCTTCCACCTGGAGCTGAGCCCGTTCGGTATCTCCGTGGTAGCCATCGTGTTCCTGGGCATCCTGGCTCTCATCAACCTGCGCGGTGTGTCCGAATCCGTGAAACTCAACGTGGTGCTCACGTGCATCGAACTCACGGGCCTGCTGATCGTGATCCTGGTGGGCTTCTGGGCCGCATCTCAGGGCAATGCGGACTTCAGCCAGACCGTGGTCTTCGAAACCTCCGAGGACAAGAGCATCTTCATGGCCCTGACCGCGGTAACCTCCTTGGCGTTCTTCTCGTTCGTGGGCTTCGAGGACTCGGTCAACATGGTCGAGGAGACCAAGGACCCCACTCGGAACTTCCCTCGCGTCATGCTGCTGGGCCTGAGCATCACGCTGGTGGTCTACGTGCTGGTCTCGATCTTCACCGTGGCCATCGTGCCCATCGGTCAGCTGGGTGAATCCACCACCCCGTTGCTGGACGTGGTACGTATCGGCGCACCGGGTATTCCGATCGACTCCATCTACCCGTTCCTGACCATCATCGCCGTGGCCAACACCGCGCTGATCAACATGCTCATGGCATCCCGTTTGCTCTACGGCATGGCGCGCCAGGGTGTGATTCCCGGGATCCTCGGCAAGGTGCTCCCGGAGCGCCGTACGCCGTGGACCTCCATCATCTTCACCACCGTGCTGGGCATGGCCCTCATCCTGATCGTCAACAACTTCATGGGTAAGGGAACGGCTTCAGCCCTGGGCGGCACCACGGCATTGCTGTTGCTGGCCGTGTTCACGGTGGTCAACATTGCGGCGATCATTTTGCGCCGTGACAAGTCACAGGAGGATCACGCGTACTTCCACGCTCCCAAGGTCCTGCCCTACCTGGGCACCATCACCTGTGCCTACCTTCTGGGCCCGTGGGCGCAGGACCCCATCGAGTACCAGATTGCCGTGATACTCATTGGGCTGGGCGTGCTGCTCTGGCTGCTGAACTTCCTCTACGACCGTTTGTTCACCGGCCGCCGCACCCGCTTCCACCACCCGGAAGATCTCGCACACCTGGAAGACACCGACCGCTAAAGCATTCGTTCCTCACGTACCAGGGAGACACCCATGAGCATTGTCGTCGGCTACCTACCGACCCCCGCCGGACGCGCCGCACTGCGGGCCAGCATCGGCGAAGCAAAACTACGTTCCAGCAAACTGGTCATCGTTCAGGCACCCGCACCCAAGCAACGCTTCGGACGTCCCGCCGAACAGGAATCACCGGCGGCGTCCGCCGAAGACCAGGAGCTGTTGGCCGAGAGCGGCATCGATCACGAATTGGTGTCCGTCCACCCGGACAGCGACCCCGCGGACGCCATCCTGGACGCGTGTGAACGCGTCACTGCCGAGCTGCTGGTCATCGGAACGCGTAAGCGCACGCCGGTGGGCAAGCTCATCATGGCGCCCACCACTCAGCGCATCCTGCTGGAGGCCACTTGCCCGGTGCTGTGCGTCAAGGCCGGGTACACCGTGGACGACTGATTCGCCCAGCAGCTACTAGGCCGCCCGGTCTTCCTCCGCCTCGTTGAGGTCGAAGGTCGGGCGGCTTTGCTGTGCGGTCACGGGCGCTTCCCACGACGACGCCGCGGTCGCGCCAGTTGCGCTTCGTTCGCCAGTCACGGTGCTGGTCGCACGCTTGGATCCCGGTGCAGGCACCGTGACATCTTTCTGTGTCCAGCCGAATCCATAGGCCAGAGCTGGCACCAAAGCATTCGATACTGCACAGCCGATCATCACACCAGCCCACGCCACCGGGATGGAAACCAGCACGTCAAGCGGAAAATGCGCGGTTGCGTATATACGGCTGAGTCCAACGAGAGCCACAAACGCAAGACCGAACAATAGAATTCGGTTGTGTTTGGAAGAGCGGAAATTCACGAGTGTTAAAGCCAACACGATCGCGAGTGCGCCACCAGTGTGTCCCGACGGGAAGGACGTGGCGCCGTCGAGCGCCAGAAGTTGATCACCGGTCATCAAAGACGGGCGTGGGCGCTCTGCAGCGACCTTGACCAGACCGATCGTGGCCCAACCCATGAGGGACGTGATGAGGAACGCGGTGGCGTCCAGGGGTCGTCGCCGGAAGACGGCGAGCCACCCGGTGATCATGGCGATGATCAATACAATGCCCGCATTGGAGAGCACAGCCTGGACCGCCATGGCAATGGCGTCGAATACTGCGTTGCGGTATTGGACAAGCCCCTCGAGCAACGCGGTCTCCCCGTGCGTGATTTCCGGTGAGACCACCAGCAATCGACCGACGGTCGCAACCAACAACACCGTGACCAGAGGTACGGCCACTCGGTGTCGCAGTTGCGGCAAGCGCCACGGGGACCCGCCCGGCGAGGGGGAAGTTTTCTGCGCCGGATAGGTCATAGATCCATGGTGTCACTCATCACCGAGTGATTGCTGAAATCGCGCACCAGAGCCGGTGAGCCTGGAGGTTTCACGTGAAACGAAAAAATGTAATGAACCCCTCTTCGTTTGTATTCTCTTATCGGAATGTGCTGTTCGCGACAATTATGACGTCGTCCGGAATCGACTCATCTACTCTGCCGTTATAACTCTGAACTGACCCAATCCACCTCGATCCCAGGAGCCACCGTGCCCGAGAATCCCCAGTACCCACAGGTTTCGCAAGACGACGCACTCAAGCACATCGACAACAACGGCGTGGCCATCTACTGGCGTCCCGGGTGCCCATTCTGTGAGCGCCTTGAATACGGATTGGGTGAGGACGGCCAGAAGGCCACGTGGATCAATATCTGGGAAGATCCGGCGGCCAAGGAGTACGTAGCCTCCCTCAACGATGGCAATTCCACGGTTCCCACGGTGGTCACCAAGAACACCCATTTCATCGCGGCGGATTCGGATGCACCTGACCAGGTTCGTCAACTGCTGGCCAACGCCACCCCCGCGACCGCAGACTGAGGGAGTCAGTACCGGTAATCACAGAAAGCAGGATGACTCATGGCTGATCACTACCATTCTCCGGAAGACCTCAAGCTCCTGGGTGAGCTGAAGAAGCTTGCACCCGAGGAGTTCACCAAATTCGCGACATTCGACGCGGCCATCGGTCGCGAGGGCGGTCACATCGACCCCTTGAACCGTGAGCTCATCGCCATCGGTGTCGCCCTGACCACCCAGTGCCCCTACTGCCTCGAAGTGCACACCAAGAAGGCCAAGGCCGCCGGTGCCACACGCGAGCAGATCGTGGAAGCGGGCATGGTCGCCGCAGGTCTGCGCGCCGGGGCCGCCGTGACCCACACGGCCATGGCACTTCGCCTGTTCGACGAGGCCTGAGCCCAAGCTGTTTCACGCGGCACCGTGACCGCACCGTGAGGAACCGCGCCGCGCGCTTCGTGTCGGCGCGGTTCCTTTCTCGTGTGACTTAGTCGCCGTAGGGCCAAGGGGCTATGAGCACTCGTCCGAGAGCCAACCACGCCTAATTAGTCCGAACCTCTGTCGATCAGGAGCTTTGTCTTCGATAGTTGAAGACGGGCTACACTCCGGTGCAAGAGAATCTTCACAGGAAATCGAGGACGACGATGTCCCTGCACTCCACGTCCGCCCCCTTCGAAGCGGCCCCGGGCTCACAGACGTCTTTGCGCGTGGCCAATCAGCGCCGGGTGATCGATGCCATGCGCGCACTGGGTACCACCACGCAGGCGACCATCGCGCGCGAAACAGCCCTGGCGCCGTCCACGGTGTCCTCCATCGTGCACGAGATGGTGACCGCGGGAGTGCTGGCTATGGATTCGTCACACGGGGGCCGCCGTGGGCAGCTAGTCCGGTTCAGCGACAACGCCGGCTTCGTGGTGGGCCTCGATGTGGGCCACCGCCACCTCACCGTGGCCGTGGCGGATCTCAATCAGGACATCAAGGCTCGTCAGCGATTTGATCTGCCCCGAGGCCATTCGGTCACCGAAGCGCTGGACACGGCCGATTCCACCTTGGACGCCATGGTTCGGAAGCTGAAGATTCCTCGGGTAAAACTACTCGCCGCCGGATTGACCGTGCCGGCCCCCGTAGACCTCGAAGGACGCGTGGTGAGCGCCGGGGCCATCCTTCCGGCCTGGGCCGATACCGATGTCCGTGCCGCTGCCTCCGGCCGACTCGGACTCCCGGTGGCCGTGGAAAATGATGCGAATGCCGGGGCGGTGGGTGAGTTCTCCCAGGGCGCCGGACGCACCGCCCAGAACATGGCCTACATCAAGGTCTCCCACGGCGTGGGTGCCGGCCTGATCCTCAACGGCCGACTGTTCCGAGGAGCCACCGGTTCCGCCGGGGAGCTCGGGCACATGACCCTGGACGAGCAGGGTGACGTCTGCCGCTGTGGCAACCGCGGATGCCTGGAAACGTTCATCTCGTCCGAGGCCGTCCTCACCCTCCTGGGCGCCACCCGCGGCCCCGATCTCACGGTCGCTCAGGTTGTCGACGCCGCTCTGGCCGGGGATGTCGGCTGTGCTCGCGTCATCGGGGACACCGGTCGCACCCTGGGCACCACCGTGGCGAACCTGTGCAATCTCATCAATCCGGAGCTCGTGGTCGTGGGTGGCGAATTGGCCCGCGCGGGTGATCTGCTGTTGGCTCCGCTACGGGAGATCGTGTCTCGCTACGGTGTACAAGGCTGCACCCGGGACCTCGCGATCACCGCCGCTGAACTCGGCCCGGAAGCGCACCTCACCGGGGCGCTGATCATGGCGCTCGAGAACGTTTCTCTCACCGTTTAAGACACACCCACGTTTTTTGTGTTCAAGACATGGACATTTAGTGATCCGGGTCCTAATCTTGATCCACTACCGGCAAGCGTACTTCCGGTTACCGTCCCCACAGCGTCCTATGCCCTGGGGCCTGCATTCTTACTTCGTTACAGCAAGGGAGCTGCGCGATGAGCCAAGCAGCGCACGCAGTACCGTCCGAGCGTCACGACGCAAACACCGGCGCGGTCATCAGAATCACAACGGTCGCTGCTTTCGGTGGCCTGCTCTTCGGTTACGACTCCGCCGTGATCAACGGCGCGGTGTCCTCCATCCAATCCCGCTTCGACGTGGGTCCGGGTCCCCTGGGCTTCGCGGTGGCAGCGGCACTGCTGGGTGCCGCGGTGGGTGCCTTCTTCGGCGCCCGCATTGCGGACCGCACCGGTCGCATCCTGATCATGAAGATCGCCGCGGTCCTGTTCCTGGCCTCAGCGATCGGTTGTGGCCTGGCTAATGACATCACCACGCTGGTCATCTTCCGCGTGGTCGGAGGTGTGGGTGTGGGTGTGGCCTCCGTGATCGCCCCCGCCTACATTGCCGAAGTTTCCCCTGCGCACCTGCGCGGCCGGTTGGGCTCGCTGCAGCAGATGGGCATTGTGCTCGGTATCTTCCTGTCGCTGCTCATTGACGCCCTGTTGGCCTACTGGGCCGGCGGGGCAGCCAACGAGCTGTGGCTGGGTCTCGAGGCCTGGCGCTGGATATTCCTGGTCATGGCCATCCCGGCTGTCATGTACGGCATCGGCGCGTTCACCATTCCCGAGTCCCCGCGTTACCTGGTGTCCCGCGGCCGTGATGACGAGGCTCGCTCCGTGTTGACCAGCATCCACGGCGATCAGGTGGCCGAGGAGCGCGTGGCCCGCATCCGCGAAACCATCAACAAGGAACACAAGCCCCGCTTCAGCGATCTGCGTGGTTCCCTGGGTGGTCTCAAGCCCATCGTGTGGGTCGGTATCGGCCTGGCAGCCCTGCAACAGTTCGTGGGCATCAACGTGATCTTCTACTACTCCAACGTGTTGTGGGAGTCGGTGGGCTTCTCGGAGTCCGATTCGTTCGTGATCTCGGTCGCCACCTCCGTGACCAACGTGTTGGTAACCATCGTGGCCATCTTCCTGGTGGACAAGGTGGGCCGCCGCCCTCTGCTGCTCATTGGCTCCACCGGTATGGCCGTTTCGCTCGCAACCCTGGCCATTGTCTTCGCCACCGCCAGCAAAGTCATGGTGGACGGTCAGCTCACGCCGGTGCTCGGCCCCGTGGCAGGTCCGGTCGCCCTGATCGCTGCCAACCTGTTCGTGATCTTCTTCGGTGTCTCGTGGGGTCCGCTCATGTGGGTCCTGCTGGGCGAGATGTTCCCCAACCGCATCCGCGGTGCCGCACTGGCCGTGGCCGGTGCCGTGCAGTGGATCGCCAACTGGGCCGTCACCGTCACCTTCCCGGCGCTGTCCAACTTCTCGCTGGGTCTGGCCTACGGCATCTACGCGTTCTTCGCGGTGGTCTCGCTGATCTTCACCATCAAGATGGTCTCCGAGACCAAGGGTGTGGAGCTCGAGGACATGCACGACTGACGCTTTATCCCACCCGATCCGATCGCCCTGGTTCCGTACGCGTGTACGGGACCGGGGCGACGTCGTACCCGCTGCCTTCCGCGCGTGGCTGCGGGAGGGTCATAGTTTGTCGGATTAACAAATATGCCGCTCCGATACCCCCACCCCGGGCGTTCTCGGGTAGTTTCGAGTCTGATATTCGCGGACGATCCCCGTGGAATCGCCCACAATCTTCACGACTTTTCAATGGCGAAATGAGGACCTCACGGTGACCCAATCTTCTTCGGAACAGTCCACAGCAGGACGTAAATCGGCCGGCCACGTGATCGTGGATTCCCTGGTCGCCCACGGCGTGGAACGCGCGTACGTCGTGCCCGGCGAGAGCTACCTGGATGTGCTGGACGGCCTGTACAAGTCCCCCATCAATACCGTGATCACCCGCCACGAGGGCGGCGCCGCGTACATGGCCGAGGCCGACGGCAAGATGAACACCGTGCCCGGCGTAGCCATGGTGACCCGTGGCCCCGGTGCCGCCAACGCTCACGTGGGCCTGCACACCGCGTGGCAGGATTCCACTCCCATGGTGCTGTTCGTGGGGCTGATCCCCTTCGAACATCGCGAGAAGGAGGCGTTCCAGGAGTTCGATCCGCACCAGTGGTTCGGCTCTGGCGCCAAGCGCGTGATGGTCCTGGACCACGCCGAGCGCGCCTCCGAATATGTCGCCGAGGCCATGTTCGCAGCGGCGTCCGGCCGCCCCGGTCCCGTGGTGGTCGGTTTGCCCGAGGACGTCATCACGCGCGAGATCGACGCGACCCTGCACCCGCGGATTCCTGTTGCTGGTGGCGGTATGACCGTGACCGACTGGAAGGCTCTGGAGAGCGCGCTCAAGGAATCCGAGAAGCCGCTGTTCGTGACCGGCGGTAACGACTGGACCCACGAGGGCGCCCAGAAGTTCACCCAGTGGCTCGAGGAACATCACATCCCCGCCGCAGCCGAGTGGCGCACGGAGGGTACCGTGCCGTTCAACTCCCCGTCCTACGTGGGCCCCATCGGCTATGGCCGCCCGCGACCCACCTACGACCTGCTGGAAGAAACTGACCTGCTCGTCTTCGTGGGAACCGTGCCCGGTGACGTGATCACGGACGGTTTCCTGGTGCGTCAGGACTGGTCCAAGAAGAACTTCATCGTGACCATGGACCCGTCCATGCGCGGCCGTTCCGGTGCCGTTTCGCATCAGATCGTGGCCAAGCCGGACGTATTCGTGCGCGACCTGGTGCGCATGGACCTCCCGGTCAAGGACGGCTGGAAGGACTGGTGTGGTCGCATGCGGCAGCAGCAGGTCGACTTCGCCGAGCCAAAGGACACCCACCCGGAGGACGGCCCGGCCACCATGGACACCATGATGGCCAACTTGGTGGAAAACCTGCCGGAGGACGCCATGGTCACCTTCGGCGCCGGAGAGCACACCAACTGGGCGCACCGATACTTCCCGACCAATGGCTACGCGTCCATGATTTCGGCGCGCAACGGTTCCATGGGGTACTCGGTACCCTCCGCCGTGGCAGCGTCCCTGAACTACCCGGGCCGCCGAGTGATCTCGATCGCCGGTGACGGTGAGTTCCTCATGAACGGTCAAGAGCTGGCCACCGCCGCGCAGTACGGCGCCACGCCGTTGGTCATCGTGATGGACAACCAGGAGTACGGCACCATCCGCACGCACCAGGAGAAGCAGTACCCCAAGCGCGTGTCCGGTACCCAGTTGACGAACCCGGATTTCGCGGGCATGGCCACCTCGTTCGGTGGTTTTGGCGTGCGCGTGGAGCGCGAGTCCGAGATCCCGGGTGCGCTCGAGGAAGCCTTCAAGGCCATTGACGAGCAGGGCACGTTCGCGCTCATCCACCTGATCGTGGAGCAGCGCCACAAAGCATACTGATCCAGTTATAGATACTGGTCAGATAGCTGACGACGCCGCTCCTGGAACCTTTCGTACGGAAAGTCCCGGGAGCGGCGTCGTCGCGTTCGAGCGTGGGCGACTAGCGCAGCGGGTGCTCTGCCTGGTCCTTGTGCATCCGACCGGCGAAGACCGCAATGACGCCGAGCAGAGGCGTCACGATGGCCACGCCCCAGAAGATCGCCTCGGGCGGCAGGACCTGTGAAACCGGTCCCGCCACCGCCATGGATACGGGCATGAGCGACAGGGACACGAAGAAGTCCAGGGATGAGATGCGCCCAAGCATGTGCACGGGGACGCGGCGCTGCAGCAGAGTGCCCCAAATGACCTGACCAGCGCCGCCCGTGGCACCGAAGACACACAACGCGATCGCCATGACCCACCACGAATCGGTCATGCCCACCAGGCCGAACGGCAGCGTGCCGAAACCCCACAGCCAGATCATGGTGGTGAGGTAATTGCGCGGCAGGGGCATGGATGCCGTGATGATCGAACCCAGCGCCATGGACACCCCGTACAGACCGAGCATCGCACCGTAACTGGCCACCGTGCCGCCCAGCCGGTCCACGACCAGGAATGGGACGAGCACCTCGAGCGGGCCGATGAACAAGAACACAGCGCTCATGGCCCACAAGAGCGTCCAAAGCAACCACGGAGTGCGCACCGAGTAGAGGAAACCGTCCACCAGATCACGCAAGATGGACGTGGACGGCGCCGTGTTGGAGCCTTGCGGTTCCTCCTCCCCGAACCTGCCGCTCGTTGGGATGCGCAGAAACATCATCAGGACGAACGCTGCGGCGTGGCACACGGCAATGGCCACCACGGCGAGCGCTGGGAAAGCCAGGCCAGCGAGGAAGCCACCCACCGCGGGACCGGCAGCGATCTGCAAGAGCGGTCGGGCGGTCCCCTCCACACCGTTGGCGGCAAGCAACTGACTGGCCGGCAGGATCCTCGGCAGTGCGGCCGAGTAGGCGGGGTAGAAGAATCCCAAGGAGCCTGCGAACACGAACGCGGCGATCGCCAGGTGCCACATCGCAAGGTTGCCGGTCCATGTCAGGAGCACGATCACAGAAGCGGTCAGAAAATTGGTGGCTTCCACGCATCGCAAGATGATATTCAGCCGCACGCGATCTGCCGTCACCCCGCCCACCAGGACGAAAACCACCGCGCCCAAGGCACCGGCCGCGGTGACCATGGACAGATCCACGGCCGAACCGCCCAAGGCCATGACCTTCGCGACCAAGGCGACCGCCCACAGTCCTGATCCGAACACGCTCATGCACATGGCAAAGGCCAGCACCGCGAAGGCCGGGGTACTGAAAGGTTTGAACGCGCGGGGAAGTAACATTGGGATTAGCCTACAACTATGTATCACGTTGTGATATAAAGCGTCGCCCTCCAGGGGGCCAAGCTACTCCATGAAGTACCGTTGAAGCGGTTATTTTCATGCAGTTCCCCCAGCGAAGGAGCCCCAGATGCGCGCAACCCACGTGCCGGAAACCGGAGTCATCACCGTGCGTGAATGGCCCAAACCGCAGGCCACTGAGCCGGGCACGTTCGTGGTGCGGATGACGGCGGCATCAGTCTGTGGTTCGGATCTGCACGCGGCCCTGCACGGCACGCTGCATCCCAAGGGTCCGGAGCGCGCGGGCTACCCGGGCCACGAGGGCGTGGGTGTCGTTTCGGAGTCCAACTCCGAGAAGTTCCCCGTGGGCACCACAGTGCTGTGCGTTCCCCCGGGTGAGTTCGGTGGAGCGTTCGCGGAGTACATGCTGCTCGACGACGACCACGCCGTGGCTCTGCCCTCGGACGTGAACAGTAACGATCTCACCCAGATGCGCCGCTACATGATGGCCCAGCAGCTGGGCACGTGCATTTACGCGTTCGACCTCTACTGGCCCACCGAGGTGCCCGCGCGCACCGCGGGCACGTGCGTGATCATGGGCGCCGGTTCCGCGGGCTTGTTCTTCCTGCAGGACGCCCTGCGCCGCGGTTTCGACCAGGTCATCATTTCGGACAAGGAACCTGCCCGCCTCGAGATCGCCCGCAAGCTGGGTGCCCGCGCCGTGCTGATCCCGGACGAGGACCTGGGCACCGTGGTCTCCGAGCTCACCGGCAACAACGGCGCGGATCTGGTGATCGAGGCCGTCGGTTCCGATGAGTTGCGCACCCAGGCCGTGGACATCGTGGCCAACCGCGGCATCGTGGGCTGGTTCGGCCTGTACGAAAGCTTCGAACCTACTCTCGTGCCGATCTTCGAGGTCTTCCGCAAGTGCGTGCGCCTCCAGGGTTCCGTGGCCGCCCAGTCCGAGCCCGGCCTCAAGTCCTTCCACGAGGCTGTCCGTCGCATCCACGACGGCGAGGTCGAGGTCGACTACTGCCTAGGCCCCACCCACACCTTGGATCAGGTGGCAGAGGTGCTGCGCATCGCCGAACGCGGCGGCGACGGCCAGGTCAAGTTCACCATCGTCCCGTAACCCCGCTTTTCACCGCCCGACGACGCCGCTCGGGTACCTTGCGTGCGCAAGGTACCCGAGCGGCGTCGTCCGCGTCGATGGCAAAAGCCCAGGAAGACTGGCCATTCGGCCATGTCAGAGCGATCTACCCCGGGGTAGATTAGGACGTCAGAGGTAATCAATAAGTCACCGAGCGGACCGAAGGAGTGGATTGTGCCGATCAAATCCTTCATGGGACTCGTGCGAGGCGAGCGCGATCACTCCCGCCCCGAATTCTTCGAGGGCGTCGCCACCCCGGCCAGGATCCTGGTGTTCGTTGCGGCCGTGGTGGCCTATTTCTCGGTGTCGGCCCTGTGCACGTGGCTGCTCCCGGACGTCATCACCCGGGATCTGCTGGGCGAGGTCATTCCGCGCATCATCGCGGTGGCTTCCGCTGCTCTCGTGTTCATGACGAGTGAGCGGCTATTGGCGCACACCGTGGAGGCTACGGAGCATCCTTCGGGAGGGGCAGGGTCACCGTAAAGCGGCAGCGACCGTGTGAGTCCTCATCGACCGCGATGGTGCCACCGTGGGCGAGCACGATCTCGCGGCTGATGGCCAGGCCCAATCCGGATCCACCGGTATCCCGGGCTCGTGAAGCGTCCAGGCGGACGAACCGTTCGAAGACCTTGTTCTGATCTGCGGGGGCAATCGTATCGCCGTTGTTGATCACGGTGAGCACCGCATTCGTCTCGGTCGCGCTCAACCGCACCTCGATCAGCGACTCAGCATGGCGACCCGCGTTGGACAGCAGATTCCGCACCACGTGCTGCAGCTTTGAGGCGTCCGCACGCAGGCGCACCGGCTCGATGTAGACCGTCAGTTCCTGGTCCAGTGCGGGTCGGATCCGGGCGATCTCGTCCGACACCACCTCGTCCATGTCGGTGTCGGCAACGCGCATGTCCAGGCCGGCGTCGTCCGCGCGGGCGAGGGTGAGGAGGTCCTGCACGAGCTGACCCATGCGCTGGGACTGGGAGACGAGCACCGGGGACAGCTCTTTCCAGGCCTCGCCGGAGGGATCGCTGCGGGCCACGTCCAGCGTGGTGGACAACGTGGCCAGCGGCGAGCGCAGCTCGTGGGACGCATCGGCCACAAAGCGCCGTTGTGCCTGATCCGACGCCTGGAGCCGGTCCAGCATCGCGTTCATGGTGGAGGCCAGCTGAGCAATCTCGTCGCGGGTGGGCGGCACATCCACGCGTTCGTCCAGATTGGACCCGCCGATGGTGCGCACCTGGTCGGTGATGCGCCGGACCGGCCGCAGGGAACGGCCCGTGAGCCACCACATGGTCAGCGCGCCCAGGATCACGAGGAGCGGGCCCACCACCAGCACGAACACCGCCACGACGGTGAGGGAACTGGTCTGCAGGTTGACGGGAACGGCCACCACCAAGGTGTGGGGTTCGTCGTTGACCACTATGCCTTCGGAGACATATACAAAATCGTTGGGGATGCGCAGGAGGCCTTGGTCGTCGGTGCGCGATTCGAACGTGGCACCCGGGGTGAGCGCCGGTGAGTTCAAATCAATGTCCCCGGTCATTGCGGGTGAGGAGGCCACGACCGAGCCCTCCTGATCGGTGAGCTGCACCAGGACACCGGGTTGGCCCACCGCGCGCAGCAGATCCTCGGGGTCCGCTTGGGACCACACGTAGATCACGCGATTCTCGGGAGTCTCCTGCCCGTCCACCAGACGCGAGAGCACCTGCTGCTGACTGGTCACCGCTTGATCATGGGCGGTGGAGACAATGTTGCGCTTGAGCACTTCCAGCAGGAGCACACCCGCCAACAACAGCACCACGATCATGAGCAGTGCCGCAGCGAGCGTGGTCTTGCGCCGCACGCCCCACCGCCGGCGCACGCCCAACATGCTCATGCCGCGGAGGTATCCGCGACCAGTCGATACCCCATACCCCGCACGGTCTGCAGCGTGTTGAGGCCGAAGGGAACGTCGATCTTCTTGCGCAGATACCCCACGTAGACCTCCACGATGTTCTCCGAACCCTCGAACGCGGCATCCCACGCGTTGTCCATGATCTGCAGTTTGGACACCACGGTCTCCGCGTTCTGCATGAAGTACTGCAGGATCACGTATTCCTTGGCGGTCAGTTCGATCACCGTGTCCCCGCGGGTGACCTTGTGCCGGGACGGGTCCAGTTCCAAGCTGCCCACGGTGATGTTGACCGGTCGCTCCGGGGCGCCGCGCCGGATGAGCGCTCGCAACCGGGCCACCAGGACCATGAAGCTGAACGGCTTGGTCAGGTAGTCGTCGGCGCCCAGGTCGAACGCGTCGGCCTCGTCGTACTCGCCGTCCTTGGCGGTGAGCATCAACACGGGCGTCCAGTTCTTGGCGGCACGAATTTCCTTGAGGATCGTGTACCCGTTCTTACCGGGCAGCATGAGGTCCAGCACGATCACGTCGTACGGGTTCTCCTGGGCCAGCCACGCACCGGTGACGCCGTCGTTGGCCACGTCCACCACGAACCCCTCGTTGGTGAGTCCACGGCGCAGCGACTCCGAGAGGTCCGCCTCGTCATCGACGACCAGTACACGCATTCATCAAGCCTTTCCAGCGGAGCGGGTTGTCTCCCAGCTCCCACGGTATTCGACAGCCCATCCGAGGGCACCCCTCAAGAATGCCGCCTATTCACTGAAGGGGTTCTGAGCACCCGCTCCACCTCGGTCCGTCAGTTCTTCTGCGGCCGTACGAACGGGAAGGACAACACGTCGCGGATGGTGGTGTCCGTCATGAGCATGACCAGCCGGTCCAAACCGATGCCCAGGCCGCCAGCGGGCGGCATACCGGTTTCCAAGGCGTACAGGAAGTCCTCGTCCACTTCCATGGCCTCCACGTCACCGGCGGCCGCTTTCAGCGACTGTTCGGTCAGGCGACGGCGCTGCTCCACGGGATCGGTCATCTCCGAGTACGCGGTACCGAGTTCCATGCCGTTGGCCACCAAGTCCCAGCGTTCCACGAGCCCCTCCTCGCTCCGGTGGGGCGCGGTGAGCGGCGAGGTTTCCAGGGGGAAATCGCAGTAGAACGTGGGCTCGATGGTCTGCGGTTCCACCAGTTCACCGTAAAGCTCTTCCAGCACCGCACCCGGACCCATGCCGGGCCCGATCTCCACACCGTGGTCTGCGGCGATGGTCAGCAGTGTCTCGAAGTCCGTGTGGATGCTGACGTCCTGCCCCACGGCTCGACTCACGGCATCCGTCACGGTCACGACCGGCCACGGTCCGGACACATCCGTCAGCACGGGAGCCGCCTCCGGATCGCGGACGTCGCGCAGTGGCAGCACCGCGGATCCGTGGAGCGCTACGGCCACCTGCTTGATGAGCGCCTCCGTCAGCCGCTTCATGTCCATGTAGTCCGAGTAGGGCAGGTACGCCTCGAGCGAGGTGAACTCCGGGTTGTGCGTGGCATCCGCGCCCTCGTTGCGGAAGTTACGCGAAATCTCGAAGATGGGCCCCGCCCCCGCGACCAACAGCCGCTTCAAATACAGTTCCGGCGCGATCCGCAGCGACAGGTCCATCCCGTACGCGTTGATGAACGTCTTGAACGGCCTGGCGGACGCACCGCCGTGCACCGTGTTGAGCACCGGAGTTTCGACCTCGCGGAATCCCTGATCCGTGAGGTAGTCGCGCACCGTTTCCATGGCCAGCGAGCGCTGCTTCAGCAGTTCCAGCTTCCCGGGGTGCACCAACAGATCGGTCGACCGCTTGCGCAACCGCGCCTCCGGGTCCTCGAAGCTCTCCCACGGCACCGGTTGCAGCGCCTTGGACGCCATGGTCAGGTGCCGCGCGAGCACGGATTCCGTGCCATTGCGCGAGACACCCCAGTCACCGTCCACGACCACCAGGTCCCCGGAATCCAGATTGACGCGCAGCACGCTCCAGGTATCGTCCATGCGCTCGCGGTCGAGCACCACCTGCACCGTGCGCCCCGCGTCCGTGAGGTCCATGAACAGCACGCCGCCGTGGTCACGGAGCTTGCGGATCCTGCCGCTCACACGCACGGACGACGACGACGCTTCGCCCGCCTCCCGACGGGCCATCAGTTCCGCCACGGAGATTGCCGGGGCCAAACCCACCGGATAGGGGGCGATGCCAGCTTCCGCGAGCGCTCGCGCGTGGCGCAAACGATGCCGGGTCTGCTGCGATCGCCGCGGTGCGAGTTCACGCAAGCGAGGCGGTTCGTGATCGAGCTCGCGAATGGCGGCCAGAGCGGCGTCGTCGAGCTGGCGATCCGGTGCGGAACGCACGAACGGCGAGGGCAGGAATCCCTCGACCTGCGCGGTGGTGGACGCCATGCGAGGCAGCGAAAGCGCGCTGTCAAAGCATGCGTAACGCGGGAACCATTCGGGGAGGTACTTGGCGTTGGCGCGGTAAAGGCTCTCGAGCTGGAAGAAGCGATCCAGGAATCCCAGCACCGACGAGTTGAAGCGCGTGATCACGCCGGCACCCAGCTCTTCGGCATCGGCGAAGACACCGCGCAGCATCGCAAAGTTCAAGGACACCTCACGAATTCCGCGAGCGGCACCGAAATTCATGAGTTCGGACACCATCAGTTCCGTGGTGCCGTTGGGGGCGTCCGGGGAGCGTCGCATGACATCCAGGGACAAACCGCGCCGCCCCCAAGGCACGAACGACAACAAACCCTTGACCTGACCGTGTTCGTCGCGGGCCACCACCACGGTGCAATCCCCGTCTGCGGGGTCACCCCAACGATTCAAGGCCATCGAAAACCCGCGATCCGGCTCGTCCCCGCGCCACTGATCGGCGAGCGCACCCAACTCCGCGAGCGCCTCCGCAGACAGTGCATCGTGGTTGCTGATCTCGACTTCCAGCCCGCGCTGCCGAGCATGGCGAACCGCGCGGCGCACGTTGGTCATGGACGAATTGGCCAGTGAGAAGCGCTCCGGATGCAGAACGGCCTCGTCACCCATGACCAGAACGCCCATTCCCTGGGCGGCGAAAGCGCGGGCGCCATCCGCAGAGGCGGACGTGACTGCCGGAGTCCACCCGTAGTAACGGGCATGCCCCAACCAGGCCTTCACCGCGGCGGGCCAATTCGCTCGGTCACCCACGGGGTCGCCAGAGGCGAGGCACACCTGCCCCACGACCCGATAGGTGATGGCCGCGCGACCATCCGGGGAGAACACGGCGTTCTTGTCGCGCCGAGTGGCGAAGTAGCCCAGCGAATCCTGATCCCCGTACTGCGCGAGCAAGGTGCGCAACGCGACTTCTTGCCGGGGCGTCCAGGTGGTCTCCTTGGAGCTGGAACGCAAGAACATGAACACCGCGGCCACCAACGTGAGCGCGAGCAGCACCGACACCAGGCCGGGCAACCAATCGGGCACTTGGTGCCTGAACTGCGGGTTGGGTGAGTAGATCCCCAAACCCCGATTGATCGCTTCCACGAGCACACGACCGTCATCGCTGGCCGACTCCGTGGAGATCAGCAGGATCACGTGAGTCATCGCCACAGTGAATAGGGCACCCACCACGAGCGTGACCATCGCGGCAACGGTGCTCCTGGCCCTGGTGCGGCCAGGGAAGGCCGCTCGCATCCACCAGGCCAACACCAACGTGGACACGCCCACCACCAGTGCGGTCACATCCATCACGAAGAAGCCCCGGGTCAGTGGGTCTGCCAGTGTTTCCTGGATCCCGACCTCGGCCGCGTCCAACAGATTCAACACCGATCCGAACACTCCCAGGACCTGCAGCACAGCGACCAGGACCAGGGCGATCCGCTTCCGGCGGATCAACGCCCCCGTGACCAAGGCCAACAGTGCGACCGAGGCCAGGGAGGGCGAGACAGGCAGGTTCAGCGCCCCCAGCACCATGTACGGCACCGGGGAAATGACGGCCAGCCATTGCATGACGGTCAGGATGAGACCGAGCAGCGTGGCCATGGCGAACACCCACGTGAGGATGCGCGCACCCCGTTCTTGTGCCGGGGTGGGCAGCTGGAAGTTACGCTGTCCGGATTCCCCCGTTAGCTGGGGGTCACCTGCCAACTTCCTGCTGTTTGACTCTTTGGTCATTCACTCGACTCTCTTCGAATTACTATGTGTGCATCGGCGACACTCTATTTCTATTTCTTGTGGGCATCGGGCGACATCCGACCACAGTATGAAATCTCCAAGAGAAGAGCGACGATATGAGTTTTTTCGAATTAACAGGCTGGCCAGTTTTCGTGATGGTCGTTACATTGGCGGCGATTGTGCTTTTCGTGGCCGTGTTTCTCGTACCGCGGTATCGGAAGCCCGGCGCGTCCAGATACATCATCCAGTTCGTGTCGATAGCGCTGGTCACGATTCTGACCCTGTTGGTCATCTTCCTCAAGCTCAACAACGACAACCAGTGGTACGGCAATTGGGGAGACCTGGCCACGGGAGGGGACGGCGGGTCGGTCGCCACCCAAACGGCCGGGCTCACCGCTCCCACCCGAGCTACCGCCGCGGAACTACCTCACGCCCCGTTCACGAACACCCAACTCGATCCGCGGGGCAGTCAGCAGATCGGTGCGCAGGTGGATCCCTCTGCCACCGGCGGACAATGGGCGACTTTCGAATTATCGGGCAAGGAGTCGCAGGTCACGCAGCAAGTTACCGTTTGGTTACCCCCGTCGTATTTCACGGACAAGGATCGCGCATTCCCCGTCATTACAGCGTTCACAGGATTTCCCGGGAGCGTGAAGACCTACAGCAAATCCATGAATTTCGATCAACATATTAAGACTGCGGTGCGCGACTCTGCCGTGCGAGAACCCATTGTGGTAATCCCCGATGTCTTTCCCGGCAATCACGACACTGAGTGCGTGGACGGCAATCACGGAAAATACGAGACATTCGTGAGCCAGGACGTGGTCTCGTGGATTCGCGAGAACTTGCGAGTTTCCGATGATCCGCAGGCGTGGTCCACTTTCGGTTACAGCGCGGGCGGCTGGTGTTCGTCCATGTTCACCGTGCGCCATCCGGAGATCTGGGGAAACAGCATTAACATGGCCGGATATTTCGCCCCGGATTACAGTAAAGGTCAAGAATGGGTGACCGCAGACCCCGCGGGATACGACCTGGGCAAAGTAGTGGAAAAGAATAGCCCCGATGTGAATATCTGGTTCTTCACCGGCGGCGAAGATACCCCGGCTATCAAAGCGGTGGAGAAATTCAAGGAAACGGTGAAAGATCCCACGGGACTGGCTATTAATACGTCCCAGACCGGGGGCCACAGAGTTCCCCTGTGGACCGCACAGATCGAGACTTCTCTCAAATGGCTCGGCCAGGTGTCACCGTATTTCGCGGCACTGCGGTCATAGACCGGCCAAGCGCAGCGTGTGCCCTCTGGCTTCCGCCCACGCCGGGTGCTCGAGCACGGTCCACGCGTTGTGGTCCGCATCCTCCACCACGGTGAGCTCTGCCGGATCGCCCTTGTCCTTGGCAGCGGTGACATAGTCCTCGGCCTGGTGCGCCGGTATGAGCTCGTCCTCACCGCCCTGACACGCAATCACGGGGATGCCGATGGGTAGAAGCTCCTGTGGGGAGGCCTCCTCATACCTTTCGGGTTCCTCATCGGGTGTGCCGCCCATCAGGTTTCCCACCCGGTCGTTCGCGTCTTCGCGGAACGCGCTGTCCAGGTCGTACACGCCCGCCATGGACACGCAGCCGATCGGTTTCACCGTGGGATCCGCTCCGACTTGGCCTTCTTCGAGTTGCGATCTCGACGTCGCCCACGTGGCCAGGTGCCCACCGGCACTGTGCCCGAGCAGCACGACACGCTGGCCGTCGAGCTCCACCGGCGAGTGCTCCGCGAGGCGAGGGACGAAATCGACTCCCGCGGCGACGTCGTGCCCGGCCGCAGGCCAGCCCGCGCGTGCGGGACCGCGATCCCTCTGATCAGGGTGAATGGTGCCCCGATAGGCGATGGACCACACGGCTACCCCGTAGGAAACCAGGTCCGTGCCGATGTCCGTCATGTAGGACATGTCCGAGGCGTCTTCCCAACTGCCTCCGTGGATCATGACCACCACGGGCACCGCTTCGCTCACCGGTTCGCCGTTGTCCTGGACCGGGACCGCGAGCATTCCGTACTGCGTGCTCTCGTCCGATCCGTAGGCGATCCGCTGTAGTTCGGACACCCCGTACGACCCGGTGGTCTTGAACTCCGTGGTCACGCCGAGCTTCTCCGCGGCTCCGCACCCGGCGAGCACCGCGCCCGCGCCCAGCACGGTGAGCCCGAAGGCCCCTCGGATTACCGCGCGACGACTCACCTGCGCAGAGTGATCCGCCATGTCGCCCCCTTGATCTCAAAAACTTCCCCCGCGGATCACGCTACATGCCGCCGGTGTGGGATGCCCGTGCGAGGAATAAGCTGTGAGGTATCACCCAGCGCTTGGGCGCATCCTGTGCCCCACGGAGGCTCGTTCCGTTGCAGAAACGCCGCGAGGCTCCGCGCTTCGGAGGATCATCATGGCCACTGCGATGTTTCGGCGATTCAGGACCTGGTTGTTCAACGACCAGCCGGATCCGGCCGCCTATCACGGGCCGCATCAGCGCCCGCGCGAGAGCACCCGGACCCGTCCGTGGTGGGCCGTGATGTGTCTGTCCGGTGTCGACTACTTCTCCACGCTGGGCTATCAGCCCGGCATCGCAGCGGTCGCGGCGGGTTCGCTGGCGCCCATCGCCACGTTGGTTCTGGTGCTCGTGACCCTGTGCGGCGCGCTCCCGGTGTATCGGTGGGTGGCTGCGGTCAGCCCTCACGGCGCGGGGTCCATCCGCATGCTGGAGAAACTGCTCCCGCGGTGGAACGGGAAAATTGCCGTCCTGGTGCTCCTGGGCTTTGCGTGCACGGACTTCATGATCACCATCACCCTGTCATCCGCGGACGCCGCAACCCACCTGGTGGACAACCCCGTGATGCCGATGCACGGCACCGGTGCCAAGCTGTGGATCACGTTCGGGCTGATCACGCTCCTCGCGGCGGTGTTCCTCAAGGGATTTCGCGAGGCCATTGCCTTGGCCGTGTTCCTAGTCCCGATCTATCTGGCCCTCAACATGGCGGTGATGGTCGTGGGGTTTCAGCAGATTTTGGCCCACCCGGAGTTCCTCGCCGGATGGACCACCGCGCTGACCACCCAGCACTCCAATCCCTGGATGGCCCTGCTCCTGACGATCGTGGTCTTCCCGAAACTCGCCCTGGGCATGTCCGGCTACGAGACCGGGGTGTCCGTCATGACACAGATCCACCCGGGATCCACCGCCGGCGGCGGCAGCGCTACCAAGGCCGCGCATGACGTCGTCGACGGCGCCGACCCCAGCGACACGACACAGTCGGCCGGCCGCGGTCGCGACCACCCCGGCAAAGCTGACCATCACAGTGTCGCGGGCAAGCACGGTGCCGTTGCCGGACGCATCCGAGGTGCCCGCAAGATGCTCACGCTGGCCGCCGCAATCATGGCCGTGATGCTCCTGTGCTCATCCATGGTCACCACGCTGCTGATTCCGCCGCAGGAATTCGCCGCCGGTGGCGAGGCAAACGGGCGCGCGCTGGCCTACGTGGCGCACGAGTACATGGGACCGGTTTTCGGCAGCGCCTACGACCTGTCCACCATCTTGATCCTGTGGTTCGCCGGGGCCTCCGCACTGGCCGGAATGTTGAACCTTGTACCCCGCTACCTGCCCCGTTACGGCATGGCTCCGGAGTGGACTCGCGCCGTGCGTCCGTTGATTCTGGTCTTCACGCTGGTGGCCTTCATCATCACGTGGATCTTCGACGCGGACGTGGATGCCCAGGGCGGCGCCTATGCGACCGGGGTGTTGGTGCTCATGACCTCCGCGGCGCTGGCGGTGACACTGTCCGCGAGACATCACGGGCGGCCGCGCCTCGCGTGGGGGTACGGACTGGTCACCGCGGTTTTCCTCTACACAACCATCGCCAACGTGGTGGAGCGCCCGGACGGCATCAAGATCGCGGCGGTCTTCGTGGTCTGCATTCTGGTGATTTCCTTCGCGTCCCGCGTGTGGCGCGCCTCGGAACTGCGCATCACGGATCTGCGGGCCGATTCTGCCTTGCGCGCCTCGATGGTCACGGCACAGGGCCACGCCATCCAGCTGATCCCGCACAATCCCGACCCCTCCGACGCTGACGAGGACTACCGGGAGAAACTGATGACCGAGCGCCTGTCCCACGCCCTGGTGGAGGATGCGGACGTGTGGTTCGTGGAGGTCAAACTGCGGGATCCGTCCGATTTCTCCGACAAGGTGTCCTTGGTTTCGCGCACCGTAGGCTCACACCGAGTCATCCACGTGGACGGTTCCTCGGTCCCCACGTGCCTGGCGGGGGTGGCGTTGTGGATCCGTGACGAGACGGGCGTGCCACCGGATCTCTACCTCGAGTGGTCGTCAGGTTCACCCATCCGCAACTATCTCAGGTTCCTGCTCTGGGGCCAGGGCCAGACGGCGTCCATGGTCCACGAGATCTTGCGTCGCGCCGTGCCCGACGACGCCGCTCGCCCCGTTGTCCACGTGATGTAACGTGACGCGCGTGGTCTCGATCCCTCGGTCATCGGCAGTCGCTGATACCCCTCTTCTTGTCCGTGGTGAGCGCATATGACCATCCAGGAATATTTGGTCTCCACCCTGACCACCGCGGCGGGCGGCTTCGATCCCGCACCCATGCTCATCATGGCCGCCGCGTTGGGTGCCGGTGTGCGGCGTCGGCATGTTTTGGGTGCCACCACGTTGCTGCTGGGCGGCACGGCGCTCTGGGGTTTCGCGCTCACGCAATGGGTGGGGCGGCAATTGCTCGACATCCACTGGCACGAACTGGTCAGACAGGGCACCACGGCAGCGTGGATCGAACTCTCCCTGGGGTTGGCCCTTGCCGGTTATGTCGTGCTCAGAGTTCTTCGAGCGTCGCGTGACCGGGCGGAGGCTCGCGACGAGGATCGTGACATCGAGAAGCCCCGCTCAGCGTGGGGCCTGTACATCACTGCCGCGGTGTTCGTGGCCATTGTGATCTTCGATGTGCCGTTCGATCTGTTCGTGGCAGCGTCTGCGACCCAGGCTGCACCCGTCGCTGGAGCGGGCTGGGTGGCGTGGGCGCTCATCAGTCAGTTCCCGTTGACGTTGCTTGCCGTGGTGACGTTGGTCGGTCGGCAGCGCGGCGTGGCCGACACCATGACGCGGTGGTGGCGGGTCATCCAGCCCTATGCGTCGGTGGCCGTCACGGTGGCGCTGGCTCTCGCCGCACTGCTGTTGCTCATCGACTCGACGAAACTACTGGTGTTCGGCCAGTTCCTGGTTCCGTAATTTCCATTTCGACCGTGGTCCGGTGACGGCGCGCCAAGCCCTTCTGCCGTTTGGCCCCGTAGAGGGCGAGGAGCCCACCCACGATCACCAGGACGAACGCGACGAGTGCCGGCGAGCGGTAGCCGAAGCCCGCGGAAATTACCGCGCCACCCAGGACCGCGCCAATGGAGTTGGCCACGTTGAAGGCCGAGTGATTCAACGAGGCACCCAGCAACCGTGCTTCCCCGGCGGCGTCGATGAGCCAGCTCTGAATGGACGGCATGACGAATGAGTTGGCCAGACCCATGGCCAGTCCCGCCACGAAGATTCCCACAGGGTTGCCCACGAGTGCCCACACAGCCAGCATCACCAGGGCGAGCATCGGGAACCCGATGATCATGGATTGCTTGGGATAGCGGTCCGCGCTGATGCCGCCGGCGATATTGCCCACGGTCATGCCGATACCCACGGTGGCCAGTAACCACGGCACAGCCCCGCCGGGTAGGTATGCGAGTTCGCGACTCATCTGGGTGAGGTAACTGAAGATCGCGAAGAACCCACCGAAACCGATCGCGGCAACACCCATGACGATCCACACCTGCCCGTAGCGCAGTGCGGACATTTCTCCCCTGCGGCTGGACCCGGCAATGGGCCGCTGAGAGGGGACCGTGAACCACAGGGCAGCCACGGTCACCAGGAACACCACGGCCACGGCAACGTACGCCGCGCGCCAGCCATAAGCCTGACCCAGCGCGGTCATGGTGGGAACGCCCACCACATTGGCCACCGTGAGTCCGGACAGCGCGAGCGCCACACCCTTGGCCTGGTTGCCGGGGCCCATGACGTCCGCGGCGACCAGCGATGCCAGGCCGAAGTACGCACCGTGCGGCAGGCCCGCCAGGAAACGCATGACCATGAGGGTTTCGAATTCCGGCGCCACTGCAGAGGCCACGTTGCCCACCAACAGGGCCACCGCCATGACGAGAAGCATGGTGGTCCGGGACGCGCGAGCCACCAGAACAGAGATCAGTGGTGCGCCCACCACGACACCCAGGGCGTAGGCGCTGATCAACCAGCCCGCTTGGGCAATGCCCTGCTCGGGTGAGGCCGTGTACGTCTCCCCCAACATGTCCTGTGCGATCTGAGGCAACAAACCCATGGAGACGAACTCCGTACACCCGATACCAAATCCGCCCAGGGCAAGTGCGAACAGGGCGAACCTGCGGCGGGCGGGAGTCATCTCGGGCATACGGGCAGAACCTTTCGAGGGGTGGGTTTTGAGCACCGAGTATTGAGGTGCGTCTACAAGGGTGCCGGTTTTTGTTCGCCCCGTGAACTACTTGTGGTGCGATTCACCAAGAATCAGGCGCTCTCCGAGACGAAAATAGTAAGCAGTATTACTATTGGCATCATCACATTCAGAGCGGTCATGGCCCAGTTCAATGCTTAGGCCGTTCGAAGCCTGTCACCAGGCGAACTCCTTGGAGGAGTCTCATGAGCGCCCTAATGCTGGACAAGAAAAATGCTGTGATCTACGGAGGTGGTGGCGCTATTGGCGGTGCCATCGCACGAGTATTCGCCCGGGAAGGAGCGAGAGTCTTTCTCGCCGGTCGCACGCAATCCAAACTTGACGCTGTGGCCAGCGACATTGCCGCGGTAGGCGGTGCTGTCGAGACGGCCCAGGTGGATGTCTTGGATCCACAAGCCGTTAACGCGCACGCTGATGCCATTGCGGCTACGGCCGGGCGCCTCGACATTGCGGTCAACGCCGTGAGCATCATGCACGATCAAGGAAAAGTGCTGGCCGAACTCTCGGTTGAAGAATTCATGCATCCGATCGATGACTTCCTGAAGGCCAGCTTCATCACGAGCCAAGCTGTGGCACGCCACATGGGTGGCGACCGCCCCGGTGTCATCATTTCTCTGTCGGAACCCGGAGCCAAGCTGACGGTCGGCGGAATCCTGGGCCACGGCGTGAGCGCCGCCGGGAAGGAGGCCTTCTCTCGCCTGTTGGCCGCGGAGCTGGCACCCCGCAACATCCGGGTCGTGGACATCCGGCCTCATGCCGTGACCGATGCGCCGGAGGCCGATTCCTACACCCAGGAACTCTTCAAACCGTTCGCCGAGTCGGGTGGGCAAACCGTTCGCCGAGTCGGGTGGGCAAACCGTCCGGCAGTTCCTGGACGACGGCATGGCGCAAGCTACGCTGCTGAAAAGGCTGCCCACGCTCTCCGACGTTGCGGAGACAGCCGCGTTCCTGGCCTCTGATCGTGCGGGAGCCATCACCGGAACGGTCGTCAATCTGACGGGCGGGGCAATTGCGGACTGAACGTGTAATTCTCCCCAGCCCGTGTACGAAAGTTATCCACAGGTGTGGAGAACATTGTGCATATCCCGAACAACATGTACTCCACAGGGCTCCCAGAGCCTGGTTTTCCGGTATCCACAGGGTTGTTCACAGCTGTGGAATTACATGTTTGTAAGTTGTTAACAGGTGTGGACAACCCCTGTGGAGAACTCCGCTCAGCGACGCTTTCGCAGCCCCGGGAGCATCGTCAGCGACACGAGCGCGCCCACAATCAGTCCGCCCACGTGTGCCTGCCACGCGATACCACCCACCAAGAACCCGAAGGCCAGGTTGATCACGATGAGCACCACGATGGGCGTGATGTTGCGTTTGAAGTGGCGCATGAAGATGAACAGCGCACCGAACAGGCCGAAGACTCCACCGGAGGCCCCGATCACCAGCATGTTTGGCTGACCCAAGAACAGGACACCCAGAGACCCTCCGAGCACGGACAGCACGAACAGGACCAGCATCCGCCAGGATCCGAGCAGGGGCTCGAGCATCCGACCGAACAGGTAGAGCGTGTACATGTTCAACAGCAAGTGAATGGGTGATGGCATGGAGTGCACGAACCCGGAGGTGAGCATGCGCCACGGCTCGGACGTGGTGAGCACCGGGGCGTATCCCAGAATGGACGCCAGGTTGTAGGGAGTGGTCGCGTAGACCAGCCATTGGACGCCCCACACGGCCACGCACAGTCCGATGATGGTCCACGAGACCGGCATGCCGTCCCCGCGGCGTCGTCGTTGAATCCCGGGACCGCCGCGTCGCTCAGGCTGCTGCGGGCCGCGGGTCGGGTCATGCTGACCGGACGGGTGCTGCCCACCGGGACCACCTTGAGGACCCGAGATGTACTGGCCGTACTGCGGGGCAGGAACGGGCCGATCGCCCCACGGGTCTTGCCGGTCGTTGGGGTCCTCTTGAGGATTCTCGTTCATGTCTGCTCCCGTATATTCACTGGTCATAGCTACAACAAAGCCCACCCGATCAACGGGTGGGCTTTGTCTACGAAAAGACTATCGAGGTCAGAGCTGCTCGATATCGATGGAGGTGATCACGGCATCCTCCACGGGGCGGTCCTGACCGCCGGTACGAACGTTGTTGAGCTCGTCAACGACCTTCTTGGAATCCTCATCCACAACCTCACCGAAGATGGTGTGCTTGCCCTGCAGCCAGGTGGTGGGTGCGGTGGTGATGAAGAACTGGGAGCCGTTGGTGCCGCGACCGTTACGCAGACCCGCGTTGGCCATGGCCAACATGTACGGAGCGTTGAAGTTGAGTTCCGGGTGGATCTCGTCATCGAAGTTGTAACCGGGGCCGCCGATGCCCTGGCCCAGCGGGTCACCGCCCTGGATCATGAAGTCCTTGATGATGCGGTGGAACACGACGTCCTTGTAGAGGGGACCGTTCTGCTTCTCACCCGTGCGGGGATCGGCCCATTCCTGGGTTCCGTCCGACAGGCCGACGAAGTTCTTCACGGTCTTGGGTGCGTGGTTACCGAAGAGGTCCACCACAATGTCGCCGTGGTTGGTGTGGATGGTCGCCTTGTGCGTGGCAATAGCAGTCATGGTGTCATTGTGGCACGCTCCCCGGAGCGCGTCAGGGGCGCGGGGAGCCGTTCAGCGCACAGTGAAAAGCCCATGAATCCGCTGATTGAGCCCTCGTGAGCTACTAATAAGCCCGTATGCTGATTGTGGAGCTTTTTAATGTCACTACTTCAGGAGGGACACGTTATGAGCTTGTTCAAGAGCAAGAGCCAGAAGAAGGCCAAGCTGGCGCAGAAGGGTGCCGAGGCAAAGGTCGTGGACGCCGGCGCATGGCTGTCCAACGAAATCGGTCACTTGGGGACCAAGCTGCAGCACGGTGTCGAGACGGGCGCATCCGCCCTGGCCACCGGTGTTCAGTCTTCCGGCCCGTACGTTCAGGAGGGCCTGGGTAAGGCTCAGGAACTGGGCGGCACCGTGAAGGCACGCAGCGAGAAGGCCGCCGCTGCCGGTGCAGCCACCGCCGCACCGCTGGCCGCAAAGGCCGCAAAGAACACCGCCAAGGGTCGCGCTGCGGCTCAGGGCAAGTACGACGGCGCCGTGGCGGCTCTGGCCGCCAAGGTCGCCGATGCAGACACCTCGGATCAGTTCGACGCTCTGGTCACCAAGCTCACCGGTGACAAGAAGACCGTCAAGCGCATCCAGAAGGCTGCCCGCAACTCCGCCAAGGAGTACGCCAAGAAGCAGAAGAAGGCTCAGGGCGGCAATAAGGGTCTGTTGATCCTCGGTTTGATCGCTGCCGGTGCCGTGGCCGGCGTTGCCGCATGGCGCGCTTCCCGCCCGGTCCAGGATCCCTGGAAGACCCCGGCCACCACGTCCCCGCGCGTGTCCGCTTCCCCGGTCAACAACTCCACCACCGTGGCCGCAGGCCAGGGTGCCAAGGTTGACGACATCAAGGATCCGACCGCTCCGGTGAACGATCAGGGCACCACTTCCCAGGCTGCTCACCGCGCATCTGACGGCGCCAAGTCCGTCGCCGAGGATGCCAAGCAGACCGTCAACGAGGTCAAGGAACAGATCAAGGGTTCCAAGCCCGAGGACAACAACAAGTGATCTGAGCCAGCTCCGCGCTAGCTAGAAACACAGCGACGCCGCCGGGCCCCGAGAAGGGGCACCGGCGGCGTCGGCGTTTAAGGCCGTGGGGCACGACCCGGTGTCGCTAGGAAAAGGCGCCCGAGACGGTGTCCCAGACTTGGTAAATGCCCAGGATGCCGAACAGCACGGCGCAGATGACGAGCACGGCGTTCGTGAACATGCCGTTGCGCCAGTTCTTGGGGGTGCGCGAGGTGTTGAGCAGTCCCAGCAGTGTTACGGCAAGGAACGGCATGAACAATGCGCCCAGCACGCCGTACAGCAGAATCAGGAACACAGGCCGGTCCAGCAGGAGCAGAAGCATGGGCGGGAATGTGAGCCACAGCAGGTAGAACTTGAAGTACTTGCCGCCGTTGCGGGTGTCCGGGTGGTCCTTGGGACGGTTGCGAATGTTGCCCCAGTAATCGGCGAACATGAGCGAGACGCCGGACCACACGCCCACCACCGACGAGAAGGACGCGGCCCAGAAGCCGATCAGGAAGATCACACCGATCACGTCGCCGTAGCGTTCGCGCAGCACGGCGTCGAGGTCGAGCAGGCCGCGGTCGCCGGCGCTGATGGCGTAACCGGCGGAGTAGAGCACCTCAGCACCCACGACCAGCATGGCGAGCACAAAGATGCCGGTAATGGCATATGCCACGGCGTTGTCGAGCTGCATGACGCGCATCCAGCGGGGCTGGTGCCAGCCCTTTTCGCGCAGCCAGTAACCGTACGCCGCGAGAGTGATGGTGCCACCCACGCCACCGGCGAGTGCGAGCGTGTAAACCACGCCGCCCTGGGGGATCACGGGGATCAGACCCTTGAGCATCTCGGGGATGTTGGGCAGCGTGATGATCGCCAGACCCACCATGACCAGGAACATGATGCCCACCATGGCGGCGGTGATTTTCTCTACCGCGGCATAACGCCCCATCCACACAATGCCAAAACCGATCAGGCCCATCATGATGGCCCAAGCCCACAGCGGCAGGAACGGGAACAGCGCAGCCAAGGGAAGTGCGGATGAAGACATGGCGGTCGCGCCATACACGAAGCCCCAGATGAGGATGTACGGACCGAAGTACCAGGACGTCCAACGCCCCAGCGAGCGCCAGCCCTCGAAGATCGTGCGGCCGCTGGACAGTGAGTAACGGCCCGCGCCCTCCACCAGAACGATCTTCATGATGGTGCCCACGACCACCGCCCACAGCAGCGTGTAGCCGTAGCGGGAACCGGCGGTCAGGGTTGCAACCATGTCTGCTGCACCCACACCGGTGGCTGCAACGACCAGACCCGGCCCAATGATGCGCCACTTTTTGATCCGTTCCAATTGCTCATGAGGATTCACCGATGGATCCGGCAGAAAAGGTGTTTTATCGCGCATTCGGCTACTCCACTGACTTGGCAATCATGAGGGGGGTCACAGCAATTGTTCGTCAGTATTTCACGCGTTAACTGTTCGGGCGGATTGATACACCACTGTGGCAAGGAGGTTCTGCAATGTTTCTTACGCCAACGCCGCTCGAGCAGCCCGCCCCGCAAACTGATGCACGTTAGAACCAGAAAATCGGGTTTTTCGGGTCGCAACGTCGATCCCTTTGCAGGCCGGGCGGCGGGAGCGGTTCTACCGTCGACCAGGGTGAACCCACCGCGCCGAGCAAGGCGGCGACGCCAACCAGGTTGCACCCGGCACCAAAAAACCTCCGGGCCCCTGTCGCAACAGGAACCCGGAGGTTTTGATTGTGGAGCCTAGGAGATTCGAACTCCTGACATCCGCCTTGCAAAGGCGGCGCTCTACCAACTGAGCTAAGGCCCCGTATTCATTTGTGGCTCACCAGCAGGTGAGCCAAATCCCTTGACCGTTCAGTCGACGGGATCTACAGCTGAGTCCCATGCTTCGCGTTTGGCTTCTGCCTCGCGCCAAGCCTTGAAAGCTGCGACGGACAGACCTGCGAGTGCAGCCAGTGCTGCAATTCGTGTCTTCATCGCTACCTCCACACGATTTTACTCGTGAACTCAGTTGAGTGGGCGTACCAGGAATTGAACCTGGGACCTCTTCGTTATCAGCGAAGCGCTCTAACCGTCTGAGCTATACGCCCGTAGCACGGTCGACCAACAAGCTAACTTCTTGGTTGACCGAGCTGAAACTTTACCGGAGGTTTCCCCCGGCGCCAAATCGTGGACCGATCAGTCGTCGGTCAGGGTCACCCCGATACCGCCGATCAGTGCGGCCGCAATGTTGTACAACAGAGCTCCCAGCACGGACAGTGCGGTCAGCAGAATCACGTTGACCACGGAGATGATCGTCGCGAACAGCGCCACGTTGCCCAGGGAGAGGAATTCCTTGATGTCCGTGCCGCCGGCGTTGCCGCCAAGCATCGACAGCATCTCGTTGATGCCGTCGAACAGGCCGGTGAGGTTCAGCACGAGCCACAGCACCAGCGATGCCACGACCGTGATGATGCCCAGTGCAACGGAGAGCAGGAACGCGAGCTTGAGCACCGACCAGGTGTCGACCTTGGAGACCACGAGCCGCGCGCGGCGCACCTTGGCGCGGGGTGCGGGGCGAACCAGTCCCTTGTTGGACTGGTTCTGAGGCTTCTTCGCAGCGGGCGTGGCCTGCTTCTTCTCCGCGGTTGTGGTGCCGCCCTTGGCGGGACTCACCGAAGAGTTCTTCGCGGGCTTGGCGCCCTTTGAGGCTGAGCTTGCACTCATGCTTCACCTCCGTTGTCGTTGTTTTCCAACGCTACTGCATCGTCCGAGGTTGCCTCGACATCAATGCCCTGGTCCGCTGCGTCTTCCTGAGCTTCCTCGGGGACGACGTCGCCGCCCTCCTCCGCCTCGGAATCAACCTTTTTCTCGATCTCTCGTTCGGCGTTGTGAGCAACTCCGACAATGTGATCCGAGGGACCAGGTTTGGCGAAGATCACGCCCATCGTGTCGCGCCCGCGAGCGGGAACCTCTGCCACGTTGGAACGGACCACCTTGCCACCGGACATGACCACGAGGACCTCGTCCGCTTCGCCCACGATCAGACCGCCCACCAGGCCACCTCGATCATCGGCAAGCTTGGCGACCTTGATGCCCAGACCGCCGCGGCCCTGCACGCGGTACTCGCTGACCGCGGTGCGTTTGGCGTAGCCACCCTCGGTCACCACGAACACGTACGCGTCGTCGGTAACCACGTTAGCGGACAGCAACTCGTCACCGTCGCGGAATTTCATGCCGGTTACACCGGAGGTCGCGCGACCCATGGGACGCAGGGCGTCGTCGTCGGCGGTGAAACGCAACGATTGGCCCAGGCGCGAAATCAGCATGATGTCGTTCGCGGGAGTGGCAAGCATGGCCAAGACCAGCTCGTCGTCGTCGCGCAGGTTGATGGCGATGACGCCGGCGGTGCGGTTGGTGTCATAGTCCGAGAGGCGCGATTTCTTGACCAGGCCGCGGCGGGTGGCGAGCACCAGGTACGGAGCGTCCTGGTAGGTGCGCAACTGCATGACCTGCGCGATGCGCTCGTCCGGCTGGAACTCCAGCAGGTTGGCCACGTGCTGGCCCTTGGCGTCGCGGCCGGCTTCGACCAGCTCGTACGCCTTGGCGCGGTATACGCGACCGAACGTGGTGAAGAACAGGATCCAGTTGTGCGTGGTCGTGACGAAGAAGTGCTCCACCACGTCACCGCCGCGCAACTGTGCGCCCTTGATGCCACGGCCACCGCGGTGCTGCGAGCGGTACTCGTCCGAGCGGGTGCGCTTGACGTACCCGTCGCGAGTGATGGTGACGACCACTTCCTCTTCGGGAATGAGGTCTTCCATGGACATGTCGCCGTCGTAACCGAAGAGGATCTCGCTGCGGCGATCGTCACCGTAGTGGTTGACGATCTCGGCGAGCTCCTCGGAGATGATCTCGCGCTGGCGGTCCTCGGACGAGATGATCGCCTGGTACTCCGCGATGAGTCGCTCGAGCTCCGCGTGGCGATCCTGGATCTTCTGACGTTCAAGGGCGGCCAAGCGGCGCAGCTGCATGTTGAGGATCGCCTGGGCCTGGGGCTCGTCGATGTCGAGCAGCTCCATGAGCCCGTTGCGGGCTTCTTCCACGGTGGGAGAACGGCGGATCAGCGCGATGACTTCGTCCAGGGCGTCCAGTGCCTTGAGGAGCCCGCGCAGAATGTGCGCTTCTTCCTCGGCCTGCCTGAGGCGGTACCGGGTGCGACGCACAATGACTTCCATCTGGTGCGTGACCCAGTGGTGCACGAACGCATCGAGGGACAGGGTGCGCGGCACACCGTCCACGAGCGCCAGCATGTTCGCGGAGAAATTCTCCTGCAGCTGGGTGTGCTTGTAGAGGTTGTTGAGCACCACCTTGGGAACGGCATCGCGCTTGAGCACGATCACCAGGCGCTGACCGGTACGACCGGAGGTCTCGTCGCGCATGTCCGCGATGCCCTGCACGCGGCCGTCCTTGACGAGGTCAGCGATCTTCACGGCCAGGTTGTCCGGGTTCACCTGGTACGGCAACTCGGTGATCACCAGGCACGTGCGACCGTGGATCTCCTCCACATTGACCACCGCGCGCATGGTGATGGACCCGCGACCGGTG
Organism: Kocuria carniphila; assembly: GCF_004136555.1. GTDB lineage: Bacteria > Actinomycetota > Actinomycetes > Actinomycetales > Micrococcaceae > Kocuria > Kocuria carniphila. The sequence goes on from NZ_NOIT01000005.1 coordinate 54,209, forward strand.
CGGTAAGCGTCCTCGATGCCCTTGTGCCCCAGGATCTGAGCTCCCGTGGGGAAGTCCGGACCCTTGACCCGCTTGATGAGCTCTTCGAGCAGGGTCTCGCGATCCACGGTGGGGTTCTTGAGGTACCACTGCACGCCGTCCGCCACCTCGCGCAGGTTGTGCGGCGGAATGTTGGTGGCCATACCCACGGCAATGCCGGAGGAACCGTTGACCAGCAGGTTGGGAAAGCGCGCCGGCAGGACGGTGGGTTCCTGCTGCTTGCCGTCGTAGTTGTCCTGGAAATCCACGGTGTCCTCGTGGATGTCCCGGACCATCTCCATGGCCAGCGGCGCCATCTTGGTCTCGGTGTAACGCGGGGCCGCAGCGCCGTCATTACCGGGCGAACCGAAGTTACCCTGGCCCAGCGCGAGCGGGTAGCGCATGATCCAGCCCTGGATCAGACGCACCAGGGCGTCGTAGATCGCGGAGTCACCGTGCGGGTGATAGTTACCCATCACGTCGCCGACCACGCGCGCGCACTTGTTGAAAGAACGCTCGGGGCGGTAACCGCCGTCGAACATCGTGTAGATCACGCGGCGGTGCACGGGCTTCAAACCGTCGCGCACGTCCGGCAGCGCACGGCCCACGATCACGGCCATGGCGTAGTCCAGGTACGAGCGCTGCATCTCGGTCTGCAGGTCCACCTGCTCCACGTGGTCGCCGCTGCTCACGACGACGGCGCCCTCGTTCGTTTCGAACTCAGCCGAGTTCTCGGGGTCGACCGGGACGTTTCCGTCCGGAGTCTCGTCACTCATGCGTTGCTATCCGTTTCTTCTCAGATCCCACAATTCACCGTTCATGCCGCATACGGAATATGCGGTCGACATCATGTACTAGATGTCGAGGAAGCGAATGTCTTTGGCGTTCTGCTGGATGAATTCTCGGCGGGACTCCACGTCCTCGCCCATGAGCACGGAGAACACCTGGTCAGCCGCAGCGGCGTCGTCCATGGTGACCTGCAACAGCGTGCGGTGCTGCGGGTCCATGGTGGTGTCCCACAGCTCGGTGTAATCCATCTCGCCCAGACCCTTGTAGCGCTGGATACCGTTGTCCTTGGGCAGACGCCGGTTGTTGGCCAGGCCATTGGCCACGGCCTGGTCACGCTCGGCGTCCGAGAACACGTACTCGTGAGCGGCGTTGGACCACTTGATGCGGTACAGCGGCGGCTGCGCGAGGTACACGTACCCGTGCTCGATGAGCGGGCGCATGAACCGGAACAACAGCGTGAGCAGCAGCGTGGTGATGTGTTGGCCGTCCACATCCGCATCCGCCATGAGCACGATCTTGTGATAGCGCGCCTTCTCGATGTCGAAGTCGTCGCCGATGCCCGCGCCGAACGCGGTGATCATGGACTGCACCTCGGCGTTGGACAGCGCACGGTCCAGGCGCGCCCGCTCCACGTTCAGGATCTTGCCGCGCAACGGCAGGATGGCCTGGTGTGCGGGATCGCGACCCTGCACGGCCGAACCACCCGCGGAGTCACCCTCCACCAGGTAAATCTCGGACAGGGTGGGGTCCTTGGACGAGCAGTCCTTGAGCTTGCCCGGCATGCCACCGGACTCCAGCAGACCCTTGCGGCGCGTGGTCTCACGTGCCTTACGCGCGGCCAGGCGCGCCTGGGACGCGTAGATCGCCTTGCGGATGATCTCCTTGGCCGAGGACGGGTTGCGTTCGAGCCAGTCACCGAACAGGTCGAACATCTCGCGCTGCACGAAGGTCTTGGCCTCGGAGTTGCCCAGCTTGGTCTTGGTCTGACCCTCGAACTGGGGTTCGCCCAGCTTGATGGACACCACCGCGGTCAGGCCCTCACGGACGTCGTCGCCGGTGAGGTTCTCATCCTTGTCGCGCAGCAGCTTGTTCTCACGCGCGTAGCGGTTGATCAGCGTGGTCAGCGCGGAGCGGAAGCCCTCTTCGTGCGTGCCACCCTCGTGGGTGTTGATCGTGTTGGCGTAGGTGTGCACCGACTCCGTGAACGCGGTGGTCCACTGCATGGCCAGTTCCAACGACATTTTCTTGTCTTCGTCTTCCACTTCCAACGCAATGACGTCGTCGTGGATCAGATCCGCTTTCTTGGAAGCGTTCAAGAAGGTCACGTAGTCCAGCAGACCGCGGTCGTACTTGTAGACAACCTGCAGGTCACCGTTCTGGTTGGTGTGGGTCTCTCCATACGCGGCATTGACGGTGCCGCCGTCCTGACCCTCTACCGGTTCCTCTTCGGTGACCTTGTTATCGGACCCCGCGATCTCTTCGCCCGTTTCATCCTGGCGGCGCTCGTCCGTGAGAGTGATACGCAGGCCCTTGTTCAGGAAGGCCATCTGCTGGAAGCGAGCGCGCAACGTCTCGAAGTCGAAGTCAACGGTTTCGAAGATCTCGGCGTCCGGGTAGAACGTCTGGGTGGTACCGGTGTCCTCGGTGGCCTCGCCTTTTTCGAGCTGACCCTGCGGCACGCCTCCGTTGGCGAAGTTCATGCGCCATTCAAAACCTTGACGGCGCACCACGGTGTTCACTCGGGACGACAACGCATTCACCACGGAAATACCCACACCGTGCAGACCGCCGGAGACGGCGTACCCGCCGCCGCCGAACTTGCCGCCGGCGTGCAGGATGGTCATGACCACTTCAACGGTGGGCTTGCCCTCGCTGGGGTGCATGTCCACGGGGATACCGCGACCGTTGTCGGACACGCGCACACCGCCGTCTGCCTGCAGCGTGATCTCGATGTGATCGCAGTAGCCGGCGAGTGCCTCGTCAACCGAGTTGTCGACCACTTCGTACACCAGGTGGTGCAGTCCGCGAGGCCCGGTGGAGCCGATGTACATCCCCGGACGTTTCCTGACGGCCTCCAGGCCTTCCAGAACGGTGATATCGCTGGCACCGTATTCGTGCTGTAGGGGATCCTCTGTAGCCACGGGGTCTCCGGTCCTCCTGCGTAATCGACGTAGATCGATTGGTCGGCCCGCATGAATACAGCCGATGAGACAGCGCGCGGCTCATCGGCTGGCGGGACAAAAAGATCTTGTTACCGCAATTCTACCGGATAAAGCGCTCAACGGCCCGCAGACGCCCCGAGGGGCCGATCTGATGGGGGACCACATGAGCCGGGGGTGATTCCGAGATTTACGGCGTCTACAGCCTCATCCGGGACATGAAACGTTGTTATCCGTACGTATCGCGGGGTCCGCGGCCCTGCACGGTCCACCGGCCCTTCTTCCAACTGGGCCCCACGGGCCCCTGGATATCGAGCTTGGTCACGATGCCCTCACCCAAGCGATCCGCGAAAGTCCGCAGGATCTGGGACTGCATGAGGCGCAGCTGCGTGGCGTACGCGGTCGAGTCGCAGCGCACGCGCACCACGGTGTCCTCGAAGCTTTCGGGCCACGTGTGCTCGGCGTTGCGGGCGCCCACCAGTGACGCCCAGTCTGCCAACACGCTGCTGACATTCACCGGAGTTTTCCAGCCACGGTGCACGATCAGCGAATCCACGATGTTGCCCAGTTTGCGCGGATCCCGCGCCGACTTTCCGGGTCCGGAGTAACCGCCCATCTGCCGGGCATCCACGGGGCTGTTGTACCGCTGCTTGAGCGCCGGGGATCCGGTGCCATCCTCCATCGCCTGCCCGAAGAACTTCATGTTCTTGGCCGCGGCCGCCTTGGACAGTCGCGAATCCCCGCGTTCCTGGGCCGCTCGGCGCACACGCTGGAGAGCGGATGCTGCTGCGTCGACGACGTCGTCCCGGCTCGGATCAGCCATGCTCGCCTCGATCGCGTGGGGCCTCGGCGACACCTGACTGCTCCCCGAGCCCTTGGCTAGTGGGAATTTGATCAACCGGTGCCCCGCCCGCCATGGGTTGTTCGGCCTGCATCCGCTCGGTAGTGGGCTGCCCTGTAGCTGCGGCCGGGCCAAGTGCAGGGGAAACCGTGACCTGAACTTCGCCGGGGCTCACGCGCACCACCCGGTGGGGGTTTTCGCGCAAAGCTGGCGGAAGGTCCTCGTCCACCGCGGCTGTCACTAAAACCTGCTCGGCCTGTCGCACCAGCTGGGCCAGCTTCTGTCTGCGCCGCGCATCCAGTTCCGCGAATACGTCGTCCAGGATCAACACTGGTGCCGCGCCCTCGTTGGGGTCGTCGGCCACGTGGACATACCAGGACCCCAACCGGAGGGCGAGGGCCGTGGACCATGTCTCGCCGTGAGAGGCGTAGCCCTTGGCAGGGGTGTCGCCCAGAGAAATCACCATGTCGTCGCGGTGCGGTCCCACCAGGGTGATCCCGCGTTCTTGTTCCTGTCGCGCGACCCGTTCGAAGGCCTGAAGCATCAGCTCGTAGAGGTCTTCCACGGAGAAATGTTCCAGCGCTGCGGCGTCCGAAGAAGGATCCAACGACGAGCACTCGTAGCGCAGCTCTACGTGCTTGGGTCCGTCCGTGAGTTGCTGATAAGCCCGGTCCACCTCGGGTTCCAGCGCCTTGAGCAGCTGTAACCGGGCGCCCATGACGGCGGCGCCGGCCCGCGCGAGTTGTTCATTCCACACGGCCAACGTGGCCTGGTGGGATTCCGAGTTCTGGCGGGAGTAACGAGCCGATTTCAGCAGTGCATTGCGCTGTCTCAGAGCTCGTTCGTAATCACTGCGAGCGGCCGCGAGCACCGGACGCATGGAAGTTGCCAAATCATCCAGGAACTTCCGCCGATGCCCCGGATCGCCCTTGACCAAGGTCAGGTCCTCCGGGGAGAACACCACGGTGTGAAGAATGCCCACGGCTTCCCGTGCGCGCACCGCAGCGGCCCGGTTGATCTGTACCCGATTGGCCCGACCCTCGTTGAGCTCGAATTCCAGAACCGTTTGCTGGCTGGCGCGACGGACCCGAATTCTCACGATGGCTCGCTCGGAACCGGTTTTGATCAGTGGGGTATCGCTGGCCACTCGATGGGAAGACAGGTTGGCTGCCCAGTCGATGGCCTCGACCACGTTGGTTTTGCCCACACCATTGGGACCTACGAAGACGGTCAGCCCGCGGTCCAGGGCCAGATCGAGACTTGCGTAGGTCCTGAAATCCAGCAGGGACAGGTGGTCTACGAACACACGATCACTGGTTGGGCAACCGCACCGGCATCAGCAGGTACTTGTAATCCACGTTGTCCTCGCCGTCCTGCTCTGCCTGGGCGGAGAGAACCGCGGGCTTGGGTGGAGCAGTGAAAGAAAACCGCACGTACTGAGAATCGAACGCGTGCAGGCCCTCCGACAGGTAGGTGGGATTGAACGCCACCGTGATGTCGTCTCCGTTCAGCTGAGCGTCCAGGACCTCGGAGGCCTGGGCGTCCTCGCCCGTGCCGGCGTCCAGGGCGACCTGACCCTGGGTGAAAGCCAGACGAACCGGGGTGTTGCGCTCAGCAACCAGGGACACGCGGCGAACCGCTTCCACCAAATCGGCGGTCTTCACCGCGGCCGTGATGGGGGTGTTCTCGGGGAACAGCGACCGAATCTTGGGGTATTCGCCGTCGATCAGGAGACTGGTGGTTCGGCGCCCCCCGGACTCGAACCCGACTAGTTCCGCGTTGTCCGCCAGTGCCACGTTCACATCACCGGAGGCGCCGAGGGTCTTAGCGATGTCGTTCAGCGTTTTGGCCTTGATCAACGCAGCAGTGGAGATCGTGGGATCCGAGGGGCGCCACGTGAGCTCACGCATGGCTAATCGGTAACGGTCGGTCGCGAGCAATGTGATCTTCTCGCCCTCGATCTCCATACGGACACCGGTCAGGATCGGCAGGGTGTCGTCCTTGGACGCGGCAATGTTGACCTGGCCTACGGCATGGGCGAACTCGTCACCGGTGATGACACCCGAGAGCTCGGGAAGGGCCGGCAGCTGCGGGTAGTCATCGACCGGCATGGCCGCGAGATTGAACTTGGACGACTTACACGTGAGCGTGACTTTTCCGCCGTCGGCTTCGACCTGGACGGGTGCCGAGGGCAAGGAACGGCAAATGTCCGCAAGAAGCCGACCGGAGACCAGGGTGGTGCCTTCTTCCTGGACATCGGCACTGATGGTCAGGCGAGCAGAGATCTCGTAGTCAAAGCTTGCGATCGACAGTGATCCGTTGTCGGCCTTGATGAGGAGTCCGGAGAGTACGGGTACCGGCGGGCGTGGTGACAAGGATCGTGCCGTCCATGTGACTGCTTCAGCCAGTACGTCGCGCTCGACGGAGAACTTCACGGCAATGCCCCTTTGGTCTAAAAAATGTGTAACTCGCCGTGTGCATCGTATCCGCCTTGAGCGGCGAGTATCGAGCCCGCAGCACTGCGGTGGAGTGCGGAAATTTGTAATTACAGGTTCTCGACCGGGCTCGAGGCGGGCCGTGCGGGGCAAGATTTTTGTTATTCGGTGGATTTCTCTTTAAGGGTAAGAGTGTTAATAACCCATGTGGAAACTGTGGATAACTGCCTGCTTCCCGCTGTTTGAACGGTTCGAGCCTGTTGACGTCCTGTGCTTAACTTCGGGTCCGTCTGTGGTCGCTCAGTGCACAACTTCCGCGGTATTCCGCGGGATCCACAGGGTCGTCCCCCGAACACGGATGCTTATCCACCGAAGCACGAACGTTGTCCACAAAGTTTTCCACATTGGCTGATTTCAGGTTGTGCACAACCCGTCCACACGGCCACCGGGAACTGTGCATGGAGCGTCGTCGTCACTGGTCCTGAGCGGTGCGAAGCTGTGGACAAATCACAAAAAGAAGGTCCCGGCCAACTGGCCGGGACCCTGAAGAATTGTCGAAATGCGAACTCAGCCCTCGCGGGACTGCTGCTTGATGCGGTTGGTCAACTCGGTGACCTGGTCGAAAATCTGACGACGCTCGGCCATCAGGGTGCGAATCTTGCGGTCCGCGTGCATCACCGTGGTGTGATCGCGCCCGCCCAGTTCCTGGCCGATCTTGGGCAGGGACATGTCCGTGAGTTCGCGCAGTAGGTACATCGCGATCTGTCGCGCGGTCACGAGCGTGCGGGTGCGGGACTTGGACTTGAGCTCGTCCAGGGTGATGTTGAAGAAGGCAGCGGTCTGACCCAGGATCGAAGCGGCCGTGATTTCCTGCCCGCCGTCCTCGGTGATCAGATCCTTCAGAACCAGCTCGGCCAACGGCAGGTCCACCGCTTGCTTGTTCAGCGATGCGAAGGCGGTGACGCGGATCAGCGCGCCCTCGAGCTCGCGAATGTTGGTGGAGATGTGCGAGGCGATGTACTCCATCACGTCATCGGGGGCGTCCATACCCTCACTAATGGCCTTCTTGCGGAGGATCGCGATACGCGTCTCCAACTCGGGCGGCTGCACATCGGTGATCAGACCCCACTCGAACCGGGACCGCATACGCTCGGCAAAACCGGTGAGCTGTTTGGGCGGCATGTCGGAGGTGATCACGATCTGCTTCTCGTGATTGTGCAGAGCGTTGAACGTGTGGAAGAACTCTTCCTGCGTATGTTCCTTGCCGGCAAGGAACTGGATGTCGTCGATCAGCAGCATGTCCACGTTGCGGTAGATGCCCTTGAACGAGGAACCCTCGTCATCACGAATCGAATTGATGAAGTCGTTGGTGAACTCTTCGGAGTTCACGTAGCGCACGCGCAACTTGGGGTAGAGCCGCTTGGCGTAGTGCCCGATGGCGTGCAGCAAGTGGGTCTTACCCAGCCCCGAATCCCCGTATATGAACAGCGGGTTATATGCCTTGGCCGGCGTTTCTGCCACGGCAAAGGCCGCGGCGTGGGCGAAACGGTTGGACTGGCCGATCACGAACGAGTCGAATACGTACTTGGGGTTCAACCGCGCGGAACTATCCCATTCGGCATCCGAGGGGCTGGTGTCCGTTCCATTAGTGGTGCTCAGCGGTTCACGCGGCCGCGCGGGAGGCGCCGCCTGCGGATCTCGACGCGGGGGCAGATCGTCGTAATGACGCGTGGTCGATTCCGCGGCCATGGTGTCGGTCAGCCCGCTCGGCATCGGACTCGGGTGATCGGTACGCGGCACATCCACGCCGGGGGTGGGAGGTGCGGTGGGGGTGCTGCGGTTACGTTCGGCCTCGAGCTCCTCGATCGAGGGAACTTGTGAATCAACAGCCGGCGCGGGAGCCTCGTTCTCCGGCGGGGTCAGTCCGAGTTCGGTGTCCACGACAAAGGCGACCAAAGTCTCGGGGCCGAAAACCCGGCCCACGGCCTCGTCCAGAACGGCCGCCATGCTGCGGTGCTGGAAGTACTCGCGGGTGCGCTCGTTGGGGACGGCCACCAGAAGGGTGGTACCCATGAGGCCCTGGGGCTCGGACAACGAGATGAAGCCCCGGGACCGGCCCGTCACGCTGGGATGTTCCTTCATGTACCGGACGCATTCGGCCCACTGTTGGAGCAGGGGCTGATTGTCCTGGTGCATGAAATTCTCCTGACGGTAGCGGCGGGTCGAGGCTAGTTTTCCACAGAGTTATACACAGCAGTGGATAAACCAGAGTGGGGGAACCCGTAACGGACAGCCTAGAACATGCATCACGGCACTTCATAGCCCCATTCAGCCATTGTGGAGAACTACAACCTTGTAGTTCGCGCCTGGGGATAACCTCGTTCACGGGCGTCTCCCGGGGCGCTTGTCCACACGATCCACAGCTTGTGAATTCACACCTGTGGAGAAGATCGTGACGAACCCCTGATTTGACCGGGGGCGGGCGATTGACTACTGTAAATCAGTCTTGTGCGTTTATGCTCGGGCCTTTCTGCCGTGCCTACGCACCCAAATACCTACCGCGTGCCCATCCCGTGCAACCGCACGGTTCAAGCACCGTTGTCCCAACCTTGTGGAGTGACTAATGACCAAGCGGACTTTCCAGCCGAATAACCGCCGTCGTGCCCGTAAGCACGGCTTCCGCGCTCGTATGCGCACCCGCGCAGGCCGCGCCATCCTGAATGCCCGCCGTGGCAAGGGTCGCGCTTCTCTGTCGGCCTAAGTTGTAGAGGCTTCGCACCGTGCTGCCAGTCCAGCATCGGATGCGCACCTCGGCGCAGTTTTCTGCAACCGTACGTTCCGGCGCCCGTAGTGGACGCCGGAACGTCGTCGTATCCGTACGCGTGAGTGAGCAGGACCAGCCGACCCGCGTGGGATTCGTGGTCTCCAAGGCCGTGGGTAACGCGGTGGTTCGCAACAAGGTCAAACGCCGGTTGCGAGAGCTTGCCGCTGACACGGTCCGATCGCGTCCCACCGGCCACGATGTGGTCGTGCGGGCCCTACCCGCCTCGGCGGGTGCGGCCTGGAGCGAACTTGGCGACGACTACCGGGGCGCGTATTCGAGCGCGGTCCGGAAGGCCGGATAGCAACAGACTTCGGCATTGCCCAGGGCAATGCCGTACCGTTCGATGTGCAAGGTATTGGAGGAGGCGCACACGTGGAAGACCGGGTGGAAGCCGACGCTCTCCTGAACCGAGCGCCTCACGAGTACCGCAGGGCGCACAGTGCACTTGGTGCCATCAAGTACGCCCCGCAGAACCTGTGCATTGCACTGCTCAAACTGTATCGATCCATTGTGTCCCCGCTCTACGGGGATGTGTGCCGTTACTTCCCGTCATGCTCGGCCTACGCACTCGAAGCTTTCACCGTTCACGGTGTGGCTCGCGGACTGGGGTTGAGCGTCAAGCGCCTGTTGCGCTGTCATCCTTGGGCGGCGGGCGGAATCGACCGAGTTCCGGACGGTGGGCGAGAGTTCCACTCGCTGTCCGAAACGCCGAAAATCATGCTGCTCAACCACCCGAACCTCGCACGTGAGACCACGTGCGACCGCCCAGGTCACCACCACGGCGTGACCCAAGGAGCCAACGTTCGATGAATTTCTTCGACATCATCCTCTTCCCCTTCAGCTGGGCCGTTTCGGCGGTGCTGTGGGTCTTCCACGAACTGCTCACCGCCATTGGCATGGACCCGACTTCGGGTATCACCTGGGTGTTGTCGATCGTGGGTCTGACCTTGGTGATGCGTACGCTCACCATTCCCTTGTTCTTGAAGCAGATCAAGTCCATGCGAGGCATGCAGGAACTGCAGCCGGAAATGGCCAAGCTGCAGGCCAAGTACAAGGGCAAGAAGGACCAGCTCTCACGCCAGGCCATGGCCGAAGAGCAGATGGCCCTGTACAAGAACCACGGGTCCAACCCGTTCTCGGCGTGCCTGCCCATCCTGGTGCAGATGCCCATCTTCTTCGCCTTGTTCCAGGTGCTGCGCTCTGTCCCCGAGGCCGCCGGTAAGGGCGAGTCGATCCACGTTCTGACCCCGCAGCTGGTCGAGCAGTTCAACGCGTCCACCATTTTTGGCGCTCCCCTGTTCTCCACCCTGATGCAGCCCGGTGCCGGCAACCACACCGCGACCGTGGTGCTGGCGATCGTGATGATCGTGGCGATGTCCGCCACGCAGTTCATCACGCAGAAGCAGCTGACCGTGCGCAACATGAGCGATGCTGCCAAGCAGTCGCCCATGTACCGCCAGCAGCAGATGATGCTCTACCTGTTCCCCTTGGTCTTCGCGATCGGTGGCATCAACTTCCCGCTGGGTGTGCTCATCTACTGGACTGTGTCCAACCTGTGGTCCATGGGCCAGCAGTGGTGGGTTATCCGCAACAACCCCACCCCGGGTTCCCAGGCCGAGCGTGAGCTCAACGAACGTCGTGCCGCCAAAGGTCTGCCCCCGGTGGGCGTGACCAAGGAAGAGCACGAGGAGAAGCTGGAAGAGCAGCGTCAGCGCGCGGCCGCGGGCCAGCGCAAGCAGCCCGTGTCCAAGAAGCGTCAGAAGCAGCGGCAGATCCGCAAGAAGCAAGGGTCCTGAGGGAGAGCGTCGAATGAACGAGAACGATAACAACCAGGACACTGTGGACGAGGAACAGTCCGGCGACGTCTTGGAAGCCCAGCTCAGCCCCCTTGAGGAAGAAGGCGAGATCGCGGCCGACTACATCGAGGAGCTGCTCGATACCGCTGACATCGACGGTGACATAGACATCGAGGTCCGCGACGGCCGCACGTACGTGTCCGTGGTGACCGAGGACGATCAGGACGCCGAACTCGAGGCCCTCGTGGGGCCCAAGGGCGAGGTTCTGGATTCCCTGCAGGAGCTGGTGCGGCTGGCGGTACTGTCCGCCACGGAGCGTCGCAGCCGCTTGGTTCTGGACGTTGCCGGTTACCGCGAGGAACGTGCCGGGGCGCTACGCGAGATGGCGGAGCAGGCCGTGACCCAGGTTCAGTCCACCGGTGACAGCGTGCACCTGGATCCCCTGTCCGCTTACGAGCGCAAAATTATTCACGACGCCGTGGCCGAGGCCGGCCTGATATCCGAGTCCGAGGGCGAGGGCGCCGGTCGCCACATCGTCATCTCGGCAGCGGGCTAGGTCTGTGGCACAGTCACGCTCGTCCAAGGCGAACGACGCCGCTCCCGGGCCTTCACAGGCTCCCGCTGAGTCCAGGCCCGCTCCCGATCCACAGCCGGCACCCCCGTTGGAGGGTGCCGAGCTGGAGGCTGCTCAGCAGTTGTTCGGGGACAGGCTCGATCTGGCCAAGCGATACACGGAGCACTTGGCGTCCTCCGGGATTGTTCGCGGCCTGATCGGCCCGCGTGAAGCCCCCCGGCTCTGGGAACGTCACGTGCTCAACTGCGCGGTCGTGCAGGAACTGATCCCCGAGAAGGCACGGGTCGTGGACGTGGGGTCCGGTGCCGGACTGCCGGGTTTGTGCTTGGCGCTCGCCCGTCCGGACATCTCCATGACCTTGATCGAGCCGCTGGAACGCCGTGTGCAGTGGCTCAACGAAGTCATTGAAGACCTGGAGCTGACCAACGTCACGGTGCTGCGGGCTCGAGCAGAGCAGGCGAAGAAGGAATTGAAGAACGTTGATGTGGTGACCGCACGCGCGGTGTCCGCCCTCATCGGCCTGATCGACATCACCCTCCCCTTGCTCAAAGGTAGGGGTCAGCTCCTGGCACTCAAGGGGCGCTCTGCACAGGACGAGGTCGATAAGGCCAAGAAGAAGTTCAATCGTTTCGGTGTTCGGTCAGCCGAGGTGCTCACCGTGGGAGATGATCTGCTGAGGGAACCCACCACGGTGGTCCGCATCGAATTGTGATCCGGGTCAGTGTGAACGATCTCGCTGGGTAAGCTAACCCCAGAACAGTCTGTAACCGTCGGAGAGGACAAGTGGTACGAGTGGAGCAGAACGCCGATACTCGGGACAACCGAGCGCGCGGTCATGACTTCGGTCTTCCACCGGATCCCGTAGCACAATCAGAAAAGGTTGTTCCCGACCGAGGTCGTCATGTTTCACGTGAAACGGACACCCAGCACGGTACGGCAGCGCAAGAAGCAGTAGCGGATACCGCTCTCGGGAGGAAGCTCGTGGAAGAGAACAAACGTCGGGCAAAGCTCAAGCAGTCCAAGATCGACCCCCCTGCTGAAACCCGCTACATCACCATCAGTAACCAGAAGGGTGGCGTGGGTAAGACCAGCACCTCGGTGAACCTGGCTGTCGCGCTCGCGCAGCAAGGGCAGAACGTCCTGGTAGTCGACAACGATCCCCAGGGCAACGCCTCCACTGCCTTGGGGATTCCCCACGGTACGGATGTGGACAGCGTGTACGACGTCTTGATCGATGAGACTCCGATTGCTGATGTCGTACAGGAATCTCCGGAGATGGACAATCTGTGGGTACTGCCCGCCACCATCGACCTGGCTGGTGCGGAGATTGAACTGGTCTCCGTGGTGGCCCGTGAGCAGCGTCTGCAGCGTGCACTCAAGGAGTACGCCAAAGCACGCGAGGAACGTGGCGAACCTCGGCTCGACTACGTGTTCATTGACTGCCCGCCGAGCCTAGGTTTGTTGACCATCAATGCCTTCGTTGCCGCTACTGAGGTTCTGATCCCGATCCAGTGCGAATACTACGCTCTGGAGGGTCTGAGCCAGCTGCTGAACAACATCAACATGATTCAGAAGCACCTGAACCCGGAGCTGTCGGTGTCTTCCATTCTGCTGACCATGTACGACGGTCGTACCAACCTCGCGTCGCAGGTTGCGGACGAGGTTCGGCAGCATTTCCCCGATCAGGTGATGAACACGATGATCCCGCGCTCGGTTCGTATTTCCGAGGCGCCGAGTTATCAGCAAAGTGTCATCACCTATGACCCCAGCTCCACGGGTGCGCTGTCTTATCTTGAGGCAGCAGTGGAACTGGGGGCACGGTCCCCCAAGGGGTAGCACTTATGTTTCACGTGAAACATTGCTCAACGTTTCACGTGAAACATACTCCAGACACGTGGAAGCGGGTCGCGACCGATAGGGTCGCGGCCCGCTTTTGCGTGTTGAGAGGGGGGTCGAGCACATGAACCCGCTGCGCATGTTTCACGTGAAACATTTACAGACCCATGCGGTAAACACAGCCCGTGAAAGTTTGAAGAGAACAAGATGGCCCAGTAACCCTTGAGCGGAATCAACACGACTTCAAGGATTCTGGAGGCCGCAACACGGTATCGCGGTGTACTAGGACCGAATCGAAACCAAAAATCACGGATAAGATGAACGTCGGATAAACGACGAAAGGATCCCTGTGAGCGAGAAACGTCGCGGCCTCGGCCGTGGTCTTGGTGCCCTCATTCCTAGTGGCCCGGTGACGCAGTCTGAAACGGCTGAAAAGAAGGATGCCGTAACGAGTTCACCGGACCCCTCGGAAAAGAAGAGCCCTGCGCGGGCAGGACAACCGGACACAAAGAAAACGCCAGCTCCCCAGAAGACGTCTGCTTCGGGAAACGCATCTACCAAGGACTCGTCGAGCGCACCTAAAGACACAGAGTCGGGTAAGGAGACAGCGAAACGGAAGTCCGTTACGACCGACGGGAAGAAGAAGACAGAGAACCAGTCGGCCTCCACAACGAAGACGACAGCAACGACTAAGCGGTCGCCTCGCACTGCAAGGGCCAGCGGGAAGACATCGGCCGAGGGTCCGATCGCGGATGTTTCACGTGAAACATCCGCGACCCAGCAAAAAAGGGACGCAAGTCAGCCCAAGACTCCAGCTGCCGAGAATCAGGTTCAGCCCAAGAGCGGAAAATCATCGGCAAGAGGTCGCCGCGATATGGGGCAAGCGCTGCGAAGTACCACTACCGTGAGACGGCCAGTCGACATGTTCTTCTTGCCATCGGAGACTACTGAATCCGTCCAAGCGGACGGAACGGAGCATGAGAGTTCCTCTGTTTCATCCGAAACACCCGAACAAACCGACGAATCGGGCGAGGGTCGGCTTGCCGAGGCGAGCAATGTTTCACGTGAAACATTGGCCACGCCTGAGGGGGATGTCGACACTCCCACGAGCAAGGCAGACGGCCATAGGAAGAGTAGCCCCACCTCTAAGGGCGCGAACGACAAGGTGAGGTCGACGAGTACTGAGGAAGAGGCCACTGCAGCGGGTCGCCCGACTACGAGAACGAACGGCCCCAAGACCGAGAACGGGATAAAGGAGTCGGAAACGAGTTCCGCTGGGGAACAGTCCGGAGTTGCAGACGCGGGCGCCGTGGATGTTTCACGTGAAACATCACCGACCCAGAACAGCGATGAGAATATACAAGATCTCGCAATGGTTCCCGGAGCCCAGTTTGCCGAGATTGCCGTTGCGGACATTCACCCCAACCGAAAGCAGCCACGACAGGTTTTTGACGAGGATGAGCTGGCTGAACTAGCGTTCTCGGTCAAGGAACTGGGTGTTCTGCAACCCGTTGTCGTGCGTCCCAGTCGTGAAGGCGAGGGAGCCAAATACGAACTCGTAATGGGTGAACGTCGTTGGCGAGCCGTACAGAAGGCTGGCATGGATGCTATTCCCGCGATTATTCGTGAGACATCCGACGACGACCTGCTCCGCGATGCCCTCCTGGAGAACTTGCACCGGTCTCAGCTGAATCCCTTGGAAGAAGCGGCTGCTTATCAGCAGCTTCTGGAGGAGTTCGGTGCAACGCAGGATGAGCTCTCACAGCGTATTGGTCGTTCACGGCCTCAGATTTCCAACACCCTGCGCTTACTCCGTCTCCCACCTTTGGTGCAGCGCCGTGTCGCCGCGGGTGTCCTGAGCTCCGGACATGCCCGTGCGCTGCTCGGTCTGACGGATCCTGCCGAAATGGAACGTCTGGCTCAGCGCATTGTTGCGGAGGGAATGTCGGTGCGCGCTACCGAAGAGACCGTTGCCCTGTCCGATGGGCTCAAGCGGCACGCGACCAAACGGAAGACTGCTTCTCACCGCCACGACGATCGTTTGAACTACATCGCCGACGCGTTCTCCGATCGACTGGACACGTCCGTGAAGATTCAGCTAGGAGCTCGTAAGGGCAAGATGACCATTGAGTTCGCGACGGTCGAGGACCTCAACAGAATCATCGACGTCCTGGATCCCAAGATGGACGATCGCGGCTAATCTCGGGGCGAGCCGACGCCCAGTACCAACCTGACGAACAGAAATGTGGCCCCGATGTTTCACGTAAAACATCGGGGCCACATTCATACCCACGCGAGCGAGTCCTATTTGTTGTAGTACGCCTCAATATCGGACAAGCTCATGGTTCCGGTGGCCACGGTGTCATTGGACTGAACGAACATGCGCTGCAGAGCGCAGAGAATCGACTCTGCCAGCCGCTCCCGGTGTTCCGGATCCTCAAGCTGGCCACTGTCGCTGGAACTCGACAGGTACCCCAGGTCCACCCACACGGTGGGTGCGTCGGAGTATCGCAAGAGCTCCCACTGGCGAGCGTGACAACCAAGATCTTGGGCACCCGTGCGTGAGACGAGCTCTTTCAGGATATAGCGTGCCGCCATCTCACCAATGGGTGAATATGTCTCTGTACCGTCCTGGTTACCCCAGTAGTACGTGGCCACACCGTTGGCAGAGCCAGAGGTATTCCAGTCGCAATGCAGGGTGAGCACCAGGGCGTCCGAGTGACCATCGGTAGCAATCGCCTTGGTCTCTGCCGTGCGTACAGGTTCGCCGGCCTTGGTCGTGTAATTCTCGGTTCCGACCACGATGGGTGAGGCACCCACGTTGTTCAGTAGCTCGTAGGTGCGCAGAGCCACGTCGGTGGTGATGCGCTCCTGATCACCGGTGAACTGCTCCGGTGCGGATGGTGACACAGCTTGCCCGGATGAAGCCCACGGAAGCAGAATGATCACTCGCTGCTTGAGGGCATTCGTGGCCTGTTCCAGCCGCGCGTAGTCGCGGAGGGAGTAGGCCTTGGACGAGGTGATGTTCTTGTTGATCCTTGCCAACGCGGCAATGGTGTCGAGATCCACCACACCATTCGGTTCCAGACCCAAGTTCTCCTGCAATTCCACTACTGCGTAGTGGGTCTTGCGGCAGAACACACCATTCAGGTGACCGTAGTAGAAACCCAACCGGGAGAGGTTGGCTTGGATCCGCTCTACGTCCTCCCCGCGTAGGGGATGCTCGGCGTCGAAGTACAACGGTCGGTCACCCAGGGTGTACTGAGCCTGCGTCAATGCCGTTTCGGTCTCCGGACCGAGCACGCCATCCACGATCAGACCCTTGTTCTGTTGAAAGGTCCGCAGAGCGCCGTCGAGCGCTTCGTCGAAGTGGGACGGATCGGTCACGGTGTCCGGGGACAGACCAGCGGCACCTTCGCAGGCGCGGATCAGGCGATCACGAAGCCCCACCACACGCCTATCGGTCATTCCCAAGCGAAGGTTGGGCGTGTTTGGCTCGGGTGTCACTGGTCTTCCCCCTGACGGTTGTGAAATGTGACGTGCGTGAGCGGTGTGCTGCGCGCTCAGGCCGACGGGGTCAGGTAGTCCGCGAATTCTTTCTCCAGCGCCGACTTGGGCTTGGCGCCGATGGAGGTCTTGGCCAGCTCACCATTGGCGAACAAGTAGACGGCAGGAATGGAAGTGATGCCGTACTTGGAGGCGATGGCGGGGTTGTCGTCCACGTTCACCTTCACGACGTCCACGTTGTCCGCGTATTCAGCGGCAATGGCGTCCAGCACGGGTCCCAGCTGACGGCAGGGTCCGCACCATTCGGCCCAGAAGTCCACGATGGTGGGCTTGGAGTTCTCCAGCACCTCGGCCTGGAAGTTGGCGTCGGTGACATCCTTGGCTGCACTCATGTCGAGTAGTTCCTTTCAAACGGGTGGTTGACCGGCCTCAACGGCCGGTTCACCAATGGTTGAGATCGATTATGACAAAGTCCCCTGTGATCAGCTGTCCAGGGCGGCCAAGTAGTGCTCCACGTCGATCGCGGCAACACATCCCGAGCCCGCGGCGGTGATTGCCTGGCGGTAGGTGGCATCCACCACATCACCGGCAGCGAAGACACCGGGGAGGGACGTGGTCGAGGAGCGGCCGTCCACGGCAATAGTGCCGTCAACGGTCAGATCCAACTGATCCTTGACCAGATCCACGCGGGGGTCGGAGCCGATGGCCACGAACAAGCCGGTGATGTCCAGCTCTGAAGTTTCACCGGTCACGGTGTCCTCCAGGGTCAGGGACTCCACCTTGGTGTCTCCGTGAATGTCTTTGACGGCCTTGTTCCACAGGATCTCGATCTTTGGATCGTCGAACGCGCGCTGCTGCATGATCTCCGAGGCGCGGAACGAGTCACGGCGGTGGATCAGGGTGACCTTGGACGCGAACTTGGTCAGGAAGGTGGCCTCCTCGATCGCGGAGTCACCGCCACCCACCACGGCAATGTTCTGTTCCTTGAAGAAGAAGCCGTCGCACGTGGCGCACCACGAGACGCCGTGGCCGGACAGCCGTTCCTCGTTGGGCAAGCCCAGCTTGCGGTAAGCGGAACCCGTAGACATGATCACGGTGCGGGTGCGCAGCACGGTACCGTCCTCCACGGTAACGGTCTTGATCTCACCGTCGAGTTCCACGGAGGTGACGTCCTCGAAGCGAATGTCCGCCCCGAAGCGTTCGGCCTGCTGCTGCATGTTGGTCATGAGGTCCGGGCCCATGATGCCCTCGATGAAACCGGGGTAGTTCTCCACGTCGGTCGTGTTCATGAGCTCGCCACCGGCGGTCACGGAGCCCGCGATCACGATGGGCTTGAGGTCCGCGCGAGCCGCATAAATAGCGGCGGTGTAGCCGGCGGGACCGGAACCGACGATGACCACGTCGTGAACGGCGTCGTCGGAGGTGTCGGAGGTGCCCGGGGTGGTCTCCTGCGCCGCGGCCGGCGTCAGGTTCAAGTTCACGGCGTTCGCGAAGGAGGGGCCGAGATCATTGCTCACGTGTAGTAGACCTTTCTGAGGATTGCCGCGTGCGCGGCTGGAAACTACTGGAAGAACGTGCCGGTACGGTGTGAATATTCCGGGTGCTTACTGCACCGTTACTTCGCCGATGCGCAGGCCGTACTGATAGCCACCAATGGGATTGGTGAGCTGCGGCAACTGATCCCACACGACCAGAACATACTGATGCTCGCCGTCCTGCGCGGCCTGGTCGAGGGGCACGGTGATCTGCGGGCCCGTGAACGAACCGGTGCCCACCTGCTGCGCGCCGTCCATGGAGGGAGTGTCCGAGACGTACACGGTGAAGTTGCCACCCGTTCCGCTGGACTGGTCGATCGTGATCTCGGACAGCGGCGCGGGTTCCTCGAGTTCCACGGCCAGGCCCACGTAGTCGATCAGGTTGCCGAAGGCGGCGTTGGAGAAGCCGTAGCTGAGCCAGTAGGTGGACGGATTGTCGTCGATGGCTTGACTCAGGGTCGCGTCCGTGTCTGCCATGAAGTTGGGATCCGAGGTCACGCGCGTGACGTCCTGGGCCTGGGGTTCTACTTGATCATCGGCCGGTTCGCTTTCCTGGGGCGCCGACGTCGTTTGCTCGCCCTGCGGAGCCGGGTCCGAGTCATCGCCGCCGAACTGTCCCGTCAACGACCCCAGCGCCCGGAAGCCGAAGACCACCGCGGCCAACAGGACCAGGATCAGCAGGAGCAACAACAGGGCCCGCAGGGGGCCGTTGCGCTTCTTGCCGGGCGACTCGGGGTCGGCGGTGGCCTCGGCACCGTGACCGGCACCTGAACCACCAGCGGCTCCGGCCGCGGCCTCCGGGTAGTCGGCGTCAGCGGAGTCGGAGGTTGCGTGTCCGGCGCCTGTGGCGTCGCCCCGAGAAGAGGTACCGGTTCCAGAGGCATTCGTGGCTCCGGCCGCACCAACCGCTCCCGCAGCACCTGCCGCGCCCACGGCACCCGCACCGGCCGCGGCCGAGCCACCGCCCGAGCGAGCGGATCCGTCCTTACGGTGGTCATCGCGGTGGCCCTTGTGGTCGTCGGAGTACTCATCGACGGGCTCTTCCCCGCGCTCGATGGCTTCGTCCGTTGCGGCGACCCCCGCGGGGGTCGCGGCACCGGAGTGGCTCTGACCGGGGGTCTCGTCCTCGATCACCGGGTAGCCGGTGAGTCGTTCGGGTTTCCCCTCGTTGGCTTCGAAGCTTTCGTAGCGGTTGTCGCCGTCATAGGTGGGGTCGATCTTGCCTGCGGCGGCTGCGGAGGCACCCACAGCGGCACCGCTTCCTCCGGCTGCGGCGCGATCGAAGAGAGTGGAACGGGTGGACTCGGGGTCCACCTTGCGTGCCCGGCCCAGCTTGTTGCGCACCGAGGGCGCGGCGGGAGCGTTCTCGTAGGCCTCGTACTCGTCGTCGCTCCACTTGGTCACGGCGGGCTTCCGCGCGGCCTGGGCGTCGTCGCGCGGCCCAGTGGCATCGTTGGATGCGTTCGCACCGGTTCCTGCGGCGGGCACGGCCTGGTGCGGCTGCGTGGGGTCCGGTTCCTCGTAAACGTAGGGGGAAGCCGGCGCGGTGCGGGAATCGCCGAAGATGTCGTCCGACAGGGATTCGTCCTCGAGCTCGTTCTCCGCCACGAGCAGGGTGTCCAGTAGATCAGCGGCGGGCGCGTAGGAGGTCACCACATAGGTGGTGTCGTGGGTCTGTCCGAGATCGAGGATCTGGAAGCGGTCACTGCCCGAGCCCGAGGCAAGGGAGCGCGCATTGGCCACCATGAGCTGTTCGTGGTGGTCACCGGGCACCAGGATGGACACCCGGCGCCGCAGGATCTGGTCCTCACCCTGCAGGACGTGATCATCATCGGCGCTGGTCAGCAGCGACGCGGTGACCTGGTAGCGGCCTCCCAGAACAGTTCCGAGCGCAATGGGCTGGGACACAGCGAACTCCCTCGAGTTACGGCGCCCGGCACGGTTGGCGGGCACGACGACAAACTGTTGCGCAGTCTACCGGCCCAGGCGAGCCTTCAACGGGCCGATCAACGATCCGAACTCCTCGACCCGGAACACCTTCATGGCCAGCAGATACACCAGGCCCATAGCCACACCGCCCACCATGACGGAGAGGAACGCGGTGACCTGGTTCTGCCACGGGAATCCGCCCGTGTCGTAGCCGCCCATGAGCCACAGGGCGACGACGCCGCCCAGGCCGGCTACCAGCGAGGCCGCCAGGATCCGCGCGTGGGCACCCAGGATGCGAGCGACGTCGTAATCCCCGATGCGGCGCTTGAGCGCGAAGTGATAGAGGAGTGTGGCCAGGATGTTCTGGGCGGCGTAGCAACCGGCCACGGCGAAGACCATGTATTCGGGCGGCAGGGCGCGCGCAATGGCCACGGCCGCGATGACCGTAAAGATTGAGACGATGACCTGCACGATGAACGGCGTGCGGGCGTCCTCTTGTGCGTAGAAGGCGCGGCCGAGCATGAACGCGGTGGACATGAACGGTGCGCCGATCGCGATGACCGTGATGACCTGGCCGATTACGGCGCCGGCCGGGGCGATGCCACCGGAGAACATCATGCCCAGCGGGCCCGCGTACACGATGAGTGCGACCATGCAGAAGACCGTGGCCACGCTCGTGATGCGCATGCTGGAGGACAGCGAGGAGACCAGGCTGTCGCGGTCCTTGGCGTCCGCGGCGGCGGCCATCCGGTTGAACAGGACCGTGGCGATGGACAAGCCGATCACGCCGTGGGGCAGCGAGTAGAGGAGAGAGGCCTGGTTGAGGGCGGTGACACCGGCAATCTGCTCGGACACCCCGCCGGAGGGGTCTACGTTACGAGCACCGGTGGGGATCGCGGCGGTCCGGGTGAGGGCAAGGAACGCGAGGTTGGCGATGACGCCGGTGGCCAGCGTCCAGCCGCCCAGCTTGGCGGCGGTGGAGAGGCCGATGCCGCGCCAACCGAACTTGGGGCGCAGCCCCAGGCCCAGGCGCTTGAGCGGCCAGAAGAGGATGAGAGCCTGGGCGATCACGCCCACCGTGGACATGCCCACGAGCCAGAAGGTCTGGGCCGAGGTCCAGTTCTCCAGGGTGTGGGGCGTGCGCGCGAACGGACCGAACTGGTAGATGAACACCACCAGGCCTGCAATCGCAATAATGTTGTTGAGCACGGGAGCCCACATGTACGCACCGAAGGCACCCTTGGCGTTGAGCACCTGACCCACCACGGTGTAGAGGCCGTAGAAGAAGATCTGCGGGAACGTGATCAGGGCGAACGTGATGGCCATGGTCAACTGGCCTTCGGACCAGCCCGGGCCCATGATGCGGATGATGGGGATCGCGCACGCGACCACCACGGCGGTCACCCCGAGCAGTGCGAGTACGGCCAGGGTGATGAGCCGTGAGATGTAGTCCGCGCCGGCGTCGGGGTTCTTGGAGGCCTTGATGATCTGCGGAACCAGCACGGCGTTGAACACACCGCCGGCGATCAGCACATAGATAAGGTTGGGCAGGTTGTTGGCGAGTTCGAAGACGTCCGCCATGGTGGTCAGGGAGCCGATGGCCACCGTGATCAGCAGCGCCTTGGCGAAACCGAGAACCCGGGAGATCAGGGTTCCTGACGCCATGATGGCGCTGGAACGCGCACCGGATCTCTGCATGAAACAGGCCTTCCTGCACGGGGAATGGAACGGCAGTCACCGCGGAACGGATCCGCGGGCGCGATTACAACTGATGAATGATGTATTCCCGAGCGATGTCAGCAATGCGCCGCTCGTTGGGGAAGGACAGCTTACGGCCAAGATCGTCGATGCCGGACCACGCGACATCCACGGCCTCGTGATCCGGGTCGTTTTCCGTGGTCAGGAAGCCGCCGATGGCTTCCAATAAGAAATGGTGCACGGTCTTGTGAACGCGGTGCCCGGAGACGGTGAACCAGTAGTCGATACTGCCCAGCGGAGAGAGTACGCGGCCCATGATGCCGGTTTCTTCCTCGATCTCGCGGACAGCTGCTTCTTGGTTGGTCTCATTGCCTTCAGGGTGACCCTTGGGGAGGCACCATTCCAGGCGACCACCGCGATTGATTCGAGCGATGATGGCCACCGGATGCGTGGGATCTTCGAGGTTCACCACAATGCCGCCGGCCGAGACTTCTTCCACCGTGGGCAGCGCGGAGACCGGTTGGTTCGGTCGCCTCTTGGGCGCGCTAGGGACGGGAAAAGCCATGCCTACTACCTTAGCCACATTCCCCGAGCACTCCCTGACCCGGGATTCGCTGGGCCAGGGAGCGGTGGAAGAAATGAGACAATTACGCCCATCATGACGCAGCTGTTCGATACCTCTTCTCTCCACCCCGTCTCCCTCGAGCTGGGGCGGCTTTTTGCCGACGCCGGATACGAGTTGTCTCTGGTGGGCGGGCCCGTACGGGATCTGTTCCTGGACCGGGACGCCCTGGACCTGGACTTCACCACCAACGCGACCCCGGACCAGACACTCGCGGTCATCAAGAAGTGGGCGGATGCGCACTGGGAGATCGGACGGGACTTCGGAACGATCGGCATGCGCAAGGCCGGCCTCCAGCTCGAGGTCACCACTTACCGTGCCGAGGCCTACGATCCGGATTCCCGCAAGCCCGTGGTCGCGTTCGGGGAAGACCTCACCGAGGATTTACGACGCCGCGACTTCACCGTCAACGCGATGGCCCTGCGGTTGCCGGATCTGGAGCTCGTGGATCCGTTCGGGGGCATCAAAGATCTGCATGCCGGTGTGCTGCGCACCCCGGGCACACCCGAGGACTCCTTCACGGACGATCCTCTGCGCATGATGCGTGCCGCCCGCTTCAGCTCGCAGTTGGGGCTGGAGGTGGCCGAACCTGTGCGCGAGGCCATGACGGACATGGCGGAGCGGATCGAGATCGTCTCTGCGGAGCGGGTGCGCGAAGAACTGGTCAAGCTCGTGTGCGGTGCATATCCCCGTCGTGGCATAGAACTGATGACGGACACCGGTCTGGCACAGATCGTGCTCCCGGAGGTTCCCGCGCTCAAGCTCGAGACGGACGAGGCGCACCACCACAAGGACGTCTACCAGCATTCCCTCACGGTAATGGAACAGGCCGCGGAGAAGGAATCGGATGCGGACGGTCCAGTGCCCGGTCCGGACTTCGCCCTGCGCTTCGCCGCGCTCATGCACGATGTGGGCAAGCCGGCCACGCGCCGGTTCGAACCCAGCGGTGCCGTGAGCTTCCGCCACCACGAACTGGTGGGCGCCAAGCTCACGCGCAAACGGATGAAGGCCCTGCGCTTCGACAACGACACCATTAAGAAGGTCACGCGCCTGGTCGAACTACATATGCGTTTCTACGGATATGGCGAGGCGGGCTGGACCGACTCCGCCGTGCGTCGCTACGTGCGCGACGCCGGGGATCAGCTGGAACGCCTCCACCGACTGACCCGTTCGGACGTGACCACTCGCAATAAGCGCAAGGCCACGCGCCTGGCCAATGCCTATGACGACCTCGAACGGCGGATCGCCGAACTGCGCGAACAGGAACAGCTCGAGGCCGTGCGTCCCGAACTGGACGGTCAGCAGATCATGGAGATCCTGGGCATCGGCCCGGGCCCCGAGGTGGGTAGGGCGTACAAGTTCCTGCTCGAAATGCGCCTGGATGAAGGTGCCGTGGGTGAGGACGTCGCTCGCGAACGGCTCATCGAGTGGGCCAAGTCCAAGGGCATCGGCACGGTCTGACCGCACTACCTGCCGGGTAGCCACTGAACTGGTTCGGTGTTGCCAAGCTGTGCAGGTCTGTCCCGAGGGCCGGACGAGGCGTGCGAGAGGTCCGCGAGCGGCGTCGTAAATTGTGGGGCCGGATCGCGCCACAAGCGCCGAACCGGGCGGGGCCGTGGAAGACTAATGCCGTCCCTGTGTCCACCGGAGGAGTGCGTGCATGAGCATGGAAGGCGCCAAGAAGCGCGGCGGCGGTAATTCCGGCCTGCTGTTGCTCGGCCTGGGCCTCTACACGGTCATGATGGCGTACCTGCTGCGCGTGCCGTGCCGAGTGCCCAACTGGAACCTCGCGGAGGACGTTCCCGAACTGTGCGCCACGGTGATCGGCACCGGCGACATGGGCGTGCGTTCCACGGACGTGGCCAACGGCTTCTTCACCGGCGGGCCCACCGGGGATCAGCCCGTTCTGGTGGGCATGATCACCACCATCATCGGATGGTTCGCCTCCAACCTCTCCTCCCTGTTGGGCATCGACGTGGACCAGGGCATTTACCTGGACCTCTCCCTCATTCTCTTGGCGCTCGTGTGGCTCGCGATCGTGGCCGTGGTGTCCTCGCTCAGCGGCTCCCGGAAATCCGACGCCTTGGTCATGGCGCTGGCACCCGTGGTGGTGCTCGTGGGCTTCCAGACCTGGGACCTGTGGGCCGTGCTCTTCATGATGCTCGCCCTGCTCGGCTACGTGCGCGGTAACCCGGCGCTCGCGGGATTCATGGTGGGCTTCGGCGCGTCCGTGGCGTTCTTCCCCGTGGTCGTGCTGCTGGCCATCCTGATCATGGCCGCGCGTCACCGGTTCATCAAGGACTTCATCAGCGCGCTCATCTGCGCCGCCATCGCGTGGATCCTGATCAACGGCACCTACATGCTCACCGCGTGGGATCAATGGCGGGCGCAGTTCAACACCATCGTGGATTCCGATACAGAGCAGTCCTCGTTCTGGAACGTATGGAACAACAACATCGAACCGCGCACCGGGGTGGCCCTGGACGGCGGAAACGTGGGTCAGTACGTGCTGCTGACCATGGTGCTCGGTCTCGTGTTCGTGCTGCTCATCTCGCTGTTGAGCCGCCGGGAACCATCCGTGGTGCAGGTGATGTTCCTGCTGCTGGCCCTCTACGTGCTGCTCGCCAAGGACTACTCGCTCAACTATGTCGTGTGGTTGGTGCCGCTGGTGATCCTGTGCCGTCGCAACTGGATCGAGTTCGGCCTGTGGCAAGCGGTCGAAGTCCTCTACTGGGCGACCGTGGTGTTGCCGGCCGACGCCTGGCCCACCCTGCCGTGGGTCGAACAGTTCGGCTGGGCACCCCAGGACATCCTGGGGGTCATCCGCTACCTGTTCCTCATCTACTTCGTGGTGGCCGTGGTGATCGACATGTTCCGCGGACGCAAGGCGCTGGCCCTCGGGGTCTCGGCGCTCAAATGAACGAACTCGCGTGACCCTGCCGAGATGGCGGCTCGCAAGTGACCCGCGCGTTCCGTGGGATTATAAAGTAAACCTGTTTATTACTGTCCGTCGGAAAGAGTTATGAACAAGCCCTCAATCCAGTCGGTGGCCAATTGGCAGCCGCCGACCTGGCGATCACTGCGCAAGCCGCTGCTGCTGATCCTTGCGGGCGTGGTGATCGTAGTGCTGCTATGGAGCACGGTGATCAACTTCTTCCTGGTCTCGCGCGATCCGCAATCCCCCGTGGAGGCGTACCTCGGTCAGTTGGAACGCGGTAGTGCCCGGCAGGTGCTCGCCCCGCTCAGCATCGCCACCAGCGACCCCACGGTGCAGATCCTGCCCAACTCCGTGTATCGGAATTCTCACGACCGACCGGTGGGCCACGAGGTTGTTTCCGTGTCCGAACACGGGACCCAGGCGGACGTGGAGGTGGACGTGCGCATGGGCGACGGGCAGACCCACCGCGTGACCTACACGGTGGACCAGTTGGTCTCCACAGGATTCCTCAACGACACGTGGCAGCTCAATGACGTGGACGACGTGATGGTGGCCGTGAAACTCCCCGCTGCCGTGGACGCGCTGTCCGTCAACGGTCAGACCGTCCGGCCCGACGCCGCCGCGTTGCGCGCCGCCGATGACACCGCCGCCCGCACGTGGCAGTTCGAAGGCTTACCCGGCAGCTACAACGTGGCTATGCCGGATGACTCCTACCTGGTGGCCAGTAAACATGCCGTGGGGGGCATCAATATCAGTGACCCGCAGGCGCTGGCGCTCGAGCTGAGCTTCGGGCCGTCCCCGCGCATGTGGGAGACCGTGGACCGGGAAATCGGCGTGGTGCTCGGTGATTGCGAAAGTGGGCGTCGTCTGGATCTCGAGAAGTGCCCTGCGCCGAGCTCATGGGCCAAGGGCGCGGCGTCGGGATCGGAAACCGCGCAGCCGGATGCCCTGCCGGACGGTGTGACCGACGTGAAGTGGGAGCTGGAGAGGAGGCCCGCGCTGGTGCTGCAACCGGAGGACAACGATCCCCTGACGTTCCACGCCCAGCGCTACCGCCCCGCCGTGGCCAAGGTGACCTTCCGAGAAGACGGCCGCACCAAGACGGAACGTGTGGAGTTCGGTTTGGATGTCACCACGCGATCGACCGGGAACAACATCACCACCGATGTGCAATTGCGCCGAGCGCTGACCGACACCGAACGGGCCTTCGACGCCTCGTAAACTTGAGGTAGTCGAAGAGGGAGTCACCGTGGCCCAAGAGCCGGAATACTACAAACCTCAACCGCTGCCCCCGCGCGACGGCGCTCGCGCCGGTGGGCACCAACCCAACGGCGGATATCGCCAGGGCGGTTTCCAACAGAACCCCGGAGCGTCCCAGTGGGGTCAACCCCGCCAGGGCCCGGCCGTGGTCAACGTGGTGGGCGGCAAGTCCGCCCTGTTGTCCTACGTGTTGTGGTTCTTCCTGGGCTGGTTGGGCGTGCACAAGTTCTACCTGCAGCAGCCGTTCCAGGGAATTTTCTACGTTCTCCTGTGGGCGATTGGTTGGTTCACCACCCCGATCATCATCGGCTGGTTCATCCTGGGCCTGTGGGGACTGCTCATGATCATCGACCTGTTCCTCATTCCGTTGCGGGTCGCCCAGCTCAATGCGCGGCTGGCCCGCCGCGTCAATGGCTACTGAGCCGCAGTTGTAGTAAACTCGGCAAGTCTGTGTGCCGTTCGATACGCGATCGGTACCGACAAACGCACAGAACCTCCTGCTGCGGAAGGACCGCAGCCGCTTAGCCCGAAGGAGGTGGGTTCTTTACATGCGTGAATACGAATTGATGGTGATCCTCAACCCCGAGGTCGAGGAGCGCGCCGTTGAGCCGACCCTCAAGAAGTTCCTCGAGGTAGTCACCAAGGAGAACGGCACCGTCGACAACGTCGACATCTGGGGCCGTCGTCGCTTGGCCTACGAGATCCAGAAGAAGGCCGAAGGCATCTACGCCGTTGTGAACTTCACCGCTGAGCCGCACACCGCTCAGGAACTGGACCGTGTCCTGGGCCTGAACGAAGCCGTGATGCGCACCAAGATCATCCGTCCTGAAGAACAGAAGATCGAAGCCAAGTGAGTTGACTGTGCGGTCCACCCGGACTGCACAGGGCGTCTCACCACGGCCCTGACGGGTCACCCCCGTGAGATGCTTCAGAACAACCCACTACGTCTCGCATCCAGCGTCCACAGATACCGGAGGTTCACATGGCTGGCGATACCGTCATTACAGTGATCGGCAATCTGACCGCCGACCCCGAACTGCGCTTCACTCCGTCCGGAGCCGCGGTGGCCAATTTCACGATTGCGTCCACCCCGCGTGCCTTCGATCGGCAGTCCAACGAGTGGAAGGATCAGGAAACCCTGTTCCTGCGCTGCTCGGTGTGGCGTGAAGCCGCGGAGAACGTGGCCGAGTCCCTGACCAAGGGCACTCGTGTGATCGTTCAAGGTCGGCTCAAGGCACGCTCTTACGAGACCAAGGAAGGGGAGCGTCGCACCAGCCAAGAACTGGAAGTCGACGAGATCGGCCCTTCCATGCGGTACGCAACCGCCAAGGTCAACCGGAACTCGCGCGGTGGCGGCCAGGGAGGCAACTCCTACGGCGGCAACCAGAGCTTCGGTAACTCCGGCGGCGGTGGCGGATTCGGAGGCGACTCCGGATTCGGTGGCGGCCAGCAGGGCGGCGGCTTTGGTGGAAACCAGGGCGGCAACTTTGGTGGCGCCGGTGGCGGCAACCAGCAAAGCGGTTTCAGCGGGGGTAACCCCAACGCCAGCCGCGGTGGTGGTCAGCAGCAGCGTCCGCAACAGGGCAACGATCCTTGGGGTCAGTCCTCCGGTGGTAATTACGACTGGGGTACCGATTCCGAAGACGAGCCCCCCTTCTAAACACACTTATCCAACCCATCCCGCAGGAATGCCTGCGGGCTCCGCATCCGAAAAGGAGCACCACGATGGCCAAGGCTGAAATTCGCAAGCCGAAACCAAAGCAGAACCCGCTCAAGGCGGCAGGCGTCACCGAGATCGATTACAAAGACGTCGCTCTGCTTCGCAAGTTCATCTCCGACCGCGGCAAGATCCGTGCACGCCGCGTGACCGGCGTGTCCGTTCAGGAGCAGCGCAAGATCGCTTTGGCGATCAAGAACGCTCGTGAAGTTGCTTTGCTGCCCTACTCCGGCGCCGGCCGCTGATCTGAGAGGACTGAGAATCTATGGCAAAGATCATTCTGACCCACGAAGTTTCCGGGCTGGGTTCAGCCGGTGACGTGGTTGACGTGAAGAACGGCTACGCCCGTAACTTCCTCTTCCCGCGCGGTTTTGCAACCCCCTGGAGCCGTGGCGCTGAAAAGCAGATCGAATCCATCAAGAACGCACGTGCCGCTCGTGACCTGGCTTCCCTCGAGGACGCTCAGGCTCTGGCTGCCAAGCTGACCTCCACCACCTTGACCGTTCCGGTCAAGTCCGGTGCTGAGGGCCGCTTGTTCGGCACCGTGCGCGCTGACGACGTTGCCAAGGCTGTTGAGGCCTCGGGTCTGGGCTCCATCGACAAGCGTCGTGTCGAGCTCACCCAGCGCATCAAGACCACCGGCGTGTACCAGGCCGTGGTTCGTCTGCACGAAGAGGTCAACGCGAACGTCGAGTTCGAGGTTGTCCCCGCCTGATTTCATCCCCTGGACATCCTTCGAGATGTCCGTGGAATGTGATTGAGAAGAACCCCGCAGGTCGCTGACCTGCGGGGTTCCTTTCTGTGCGTTTGCACGCTCTGACCAGCACTTATGACTTTCCCAAGTGTCACGACCGGACGAGCCAGGGGGTTACGTGTGATGATTCTCGGTATGGAGATCAAGGCACACAGGGGACTCACCGGGTCCCAGCTCTATTGGGTTGGACTGGGCTGCCTTGGCCTGGCCGTGGCCGCCTTTGCCGGGAGTTTTGCCATGGGCAATTCCCTGGACCCTCAGGGGGCCGTGTTCGTGCTGGTGATCGGGCTGGTCATCAGCATTATCGCGTCCATAATTGCCGCGGTATTGAGCATCGCCGGGCTGGTTGCTTTCCCCCTGCTCAGAGGGAGATTCATCATTCTATTGGTACTGTCGCTGGTGTTCTCGCCCCTGCTTTGGCTTGGGTTGATGGCCACCGTGCTCTAGTTATCCACAGATCCGTCCACAATCCGTGCACAAGTTCGCACGGCGTGTTCCACACGCTGTCCACAGGTTTTCCACAATCCGTGGACAGCGTGTGTCGTTAAGCCTGACGGATCATGCGGCTGTCGTCGCGAATCTGTCCCACGAGTTCCTCGAGCATGTCCTCCAGCGTCACGATGCCGTCCACGTGACCGTCCGCGGAAATCACGGCGCCCAGGTGGGCACCCGAGTTCTGCATGATGGTCAGCGCTTGCCGCAGCGGCATGTCCGCATTGATGCGGGGCAGTGCCCGCACCTGGGAGGCCTCGATGGGAAGGTCGCGAGCGGCGTCGTCCTCTTCGATCAGGTCCTTGATGTGGACGTAACCGGCCAGCGATCCGTCGCGGGCGAGCATCGGGAAGCGTGAGTAGCTGTCCGCGGCGATGATCTCGGCCTGGGCGGTGGTGACGCCCGAAGGCAGGCACGTCACCTTGCTCATGGGGATCAAGATGCCGTTGACGCTGCGTTCCTCGAAGGTCAGGGCGCCCAGGAGCAGACGCTCGTCGTTAGCTTCGAGCAGCCCGCCGTGGCGCGATTCGGCGACCAGGGCGGCCACTTCGTCGCGGGTGAAGACCGAGGTGACCTCGTTCTTGGGCTGCACGCGCATCATGCGCAGGATGAGGTTGCCGATTCCGTTCATGGCCCACAGCAGCGGGCGCAGCACGGTGACCACGCCCACCAGGATGGGACCGAGCACCAGCGCGCTGCGCTCGGGGGTCGCCAGTGCGATGTTCTTGGGAACCATCTCGCCGATCACCACGTGCAAATAGGTCACCATGGACAGCGCGATCGCGAACGCAATCGGGTGCTGTAGGGCCTCGGGTACGCCGATCGCGGCGAAAGGAACCTCGAGCAGGTGCGCGATGGCCGGTTCACTGATCGCGCCGAGCGCCAGGGTGCAGATGGTGATGCCCAGCTGCGCGCCGGCCATCATGAGGGAGACGTTCTCCATGGCCTTGAGGGTGACCTTGGCGGCCCACTTCCCCTCGAGTGCCTTGGGTTCGATCACGGTGCGGCGTGCGGAAATCAGGGCGAATTCCGCACCCACGAAGAATGCGTTGCCTGCCAGCAGCACCACGGTGAGCAGCAGTCCGGCGAGGTCGCTCATCGGTTCTCCTCCTGGTCGACGACGCCGCTTGGGGCCTCGTGGTGGTCGGTGGCCCTTGTTTCGTGCTCCCGGCTCTCGTGCTCGGCTTCATCCTCGGACGGCACCTCGCTCACGCGGGCGGTCAGCTCGGTGATGCGGTGCTCGTCCAGGGCAATGACCTCAAAAGTGATGAGCGAGGGATCCTCACCGGGATCCGGATCGGACTCGACCGTGACGGTGTCACCGACCTCGGCCAGGCGGCCCAGATCCAGGGTGATGAGGCCGGCCAGGGTCTCGTAGTCCTCGTGTTCGGGGACGGTGACACCCAGGTGTTCGCTGGCCTCGTCCGGTCGCAGGGCGGCGGAGAAGGTCCAGAGGTCGTCGTGCTGTTCGGCGTGTGGTTCGTCCTGGGGATCGTGCTCGTCGCGGACTTCGCCCACGAGTTCCTCCACGAGGTCCTCCAGGGTGACCAGGCCGGCGATGTCGCCGAACTCGTCCACGAGCAAGGTCATCTGCAGGGCACCGGTGCGCAGGACGTCCATGAGGTCGTCGAGTTCCACGGTGTCCGGGACAAAGCGCGCCTCGCCCATGATCTGATCCACGGTGACGGATTCACGCTGGGCGTAGGGCACAGCCAGTGCCTGACGCACGTGCACCTGACCCAGAACGTGCTCCTTGTCCTCGTGCAGCACAGGGAAACGGGAGAAGCCGGTGGCCTTGGATTCGCGCAGCAGATCGCGCACGGTGCTGTCCGGGGACAGGGTGACCATTTGACCGCGCGGGGTCATGGCGTCATGCGCGCGGCGGTCACCGAACGCGAATGAACGCTCGACGAGTTCCGCGGTCTGGGAGGCCAGTGCACCCTGATTGGCGGAGTGCCGGACCAGTCCGGCGAGCTCTTCGGGAGAGCGGGTCGAAGCCAGTTCCTCCTGAGGTTCCACACCCAACGCGCGTACGATCTTGTTCGCGTTGTTGTTGAACAACCGGATGGGCCAACCCAGCACCTTGGTGAAACCACGCTGGAATCCGACCACTGCCTTCGCGGTGGCCAGCGGTTTGGCGATCGCGAGGTTCTTGGGAACCAGCTCGCCGAAGATCATGGTCAAGCCGGTCGCCAGCACCAGGGCCAGCGTGATGGAGGTGGACCGGGCCGCGACGGGTGAGAGGCCGGCGTCGGTGAGCGGCCCCACGATGAGGGCGGCAATGGCGGGTTCTGCGAGGAAGCCAATGCCCAGGTTGGTCACCGTAATGCCCAGCTGCGCTCCGGAGAGCTGCGTGGACAGGGTCTTCATGCCCTTCAGCACGCCTTGGGAGCGGCGGTCGCCGGTCTTGGCGGCGGCTTCTACGTCATTGCGATTGACGGTGATGAGGGAGAACTCGGCGGCGACAAAGGCGCCACACGCTGCGATCAGCACGAGTCCGATGATGATGGAGACGACTTCCACTAGCTCCACCACCCCTGGCTACAACTCAGAAAACCGGGTCTTTTACAGGGGGCGTCGCTAGGGGCGCTCATGGTCTCCGTATCTTGGTGCGAGCGGCGCTCGGTGTGCCGCGAGGTATAAAACGGAACAAATCTACAGGCGGAACCCGTGAGTTTCCAGGGGGTGAGCGGCGTCGTACTCCCCAAGGGCGAACGCGTGTTATCCGTGTCGTGGCTCAGTGCGACAATGGAACGCAGTCTTTGAGGAATGGAAGTGAGTGAGGGTGTCGGAATACACGTCCGGATCGCGCGAGGAGTACGGGCGCTCGCTGCCGCACGACAACGTGGCGGAGCAGTCGGTGCTGGGCGGCATGCTGCTCTCCAAGGACGCCATTGCGGACGTGGTGGAAGTGCTCCGCGGCGTGGATTTCTACAAGCCGGCGCACGAATCCGTTTACGACGCCGTGATCTCCCTTTACGGGCGCGGCGAACCTGCCGATGCGATCACCGTGGGCGACGAGCTCACGAAGCGCGGTGAGATCGAGCGCATCGGTGGCGTGGCGTACCTGCACTCGCTGATCGCGTCTGTGCCGACCGCGGCCAACGCGGGTTTCTATGCGGAGATCGTGCGCGAACGTGCGGTGCTGCGGCGCCTGGTCGAGGCCGGCACCAAGATCGCGCAGCTGGGCTACTCGCAGGACGGCGAAGTCGATGACATCGTCAACGAGGCCCAGGGCGAGATCTATCAGGTCGCCGAGCGGCGCACGTCCGAGGACTACGTGGTGCTCAGCGAGGTCATGGAATCCGCCGTGGACGAGATCGAGGCGGCCGGTAACCGGGAGGGCATGCAGGGCGTGCCCACCGGCTTCATCGAACTGGACGAGCTGACGCACGGTTTCCAGGGCGGCCAGATGATAGTGATCGCGGCGCGACCTGCAATGGGTAAGTCGACGTTTGCGCTGGATATCGCGCGTTCTGCCTCGATCAAGCACAACATGACGTCCGTGATCTTCTCGTTGGAAATGAGCCGCAACGAGATCGCGATGCGTCTGCTGTCCGCAGAGGGCACACTGCAGATGCAGGACTTGCGCGCGGGCACCTTGCAGGACGAGCAGTGGGCCAAGATCGCGCAGATCATGGGCAAGATGGATTCAGCGCCGCTGTTCATTGACGATTCGCCCAATATGTCGCTCATGGAGATCCGCGCGAAGTGCCGGCGGTTGAAGCAGAAGCACGACCTGAAGCTTGTGGTGCTCGACTACCTGCAGCTCATGAGCTCCGGCAAGAAGGTCGAGTCCCGTCAGCAAGAGGTCTCCGAGTTCTCCCGTGCACTCAAGCTGCTCGCCAAGGAGCTCGAGGTTCCGGTCATCGCGCTGTCCCAGCTGAACCGTGGCTCCGAGCAGCGCACGGACAAGAAGCCGCAGGTGAGTGATCTGCGTGAGTCCGGTTGCCTGACCGGTGACACTCGGATTCTGCGCGCGGACACTGGCGCGGAGACGACCATGCGTGACCTGTACGAGTCGGGTGAGAAGGACGTTCCGGTGTGGGCGCTCGCGGACGACCTGCGCTACGTGCAGCGGCCCATGACACATGTGTTCTCGACGGGTGTGAAGCCTGTCTACCGCTTGCGTTTGGCCTCCGGTCGCGAGGTGCGGGCGACGGCGAACCACAAGTTCTTCACCTATTCGGGCTGGAGGGCTCTCGGCGATCTGGGCGTGGGGGATCGCTTGGGTATTCCGCGGCATGTGGGAGCGCCTACTTCTTCTATGGCCATGGGTGATGCTGAGGTGTCTGCCCTGGGTGCTCGGTTGGCTGGGCTGTCGACTGTGCCGGCGTCCGTGTTCGGGCTGCCCAAGGATCAGGTGCGGTTGCTGCTGAGCTCGGCATGGTCTTCTTCCGGTTCGGTTTCGGAGGCGGGTTCCGCAGAGTGCGGCGAGATTTCATTGACGACGACGACGTCGCGCGCGGCGGCCAACGCCGTGGCTCGCCTGTTGTTGCGTTTCGGGATCGTGGGGGCTGTTTCCTGTTCCAACGATTCTGCTGCTGCCTCTTCTGCCGTGTCGATCGACGAGTTCGAGGATCAGCTGATGTTCCTCGAGCAGATTCCTGTAAATGGCGAGTCTGCTGTGGCAGCGGCGCAGCTGCGCTCTGCTTTGCGGGCGGCGAAGGCCGAGAAAGCCGCGCCTGGCTCCAGCGGGATGTACAACGCGTGGGATGAAGTCCGTGGTCTTCTGGAAAACCGCGTATCGGTGGGCGATGATTCCTCTTTATCCGCTGTGGCTAACGGCGGGACGGTGACGATGACTCGACCGCCGCAATCTCGGCTTGAAGAGGTCATATCAGCGCTCGACACCCACGACCTGGACATGATGGCGATGAACGATCTGTATTGGGATCGCATCGTGTCCATCGAGGAGGACGGTGTCGAGGAAGTCTTCGATGCCACCGTGGTTGGCGCGCACAATTTCGTGGCCAATGGCGTGACCGTTCACAACTCGATCGAGCAGGACGCGGACATGGTCATTCTGCTGCACCGTGAGGACGTGTACGACAAGGAGTCACCGCGTGCCGGTGAGGCGGACGTGATCGTGGCGAAGCACCGTAACGGTCCCACCAAGACGATCGTGGTGGCGTTCCAGGGCCACTACTCGCGGTTCGCGAATATGGCGTTGGAGGGGTTCTAGGTCCGCTCAGGGATCGAAAATTCAACTTCTGAACGGGCATATGTTCAAATTTGAGGTTCGTGAGGTGCCCTCAAATACCCTACTAATACAGGGTTGTTACTGACAGGAGTTCAAATTCTCTTCCACCCCAAGGTAAAATTCTGGCATGCAGCCCATCGTGTTCCCACACATCCCGTTCGATGGTTCCCTGGCGTCGGCGCTCTTCGATCTAGAACGCGTCAGGGTGGACTTTCGCACTGAGCGTCTGGCGGATCCGCTGACTCTAGAGCTCCGGCGACTGTTCCAGGGGTTGACCAGCATCATGTCAGCCCGCATTGAAGGTAACCGCACCACTGTGGCTGATGTGATCGCGGAAACACGACGAGCAAAGAGCACCGGAGAAGACGCCCAGGATGCCGTTCGAGAGATTCTTCAGCTCGAGGAAGCTACCAAGTACATCGATCAGCTGGTCGAGGAGGGAACTCTCCGGATCTCGCACAAGTTGATCCGAGATTTGCACCAGCTATCCGTGAACGGATTGCAGCGAGAGGGGGACCCTCATCCGGGAAGCTACAGGTCGACTCAGGTTGCCATATCAGGGGCACTGCATACTCCGCCGGACCCGGCGACGGTTCAAGCGGATATGGATCAGTTGATCGATTTCGCTAATCAAGTTGTTCTACCCCAACAGCAGTTGATTCAGGTGGCGCTGGTTCATCATCGATTCGTCTGGATCCACCCATTCGCTAATGGCAATGGACGGGTCTCCCGGCTCTTGACCTACGCCATGCTTACCAACCGGGGCTATACATCACCCAGTGATGCCCGGCCGTTGAACCCCACAGCGGTTTTCGGGGCGGACCGACAGGCCTATTACGACAACCTGGCATTGGCGGACAGTTTGTCGGAAGATGGCACACTCGCGTGGTGCAGCTACATGATCCGAGGCCTTCGGGATGACCTCTTCTCGGTGACTCAGCTATCCGATCGTCTGTTCGTGGCTGATGAAGTGTTCGCCCCGGCTCTAAACGCCGCGGTGGCTGGGGGTGAGGTGAGAGAGAGCGATGCGAACGTTCTCTACGAGGTTGCAAGGCGCGGGAAGTGCAAACCTGGTGACCTCAGCGATGTCCTTCCCGGATCTCCATCGTCCCGCAGCCACAAGTTGAAGAAGCTGGTGGAAGCTAATCTTCTCTTGAAAGTGCGGGATCCCGCTGGATACGGCATCAGTCTGTGGCAAAACCAGCTGACCATTTACGTGGTGCACCGTTTGGATGAGTTGGGAATGCTGCCATCGATTCTAAAGGACTGACCGGCCCCGAGGCACCACCCCCGTGCTAGCTTTGCCGCATGACTGGGGCGATGCATCAGCCGCATCCGGTCTTGCGGGACTACCTCGCCGGACCGATGGTCGGCTATGACATCTCCCTCAACGCAGATCAGGTGCATCTCGGGGTACCCAGTGCCACGGCCACGCTGATCATTGCCCTGGATGACCCGCTCGACGTCGGGTGGTTCGGCGAGCGTGAGTCGCAGAAGCTGTGGGCATCAGTCTCCGGGCTGCACCTATTTCCCGCACTGATCCGCACCCACGGATTGCAGCGCGGGATCCAACTGCAGCTGACGCCGTTGGGTTGCCGCTCCCTGTTCGGGGCGCCGTTGGCCGAATTGGCTGGCCACAGCGTGGATCTGATCGAGTTGCCACGCGGACTCACGGAGAGTGAATACGCCCGGATCGCCGCGCAAACCGAGTGGCCTCAGCGCTTCGCGGTTCTTGAATCGCTGCTTCTGGACCGCCTCGAGGAATTCTCGATGCCCGCGGACATCCGCCGCGCCTGGCGATTGTTGTGTCACGGCTGTGGAGTCGCCCAGACCGCCGCCGATGTCGGGTGGTCGCGCAGGTATCTCAACACCCGTCTGCACAACGAGATCGGCATTTCACCCAAGCAACTCAGTCGCCTCGCCCGTTTCTCGCGGGCTCGCACGATGGTCGGACAAGGCGTCAGTCTCGCCGACGCCGCCTATACCGCTGGTTTCGCCGATCAATCACATTTGTCGCGGGAGTGGCACGCGCTCGCTGGGCAGTCACCCAGTAAAGAGGTGGAGTTCCCATTTCTTCAAGACCTGCAGTACCCAGGCACGGCAGCATGAAGTCATGACACACAACACGAAACCACAGCTGTTCCATTCACTGACTTTCGCCGACGCCGTCCGGGGCGCGGAATTCCTGCGGACCTTGGGGTTCCAGGAGGTCTCCTTGGATACCAACGAGAACGATCCGAGCGTCGTCGAGCACGCCCAATACCAATGGCGCGACAACGGCGGCGTGATGTTCGGATCGGTGCGCGAAAACAACCCACATGCCCAAGCCGAGATGGTCGGACAAGCCAAGTGCTACTTGGTGGTGGGCACCGATTCCGAGGTCGATGACGTGTTCCACCGTGCGCTCGCCGCACACGGCACCGTCATCGCCGAGCCCACGGACCAGGACTACGGAGGCCGTTCGGCAACCATCGCCGATCCAGAAGGTAACCAATGGAGCGTGGGGTCGTATCCGGGGGAGTGACGGCTGGCCTCTGCGCTTAGCGGCGTCTCACTCAGTTGGGCTCTTCACGTTTTTATCTCGTGTAGAGACCGGTCCCCGGGCCATGCCGGCTAACCGAAGAATCGAACGGCGAGGCCGACGATCATGCTGCTGCCGAATAGGACGAGGAATACGCCCGCGAATCTACTGATCCAGGGGATGATGCGTTGCATATAGCCGAGGGCATGCCGAGAGCCGAGGACGATAGCTACAAAAATATCCCAGACAAGGACGACAGCGAACATCCAGGTGCCGTAAAGCACCAATGAAAGAGGTACCGCAGTTGAAAGTGCGGCGGCGAGACTGACGTAGAACAGTGCATTCTTCGGGTTCAACAGTCCGGAGGCGACGCCGAGACCAAAGTTCCGGAGCCAAGTTCTGGATTTCACACCAGTACCTCTGTCGGCGTCGATCTGGGGGTTTGACCTGAGGAAAGCGATGCCGATGAAAACTAGGAATACGCCGCCTGCCACTTGGATGGTATCGAGTAATACCGGGTTCGAAATCAGTGCGATACCGGCGAATGCGGCCGTGATGAAGACCCCGTTCGCGATGGCTATACCCAGGCAAGCTCCGGTGGCGTTTCGCCAGCCATTGGTCAGCGCGGTTCGGACGATAAGGAAGAAATCGACCCCAGGAATCAGCAGCGCCAAGAAGTGCGCGATTGCCACAGCGGGGAACTGTTCCATGTCTCTCCTCATGCATGACGGTGATCCTGACAAGCATTGAGGTTTGGGCGCGCCGGGTCTTGTATGTTCTTGCAGTCAGCCTTGGTAGGTGCCCGGCGAAGCGGCGACATGAGCGCGGAAGACTCGATGGAAGTGACTTTGATCAGTGAACCCCAGATCATGAGCGGTTTCCGTAATGGGCAAACCTTCGCGGAGCTTTCGGCGGGCCTGAGTTATGCGGGCGTTTTGCCGCCATGCCAGTGGTGGAAGTCCGGTGGCACGCCGTACTGCACGGACCAGCTGATACTTCGTCATGCCGACCGATTCTGCTAGA
Source organism: Kocuria carniphila (assembly GCF_004136555.1). Lineage (GTDB taxonomy): Bacteria > Actinomycetota > Actinomycetes > Actinomycetales > Micrococcaceae > Kocuria > Kocuria carniphila. Next base: position 92,680 of record NZ_NOIT01000005.1, read on the forward strand.
TCATCCAATGCCGGGTTCGACTCGTCGTCCCCTAGCCTGATCAAGACTGGGGCGAGGAGGGCCCGCAGCTCAGGGTCGGCTTCGCTCGATCTGAGGGTAGTGCAGGAGGCGACATCGAGTACTTTAAATAGGTTCTTGACCTGGGATTCGATTTTTTCGCTGGTTTCATTCTTGTGGATAGCTGTATTCAACGTGTTGACTCGGCGGTGCAAGTCGGGGTGATTGAACACGTTGATTTCAGCGAGCAGATGGCTGGCTTCTCGCCTCGGGGCAAGTGAAGCGGCCCACCCTTGATCCATGTGGATCATTTGATATAGCCATCGACCCTCGCGCGGATTGGGGACTGCTGCACGGTGAGGTGACAGTTGTAGTGTCAAGCCGCGAGGTCCACGGCTGGATTCATGATGGTCTCGCACTCCATCGGGGTCAAACGGCCCAGGCGAACCTGTCGACGGCGCCGGTGGTAGGTCCGTTCGATCCAGGTGATAATCGCGATCCGCAGCTCGTCACGTGTCCGCCAGCGATGGCGGTCGAGGACGTTCTTCTGCAGCAACGCGAAGAAGGATTCCATCGCCGCGTTGTCACCGGCGGCACCGACCTGGCCCATCGACCCGAGCAGGTGGTGCTCGTTCAGTGCGTGCACGAATGACCTGGCCCGGAACTGGGAGCCCCGATCGGAATGGACAATGCAACCGGCCACGTCACCGCGCCGCGTGGCCGCATTGACCAGTGCGTTCACCGCGAGGCGGGCCTTCATCCGGGAGTCCATGGAGTAGCCCACGATCCGCCCGGAGAACGCGTCCTTGATCGCGCAGAGATAGAGCTTTCCCTCATCAGTCCAGTGCTCCGTGATGTCGGTGAACCAGAGCTCGTTGAGGTCATCTGCGGTGAAGTCTCGCTTCACGAGGTCCTCGTGAACGGGAGGGCCGGGGCGCTTGCCGTTCTTCCCTCGTTTCTTCCCGAAGACCGACCACCACTGGTTGTCTCGGCAGATCCGCCACGCGGTCCGCTCACACATCGCCTCCCCGGCCGCGTGGGCTTCTGCGACCAGGAACCGGGATCCGAACTCGGGGTCATCGCGGTGGGCATCGAATAAGGCGTTCGCGCGGTATGCCTCGACCAGTTCCGAGGCGGTGACCTGGTGTTTCAGCCACCGGTAGTAGGGCTGACGGGAGAGCTTCAAAACCCGCAAGGACACCGCGACGGGAATCCCGTTGACGGCGAGCTCTCTCACGAGCGGGTAGAGCCTTTTGACGGCAGGTTCGCCTGGGACAGGTACGCAGCCGCGCGGCGCAGGACCTCGTTCTCCTGCTCAAGAAGACGAATCCTCCTGCGCGCGTCGCGCAGCTCTGAGGACTCCTCGCGGGTTCTTCCGGCACGGTTGCCGTCCTCGATATCGGCTTGGCGTAGCCACTTGTGGAGAGTCATCTCGTGAACGCCGAAGTCACGAGCGATCTGCGCGAGCGTGATGCCATCCTCGCGGGCGCGCGCCACACGAACGACGTCTTCGCGGAACTCTCGGGGATATGGAGCGGGCATGGTGCACATCCTTCCAGGCCGCCCAACGGGCAAGCCAGATCAGATGTCACCTCACCGTGCAGCAGTCCCTTGCATGCGTGAACCTGATTGGCAGGAATGACAATCACGTTGCCGGTTTCCAGGTTGACCGGGTCGCTGGCGGGAGTGGTCAAGACGGAGCTTCCCGCATCAATCACGCCGATCGATAAAACATCGTGAGAGTGCGGCCGGTAACAGGTGTTTTCTTGGCATGACCGTCGACCCTCGAGGTGAGGGAGTGCAGTGCTTCGACAGAACTCCATCCCGTTGCATCCTCCGTCCAATTCGTCACGTGGCACTAATGTCGTACTGTTTACGAGCTTACGTCGCTCTCCCTTTCTGCCTCGGGGTATACCGTCGTCCGTTCCAAGGGCTACGCCAGACGCGCTGGTACGGCTTAGAGGTGGCTCTGTAGATCTTCCAGATGCCTTCGCTCAGCGACCTGTATTCCGATCACCGGCCCAGTCGGATAGGCGAACGCTGTTTGACCCGCACAGCCAGACCAGCGAACACAAAGACTCCGATGCCACCCAATAACGTGGCAAGGGTGAGGTGTTCACCTAGCAGAAGGACCGCCCATAGGAGGCTCATCACCGGCTGGGTTAGTTGAATCTGACTCACTTGAGCCATAGGGCCGATACCGAGCCCTCGATACCAGGCGAAGAAGCCCAAGTACATGCTGACGATACCGAGGTAGGCGAAAGACGCCCATTGTGCTGGTCCTCCGTTGAGCGGGTGCTGGTTCATGGAGTAAATGGTGAGAGCCAGCATCACGGGCGATGCTAGAACCAACGCCCAGGAAATGGTTTGCCATGCACCGATTTCCCTAGCCATGAGACCACCTTCGGTATAACCAACCGCTGCGGCAATGACCGCGCCGAATAACAACAGGTCAGTGCTGGTTAGCGAGCCGAAACCGCCAGCTTGAATGGCTGCGAATGTAACGGCAACCAGGGCACCCAGGACCGTCAGGAGCCAGAAGCTCTTCACCGGTCGCTCGCGGCCACGTAGCACTGCCATAACGGCCGTCGTGGCAGGCAGCAAAGCGATGACGACCGCCCCGTGACTAGCAGCGGTGGAGGTCATCGCAAAGGAAGTGAGAAGAGGGAACCCGGCAACGACACCCCCAGCAACTATGGCTAGTCGAAACCACTGGCCATCTCGCGGGAGGTGCTGCCGAGTCGCGATCAGTGCGGATGCAGCCAAAGCAGCTGCGACGACGGCGCGGCCCGCGCCGACGAATAACGGGTCCAGGGTCTCGACGGCAACCCGGGTAAATGGGACGGTGAAAGAGAATGACAAGACACCAAGGAATCCCCATAGCAAGCCACTGCGCGGGACAGCAGATATCACTGGTTGATCGGAAACGATAACGCTATCTTTATATTCCATGAACAACGATAACAGCTCCAGGATTGTTACTCAGCTGCGCCGGTGGATTGCTGACGCCGCACCCGGGGCGCAGTTGCCATCCAGCAGGGCGCTGGTCGACCAATACCGAGTAAGCCCGCTGACCGTTCAGAAGGCGTTACGAGTTCTGGTCACTCAGGGTCTGATTGAAACCCGACCAGGTGTGGGAACTTTTGTGCGTCTAGTACGGACCTCTCGCCCCGCCGACTATGGTTGGCAGACTGCTGCGTTGCGGTCACCTATGACCAATCCGCAGACAGTCTCCACGGCCCTCCGAAGCGCGCCTAACGATGTCATTGCATTCCACTCCGGCTATCCCTGTCGAGAACTTTTGCCCGAACGATTGGTGAGGAGCGCCGTCGGCCGGGTTGGCCGCACGGAAACGGTCCTGTCACAACCGCCCGTCGCCGGGCTACCGGAGCTGCAGCAATGGTTCGCGCAGGAACTCGCTGCTAGCGTCCCGGCTAATGAAAATGCCCTGTCGGCTCGGGACGTGATCGTACTTCCAGGCACCCAGAGCGGACTCAGTTCGTTGTTCCGCGCATTGGCGGGGGCGGGGCAACCGGTTCTCATGGAATCTCCAACGTATTGGGGAGCGATTCTAGCCGCCCACCAAAGTGGCGTGCACATCATCCCGGTGCCCACAGGAGTGCAGGGGCCAGACCCTTCTCAGCTTGAACGTGCCTTTACGGAAAGCGGTTCCAGGGTGTTCTATTCTCAGCCGAATTACGCCAACCCCACCGGTGCTCAGTGGTCTGGTCAACGAGGTAGGGAGGTGGTAGACGTGGTTCGAAGGCACGGAGCATTCCTAATTGAAGACGATTGGGCTCATGACTTCGGGATAGAAACTGAACCACGTCCACTGGCTGCGGGCGATGACTCCGGACATGTCATATATCTTCGATCGCTGACTAAGAGTGTTTCACCGGCGCTTAGGGTTGGTGCTGTCATCGCGAGGGGGCCGGCCCGAGATCGGATCCTGGCCGACCGAGCGGCCGAGACGATGTATGTCAGCGGCCTACTGCAAACGGCCACACTGGATGTCGTTACCCAACCGGGTTGGCGAACCCATCTCAGAGGATTGAGGCAGCAACTCCAGTCACGACGAGATCTCCTTCTCACCAGCTTGCGAGAACACGCACCCCAAGCTCATGTGGAGCACGTACCGACCGGGGGGTTGAACCTATGGGCGCAGCTACCTGAGGGCACTGATTTGGACCGGGTTGTCAGACGCTGCGAAACCGCCGGTGTCATCGTCGCTTCGGGCGCCGAGTGGTTTCCGGCGGAGCCCACCGCTCCGTTTATTCGACTGAACTACGCGGGTCCAAATCCTGCGGCTTTTCCCGAGGGTGCGCGAATACTTGGTCAGATACTCGACAATAGGCGCGGTTAGTCGGGCGTGCAATGTTAATCATGCCAAATTTGATGTTTCTTCAAATAAGTCCTTGGGCCAAAGAGTTCCTGGATTCTCGTATCCACGAAGCAGGCTTGGGTGCCCATGGAACCACTCCGAATCAAGACGGTGGATGCTTCTAAATCCATTGGTCTCAGATATTATAATGCTGGACTGGTTGATTAGCTGCATGGTGAGAGCGAAAACCGCTCGTGCGTAGCCAGCTTGAATCGTTGTAGAGTTCTCGGCGTCGGAAATCGCAGGTAGTTGGGGTAAAGCTCGATGGGCAACCCCATTGCGATATCTGATCGCCTCCCCGAGGGGCTCAGCGACCTCGAGGCCCCTGTAAACTACTGGATTCGTAGGGTATTTACCCGTCCAACTCATAAACCCTCGAATGCGAAAACCGCCGGGTAGTCTTCCGTCGGTCAGATTTCGTAAAGTATCTACCGATCTTGGCACAGTAGTTTTCCTGTCGTGCGCGAGGTAGGCTGAACCCTGAGGGGTGCTATGTAATCCAGGGCCAGCAAAATACTTGATTTTAGAATTCGAATTTTCCCGTGTCAAGCTTTCCAATAGCGACCCACAGTCACTAATGAATCTTTCCCAGGCTGCTATGGAAAGCAAGAGTGTCAGTGGGTTAAGGGTTGATCTTGGCTGCTTTCCGCGCACCTCGTGTTCATTATGAATTAAGATCAAATCCAGCGCATCACGAAGTCCTCGCTTTGCGTCCTTGAATATTCCTGCAAAACCATCTTCAAAAATCTCCTTATTTTCGAGGGGAAAAATTGTCTCATGGTTCCGAGCGGAGTCATCTTGAGTCATTTGTCCGTCGCCTCCTTTGATAATTTGTAGGTAGTGACTGGCCTCACAGTACATTGCGTGCCGCTGGAGACCGCCCATAGCGCTTGCCTACTTGTCCGTCAGCAGATTCTGGCAGACCGAAAACTCCGCCATGACGCGGATTACACTCCCCCGCCGCGACTAGCGCCACTGGTGTACCACCTAGTAACGGGGTTAGGGTGAGCGGATGCTTTCAACTGAACAGGCGGCTTATAAACTCGCCTTTTTGATAGCCGACGCTTTGATCCGAAGCGGCTCGGGATCAGCCAGTACCACCAAGTCCCTCTTGTCGATCTTCCAGAAAACCGAGATGCCCAACGTGACGGTCAGCGTCAGCTTGGGCCAGGTCACCATCAGTCACCAGGAAGAGCCCGACGACGCTCCCAGCACCCGGATCCTCGAATCCGAACCGGGCACGCTGGATATCGGCCTGCGCACCGAGACCGGTGAGGTCCTCGAAGCGTTCGTGCTCAATCAGCTCACCATCGAGGAAGCCATCCGCGAGATGGAAGAAGTCACGGCCAAGTCGCGTGTCGTCGGGCACCGGCTGACTGCCACGGGCTTCGCGATGTTCGGCGTCGGCTTCTCCTTGATCCTGGGCGGCGGACTGGTCACCACCATCAGCGCCGCCTTCATCGCGGCGGCCGTGTACACCGTCTACGCCTTGGTTGTACGCACTCAGGCACCCATGATCTTCAGCCTCGCCGCGGGCGGTTTCACCGCGGTTATCGGCGCGTGCATTTCCGGACTTTTCTTTTCGACGTCCCAGCCTGCGGTCTGCATCGTTGCCTCCCTTGCTGCCTGGTTGGCGGGCATCGCCGCCTACGGCGCGGTGCACGATGTCATCACCGGCTGGTACCTCTCGGCCTCGGGCCGGATCCTTGACGTGCTCACCAGTACCGCCGGCCTGGTCGCCGGTGTGACTCTGGGTATCCACTTGATGCAGCCGATCTTCGGTGAGGACATGAACTTCATCGAGACGCTCGAGATGGATGACACCCGCTGGGGCCTCTCAGTGCTCGGCGCCACGTTGGTATCGGCTGGCTTCGCGCTCGCCTCCGGTGGTCGCGGGTGGAAGCTCGGTGCCTTGGGCCTGTTCGGCGGGGTGGTGATGCTCCTTATGCTTTCCCTTTCTACCGCGGGCATCAGTTCCTTCGCAGCAATCTTGGTCGCGTCAATCGCAGCGGGTGCCGTGTGTGTGGTGCTCACGCGTGCGCTCAACATGGCCTCCAACGCTTCACTGATGGTCGTCCTCTTACCGTTGTTCCCTGGCATGTTGGTCTACCAGGGCGTGCTGGGCACGATCTTCGGTATGGACGGCGCTAATGATTCGTTGTTGGAAGCCACCATTACCGCGTTCTGCCTGTCCATGGGCGGCATCTTGGGTCAGTACCTCGCCTCCGAGGCGCTGTGGGCGAGCCGCCGTAAGCAGTTCACCCACAAGCACCCGGACCGCGCCTTCCGCAAGGAGATGGCCGACGAGGAGAATTTCAGCGACATCATGGTCCCGATCTTCTCCAAGCCGTTCACCCAGTAACTCCAGCGGCACCGACGGCTGGGGTTACTTCCCCATGCCGTCGCCCACGCGCTGGATCAGACCCCTGATATTGGTGAGAGTCCTGTCCACGCGATCGTCGAGCGACATGGTCTCCTCCATCTGACGGATGCCCTCGGGCTTCCTTTTTCCGCGCGTGTAGTCGCTGCATGCAAGGTCGGAACAGAGGTAGGTCCCCACAGTGTTGTAGCGATCCTTGGCGGATTTCGAGCGCTGGATCGATACCAGGGAGACTCCGCTACCGGGGTGCAGGGTCAGGCAGATCTGGCACATGCGTGCGCCACCTTTGCCCTTATGAGGGTTTTTCTCCAGGACCAACCCGCGCAAACCATTCTCGGTCTCGGCAACTACATATCCAGTGCGTGGGGATTTCGGGTCGATCCAGCTGAGGAAGATCTGGGATTCCCAGTCGATGCTGAACAGGTCCTGCGGAATGTTGATGCGCTGTGAAGCGCCCTTGGAGCAATTGATGAAGCTCTTGCGGATCTCGGATTCGGTGTGTGAATGCATGGTTGAAAGCTTTCGGTTTACTCTGCCCGCGCGCCTCACCACTGAGAAGGCACGTTTAAGGACCCGGACCTTGGTGTCACGGAAGGCAGGCAGAAAAATGGGATGACAGAACGAATGCCTCAAAGGGCATAAAGGATTGCGACCGTGGATGAAATTCACACGGGCGTCGCAGTCACGCAGCTCTATCTAGTGCCGGCATCTGACAAGCCGACAACCCCCTGACGCCCGAAGGCTCACTCACCACCGAAGTGGATGCCGAAGATGTACGTGGGAATCGTATACCCGACGTCAACTCCCCACGAGGCGAGTCAGCCCACAGGCAGCTCTGCGCGCACCCTGAACCCACCATCGCCAGTGGGTCCGGCATGCACCGAACCACCCAATGCCTCGACCCGTTCGCGGATTCCCGCAAGACCCAGCCCGGCACCCGGGGCAGCGGGAACGGCTGAACCCGAGGCGGCGTCGTCGGCGGGGCCGTTGACCACGTCCATGACGATCCCGCGGTCGGAAACGTCCACCCCCGCGGTGATTGCGGAGCCCGGGGAGTGCCGCACGGCGTTACTGAGCGCCTCCTGCAGCACCCGGTACGCGGTGAGAGCGGTCGCCGCGGGTACGTCGGTGTCCAGTGAATCGCGTCCGGACCGCACGTCGAATTCGATCCGCGCGCCAGACTGCCGAGTGGATTCAATGAGCGCCGGGACGTCCGCGAGCGTGGGTTGCGGGACCAGTTGCGCGTCCGCGGAGCCTCGCAGAATGGTGAGCAGCCCGCGCATCTCCGTGAGCGCGCGTCGGGAGGACTGAGCAATCGAGGTGAACTCGCCAGCAGTTCGCTCGTCCATCCCCGGGAGTCGGTACTCCGCAGTCGTGGCCTGCACACTGATCACTGACATGCTGTGGGCGACCACGTCATGCAGTTCCTGGGCGATCCGGTTGCGTTCCTGAAGCTCACGCCGTTGAGCGCTCTCCTCCGCACTTGCTCGCCGCGCCGCCTGAAGCGCCGAACGGCCCAGCAGCTGCTGCCGCACGAGAATACCCAGGGCGAGGACACCGGCCGAGACCGACGCCGCGACGATCAAGCTGGAGAGCGCCCCGCCCGAGACGTCCGTCCGCAACAGGAACACCGCGGGGAGGGGCGCAGTGCTGGCCACCAGCCAGCCAACCACGGCGTAGGGCCAGGGTCGGCGGAGCGCCACCAGCAGCAGGACGAAACCATGCACCATCAGCGTGGTTACCGGCCACGGCCAGGGTGGGCCCAGCGTGGAGGCAGTAACCGCGGCGGTAGCAAGGACGGCGACGGCGTTCCCCACCATCCCGACCACGGGCCACCTCACGGCGGCCACCAAGGACGCGCTGTGAACGATCGCGACCACCATCGCCAGGACAACGGGCACGGCGTAGAGGACTCCGAACAGGGGCCAGGAGATCGCCAGTAACACGACGGCGGCAAAGGCGGTGGTGAGCCATGCCCAGCCGTCCGCAGAGGCGAAACGTGCGAGGTGGGGTTCGGAGTGCTCGGTTTCTCGTGTGGCTCGGTTGGCAATGCTGTCCGTGCGCGGGCCTTGGTGAGAGGCCCAGGGCGGAAGGTCGGGCTGACCGGGTTGCACCTCGCGGGAGGCGGGGCCGCCGCCGTTTCCCAGCGCAGCCTTGGTGACCAGGGCGTCGAGGCTGGCGAGGCCGTGCAGGACGGCTGGCAACGAGACGAGGAAGACAAAGCCCGTCACGAAATTGAATGCGGCCTCTAGCGCAAAGCTGCCGGAGATCGATGACGGGATCGCGCCGTTCGACGTCGCGTCGAGAACGAGTTCGACCAGGCCGTTATTGTCCTCTGGGAGAAACATGCCCCAAAAGAAATATGTCACTCCACCCAGGGCGGTGGCCGTCCAGGACACCGCGACCGAGAAGGTCAACGTGCGCAGCGGAAAAGCAATGAGGGTTTCGAAGACCAAGTCGAGCCACAACCGCGGATCCGCCATGGTTTTCATCCACCCGAACATCCCCGGCTGTTTGGTGCGGTACCGCGCCCGCGGCAGATCGACTCCCCAGTGGCGCAATCGCGAGCGGGAGAGTCGAGCGAAGGCCCCGGCAAGCACCAGGGTGAGGGGCAGCAGCAGCGCGCCCACCCAGACGATGAACGTGCCCAGCGACACGGACAACATGGGGATGAGGAGTACGAAAGCGAACACCGAGATGAAGAATCCCGGCAGCACATAGGCGTAGTCGCGGCCGAGCTGCCGCGGGAGCCGAACCCACAACGGGGCCCGTGTGGCGGATGATGATGACATCAGGACCAGCTTCTCTCATTAGTGACGGCGGCACCATGGCGCGCCGGAGTAGATCTGTACGAGGCGAGGGTCGACGGCGCTCGGGCCGGCCGGCCGACTGAGGCTTCGTGGGGTGCCCGCGCGGGTCGCAGTACCGAAGGGTGCGCTCGCACCAACAAAAGGACGCCGAGTACGGCGAACACAGCAACGACGGCCAAGGTCATCAGGACGGGGGTCGGCATGGGCGCATACTCACCGAGCAGCAGCGCCCCGATTCCCACTGCGGTGAGCGGGTCGATCACGGTGAGCCCCGCCAGCACGGTTTCCGGTGGGCCGCTGAGGTAGGCGGTCTGTACGACCCACATTCCGGTGATCGAACCGAGGATCAATCCTGTGATCAAGAACCAGTGCACCGCTGATAGTGCCCCGAAGATGACGGGCAGGAGATCGGGACCGAGCACAGCGCCGTCGAACGCCTGCAGGAGCGTGAACAGAAGGACATGGGTGCTCGCGGCCACCGTCCCGAACAAGACACCGGCGCACGCAATGCGAGCCAGGTGACCGGTTGAGCTGTTGGCCACGGCGGCACCCACGGCGGAGAACACCACGAGCAGACAGCCGAGCGTGAGCAGGCGACCGGGTGAGGCCTCGGGGTCGATCGACCATTTCGCTGAAACAGCCACGAACAGACCCACGGACACGATCGTGATCACGATCCCCGCCATGACGCCCTTGGACATCTGGGTCTTAACCTGATCGGTTCCTTTGGAACGTGCCGCTCGCAGGCTGAGAATCACGGCGGCCACCAGGGAGAGCGTTCCCAACGGTTGAATGAGCGCCACGGGAGCGAGCCCCAGGGCAATCACGTTGAGCACCGTTTCAAGCACGAGCAGTGCCAGTCCCACTAGCCACAGGGGGCTGCGGAAGATGCGGCGGACAACATGGGCACGCGGCGTCGTCGGGCTTGCCGGAGCGGCGGCGTCGGCAGAGCGACCCGTGACCACCCGGTGCTGCAGATGCGTTCCGAGGGCCAGGCAGAGAGCCGCGACAAGGGCGATACCAATGGCGAAGGTGAACATGCCCTGATCGTGGGGCTGCGCTCGCGGTCCGGTCATCACCCTGCAGAGTGATCCGTGCTGATACCTGAGAGGGATATTCGTGGCGACCCGCCCGAGACATAATGCGGGCGCGGTGCACCGGGGCTAGCCTCAAGGCATGGCCCAGAACCAGATGCCGCCGGCGCACCACGATGATCCCGCGATTCGGGTGATCATCGTGGATGACCAGGCGATGGTGCGTCAGGGCTTCGGGGCGTTACTCGATGCGCAGCGTGACATCATCGTGGTCGGCAGCGCCGCCGATGGCAGCGAGGTGGTCGAACTGGTCCGCCGGTCTCGCCCTGATGTGATCCTGATGGACATCCGCATGCCCAAGCTCAACGGCCTGGATGCCGCGCGAGCGGTGAAGGCGATGCCCGGTCTGGAGCATCCGCGGATCATCATGCTGACCACCTTCGACGCGGATGAGTACGTGTTCTCCGCGTTGCGCGCCGGGGCTAGCGGCTTCTTGCTGAAGGACGCCACGGCGGAGGACCTGGTGTCCGCGGTGCGGATCGTGGCCGCGGGGGAGTCGCTGCTGGCGCCGTCGATCACCAGCAAACTCATTGCCGATTACGCCCGCCGGCCCAGCACGCGGCGCGATACGGCGGCGCTGTCCCCGCTGACCGAACGGGAGCTCGGGGTCATGAAGCTCGTGGCCACCGGCAAATCGAATGCGGAGATCGCAGAGGAACTGTTCGTGGCTGAACAGACCGTGAAGTCCCACGTCTCGCGGATCCTCAGCAAGTTGGGGCTGCGTGATCGCACGCAGATCGTGGTGGCAGCCTATGAATCGGGTCTGGTGAGCACCGAGCGCTGACGCCTCTGGCACCGCGGTGGCTACCTCTCGCGTAGGGGTGTGGAACCGCTCCCCAGAGTGATGAAACGGGGCGAACCTGCGCCATAGCTTCCTCGTAATCGATACGCATTGATACGAGGAGTCACGATGTCAGTCCAACTGCGCACCCCATCCCCGCCGCTTTGTCTGGGCCTGTCATCCCGTCCGGGAAAACCGAGCGTTCCGACGAAGACCGGCCGGGATTCCACCGTGGATCTCATCCGCGCACTGTGTCTCCTGGTGGTCGTCGCACTGCACACCATGATGGCGGGCGTCGAACGAACCTCGGACGGTGGCCTGCTCACCAGCGTGGCCCTGGCAGGCACCGACTGGTTCGTCCCAGTTAGCTGGTTCATTCAGGTCATGCCCTTGTTCTTCATTGCCGGCGGCTTCGCCTCCCTGACTCAATGGCGGCGGATGCGCGCTCGCGGAGCGTCCTGGCAGCACTACGTGATCAGTAGGACGCAGCGACTGGCCGTGCCCGCGGTGGTACTGTTCGGCGTCGTCGGCGTGGTGCTTGTCATGGCGGGCGGTTCCGGACTCGATGCGGGGCTTGTGGCGGAAGTGCGGCTGCGTGTCGGGCAGCCCCTGTGGTTCCTGGCCGTCTACCTGGGCGTCACGGCGCTCGTGCCGTTCATGGCACGCTGGCACGAGAAACGACCTGGCGGCACCGTCGCTGCCCTGGGCCTCGGCGTCGTGGCCGTCGACGCCGCACGGTTCGTCCTGGACACTCCCGCCCTGGGTCTCTTCAACCTCGCCCTGGTTTGGTTGCTGATGCAGCAGCTTGGCTTCCTGTTCCACGACGGCGCCGCCGCTCGTTGGCCGCGCGGCCGTCTGTATGTCGGCCTTGCGGTGTCTCTGCTGACGCTGTTCGCGGTGGTGACCTGGGGTCCGTACTCGGCTGACATGCTGGTGAACCTCAATCCGCCCACCGCCGCGATCGTGCTGCTGGGTTCCGCGCAGTTCTTCGCGCTGCGGCTGCTCAAGCCGAGGTTGGACGCGTCCCGGGTCGCCGCGTCCATTGGCGCGACCATCAGTGCCCGTGCGATGACCATTTACCTCTGGCACATGCCAGTGGTGCTGGGTCTCGTATTCGTGCTGTGGACTCTGGGTTTCCCGCTACCGGAACCTCACTCCGGGTCGTGGTGGGCCACCAGGCTTCCGTGGCTCCTGGCGGTAGCTGCGGTGTTGTTGGTCGTAGTTCCCACGTTGGACCGGGTTGAGCGGCGGCTCGTTTCCGTGGTGGCTGCGCGGAAAGTCGTTGGGGTGCGTACGTCGTCCCGGTTCGCCCTGGACTCCGGTGCTGTGCTCGTGGTGGTCATGGCGATCATTGGTGTGGCGTTGATGCTGACGCAGGCACTACCGCTCGTGCCGACGGCGTTCCTGTCGGTCGGGTTCCTGGCCGGCAGCGTCCTGGTGGGCAGGATGCTGGACCGAGTTCCGAGCCATCCCTTCAGTGAGCCTCATGTGAGTTAAGTGCAGCGGGGAAATTCTGTGTGAAGGAACTGCAGCGCTCGAGTCTCATGTGAGGAAGATGCCGTTTAGCCGCCGGATCCGTGCTGTTGCCTCCCATGAGACTCCGGTGCTGCGTTTTCCTCACGTCAGACCTGGCCGTTGGAGCCCCTGTGCTTGTTCTTCGCCACGGACAGCGACCAGGTGAACGCCAGTAGCGCCAGAGCCCACGGCAAAATCACGGGGAACATGTCGATCCCTCGGAACAAGAAGTGGGCCACCGCAAATACTGCGACCGCCAGTATCAGGGACATGGCAATGAGCTTGGCCTTGAGCTTGCGGTCGAAGCCGTACCAAAAGCTGTCCTCGGGGGAGTCACTTCTCAAACCCAAGAAGTCGATGATCCTGTTCACTGTCGATGCACCTCATTCCTTCCGTCCCCTCACGCTACCGACACTCCACACGGAGCGCAGTGGCCAAACGGCCAGTGTTCTGAACCGCCCCCGAGTGCGAGTCCCGGCGCACGCCGATCGCGCAACGGCCAGCCACGGGAATCCCGGCCTTTCCTATGAACTCACATATTCTTAGCGGTAGCTCCTCGCCCCCTGCCCCCGCGGAGCGTGTTCACCCCCCAGCACACGGAGTTCCCTCGTGACCCCTGCCCAGCCTTCGATCCTTGTGGCGGATGACGATCCCGACATCCGAGAGCTCGTGGTCTTCAAACTCGAACAAGCCGGATTCGACGTTCACTCAGTCGCGGACGGGAACGCAGCTCTCGAGGTGCTCACGGACAGTACGCCGGACCTGGTGGTGCTGGACGTCATGATGCCGGGGCTCAGCGGACTGGACGTCCTGCGACAAATTCGGGCGGAGCAACGTCTCGAGACGGTCAAAGTGCTCCTGCTGACCGCGCGCGCCCGGGATACGGACGTGGATGACGGCTACACCACCGGCGCGGACGACTACGTGACCAAGCCCTTCAGCCCGAGGGAACTGCTGCACCGGGTCAACACGCTCCTCGGTCGGGGGCGGTGAGATACCCGTGGCAACGCAGACAGTGGTAGCCGCGCAACTGCTGTCCGTGGTGTTGTGGGTCCTGGTGTGGGCCACCATCTTCCTGCTTGCCCTGATCCTCGGATCGCGGGCCGGCCGGCTTTGGCGCGAACGCAGGGATCGCCAGCTCATCGGCGAGCTGAGGCCCGCTATGCTCGCCGTGGCCTCCGGGGAGGACGAGGATTCCGCCGCATTGAGCCAACTGACCACGGTGACCCGTCGGCGGGCACGCGTGGTGGATCACGCGGTCTCCGCCATGCTTTCCAAGGTCAAGGGTGAACCCGCGCGCGCCTTGGCTCAGGTGCTGCGCTCGCACGGCCGCTCGAGTTGGGCGTTGCGGGGGCTGAACTCCAAGAGATCGATCCGGCGCGCCTACGCGGCGTGGACCCTCGGGCTGATGCGGGAGCGCGAATCGGGGTCGAAGATCATCCCGCTGCTCCAGGATCGTTCCATCGACGTGGTGGTCGCCGCCGCGCGCGCCCTCACGCTCATCGGCGACAGTAAAGCGGCCCGGGCCGTCGTGCGCGCGGTGGCTCCGCGACGTCGTCCGCGCGGCCTTCCCAGCTGGGTGGCCGTCGAGTGCCTGTGCGCCTTCGACGAGTCGGTGACCACCGTGGTCCTGGAGGCGACGGCGCACCCGCGACCGTCCGTACGCCACGTCGCGGCCACGGTCATCGGCACCCGCCCGTTGCCGCGAGCAGCCCCGATGGTCCGGGAACGGCTCGGTGTGGAAGAAGACCCCCGAACCCTCGCATCGCTCGTGGCTGCACTCGGCAGGATCGGGGGCGCGACCGATCTACCGGTACTGTCCCGCTTCGCACAGCACCCGGACGAGACCGTGGCGCTCGCCGCCGTGGACGCTCTCGAAGGGATCGGGCTGCACTCCTCGGTGGAAGCGTTGGCCCCGCTCGTGGCGGACTCCCGTCCGAGGCTGTCCGAACGCGCGGCCGTGGCCCTCACGGAGCTGGGACCTCAGGGTCGTGAGCGGCTGCTGGCGTTCGCGAACGCACCCGGCCCCGCTGAGCTGCCCGCCACCTACGCCCTGCAACTGACCGCCATGAGGAGTGCCACCCGTGGACTGGATTGAGCTGTTGCGCACTGCGGTCGCTGCCGTCCTCGCGTTCGTGGCGTGGCCCGTGCTCATCTACTTCCTGGTGATCAACACGTCCTACCTGGTGATGATCGGGCTCGCGACGGTGGACTTCGTATCGCACCGTCGGCGGATCCCGTTTGCTGGTCGCGAGGAACTCATGCGGTCCCGGACCATGCCGGGAATCAGCGTGGTGACCGCCATGCACAACGAGGAGATGGGGATCCGCGTGGCCGTGGAATCGTTTCTCTCCCTGCAACATCCCCGTCACGAGGTCATCGTGGTGGACGACGGCAGCACCGATAACGGCTTCGAAGTGCTGCGTAAGGCCTTCGACCTGGTCCCGGTGACCCGCCGGATGCCCCAGGATGTGGCTGTGCGGGAAGCGCCCACGAGTATCCACGTGCCCCGTGACGGGCGGACCCGGTTGACGGTGGTGGGTAAAGCCAACTCGGGCCGCTCCGATTCGATCAACGTGGGCGTGAACCTCGCCCGCGAGGATCTGGTGCTGTTCGTTGACTCGGACTCCATCTTGGATCCTGGGGCACTGCTTGCGGTGTCCCGGCCGTTCATCGAGGACCCGGTCACCATGGTTGCAGCGGGCGGGGTGATTCGCGCCGTCAACGGGTGCCGGGTGAAGGGCGGGCGCGTCCTGGAGGTCCGCATGCCCGGAAGCCCTCTGGCAGACATTCAGGTCCTGGAATACCTTCGCGCTTTCCACCTGGGGCGAGCCGGGTGGTCCCGCATCAATGCGCTGTTGCTGATCAGCGGGGCTTTCGGCGTCTTCCGCCGTGACGCGCTGACCTCGGTGGGCGGTTTGGATGCCAATAGCATCGGTGAGGATTTCGAGCTGGTCATGCGGTTGCACAGGACCTTGAGGAAACAGCGCAAGCCCTGCCGGGTCACGTTCCTGACCGAGCCGATCTGCTGGACCGAGGTGCCCAGCACCGTTCCCGTGCTCCGTAGACAACGGACCCGGTGGCATCGGGGTCTATGGGAAACGCTGTGGGCCTACCGGGGCATGCTGTTCAACCCCCGCTACGGTCGACTGGGTCTCGTGGCGGTGCCCTACTACTGGATTTTCGAGCTGATCGCCCCGCTGTTGGAACTCGTGGGACTCGTGCTCATCGCCCTCGGCTTCGCGCTGGGGCTGGTGCCCTGGCAGTACTTCCTGCTGTTCATGCTCGTGGCCTACGCCTACGCCATCATCGTGACCCTCGCCGCCGTGACCGTGGAAGAACTGAGCTTCCACAAGTACCCCCGCTGGCGGGATCTGGGGATCACCCTGGTGGCCGCGGTGCTCGAGAACCTGGGATACCGGCAACTCACCGCGTGGTGGCGGCTGGAGGGCTGGTTCGCCGCGCTCACTCGACGCGAGCAGAAGTGGGGCACCATGACGCGTTCGGGTTTCACCGAGGTCGACTCATGAGCTCCGTAGCTTCCCACGTACGCACAGGGGCCGGTAAGGCGGGCAACCGTAAGGTACGCGTCATCCTGCAGCGCTTGGTGGCCCTGTGGTTCGTTGCACTGCTCATCACGGGAGTCACGGCCGGGTGGGGACTCGCAACCGTGCGGGAGCACGTGGAGACCACCCGGGCCACCATCACACCCCTCGTGGACGCGGCCCACGAAATGCAGGGGACGCTGCTGCGTGCCCAGACCGCCGCGCGGGGGTACGTGGTCACCCAAGATTCGGTCTTCGCCCAGGATTACGTGGAAGCAGTGGCGGACCTGTCTGACGCGCGTGAACGGCTCGAAACTCTCGCCGCCGGCCGCCTGCCGCAGATCCAACACATGAACGAGGTAGTGGACGAATGGCTGGACCTCACCCGCCAGCCGAACAGTACCTCCCCGCGCCCGCAGCTCGACCTGCGGCAGACCTCAGCGGCAATGAACGAGGCCCTGGCCGAGCTGCGGAGTCTCAGCGACGACGTCGCCGATCTTCGAGCGCAGAGTCAAGCGGAACTGAACCGGTCCATGACGGTGGCCAACGTGGCGCTGATCATGGCTGCTCTGTTGTCCTCGATCGTCATTCTGGTTGCGTTACGCCGGGTGGATCACCTCTTGGCGGCTCCCCTGCTGAGCTTGCAGCGCATCGTGAGCCGACAGCGGCACGGTGAACCCGACGCCGTCGCGGATACCTCACGGGGTGCTTTGGAGGTCGTGGACCTCGCGAAGTCCT
The DNA here is from genome assembly GCF_004136555.1 of Kocuria carniphila. Classification (GTDB taxonomy): domain Bacteria; phylum Actinomycetota; class Actinomycetes; order Actinomycetales; family Micrococcaceae; genus Kocuria; species Kocuria carniphila. The sequence goes on from NZ_NOIT01000005.1 coordinate 109,921, forward strand.
TCAACTCGTTCACCCGGGAGGCCCGGGAAGTGGCGGCTCAACGCGAGCGGACGGTCGAGCAACTGCACGAGTTGAACCGGCAGAAATCCATTTTCGTATCCACCACGAACCACGAGCTGCGCACCCCGCTCACCTCCATCAGCGGGTATGTGGAAATGCTGCAGGACGGGGACTACGGCAAAATCACCCCGGAGCAGGATCGCGTGCTGGGAGTAGTACAGCGCAACACCAACCGGCTACAACTGCTCATTGAAGACCTCCTGCTCATCAATCGCCTTGACCAGGAACAGGAGGGGCACTCCAAGCACGACCGGGTGTTGGATCTCGCCGAATGCTTGTCCCGGGTGATGACGAATCTTGTTCCGCAGGCCACGAGTGGCCAGGTTTCCCTCCGGGGCGAGATCGCAGGAGCGTGGCCGGTGCTGGGGGACAGGGACCGGTTGGAACGGGCCATCACCAATGTGGTGGGCAATGCGGTGAAGTTCACTCCGCCGGGTGGCACGGTCACCCTCTCTCTGTCCCGGACGGCCGACGGCCACGGAGTCCGCTTGAGCTGCGAAGACACAGGAATGGGGATCCCCGCCAAGGAGATCGATTCATTGTTCACGAGCTTCACCCGTGCCTCGAACGCCGCGGACCAGCAGATCCCCGGTACGGGATTGGGGCTTGTCATCGTACGCACGATCGTGGAGCAACACGGCGGGACCGTGGAACTGCGATCGATCGAGGGAGAAGGCACCACGGTCACCATCGACGTGCCCCTGGCTCCGGCGGAGGGACCCGCAACCCCTCGATAGGGCGGAGTAGCTCGGATTAGGGCCACGCTTCTACACGAAGGTGTGTTCTAATGTCCAACAAGTAATATCGAATTTTTCTGGTTTAGCTTGTTGGAGGACTAGCGATGGTAGATGTCGTGGACCTGCTTCGCGAGCTCAACTTCGAAATAGACCCGTGGGACATGGGGTCTTGGCTACTACGGGCACCAGATGGGGGTCGGTACCCGTGCAAGCCTCTTCCAGCCATGGACAGGATCACATCCGAAGCCGCGCGCTTCTTCACGGGTTCATCTGAAACCCGGCGTGTGCGTCCACTACTCGTTGGTAGAACGATCACTACGAACATGCTGGAACGCGCCAGTAGGGGTGAGTTGGATGTCATTACCGAGCGACCACTGCAGCTGATTGTTCGCGGTCGCGTGTATTCCGACGACGCTCACGAGGTAGCCTCTCGCCCACTCGATGTACTCCCAAGACCGCGCCGCGGTAGGCGCGCCTGGATTCGATGGGCAACGATGCGGTGTCTCCTGCTCGCGTCAGGCCCGCTGCGGCAATCCGAGATCGCCGCGGTTTTGGGTAGTAGCCAACAGGCCGTGTCCCTCGCGATTAAGCAACTTGCCGGCTTGGTCCACGAGACAGAAGCTGGGTTCCTTGCCGACGACAAGCAGGCGCTGCTTCAAGAATGGTTAATCGACTATGAGGGGCCCAACGGGCAAGGATTCGGATGGTACAGCTTGAATCCTGTGGTCGAGCAGACGGAACAAGCGGTTAAAGTCGCTGCCTTGTATGACGTTGATCCGCTCATCACTGGAGACGTGGCCGCCGATAAGACGGCCCCATGGAAGCTGCCGAGTGTGGGCAGAATCTACGTGAAGAACCCGATTGATCTTGCTGGAGACGGATTCGTACCGGCCCCGCTGGTTGAGGCTACCCTCGTCACCTGTGTTCCTCAGGATCCAACGATATGGAAGTTGGTGGATGTCGCACACGGAATGACAAGTTCAGACGTACCTCTTGCCGACCCGGTAATCGTCTATTGGGACGTCCTCCATGGAGAAGACGTGGACAGTCTGGAGGCTGCTCAGAAACTAGCGCGGAACATTACGGGGTAAAGCACTGTGGACAACGAGACCGATCCGTCACACATTCGAGTGCACGCTCTGAGTGTCGCGGATGACTTGGGTTATCGGGGGCAATTGGCAGTATCTCAAACAGTATCGGGACGCAGCGATTATCGTCTCATTGGCGGACACATGGTGAGACTACTGCTGCACGTTTATCCCAGCGAGAGGGCTGTGCCACGGTCAACCGTGGATGCCGATACAGCGCTTGGGGATGTTGAAGTCATAGGCGTCGTAACCCGACAGCTGCAGGAGGATGGTTTCATCAAGGTAGGAGGCAATGTCCTCAAGAAGACTGTGGCCCCTGACCAGGATGTGGAGATTAACTTTCTTCTCCCGCGTGACGATTACAAGACTGGTATCAAGTCCATCAATGTTCAAAGTGTTGGCCAGGTGGACACTCTTTCAGAGCTCTCATTTGCGTTGAACTCTCCGGCGGTAGTCATCGATGTTGAGGCACGTCTGCTGGGAGGAGAGATTATTGAATATCAAACACGTGTGCCGTCTGTGGAGGTGGCAGCGATTCTCAAGGCTCACAGCTGGAGTAGCAGGCATTCGACAAAGGATCTTGCGGACCTCAACACACTGCTGGAAATCCGAGAAGAGCATCCGGAGCTCTCTTGGCGACTTGACTCCCGACCGCTCATTGGACGCCGCTTGGACACAGCAAGAATTCTTCGACCGCTGGGGAAGCAGATCACACGGCGGCGCAGCCCCATCGAGCTGCCCAACAACGTCAGTCGCGTGCGCTTTGCTGCGCTGATCCAAGAGCATATCGGCGCACCGTAACGAGGACCTCCCCGCCGGACATAGTGTGGAGACCATGCAGGACCACCACACCGCTACGCAGACCGTCGACGCCGCCCCCACACCCCTGAGCGTCCTCTCCGATGTTTTTGGCTACGACGAGTTCCGCGGTGAGCAGGCCGCCATCATCGACCAGGTGATGAGCGGGGGAGAAGCCGTGGTCCTCATGCCCACCGGTGGCGGTAAGTCGCTGTGCTATCAGATCCCCTCGATCCTGCGTGAAGGCACCGGCATCGTCGTCTCACCACTGATCGCGCTGATGTCCGACCAGGTGGCAGCGCTTGAAGCGGTCGGCATCCGCGCGGCGTTCCTCAACTCATCCCTGGATTTCCAGGAAGCGCAGGCGGTCGAACAGCAACTGCTCGCCGGTGAGATCGACCTGCTCTACATGGCGCCCGAGCGTTTGATCCTGCCGCGCACCCTCGACCTGCTGCGCCGGGCTCAGATCGCCCTTTTCGCAATCGATGAGGCACACTGCGTCGCCCAGTGGGGCCACGATTTCCGCCCCGATTATCTGGGTCTGTCTGTGCTGGCGGACGCGTTCCCGAACGTCCCTCGGATTGCATTGACGGCCACGGCCACCCGCAGCACGCACCGCGAGATCACCGAGCGCCTGCGCATGGAGAACGCCGAGCACTTCGTCTCCAACTTCGATCGCCCCAACATCCAGTACCGGATCGAACCCAAGGACCGCGGCCGCGATCAGCTCCTGAAATTCATCACCTCCGAGCACGACGGCGACGCCGGCATCGTCTACTGCCTCTCCCGCAAAAGCGTTGAGACCACCGCGGAGTGGTTGGAGAAGCACGGGATCGCGGCCCTGCCGTACCACGCGGGGCTCGACGCGTCCGTCCGGCACGACCACCAAGAACGGTTCCTGCGTGAAGAGGGCATCGTCATCGTCGCGACCATCGCATTCGGCATGGGCATCGACAAACCGGACGTGCGCTTCGTCGCCCACCTGGACCTCCCCAAGAGCATCGAGGGCTACTACCAGGAGACGGGCCGCGCGGGACGCGACGGACTTCCGTCGACCGCGTGGATGGCGTACGGCCTGGGCGACGTCGTCAATCAGCGCCGCCTGATCGACCGCGGCGAAGGCAGCGAACTGCACATGCGCAACGCCCGCTCGCACCTGGACGCGATGCTCGCCCTGTGCGAGACCGTTTCGTGCCGGCGCGTGCAGCTGCTGCGGTATTTCGGGCAGGAGTCGGAGCCGTGCGGCAACTGCGATACATGCCTCAAACCACCCAAGATGTGGGACGCCACGGTGCCCGCGCAGAAGCTGCTGTCCACGCTCATCCGGCTGCAGCGCGAGCGCAGCCAGCAGTTCGGTTCGGGCAAGGTCTTCGACATTCTGCTCGGTCGCGAGAACGAACGCTCCGTCGAATCGCGCCACCACGAGCTCAGCGTGTGGGGGATCGGCACGGAGCTCACCGAGCGGGAGTGGCGTTCGGTGCTGCGGCAACTCCTCGCGCGCGGGATCGTGGAGGCCGTGGGCGACTACGGCGTGCTGGTGCCCGGCCCGAACGCCGGTCCCGTTCTGCGCGGCGAGGTCACCCTGGACTTGGCGGTGGACAGGGCGCCGACGTCGCCCGCTCGCGGTCGCGCTCGTTCCGCCGGGGGCGCTCGCGCATCGGCCGCCGAGGGTCTGGAGACCGCGGATCGCGTAGCGTTCGAGTCATTGCGGACATGGCGCACCTCAGTCGCCAAGGAGAAGCAGATCCCGCCCTACATGGTGTTCTCGGATGCCACCCTGGTGGGCATCGTGGAAGCGAAGCCGGAGACTGTGCGCGCGTTGGGTGCCGTGAGCGGCGTCGGCGCGAAGAAACTCGTGGAGTACGGGGACGCTGTGCTGGAGGCGCTCGGCGCGGACGCCTGACCAAGGGCGCGAGCGGCATTGCCACCGGGTGGGACTGTGCCCGGCGTCAACGGCGCCTTAACGCCGTCGGACGCGAGCGGCGTCGTCGGCGGATCCCGAACGGACCGCGTTACGGCGCGGTGCGGGCCGCCCAGGCCTCGGAGTAGAACTGCTCCGAGCGGGACTCCAAGAGGTCCTTGTACGGATCAGGTTCGAAACTCTGCGCGGAATCCCCGGGGATGTCCGGGGAGAAAGCGGAGACGCCCAGGCCGGCCTCGCGATTCTCTAGCGTCAGCCCGGCGGCCTCGATCAGGGTGGGGAACATGTTGAGCTGATCGGCGTCGGAGCGGGTCTCGGGAGTGCCGGTCTCGCCCGGAACCCAGATCCGGTTGAAGATCGTGCGGTTGGTGTGTCCGCCCAGCTGCTCGTGGAACGCGTCGCCGGCACTCATGTGCTTGAGGTGGTCACCCATGATGACCACGGAGGTGTCCTCGAGATATCCCATTTGGTTCATATATTCCACGAAGTCCGCAACCTGGGTCATGGAGCAGAAGAACGCGGAGGTCACTTCGCTCTCGGTGTCCACGGTGCAGTAGTCGTAGATGTGGACCGGCTCGTGGGTGTCCAGCGTGAGCATGGACAGGTTGAACGGCTGACCGGTCTGCTGCGCGGTGGCGTGGAGCTGGTCGATCTCGTTCTTGGCGTTGGCCATCAGGCGTTCGTCGCTCAGGCCCCAGTCGCTGCGAAAGCTCTCTTCGGGCTCCCCGGCGGCCCGCCAGTCGTCGAGACCCACGTCCTTGGTGTACCCGTGGTTTGCCAGGAACGTGCCCTTCGCGGCAAAGGACGGGTTGGCGCCGCCCAGGAACACGTTGGTGTAACCCTGTTCCGCCAGGATGTCACCCAGGCAGGTGAGACCGCCCAGGTAGCTGTTCATGCTGCCCACGAGCTGGTCGGGGGAGCCGCTGTCCACGGACGCCCCCACGCCCTTGAGCGGCACGCCACACTGCGTGGACACCAACCCGGACATGGTCCAGCCGCCGCCCTCGTACTGGTCGAAGTTCTCGATGCTCTGCCAGCCGTCTTCGGGGCGGGTGACGTCCTTCAGGGGAGCGAAGGCGTCCTTCTCGAAGTGCTCGTCGTTCGCCAGCGTCTGCTCGCCGGACTCCAAGTAGATGGTCACCAGATTGCGCTTGGCTTCGGTGCCGGTGACAGTGGGTTCCGCGTAGTAGTCGCCCATGTTGTACGGCGAACTGGCCGAGCGGATGTAGTCGCCGATGCCCACGGTGGAGGCGAACGCCGTGGTCCCGCCGGCCGCGACCGCGGCAACCAAGGCGGTCGAGAGGCCGCGCATGGCCCATTTCTTGGCCTGGGGCCGGGTGTCACAGCCCAGCCGACGGCGCTTGCGGCGCCGGAAATACTGCCACACGGCAATGCCGATGGTGACAACCAGGGGAAGCACGCCGATACCCAGGATCCCCATCCAGACCAGTGGGCCACCTCCGCCGTCCGTCTCCACGGTGACGATGTTGAGGCGCATCTGACCGAATGAGATCTTGCCGAAGTAGTAGCGAATGCCGATGGCGGCAATGAGCATGGCAAGGCCCGCCCAGATCATGACGTAGACCAAGAGGTACCCCAGGACCACGCCAACCTGTCGGATTGCAGGATGAACCCGGCTGGCCATGACAACTCCTCGCGTGCGATGTCCGTGCGGTCGCCGAACACCTGTGGGATCTGCCCGTACTCGACCCGGGCTCACAGAAAACGAATACCGTTAACCTACCCGTTCCCTGGAGTTAAGGTGAGGGTTCCTTGCTTGGAGTCGTCTACGAACCCGCGTAATGAGCCGGGGACCTCCCCCCAACAGCTGGTTGGTCTCGAGGGCGGCATGAGGCCTTATTAATGGCGCGGTTCAGGACTAGATTGAGAACATGCCCACCCAGGCATCCAATCTGATCAATGCGCAACCCGGCCCCGCGGTTTCTCCGCAGACGTGGGCCAAATTCGCGGCCTGGGCCGCTTTTCTGGTGACCGTACCCTCCGCGCTCTGGCGGGTATTGATGATTGTTTGCTACGCGCCCATCTTCTTGTGGGGTCCACTGCTCCTGGTAGCAGTGGTTGGCTACTGGCTGCGGCGGCGTTGTACAGATCCTGCGCAAGCGCGGGTCGGCTCGTGAATTCACAGAATGTAGGACTTGGAAGGACCCTGACCGATGAAACTAACTGTCATGCAATTCGTCAGTCTCGATGGTGTCTCGCAAGGACCGGGATCTCCGGACGAGGACCGCAGCGGGAATTTTGAACGGGGTGGCTGGTTCGTTCCTTACCTGGACAAGGAATTCATCCAGCAATGCACCGAATGGCTCCAACAAGCCGATGCCCTCATGTTCGGGAGGCGTACTTACGAGGCATTCGCCCGGGATTGGCCGCAGATCACCGACCCGGACGACCCGTTCACCGAGCTCATGAACGGGTTGCCGAAATACGTGGCATCTAAGACCTTAACCAGTGCCGAATGGAACCCCACCACCATCCTCTCGGGAGATCTCGCGGCGCAGGTAGCCGAACTCAAATCACGGCTGGGCCGGGACTTGCAGGTCCATGGCAGCTCGGTGCTTGCCCAAGGTCTGTTTGCTGCGGACCTGGTCGACGAGCTGCGCCTGGTTATAGCGCCGGTGGTAGTGGGCCAGGGGCGCCGCCTTTTCCCCGATGGCATGGATCCGATTGGGTTCCGCCTTGTCAGTAGTCGAGTCACCCCGGGCGGGCTGACCATTCAGACCTACAAGAACCAGGGCCGTCCCGAGTTTGCAGTGTATGAGGGGTCGCCAGTGGTGACCTGAGGGCGCACCTGGACCGGCTTCGGTGCCTGCCATCTTGAAGATAAAACCGCCTTCGACGCCGCTATTGAGGGGCCCGGATATGTGAGAAATCCCCAATGCGGGACGGGTTGATCTGCAAACGTCGCGCGTGGGTCGCTCCGCTCAACGAAAACGAGATTCGGCCACATCCCCCTGTGGCAGCCTGTGACATTTGGACCTTCCAGGGCGCCGCTGGGGTTGATGATCGGCAATGGCGCGCACATGTTCCTGTGGGGTCCGCTGTTGCTGGTGGCGGTCGTCGGGTAATGGCGGCGCCGGACATCGAATTCATAACGTTCTGGCGCGAGGTAGTGCTACAGCTGTTCCTCAGGAGATAGTGTCTCTAATCACAACGTTCGCAATTGTGAAGGGCATGACATGAGCACCCCCCATTCTTATGGCTCCCAGCCAGGAGACCAGCAGACCAGCGATTCCACCCATTACGACGCCGCTCCGGCCATCGACCAGTATCGGCCCGGTGACGCACCCGGTTACGACCAGGGCGGGTACCAGCAACGAGGTTCCCAGCCGGGCGTTCCCGTGGGTCCCGGCCAAGCCATCAAGCGGTTCTACAAGAAATACGCACAGTTCTCCGGGCGCGCCAGCCGATCCGAGTACTGGTGGGTCGCACTCTTCATGTTCCTGGTATACGGCCTGTTCATGGTGCTCATCGGCACGGTTGGCAGCGAGGTAGTGAACAGTAATACGGTCACATCCGCGACGTCCTACTCATACTCGGTGAGGAGTGAGCCCAACGGGTTGGGGATCTTCTTGTCGCTGCTGTTCCTCGTGTTCCTGTTGGCCCACATCATTCCGAGCATCGCGCTCGCCGTGCGGCGACTGCACGACGTGAACATGTCCGGATTCCTGTACTTACTGAGTCTTATTCCGTTCCTTGGGCCGCTCATTCTGTTGGTTTTCTACCTGCTGCCGCCGAACCCTGCGGGAGCGCGGTTCGACCGGTGAGTTGATGTTCTAGCTGGGGAGGGCCGTCGATCCGAAAGGATTGGCGGCCCTTTTCATGTGCTATCGCGGATGTGGCCAGAGCATCTCTTGCCGTCCACGCTTCATCATGACATCATTGATGTCATGATGAAGCGTGGAGACACCGTGTATGAGATTCTCAGAGCTGTTCGCCCAATGGTGCTCAATTCTGCACGGGTCGTTGAGGCGGAGGTGCGTGACTTGGGCTGGACCGTAGGGTCTCGGGCGGTCATGGAAGTGCTGCTGGACGGGGCGCCCATGACGGTGCCTCAGGCTGCGTCTCGACTGTCCTTGGCTCGTCAGAATGTTCAACGCCATGTAGATGAGCTGATCAAGTTGGGTCATGTGGAGTCCAAGCCCAACCCGGCACACCGTAGATCTGTGCTCATCCAACCCACTGAAAAAGGCTCTCGAGCCTTCACGGGGCTGCACGATCGTGAACGCGCCCAACTCGCCCTTCTTGCTCCGCAGTGCAGCGAGCAGGATCTGAGAACAACCATCAGGGTGCTCGGGGATCTCAACCACGACATCAAGGCACGAGCCGCAGCCTCGGCGGCAGGAACCAGGACATGAGTCATGAATACCAACGGAATCTTCGCGCGGACCACCCGCAACAGACGTGAGATCGCCGACGTCCTCGAGTCCCTCGACCCAGTCCAATGGGGTGCAGAGACACTTTGTGAGGGCTGGACCGTGCGACACATGGCGGCTCATTTCCTTCAGCCCATGCTCGTAGGATTCGGGCAATTCTTTGTGACGTCCGTGCGATACCGGGGGAATACGGCCGCCACCATCGACCACATCACGCGCCGTAACGCAGTTATTGAGCCGGCGCATCTCGTGGCCCTTTTGCGCCAGCACGCCAGCGATGAAGTCAGCCCGCCGAGGGTCGGCCCTATGGGTCCGTTCGCGGAGACCTGCGTCCACCTGCGCGATATCACGCGCCCTCTCGGGCTTGCCGCTGATGTCCGAAGTGAGGACTGGCTGGATCTCCTGTCCTACCTGACGTCTGGCAAAGCGGCGGCCAGCCTCACCACGCCAGCGCGTATCAGAGGCCTATCGTTCCGTCCTCGGGGTTGGGAGACGAGCTTTGGGGCAGGTCTGGAAGTGACGGGGACCCCGGAGGCGCTCGCCATGGCCATCACGGGCCGCAAGGCTGCTTGCGCTGATCTTGCGGGGTCCGGTGTCGATCTACTCTGTTCCCGCGGATAAATTTCAATCGATCGCCAAGTCTCACCACCGGGTAGCCCTACGGGGTTGAACTGCTCGTCCCGTACCCTCAATGGGTGCCTTATCCCGCAGAACTCCCCGCCCGGCCCGACGATCACGACGACGCTCCTCCGGCCGGTTCTCGCTACCAACACCTGGACAGCACCGCCGTCCGTGAATCCACAGCCGCTCTGCAGAAGCGCATCTACTCACGCTTCCCGGATCGCGGACTGTGGGAGGTTTGCGGTGAATTGGTGGGACTCGTGGATGAGGTCACCAGTGGTGGCGGCATCAGCCGGCGCCGCATCAGGCTGGCCCGGCTACTCTCTCGCCTGGGGATCATTGCGGTCCTCGCGATCTTTGGCGGTGCCATTGTTCTCGCCGCAGCGAGTATCTGGTCGAGTCCGGATGCCCTGGGTCCCATCGACTGGCTCCCGCTACTCGAAACCGTGGTCAACAACCTGGTCTTCGCGGGCATCGCCATCTTCTTCCTGGTAGCCGTGCCGCAACGGTTGGAGCGCGCTCGTGTGCTGCGACTCGTCCACCGGCTGCGATCACTCGCGCACGTGATCGACATGCACCAGCTCACCAAGGTGCCCGAGAGGCTCCAGCGAGGATCGCGGGAGGACGGAGGGCTGGACCTCACTCGTGAACAGCTCACCCACTACTTCGATTACTGTACGGAAATGCTCTCGCTCGTCGGCAAGACAGCGGCCCTTTTCGCCGAGGACACCACCGACGGGGATGTACTGGATGCCGTTGAAGGCATCGAAACCCTCACCTCAGACATGGCCCGCAAGGTGTGGCAAAAGATCGCGATCCTACAGGCGCAGGGCGCCTGAAAATCGCCTGAAATCCCAGGTGAGAAGGGGCTTTGTGGAGGCGAGCGGCGTCGTCGGCCTTGACGAGCCGGGGTTACGTGCTAGTAAGTTGGCTTGCTGATCCAAAGGAGGAATCAGCATGATGAAGAAGACCAACCGCATTTTGACGACCGCCGCAACCGTGGCAGCACTCTCGTTCACTGTGGCACCGGCCGCTTCTGCAGCGCCCACTCCGGAGGCACCTCAGGCCCCCGCAGCAGCCGCAGCGGAGTCCTGCCCGTCGGCCAGCGACTTCTCGTTGACCGCGCCGTCCCACACCGAGGCGGCCGGCAACCTGCTGGACAAGCAGATCACCTTCGGCTCGTACTGGACCGGCGGTAACGTGCAGTCCGGCACCCAGGCCACGCTGACGGCGTCCGGCCCGGCAGAGGTCACCCTGCTCAACGGCGAGACCTACAACGCACCGGTGGTCGTCGGCGGCACCAACTCGGGTATCTTCCCGGGTGGCGGCGCAGCCTTCGCACCGAGCTTCCGCCTGGACGACTCGAACCGCGACTCCGCCAACGGCGCGACCAACCGCGATCACGTGACGTCCATTTCCTACCCCGTGACGGTCTCGGGCAACTTCGGCTCCTGCGACTACACCGTGGAGGGAACGGCGAACTCCAAGTTCAACGTGACTTCGATCGAGCTGACGGAACGCGCATAGTTCCACCTCTTGAGTTCTGGCCCCGAGCGATACTTTCGCTCGGGGCCAGTTCTGTTTAACGGACTGGGCGGGGGACGACGCCGCTCTGGTCGCCTGCGCAGCGCCCGTACCGCAGATCGCGCAAGAACGGTCATGCACGCGGCGGCCGGGGCGGCGAATACTTGAACCATGTCCACTTCCACACCCGATCCGCTGCATCGACTTCTTAATGCGGTGCTCGATGATGAGCATCGGAGCCTTGGAGACATGGCTGCGGGCGCCTACACTTCCCCGTTCCACTTCGCACGTCAGGTGCGAACGGGAAGTGGTGAGTCGCCGGTAGCGTTGCGCCGCCGAGTTGCTCTGGAGCAAGCTGCGTGGCAATTGCAACGCGGTGAGAACGTCACCGATGCCGCATTCGGTGCCGGTTACGACTCGGTCGAAGGATTCTCAAGGGCTTTCCATCGTGCCTTCGGATGTCCACCCACGGGGATGCCACCGCAATCTCAGCGGGGGCATTGGCTGCCGGCGCCCAACGGAATTCACTTCCACTCACCCACAGCGTTGTATGTCGACGCAGGTGAGGCGCATGAGCAGCCCGCCGGTGATGTGGTCGGGTTACTCGTTCGGCACGATCTGGACGACATCGATGCACTCCTGGTAGCCGCGCGCGGCGTGAGCGATCTGGAGTATCGACGTACTCGCTTGCCCGGTAGCCACCCGCGAAGTTGGGATGGGCCGGATGAATCGATTGCTCAGGTTCTACGTCACTTGGTAGTGAGCAAAGAACCATGGCTGGCTTCCATTGCTGGAGAGACCGAGCCGGATCTCACTGGCCCCGACGGCGTCGCCGAGCTTGCCGAGCGGCACACAGTCACCGGCCCTCGATGGATCGCTCTGATTCGTGACATCGACCGTCGCGGTGCGTGGCAAGACAGGGTCATTGATGCACTTTGCGATCCACCCGAGTCGTTCCTGCTTTCACAGATCGTGGCGCACGAACTCACCTATTCCACGCACCGCCGACAACTAGTTCGGTGGATGCTCGCGGACGCCGGTATTGATGCCGGCACGGGCCATCTCGACCCGGACCCCGTCCTGTGGCATCGCAGGAGGATTGGAGAATCATGACCAATTACCGCTTCTACGTTGCGTCCTCCCTGGACGGTTTCATCGCCGACGACCACGACAGTCTCGACTGGCTAGTCACTCAGCCAATCGATGCGCACGGTTTCATGAACTACAACCGCTTCATGGCCGATATCGGAGTCCTGGCAATGGGGTACACCACCTACCAATGGATCGTGGACCACAACATGACCAGTGGTGACTCATGGCCGTACGAGGTGCCCACCTACGTCTTCACTCACCGGGACCTGACGCCCGTGGCTGACACCATCCAAATAGTCTCCGGTACACCGGGGGAGCACCGCGCAGACCTGGTATCTGCAGCCGGGGACAAGGACGTGTGGATTGTGGGCGGCGGCGACCTGGCTACTCAATTCGCCCGAGCAGGGATGTTGGGCGAGGTCATGGTCTCGATCGCTCCGGTCTTCCTCGGTTCCGGTCGCCCGTTGTTCACCGACGCGTTCAACCTGGAACTCCAAGAGTTTGATCGCAACCGAGCGTTCTTGTGCGCCAGATACTCCGTGCGCGGTCTGCGCGCCGAAGAACAGATCTAGCGTTTCAGGGATGGTGCGGGTCGATGGGGTGCTCCATCGTTCCGGCTGGCTGCTCCCTTGAGCGGACCCACGCGAGGAATGCCTCGGCGGCGTCGGCGGTGGCCCGTGCGCGGACCGAGGCCAGGTAGTCGAAGGCGTGCTGTGTGTTGGGAAGTTCGGCGTAGACCACGGGCGACCGTGAGGCCGAGCGCAGGCTGTCGGCCCACCCTCCACGCGCCCCAGGAGGAAGCATGGAGTCGTTGGCGCCTTGAATGAGCAGCATGGGCGGAGCCTCGTGATGGGCCAGGGCAACGGGTGAACTTGCGGGATCATCCGTACGCGCACCCAGGTATCCGTAGATGGAAATGACACCGGCGATATCGGTCTTGGCGTCCTCGAAACCCGGCTGGAACCGCGGTTGGTTGGGCGTGAGCGCGGCGGAAGCGGCCAGGTGTCCTCCTGCGGAGCAGCCGACCAGGTAGACCTGCGAGGCATCAGCATCAAAGTCATCCGCGTGCTCTCGCGCCCAGGCGATGGCTCGCTTAGTGTCCACCAGGGGGTTCGGGAATTCGGCGGCTCTGCGGAGTCGATAGTTGGCGCTGATGCACAGCCACCCGTGTCCTGCTAGCTGATTCAGTAGGGTGACGGCTTCGCGGCTTTTGCCGCCCTGTACGAATCCGCCCTCGTGAAGATGAATGAGAACAGGGTTTGGCCTGTTTATATGTCGGGATCAGTATATATCGAGCCGGTGAAATCGAGGATCGGGCCCGTAGCTAAGGTTCCGGATCCGCTCCACATCACGGCGGTGACGCTGGAAGGGGAGAAGAATGCCGGGCCACCAACGCGCGCGTGTGTTCAGTTGCCCTGCCAGCTCTGGCCGGATCTCAGCACGCCAATTCTGTCCGAGGGATTTAGACAACGCGGATTCTAAAGCGGGGCGAGCTGTGCGGGCCCGAATTTGTATCCATACCAGGGCCGCACCGATTAACACCCAAGACAGCCACCAGGCTCTGCCTAGCCATCCGGTGGGTAGATCGCCTCGCCGGCTGATGGCGAGACTCACCGCGATCACCACTATGAAGACCAGTGGGATTTCATTGACCGCCATGGCGAGGACAAACCTGATGAAACCCGCGTGACCGGATAGGCGCGGCAGCCACAGTGAGTTGGCCACGAACAGTGCCCAGATGGTGATGGTTACCAGGTCCGCCATGGTCATCTCCGTCTCGAGAGGGAGGGTTCGGCGTCCGCCTGATACTCTACGCCTGTTGAGTTTTCGGGTCGAGAGGATGTATGGATGCCCCCGGTGTCGGATCGTCGAACCCGGATTGCGGATGCCGTGATCACCTTGCTGGCAGAGCAGGGCAGTCGTGGCCTCACGCATAGAGCCGTGGATGCGCAGGCCGGTTTACCTAAAGGCTCCACGTCTTATTACTTCCGCTCCCGTGCCGAGTTGCTTGGTGCCGCGGCACCCAGACTCGCGGAACTCGATATCGCATTGGTGGATCAGGGCGGCAATGACCCTGCCTCCTTCATGGGGCATATTCTGGACGAGTCTCTGTCCGGGGTCGGTCGGATCCGCACTCTCGCCCGCTACGAGCTGATGCTCGAGGCGGCTCGGCGCCCTGAGATCCATGCTGCTCTCACGGCCGGAACCAACCGATTTAGGGACAAACTCACCTCCCTGTTCCCGTTGGCTGACCCACAGGAGGCGCGGCTCCTGGCAGGAGACGTGATTGCCTATATGGACGGGTTGTTCCTGTCCAACATCACCAGCCCGCAGATGCAGCGACAGTCCGCGGTGGAACTGAAGTGTCGGCTGGCCAGATTCATCGACCTCGGGGTCGAAACGTCACATGAATAGCCTTCACTGCGTGACCGGTGACCGCGGCCCAAAGTAACTCCACCCAGAGGCTGGCCGATGCACTCGCCACCCCTCGGCGTAGTGCTCCATGCGCAGAGGTTGGCCGGGAAGGTGAGTCAGCGGCGTCGACGGATGGCGACATATACCAACCACAGACCCACCAGCGCGGCCAGAACTCCGGTAACAAGCCACCCGATCGATCCTTCGGTGATCGGCTCGCAGTTCGCCACACACCCGATGGGTTCGATCCGAACTAGATCGGCACCTTGCAGTGCCCACAGGAGACCCAGCAAGGTGAGCGCTGTACCGACTACAGTTCCCGTGATTCGTAGCCACAACGGCCACGTTTTCCTCCGTTTATTCGGTCGTACGGATTGACGTTGCTCGGACGGTGTCTCATCGATCATGTGTTGCTCCTAGTGGGTGTCCCCACGGCCGCGAGGAGCCGCGGGGTTTGAGTTACCCACGAACATGAGTCGCGCGAAGTGGCACGACTGCGCCTGGGCAGCCTCTGCTCGAGGACGACGGCGTCGCCGACGAGTGCAACGTGGCCCTGAACCCAACCCTGAGAGCGGACGTCTGACATTTCCCACAAAGAGGTGTGGACGGATCGCCGTTGATTTGGTGAATTCTGCCTTCATGGACCCCGGACCCTGAATCGGGTGCATGGTTGGATCCTCCAGGGTGCACTCCACGCTCTCGGTCCCAAAGATGAGAAGCCCTAGAGGGCACCCTGGAGAGGTTGCGAGTGATGACGATCACTCTACAACTGTCGAGTCCGACTGCCAAGGTTTTTAGGGGTGGCCTAACGGGTGTCTGGGTTAGTGGTGTACACCTGACCTCGTAATGAGGGGGCTTTCAGCTCCTACAGCTGTTGCAACCGGAGGTAAGTGTTCGAGTCCGGCTCTGCGGAGAACACCAGCATTTGCAGACCCGGCTCAGAAGTGAGATCCATCGCGAGGTAGGAAAGATCGAGATCCCCCACGCTCGGGTGATGCACGCTCTTGAGGCCAGTGCGATGTTCGCGCACGTCGTGGGACCCCCACAGTTCGTGGAACAAATCGCTGCGGAATGACAGTTCGTCCACAAGCTCGCGTAGCTGTTGGTCATAGGGGGACCGCCCGGCTTCGGCACGAAGCAGCGCAACGATCTGGTGGGTGTTGGCGTCCCAATCTCGATAGAACGTCCGAGCCTTGGGCTCGAGAAATAGGAAGCGCGCGGCATTCACCGGGATTTGGTCGTCCATGAACATCTCCGAGAACAGAGCCCTACCCAAGCGGTTGGTGGCCACCGCATCCAGCCGCCCGTTCTGCACGAACACGGGAACGGTCGACATTGCGTCTATGGTCTGCTGCAGGACAGGATCTGAAGGAACGGTCCGTTCCGGGCGTCTGCGGGGCGGGCGAGCCCGGATGGTTGCCGACCGGATGAGCGCCTCAAGATGAGAGTGCTCCGCATCATCCAGCTGGAGTGCGCGGCTGATCCCATTGATCACGGGCCCCGAGACGCCCTTGACGTTGCCCCGTTCCAAGCGCTTGTAGTACTCGGAACTGATGCCTGCGAGTAAGGCGACCTCTTCGCGTCGCAACCCAGGCACGCGGCGTCGTCCCCCGAAGTCCGGGAGGCCCGCCCGCTGGAGATTGAGCTTGGCCCGCCGCGAGACGAGGAACTGGGTAAGGTCATCCTGCTGGTCCACGAGATTGAACGTACCCCATGCTTGCCGAACCAGAGGGGTCCTGGCGGGGCACCTCTTATAGGGGTCTGGTTAGTTCGGGCGCGCACCGGTTGACTGGGATACCCGGTCGCTCACCAGGCGACTTCTCCGACCGAAAGGCATCACCATGAGCAACGTTTGGTTCATCACCGGAGCCGCCCGCGGCATGGGCATCGACCTGGCCAAGGCCGCGCTCGACGCCGGTCACAACGTTGTCGGGACGGCTCGCGACGCCGCCCGGGTCACCCAGGCGATCGGTGAGCACGAGAATCTGCTGGCCCTGTCCTTGGATGTCACCCAATCGTCCGACTCCGAGGCTGCCGTGCAGGCCGCGGTGGAACGCTTCGGGAGTATCGACGTGCTGGTCAACAACGCGGGCAATTTCTACGCGGGGTTCTTCGAGGAGATCAGCGATGAGCAGATGCGCCGTCAGATGGAGACCAACTTCTTCGGCCCGCTGAACGTGACCCGCGCGATTCTTCCGGTAATGCGCAAGCAGCGTGGTGGGCACGTCTTCACCATTACCTCTGCCGCGGGCATCATCGGCCAGGAATTCTGCGCGGCCTACGCATCGTCGAAGTTCGCGCTGGAGGGCTGGATGGAATCGCTGCGCTTCGACTTGGAGCCGTTCGGCATCCACACGACCATCGTGGAACCCGGTTTCTTCCGAACCGAGCTCCTGGTCGAGGAGGCCTCCACGAACTGGCCGGCGCTGTCCATCGACGATTACAAGGAGCGCACGGCCCAAACCATTGAGAACTGGAAGGGCATGAACGGCCAGCAGCCCGGCGATCCCGCCAAGCTCGGCGCCGCGCTCGTCACGCTGGCGAACCTGGAGACCCCTCCGCTGCGATTCGTTGCGGGTGAGGACGTCGTGGCCGGCGTCGAGGAGAAGGCGCAGACGCTACTGGACCAGGTGGCGGCGCACCGGGAGCTGTCTTCGTCCATGGCACTCGAAAATGCGTAGATGTCAGTGAGGAGCCTCGGTGACATTTATGGCAGGGGATCGCTTCTCAGGAGGCCCAGATCTCGCGAACCGAAGCCTCAGATGTCGTCTCGCGATGCGACTCGCCGACGGCGACCGGGGATGCCCCCGGCCCACAATGCGCCGGCAATCAACAGGGGTTGCCCGAAAAGTCGCGCCAGTCGCTTGCCGTCCGTGTCCAGCCCGAAGGCATCCGTGCCCTCCACGTACTGCGCGATATTGCCCGGGAAGATCAGCACATAGAACGTGGCCAGCGCGATACCCACCACTCGACGATGCTTGGGTAGGGCCAACATGGCCGCACCGAGCGAAATCTCCACCACTCCGGAACCCAGCACCACCAGGTCGTGATCCACAGGCATCCAGTCCGGAACCTGCGCCTGAAACTCATCGCGCGCGAACGTCATGTGGGAGATCCCGGCGAACGTCATGAAGGAGCCGAGGACAACGCGGGTGATCGTCTGGGAGCGCTCGCGGGCGGAGCGGCGGCGGAGAGAAGACATACAGCGAACCTACTTCGAGTGGTGGGGGAGCGGATGCAAGGTGACGTGGGTCGGAAGGCAGGCCGGAGCGGCGGCGGGCGGCGCGTGCCCGCTCAGAGCGAGACCGCGCCGCCCAACTCCATTGAGAGATTTACTCGTCAGTGACGCGCAGCTCGACCTCGATGTTGCCGCGAGTCGCATTGGAGTACGGGCAGACCTGGTGCGCCTGTTCGACCAGTTCCCGAGCTTCGTCTTCGGGCAGGTTGGGGATGACGGCCTCGAGGACCACGGACAGGCCAAAGCCCTCGCCTTCCTTGCCGATGCTTACCTGGGCGCCCACGGCGGAATCGCCCAGGTCCTTCTTCGCGGACTTGGCCACCATCTGTAAGGCCGAGTGGAAGCACGCGGCGTACCCGGCGGCGAACAGCTGCTCGGGGTTGCTGCCGTTGCCGCTGCCACCCATTTCCTTGGGCGGGGCCAGGTCGATGGAGACGCGGTCGTCGCTGGTGCTGACGTGGCCGGAGCGGCCGTCGCCGGTGCTCAGGGCTTCTGCGGTGTACATCGGTTCCATGATGTCTCCTTCTGTTGTTGAGATGACACAACTATATTGCGCACAATCTAAATGTGTCCAGGGTTCTTGCTAAAATTCCCCTGTGACCGCCTCGACCTCTCCGCTGGATCTCGACAACCAGCTGTGTTTCGCCCTCTACCGCGCCAGCCATGCCGTGGTGCGCGCCTACAAATCTGAGCTCGACCAACTGGGTCTGACGTACCCGCAGTACCTGGTCATGCTCGCGCTCTGGCAGGAAAGCAAGCCGCAGGGCGTGGGCCAGCTCGGAGACCTCCTCGGCCTGGACAGTGGCACCCTCACCCCGGTGCTGCGCCGACTCGAGCAGCGCGGGCTCGTGGTTCGGCGCCGCGACGAGCACGACGAACGACGCCGCTTGATCGGCCTCACTGATGCCGGTCGCGATCTCCGCGCGCTCGCCGAGAAGGTTCCCGAGAAGATTGCGGCGCGGTTCCCCATGCAGGGGAAGGACTATCACCAGCTGATGGCGCAGCTCGGGGACATTGCTCAGGCGTTCGACAGTGACCGCTGAACTTCTGACGTCCGGTGAATGTGATCGCGGGCAGCTGCTTCTCGGTCGCGAATGAAAGGCTTGAGTCATGACTCACCACGTACTTCTGGCCGGTTGCGGTGATCTCGGCACTGCCCTGGGGCAGCGACTTGTGCAGCGCGGTTGGCGCGCCACGGGGGTACGACGCCGCCCCGATCACCTTCCGGCGGAGATCTCACCTTTCGCTCTGGATCTGATGGATCCGGGAACAGTTGCGTTGCCGTCGGCTGATGCCGTGGTCATCACTCTGACCGCCGACGGTCGCGACGTAGATGCCTATGAACGTACATATTTGGGCGCGTTGCGAGGCTTGCATCGCGCACTGCGCTCCGGTGAAAGTGCGCCCAAGCGCGTAGTGCTGGTGTCCTCGACCGGGGTGCTGGGTGGCGGTGACGGAAAGGTTGTGACGGAAGAGACGCCGCCTTCACCTGAGCGGGACACCGCCCGTGTGCTGCTGGCGGCAGAAGAGCTGGCGGCGGAACTGTTCCCCGGTCTGGTGATCGTTCGACCGGCGGGGATTTATGGGCCGGGACGGACGTCGTTGATCGACCGAGTGCGCCGGGGCGATGCTCTGGCTCATAACCGCATGACTAATCGGATCCATCGGGACGATCTGGTGACTGTGCTGCAGTCGGTGTTGGAGTCTCCCGAGCCACCCGTGTTGCTGCATGCCGTGGACACCGAACCCGCGATGCTGGGCGATGTGGCCGCGCACATTGCCGGGTTGCTGGGTGTCCCCGTGCCTCCGGACAGCTCCTCAACTTCTGGCGGCGCGCCTCGGGGCAAAGTGCTGGACGCATCTCTGATGCACCGATTTGTGGGGGAACTCCGGTACCCCACCTACCGCGAAGGGTATGACGCGCTGCTGTCCTCCGGAGAGTCTGCGTGACGGTGCACTGGCTGCTGCCGATTAATCCGGCCGCGCACCTGGAGTTCCAGCCGACGGATTGGCTGACCCGTTCCGATGCCACCGCCGTGTGGGAGGCCATCGGGTGCTCGCAGCAGATCGATCGGTGGTGTCTGCGGAGCGGTTATCGGAGCATGCGGGCCGGTGATGTGATCTGGGCGTACCTGTCCAAGCGGCAGGAGGTGTGCGCCGTCGGCGTGGTGCGGTCGGTATCCGAGGAGGCTGATGGCTGGTATGTATACGTCAATTGGGATACGAATCGGACGGCTCAGCTGTGCCGCGAGCCGATCCCACGGGCGGAGTTCGGGCAGGTGCCCATGTCGACGTGCCGGGCGAACGATACAGCGGCGGCTGTCTTGAAAAAGTCCTACGAATCTCTGCCTTCTTGAATCCCTGTCCTCGCGGGCCTCACCGAACGAGCGCGGGGCGGGATCAAGGGCCGCCCCAGGGCCCGCGATTACTCCCCTGTCCACCCCTGCCTCATCGCCTGAACGATCACGGCCGCGATGTGGCCCACGGCAGCATGAGCGAGGGGCTGCTGCTGGGCAGCGCGTGCGGAGCGGGTCATCACACTGATGATCACCGGAGGCTCACCGGGATGGGTGACCGCGCCCGCTTCATGGCGGTACGGCCCCCAAGTGCCGGTCTTGCCGGCAACCTCCACGCCGTCGTAATCGAACCCGCTCGCCAACCGATGTCGAAAGAGCTGCTGCCCCAGGACGGCCCGCATCCAGGAGCAGAGCTCCGGAGTCGCAAGCTGATTGGTCCACAGCCGCTCCAGAATTGAGCGCAGGTCAGAGGCGGAGGTGACGCTGAAGAGCTGCAGGTCGGTCTTCTCTGACGTGAACATTTCCAATTCATTGGGCCAGAGATCGTCGCCTGTCGTCAGTTCCCTGCGGGAGAAGTCCTGCCGCCCGGTGTCGACGATGCTTGTGGCATCGGCGCCCCAGGTGTTCAGTTTCTCCTGGATGTACTCGGCCCCTAGATCGGACCAGATCCAGTGGGCTGCCGTGTTGTCCGAGACGATCAGCATGGACCGCACCAGATCCCGGTAGCTGAGTTCCACAGGATCATCGCTGAGCGAGAGTCCCGTCGGCCCGTCCCGGCGGACGTGTTCGTCGACCAGTATTCGGCGGCGCGGATCCACGATCCCCTCCGCGGTCGCCTCCAGCCAGGCCGCCGCCACGATGAGCTTGTACGTGGAACCCGCAGTCCAGGGAACATCGGCGCGCACGTCGAACCGTGTTCCGGTGCCAAGGTGACGGGCGCTGACGGTGAACTCGACAGCGGCGTCGTCGGCGATCTGTTCCAGTGAGTCCTCGAGCCACGTCATGAGTGATCCTGGTGGTCGAATACCGCGGTGAAGGCTTCCGCCCATCCAGCGTCGTCCCGAATGGTGGGCTGAACAACGAGCTGAAATCCAGCCCGTAGCAGGGCGGAATCAACGCGCCGACCTGTGCACCCGGGAACCTCGCGGCCCAGGTTGAGCACGCACCCGCCTCGGGCGATGACATTGAACGCGGCCACATCGTCCTCGACTTCGGTGAGGGCTGCCGCGGCCCCGGCACGATGCACACCGTCCTGGACTTCTTGCGCCACGGCAGTGTTCCAGCGACGCGGTGAAACGCCAAGTTCTGGCCCCGCCGCCGTGCGCAACTGTGCGGCCGTGGTGATGGCGCCCCCGCGCCGGGTAGTCCACAGCGTCACCTGCGCTGCTGCGCCAACCAGCGGCTTCACACCGGTGAACAGGGCCGGGGTGACGACGACGCCGGCGGCCAACGCTCCCGAACGCACGTCCGCTAGGCACTGGGCGCTCGAGCCGCGCACGGCGGTCACTGGTTGCAGCCGTTGAATGAGTGCAAGAGCAAACTCTTGGGGAACCTCGTGGGCGATCCCGAGCAACGGAACCGCTCGATCGCGGGTGGCCACGAAGTCCTGCTCGGCCCTGATCAGAGTGCGAGCTCGCATCAGAGCCGTCTCGCCATCTCGGGTGAGAGTCACGCCGGAGCCAGATCGAATGAACAGTTGGCATCTCAGCACGGTTTCAAGCTGTCGAATGGCCTGCGACAACGCTGGTTGACTCATCCCAAGTTGCTCCGCTGCGCGACCGAAATGCAGGTGCTCACTCACCGCCACGAAACACGAAGCGAGCCGAGTCATATTGACCGCCACGATAACTCCTTACTTATGGATATTGGCCACTCATCATATTGGACCTATGGAGGCGGCGGATCCTAGGTTCAGAAGCATGGAATCCACCAACCGACGAACCTTCCTCACATGGTCCGGGCTGGGGCTTGCAACCGTATCCGCCGCGATGCTCAGTTCTTGTTCTGCAGCGCGATCAGCTAGCCCCACCACGGTTGCGGATCAGTTGGCCACGGCGCTGCACGAGGGCGATATCGCGGGGGTGCCCATGGTGTCGACCCCTCCGGACACTCGAGCGTTCCTGGCTGAGCGGATGAAGGGCTCACAGCGCCCGAACGTTGAAGTCCTTGGGGCGGATGAAAGCGATGAAGGGGCGAGCGCGCGGCTCGGTTTCACCTGGCCGTCGTTCGACCCGGGGCAGTCATGGAGTTATGAGTCGCAAGCGCAGCTCGTGAAGATTGACGGTGAGTGGCGGGTTCGGTGGGAGGATTCGATCCTGCACCCCGAACTTGAGGAGGGGCAGGGCTTGGCCTTGGCCACCATTCCTGGTGAGCGCGCGCGAATACTTGGCCAGAACGACGTCGCTCTGGTGTCCAACCAGCACGTTCACCTCCCCGGGATCAACAAGGAGGGCTTGACGGATGAGCAGGCCGCGGCGTCCGCTAAGAAGCTCGCCGCTGTACTCGATATCGACCCCGAGGGTTATCAGGAGAAGGTCGCTGCCTACGGCCCGGAAGCGTTCGTCGATGCCCTGACGTTGCGACGGTCAGATTTCCTCAAGCTGGACTCTGCGGCGCTGAAGACCATTACCGGCTATGAGGCAATGACCACCACCATGCCGCTTTCGCTCGACCGCGGTTTCGCCACCGCGGTGTTGGGAACGGTGCGCCAACCGTCCGCGGAGGACATTGAGACGCGGGGTGACGCGGTAAAAGATGCCGAATGGATCGGTGCGGGAGGGCTCCAAGAGGCCTTCGACGAAAAACTTCGCGCGGCGCCGTCGTTCCGGGTGACGATCCGGGAACTGGACGGCTCCGCACCGCCGATGTCCCAGGGGCCGTTATGGGAACAAAAGATGCCCGAGGAGACACCCCTCAGAACGACTATCGATGTGGATCTGCAAAAGGCGGCCGAACGCATCATCAAGAACACCGACAGCCCCAGCGCAATCGTGGCGGTGCAACCCTCTACCGGCGACATTCTCGCGGCGGCCTCCGGTCCGGAGGACAACGCGTACCCGACCGCCACGATCGGCCAGTACGCGCCGGGGTCCACTTTCAAGATTGCGACGGCGCTCGCGATGCTTCGTCACGGTGACTCGCCTCAATCCACTGTGCAGTGCTCGGAGTCCATCACCGTGGATGGCCAGACTTTCAAGAACGCAGGAACCTACCTGCCGGATCATCTGGGCGACATTTCTCTCCGGGAGGCGATCGCGCAGAGTTGCAATACCGCGTTGATCGACAAACACGATTCCGTGAGTCAGGGGGATCTCGCCACCGCCGGCGAAGCACTGGGCATTGGGGCGGATTGGGATATCGGTATTCCCGCGTACTCGGGCAACATTCCGCGCGACGATGCAGGCACCGAGCATGCGGCGTCGATGATTGGCCAGGGCAGGATTCAGACCTCTCCGCTGGGCATGGCGGTTTTTGCCGCGAGCGTGGTTCGGGGGCGTGCGGTGTGTCCGCAGCTGGTGCCCGAAGAGAAACCCGCCCGAGAGCTGCCATCGGATCCGACCGAACAGGAAGCGGAACAACTCCGAGAACTCATGCGCGCCGTGGTCACAGAAGGGCACCTCGACCGACTGAACAACCACCCGGGCGGAGAGGTCCTGGGCAAGACCGGCACCGCGGAGTTCGGTAAACCTGACCCTGCCCGGGGTGGTTTTCCTCGGACTCATTCATGGGTGATCGTGGCGCAGGGCGACCTCGCGTTCTCCGTGTTTATCGAGGACGGGGACTACGGTTCCGTCACCGGTGCGCCGCTGGCCAAGGAGTTCCTGGATGCGGCGTACGAGGCGCGGTAATCCGCTGATGGGGTCTCGTACCTGGATGATGTGGAACGAGACCCCGTTACAGCGGGTGACCGGGCGCTGTGGCGAGCTGAACTTCCCTAGGCGTTGAGTTGCTTCCACAGTGCAGCCCATTGTTCCGCCGTGAGATCCCGGGGCAACGCCCCCTGTGGCACGCGCGCTGTTACGAGCGCCGACTTCACCCGACCGCGGTCATTCCGCCACGCATTCTGGATGATTTGTGTCAGGGTTCTTCCACGACCCGTAAAGACCGCCTTCACAAAACGCTCGTAGGCCTCCTTCTGAGTGGCTGGGATTAGCGGCGGTCCACGGCGAATGATCTCCAGGATCCCTCCGTCCACAGTGGGCTGGGGCGAGAATCCCCACGCAGGAACACGCCCTCGCAAAGAGAACTCGTACCACGGTGAGGACTGCGCCGTCATCATGGTGCCCCCACCCACGCCGGCGCGTTTACGGGCCACTTCCCACTGGGTCAGAAGAATGGTCCGGTGCCATTCATGGCTGCTGAGCACGCGACGAAGCAATGGCGTAGTCAGGTGGAAGGGGATGTTGCCGACCACAACGGATGTAGTCAGGGGGTAGATCATGGCGTCAGCGTGTTCAACCTGAACGCCCGGCAGTCTGTTACGTAATGTCCGGACGCGGTGCTCATCAATGTCGATCGCGGTGAGAGGCCGGTCCAGTGTGGCCAAACGGCGGGTCAGCGCGCCGTCGCCGGCACCGATTTCCAGGATGGGCCCCTGCGTTTGGGCAACCAGGCCAATGATGTGGCTGATGGTCGGTTTATGGGTGAGAAAATTCTGGCCGAGTTCGTGACGGCCGCCGAATTGAGAACGAGACATGAGTGCGCTCCATCGAAAAGAGTGTGGAGCACCTCGGTGGGTGTGGGATCACGAAACGGAGTGACCGAAGTGGCCCCACCGAGGTGCAGGGCATCTCGGTGGTGACGGCGCGCTCTAGCGCAAAAGGGCGATCGCGCCGTCAGTAACGGCGGTCGCGGTACGTGAAGAAGCGCCCCATCACGGGCGCAGTGACTATCGTTCCCACGGCCGGAACTGTACCAATAGTCGGTGTCACGTGCTAGGCGTACATTGGGTGCACCAGGCCACCTGTAGTGGTTGGAACTCTGCATGCGCCACCTCGTCGATAGCGCCACGTTGCCCGCCGGGGTGCTGTTGGTGACCTACCGGCGCGGGTGATCCCAGCTATTCCGTCGGGCGCCAGCGAGACTTAGGTCAGGCAGCGAACAACGCTGAACGCACAGCCGCTTCGAATCCTTCGACGTGCCGGCGAGCCAGAGCAGAGGCCTGTTCTTCGTTGCCGTCGATGATCTCTTGCAGCAGTTGCACGTGCTCCTGAACATGCTCCGTCAATCGGGGCAATCGATCGATCACCATGCACCAGATGCGGGTGGCCAGATTGTTGTAGCGGATCAGAGTGTCCTCAAGATAAGGATTACCCGCGGCCCGGTAGACGGCCCGGTGCACCATGGAGTCGCAGGTCAGGATTTCCGTGACGCTGGCGTGCTCGATATCGAAACCGCGAAGCTGCTCCTGAATGTCCACAAGCTCCGACCGCGTAGCCGCGGTTGCCACGCGCGCAGCCCGGGAGGCGGCCATCGGCTCCAGCTGCATCCTGATTTCCGAGACATAGACCAGATCGGTGATTTCCACTCGCGTGGCAAAAGTACCTCGCTTGGGGTAACTCACCACCAGCTTGTCGGCTTCGAGCCTTTTCAGAGCCTCGCGCACCGGTGTTCGGCCCATGCCCAAGCCCTCGGCCAGGGCGGCGTCGTTCAACGGGTCGCCGGGGCGGATCTCCAGCGTGAGTAGCTGCTGGCGCAGGGCCTCGTAGGCCGTGTCGGCCAGCGAAGATCGCTTGGATGCCGATTGCTCCGTACCCGTAATGCTCACGTCCGCCGGACCTCCCACAGTGATTTTCAGTGCACCCTTGACCGGTGAACAAGTGTTATCTACGCTACATGAAACTCTAATATATAAGTTGTTCAGGTCAGGAGTGCCACATGTCCACACCGCGCATCGTCATTATCGGAGCAGGCATTGTCGGCACGAACCTGGCGGACGAACTTGTTGCCCGAGGCTGGGACAACATCACGGTTCTCGACCAAGGCCCCCTGAACATGCCTGGCGGATCCACGTCGCACGCGCCCGGGTTGGTGTTCCAGACGAACCCTTCCAAGACCATGACCCGGTTCGCCGATTACACGGCGAGTAAGCTCAAGGACCTTCAGAAGGACGGCGCCTCCTGCTTCAACCAGGTGGGCGGGCTGGAAGTGGCCACCACCGAAACCCGCTGGGCTGACCTGCATCGTCGGCTTGGCTACGCGACCTCCTGGGGACTCGAAGGCCGGCTGCTGGACTCCGCCGAATGCAAGGCGCTCTACCCCCTGCTCAACGAGGAGCTCGTGCTGGGCGGCCTGCACGTCCCGACCGACGGCCTGGCGCTCGCGGCCCGCGCCGTCCAACTTCTGATCCAACGCACCACCGAGGCCGGGGTCACCTACCGCGGCTCCACCGAGGTCGTGGACATCGAACAGTCCGGCGGTCGGGTCACCGGCGTGCGCACCACGGACGACGTCGTTCCGGCAGACATCGTCGTCTCTTGCGCCGGGTTCTGGGGCCCAAAAATCGGCCGGATGGTGGGCATGGATGTGCCCCTGCTGCCCCTGGCCCACCAGTACGTGAAGACCACTCCGGTCCCAGATCTCGAGGGCCGCAATGAACAGCCCAACGGTGCCGGCCTGCCGATCCTCCGCTTCCAGGACCAGGACCTCTACTACCGCGAGCACGGTGATCGCTACGGCATCGGTTCCTACGCCCACCGGCCCATGCCCGTGGACCCGGATGACCTGGGCGAATATGCCCCGAATGACATCAGCGAGCGCCACATGCCCTCCCGCCTGGAGTTCACACCCGATGACTTCATCCCCTCGTGGGAAGCATCTCAACAGCTCCTGCCCGGACTGCGCGACAGCGAGATTGAGGACGGTTTCAACGGCATCTTCTCCTTCACCCCTGACGGCGGACCCCTCATGGGGGAGTCCTCGGAGGTGGATGGTTTCTACATTGCAGAGGCCGTGTGGGTCACGCACTCGGCCGGAGTCGCCAAGGCCATGGCGGAGTTGATCACCACCGGTCGTTCGGAAACGGACCTGGGCGAATGCGATGTGAACCGCTTCGAGGAGATCCAACTCAGCCCCTCCTACGTCAGCGAAACCTCGCAGCAGAACTTCGTGGAGATCTACGACGTGCTCCACCCGCTGCAGCCGCGTCTGTCACCCAGGGATCTGCGGGTCACCCCCTTCCACGCACGCCAGAAGGCTCTCGGGGCGTACTTCCTGGAGTCCGGCGGCTGGGAACGTCCCTACTGGTTCGAGTCCAACGCCCGCTTGCTCAAGGATCTTCCCACCGACTGGCGCCCACCGGCTCGCGACGCCTGGTCGCAAATGTTCCACTCGCCGATTGCCGCGGTCGAGGCCTGGAAGACCCGCACCGCCGTGGCCATGTACGACATGACACCGCTCAAGCGACTGGAAGTTTCCGGCCCCGGCGCCCTGACTCTCCTGCAGCGGTTGAGCACCAACAACCTGGACAAAAAGCCCGGCGCTGTCACCTACACGCTGCTCCTGGACGACCAGGGCGGGATCCGCAGTGACATCACGGTCGCCCGTTTGGAGGAGAACCTGTTCCAGATCGGGGCGAACGGCAATATCGACCTGGCCTACCTCACGCGCGAGGCCAAGGCCCAGACCGACGGCGCTACGCCCGGCGGGTGGGTTCAGGTCCGGGATACCACCGGCGGGACCTGCTGCATCGGTCTGTGGGGGCCGCTGGCCCGTGAAGTGATCACGGCAGCCAGCCACGACGACTTCTCGAACGATGCCCTGCGGTACTTCCGCGCCAAGAAGGCGCGCATCGGCGGGGTCCCCGTGACCGCCATGCGACTGTCCTACGTGGGAGAACTCGGCTGGGAGATCTACACCAGCGCGGACAACGGGCAGCGGCTGTGGGACGTGCTGTGGGAGGCCGGTCAGGCTCACGGAATCATCCCGGCGGGACGGGCAGCGTTCTCCTCCCTCCGCTTGGAAAAGGGCTACCGCTCCTGGGGTACGGACATGACCACCGAGCACAACCCGTACGAGGCCGGCCTGGCCTTCGCCGTGCGGCCCGACAAGGAATTCTTCGTCGGCAAGGATGCCCTGGAGGGACTCACCGAGGAGACCGTGGACCGGCGGCTGCGGTGCCTGGTCATCAACCGGACACAGTCCATCGTGCTGGGCAAGGAGCCGGTCTTCCACGACGGCAAGCCGGTCGGTTACGTCACCAGCGCCGCCTACGGTTTTACGCTCGGCAAGCCGATCGCCTATTCCTACCTGCCCTCCTCGGTGCAGCTCGGGGATGAAGTGGAGATCGACTACTTCGGCACCCGCATTCCCGCCACCGTCACGGCAGACCCGCTCTTCGACCCGGAAATGACCCGACTGCGCGGCTGAGCACCTCACCACACGCACCGCGTCTGAGACATCAGAAAACCGAAGGGGCTGACATGGCCGATCTTCTTCCCGAACACCCCGACTTCCTCTGGCACAACCCGGAGCCGAAGTCCTCCTATGACGTGGTGATCGTGGGCGGTGGAGGCCACGGCCTGGCCACCGCGTACTACCTAGCCTCGCGGCACGGCATCACCAACGTGGCCGTGCTGGAGCGGGGCTGGTTGGCGGGCGGGAACATGGCCCGCAACACCACGATCATCCGGTCCAACTACCTGTGGGATGAGTCCGCGGCCATTTACGAGCATTCGCTCAAGCTGTGGGAGGGCCTACCGGAGGAGCTCGACTACGACTTCCTGTTCTCCCAGCGCGGGGTCATGAATCTGGCCCACACGCTGCAGGATGTGCGCGAAAGCGTGCGGCGGGTCAACGCGAACAAGCTCAACGGCATCGATGCGGAGTGGATCGAACCGGAGCAGGTCAAGGAACTGTGCCCCATCATCAACATCGGCGACGACATCCGGTATCCGATCATGGGCGCGACCTACCAACCCCGGGCCGGCATCGCCAAGCATGACCACGTGGCCTGGGCCTTCGCCCGCAAATGCGACGAGTTGGGCGTGGACATCATCCAGAACTGCGCCGTCACCGGCTTCGTCCAGGACGGTGGCCGGGTGGTTGCCGTGGAGACCAGCCGCGGTCGGATCAACGCGGGCAAGGTGGGACTGTGCGGTGCCGGGCACTCCTCAGTGTTGGCCGAGTTGGCCGGGTTCCGCTTACCGATCCAGTCCCATCCACTCCAGGCGTTGGTCTCGGAGCTGCACGAACAGGTGCACCCCACGGTGGTGATGTCCAACCACGTGCACGTCTACGTCTCTCAGGCGCACAAGGGTGAGCTGGTGATGGGCGCGGGAGTGGATGCCTATAACGGCTACGGTCAGCGCGGTGCGTTCCACGTGATCGAACAGCAAATGGCCGCGGCCGTGGAGCTGTTCCCGATCTTCGCGCGCGCCCACGTCCTACGCACGTGGGGCGGGATCGTGGACGTCACCCTGGACGCCTCGCCGATTGTGTCCAAGACCCCGGTGGATCAGCTCTACGTCAATTGCGGGTGGGGCACCGGCGGTTTCAAGGGCACCCCGGGGGCCGGCTTCGCCTTCGCCCACACCATCGCCACGGACCAACCCCACCCCCTCAACGAACCCTTCTCGTTGGAGCGGTTCGAGACCGGGGCCCTGATCGACGAGCACGGCGCCGCAGCCGTGGCGCACTAGGCAAGGAGGCCGCGATATGTTGTTGATCGAATGCCCACACTGCGGGCCACGCAACGAAACCGAGTACCACTACGGCGGGGAAGCTCACGTGCCCTACCCGCAGGATCCTTTCCAGCTCACCGACCAGCAGTGGGCGGAGTACCTGTTCTACCGCAGCAACCCCAAGGGTCTGATCGCCGAACGCTGGGTCCATTCCGCCGGTTGTCGCCGCTGGTTCAACGCCGTGCGGGACACCGTGACGTACGAGGTCAAGGCCGTCTACCGGGTCGGTGATCCCCGCCCCTCCCTCGACGACCATCCGGCCCAGACCACCACAAGCACCACCTCAAGCACCTCCACCACTGGCACCTCAAGCACCACCCCGACAGGGGGCACCTCATGAGCGCCCAACCATTCCGGCTGCCCGACGATCGCGTGGCCGCGCCCGGCATCGACCGCACCCGGCCCGTGCGGTTCACCGTGGACGGCCAAGAATTCACCGGATACGCGGGGGACACCCTGGCCTCTGCGCTGCTGGCTGCAGGCCGCATCAGCTGTGGCGACTCGATGTACCTGGGTCGGCCGCGGGGCATCATGGCCTCCGGGGTCGAGGAGCCCAACGCGCTGGTCAAGATCGCCGCGCGCACTCCGGTGGACGTGGCCGAGTCGATGCTTCCGGCCACCACGGTCGAGCTCACCGACGGTCTGTCCGCCAGCTACCTGCGGGGGATGGGCCAGCTGGATCCGGCCACCGATCACGCCTACTACGACCACAAGTACGCGCACACCGACGTGGTCGTGATCGGGGCCGGCCCCGCCGGTCTGTCCGCCGCCCGAGAGGCGGCCCGCTCCGGTGCGCGGGTGATCCTCATGGACGAACAGCCCGCCGCCGGCGGCTCGTTGCTTTCGGCCAGCGATGAGCAGGTCGACGGCGTTCCCGCCCGTTCCTGGGTCGAGGCCACCGTCGCGGAGTTGGCGGGGGAGCCGGAGGTCACCGTTCTGCAGCGCACCACGGCCTTCGGCAGCTACGACAGTAACTACGTGGTGGCCGTTCAACGCCGGACCGATCACCTGGGCGTAACGCCTGCCCCGGGGGTCTCGCGCGAGCGGATCTGGCACGTCCGCGCGGGGCAGGTCGTGCTGGCGACCGGCGCTCACGAGCGGCCCATCGTGTTCGACAACAACGACCGCCCCGGCATCATGCTCGCCTCCGCCGTGCGCAGTTACCTCAACCGCTGGGCAGTGGCCGCAGGCACCCGCGCGGTGGTCGCCATGACCAATGATTCTGCCTACCCACTCGTGGCCGACTTGGTCTCGGCGGGCATCGAGGTGAGCGCGGTGGTCGACTCTCGCGGCGACGTCGGCGAGATTGGCGACGCCGCTCGCGACCTCGCTGCCAAGGCCGGCGTGCCGATCATGGCCGGGAGCGCCGTCGTCACCACCCGAGGCGACGGGGAGGGCGGCCGCCTGAGCGGTGTGTCCGTCAGCGCGATCGATGAGACCGGCTTGCCGACCGGCGAGGCACTCGTCGAACTAGACGCGGACCTGTTGGCCGTGTCCGGAGGGTGGAGTCCCGTGGTGCATTTGCACAGTCAACGCCAGGGAGCACTGCGCTGGGACGATGACCTGGCCGGCTTCGTCCCCGCCGCGCCGGTGCGTGACCAGCAAACGGTAGGCGCGCTCAACGGCACTCTCGACCTGGCCGGGTGCCTCGCCGAGGGCGCCCGCGCGGGTGCGGAGGCCGCGCGCCGGGCAGGCTTCGAAACCACGGCACAAGAGCCGAACGCCGCCCCGGAAACGTTCGGCGCCGCCCGCCCGCTGTGGTTGGTCCCCTCGCCCGCGGGACACGAGACCGACTGGACGAACCACTTCGTGGATTTCCAACGCGACCAGACCGTGGCCGACGTGCTGCGCTCTACGGGCGCGGGCATGCGGTCGGTGGAACACGTGAAGCGCTACACCTCCATCAGCACCGCCAATGACCAGGGCAAGACCAGCGGCGTCAACGCGATCGGCGTGATCGCCGCCGCCCTGCAGGACCCGGATGTGGGCGGGATCGGCACCACCACCTACCGCGCGCCCTATACCCCGGTCGCCTTCACCGCGCTCGCTGGACGACGCCGCGGCGAACTCTTCGATCCCGCGCGCGTGACGTCGGTCCACCCCTGGCACGTGGCGCACGGGGCGGAGTTCGAGGACGTGGGGCAATGGAAGCGCCCCTGGTACTACCCCCAACCCGGCGAGGACATGGACGCGGCCGTGCTGCGCGAGTGCACCGCCGCCCGCACCGGGGTCGCGTTCATGGATGCGACCACGCTGGGCAAGATCGAGATCCGCGGGACGGATGCCGGGGAGTTCCTCAACCGCGTCTACACCAACGCGTTCAAAAAACTGAAGCCCGGGATGGGGCGCTACGGGGTGATGTGTACCCCGGACGGCATGGTTTTTGACGACGGCGTGACTCTGCGCCTGGACGATGATCGCTACCTGATGACCACGACCACCGGCGGGGCGGCCAAGGTGCTGGAATGGCTCGAGGAATGGTCCCAAACCGAATGGCCGGAGCTGGACGTCATGTTCACATCGGTCACCGAGCAGTACACGACCGTGGCCGTGGTCGGGCCGAAGTCCCGGGCGGTGATCGCCAAGCTGGCCCCTGAGCTGGATGTCTCCGCCGAGGCGTTCCCGTTCATGGCCTTCCGCGAAACGATCCTGGCTTCAGGGATTCCGGCGAGGATCTGCCGGATCTCCTTCTCGGGCGAGCTGGCCTTCGAGATCAACGTGGCCTCTTGGTACGGGATGTCCGTGTGGGAATCGGTGGCTGAAGCCGGGGCTGAGTTGGGGATCACCCCCTACGGCACCGAAACCATGCACGTGCTGCGCGCGGAGAAGGCGTTCCCGATCGTGGGTCAGGACACCGACGGCACCGTCACACCCCAGGACCTGGGCATGGACTGGGTGGTGTCCAAAACCAAGGACTTCATCGGCAAACGCTCCTACGACCGGCCCAGTGCGACCAGCCCCAACCGCAAGCAATTGGTGGCGGTTTTGCCCGTGGACACCACCTACCGATTGCCGGAGGGCACCCAATTGGTGAACCAGGGGACGCCCATTACTCCGCAGGACGCGCCCGTTCCCATGGTGGGTCACGTGACCTCCAGCTACCGCAGCGCCGCCCTCGACCGAACCTTTGGACTCGCGCTGGTGAAAAACGGCCGCAACCGGATCGGCGAAAAGCTTCAGGCGCCGTTGGACGGTGCACTGGTGGACGTCGTGATTGCCGAACCCGTGCTCTACGACCCCGAAGGGATGCATCGAGATGGCTGAGCAGATCCTGACCGATATCCGCCCACTGCGCCGCAGTCCACTGGCTGACCTGACCGATCTCATGGCCCAGGCAAGCGTGACCGGCGAACGCGGTGTGCGCCTCCGCGAGATCCCGTTCCTGAACATGGTGGGCATCAGGGTCCAACCCGGCTCCGACGCCGCTCAAAACGTCACCTCCGTGGTCGGCCTGCCACTGCCCTCCGGCCACGGACAGGTCACCGGCGATACCGACACCGCCGCGATCCTGTGGCAGGGACCCGACGAGTTTCTGCTGGTCAGCCCCGATGCACTGGCCGCTGAGATCGGCCCTCCCGGGGCACGTCGCGGACTTCCCGACGACGCCGCCGCTCCCGCCGACGCCGCTCGGGTCGCCTTGGCAGGCGGGGTCGCCTCCCGTCCCGCGACCGACAGCGCCGCGGGGCCGGCCGGGGGTGCCGATCAAGAAAATCTCGGGGCGGCCCCGACCTTGTCGACGCATCCACTGACGCAAGAGCTGAGTCGGGCCATGGCCGGCCACAAGCAGCGGTCGCACGTGGTGGACCTTTCGGCCAACCGGACCACCCTGGAACTGTCCGGCCCCTCAGCCCGTGCCGTGCTCGAAAAGGGGTGCCCGTTGGATCTGCACCCGCGGGTCTTCGGGCCGGGCACCGCGGTCTCCACCACGCTGGGACTCGTGCAGGTCTTGCTGTGGCAGACCGATGAACAGACCTGGCGGATCATGCCCCGCTCGTCCTTCGCCGTGTACATCGCCCAATGGCTGATGGACGCCATGACCGAATTCGCATCCCAGGAGGTGGCGTGATGACCGCGCCAACAGAAATCGTAGAAACCAACGTGCCCGGAGCGGCGTCGTCGGAATTGGTGCTCACGCTGGACTGCCCCGAAACCCTGGGAATCGTGCACGCGGTGAGCGGGGTACTCCTGGATCACGGGTGCAACATTGTGGAGCTCACGCAGTTCGATGACCGGCGGCGGGGACATTTCTTCATGCGCGTCCACGTGGCGCCGATGGCCGGGGGCACCCTGGATCGCGACGCGCTGTATAAAGACCTGGAACCGGTGGCGAAACGCTTCGAGATGAACTGGCAACTCAATGTGCACGGGGCCAAGCGGCGGGTGCTGGTGATGGTCTCGAAGTTCGGTCACTGCCTCAATGACCTGCTCTATCGCAGCCGCACGGGTGAGTTGCCCGTGGACATCGTGGCCGTGGTGTCTAACCACCTGGACCACCAGCGACTGGTCGAGTGGCACGGCATCCCGTTCTACCACGTGCCCGTCACCCCGGACACGAAACCCGAGGCCGAGGCTCACCTGCTGGAACTCGTGGATCGTTTCGAAGTGGATCTGGTGGTCCTGGCCCGTTACATGCAGGTGCTCAGCGATTCACTGGCCACGCGGATGTCCGGGCGGGTGATCAACATTCACCACTCGTTCCTGCCCAGCTTCAAGGGTGCCAAGCCCTATCACCAGGCGTACGAACGCGGGGTCAAAACCGTGGGAGCTACCGCGCACTACGTCAATGCCGAACTCGACGAGGGCCCGATCATTGCCCAGCAAACCGTGCAGGTGGATCACACGTTCGGACCCGAGGATCTGGTGGCCGCCGGCCGGGATACCGAATGCAAGGCGCTGTCCGATGCCGTGAAATGGCACTGCGAAGGACGGGTGATTCTGCAGGGCCTCAGTACCGTGGTGCTGCGCTGAGCGGAGTGGAAGAAGAATCGGCCGGCGTGAGTGGGAGCCGGGACGAGCGTGAGACGGGATAAGCTCCGGAGACCAGCGAGCCGGATCAGCCCTGCGGGTCGTAGCCCAGGCGTTGGCTGATGGTCAGCCCGGCGGCTTTCAGGTCCTCACTCATAGCCAGCATGATGTCCTCGGTGAAGCGGAAGGCCGGTCCGGAGATGCTGACCGCGGCCACTACGGAGCCCAGGTGGTCCCGCACGGGAACGGCAATGGCGTTGATGCCGATCTCGAGTTCCTCCAGGACAGTGGCGTAATCCTGCGCGGCGACGTCGATCAGTTGCTGTTCGAGCTGACGGCGAGAGGTGATGGTGCGCGCCGTGTAGGACTTGAGGCGGGCCTTCTTGATCAGCTCCGCGCGCTCTGCGGACGTCAGCGCCGCGAGCAGCACCTTGCCGCTCGAGGTGGCGTGCAGGGGCGTGAGGCTACCGATCCAGTCGTGGGTGCCGAGCGACGTCGGCCCGATTTCCTGGGCGACATTGACCGCTACACCCTCCCGCAGGACGGCGAGATTGACGGTCTCGCGGTATTCGTCGGCGAGCCGCCGGACCTCGTTCTGGGCCTCGGCAACCAGGCTCAACCGAGCGGGGATGGCGTGGGCCAGACGCAGGATTCCGAAACCGAGTTCGTACTTGCCCCACTCGTGATTGGCCATCACCAGGTCGCGCGATTCCAGCGCGCTGATCAGCCGGGACGCGGTGGATTTATGGACCCCGAGCTCCTCGGCCACCTGGCCGACACTCGCGTTGCCCAACCGCCCCAGGAGTTCCAGGACGGTGATGGCCCGGTCCACGGATTGGACGCCGCCCGGAGTCACGCCGTCGCTGGCTGCCGCATCCCCCGGTGTGGAGGACGGCTGAGACGACGATTTTTCGGGGGAGGCCATGCCTGCCATCTTAGTCAGCGCGCCTTTGCGTGCCGTGAGAGGTAGCGGGCCACGCCGACCGGCTGCGAGCGATGGACGAGTGCCGAGCGAAGCCCGGCCGGGGGACCACCCGGCCTACGCGTCCTGAGTTTCGTGGCCGCTCACGGTGAGACCGGGCGGCAGGTTGGGGCGTTCGTTGGACTCCTCGACCATGATGACGCCGTCGATCACCTCCACCCGATGCGCCCGCACGGGCAACTTGGCCGGGGGCGCGTCCACCTGCCCCGTGCGCAGGTCGAATTTTGACGCGTGCAGCGGGCATTCCACTTCGCATCCCTCGACCCAGCCGTCGGCCAGGGAGGCGTCCTGGTGGGTGCAGGTGTCATCGAGGGCGTACAGCTTGCCCTCCTCGGTGTGGAACACCGCAATGGGCGGGGTCGTCTCGACGCGGATGGCGTCTCCGGGTTCGAGATCGGAGAGGGGGCAGACCTTGTGCATGGGCGTGGTTCTTTCACTGGGTCCTGGATGAGGGGCCTCGAACACGCGGTGAGCAAAATCGCGAGGGGCGCAACTCATGTCGTAATACGCAACATTCTCCGAGCCGGTGTCGGGGAGTGTCAAGGGGGCTGGGTCAGTGAAAAATCGGCCTGGGACTTGGGAGACAACTGTGATGTGAACAGTGTGTAAAGGATGCCCCACACCCCTTGACACCCTTCCGTGACCCGCTTCACACTTAAGCGCATTACGAAGTGTGTTGCGTAATGCGCGTCGTGAGGAACCTGGGTCTCGGGCGTCCCGCTGGTGCAGTTCCGAGTTCCCGACCAGCTATTCGAAAGGGGTCCATCATGGAATCCCTCGTCATCGTCGGCGCTTCGCTCGCCGGCCTGTCAGCAGCCCGAGCCGCTCGCCGCCAAGGATTCACGGGCCGCCTGGTCATCATTGGTGATGATCCGGAACGCCCCTACGACCGCCCTCCGCTCTCCAAAGAATTCCTCAGTGGCCAGTTCCAAGCGGAGGACCTGACCCTGGAAATCGAGGGAGAACAGCTCGACGCCGAATGGCTGCTCGGCGTGCGCGCCGTCTCATTCGACCCCGTCAGCCGCGAGATCGCGCTCGAGGACGGGCGCACGGTCCACGCCGATCTCTTGGTCATCGCCACCGGCGCCTCCGCACGGCAGCTGCCGGAGCTCACGGGCCTCGACAACGTGCTGACCCTGCGCACCCTCGAGGACGCACGTAAACTGCGAGCCCTGGTGGAACGCGGTGGTCAGCTGGTGGTTCTGGGTGCCGGATTCATTGGCGCGGAGGTCGCGTCCACGGCGCACTCGCTGGGCCTGCAGGTCACCGTGCTGGAGAAGTCGACCACTCCGCTGTGCGGACCGCTTGGTGCCGAAATGGGTTCCGTGGTGGCACGGCTGCACGAGCAGGCCGGCGTGGAACTGCTGTGTGGGATCGACATTGAAGGCTTCAACACGGAGGACAATTCTGTGACTCACGTGCGCCTGGCCGACGGCCGTGTACTTCCGGCGGACATCGTGGTGGTCGGCATTGGAGCCCAGCCCAACGTGGCCTGGCTGGAAGGCTCGGGGATCGACGTCGGCAATGGCGTGGTCTGCGACGCCGCCGGGCGCACCACCGTGCCCGGGGTCGTGGCCGTGGGCGATTGCGCGGCGTGGCTGGACACCCGCACCGGGCAGCACCGCCGGGTGGAGCACTGGGCCGGTGCGGTGGGCCGTCCGGCCGTCGCGGTGGGTGCGTTGCTCGACCACGACGACGCGTACTTGCCCGTGGAGCAGCCCTACTTCTGGTCGTGCCAGTACGGCGCGCGCCTGCAGTTCGTGGGGGACATGACCGGCTCGGACCGTGTGATCTACGAGCACGGCGGGCCCGGTGAGGAAAGCTTCCTGGCCGTCTACTACGCCGGCGATGATCCCGTGGCCGTTCTGGGCTGGAACCAGCCGAAACAGTTCACGCGCTGGCGCAAGTTCTTGGCCAAACTGGCGGTTTCCTCCGCCGAACAACGCTTGATCGCCTGAACCACAGTAAACGACACCCGATCCCCACTTCCCTCGTGTGAAGTAGTTCTGCAAGGAGGGCCCCGTGTCCACCAACATTGTTTCCGAGAGCCTCATTGCCACGTTGCCGGGCCGCACCTACACCGACCAGAACTTCTTCCGGGCGGAACAGGAGCAGATTTTCGAACGGATGTGGTTCTGCGCCGTGCGCTCCGCGGACCTGGACAAGCCCGGCGCCTACCGGACCGTGCAGGTGGGGCGGGAAAGCATCATCATCACCCGTAATCGCAAGCACGGCATTCGCGCGTTCTACAACGTGTGCCGCCACCGCGGGGCCACGCTATGCACGGAGGACAGCGGGGAGGCCAAGCGGTCCTTCCAATGCCCGTACCACGCGTGGACCTACGACTTTGACGGCAAGCTGATTGCCGCGCCCAACCTCACCAAAATGCCGGACATCGGCCGCGAGGAGTACGGCCTGGTGACCATTCCCGTGCGCGAGTACCTGGGGTACGTGTGGGTGTGCCTGGCGGACGAGCCGCCATCGTTCGAAGAAGACGTCATGGGTGCCATTGAGGAGCGGCTGGGTGATTCCGAGTCCATCCAGGCCTACGACATTGCCCATCTTTCCCTGGGGCGGCGGATCACCTACGACGTGAAGGCCAACTGGAAGCTCATCATTGAGAACTTCATGGAGTGCTACCACTGCGCCACCATCCACCCGGAGCTCACCGAGGTGCTGCCCGAGTTCGCGGACGGGCTGGCGGCCCAGTACTTCGTGGGTCACGGCGCGGAGTTCGGGGAGGACGTCAAGGGCTTCACGGTGGACGGCTCCGAGGGCCTGGACCGGATTCCAGGGGTCGACGAGGACCACGACCGGCGCTACTACGCGATCACCATCAAGCCCACGGTATTCGTGAATCTGGTGCCCGATCACGTGATCATCCACCGCATGTTCCCCGTGGCCGTGGACCACACGATCGTGGAATGCGATTGGTTGTACCTGCCTTCGGTCGTGGAATCCGGCAAGGACGTCTCGGCCTCCGTGGAACTGTTCCACCGGGTCAACCAGCAGGATTTCGATGCGTGCGAACGTTGTCAGCCCGCCATGGGGTCTAGGATCTACGCCAAGGGCGGGGTTCTCGTGCCCAGCGAGCACCACATTGGAGTCTTCCACGACTGGGTCATGGCTACAGTCGGAAGCGCTGGCGATGCGAAGGGACCATGATGAGCAGTGAGCATTCGAATGCAGGCACCCCGGATGAAGCGGGCAGCCTAGACCCGGGCACGGAGCCGACAGCGGCCAGTCCCGTGGATGACCTCACCGAGTTGCATCACGCGGAAAAGAACGAAGCGGATATCCTGGCGGCCCTCAAAGAGGGGGTGGAGCGGCGTCGTCGGCCGATCCGAGACCGGTTCGAGGGCCTCGACAAGGTGATCCTGGGCGTGACCGGCGCGATCGTCGTGGCGTTCGTGGTGTGGGGGTTCGTGGGCACCGAGAGCCTGTCGACCACCTCGACCACGGCCCTGAACTGGGTCATGGAGAACACCGGCTGGATCTTCGTGCTGTGCTCGTCCTTCTTCGTGATTTACGTGCTGTGGTTGGCACTGGGGCGGTACGGTGCGATCCCGCTGGGCAAGGACGGCGAGCAGCCCGAGTTCCGCACCGGGTCCTGGATTTCCATGATGTTCGCGTGCGGCATGGGTATCGGCCTGATGTTCTACGGCGTGGCCGAACCGCTGTTCCACTACATTTCGCCGCCCCCGGCCACGGTGGACGGGCAGACCAGTGAGGCGATCGAGACGGCCATGGCCACCTCGCTGTTCCACTGGACGCTGCACCCGTGGGCGATGTACGCGGTGCTCGGTATCGCCGTCGCGTACGGCACGTTCCGGATGGGTCGCAAGAATCTGCTCTCGGAGGCGTTCGTCTCGCTTTTCGGCCGACGAGCCGTGGACGGTGTGGGCGGGAAGATCATCAATATTCTGGCGATTTTCTCCACGCTGTTCGGCTCGGCGGCCTCGCTGGGCCTGGGCGCGTTGCAGATCGGCAGCGGCCTGCAGTTCAACGGGCTGATCGGTGAGGTCGCCACGCCCATGCTCGTGGCGATCATTGCGGTACTGACGTTCTGCTTTGTGGCGTCTGCGGTGTCCGGGATTGAGCGCGGCATTCAGTTCCTGGCCAACACCAACATGGTGCTCGCGGTACTCATGGCCGTGGTGATCTTCGTGGTTGGCCCCACCCTGTTCATCCTCAACCTCATCCCGTCCGCGATCGGCACGTACTTTCAGCAGCTCCCGGACATGGCGGCTCGCACGGAGGCGGTCGGTGACGACGCCATGCGCGAGTGGCTGTCCGGCTGGACCATCTTTTACTGGGCGTGGTGGATTTCGTGGACGCCCTTCGTGGGAATGTTCATCGCTCGCATCTCGCGCGGGCGCACCATCCGTCAGTTCGTCACCGGCGTGCTGGTGGTCCCGTCGCTGGTGTCCCTCTTGTGGTTCGCGGTCTTCGGCGGCACCGCCATCAACATCCAGCACATCGCGGACGGCACCCCCGATCCCAACGACGGCATCGCCACAATGGTCGACGGCGTCCCCACCATTTCGTTCGACGGCGCCCTCTACGACATGTTCAACGGGCTCGACGCACCGCAGTTGCTCACCGCGGGCCTGGCCGTGCTGGCCATGATCCTCACGGGTATCTTCTTCGTCACCGGTGCGGATTCCGCGTCAATCGTCATGGGGTCGCTGAGCTCCCGGGGCACCCTGGAGCCGTCCCGACCCGTGGTGGTCTTCTGGGGCGTACTCATGGGCGGTGTTGCGGCCGTGATGCTCCTGGCCGGTGGCGACACCCCGGACGAGGCGCTGGGCGGGTTGCAGCGGATGACCATTGTGGCGGCGCTGCCGTTCGTGCTGGTGATGTTCGTGCTCTGCATCGCCCTGACCCGCGACCTGCAGGCCGATCCCATGTGGCTTCGCCAACGACTGTCCGATTCGGTCATGCGACGCACGATCCGCTCCGCCGTGGATGACTACGGTCACCAAAAGTTCACGCTGGTCACACGGGAGAACACCGAACCGGACACGGGTCAGATCCAGGCAATTGATGCCACGGCCGCTGGGCAGCCCATTTACGAGTCCCACGACGGTCACGGGGAAACGCGGCGCCGTAGGCGACGTGGCGAACGGGACGAGCCGCGCGGAGGTGAGGAACCCAGGGACAGAGGATAGGAAACATCACGCACACGGGCCCGCTGGCAGCGGACCTGTCCATGCGTCTCAACTGGCCAGCGGGGCCCACGATAATCTGCGGATCATGTGGTCGGAGCTCCGCTCAATCACCGGAAGCAGGAGAGAGCGCGGGCTCAGTGCATGGAGCAACTTTACTGGCGTTTGGGGGAGCTGGGGGTGAGTCAAGTGATTCTGGAAGCTAGGGAGAAGTCTCAGCGCCAAAAGGACTTGCAGCTTGTCAACGCGCTACGAAGTAAGGGAACGATGCCCCCGGATCTTCGGGTGGAGATAGGCTTCCCAAAAGATGAGCCCATGCTATGGATTCCGGACCAGATGCTGGGAGCGCTAGGTGTTGCTGGCCAGGAGGTTGTTGACGGCGGTGCTGACTCGTACCCAGTGGTGATCTTCAGGTTGACTCTGCCCTTGGGGTAAGGCGTGTGCTCTTGTGTAGCCCATCGGACAGTCCGGTGGCGACCGAAAGGATCACGATGACTGATTTCGTTGTGGAAGAGCGCCCTGAACGTCCCTGGGTCGGAGTGTCGATCACCGGGGAACTCGCCCACTGGGGTCGGGTGAACGCGCATGTGCCGCAGATTTACGCTGCTCTGGCAGCAGCCGGAGGGATCCCTCTCGGTGGGCCGGTCTACCAGTACCACCGTATGAAGACCGCCGCCGATCCGATGGATATCACCGTCTCGGTTCCGGTGGCCGTGTGCATCGAGCTCGGTGAGGGCTACGAGACTGGCGTCCTTCCCGCCGGCCGGTATCTCGTGGCACGACCGGAAGGGGGCCCGGATGTTCTGGATCGCGTGCACGGGGAGATGTGGCAGTGGGCGAGTGTGCAGGGACTCGATCTGGCAATCGAGGAGCGAGCCGACGGCATCCAC
The DNA here is from genome assembly GCF_004136555.1 of Kocuria carniphila. Taxonomy (GTDB): domain Bacteria; phylum Actinomycetota; class Actinomycetes; order Actinomycetales; family Micrococcaceae; genus Kocuria; species Kocuria carniphila. The sequence continues at coordinate 151,791 of NZ_NOIT01000005.1, forward strand.
TGGCAGGCGCGTACCGAGCAGTTCCTCACCGACCCTGAGACCGAGCCCGACCGCAGCAAATGGGCGGTCGAGGTCGCATACTTACTCTCGTGAGCGGGAACGCCAGGCTATCGATCGGGGAATTCAGCCGCCTCACCTGGCTGTCACCAAAGGCACTACGCCTTTACGAGCGGAAGGGTCTGCTGCTGCCGGATCTCGTCGACGAGTACACGGGCTACCGCTACTATCGGCGATCCCAGGCCGAGCGGGCACGCATGATCGCGCTGCTGCGCCGCGTCGGGATGCCGCTGGAGCGGGTCAGTGCTGTGCTCGACGCTGAGGAGGACCGCCGACGCGATCTGATCGAGGCGTATCGCGTGGAGACCACGCGCGCGCACGAACGCGCCGTCGCCCTGCTTGATGGCCTGGCGGACGGTCCCCGCGAGGACCCGGCCGAGCGCGCGCCGAAAGTGCAGAGCCGCGTGGCGAAGCCGTGGACGTTTGTTTCGCGCACGCTCCGCACGACCGCGGCCGACCTGCCGTCTCATATCGAACGAACCGCCTCCGCCCTGGCACAACGCGCCGGAACCGACATCGACCGGGGCGCGCCGCTCGTGGTCGTGTACCACGGCGAGGTGAGTTGGGCGTCGGACGGACCGATCGAGATCCGTGTACCCGTTCGGGACGATGATGCGGCTGACGGCAGAGAACCTGAGGGCAACGAGTTCTTCGTCGACGTTCCGTTCGGCGAGGTCCAGTTCCCCACGATCTTGCGTTCCTTTGACGCGGTGCGCGAAGCTGCCGCGAGCGGCGGTTACCGCCCGTCGGGATCACCGAGCGAGATCTATCTCGATGGCGACCCGTTTCGATGCCAAGTCGCGCATCGCTACGTCGCGTCCACGCTTGCAGGTGGTGGGAGCTCGTGACGACGCACCATCGCAACGCGCCCCTCACTCTGGAGGGAAGGAAACGGCTCGTCGAACGATGTCACACCCGCCCGATCGCGCACGTGGCCGCCGACATGGGCATCTCGCGTGCCCCAGCATCGAAGTGGGTCAATCGCCACAAGTAGCACGGCGAACTCGGATTGATCGATCGCTCATCGACTCCAGCACGACAACCGACTGCAACGCCGGGCCAGCTCGTAAAGCGGATTGCGACGATGCGACGCGAGAACAAGTGGCCCGCCTCACGGATCGCCTTCAAGCTCCACAAGGACAAGACACCTGTCGCCCGCCGCACGATCACACGGCTGCTCGCCCAGCTCGGGCTGAACCACCGGAAGTTCATCGACCCGAACGGCGAGAACAACCGGGAGCCGCAGAAGATCAACGCCGAACGGCCCGGACATATGGTGCACATCGACGTGAAGAAAACCGGCCGCATTCCCGAAGGCGGCGGTTGGCGAGTGCACGGCAAGGGCAGCGCCGAGGACAAAGCGGTGGCACGAACGAAAACTCGGGGCGCAAAGACCGGCTATGTGTTCCTCCACTCCGCGATCGACGGCTACTCCCGACTCGCCTACACCGAAGCTCTGCCTGACGAGAAGGCCGTGACCGCCATCGCGTTCCTAGACCGGGCGAGAACATGGTTCGCCGCTCACGGCATCACCCAGATCGAGCGCATCGTCACCGACAACGGATCCTGCTACCGCGCACATGCCTTAGCTGACGCGATTGATGGGAGCCGACATCATCGGATCACGCCCTACACGCCGCGCCACAATGGGAAGGTCGAGCGGTACAACCGCATTCTCGCCGAAGAGTTTCTCTATGCTCGCATCTGGCACTCAGGAGCCGAACGGGTCGACGCCCTCGAGGCCTGGAATCTGCACTACAACTACCACCGGCCGCACAGCGCGCACAGCGGACAGCCTCCGGCATCGGCGACACCGTCACGCGTCAACAACGTCCTGGCCTCCTACAGCTAGGCGATGCCGAGAGCGGCGAGGGAACTTGGTTCGACCAATACGAGGGGATGGTCGAGCGGACCGACATACCGCTCTAGATTACGCAAAGGCCAGGTCCCGTCAGCGCGGGGGCCCTGGCCTTAACTTCCCTGCTCCCTGCGGGAGTGGGCGACTTCAATAGTCGTAATAACTTGGTCCAAAGTCAACATCGAATGAATAGTCGACTTCCTACCGGGGATGGTGCGATTCCCGAACCGGAGTAGCCTCTAACGCACCAGCCTTGCTGTGACGCACGCTCCCAGAGAGGAGCACCTTCATGAGCGATAAGAGCGCGCACCGCACCACTCACCACACCACCTGCGCCATCGTCGGCGGCGGCCCGGCTGGTCTCGTGCTCGGCCTGCTACTCGCCCGCGCCGGCGTGGAGGTCACCGTCCTGGAGAAGCACAAGGACTTCCTCCGTGACTTCCGCGGCGATACCGTGCACCCCACCACCCTGGCTTTGCTGGAGGACCTCGGGCTATTCGAGCGCTTCAACGCCATCTCGCACTCCAAGGTCACCCACGTGGACCTGCCCATCCCCGGCGGCCCACCCGTGCGCATGGTCGACTTCTCGCGCCTGCCCGTGCGCCACCCCTACATTGCCATGGTCCCGCAGTGGGATCTGCTCAGCCTGCTCGCCGAGGCCGCCGCCACCGAACCCACCTTCACCCTGCTCGCCGAGCACGAGGTCACCGGGGTGGTGCGCGAGAACGGGCGAGTGAGCGGCGTCGTCGTGGAATCCCCGCACGGCCCCGGCCGCGTGCTGGCCGACCTCACGATTGCGTGCGACGGTCGCTGGTCCGTGATCCGTCAGGACGTGGGCCTGCCCGCGCGCGAGATCCCCGTGACGTTCGACGTCTGGTGGTACCGCCTCCCCGCCGCCCGCCACGCGGGCGAGTCGCTGCTGCCGCGCACCAACCGCGGGCGCGTGGCCATTGGCATCCCCCGCGACGGCTACATCCAGGTCGCGCAGCTCGGGCCCAAGGGCGCCGACGACGCCGTGCGCGCCCGCGGTCTCGACGCTTTCCGGGCCGACGCCGCGGCGTTGTTCCCCGAGGCGGCGGACGGGGTGTCCGGGATCGAGTCCATGGCCGACGTGAAGCACCTGGACGTGCGTGTGGACCGACTGCGACGCTGGTACGCCCCGGGTGTGCTGTGCATTGGGGATGCCGCGCACGCGATGTCCCCGGTGGGTGGCGTGGGCATCAATTTGGCGGTGCAGGATGCGGTGGCGGCGGCGCGGGTGTTGGCGCCGTTGTTGCTGGCCGGCACGTTGTCCGGGCGGTCTGAGCAGAGGGCGCTGGCCCGGATCCAGCGGCGGCGCATGATGCCCACCGTCTTTGTGCAGGGTCTGCAGCGTGTCCTGCACGCGCGGCTGATCATGCCCGCGATCAACGGTCGGGAACTGCGGCCGCCCCTGTGGCTCGTGAAGCTCGTGCGACGGGTGCCCGTGCTGAGTGTGTTCCCGGCGCTCGCAGTGGGTGTGGGGCCGCGGCCGGAGCGGGCGCCGGGGTGGGCGCGGGGGTCTGCGCGGGGCCACCGCGAGGTTTAAGGTTCCCTATTACGTTTTGTGAGGCGTTTTACGGGAATAGGGAACCATAAGTCCATGGGTCAGCGGCAGGTAGGTACCGGTGACGCGGCGTCGTCCCGTGTGGTCTACTGAAGGTCCGCGGACGGGGCCGGCCGGAACGCAACCCCGGCGCGACAGGATCCGCGGTCGATGATGAGAAAGGCGTTCACATGGCTTTCAGCAAGGGTGACCGGGTCGGGTGGAACACCGCGCAGGGCACCACGTACGGGACCGTGCAGTCCAAACACACGGATGATCTGGAATTCAAGAATCAGACGTTCCGGGCCGACAAGGACGATCCCGTGTACGTGGTGGAATCCGAGAGGACCGGTTCCCAGGCCGCTCATCACGAGTCCGCGCTCTCGGACGCCACGGATGGCGACAAGGACGTCGATTCAGGTCACCGCCCACCCCAGAAGGTGCAGGAGGCGGCCCAGCGCGCCGTGAAATGGATCGACGAGGGCAAGGCCGGCAAGGGTTTCACGGACACCGGTGAGCATCGCGCGCACCAGTTGGCCGAGGGTCAGACCGTGGACGATGAGGTCATCAAGAAGATGCGCGCGTACTTCAAGCGACATGAGGTGGACCGCTCCGCCGAGGGCTTTCACGGCGGGGAGGACGGCTACCCCTCTCCGGGTCGTGTGGCGTGGGATGCGTGGGGCGGAGATCCCGGCCGGGACTGGGCCGAGTCCCAGACAATCGACGGGGAGTGAGCGGGGAAGCCCCGGCTTCACCGGCTCCATGAACGGCATGCACAGGTACCTCACGACGACCGGAGTGCACGCGGAGATCGCCCCGGACAGATTCACGGACGGCGGGTGGGTGCTGTCCTTGGACGGCGCAGAGCAGTCGCACGTGAACCTCGCGCACCCGGAGGAGATCTTCTACGAGTACCTGCGGCGGGTCGGCAATGTGGTGGACGTGGTGGCCCCCGCGGGCTCCCCGATCACCGCGGTGCACCTGGGCGCGGGCGCTCTGACCCTGGCCCGCTACATTGCGGCCATGCGCCCCGGATCCGCGCAGACGGCGGTGGAGTTGGAGCCGGAGCTGCCCGGCTTCGTCCTCGAGGCACTGCCGTTGCCGGCGGGTGCGGACGTGCGGATGGTCGTCGACGACGCTCGCGCGGCACTCCCGCGCGTGGCCGCACCGGGCACCGTGGACGTGCTGGTGCTCGACGTCTTCACCGGCTCCGATGCGCCCGCCCACCTCACGGAGGCCTCCTTCTACGAGGAGGCCGCGCAGCTGCTTTCCCCGGACGGGGTCATGGTGGTCAACGTGGGCGACGACGCCGGCCTCACCTTCTTCGCGGACCAGGCCCGGGTGATGCGCTCGGTCTTCGCCGACGTGTGGTGCCTGGCCGACCGGCAGCTGCTCACCGGTCTGTACGCGGGAAATCTGATCCTGGTGGGCGGACGGCGTCCGTTGCCGCGGGAGTGGGCGGAGTCCTTCGAGGCCGCGGGCCCGCATCCGGCGGGTGTGCTGGATGGGGAGGGGTTGGGGGAGTTGCTGGCGAGGCGGTAACGAAGGAGCGCGCCGCCCACCGGGCCTACGGAGCACGCCAAAGGTTGTTGCCGCGGTACTGGCTCTGTGCTGCCGTTCCGAGTTCCACTACGCTCAATGTGTGACCGAGAACCGAACGTCACCGGTCTCCGAGGCACGATCCGAGCCGTCGCGGCGACGCACATTCGTGAACATCCTGGTGAACACGGTCGTGGCCAACCTGACCACGAGCTACCTATGGTTCGCCCTGACGTTCTGGATCTACCTGGAGACCCGCAACGTGATCGCCACCGGGGTGGTCGGCGGGATGTACATGCTGCTGCTGGCCCTGAGTTCCATCAGCTTCGGCACGCTGGTGGACCGGTACCGCAAGCTGGCGGTGATGCGGTTTGCCGGGCTGTTCACCCTGGTGATGTTCCTGCTCGCCGGCGCGGTCTTCGTCCTCGCCCCGGAGGGCCAGATCGCTCGGCTGGGCGGCCCGTGGTTCTGGGTGTTTGCGGCCGTGGTCCTCATCGGGGCCGTGGTGGAGAACATGCGTAACATCGCTCTGGCCACCACGGTGACCATCCTTGTGGAACCCGGTAGGCGGGCCAACGCCAACGGACTGGTCGGGATGGTCCAGGGGATCGCCTTCATGGTCACCTCGGTGCTTTCGGGGCTGTCCATCGGCCTGCTGGGAATGGGCGCCACAGTGGTCATCGCCGTGGTGCTCACCGCCCTGGCCTTTGGGCACCTGCTCACGGTCAGGATGCCGGAGGAAGCCGCGCCGGCGCCGTCGGACGCCCACGGCGGGTTCGACCTGGCCGGCTCCTGGCGCGCGGTCATGGCGGTGGCCGGGCTGTTCGCACTGATCATCTTCAGCACCTTCAACAACTTCATCGGAGGTGCCTACATTGCCCTGATGGATCCCTACGGGCTGGAGCTGTTCTCCGTGGAGATGTGGGGTGGCCTCTTCGCCCTGGCATCCACCGGGTTCATCGTGGGCGGGGCGGTGATCGGGAAGGTGGGGCTGGGCAGCAACCCCTTGCGCACCATGCTGCTGGTGGTGATGGTGCTGGGTGTGCTGGGTGCCCTGTTCACGATCCGGGAGTGGGGGTGGCTGTACATCGCCGGCATCTGGCTGTACATGGCGCTGTTCCCCGCCGTGGAGGCGGCCGAGCAGACCGTCATCCAGCGCGTGGTGCCCCTGGCCCGGCAGGGCCGCGTGTTCGGGTTCGCCATGGCCTTCGAGTCCTCGGCCGCGCCCGTGACCGCCTTTGTGGTGGCCCCACTGGCCGAGTTCTGGATCATCCCCTACGCACGCAGCGACGCCGGGGCCGCGGCACTGGAACCGCTGCTGGGAGAAGGCAGCGCCCGGGGAATCGCGCTCGTCTTCCTGTGCGCCGGCGCGTTGATGATCCTGGCTGCGGCCTTTGCCTTCCTCACTCCGGTCTACCGCCGTGTCTCCGCCGAGTATGCCCGTGCGGCCGCCGAGGATCGGGCCAAGGGGGAGCGGGATGGGGTGCCGGAGATGAGTGACGGCACAGGCCTCACCCGTGAGACCCGCGCCGGAGATGAGCCCCTGGGGTCGCCGCGTTGATGGCGGGCGGTCATGGTGCTGGATGGGCAAGGACTGACGGGGTTTGGGTACGGGGCGGTGAGGGCTGTCTGGACGGACTGGTCGCTCAGCGTCCTGCGGGGTGGCTCGTCACGCACGGTGACCCCACGTGGCAGGACTACTTGTGGACGGCAATGCTCGATCCCCTCGAGCTCAGTTACGGCGTGGGAATCGATGATGTCGAGGCCACCATGGTCCGTGGCCGTCCGACCTGGGCCGCCACGTGCCGGCCGCTGATTGGAAAGGGTGAGGACTGGGAGGGCGGCTACGAACCGCGGTGCAGCTGCTGCCCGCTGTTGGACAGCGCGGTCAGCCGGCTGGTGGAGTGTGGTCCCCAGGACCCGACGCTGAGCGACAGCGAACTCCCCACGGCCTACCGCGTCCATCTGGATAGCGAGTGTTGGGCTTGTGGTGAGCCTCCCAGACTGCCGTGAAGGCCTACCCATATATAGAGGGGGCAGGCCGATATTTTAGTAATATTCAGTCGCCAGGACGGCATAAATCTGCTGCCCACATTGGTTGTCAAATTTGTTTTTTAATGAAGCTCCTGGACTCTGCCTTCGGATTTTTGAATTGATGTAATGTGAAGGCATGGACTGGACTTTGCTTCTTACAGTGTTGGCCCCTATTGTTGCCTCCTTACTTACCTTACTGGTGTCGAACCAGCATTCAGCTCGTGCGAATAGAGAAGAACATAGTTTTCTCAGTGGAGAAGAAGAGCGGAAGCGAATTTTTGCGGCGAAAGAAAGCCGGTATCGGGATCGGCGGGAGGCGGTAGTTTCCTTCCAAGAGGCGATTCGACAGGAGGAATATGCAATTCTTGGGTTTGAAGAGGATCCAAGTTATGGTGGATCTTCGCCGGGAGATGTTTACGAAGACTACGATTCTTACAGTTTAAATACGGCCTTTGCTTCCGTAGCATTGCTGGCAGATGATGCAGTTGTTGAGGCCGCAGAAAAACTTCAGCGTGCCCTTGTTAATCGTTACTACGGAAATAAGGATTCTTCGTTAGAATTGAAAGATGCTCAGCGTGTGTACCGGGATGCTTGTCGACTTATGCTTGGTCCAGCTGAATGAATTTGATTTCACAAAGCCGATAAATCTGCATACATTGATGCAATCCGTGTCTCTGGGGAACCTGACCCACCAGTTAGCCTTCTCTTTATAGACTGACCCCTGACGTGCCCCCAACCCCCCGGAGACCTCTGTGACCGACCAAATGCTCGACATCGCCCCCGGCGCCATCGTTGTTGTCAGGGACGAGCAGTGGTTGGTGTCCTCCGTCGATCACACGGCAGACGGGGAGTTACTCACCGTCAGGGGAGTTAGCGAGTTGGTCGAGGGAACCACCGCGCAGTTCTACACGAGCATCGACAAGGTCATGACCACGGACCCTGCGAACACGAGAGTAGTCGCGGACGAGAGCTCCCACTATGTGAAGTCACGCCTGTGGCTGGAATCCACGCTTCGCAAGACTTCCCTCCCCATTTCCGAGCCACGTCCGGTCATGGTTTCCACCGCACTTGCTGACCCGTTGTCCTATCAGCGTGAAGCCGTGGAGAAAGCACTCGAGCCCACCAGACTCCGCACCCGGCTTCTCATCGCAGACGCCGTCGGTCTGGGTAAGACGCTCGAGATCGGCATGATCCTCTCCGAACTGATCAGGAGAGGCCGCGGTCGCCGGATCCTCATCGTCACACCGCGGCACGTGCTCGAACAGATGCAGCACGAAATGTGGACCCGTTTCGCCATCCCGTTCGTCCGTCTGGACTCGGAGGGCGTCCAGCAGGTCAAGCAAAAGCTGCCGGCCACCCGCAACCCGTTCACTTTCTTTGAGAAGGTCATCATCTCGATAGACACCCTCAAGCAGGATCGGTTCATCCACGACTTGAGACGGCACCACTGGGACGCCGTTGTCATCGATGAGTCTCATAACGTGACCAACCAGTCCACCCAGAACAATCAGCTGGCCCACACCCTTGCCCCAAATACGGATGCCCTAATCTTGGCGTCGGCCACTCCGCACAACGGTCGCAATGAATCCTTCGCCCAGCTCCTGAACCTTCTCGAACCCACGAGTGTCGGCGCGGACGGCAAGATCAGCCAGGGCGCCGTTAAGAACCTCATGATCCGACGTCACCGTTATTCGGACTCGGTGAAGAACGAGGTCGGCGACAAATGGGCCGAGCGCAAAGACCCGCGACACATCGCCGTCGAGCCCAGTCCCGAGGAGCTAGCGGTCGGCGAGGAGATCGCCGCAACCTGGACTCACCCGAAAGGATCCGCACCCGTCACGGGTAAGGGATCCAAGCTCTTCCCCTGGACACTCGCCAAAGCGTTCCTGTCATCGCCTGTCGCCCTCGAAGCAACCATCTCCGCACGCCTCCACACCATCGAGGACAACCAGGCCGCCGGCGCCGAACGAGAAGCACTTGAACGTCTCCGCGAGCTCAACAATGCCTGCCTACCGCAGGACGGCAGCACCCCACGATCCGGCAAGTACCGCGAGCTCGTTGCCCAGCTCAAGAGCAAGCAGATCGGTCCGCGTTCACCGGAACGCGCCGTCGTTTTCGCTGAGCGAGTCCCCACGCTGGAATGGCTCCGCGCGAACCTCACGCGCGATCTCAAGCTCAAGGATGATCAGGTCCGCATCCTCCACGGCGGGCTGACCGACGTGGAGCAGCAGGAAATCGTGGAGTCCTTCAAGCAATCACAGTGTCCCATTCGCGTGCTTGTCACGGGCGATGTCGCCTCGGAAGGCGTCAACCTTCACAAGCAGTGCCACGAGCTCATCCACTTCGACATCCCCTGGTCCCTGATCCGCATCGAACAGCGCAACGGCCGTATCGACCGCTACGGCCAGGAATACCCGCCGCAGATCACCACGCTCCTCCTCGACTTGGACGGTGTGGATGGCTTCACCGGCGACATGCGTGTTCTCACCCGTCTGGTCGAGCGCGAGCGTGAAGCGCATGAGAAACTCGGCGATTCCGCCTCTCTCATGGGCAAGTACACGGGCAAGGCTGAAGAGGACGCCATCATCGAGGTCCTGCGCGGCGCCAAAGACTTCGATGAGGCGATCCCCTCGCCGGAGCAGGCGGTCGCGCAGCAGGACCAGTGGCTTTCGGTCCTAATGGAGGCTTCCTCTGAGGACGAGAACGACGACGCCGCTCGCGCCACCGACGTCACGCCCGTCGCCTCGTCAGTACAGACAGGCAGCACCGGCCTGTTCGACTCGGATGTCGAGTATCTCCTGAGCGGCCTCACCGAGCTGTATGGCGAACCGGGACGTGAACGGGAGGGGGGCGGCGTCGCTCTGCGCATCGACTGGAATAACGCGAATCAGATCCAAGCGTTATCGTTCGAACCCAGCGAAGACCTGAGGCAGCGCCTCATGGCCCTTCCTCAGTCGTATCTCGAGGAACGTCGTGTGCTGGACCGAATGCAGCTCACGCCTGATCGAGTCACCGCCGATGCACGACTCGCCGCTGCGCTCAACGACACGCACGGAACATCCTGGCCAGACACTCACTATCTATCGCCCTTGCACCCTGTTTTGGACTGGCTGGCCGATCGGTCGTTGGCGCACCTTGGCCGTGAAGAGGTTTTCGCGGTTCAGGGCAACGTCACGTCCCCCACGGTCGTGGTCCAGGGAGTTGTCACGAACAAACGCGGGCAGAACATTTCCGTGGCTCACCTGACCGTGACCTTTATGGGGGATCTTCCGTTGCCCTCGTCCTATGAGAACGAAGCCGAGATGTTTAGAGCACTTGGTCTGGGGCCCGAAACCATAGGTGTGCCCGTCCGAGACCCTGAGCAGTGCCAACGGTTGATCCCCCCAGCCGTGGAAACCGCCCGCGGTTACGTGGATTCACAGGTCGCCGGGAGCGCTCGCACATTGGCGCAAGAGCAAGCCGAAGCATGGGTGGAACGCATGGACCAGTGGGAACGCGGCGCCCAGGGTGTCGGTGCCCAAACTCAACTGTTCCGCCAGTCCCGATCTGCCGTGGAGGCAGAGCGGCGCTTGGCCAAGGAAATGCTGCCTGACCGCACGTATGTACGTCCGCTGCTCGTTGTCGTGCCAGCAGAAGGAGAATGATTCATGCCCTCGAGCGATGCCCTTGTGGTGGTCAACGACTGGATCAGCGAGTTTTACTTCACGGCTGACGAGAACTCCGGAACCTTTTTCGGCGCCACCAAGAACCTGGTCAAGCAGTGGAAGGACGAGTCAGAGAATTCAGTATCCTGGCAGAGTCCCCTCGAACGGTTTACTAGTGCACGGCAAGATCTCCTGTCACAGCTGATTGAGCTGCACTCTCGCGCGGCCGAGCTGGATGAGTCCGCCACGATTCAGCAACGGCGTGATGCGCTAGCCCAGTCGTCCTCAGCTGCCGCGGAACGTATCCGAAGCATCCTGGGTTATGACACCGCTCCGCACCAGGACAACGGTGCTCTGCGCCTATATTCGGCGCTGGATACCACTGAACCCACCATCGCAATCATCGATGCCGTGGCCGCGGAGACCGCCGAAGAGCTGCTTTCAAAGAACACGGGTTTACTCGTGGAGGACGTCGTTCTCGATGCCGGTGATGAGGGCGCCGGCGCAACCGACCCTATTTCCTCCGTCAGCGCCCTACTCTCGGCGTTGGTCTCCGCGGAACAACCCCCGCGTTACATGTTGGTTGTGGCGGGACGCACTGCCGTGCTTACCAGCGAGGATGCCTGGCCGCAGGGCCGCTATCTCACCGTTGATCTTCAGACGGTGGCCGACCGCGGTGATTCCAAGTCCGGTGGCGAAATCCAGCGCGCCCTGGCATGCCTCTCCGCGTCGTCGCTGGCCCCTGATCCAAACGGAGTCATCTGGTGGGACGCACGCCGCGAAGAATCGGTACGCAACGCTGTGGGTGTCTCTAAAGACCTCCGCGACGGCGTGCGGGAATCCATTGAGATCATCGCCAACGAAGTAGTGAACCGGCGCAAAACACAAGGCTTGCCACCCTTGCCTGATGAGCAGGCTCAGACGCTTGCCGTGCAGTCCCTTCGGTACCTCTACCGGATCCTGTTCCTGCTCTATGCAGAGGCCAGCCCCGAACTGGGCGTGGTCCCCACGGGTGACCCGGAATACGAAGCTGGGTATTCAGTAGATCGACTGCGGGATCTGACGCTCAAGCAACTGACGTCTCGTTCCGAGAGCGGCACTCACTTTTACGAGTCCCTCCAGGTTCTTTTCGACTTGGTTGAGAGTGGCCACCAACCCCGTGACAAACAAGACGACGACGACGCCGCTCGCGAGGGCCTAACTTTCGAAGCCCTCCGATCCGATCTGTTCCGCCCCAACCGAACCGGACTCATCAACGACGTGAAGCTCGGTAATAAGGCGCTGCAGAGGGTTCTCCAGAACTTGCTGCTCACCAAGGAACGACGCGGTAGGGACCGGGGCTTCATTAGTTACGTCGCGCTGGGAATTAACCAGTTGGGCGCGGTCTACGAGTCGCTAATGAGCTACACGGGTTCCTTCGCGAACGGCGCCTTGATCGAAGTGGCTCGTCACGGGGACGCGTCTGATGGGTCATGGGTCGTCCCGGAGGAGCGTCTCGACGAGGACCTGCGTGAACACCTGGTCATGATCCAAGATGACCTGGGCCGAGAAACACCCCGGACCTATCACCATGGCGAATTCGTGTTCCGGTTGTCGGGGCGAGAGCGGCAGCAGTCAGCCTCGTACTACTCGCCGGAAGTCCTCACCCAATTCACGGTGCAGCAGGGCTTGGAAGAGTTGCTCGCGGATGATCCGTCTGCCGAGGAGATCCTTGGCATGTCCGTGTGCGAGCCGGCATTGGGCTCTGGCGCATTCGCCATTGAAGCCGTTCGACAGTTGGCAGACGCTTATCTGACCAAGCGGCAAGAAGAGCTGGATCAGAAAATTGATCCAGAGCAATATCCGGCTGAGCTTCAGAAGGCCAAGGCGTACATCGCTCTGCACAACGTCTACGGCGTGGACCTGAATCCCACGGCCGTGGAGCTCGCTGAAGTGTCCCTCTGGCTGGACACGATGTCCCGCGGGTTAAGGGGTCCGTGGTTTGGCCTCCGACTGCGGTCTGGTAACTCTTTGGTGGGAGCGCGGCACTCCGTGTACGACGCCAGCGTGGTTCAGAAAGCCACTCCCAAGGACCGGATGCAGACCCCGGCGCGCCACGTGCCACTGGGCCGAACGGTGGATTCTGAGACCGGCATTTTCCACTTCCTCCTGCCTGCCGAGGGATGGGGCGCCGCTGGATCCAACAGCGAGATTAAAAAGATTGCCCCCGACGAGGCAAAGGTGCTTCGTGAATGGGCCAAGCGCGTTCAAAAGCGACCAAACAAGACGCAGCTCAAGGAGCTGCAGTCTCTCACTGAACGGATCGATGACCTGTGGCGGCTTGCCAGACGCCGCATGGTCGAGGCCGAACGGCAGTCCCGTCGGTCAATTGATGTGTGGGGCGCGGACCTGGAACCCGGCGGAGACGTGAGCCGCGAGGAGATCGAGGCGTCTCTGCGTGACCCGAACTCGGCGTACCGGCGTCTGCGACTCGTCATGGACGCTTGGTGCGCCATGTGGTTTTGGCCGGTCACTCAGGATCCAAGTCAGCCGGCGCCCCCGGAGTTTGAGGAATGGCTCGCCGTCATCCGCAGCATTGTGGGGCAGAAGTTCGAAGGACGACGCGGAAAGCAGTCCGAATACTTCGGCCAGAACGACTCGGAGTGGGAAACGCTTGAGGGCATCGAAGCGATGCTTCCGGCCGAAAACGCGGCGAATATTGATCGACTCCTCGAAGAGACCCCCTGGCTGCGTCAGGCGCAGACGATTGCCAAGGATCAGCGCTTCTTCCACTGGGAGCTGGACTTCGCAGCTGTCTTTGCGCGCGGTGGTTTTGATTTCCAGGTAGGAAACCCGCCGTGGGTCCGGCCAACCTTAGATGTGCCGGCACTATTGGGCGAGAGCGACCCGTGGTGGACGCTGACCGACAAGCCATCTGAAGCTGCAAATAAGAGCCGCAAGAGTTGGTCGCTTGAGCTCCCAGGGGCTGCCAAAGTACTCCTTCTAGGTGCCCGAGATACCGCTGGACTGGCGGAGTTTGTAGGGTCGGCGGGGGAGTATCCAGAGCTTGTAGGAACCCAACCTGACCTCTATCGGGCATTTATGGCTCAGACATGGCGACACGCGTCGAGTAGAGGGCACACCACCCTGATCCATCCCCCAACTCACCTGACCGATGCTCGTGGATACACGCTACGAGGACATTCGTATCGGCACCTGCGTCGTCATTGGAATTTCATTAACGAGGTGCAGCTTTTTTCGGAGGTTCACCATCTCGTTTCTTATAGCGTCAATGTGTATGGGCCCGAGGGGACGCCTAAGTTTCTTAACGCTGTTTCGATGTATCACCCGGCAACAGTCGTTGGGTCACTGGTCCACAACGGGGATGGCCCTGAACCGGGCTTTAAGAACGAGCTGGGCAAGTGGGACTTGCGTCCCCATGCTTCACGTCTCGAACATGTGGATGAGAGCGTGCTTCGTACCTGGCACTCGCTAATGGAATCCGGCTCTGCTGAGACTCCGGTTGGTCAAACGCGCATGGTCTTCTCGGTGAACCGATCTGCGGGTAACGTCCTTGAGAAGTTGACGTCTGTTTCTACTTTGCGTGAGCGTCATCCGCAATTCAGTAGTGGGTGGCATGAGACAGGTGCTCGACGTGATGGCTACTTCGAGAGCCGGTGGGGACGCGCGGACTCCTGGAACGATGTGATTCTTCAGGGCCCCTACTTCCACGTGGGTAATCCGTTCTATGCGTCGCGGAATAAGACCATGAAGGGCAACCAGGACTATTCAACAGTGGACCTGGAAACCCTTGATCCAGACGCTCTGCCCGTCACCGAATACAAACCGATTCACGAAACTGATGTGGACGGTTCAGTGTCTACGGAGCGTTATGACCGCGACTATGGATCGTGGCAGGTCCAGGACCCGCACCACCCCGGTGAGGTTCAGCGAGTTCCGGTGCGCAGCCAGTTCCGTGTGATGTGGCGACGTATGGCGGCCAGTACTGGCGAGAGGACATTAATTCCTGCTGTGTTCCCCCCTGGAACAGGAACGATCGATGGGGTCTTCTCATTCGGCTTCCCAGGGAACGACAAAACGTTGGCGCTAGCTACGGCTAATATGTCGTCGTTGTTGTCGGACTTTCTAGTCCGCGCAACTGCGGGTAACAACATCTTCCGATCTGCCATCGACCGGCTGCCAAGGATTCCTGAAGATCACCCATTGGCTGTTGCGGCGCTGCTTCGAATTCTTCGCTTGAACTGCCTCACCGACGCATACGCCCCACTATGGGAAGAATGCTGGGGCCCGGCCATGAGGCGAGACTCGTGGACAGGCGGCCGCGAGCGAGCGAATCGTCCGCGCCTGGGCGACGTCGTCGGCGAATGGACACCGGATACGCCGTTGCGGATCGACGAGGACCGTCGTCAGGCGTTGGTTGAGATTGACGCCATCATGGCTCACGTCACCGGAGTGTCCATCGATGAGCTGTGCACGATCTACCGCACCCAGTTCGGCGTGCTCTATACCTACGACCGCGGTGAGGATAAGCGCGCCAAGATCTACGACGATGATGGCCGCTTGATTCCCTCGTCCCTGCGCACAGTGTGGAACAAGGCGGGGCGCCCGGAATACGGGATGAGCGAAAACGACCGCACGTACATCAACCCCTCGGGTCGAGAAATTACGGCGCCAGAACCGTTCCGTATTCTCGATCGTGAGGCGGACCTGCGAAGGGCATATGCAACCTTCGCGGAGCGCCTGGAGAACGGAAGTATTTGATCATGAGCGAACTGTTACCCACGCTTCAAGCGCAGGCCACACAATCCGCATTAGTGGAGTATGTGACCACAGCGATTGAGTTCTCGGATCAGTTCGCTCGTGACGCGTTCAGCTCATTCCTCACGGATCCCGAGCAGGGGATTTTCCGAGGTCCGTTCCTTCGTACCCGATTGCCCTTCAAAGCGGACAGCAGCACTCCTCCGCTCGATGTGCTGCCGGAGTGGTTTCAGCCGTACTCGCATCAGGCAGCGGCTTTTAAGCGTCTGACCACGTCGCCAGAGGCGCCAGGGGACCAAGACGAACACGGACTGCGGATTCCGGAACCGACCATCGTGACCACGGGTACCGGCTCAGGTAAGACCGAGTCATTCCTATACCCGTTGTTGGA
Organism: Kocuria carniphila; assembly: GCF_004136555.1. Taxonomy (GTDB): domain Bacteria; phylum Actinomycetota; class Actinomycetes; order Actinomycetales; family Micrococcaceae; genus Kocuria; species Kocuria carniphila. The sequence continues at coordinate 167,636 of NZ_NOIT01000005.1, forward strand.
CTACGCAGTGCGAGCTCGGGGTGCGGGCGTACACGGCGTTAAAGCCATCATCCTGTACCCGATGAACGCCCTGGCCAATGACCAGGCCGGGCGACTGGCGCGCATGATCCATGATGATCCTGCCCTCCGTGGCGTCACAGCCGCTTTGTACACGGGTGAGCATTCCGGAGCTCCGCGCACGGCCATGACCGCGGAAGGGCTCATCGAGGACCGAAATACCATTCGGTCATCCGTCCCGGACATCATTCTGACCAACTACAAGATGCTGGACCAGCTGCTCTTGAGGAAAGCGGATCGGCCTCTGTGGGAGCTGTCGGCGCAGTCCTTGCGCTACCTGGTTCTCGACGAATTCCACACCTACAACGGCGCGCAGGGAACTGACGTCGCGTTGCTCATCCGACGGCTTCAACTGCTTCTCAAGCGGCTTGCCCCGAAGCGCTCGCCGTTGGTTCCGGTGGCAACGTCGGCGACTCTGGGCGATGACAGTGACATCGCACCTGTGGCTGACTTCGCGACCACGATCTTCGGCGTCGAGTTCGCCACGGACGCGGTGGTGACTGAGCGTCGAGTGACTCACGACGAGCTGCGCGATCAAGCCTTGCAGAGCCTGGATCTGACCGGCCTACAGGCGGAAGACCGGCCCACGCCCGGTCAGCTTCAGGGCCTCCTCGAGCTGATGCCCGACAACAACGGTGGATTACTTCCGGACCCACGCGACGTGGCGGCTGCCGTTCTCGACGTTCTCTGGACCAGTGTGGACGGCCAGCTCGTATCTGCGACGCGAGGAAACGACGCGGTGGGCGTCCGTGACCTGTTCCTTGCCCACCCGCTCGTTGGCCGACTATTGGACTCGGCAACCAAGGCGACGACCGTTGAAGATCTGAGCCGTGAGCTGGCTCCGCATCTGGAACCACGCGGTACCGGGGCGAGGTTCATCGAAGCCCTGTGTGCGGCGCTCTCACACGTGCGCTCGCAAGCAGCGCGGAACAGTTTCCCGAATATCGAAACCCACCTGTGGACGCGAGAGGTCTCGAGACTGGACCGAGCGACGTCGCCGGTGCCCGCCTTCTCCTGGAGCGATGACCGCACCACACACGATGGCAGTTTCCTGCCAGCCATTTACTGTCGTCATTGTGGCCGCTCGGGCTGGGGCGTGGCGTTGACGGGCATGTCCGATCTGATTGTGAAACCGCGGCGTATCCGTGAAGAACACGTGCGCCATACGGGGCGATTCCGGGCACTCATTTCCAGCCCGGGTGGAGATCCAACACAGGACGATCGGCTGCGTTATCTGAATCCAGAACGACGGAGCATTGACGACCAGCCGCCGTCGGAAGAAAAAGCTGACGTGGACACCCTCCCGGTGCTCATGCACATCGGTCTGGAAGCCGAGGAGCTCAGCAACAACGACACCTGCCCCTCGTGCAAGGAGAAGGACGGGATCCGGTTTGTGGGTTCCAGTACCGCCACGCTGCTGTCGGTAGCGCTGTCCAGCCTGTTCGGCACGGCGGGGCTGGATCCCAACGAGAAGAAGTCCTTGGTCTTTACGGACTCCGTGCAGGATGCCGCGCACCGCGCCGGATTCGTGGAGGCGCGGTCGCACTCGTTGGCATTGCGTTCGGCCATTGAGTCCGCCCTGACCGATGAACCATTACCGCTCGGAGAAATCGCAGAGCGGATGATGACGGCCGCAGAGTCTCCGGAAGAGCGTTATCGGTTACTGCATCCATCCATTGCAGAGAACGGGCCGGTGCGCGGTTATTGGGATGACAGGCAACCGGCCAGACAACGACGTCGCGCGCTCGAGCACGTGGCCAAGAGACTTGAATTCGACCTCGAGCTAGAAGCCGGGCTGGTCGGGGCGTACGGTCGAACGCTTGCCTCCACGGGAACCGCGGCGGCCTCCGTAAGCGCCTCGTCGGAAGAATTGCGCTTGGTAGGACAACAAGTCCTGGATCGTGCGGCACGCCAAATGACCATCGATGTGGCCAGCGATGGAATTTCGAGCGGAGGCCGGGCGGAGATCTGGGTCCGGGGTGTTCTCGAGCGCATGCGGACCAGTGGAGCCATCGCGCATGAATGGCTGTTGCCCTACCGAAAGAAGGGCGGGCTCAGGTACCAGATTTGGGGTGGCCGCAGGCCCAAGGATGTCATGCCCGCTTTCCCGCCCGGCCGACGTTCGCCAGATTTTCCAGCCACGGGTCGTTTGAAAGACAAGAGCGAGTTCACCGACCCGAGTGATCGGCGCAGCTGGTTCGTGGATTGGACCGCGCGGAGTCTCCAGGTGGAACGGAGCACAGCGGGGCATTTGATGAAGCCCTTGTTCACTGCGTTGGCGGATGCTGGCATCACCAACACCGTGCCGGTGTCTGAACATGGACGCACTTCCGCGGAGACGTACGGCTTGGAGCCGGACCGCGTGGTCATGTCACGAGTGCCCGCACCAGCCCAGGTGCTGCGTTGCTCTACCTGTGGGGAGTCGATCACGGGCATCTCGAGTGTTCTGGAGTCCTTTGCCGATGGCCCCTGCACGACCTTCCGATGCACCGGGCAACTCCGGTGGGCCACCCAGAGGGACAGCTACTACCGGACTCTGTATTCCGGGGACATGCGCCGTGTCATTGCTCGCGAGCACACCTCGCTGTTGCAAGCGGACACCCGGCTGAAGTACGAGAACGCGTTCAAGAACAGCGAATCAGCGCCCGGTGCCCCAAACGTTCTGGTGGCTACCCCCACTCTCGAAATGGGTATCGACATTGGTGACCTCTCGACGGTCATCCTGGCCTCCATCCCAGACACGGTCGCTTCGTATCTGCAGCGAGTGGGCCGCGCGGGTCGTCTCACGGGTAACTCGCTGAACCTGGCATTTATGTCTACCCGTGGCCGAGGTTCCGCGTACATTGAGCCCGAATTCATGGTGAACGGAACGGTGCGTCCACCCGCTGCTTACCTCTCCGCCGAGGAAATCCTGCACCGCCAGTACACGGCGTTCCTCATGGACCGCATGGCTGGCGACGACGGTATGCCTGAGCCCGCTCGAAGCGCCTCCATCATGCGCTCCAGCCGGCCCGGGACGTTCCTGGGTGAGATGCTCGCTGATGCTCACTACCATTCCGAAAAGCGGCTGGACGAGTTTCTCTCCGCGTTTACTGTGGGTGATGACCCGCGGCGGGGGGTCACCGAAGAGGCTGCGAATGCTCTGAGACAGTGGGCAAGCAAGCCTGGCGATGCACCCAGCGGTCTAGAAGTTGCTGTGACCAAGGCCGTTCAACGGTGGCACCACGAAAAGGATGCCCTCCGGCACAGGCGCCAACGCATCACGGACCTTCTCAAGAAAATTGAGAGCGGCGAAATCGTCATCACCTCTGACGATGACGGTTCTATGGCCAAAGAGCTCGAAGGCCAACAAGAGCTGCTGGATCAGCAGGAACGGAAGCTCGGGGAGATCGAAGACCCAGAAGCTCGAGCGCGTGAAGAACGCCGGCTCTCTGGAAGTCAGGCCCGCCTCCGGGCAGAGGAATCCCAGCTGAGTCACGAGCACTGGATCGGGGTTCTCGAGCGGTTCGGTTTGTTGCCTAACTTCACCCTTTTCGACGACGCCGTCAGCCTGGACGTCACGCTCATTTACCAGGATGACAACGACAATTGGCAGCATGTGCCGGCCGATTTTGAGCGTTCCGGATTCACCGCGCTCACCGAACTCGCACCGGGGAATCACTTCTATGCCGGCGGGCACGAACTCACGATCGACGCCGTGGATCTGGGAACGGCGGGCGCCGGCGTGCATCGGCTGGCGTTCTGCCCCGCGTGCGGATACAGCCAGGAAATCTCCGCGGTCGATCGGTTGACCGCCTGTCCCAAGTGCCATCAACCCGGGATCGCGGATGAAGGGCAACACCTTCGAGTCGTGGAGCTGACCAAGGTCTACTCCACAATGGAGTTGAACCGGGCCAAGATCGGTGACACCTCAGAGGACCGCAGAAGTGTCCAGTTTGAAGTGTTGACCATCCCGGACTTTGCGGACTCCGAAACCCGTGCACGCTGGTCTATTGAAGGCACGGGTCTGGGCGTGGCATTCCGCCGGGGGACTCGTTTAACACGGCTCAACGTAGGGCGCCCTCGAGAGGGCGCGCGTGAAGCTGTGTTGGCCGGGCAAAAACAACGCATTGGCGGATTCACGATCTGTGCCGAATGTGGACACCTCGAACAGGACCTGCAAAAGAACGATCCCCACGAGCACCAGGCGTGGTGCACCCAGCGCAAGGCGGAGAACCCCGAGGCCGTTTCAGTGGTGCTCTCCCGTGAGCTGATTACCGAATCTGTCATGATCAGCCTGCCTCCTTCCATCAGCGAAGACAGCTCGGGTCACTCACTGATCAGCTTTTATGCCGCCATCATGCTCGGATTGCGGGAGCGGTTTGGGGGCGAGGTCAGCCACCTGGGCATGGAGGTCGTCTCGGACACCTCCCGCAACAATGCTGAATCCTTGCTGTTGTTCGATGCGGTGCCGGGTGGCACCGGTTACCTTGCCGAATTGTCGTCACCCGAATCCCTCTGGAAGTTGTTCCAGGCAGCCCTCCAACGATTGTTGGAATGCCCCTGCCGGGATGAAGAGCGCTCTGCATGCTTCCGCTGTCTCATGCCCCATGTGCCTTCTTCGCAGCGGGAGAATCTGAGCCGAGTGCGCGCCGTCGACATCCTGAAGGCAATCCTTGGACCGGGGGCCTCTGAAGGTGACATGAGCTGGCGAATTGTGGAAGGCGATGCGCCCGCACACGACGATTTCGAATCGAATCTGGAGAAGCGGTTCCGCCGAGTCTTTAGGGCAGCCGTCGCTGAGATTCCCGGTGCGCACGTGGCGGAAACGGCTACCGATGGCGGGGAAGGATTCTCCGCAGTAGTCGGTAACGTCAAGTACTCCTATGCGCCCCAGGTCACCCTGAACCACACTCAGCCCGATGCTCTGCTGAGTTGGCCGGGCCATCACGGGGTGAGGGGCGCCGCCATCTACCTTGACGGTAAGCGATACCACGCGAGCACTGAACACAATCGAGCGGGCGATGACGCAGATAAACGCCGAATCCTGCGCGAGCAGGGATATCTAGTCTTCGCGGTCACCGACCGGGACCTCACGAACTTCGAGGAAGCCCAACGCGACGGCACCAAGGCGCGGTCGCTAGTGGACGAGCTAATGAATGCTCGAGTCGTCAACGCGGTGAAAAAGAATGGCGGGATCGATGATGCGGGGATTAAGTATCTGAGTGCCAATCCCGTTGATCAGCTCTTGACCTTGTTTACCGCTGTTGGGCGAGACCCGCTGAAGCTTCAGCGAGCTGTATCGCAGCACCTGAATCTACTGCTGTTTGCGGGCCGCCCCGAAATGGTAAGTACAGACCACTTGGCGAATCACGCGCTCGCAGTGGCGGAAACGCCTGAGAACGAACGGCTGCCGGAACCCCCCAGAGGAGCCACCGAACAGGGTGTGATTCGTCGCCTGGGCGCGCTGACAATCATGGGCACCGTGAAGACTGCACCGAATCATTTGGCCGTGGTTTTAGACGATGACGAGACGGCTTTGCGCTCCCTCGATTTCGACACTGAGTGGCGACAATGGCTGGCGCTCGCCAACCTGCGGCAACCACTGCACGCCGGTTCAACAACCTTCATTGAGACCAAGAGTTCCCTGTCCAGCTGGATCGACGATCATTCGGCCGATCAGGAATCCTTGGTGAGCCTCCTGGCGCAGGCCTTCGAAGACCCTGTAACCACTTCGGAGGATGCAGGAGCAAAGGTTCTGGGGCCCGTGGACGTCAGCGTCAGACAAGGGACCGTCGAACTCACTCCGGATTGGAACGAGCTCATTGACGATGCGCTGACTCCCGGAGAACGTCAGATGCTCGAGATTGCCGGGCGATACGGAATGCCGCTGCCTGAGGTGGGCGAAGAGTATGAGGGCATCCCTGTGGATCTTGCCTGGCCTGAACTGCGGATTGGTTGGCTCAGCGAGTCCAACCTTGCTGAGCAATTCGAACACGTGGTGTCGGACGAATGGACCGTGCTCGGTCCGGATATTCAGACCGCTCAACAGGCACTACTGCAACGCTTGAAGACCGACGCATGAGAAACGGTGGACCCATGAGAAACCAGACCAAACAGCTCATCCTGGACCGTGGCTTTCCCACGAGTTATGACAAGTCGATCTCGGGCAAGGTCAGCGCCACTCTCGAAAAGTTGTTTAAAGACACGACCACCAATGGTCTGCACCTTGAGCCGATTCAGAACAGCGCGGATGACCGTGTTCGCACGGCCCGTGTGGATGATTTCCACCGGATGGTGCTCTTTGATCTGGGCGACTGGCTGTTGCTGTACGGCGTTTATGCGCACGACCAAGCCTATGTGGTGGCGAGCAAGGCGTACGCACGTGTGAATCCCACCAGCGGTGCAGCAGAAATTCGCGAGACCGAACCCTCTGAAGGTCAAAGCGGTAGCCGATACACGGACTCCGAGCTCAAGGCATTGGTCGAAGCTCGAGCTGCCGAGATGCTGGCGGCCCATCAAGGGGAAGGTGAGCAGGCGGCGTCGTCGGCGGCTGAAGAAACCGCCGAGGCAGCCGAAGCGACCGCGCCGGCACCAGCGCCGAATCCTCTGGCCAGTTTTGAAGCCGAGGAACTCATGGAGCAGCTTGGCATCGAGGAAGCCGTTGCCGTGTATGCCTCACGGGCTCCCTTGGAGGAACAGCTGCTGAGCTTCCTGGAACGTGTGGGTGGATGGCAGTCTGATGCTTTGCTCGATTTGGCAATCGGTAAGCCACTCGAAGAGGTCCGCGGCAAATTTGCGGTGGACTTTGGCGATGAATCAGTGGGCGGCACGGAAGTGGGTGTGCCATCCGATACTGAGGCTGTGGTTCGGGCCGCTACCGCGAAGCGGGCGGCGTCTCAGTTCCACCTCATCGAAGACGATGAGGCCTTGGAGAAGGCCCTGACGAGCGGGGACTTTGAGGCGTGGCGGTTGTTCCTGCACCCCGACCAGCAAGAGTACGTGGACAAGAAGACCACCGGACCGTTCCGCCTGTCTGGTGGTGCAGGCACGGGTAAGACCGTGGTGCTGGTGCACCGTGCCGTGCGTCTGTCTCGAGAGAACCCCGAAGCTCGGATTCTGGTGGTGACGTACACCCGAAATCTCGTGGAGATGATCGCGGATCAGATCAAATCCTTGGGTCCGGATGTTCGTATGGCCAAGAACCTGGGTGAGCCCGGAATCAGCGTGCTCACCCTGGACCAGGTGGCGCACCGAGTGCTGAGTGATGCGGCCGGGAATGAGTCCCTGCCCAAGGCCATGGAGCGAGTGCTTGGTTGGGGAATCCGGCGGAAGCCTGACTTCCGCAGCGGCGGTTCATACGGGAGCAGCCCGTGGGAGGACGCGATCGACGCTGCGGGAAGTGACCTGCCTGAATCTCTCCGAGTGGTTCCCTTTTTCGAATCCGAATACCAGGAGGTCATTCTCCCGGGTGAGATCACCGAAGAGATTGACTACCTGCGAGCCCCTCGAAGTGGCCGCGGATCCCGGCTGGGGCGTAAGCAGCGCCGTGCCGTGTGGCAGGGGATCAAGCAGTACCGAGACGACGGGTTGGCATCCCAGTCAGTCGATTGGGACGAGGCCGCGGCTGTCGCGGCAGCCCTTCTGACCGGTGATTCTGGCGCTCCAGTTGCGGACCACGTGCTGATCGATGAGGGGCAGGACTTCACCCCCACTCGGTGGAAACTTGCGCGGGCTGTCGTGGCTTCTGGGCCAGATGACCTGTTCATTGCCGAGGACTCAAACCAGCGCATTTACGGCAACCGGATCGTGCTGGGGCATTACGGGATCAAGATCGTTGGCCGTTCCCGGCGGCTCCGGCTGAATTACCGCACTACCGAGCAGAATCTGCAGCTGGCGCTCCAGGTGCTCGCTGGTGGTTCGTACGACCTGGACGAGGTCGAGGGAGATCAGCCCGAGCAGTCCACGGAGCAGAGCCAAGATCGGTACATCTCCAGTCGTTCGGGCCCGCAGCCTCTCCTCTTGCCAGCCGAGGATCTCGGCCAAGAGTACGACCAAGTCGCGCGACTGCTGAACGGGTGGGTCGCCGAGCTGGAAGATTCTGGTCTTCAAGCGAACACCCTCGGAGTGCTTACGCGCACCAAGAAGCAGCGTGATGCCGTGGTTCAGGCCATGGGTGAGCGAGGTGTGGAAGTTGCCCCGGTCGATAAGCAGGATGCTCCGGCGGGAACGCCCGCCGTTATGACGCTCCACCGAGCCAAGGGGACGGAGTTCTCACGCGTGGTGCTCTTCGGGGTGAGCGAGGGAGCGATTCCGAAGTTCTTCCAGGGGAGTGATTACGACGACCAGGCCCGCGAGGACAGCAGCCTGCGGGAGCGTTCACTGCTGTACGTAGGCGCGACGCGTGCGCGCGACATGTTGGCGATTTCGTGGAGTCGGCAGGCTAGTCCGTATTTGCCGGTAGTGTAACGACCTCGTTATTCAGGCAGTGGAATTGGCGACTAGTTAGGAATTTGACATGGTGAGGGCAGAATCGAATTTTTCAGAATTTCCCAAAATGGCCGATGATGCAATTAATGTGTCCGTAATGGTGCAGTCAGGGTTGGGGAACTCTGCCGCGTGGGAGCGCAGCCTTTGTGATGCGATAGAGAAGATGGGTTATAAAACCCATGTCACACCCTTCGGTGGTAAGGGTGCGGCGGCGGGCGGTGATCTATCCATTTTTGAGATGATTCGTATGGGTTTCGAAATTGGTGGAGGGGTAGGATTATTGGCTCATATCGAAAGTCGCATTAAGGCACGAAAAAATAAAAAAGTTGACGAAGGGGTACTTGATGGAGCCTCTGAGGTAAAAATCCTGCAAATTGATCTCGTAATTCCTCGGTGTGCAGAAAATAGTTCTAAAAATCACTTGACGCTGAGGGATTTGATTGCGACGTTGCCAGGGGTGAGGGAAGCCATTGATGATTTCCCGGGCCGATATTTAGTGAATTTATCTGCTCCCGTTGATTCTGGTGGTGGAGTAGCGATCAATTATCTTGAACGGGGTGACTTGGAAGGGCGCGCGCTCGATCGAATCAGCAGTTTAATCGATGCTTCGGCTGGAAATGACCAGCTTTTGATGACAAGAGGATCTGATCTCCGGAATTTCTTCTGGAAGCCTGTCTGGGTTCATGCTGAAAGACAGTGAGCTGTTAGGCGCGGGGCAATTCAGATCACCACTACACCCTCTCCTGAAATGAGCTACTTTCGGCTGCAGATGTTGTTGAATACGAAGTTGATTCATTTTTGAGGTTCGGAAATGTGCTGAATAGAACGTTCAAGAGTTCGCCGGCCATCGCCTCATCCAGCTGCAACGTCTGACTGCTCTTCATCGCACTGGCGCGGTCATCTGAACCGAAAGTGGTCAAGTGCAGCAGTGGCCCGTCTTCGGAGGTGACCACTTGGTAGTGGCAGTCCACCGTGGTGGGGTGAGGTCGAACGTTCTGTGTGCCCTTTTCGAGGGACCGTACTCTCGCCATGATTACCTCCGTGCGAAGTGTGTAGACCGCGGCCATCCCGCTCGAACCGCGGTCTACACAATGGTGGATTTACGCCAAACGATATAGGTCATTGACGACGAAGATCTTGCCCTGTCGTTCCAAAGACTCAAAAGCTGCCCTGTAGGCCTGGGCGATGACGCTTCCGGTCCTGTTGTACCCGAACAAGCGATTTAGCCCACGCTTGATGTGATCCTCCGTGCAGATCCCATTTGACTCGTGGAGGACGAGCATCACAGCATTCTCAATCTCCTGCGGGACGATTTCGTCGGCCGGGCGGCTCTCTCCACCGTTCTCCGTTGTGCGTACGAGATTCCACGTGGCAGGGTCCGCACCGTCGGGCCAATAGCACTTACCCAGTCTTGTCTTGGTGCTTGTGACATGGCTGGGCAGACACCGCAAAATCTGGTCGCGCCGCGGTCCTTTAATGCGCTGCATACCGAATCTGGCCGCGATGTTGCTGGTGAGCCGGTCTGCAAGCACAGGACCCTCAGCTTGGATCACTTCCAGGAGGAGTTCTCGGACAAGTTCGCGGTTCGCCTTTAGTGACAGCTCCTCGAGGGTTTTCCTGTCCCCGACCAACCCCTTACTAGCGGCGTGGAATGGCTCTGTGTGGACGAGCTCAGGGGAACGAACAGTCGCTGGCGGAGCTACGGATTGCACCCGTTCAGTGACCTGAACCGTCTCTCGTTGTTGGGGCTCAGGTACTACTTCGGTAGCCTCCTCTCGCGTGACAAGATTCTGCACTGCGTTCACGGTTTGCTGAGCCGGCTGAGTCACCGTTGCCACGGTTTCAGCCACATCTTCAACTCTCGGCTGCTCCTCAGGGGAAGGCACAGTCTCTCGGAGCCGCTCTTCGGCCTGATCCATCTTGTGTCGGATCGCCCGCAAAGAACCGTCTCGATCCATCCACCAGCTGGGCAGCCAAACCTGGAGGACCTCAGCCCAGCCCATTCGGGTGAGTACCTGGGCAGGTACGGAATCGCGATCGGAGACAATGGCCCTTGCTGCCCAACGGGGGCTGTCCAGCATGAGGGCGAACCACTGTTCTGAGTCGGGATCCTTGACAGCCAGATCCACCTGGAACTTGGACATGCCAAATTCCTCGTGAACCTCTAGTCCTTCGTCGCGAAGTGCCTGGGCAATATCCTGCCGGTGTAGCTCAGTGGTGTGCTTATCGGACAGCAGGGAAGAAGCATCCGAGTGTTCCCGGGCGAAGGTCAGGTATTCACGCAGGTGCTTCATACCCTCTGACTTGGTCCGGTTGAGATCAATGTGTTCCGGAGTGAAAGAGGCGTAGATGACCACTTCACGCCGTGCGCGGGTGATTGCCACGTTGAGCCGGCGATGGCCACCCTCAGCAGAAACCGGTCCAAATTGAAGCCGCAACCTACCTGTTTCCGGATCCGGGGAGAAGGCCAGGGAGAACAAGATGACGTCACGCTCATCACCCTGCATGTTCTCCAAGTTCTTCACGATCAAGGGGTCCTCTTCACGTGCCATGGCCACGCGAATCGCCTCATCCGGCAGGTCTTCCAGCAGATCCTGAATCAAGGTCTGCTGCTGGATGTTGAAGGTGACCACACCAATGGAGGCTTCGGGATCTGCCTCGAGGCGGCGTCGAACGTCGTCGACAATGAGGTTTGCTTCGACCTGGTTGGTGCGTGTTGCTTTCCTGTCGCCGCCGTCGAAATGGCCATTGGCCTGAACCAAACGAATTCCGTAACCGGGCCGGTCAATGGGAGGCGCGGGGAAGGTAGACAAATCCCCTTGGTAGTAGCGGCGGTTCGAGTAGGCAATGAGCGATTCGTCTGCGCTTCGGTAATGCCAGGTGAGCATCTTCCGATCGAGATTAGCGCTGACCGCTTCAGACAGGATGGACTCCTGATCGCTGGCAACCAGACCCTCGGTAGAAGCGGACTCGTCATCATCCGAGCCGCTCGACGCGAACATGGACGACGGCGGCATCTGTTGGGAATCGCCCACGATCACCACGGAACGTGCTCGAGCCATTGAACCGATGGCATCAGCTACGCGAATCTGTGACGCCTCATCGAAGATGACGATGTCGAATTCAACCGACCCAATGGGCAGGTTCTTTGCCACGCTCGCCGGGCTCATGAGCATGCAGGGAGTCAGATCGAGTACCGCGCCTTCGGATGACTCGATCATCTGGCGGATGCTGCCGCCTCGTTTGCGATCGATTTCGCGACGGAGCTGGATCTGCTGAGGCGTGGGGTTGGCCTTGTTGAGGCCACGTTCTCGCAGTAACTTGGCCGGGAGCTCTGTCCGGAGGTTGGAGCGTACTCGATCGCTCAGAGAGATGTACTGGTCGACCCGCTTGGAACGGTTCTCTGGATCGAATCGTGCAAGATCGGTCTCATCCAGCTGTGTAGAAAGCTGTTCACGAGCTGCCTGTAGCCGAACCTTGGCTGAGAGATCTCTGGCCGAGGCTCGCCCGTGCCACAGGTCCGCCGTCAGAGTGGCGAAGCCTTGACTCTCGAGCTCATCTATCGCCGCCTGGGCCTTTTGGAATCTCCTGAGCCCGGCGGTGCGACCCCGTTCGGCCTGGTCACGCCACTGCGGAGCAGCGTGATCAATGGCGGTCGGGAGGTCCTGTCCCGCTTGCCAGCGATTCAGTGTCTCCGGGGTGGCTCCCAGCGCCTGAACGAGAGCATTCCAAGCGTGGGTGTACTGGCCTACGTCGACTCGCATGCCGCCGCGGATGATTGCGTTCAGGTCTTCGTCGGAGAATTCTTGGCGCACTTCTCCAACGGCCTTGGACTTTTCAAGGACGTCTGCTGGAAGACCAGAGGTTCGTGGATTGCGTACGGTCCACCTGATGCCGGCTGGCAGCAAACGCTCACCCGTGGCATCGAGTGCCCGTGCGCGTTGTTGGACCCAGTCCACGTGGTTGAGGAAGACCTTGGGGTCACCCACGAGGCCAATCGAGGCAGGCAAGAGTAGCCGCTCGATATCCTGCTGAACGGCCTCCTGAGCTCGCTTGCGTCCAAGGACCTTTCGGGAAGCCTCGTTCAGTTTTTCCTGCAGCAATCCCGGATTGGCGCTCCAGGCTTCAGGGCGGAACGCTTCGACAAGATTTCCGTAGTCAAAGATGAACTGGTTGACCTCGGTGACGAAGGACTGCATTTCCTCTGCCCAGTGAGGGGAGCGTGACCAGACTTCCCGGTGGTGTTCGACGGGCATGTGAATCGCCCCGGGTTTAATGGAGACATCGTTAACCCGGAAGGATGGGCGGCATGGTCGCACCACGGAAGTACCCCG
>NZ_NOIT01000006.1 GCF_004136555.1 Kocuria carniphila
CCGCCCCAATCCGACAGCATCACCACAGGTCACAGCCCCGCCATGCCGCAGAGCCCCAGGTCGTGAGCCAACTCAGGTCAGAACAAGGCCACATTCTTCGGCACGGGTGCCGGGGTTCTGACCATGGTGGAGAGATCGGGCGTGGTGCCGAACGTTCAAGAGGATTTTTCGGCCCTCAGATCCATTTTGGTGACGGGATCGCCATTACCCGATTCCACGTGGGACTGGGTTTATCAATCCGTATCGGACAATGTTCGGCTGGGCTCGGACTCGGGAGGTACGGACATCACCAGTGCCTTTATCGGCTCCAACCCGTTCCAACCCGTGCACCGGGGCGAGATCATGGGGCCTTACCTGGGCGTGGACGTCCAAGCCTGGAACGCCCAGGGTGAGCGCGTCTGGGACGAGGTGGGTGAACTGGTCATCACCAAGCCGATGCCCAGCATGCCGGTCTATTTCTGGAACGATCTGGACGGCTCTCGGTACCGGGCGGCGTACTTCGATATGTACCCCGGGACATGGCGACACGGGGACTGGGTCACTCAGTCGAAGGAGGGCACGTTCGTGGTGCACGGTCGCTCAGATTCCACCATCAACCGTGGTGGTATCCGCATGGGATCTGCTGACATCACCCACGTGGTGGACCAGGTGCCCGGAGTATCGGCCTCCATGGTCATCGGAGCCGAGCTCGCCGGAGGTGACTATTACATGCCCCTCTTCGTGGTTCCGGAGCCCGGCCGTGCGCTCTCCGACGAGCTCAAGGCGAATATTGTGACCGCAATCCGTGAACACATCTCGCCGCGATATGTGCCGGACGAAATCATTGAGGCCCCTGCTGTTCCGAGAACACGCACGGGAAAGTTGCTCGAGATCCCGGTCAAGAAGCTCTTCCAAGGTGCAGATCCGAGCACTCTGAATCGGGCGACCACTGAGGATGCGGAGGTTCTGGACTGGTATGCCCGAACGGCACAGTCCTACACAGCGCGAGGACCCCGTCCCACGGAATGACCGGTGGAACGGAGCCCTCTGAACGCGGAGTTAGGAGACGACCTTCCCCGGATTCAAGTTGTTGCCGGGGTCAGTGCTGGAGAACAAAGCGCGCATGATGTTGGCGCCTTCGGGGGAGATGTCCTGTTCCATCCACGGCTGGTGTTCCAGACCCACACCGTGGTGGTGGGACAGTGTGCCCCCGTTGTCGATGAAGGCCTGCTGGATGGCGCTCTTGACGGTGTGGTACTCGTCGTAGGGATTCTCGTCGTCGTAGACGTACCCGAACGTGAAGTACAGGCACGCGCCAGAATGGTAGGAGTGGGACATGTGCGACATGATCCACCCCTTCTTGCCCATCGACGCGTAGGCGCGTTCAGCGGCGTCGTACACGGCCTTGTGGACGGTAGTGAGCTTGGACCAGGGCGCGGCAGTCTCGGACACGTCACCCACGGTGTTCTGCTCGAGTAGGAAGTCTCGCAGGTACGGGGTGTCGAACTTCTTCTGGTCGTAGAGTGCGCCGGGGCCCGAACCGAGCACAATGGCCCCGTTCTTCTTGGCAATGCCGGCCACGGCCTTCTTGCGAGACTCCACGTCTTTGGGGGAGCCCTCGAAGCACACGTAGGAGATGCACATGTCGTCGGTGTCCCAGCCCCGCTTGCGCATCACTGCCCAGAGAGCATCCTGGCCCTTGGCCGCGAGCTTGCTCTTGGGCGACGTCGGCGCCTTCTGTGTGGCGAGCGAAAATGCGGTTTCGTGTGCGTCCGAAACCCGGGCGAAGGCCAACGGGATCTCCGCCTCGGTGAACTGCCGGACGGCGGTGAGCGCCTGCTGCCACGTGGGATACATGTAGGCGATGACCTGGTGCTTCTCGGGCAGACGATGAACGTGAACGGAGAGCTCAGTGATGATGCCCAGTCGGCCCTCGGAGCCGATGATCATTTCGCGCAAGCTCGGTCCCGTAGACGTGGACGGCAAGGGCCGCAACACTACGGTGCCGGTGGCTCGGACCATGCGGAGCCCACGGATGATGTCCGCGATGTCACCGTACTTGTCCGACTGCATGCCGGAGGAGCGAGTTGCCGCCCAGCCACCCAGCGTGGAGTAGGTGAATGAATCGGGGAAGTGGCCCAGGGTCCAACCGCGGGCGTTGAGCTGTTCCTCCATGTCCGGGCCGAGTACGCCGGCCTGGATGGTGGCAAGCCCGGAGGTCTCGTCGATCTCGAGGACCTTGTTGAGTCGCCCGAGGTCCACGGAGACGATGCAACGCTCCTCGGCCGGATCCGGTTGGAGGCTGCGCGAGATGCTGCTGCCGCCGCCGAAGGGAATGAGCACGAGATCGTATTCGACCGCTGCGCGCATGAGGGCCGTAACCTCGTCCTCGGTGCCGGGGTAGACGACGACGTCCGGGATACGGTGGAAATCGTTGCGCAAGGTCTGCAGAAGCTCTAGAACTGACTTGCCGGCCCAGTGGATGACGCGCAGTTCGTCGTCAGTGCTGACGTTATCCGCGCCGTTGATCTCCCGGAGCAGCTCGAGAACACTGTCCGGAGCCTTGGACGCGGGAACGTTTGCGGTGGAGAAATCCACGGTGTCCCGCTCACGCGGGCGCAGCGTCACTCCGATGGCTTCTTTGACGAAGGGTGCGAACGCCGGCTTGTTCTCGTAGTTGAAGAAAACGCCTTCTTCGCCCCAGCCCCACCATTTCTGGTGTTTTACGTGTGCCACTGCTGTGCGACCTCTTTCCTCGGGGGTGTTCAGTCCTGAATCTTGCTTCGGTTCGAAGCGTACAGTGCGCGAACCGCTGCCTCGATGCGTTCGTTGAACCCCGTGACTGTTTCGTTTCCGCGGGCGCGCAGGGGCGCTCCCACAGCCACGACCACGGGTGGCCTACCGGGACGAGGCCAGCTCGAGTCCTTGGGCATGGCCTCGTGAGCGCCGATCAATGCCACGGGTACCACGGGCACCTCGAGTGAGTGGGCCAGACTGGCCGCTCCCACCTTGAACGGCGCCATCTTGCCGGTCTTGGACCGCGTTCCCTCCGGGAAGATCAGGATGGGTATCCCCGCGGCCAGCAACTTCTTGGACAGCCCACGGTTGGCGCCGGTTCCGGTGCGGTCGATCGGGAATGCATTGAAAATCAGCTGAGTGAACAGCTTCTTGTACCAGGCCGTGAAGAAATAGTCGGCGGCCACGCCCGTGGCCAGGTCACGTGAGATGTAGTGGGGAACGCCGCTCATCACGAGAGGAGCGTCCAGGTGGCTCGAGTGATTGGCCACGACCACGCAGCCACCCTTGACACCGTACGCGGCGGGATCCACCACGTTGGTGCGGGTGATCAGCCGGTTGACCAGGCCCCTGAAGAAGACCGTTTGTGCAACCTTGCGAGCGATCCTGCGACCGGCATGGGTGTAGTAAGCGGTACCGACTTTGGCTGAATCCGCAGGCGGGGCAGGGGGAGCGGGGTCGGCCTGTGCCACGGGGCCCTCGAGGGACTCCATGATGTGGGGGCGCTCGACCGGCTGGCGGGAGTGTTTGCCGCGATGACGGACGCCCTCGCCCTGAAGAGAATCCGGCTGCTCGACCGGCTGACCGGCATGTTTGCCGTGAGAGCGGCTGCCCTCGTGCTGGGGAGGATCAGACTGGTTGTCTTCCGGTGCCATGGGATCAGGCCTTCTTCTCGCGCTTGCGGGCCCCGGAGACTTGCCGGGAGATCCAGCGCACCGCGGGGCGAGGAAGGTGGTGCAGGGTCGTGTAAACGGCCTTGTAGCGGAGGGTGGGGATCGAAAGGACCTTGCCCCGGGCGACGTCGGCGAGGGCCTCGTCCGCGACGCTGTCCGCGTCGAGCCACATGAAATTGGGGATCGATGAACCGGCAATCCCGGCGCGGCTGTGGAATTCCGTGCGCACCCAACCGGGCAGGACCGCGGTGGCACGCACTCCCGTCCCGTGCAATTCGACAGCCAGTGATTCCGTCATGGACGTGACGTAGGCCTTGATGGCCGAGTATTCGCCCATGGTGACGCAGCCTGCGATCGAGGCAATATTCACGATCCATCCCGTTCCACGTTCCGTCATGGAGCGCCCGGCAGCACCGGAGAGCACAGCCACGGTCCGACACATGACGTCCACGCCCACGTCGTGCGGGGAGAAATCATCAGTCAGGAAAGGTGTGCCCACCGAGAAACCGGCGTTGTTGACGAGCAGGTCCACAGGACGTGTCGTGTCGGCCAGCCGTTGGGCCACGCGCTCCACGTGCTCACGGTCGGACAGGTCGGCAGCCATGATCTCCACGTGGATACCGTGCTCACCGGCCAATTCATCGGCAACTTCACGGAGCCGATCTTCGTTGCGGGCCACCAGAATCAGGTTGAAGCCCTTGCGGGCTAACGAGCGTGCGAACGCGGCTCCCAGGCCTGACGTTCCACCGGTCACAAGAGCGGTAAGCATGCCACTAAGATACACTACGGTAGGCGTAGCGATTCGGGTTCATGACCCGCTCGGACCAACGCGTTCGCCGGGAGTTTTCGAGGAGGGACAATGGCAGAGGAGCCCTACCTGGCATTGCACCGACAGGGCAGGTTGTACGGCCCCACGGACCAGGAGCTGGTCCTGCGAACTCCCTTCGAGGTCCAGCAATTCACCCTGGATGCCCAGGGCAGTCTGCGCGCCGAGGTCGACACGCGTGCGTTCCAAAAGCACCCGTTGAGCCCCGAAAGGCTCCGGGACCTGCAGTACCTGTGGGACGTGGAGCGTTCGACCATGGGACAGGTCCGACACGTCGTGGTCAGCTACACGAACAAGGAATCACGCGTCGCAGCCTTCCTGACCACGTGGGCTTATGAGCGCCACTGGATCGCCGATGCCTATCAGGCCATCCTCGAAGCCCACGGACAGGACGTCTCCGGACCCGTTGTTCACGACCACCTGTTCCTGGACCGTGTGGAAATGGCGCTGGACACCCTGGCCCCCATGACCGATTCCGTGTGGACCAATCTGTTCGGTGAGGATGTCGTCGCTGGGCAAATGGCGCGCGGCTGGTCTCGTGAGGCCAGCATGCGAGCAGCGATTCAGGCGTTCGACGACGCCGCCGGTCACCCTGAACTTTCGGCTCTCCTGCAGCGCGTGGTCCGGCTCAAGCGCGTCCACGAACGCTTCTTCGCGGTTGAAACCGGTGAGCGTGTTCGACGCTCACCGCGGGCCGCGGCCTTCGCCCGTCGCTACGTGTCCTTCGGATTCAACCCGATGCGTCCGGTGGGCGTTTCCCGGAACGCCTTCCGCGAGTTCATCGCGAGCGTGTGCCCCACGGTGCACGACACTCATCTGCTGCTGCAGCAGGCCGATGAACCGCTACAACGCACGCCCGAAACGGCGGGCACCGAACCGCTGCGCAGGGCCCTCGAACGCGATGGAGTAGTGAACCGCTACGCTCTTTTCTAAGTTGCTGAACCCCAGTTGTTGAACCAGAGGGGTCGGCGAACATCCGTCCCCGTCCTCACGCCGCGCGCGTGTCAGAACATCCCTACCTTCGGAGGAACCCGTTGACCCAGACCACCACCAAACGCGTCCTGCTCACGGGAGCCACCGGGTTCCTCGGGCAGGCGGTTCTGGAGCGTTTGCTGTCCAGCCATGACGACATCCACGTCACCGCGGTGATCCGCCCCAAGGGTTCCTTGTCCGGCCAGGCTCGTCTGAAGCAGTTGCTGCGCAAGCCCGTGTTCAAGACATGGCGCGATTCGGTGGGTAAGGAACGTGCCGAGGAAATCTTCGCCGAGCGCACCAGCGTTCTTGAGGGCGACCTCACCGGTCTGGCGAGCATCACCGAGCCGTTCGACGTGGTGGTGCACTCCGCCTCGACCGTGTCCTTCGACCCGCCCATCGATGAGGCGTTCAAGACCAACGTGGGCGGCGCCGTCGGCCTGTACGAATCACTGCGTGCCACGGGTCAGAACCCCCACGTGGTCCACGTGTCCACGTGTTATGTGGGAGGCATCGCCAAGGGCCTGCGTCCGGAAGCCCCCGTGGATCACAGCGTGGATTGGAATGTGGAGTTCGAGGCAGCCATCCGGGCCGCGGACACCGCGCAGGTGGAATCCCGCTCCCCGGAGCGACTCCAGTCCTTCATCGAAAAGGCCACCGCCCAGTTCGGCAAGGAAGGTCCCAAGTCCGTGGCTCGCGCCGCGGAGGAAGCTCGCCAGGCCTGGGTTCAGGAGCGATTGGTCGACCACGGCCGCACCCGCGCACAGTCGCTGGGTTGGACCGACATTTACACCTTCACCAAGGCCCTGGGCGAGCGCGTTGCGGAAGAGAAGTGGGCCGGCGTGGGTCACCAGTTGTCCATCGTGCGCCCGGCCATCATTGAATCCGCCCTGCGGTACCCGTTCCCGGGCTGGATCGACGGCTACAAGGTGGCGGACCCGCTCATCATGGCCTACGCCAAGGGTGCGCTGCCCGAGTTCCCGGGGCTGCCTGACTCCGTGTTGGACGTGATCCCGGTGGATTTCGTGGTCAATGCGATCGTGGCCCTGGTGACGCAAGGTCACCGAGCGCCGTCGGGTGAGCTGACCGGG
This sequence comes from Kocuria carniphila, assembly GCF_004136555.1. Taxonomy (GTDB): domain Bacteria; phylum Actinomycetota; class Actinomycetes; order Actinomycetales; family Micrococcaceae; genus Kocuria; species Kocuria carniphila. Next base: position 6,558 of record NZ_NOIT01000006.1, read on the forward strand.
GAAACGGACATCGATCCGCAGGCTGCCTACTACCAGGTGTGCTCGGGTGCCTCGAATCCGCTGCCGTTCCACCAGATGTACGAGAACGTGCGGGAGTTCTTCCTGGCCCAGCCGCTCGAGGACTCCAACGGCAACCCCATTACGGTTCCCGTGTGGAAGTTCCCGGCCAACAACGCGGTGGAGCGCGGGCTCGCGCTCAAGGAAAAGCTCGCCGCCGCCGGTGGCAAACTGAGCGCCGTCCTGCCGGCCACGGCACGCACCCGGGAATGGACCAACTCGCTGCACCGGATGCAGACCGGGCTGGGCTCCTTGCGCACCTACGTGGATCTGTACCAGAACTACACGCGCACCGAAATGATCTTCGACGACACCCACACGCGCCGGCTGGATCGGGCGCTCCCGGAGTCCGCGCCCGAGGACCAGCACTTCGACCCGCGCGCCATCGACTGGCGCGACTACTGGCAGAACGTACACCTGCCCGCGCTCACCGAAATGACCCGGGCCTACGGGCGTCTCAAGGCGGCGTCGCGCAAGCGAGAGTCCCGCCCGCGGGGGCTCAAGTCCGGTACGGACGTGGTGGCGGTCTTCGACCTCGAGGGCACCGTGGTCTCCGGGAACATCATTACCCAGTACGCCAAGCTGCGCCGCCGCGAGCTGAGCCCGGTGCAGTGGCCCGGTGAGATCACCGAGCTGCTCGGCAACGCGCCCACCTACGTGAAGGCGGAACGCCGTGACCGCGGTGAGTTCATCCGCGCGTTCCTGCGCCGCTACGAGGGCGTCTCCGTGGAGCGCGTGGAAGAGCTCATGAACGGTTCGCTGGGTCGCACCATGGAGAAGAGCCTGCGACCGGGGGCCCTGCAACGGATCGAGGAGCACCGCGCGGCCGGCCACCACACCGTGCTGGTCACCGGTTCCCTGGACCTGTTGGTGAGCCCCATCGCGGATCTGTTCGACCACGTGGTGGCCGGACGCATGGAAGTCACCGACGGCAAGCTCACCGGCTACCTGGCCACCCCGCCGCTCGTGGACGAGGCCCGTGCCCAGTGGCTCAAGCGCTACGCGGAGGAGAACGGTTACGACCTGAGCCGTTCCTACGGTTACGGCGACTCGGTGGCCGATGCCAGCTGGCTGTCCCAGATCGGGCACGCGTACGCCGTGAATCCCGATCTTCCGTTGTACCGCCGTGCCAAGAAGTCGCACTGGCCCATCGAAGACTGGAGGAAAGCCTGAGTCATGGCCTTCAACATCGACAAGTTCGCAGAGACTTCGCAGCGAGTGAAATGGGCTGACCTGGACATGGGTGAATTCATCACCCGTCCCTTGCCCGAGAAAACGCTGCGCTGCCTGCGGTACATGTGCGATGTGGAGTACCACACGGTGTGCTACATGCGAGACATGTTGGTGACTCCCTCGCACCAGGACAGGGACGTCTCCACGTTCATGACCATGTGGAACCGCGAGGAGTATTGGCATGGTGAGGCGCTCGCCGAGGTGCTGGGCTTGCACGGCATCGTGGTCGACTACGACGAGCTCAAGGCCAAACGCATGAAGCTCGGGTGGTCCGAGGCGCTCAAGCCGCTCAAACAGTCGCTGTTGTCCAACATGGTGGGCGCGGACTTCATTGCGACCCACATGGCGTGGGGCGCGGCCAATGAGTGGTCCGCGGTCGCTGCCTACCGGCGGCTGGCCGATCTGGAGAAGCACCCGGTGCTCGCGGTTCTGCTCAAGCGGATCGCGGCGCAGGAATCGCGTCACGTGGCTTTCTACGCGACACAGGCCCGACGCCGCTTGGAATCTTCCCGCAAGGCCCAGCGCCTCACGCGGTTCGCGCTGCGGAAATTCTGGGCGCCCGTGGGTTCCGGCGTCATGGACCCGGACGAAGTGGATCACGTGATGCGTGAGCTCTTCGGCGGGAAGGACGGCGCCCACGAGATTGATCGGCTGGATCACAACATTGCCAAATTGCCGGGCATGGACGGCCTGCGGATCTTCCACAACGCCACGGCGCACGCCCGAGAGTCCTATCGGGCGGAAGCAGTGTCGGCCTGACCATGGTGGTCGATACACCCACGCCGGAACGGGGAGCGGCCACGGACCCGCGCACCGCTCGCACGGATCGAAAGATCTTGGCGGGAGCCTTGAAGCTGCTGCGCGAATCCGGTCCTCAGAAGGTCACGATCGAAGCGGTGGCCGTGGTTTCCGGAGTGGCCAAGACATCGATTTACCGGCGCTACAGCAACAGTGAAGAATTGTTGGAAGCGGTGCTGGAGCAGGTCTACGCCACCCTTCCGCCGGCCCCGCCCAGCTCCGGGGCCTGGGAAGACACCATGCGTGAAGCCATCGAAGTGCTGTTCGAGGACCTGGGCAAGGGCGTGGCCCTGACCCTGCTCCAAGACCCCCACTCCACGACGTCGGAAGTGCTGCGGCGCAAGATCATCAGGCCGCGCATGGAGATCCTCCGGTGCCTGCTGCAACGCGACGTGGAACTCGGGCTGATCCGCGAGAACGTGGACCTGGACGTGGTCATCGATTTCATGCTGGGGGCGTCCTACGCCCACGTGGCGAGGTACGGCAGCCTGGGCCAGGACTGGCCGGCGCGAGTGCACGCCACGCTGACGAATCTGGTGGTGGTCGAGCGCGCTTGACGGCCGGTCCACCATCGGTTCTGACCCGGTGGATATGTGACGAGTGTTGCAAGTATGAAGTTTTGGGTCTGCTTTTTCGGCGTCCAGACCGTGAACCTCCTAGCGTGAAGGTCGTTACCGTTACGAACGGTGACTCCCACCAGTGATCGTTCAGGAGTATCTCGTGACACCGTCATCCCCCGCCGCACCCGCGGACACCGAGCCCACGGGGCAGCGCGCCGAGGCACAGCAGCGGCCAGAGGCCTTGACCGTGGTGCCAGCACGAAATCCCTGGCGCTGGGTCGGGACCGCTCTGGTCGCAGTGGTGCTGTTCGGCATCGTCTGGTCCCTGTTCACCAATCCACGGTGGCAATGGGGTGTGGTGGCCGAATGGTTCACCGCGGAGTCCGTGGTTCGGGCACTGGGCAACACCCTGCTCCTCACCGCGATTGCGGCGGTCGGCGGGTTCGTACTCGGGTTCTTCCTGGCACTCATGAGGATGTCCAGTTCGGGGCTGTTGTCCTCGGTCGCGTGGTTCTACATCTGGATCTTCCGCTCCGTACCGCTGCTGGTTCAGCTGTTGCTCTGGTACAACGTGGGCTACCTCTACGAAGTGATCAGTGTGGGTATCCCAGGAACGGATGTGGCGTTCTTCCAGGCCCCCACCACGGACATCATCAACAAATTCGGTGCTGCCGTACTGGGGCTGACGCTGCACCAGGCCGCCTACTCCGCAGAGATCATTCGCGGCGGCATCCTGGCGGTGGATCAAGGCCAACAGGAGGCGGCGGCGTCGTTGGGTATTCCGCGCTGGCGCCGCTCCACGCACATCGTGCTACCCCAAGCGCTGCGCTCGATCCTGCCGCCGGCGTTCAACGAGATCATCAGCTTGGTCAAGGGCACTTCGGTGGTCTACGTCCTGGCCTACAACGAGCTCTTCTACACGATCCAGGTGATTTACGCCCGTACCAATGAGGTCATCCCCATGCTGCTGGTGGCCACGCTGTGGTACGTGATCATCACGACCGTGCTCAACATCATTCAGTACTACGTGGAGCGTCACTTCGCCCGCGGTGCGGTGCGGACCCTTCCGCCCACCCCGCTGCAGCGGCTGCGTTCCCGCATTGGAGGCACGCGATGAGTTCGACCGCCAACGACCAACAGACTCCGGACGAGCAGACAGCGCGGCCGGTCAAGGGGCACGTGGTCATCGAGAACGTGTACAAGTCCTTCGGGGACGTGCGAGTGCTCGAGGGCGTGAGCCTGGATATCAAGCCCGGTGAGGTCGCGGCCATTCTGGGTCCCTCGGGTTCCGGTAAGTCGACACTCCTGCGCACGGTCAACCACCTGGAGAACATCGACGCCGGCCGGATCACCATTGACGGGAAAATGGTCGGCTACGAACAGCGCGGCGACAAGCTCTACGAACTGCACGAGAAGGAGATCCTGCGCCGGCGCACCAACGTGGGCATGGTGTTCCAGCAGTTCAACCTGTTCCCGCACCTGCGCGTGCTGGGCAACGTGATGGAGGCCCAGGTGTCGGCCCTGGGGCGGTCCAAAACGGAGGCGCGGGCCAAGGCCCGGGACCTGTTGAAGCGCGTGGGCCTGGAGGACAAGGAACTCGCCTTCCCCCGGCAGCTGTCCGGAGGGCAGCAGCAGCGTGTGGCCATTGCGCGCACCCTCGCCCTGGACCCGGCCGTGGTGCTCTTCGACGAGCCCACCTCCGCTTTGGACCCCGAGTTGGTGGGTGAGGTGTTGGACGTGATCCGCGACCTCGCATCGCAAGGCGTGACCATGCTGGTGGTGACGCACGAGATGGGGTTCGCGCGCGACGTCGCCGACACCGTGATCTTCATGTCCGACGGGCTGGTGGTCGAACAAGGGCCGCCGCGCGAAGTGTTCTCCTCGCCCAAGCACGAACGGACCCGGGCGTTTCTGGGGTCGGTCCTGGAACCGGCGTACAACCTGTGAGCCGCGGCATGGACCGGCGCACGGTGTTGCGTGTGGCCGGAATCGGTGGCTTGGGGCTGCTGGGCCTCACGGCGTGCACCCACCCCGACCAACCCCAGCCGACCCGTGAGGACGGGGTGCCATTCGATCTGAGCCCCGAACAGAACAGCCGAATCCGCTCCGAGGTGGATTCAGCCGCGCAGGCCCTGCTGCCCGAGAAGATCGCGGCCGGGGGAGTGCTCACCGTGGGTGTGCTCAACACCTCGCCTCCGCTGGCCTTCAGCGCGACCGACGACGTCACACCCATCGGCTCCGAGGTGGACACGGCTTACCTCATCGCGGACAAGCTGGGGTTGGAACTCGATACGCAGGTCACCTCGTGGGAGAACTGGCCGCTCAAGTTGGGTGCCAACGAGTACCACGCGGCGTTTGCGAACGTGGGGGTGACCGAGCCCCGGCTCAAGCTCTACGACTTCGCGACCTACCGTGCTGCCTACATGGGGTTCCTGGCGCGCAAGGGTCAGGGGCCCGTGGTGAGTTCACCGGAGGACATTTCGGGACGGAAGCTGTCCGTCACTCCGGGAACCAACCAGGAAAAGATCGTCATGGCGTGGAACGATCAACTGGTCGCGCAGGGCAAGGAACCGGCCGCCCTCGACCTGTATCTCGACAACACCAATGCAGTGTTGGCACTCGCGGCCGGTCGGATCGACTACTACCTGTCGCCATTCCCCACGGGGGCCTATTACGCAGCCACCCGCGATGACCTTGAGGTGCGTGGAAAGATCAGCGCCGGCTGGCCCAAGTCCACGCTGGTCGCGGCCACCACGCTCAAGGACTCCGGGCTGGCCAGGCCGTTCCAAGCGGCCCTGCAATCCGCGATCTCCTCCGGTGAGTACCGTCAGGCACTCAAACGCTGGGGACTGGAAGAAGAGTTCCTTTCCGAATCGCTGATCGTCACGGAGAAAACCGGGATGCCCTAGCGTTTTCGGTGCTGCATCACTGCGGGGCAGCCGATGGTTGCCCATCGGGGCGGCGCGTAAGGATGTCTGGATGACCGGTTGCCGGTGGTGCGGGCTAGAAAATGTCCTTTTCATCCGGCCGTGATGACAACTGTGACTTCACGTAGTCCTTGACGGCCTTCTCGGTGGGAATGTCCTTCCCTGCCTTCTCCGACATGAACCAGCGGTGTTCCAGAACCTCGTGGACGATCTCCGCCGATTCGAGTTTCCGGCGCATTTCCGCCGGCACCGCTTCCATGATGGGCACGAAGATCTCACGCATCCACAGCTGCGCCGTGAGGTCTTCGGGCAGTCCGGGATACAGCGCCTGCCCGAACTGGCCGATGTCCGTGAGGATACGGCGGGCTTGGTTCTCATGGGTGTCCAAACCTGTGAGGTGCAGCAGTCGCCGCGAGTGGTGACCGGGTTCGACCACCCGGGGACGCAGGTGCACTTGACCGGTGTCATCGGATTCGAGGGAAGCTTCCTCGACGTCGAAGCCCAGTTCGTTCAGTCGTTCCACCCGAGCCTGCACGCGCCAGCGCTCGTCCAGGGCGAAGCTTTCCTCCGCCGTGAGTTCTTCCCACAGGTTGTTGTAGGTGCTGACCAATCGGTCCGAGATTTCGAACGGATCGACGTCCTCCGGGGTCAGCCCTACCTCTTCCAAGCGCTCCTGCATGTGCTCACCGGCCAGCAGGTCCATGATTTCCCCGGCCACGTTGGTGCGTGCCAGTTCGATGTCGTACTCGCGTTGGCCGCGGGAGAGCTGGTCGTAGATCTCGCCGGTTTCGGCGTCCACCAGGTAGGCGGCGAAATGACCGGCATCGCGGCGGAACAGCGTGTTCGAGAGCGAGACGTCGCCCCAGTAGAAACCCGACAGGTGCAATTGAACGATCAGTGAAGCCAGCGCGTCCACGAGCAACTCGACCGTCTGCGGGGAGGGAACCTGCTCGAAAATGGCCCGGTAGGGGAGGGAAAAACTCAAATGATCCGTCACGAGCGCGGCGGGCAACGGTTCACCCTCTTCGGTGAACCGATTGGTCACCACCGAATCCGGCGTGACCGACGGCGTACCCATGCGCAGCAATCGTCGCAACAACCCATACTCCCTTTGGGCGTAGTGGGGCGTGGTCTCCTTGACCGCGACAACTTTCGTGCCAACGTGAGCGAACCGCACCACGTGACGGGAGATCCCGCGCGGATAGGCGGCCAGAACCTCGGGTGGCCACTCCTCGAGTGGAATGTGCCAGGGAAGGTCCAACAGGGCGGGGTCGGGGAATGCGGTGTTGATCGAGACCCGTCGGGAACCTGTGGGGGTGGGTAAGCCGAGTGGTGCTGGTGCCGGGGAGGCGTTCATGTCATTTGATGCTAGTCACCGCACGTGCTCGTTGGTCGGCAAAAACGCTCAAAACGTCGGCAAGTTCTTGCGGGCCGCTCACCCGTTGCGTAGCCACGGACTCCTTCTCGCCCACCTTGATCCCGAGATCCTCCCCGGTCAGCAGATCCATGGCGTCCTCATCCGTGACGTCGTCACCCGCGAATACCGTGACGTCCGGAGACGCCGCGGCCTGGATGATCCGCAGTCCATCACCCTTGGTGGCGCTCAGCACGGAGCACTCCACCACTTGCTGTCCGGGAGTGATCCGTAAACCCTGCAGCTCCGAATAGGCGCGATTCATTTCCTCCAACGCTTGTTCCGAGACCCGCGGGTCCCTGATCGGACGGGTGTGGAAACACACCCCGGCGGGTTTGAGTTCGGCGCGGGAACCGGGGTACCGGGACACCATCTCCTCTGTCGCGTCCACGGCGCGGTCCAGCAGATCCAGTTGCTCGGCGGTCAGATGGATGTCGTGTTCGGCGTCGTCCGGCAGATCGGGCAGGGCAGCGAGATCCATTTCCGCGCCGTGAGAACCGGACAGCACCATGCGGCGCGCGGGATCGACCACCTCCCGCAAGAACTCCAGGGGGCGTCCGGAAATGATCGCCACCGTGGTGCGCGGCAGTCCGGCCAGCGCGTCCAAGGCCTCTCGAGCCTCGGGGAGGGGCCGGGAATCGGCGGGGTCCTCGGTGAAGGGTGCCAGCGTGCCGTCGAAATCCAAAGCAATCAACAAATGATCCGCGCCCGCGGCGCGGCTCAGGGCATCACTGAGAGTTTCGGTCATCGGATTCCCTTCCTGCCGATTGCTGGCCGTACGTGGCGAGGTCCTCCAAGAAACGCTGGGACCAATCCACCACATCGTGGGTGAGCACCTGACGACGCATGGAACTCATGCGCTTCTTGGCCTCGGCACCGGGCATGTCGCGGGCGTAGAGCATGGCTTCCTTGAGCCCGTCGATATCGTGCGGATTGACCAGGATCGCCTGTTTGAGCTGCTCAGCCGCACCGGTGAACTCGGAAAGCACCAGGGCACCGGAGCGGTCCTGCTTCGCGGCCACGTACTCCTTGGCCACCAGGTTCATACCGTCTCGCAGCGCGGTCACCAGCATGACGTCCGCCGCCATGTACAGGGCCACCATTTCCTCGAACGGATAGCCGTGATGCAGATAGCGGACCGCCGTGTGGGCCATGGTGTCGAACTGACCGTTGATCCGGCCCACCATGCCCTCGACCTGCTCACGCAGCTGGATGTAGGAGTCCACGCGCTCGCGGGACGGGCTGGCCACCTGGATCAACGCTGAGTTCTCCACGGTGATTTTCTCGTCCTCGAGGAGCTCCCCGTAAGCCTTGATGCGGTGCAGGATGCCCTTGGTGTAATCCAGTCGGTCCACGCCCAGGTAGATGGTTTCCGGATTCCCCAGTTCCTGTCGGATCTCCTTGGCACGCTTCTTGGTCTCCGGGTCCGAAGCCAGCTCCCGGATCGCCTCGACGTCGATGGAAATCGGGTAGGCCGCAGCGTGAACGGTCCACGTGGTGTCCTGCTCCCCAGCCCCGCTCGTTTCCTGGCCGGGCTCGGACGACGACGCCGCGGCGGCGTCGTCGGCGATGGCCGCCTCCGAGAAGTCGGCGGCGCCGTTGGTGAAGCGCACCCCCAGGAATTTGCGCACGCAACGCTGGAAGTTCTGCGCGTCGCCGGGACGCTGGAATCCGATCAGGTCCGCCCCGGTGAGGCCCTCCAGGACCGCCTTGCGCCACGGCAATTGCGAGTAGATCTCCGTGGGAGGGAAGGGGATGTGGTTGAAGAAGCCGATGGTGACGTCCGGGCGGAGCTTGCGCAGCATGCGGGGAACCAACTGCAGTTGGTAGTCCTGGACCCACACCGTGGCCCCGGGAGCAGCCGTCTCTGCAGCCATCCGCGCGAAACGCTCGTTAACGCGTCGATAGGCGTACCACCAGGTTCGGTGGAACTCGGGCGGGGCGATCACGTCGTGGTAGAGCGGCCAGAGCGTGGCATTGGAGAACCCTTCGTAATACCGCTCGACCTCGAGCTCGGACAGGCCCACGGGAACCAAATGGAACACGTCGTGGTCGAAAGGCTCGAGTGTCTCGTCCGGGGCGCCGTGCCAGCCGACCCAGGCGCCGTCGCGCTTGGCCATGACCGGAGCCAATGCGCTGACCAGACCACCCGGTGAGCGGCGCCATGTGCTCTCGCCTTTGTCGTCGATGTCGCGGTCCACGGGAAGTCGGTTGGAGACCACCACGAAGTCGTACCCGTCTCTGGGTACCTCCACCTGGTGATCGGATTGGTCTGCAAGCACAACGAGCTCCTTCCGCCCACGGGATCGGGTCCGCATCCATTCTAAGGTTGCGTACTAACGATTCGATCGGGCAGTCGGAGTGCGACCGCATGTGAAGCGACCATTTTCTGGACAACCCCTGAATCGTTGTGACCGCGGGGTCCGGGTAATCTGAACGTGACACATCATTTGATCGGAAGGAATCACGGACCCCATGGCTTCCCAGAAAAACACGGCCGGATCGTCGACCGCTGATCAGGCGCGCGAACGTGCCCGCCAGATCGCGGATCGCGAGGCACGTAGGTCCAATGGCAAGCCCAAGGGCCTGATCGCGGGCATCATTGCGCTGCTGCTGGTGATCGGACTGATCATTGCGCTGGTGGTCTGGCAGAACAACAAGAACACGATTCCCGAGGCCGGACCCGTGCCCGCCAGCGCCAACCAGTACGGCGGCATCCAGCTCAACGAGTCGCAGATCCTGCAGGACACGTCGGACGTGGACGAACGGGACATCAACGATGTGCCCGAGGCTCCCGAGTCCGTGGACGAGTCCAAGACACCTCCGGGCGTCGTGAACGCCACCGAGGCCAAGGACAACGGCGAGCCCGTGCAACTGGTGGTTTTCCAGGACTTCGAATGTGTGCACTGCGCCGATTTCGAGGAGCAGTTCGGTGACCAGATCGAGGAGAAGGTGCTCTCCGGTGACGTGACTCTCGAGCACCGGAACTTGAACTTCCTGGACCGCGGCAGCCCCGACGCGTATTCCTCGCGAGCAGCCAACGCCGCCTACTTGGTGGCCGAGCAAGTCGATCCCGAGCAGTACCTGGCTTACGTGCAGGAAGTGTTCTCTCACCAGGGTTCCGGCGGCTTGAGCAATGATGAGCTCGCCGAGATCGCGTCCAAGCACGGCGCCAACGTGACGGCCGACCAATTGGGCGAGAACACCTACCGTCCCATGATCAACATCATGGCCCAGGAATCCATGGCCAATGGAATCGCCGGAACCCCCACCATCTTCGTCGACGGTGAGCGTGTGTCCCAGAACGATTTCGAGAAGGGCCTCAACGACGCACTCGAAGAGAAGAAGTGACCCCTCGCTAAGTCTTTGACGCGCGACTCCAATCACTGAAGCGGGTCCGGCACCACACGGTGCCGGGCCCGTTTTTCCGTTGAGACCGTGATGCGGGTCTTATAGACTGAAAATCCGCTGAGGCGGTTTCATCGACGGCACCGTGCAAAGGAGCATGAGGATGAGCTCGACATTTCAGGCAGCAGTAGTTCACAACTTCGGTGACGAACTCACTATCGACGACGTAGAGGTTCCTGAACCGGGTCCGGGGCAGGCGCTCGTCAAACTGATTGCATCCGGTGTGTGTCACACCGATCTCCACGCGGCCCAGGGGGACTGGCCCGTGAAACCCACCCTCCCGCTGATCCCGGGACACGAGGGTGTCGGCACCGTGGTCGCCGTGGGCGAAGGGGTGGATGACCTCAAGGAGGGCGACCTGGTGGGCAACGCCTGGCTGGGCAGTTCGTGCGGCAACTGCCAGTACTGCCGGGCCGGCTGGGAGACCCTGTGTGAGGAGCAAACCAACTCGGGGTACTCATCGAACGGTTCATTCGGCGAATACATGCTGGTGGACGCCAAGTTTGCCGCGCGGATTCCCGAGGGCGCGGACCCCTACGAGGTGGCTCCGGTGCTGTGCGCCGGCGTGACCGTGTACAAGGGGCTCAAGGAGACCGAGGTGCGCCCTGGTGAATGGGTCGTGATCTCGGGCATCGGTGGTCTGGGCCACCTGGCCGTCCAATATGCCGTGGCCATGGGTATGCGGGTCGCTGCGGTGGACGTCGCGGACGACAAGCTCGCGCTCGCCAAGAAGCACGGTGCGGAGGTCACGGTGAACGCGTTTGCTGCGGATCCGACCGAAGCCATCCAGAAGGAGATCGGTGGCGCCCACGGCGTGCTGGTCACGGCCGTTCATCCGGATGCGTTCGGGCAGGCGATCGGCATGACTCGCCGCAAGGGAACCATCGTGTTCAATGGCCTGCCACCGGGAGAGTTCCCCGCGCCGATCTTCGACATCGTGCTCAAACGACTCACGATTCGCGGTTCCATCGTGGGCACTCGTAAGGACATGGAGGAGGCCCTGGACTTCTACGCCCGCGGCCTGATCCATCCCACGTTCCACACCCGTGAACTCGGCGAGATCAACCAGATCTTCGACGAAATGCACCACGCCAAGATCGACGGTCGCGTGGTGATCAAGTACCAGTAGGTCGCGCGCTTACTTAGCTGTGGGAAGGGCCGGGCGCGCCAGGATCTCGGTGTGCAGCATCGCGAACCACGCGTCCGGCTCTCCCGCCCAGCTTTCCCAGGCCTCAGATATTTCGTCGAGTTCAGCGGGCGTGCTTAAGCCGAGTTCCACGGCTCTGCTCCCGTACGACGACGCTCGTACCCGTGCCGCCCACGAGTCACCCCACCAACGGGTTCCCTCCTCCGTGGCATAACACCACGACGACGCAGTGACCCGCACTTCCCGCAGGCCAGCTTTGCGGGCCCAGGATTTGAGGTGCCGCCCGGCATCGGGCTCGCCGTGGTTGGCTCGGGCCATGGCTCGGTAAATCTCCAGCCACCTGCTCAAACCGGGGGATTCCGGGAACCAGGCCATGGACGCGTAGTCCGCATCCCGCACCGCCATCACGCCGTCAGGTCTGCACACGTGGGACATTTCTCGGAGGGCCAGCACAGGATCCGGCAGGTGTTGGAGCACCTGGTGGGCGTGTACCACGTCAAAGCTCTCGTCCTCGAAGGGCAGGGCGTAGACGTCGGCGGTCATGAAGGTGACGTTGGACGAGTGCCGCGCGCGAGCGGCGTCGGCGGCGGAATTAACGGCAGCTGGTGACTGGTCGGTGCCGACCACCGGCCCCGGCGCAACCAGTTCCGCGAGGTCCAAGGTGATGGAGCCGGGTCCGCAGCCGATGTCGAGCAGGGACATCCCCGGGGACAACTCGGGCACGAGATACGCGGCGGAATCCGCGGCCGACCTCGTGCCGTGAGATGCCAGGACCGAGGGGGAGTGTCCGTGGGAGTAGAAGCTCATGTAAGCGGTTTACCGGGTGGCCGTCCCGGAGAAAAGTACTGCCCGGATGCTGAGACGAGCACCCGGGCAGTTCGGTGGTGGAGCCCCCTGCCGGATTCGAACCGGCGACCCTCTGTTTACAAGACAGATGCTCTGGCCATCTGAGCTAAGGGGGCGTGCCCGTCGCCGTGCGTGATGGCGCGGTGCTGGGACCGCTCCATATTACTGGACAACTCCCTGACGGACGAACCGTGTCCCGATGGTCGGGACAGCTGAACCACTAAGGACGCCCGTACTTAGTTAGGAATTACTCACTATCGGGCGACACTCAAACGTGGTTTCATATCAATCATGGAAATCAAGGGAAAACTTGCCGAAGCCATTAATGACCAGATCACCATGGAGCTGCAGGCCACGGTTGTGTACCGCCAGCTTGCCATTGAAATGGACGTTGCCAGCCTGCCCGGATTCGCCAAGTGGTTCCGAGCCCAGGCCGCCGAGGAAATCACGCACGCCGAGAAGTTCATCGACCACATGGTCGACCGCGGTGGAGACCCGCAGATCGGTGACATGGCCGGACCCGACATCCAGGACAAATCCGTTCTGGGCTGCTTCGAATCCGCGCTGAACCACGAACGCAAGGTCTCCGAGTCCATCCGTAACCTGTACCGCTTGGCGCAGGAAGAAGGAGACATCGACTCCATGCCGCTGCTTCACTGGTTCATCAGCGAACAGGTCGAGGAAGAAGCTACCGTCGAGGGTATCTGCGATCAGGTGCGTCTGGTCCACAACGACGGTCCGGGTCTGCTTCGTTTGGATGCCGAACTCGGTTCCCGCAAAGCGCCCACCGTCGCCTAGCCCGATCGAGCTTGGGCTGAGCGACAAAAGGCCGGCACTGCGCAATCGTAGTGCCGGCCTTTCGCTATGCCATCAGCGTTTCCCCAGCACAGGGATCGTGACGGTGGAGTGCGTTACTCCTGGGTGATGTCCACGTCCGCCTGTTCCTGGCGGCCGAAGGCCCACAGCAGCAACTCGGACGGCTCGCCGCGAACCAGGTCCACGTGGCGCGCGGAGCGCTTGCCACCGCGGACGGCACCGAAACCATTGGCCAACAACACCACGGAGTTGGACTCCTTACGCAACATGGCGGGGCCCATAAGCTTGAGGATGTTCCAGAGGTCTTTCTGCTCGTCGTGGAGCAGTTGGCGGGCGTGCCACTGCGGCTGGGCACGGCGCACGTCCTCGTGGTGGACGAAGAATTCACCGGTGTTCATGCGCTTGTCCACTGGGGACCAGCGTGCGGGGGAGTGCAGCGGCGGGCGCTCCACCAGGTCGACCAGCTCTTCCCAAGGCATGTCGTTGTACTTGTTCTCGACGGTCTTGAAGTGGGAACCCAGCACCGGAAGCTTGGGCGCGAAAATACCCACGGCGGCGTCGGGTCGGCCATCGCGAATCACCAGGTGGACCGCCAGATCGCGCGCGTTCCAGCCCTCGCACAGGGTGGGGGCGTCGGGACCCACGCGGCGTAGCAGAGCGGCCAAGTGGCGACGTTCAACATTGGCGAAATTAGTCATGAATCATCCGTTCTAGCGGTGCGTACGGTCAGTTTCCACGGTAGACGGGCAGGGTGCTGATTACTAGCGACCCTCCGCGGGAGCTTCCTGGGTGGGTCCCTGACCAGGGGAGAGTTCCGGAGCGTCAACGGGCGCCTCGGGTGCATTGAACTGCGAATCGTAAAGATCTGCGTAGTGGCCACCCAGGGCGATGAGTTCTTCGTGGGAACCCTGCTCCACGATCTTGCCGGACTCCATCACCAGGATGGTGTCCGCATCACGGATGGTGGAGAGGCGGTGAGCGATCACGAAGGACGTGCGCTGGGCACGCAGCGCAGCCATTGCGTGCTGCACCAGCAGTTCGGTCCGTGTGTCCACGGACGACGTCGCTTCGTCCAGGATCAGCAGCGAAGGTTGCGACAGGAACGCGCGGGCAATGGTGATCAGCTGCTTCTCACCGACCGAGATGCTGCCGCCCTCTTCATCGATCAAGGTGTCGTAGCCGTCCGGGAGGGCACGAACGAAGCGGTCCACATACGTGGCCTTCGCGGCGTCGACGACCTCCTCGTCGGTGGCGTCCTGGCGGCCGTAGCGAATGTTCTCCATGATGGTTCCGGAGAACAACCAGGCGTCCTGGAGCACCATGCCCACCTGCGACCGCAGCTCATCGCGGCTGAGATCCCGGATGTCGATACCGTCCAGGGTGATGCATCCTTCATCGATCTCGTAGAAGCGCAGGATCAAGTTCACCAGGGTGGTCTTGCCGGCACCCGTGTGACCCACGATCGCCACGGTGTGACCCGGCCGGGCCTGGAACGAGAGACCCTCGATCAAGGGGCGTGCGCCGTCCGCCAATGCCTGCTTGTCGTAGGTGAAGCTCACGTTGTCGAAACGAACGTGACCGCTGGAGCGTGCCGGGAGGTGCTGCGTTGCGGTCTCCGGATCTTGCTCGTCCGCGTCCAACAACTCGAAGGTGCGCTCGGCCGACGCCACACCCGACTGCAACTGGGTGGCCATGCCGGCCACCTGAGACAGGGGCTGCGTGAACTCACGCGAGTACTGGATGAAGGCTGTCGCGTCACCGAGGGTCATTTGACCGGTCGCAACACGCAGCCCACCGAACACGGCAATGCCCACATAGGAGAGGTATGAGATGAACTGCATGACCGGCATGATGGTGCCCGACATGAACTGCGCACCGAACGAGGCCTTGTAGAGCTTCTCGTTGCGTTCGTCGAACGTGGCATCCATGTCGTGCTGCCTGCCGTAGGCGTGCACCAGCTCGTGACCGGAGAAGGATTCCTCGATGTGGCCGTTGAGGTGACCGGTCGCTTCCCACTGCTGCGTGAACAGTTTTTGGGACCGTGTACCGATGAAACCCGCGGCCACCGCGGACAGGGGCAGGGCGATCAACGCAACCAGTGCCAGCTGCCATGACACCACGAACATCATCACGGTGATGCCGATGACCGTGAGCACGCTCTGCACCAATTGTGAGAACGCCTGCTGCAGGGCGGTCTGGATGTTGTCGACGTCGTTGGTCACGCGGGACATCACGTCACCGCGCTGGCGGGAGTCGAAGTAGCTCAGGGGCAGAGCATTGATCTTCCGCTCCACCTCGGCACGCAGGTTGTACACCACGCGCATCACCACGATGTTGAGAACGTAGCCCTGCAACCACATGAGGAGTGACGCCATCGCGTACATGCCCAGCACGGTGAGGATCAGCGTGCCCAGGAGGGTGAAGTCCACGCCCTGTCCCGGAACCAGGGTGATGGCGGACATCATGTCGGCCAAGGTGTCCTGGCCCTGCGCTCGCAGCCCGTCGACCACTTGGGCTTTATCCACTCCCTCGGGTAGCTCCCGGCCGATCACACCGGCGAAGATCACGTCCATGGCGCGCCCCAGCACGCGTGGTGCGTAGACGCTCAGGACGACTGAAACGACCACCGCCGCGAACACGACGGTCAGGGCGAGCTTGTGCGGGAACAGAAGCTTGACCAGGCGAACGGCGGAGGGCCAGAAATGGCGTGCCTTCTTGACGGGCTCTTCCACTTCGTAGCTCATGACCGACCCCCGGTGCTCTGCTCAGCGCTGAGCTGAGACTCGACGATTTCGCGATAGGTGTCGCTGGAGTCCAGCAGTTCCCGGTGCGTGCCCCGGGCGGTGATCCGCCCGTGCTCGAGAACCAGGATCTGGTCCGCCCCGGTGATCGTGGAGACACGCTGAGCCACGGTCACCACCGTGGACTGCCGGGTGACGGGCCGCAGGGCCTCGCGCAATTTAGCGTCCGTGGTGACGTCCAGCGCCGAGAACGAGTCGTCGAAGACGTACACGCGGGGGGCGGTCACAATGGCGCGCGCAATGCACAGCCGCTGCCGCTGACCTCCCGAGACGTTCGTGCCGCCCTGTGAAATGGGAGAGTTCAAACCCTCTGGTTTTTCTCTCACGAACTCGTCCGCCTGAGCCACCGCGAGCGCTTCCCACAGTTCGTCATCGGTGGCCTCCTGGCGGCCGAAGCGCAGGTTGGACGCAATGGTGCCGGAGAAGAGGAAGGGCTTCTGCGGTACGAGACCGACACTCGAGGCCAGTTCCTGCGGCGGGTATTCGGTGAGGGCGACGCCGTCCAAGGTCACCTTTCCCGCGACGGGGTCGAACAGCCGCGGGATCAGGTTCACGAGTGATGACTTGCCGGAACCGGTTGCACCGATGATGGCCAGGGTCTGACCTGGTACGGCCGAGAAACTGATGCGATCCAGCACGGGGGCTTCGGCGCCGGGGTACTGGAACGTGACGTCATGGAACTCGAGAGTGCCGTGATGGGACGCGGGGTCCACAGGGTGAGCGGGCGGGTGCATGGTGGGTTCGGTACTCAAGACCTCGGTGATGCGTTCGGCACAGACCACCGCTCGGGGGACCATCATCATCATGAACGTGCCCATCATGACGGCCACGAGGATCTGCAACAGGTACTGCAGGAACGCAGTGAGCGCACCCACCTCGATGAGCCCCTGGTCCACCCGGTGTCCGCCGAACCACAGTACGGCGGCCGTGGCGATGTGCATGATCATGTTGATGATGGGGAACATGAGCACGAACAGCGAGCCGATCTGCACGGAGATGTCCGTGAGTTGCTGATTGGCGCGAGCGAAACGCTCGGTCTCGTGACGTTCCTTGACGAACGCCCGAATCACGCGGATGCCGGTGATCTGCTCGCGGAGTACCCCGTTGATGCCGTCGATGCGGTCCTGCATGATGCGGAACCACGGCATCAGTTTGGCCACGATGATGCCCAACAGCACACCCATGACGGGAATGGACACCCACACGAGCCAGGACAGCCCCGGGTCCTCACGCAGGGCCATCACAATGCCACCCACGCACATGATGGGTGCCATGACCATGAAGTTGAGTCCCATGAGCGTGAGCATCTGGATCTGCTGGACGTCATTGGTGTTGCGGGTAATCAACGTGGGAGCGCCGAACTTCCCCACTTCGCGAGCGCTGAAGGATCCGACCTGGCGGTACACCGAACGGCGGACATCGCGGCCCAGGCCCATGGCCGTGCGGGAACCGCAATAGACGGCGATCACCGCAGCAATGACCTGAACGAAAGCGACGCCCAACATCACGGCACCGGTACGCCAGATGTAATCGGTGTCTCCGCGGGCCACGCCCTGGTCAATGATCCGGGCGTTGAGACTCGGCAGATAGAGCGTGGCGATGGTCGAAGCCAACTGGAAGATGAGTACGGCGATGATCCACGGCCGGTAGGCGCGGGAATAGGTGCGCAACAAACGCAACAGCATGCGGGGTCCTGACTGTGTTCCTAGCGAGCGACGCTCGGCTATGTGAAACAGGATACGCCTGGGCTCAGACACCCAAACGAGCTAAAGTTTCGGTATACCGAAACTTTGAACTGCAGCACCAGGAGGCACCGTGCTCAACCGCAGGACCCGGGTCGAGAACCGTCCCGCCACTCGCGGCATCATCACGGCACTGGGGCCGGCATTCGTGGCGGCCATCGCCTATGTGGACCCGGGCAATGTGGCAGCCAATGTGAGCGCTGGGGCGAGTTTCGGCTATCTGCTCGTGTGGGTCCTCGTGATTGCCAACGTGATGGCCATGGTCATCCAGTACCTCTCGGCCAAGCTGGGCATCGTCACGGGCAAGTCCCTTCCCGAGGTGGTGGGGGAGTCGCTACCCCGTAGGGCGCGTATCGCCTATTGGGTGCAGGCCGAATTGATGGCCGTGGCCACTGACGTGGCCGAGGTGATTGGTGGCGCCCTCGCACTGTGGCTGCTGTTCGGCGTTCCGCTGCCCCTGGGTGGCGTGATCGTGGCCGTGATCTCGATGGCTGTGCTGTCCGTTCAGAACCGGCGGGGCCAGCGGATCTTCGAAACCGTCATCCTGTCCATGCTGGGCATTATCACCGCGGGTTTCCTGGCGGGGCTGGTCGTAGCACCGCCCGAGCCCGCCGGTGTGCTGGGCGGTGTGGTGCCGCGCTTGCAGGGTTCGCAGTCTCTGGTGCTGGCGGCGAGCATGTTGGGTGCCACGGTCATGCCGCACGCGATCTACCTGCACTCCGCGCTGTCCCGTGACCGGCACGGTGGTGCACATGGGGTTCGGCACACCCAGTACCTGTTGCGGGCCACGCGAGTCGACGTGGTGATCGCACTGATCGTCGCCGGGTCCGTCAACATGGGCATGTTGTTGTTGGCGGCGCGCAACCTCTACGGCGTGGACGGTACCGACACTATCGAAGGCGCGCACGCGGCCATTGCGGAGGCGCTCGGTCCGGCGGTGGGCATCGTCTTCGCCATTGGTCTGTTGGCCTCAGGATTGGCCTCCACCGCGGTGGGTTCCTACGCCGGGGACGTGGTGACGGCGGGGTTGTTGCATCGTCGGATCCCGCTGTTCGCGCGCCGGGTGTTCACCATGATTCCCGCCGTAGTACTGCTCGCGGTCGGAGTCGAGCCCACGGCGGCGCTCGTGGGGAGCCAAGTGGTGCTGAGCTTCGGCATCGCCTTTGCCTTGATTCCGCTCGTGTGGTTCACCGGGCGACGCCGCCTGCTCGGGCAATTCACGAACGGTCCGTTGCTCTCGGGGTTCGGTTGGGCCAGCTCCGGGATCGTGGTCGCGCTCAATGTTGTCTTATTGGGACTTATGGCAATCGGTGCAGCCTAGGGGCTAGTAAAACCACACAAACACACATAAACTCACATCACAGTGAGGGGAACCACTGTCGCAGCCCCCAACCGTGAGGTGCATATGTTCGCTGAGGAACGTCAAGAAGAAATCGCCCGACTCGTGGCCCAGTCCCGCCGTGTCAACGGTGCAGAGTTGGCCAAGCGGTTCTCCGTGACCATGGAAACCGTGCGCCGCGATTTGGCGGTGCTCGAAAAATCCGGGAAGCTGCGACGCGTTCACGGCGGCGCGGTGTCAGCCGATCAATCCACCAGCGGGGAACAGGGGATTGACTCGCGGCAGCGCATCAACGCCGACGAGAAGCGGCGGATCGCCGCGGCCGCGCTCGACGTCCTGGTCGATTCGGGTGCGGGCGCGGTGGTCCTGGATGCCGGTTCCACGGTGGAGATGCTGGCCGACCTGTTGCTGCATCGTGACAACGGCTTGCAGGACGGTCAGGAACGGCTGATCATCACTCACGCATTGCACATTGCCGCCAAGCTCGCGGATACGGACGGCATCGGCCTGGAGTTGGTGGGTGGTCGAATTCGAAAGCTCACCTGGGCCGCTACCGGTGCTCGGGCCAGCCAACATTACGAGCAGCTCCGCCCGGATATCGCGTTCGTGGGCTGCAACGGCATCCACGCGCAGTTCGGACTCTCCACCCCGGATCCCATTGAGGCCGTGGTGAAAACCGCGATCGTCCGAGGCGCTCGCCGAGTGGTGGCCATGTGCGACCACAGCAAGCAGGACCGGGAAACCCTCATGAAGTTCTGTTCCCTGCCCGAAATCGACACTCTCATCACCGATCGGGCACCGGGGGCAGAGCTCTCCCGTGCCCTCGAAGAAGCCAATGTGGAGGTGATTGTCGCGTGATCGTCACCGTGACACTCAATCCGTCCGTCGACCGCACCGTGGAACTCGCCGCACCCTTGCAGCGTGGCCAGGTGCAACGCGCCGAACGAACCAGACAGGACCCCGGTGGCAAGGGGGTGAACATCTCCCGCGCGCTGCAACTCAGCGGCGAGCCCACCTTGGCCGTGGTCCCGGGGGACAATAACGACCCCTTATTACAAGGGCTCGAAGAGGCAGGCGTGCGGTACGAATCCGTCTCCGTGGGCGCACCGCTGCGTTCCAACATCACCGTGACGGAACCGGGCGGCACCACGACCAAGATCAATGAACCCGGTCCCGAACTGGACTCCGACACCGTGGAACGGATCATCGACCAGCTCATCGCGCGCGGAGCGGGCGCCCAGTGGCTCGTCCTTGCCGGTTCGGTCCCTCCCGGGCCCGCCCCCAATATCTACGCACACATCATCAACCGCGTTCGGGCGGCACTGGGAAGCGCGGCACCGCGCATTGCCGTGGACACGTCCGGCCGGCCCCTGGCCGAGTCGGTGTCCGAAACGGTGGATTCACAGCCGGACATCATCAAACCCAACGGGGAGGAACTCGCCGAATTACTGGACCGCACGGACGGCGAAACCCTCGAAGCGGACCCGGCCGCGGCGGCGTCGGCGGCTCGTGCCCTGATCGAGCGTGGAGTGGGCGCAGTGCTGTGCACCCTCGGCGGGCATGGCGCGGTCTTGGTGACCCGGGACGGTGCGTGGCACGCCGTGCACGAACCCGTGACCGTGAATTCCACCGTGGGCGCCGGCGACAGCGCCCTGACGGGGTACCTGATCGCCGACGTCCGAGGCGAATCGCCGGAGGACTGCCTGCGCCAGGCCGTGGCCCACGGATCCGCCGCGGCAGCTTTGCCCGGAACCCAAATGCCCTCGATCGACAACACCACACCGCAAGCCGTGACCGTAACGGCCTTGTAGCTGGCCCTCGGGCCGGGCCGGCCCACCTACGCACCACGCGTACACCACAAGGAGCACCCATGTCGGATCTCATCAACCCCAGATTGGTCCTGTTGGACCAGGACCTGGGCAACACCACGGAAGAAGTGATTCGCGAACTCGCGAGCACCGTTCATCGCGAAGGCCGAGCGGAGAACGCGGACGCACTGGCCGCAGACGCACTGGCCCGCGAAGCCAAGAACGCCACCGGTATCCCGGGTGGTATCGGCATCCCGCACTGCCGTTCCGAGGCCGTTACGGAAGCCACGCTGGTCATGGCGCGGCTGCACCCGCCGGTCGATTTCGGCGCCAAGGACGGCCCCGCGGACATCCTCTTCTTCATTGCAGCACCGGCCGGCGCTGACCAGGCCCACCTCAAGCTGCTGTCCAAGCTCGCGCGCTCGCTCATGAAAAAGCCCTTTGTGGCCTCGCTGCGCGAAGCCGAGACGCCCGAGCGCGTTGTCGAGCTCGTGGATGATGCTCTTGGCCTGGGAACACCCGCCGACGCCAATCCGACCGGTGGCGTTGCGGCGGCACCCGCCGCGACCCCGAGTGATACCACCACCGACGGCGCTTCGGCGCCTGCCGCGGACGGCGCCCAGAACGGCGCCGGTAACGTGACGAGCGCTGGTTCCGGACTCGCTTCCGGGGCCGTGGCTGGTTCCACGGCGGCTGCGGCTGCGGTGGCCGGCCCGAATACCGTTGCCGCGGCGGACGGTGCACCGGGTGCGGCCGCTTCCGGCGCTCGTCGGTTGGTGGCCGTGACCGCGTGCCCCACGGGTATCGCTCACACGTACATGGCGGCTGATTCGCTCAAGAACACCGCGGATGAAATGGGCGTCGACCTCCAGGTCGAAACCCAGGGTTCAGCGGGCGCCACCCGCCTGGATCCGTCGGTGATCCGCAATGCGGAAGCCGTCATTTTCGCCACGGACGTGGACGTTCGTGAACGCTCCCGGTTCGCAGGATTGCCCTATATCGCTTCCGCTGTGAAGCGTGGCATCGACGAACCCCGCGAAATGATTGATGAGGCTCTGGCCGCCGCCGACAACCCGGACGCCAAGCGAGTCAGCGGTGACCCGGCAGATGCGAGCCAGACCTCCGACGCCGCAGAAGGCTGGGGAACCCGCATCCGCAAGGCCGTGATGACCGGTGTCAGTTACATGATCCCGTTCGTGGCGGCGGGCGGTCTGCTCATGGCCATTGCCTTCATGATCGGCGACGCGCAGGCAGTTCCCGTGACTGCGGACGAGATCCTGACGACCGCAAGTCTGGGAAACCTGGGTGACGTGAGCTTGGGTGCCTACATTGCGGCTGTACTGTTCAAGATCGGCAGTCTCTCAATGAGTTTGCTGGTCCCGGCGCTCGCGGCGTACATCGCCTACGGCCTGGCCGATCGACCCGGTATCGCACCGGGCTTCACGGTGGGTCTGGTAGCCAATTTCATGGGCGCGGGCTTCCTCGGAGGCATTGTGGGTGGTTTGCTCGCCGGTCTGTGCGCTTACTGGCTCACGCTCCCGCGGTTGCCCCGTTGGCTCGGATCACTCATGCCCGTGGTGATCATTCCGCTGTTGGCCACGCTGTTCGCCGGCGGTCTGATGTTCTTCCTGATCGGCGGCCCCATTGCCCTGTTCATGGAATGGCTGACCGGCCTGTTGACCGGCATGAGCGGTGCTTCCGCCATGGCTCTGGGAGCCGTGCTCGGACTGATGATGTGCGCTGACCTGGGTGGCCCCATCAACAAGGTCGCGTACTCGTTCGCGGCTGCAGGCCTGGGTGCTGCGACTGTGGCGAATACCGCCCCGCAGGAAATCATGGCGGCCGTGATTGCGGCGGGCATGGTTCCTCCGCTGGGTATGGCCCTGGCCTCCACGGTTCTGGGCCGCAAGTACTTCACGGCGCAGGAGCGTGAGAACGGAAAGGCTTCGTGGCTGCTCGGCGCATCGTTCATCTCCGAGGGCGCCATTCCCTTCGCCGCGGCGGACCCGCTGCGCGTACTGCCCGCCTCGATGCTCGGCGGTGTGGTGACCGGTGCCATGAGCATGGCCTTCGGTGTCACCTCGGTGGCGCCGCACGGAGGGATCTGGGTCATCCCCACCATTGGCGGGCCCATCTGGTTCATCCTGTCCATCCTGGTCGGCACCGTGATCACCGCCGTGACCGTGGTCGCTCTCAAGCACATCGGCAATGCGCAGAAGCGCGTGGCCGAGGCGACCGTTGCCGAACCAGCTCCCGTCAACGCCTAAGGGTGTGAACGACATGGAACATACACAGTCAGAAATCAACGCCGTTCAGTTGCGCTACACGGGTGTGGGTGTGAGCCCCGGCCGGGTGATCGCTCCGCTGATTCCCATGGCACCTCCCGTCGCGGCGCCCCCGGAAGGCGACCCGCTCGTGGAGGAGATCGACGGCGCCGTCGAACGTCTGAATGACGCTGCCACAGCGGTGAAGGCCGAGCTGAAGGAGCGTGCCGAGCGCGCTCGCTCCGAGGCCGCCGCCGAGGTGCTCAAAGCCACCTCACTCATGGCGGGCGACAAGGCCTTGATCAAGAACGCGGTCAAGCTGGTGCGCAACCAGTCCCTGAGCCCGGAACGCGCACTGTGGGACGCCGCCACCGGATATGCCGACCAGATGCGCACCATGGGCGGTTACATGGCCGAACGCGCCGCGGACATTGAGGACGTCCGGGCCCGCATCGTGGCCGAGCTGCGCGGCATGCCCGCTCCGGGGGTTCCCCAGCGTGTCGAACCATTCGTGCTGGCGGCGGAGGACCTCGCTCCCGCGGACACCGCGGTGCTCGACCCGGACACCGTGGTCGCCCTGGTCACGTCCTCCGGCGGGCCGCAATCGCACACCGCGATCCTGGCCCGGAACCTCGGATTGCCCGCCGTGGTTGCCGCAAACGGTGTGACCGACATCGAGTCTGGAACCTCAGTGTTCGTGGACGGCTCTGCAGGATCTGTGGTGACCCACCCCGGTGCCGAGCACGAGCAAGCGGTCGCCGCGTGGCATGAAGCCTCGGAGCAGCTGGCGAATTTCGACGGTCGCGGCGCGCTCGCTGACGGCACCGAGGTCGCATTGCTCGCCAACGTGGGCACCGCCGACGACGCTCAGGCGGCGGCCGCGGCCGGCGCGCAGGGCGTGGGGTTGCTGCGTACGGAATTCTGCTTCCTGGGGCGGGACACCGAACCCACGGTCGAGGAGCAGACCGAGGCCTACATCGAGATCTTCAAAGCCTTCGGTTCCGACAAGATCGTGGTGCGTACATTGGACGCCGGGGCGGACAAACCCCTACCGTTCCTCACGGACACCACCGAGCCGAACCCCGCGCTGGGTGTGCGTGGCTACCGTACGGACTGGACCACTCCGGGTGTGCTGGCGCGCCAGCTGCAAGCGATAGCCGCCGCCGCGGATCAGACCGAGGCAAACGTGTGGGTTATGGCACCCATGATCTCCACAGCGGGAGAGGCCGAACACTTTGCCGGTCTCGTCCATGCTGCGGGGCTGAAGGTGTCCGGAGTCATGGTCGAGACCCCGGCCGCTGCGATCACCGCGGAACAAATCCTGGACCGCGTGGACTTCGTGTCCCTGGGCACCAACGACCTGACCCAGTACACGATGGCCGCCGACCGCATGCTCGGTTCCCTGGCCGAACTCAACTCGCCCTGGCAGCCGGCCGTGCTGCGCATGATCGAGCGTACGGCGGCGGGTGCGCACGCGGCGTCGTCGACCTCGGGAATGCACAAGAACGTGGGCGTGTGCGGTGAGGCCGCCGCGGACCCTGCTCTGGCAGTGGTGCTGGTGGGGCTGGGTGTGGACACCCTGTCCATGAGCCCGCGCTCGCTGGCGGCCGTGGCTGCAGTGCTGTCCCGGGTCGATCCGGAACAGGCTCGTACCGTGGCGCAGACCGCGTTGGACTCCACGAGCGCCCAGGAGGCCCGCGATACGGTCCGTGCTCAACTGCCCGTGCTGGAGGAGCTCGGACTCTGAGCGAAACACTCGGTGCGCCTGGGGACAGACCCGGGTGGCACGGAACACAATGGAAGCACGTCTTGTCCGGGCCCCGAATCGGACAGGCGACAACACAGAGGAGTTGCAATGGCAGAACGCACCGCAACCGTGGCCTCGCGAGTGGGGCTGCACGCACGACCAGCAGCGATCTTCGCGGAAGCCGCCGGTGAGTACGAAAACCTGGAGATCACCATCCGGTCCGACGGCGAAGGCGCCGAGGACGGGATGGATGCCGCGTCGGTACTGTCCCTGATGTCCCTGGGCGCGGCCCACGGAGACAAGGTGGTTTTGGCCGCAGACGGCGACGGCGCCGACGAAGCCCTGGACCACCTGGTCTCCATCATCGAGACCGATCATGATGCGGAATAGTGATTTCATTCATCTCACCGCCTGAAAAGTGACATATCGGACACCACACTGCGTGGTGTCCGATATGTCATACAGGGGGTCATGTCGCCCGCTGTCACCGTTTCGGGAGTACGGTGATGGCATGGTGCGAATTCTCATTTTGGCTGCCCTGATCGTGGCGGCAATCGCTACGGTCACGGCCGCAATACTCGGTCCCTGGGGATGGTGGATCCCCGCTGTCATCTTCATCCTGCTGCTACTGCTCGGTATTCGAGACGCCGTGCAAACCCGGCACTCGATCCTCCGAAACTTCCCGGTGCTCGGACACGCGCGCTATTTCCTGGAGGAGATCCGCCCGGAGATTCAGCAGTACTTTATCGAGCGCAACTGGGACGGTAAGCCGTTCAGCCGCGATCAGCGTTCTTTGATCTACTCGCGTGCCAAGGGTTTCAAGGGTGACAAGGCCTTCGGTACCGAGCTCAACGTCAATCAGCCCGGCTACGAATACTTCATCCAGTCCATCGCACCCAAAGCGGTACCTGATCTGGGTCACGGTGTCCGATTGGGCGGCCCGGACTGCACGCAGCCCTATGACGCTTCGCTGCTCAATATTTCGGCCATGAGTTTCGGTTCACTGTCCAAGAACGCGGTACTGGCCATGAACAAGGGTGCGGCACAGGGCGGGTTCGCGCACGACACCGGTGAGGGTGGCCTGACCAAGTACCACCGTGCCTACAACGCAGATCTCATGTGGGAGTTCGGCTCGGGATATTTCGGAACCCGTGACAAGGACGGCCAGTTCGACCCCGAGAAGTTCCGGGAGAAATCCAACCTGGAACAGGTCAAGGCCATCACCGTGAAGCTGTCGCAGGGTGCCAAGCCCGGTCTGGGCGGTGTTCTCCCGGGAAACAAGGTCACTGAAGAGATCGCCGAGGCCCGCGGCGTACCGGCTGGCGAGACCTGTATTTCTCCGGCCAGCCACTCCGCATTCACCACGCCACGCGAACTGGTTCGCTTCATCGGCCAGTTGCGTGAACTCTCGAATGGTAAGCCCATTGGCTTCAAGCTGTGCATCGGCTCCCGCGTGGAAATCCTGGCCATCTGTAAGGCCATGATCGAGGAGAAGATCACCCCCGACTTCATCATCGTGGACGGTTCCGAGGGCGGCACCGGTGCGGCACCTCTGGAGTACCAGGACCATGTGGGTACCCCGCTGGTCGAGGGCATCATCCTGCTCCACAATGCACTGGTGGGCACCGGGCTGCGTGACCGCATCAAGATCGGTGCGGCCGGCAAGATCATCTCGGGTCACGACATCGTGCGCCACATCATTCAGGGCGCGGACTTCTGCATGAGCGCTCGCGCCATGATGATGGCCGTTGGCTGTATCCAGGCTCAGAAGTGCCACACCAACACCTGCCCCGTGGGCGTGGCCACTCAGGATCCCAAGTTGTACCGTGCCCTGGACGTCGATTCCAAGGGCGATCGTGTGGAGCGCTACCACCGCTTGACCGTTGAAGAGGCCGGACAGATCATCGCCACCATGGGTTGCGAGAGCCCGGAACAGATGACGCGCCAGATGCTGCGCCGTCGCATTACCGCAACCGAGAGCGTTTCCTACGAGTCGCTCTACCGTTGGCTGGATCGCGGTGAACTGTTCGAAGGTGTAGAAGGCGGCTGGGGCGAGGACTGGGACTACGCCAGCGCTGACAGCTTCACCCCGGGTCACCCTGGCAAGTATGTGTACAACGATCGCACCGAGTTCACTCACGAAGGGGAGACCACGGTGCGTCGCGAACCGGAACTGGCAACCGTGGCACAAGGATCCTCCGCAATGGGTTCGGACGTCACGCCTGAGCCTCGGCATGGCACTGCCCCTCGATTGGCCGACCACGAATTGACCGGGACCGCCTCGAGACAGGACGATCGCCGGTCCAGCAATGTGGGAGATACCAAACGCGCCGAGGGCCAACCCGGTACCGAGCCCGGTGCCCAGCACACGACTACGAGTCCGGATGAGACCGACGGGCACGTGGACCCTGCCGACAAGTAAGATCGGAAACTGACCTAGAATGTGGGTCGGAGATTCCTCCTGAGGCGGCGTCGCGACCAGCGGCGTCGCCTCAGGTCCACCGAGCTACCGGTACCGAACCAGGATTGAGAGAGCCTTGCGAGAATTCACCGCACGCTTTGCCACTGACGAAGAAATTCGCGCGTGGGACTCCCACGTCACGGCCAATCCCTCCGGCGGCAACCTGCTGCAGTCCGAGGCCTTCGCGGAGGTCAAGAAGGACCACGGGTGGACCCCGCGCCACGTGGTGTACGAACCCACGGATGGTTCGCAGCCCAGTTACAACCTGGCTCTCGAAAAGCGTGTCCCCGGTCTCGGCAAGATCTGGTACATGATTAAAGGTCCGGACGTGGAGTCGATCGATGACATGCCCGGGATCGTGGCGGCCAACAAGAAATTCGTGGCAGGCGCCGCCAAAGGTGTCTTCGCGATCAAGTACGAGCCCGAAATTCTGGCCTCGGACTACGCGAGCGGCCTGCTGGCCCGCTGTGGCCTTGTGAAATCCTTCGAGATCCAGCCCAACGATTCCACCGCCGTGCTGGACACGACCCCCGATGAGAAGGCGCTGTTGAAGTCGCTGCACTCTCGTGGCCGTAATGCCGTGCGCCGCGCCACCCGCGAGGGCTGCGAGGTCGAACGGGTGGAACTCACCGAGGACAACATGCGGGCCATGTACGCCCTCATGGACACCGTGGGGCAGGGCCATGCAAAGGTCACCCTGCGTTCCTACGAGTACTACCGCGCCTTCTGGACCAATTTTGCCGAACGCGGCCAAGGTCGGCTCTACTTCACCTATGAGGACGGCGAACCCTCGGTGGGTGCCTACGTGATCGCGTACGGCTCCAAGGGCACCTACAAGGACGGCGGTTCCAAGCCGCGCCGCAAGCAGTACGGTGATTCGCACCTGCTTCAGTGGCAGGCCATTCTGGATCTCAAGAACGACTTCGAGATCGAACAGTACGACTTCTGCGGTACGCCGCCCAGCGACCAACTCAAGAACAAGGAGCACCACTACTACGGTCTGGGGTTGTTCAAGACGAGTTTCACCAAGACGGTCGTGGACTATGTGGGCGTGTGGGACCAGCCACTGAACAAAGCCAAGTACGCGGCGTGGGCCAACCTCGGAGAAAAGGTGCAGCGTCAGCTCTGGGTTCGCCGTACCGGCCAGCCGTTCTACTGATCCGTGGCGGTGTAGAAACTCGTCTGTACACCGTTCATCACCACTAGCAGTAACCTGCGGGGTCAGGGAGGTTCAACGGCATTGAGCGTGACCGAGCAACTTCGGGAGCTTGCCCATCACGGGTATCCGTCCTCGGGGGCAGACCCCTGGCATGATGACCTGGGTGGTGAGCCCTTCGGCCCGGGTGGCGACACCTCACTGACGGATGCGGCTCGCCCGATCACGATGTAC
The DNA here is from genome assembly GCF_004136555.1 of Kocuria carniphila. Taxonomy (GTDB): domain Bacteria; phylum Actinomycetota; class Actinomycetes; order Actinomycetales; family Micrococcaceae; genus Kocuria; species Kocuria carniphila. The sequence goes on from NZ_NOIT01000006.1 coordinate 35,316, forward strand.
GGCTTCTCCCCGGTAGCCGTCAGGCCCACGGAATCTCAGGCCGCCCGTGCACAGACTCGCGCGCAGCTCGCTACGGGACTGCAGCCGGTCGTCCCGGCCGATGGTTCAGACACGGCACGAACTGGCAGTGTGTCGTCGCAGGTCGGTGCCCTGCCGGTACTCACCCCTAGCCAGATCGAGGCGGACAAGGCAGGGGCCACCCCGCGCCCTCAGGGTGCCGCGGCGACTAGGCCGGTCACTCAGATCTCTCGTCGCGGTTCGGCGCAGACCACCGCGGTGGAACGTCCCGAAACCTCCGGGATCGCCCACGAACCCGCGCCTGCCACCACGCAGGTACCCCGCGGCGCCTACCCGTCCACGCGTACGCGGGTCGCGCGGTCTTCCAAGGACAAACTCAAGTCGATGATCCGGGGCGACGCCGCTCCGACCGCACCCATGCGCGTGGTCGATCGACTCACTGCCACGCCGTTCCACAACCTCAGGCGTTTCGGGGACAGCAACGATCGGCAGGCTCGCCGGACTCTTAACTTTGCACTGCGGTTGGCCGAAACCATGTTCCACTACGGCGCCGACGCCCTGGACGTGGAGAACGCGATCGTTGCGGTGTGTGCCACCTACGGCGTGGAAAACCTCGAAGTGGACATCACCAACCAGTCGGTGACCATCAACTATGTCGCTGAGATGACCGAAACCGGCAAGCTCACGGCCGCCGGCCGGAGCACCGACGGCACGGGACAAATCACCAAGTCCCGCACCAGCCAGGACGTGCTGGACGACCCCAACACGTACAGCCACACGGTCATGCGCGTTGTGCGGTCCTGGACCGACAACTATGCCGGGCTGGCCAATTCGCATCAGCTGGTGACCCGCATCATCGAGGGCACCATGCCCCTCAAGGAAGCCGAACGGGAGCTCACCGAGATCAATTCACGGCCCAAGCCGTACCCCAAGTGGGCGGTGTGGTTGGCCACCGTGGTAGCAGCGGCCACCATCACCGTAGCCATCGGCGGTGGCGCGGCCGGAGCCTTGGTCGCGGCGGTCTCGTCGGTTCTGGTCCAGGTCGTCTCGTCGAAGCTCGGCGCCTGGCGCATCCCGGAGTTCTTCGCGCTGGCGGCCAATGCCCTGATCGTGACGCTCGCGGCCATGGGGATCTCGGCATTGGGAGTGGACCTGTCACCACCCAGAGTCATCGCGGGTGGCATCATCATGCTGCTGCCCACCACGCGCATGGTGTCCACCATGCAGGACGCCATCAACGGGTTCCCCGTGACCGCCATGGGACGACTGATGTCCACGTCCTTCGCTTTCCTCGGAATCATCGCCGGGATCGCGGTGGGTATCGCCCTCTCCGGATACTTGGGGATTCCGCGCATCGACGTGTCCCAGTCCTCGTTCACACCGCCGGATGCGTTGACCAACACGGTCTTCATGCTCATCTCCACGGCCTTGGTGGCCGTGACCATGCAGGCCAAACCGCGGCACATCTTCCCCGCGGTACTGGCAGCGTTGGCGGGGCTGTTGGTGTTCCATATCGGCGGAGATTACGGGCTGGGGGCCCGACTGGATACGGCTCTCGGCGCAACCACCACCGGGTGTGTAGCAGCCTTGCTCGCAGCGCGCTCACGTATCCCGCAGACGATCCTGGCCATCCCGGCCATGACCTACCTGTTGCCCGGGCTCTCCATCTTCCGCGGTATGTATGCCATCACCGTGGAGGTGGAGACCACGGGGGACGGTTTCACCGGCCTGATCAATGCCATGGCGTCCATCGTGATGATGGCTTCCGGTGTCGTGCTCGGAAGCTACCTGATGCGACCGTTCGTGGAGCGCATGAAGATCTTCTCGTTGCGCCGGAACCGGCGCCGCTGACGTGACTGACTCACCGGACTAACATGCCCGGGAGGGCGAGGCGTTGGCGGAGCCAGCGAGCGGGATCTAGCGGACCTACGCCCGCTGGGCCGGGCCGGCGTTCCGGGATCAGAGAATCTTGCCCACGGGCAGTTTCTTCTCCGCCTGGAAGAGGTCCTCGTTGCGTCCTGCGGCCCAGTAACCGGACAGTGATACCTGCGAGCGGTCCAGGTTGCGACGGTCGAAGAGTTCCTTGCGGGCTTCTTTCATGGCTTCGCGCTCACCGTGCACGAAAGCCTGGACCCCGGTCAGGTCCGAGGGCCACTCGGCCTGGGCGATCGCCACAACGAGGGCTCGTTCACCTGGTTGCTGACTCGAGCGGTAGACCCAGCGAATCTCGACATTCTCCGGAACGGCCACGTCATCGAGGTCATGCTGGTGTGCGGGGCCCTGCACCTCGAGGATTGCCAACCCCCGGGCGGTCTCAGGAAGAGCTTCGACGTTCGCCAGGACGGCGGGAATGGCGGCCTCGTCGCCGGCCAGCAGTGTCCAGGAAGCGTTCGGATCGGGTTCCCATTTCCCCCCGGGCCCCACGGCCACGAGGCGATCGCCCGGCTTGGCGGTGGCCGCCCACGGGCCCGCGTGACCCTCGATGCCGTGCAGGGCGACGTCGATCCACAAGGTGCCCGCGGCGGCGTCGTAGCGGCGCAGCGTCATGTGACGCGTGACGGGCAGGTCCTCGGGAGCCGCCGATTCGCGCACGGACCAATAATCCGGGAACTCGCCCGCGGGCGTCTCGGCCAGCGTGGCGTCCGAGAAGAACACGAGTTTGACGTATTTTTCAGGCGGGGTGATGTCCTGATAATCCTCATGGTTGAGGATGCTGCACACCACGCGCACCATGCCCGGGGAGAGTTCTTTGCGTTCGACCACCTCGAGATTGAGCTGAGGCTTCCGAGGTTTACGCGCGGCGCTCTTGTCCATGACCCCAGCTTAGGTGTTCCTAAGCAGGGATCGTCCAGTTGACGGGCTGGGCACCTAGTTCTTCGAGCAGCGCATTCGCACGGGAGAATGGGCGCGAGCCGAAGAATCCGCGGGACGCGGAGAGCGGCGAGGGGTGTACCGATTCCACGGTGGGCGCCCCGCCCAGCCACTGCTTGGTGTCTCGGGCGTCCCGGCCCCACAGAATTCCGACCAGGGGAGTGCCGCGCTGGGCCAGGGCCTTGATCGCGCACTCCGTGACGGTCTCCCAGCCCTTGCCACGGTGCGATGCGGGGGAACCTTCTCGCACGGACAGGGCCCTATTCAACAGCATGACCCCCTGCTCGGACCACGACGAGAGATCCCCGTGTTCGGGCGGCGACACATCCAGATCGGACTGTAGTTCCTTGTAGATGTTCTGCAGGGAACGGGGAATCGGTCGAACGTCGGGCTGTACCGAGAAGGACAGGCCCATGGCGTGCCCCGGAGTGGGGTACGGATCTTGACCGACGATGAGGACTTTCACCTCCGAGAAGGGCTCCTGGAAGGCCCGGAAAATGTTCTCGCCGCTCGGGAAGGTGCGGTGGCCTGCGGCGTGCTCGGTACGCAGGAATTCGCCCATGTTCCGAATGGTCGGCTCCACGGGTTGTAGCGCCTGTGCCCAGTCGTCGCTCATGATCTCGTTCAAGGGACGAGGGTCGGTCATGAGTGGATCTCCATTCACGGGTGGCTACGAATTACACGTATGAGATTACCGGTTAGGGTGGCTGTCATGGCTGAACCGGACGATGGGCTCGATTCCCTGGACAAGGCCATCCTGCAGCTGGAATCCGAGCACTGGAAGTATCGCGGCGCGAAAGAATCCGCGATACGGCAGCGCCTGGGCCTCAGCCCCGTGAATTACTACCAGCGCCTCAATGCACTGATCGACCGCGACGACGCCGCTCGGTTCGCTCCCATGCTGATCTCTCGTCTCCGCCGGGCGCGGCTGCGCTGACGGGTAGGAGAACTCGGAGCGGGCGTGGGATAGTAGAAGCAAACCCTGGCTGACCGGAAGCGCACATAATGAGTGAATACCCCCGCGACGAATTCGACGACGTTCCCGAGGACGGAACGCGTCAAGGTGCCCACCGAGGTCACAACCCTCAGGCTCGCACCGGTTCTCGCAAGGGATTTCTCGCCATCATCGGGGCGGGAATCCTGGCGCTGGCCGTGGGAGCCGTGGCGTTCGTGAATGCTCCGCGCACCGCTCAGGACGCCGTCGAGAACACCCCGTCACCATCGGGCAGCATCACTACAAGCACTCCCGAACCCAGCCCGTCAGAAACTTCGGACGACCCCACGAACGAACCCACAGATCCGGGGGCGCAAGTTCCAGCCGTGCCCGGTGAGGGTGGCGTACCCGGCCAGGAGCCGGCCGCACCCGCGGATCCAGGCGCACCCCAGGACCCAGCTGCCCCGGTCGCACCCGAGTCACCAGCCGCTCCGGAAGCTCCCGCGCCTCCTGCACCGCCTGCACAGCCCGGTCCCGAGACCCCGGTCAATCCGGCGCCCGAGGTTCCAGGCGTTCCTCCCGAAGTACCGGGCGAAGGGGCAGCACCGGCCGGAGACCCTGCCGAGCCGGGCACCGGCGCGGCCGACTCCGAGCCCGGTGACTCCGCCGGTCAGGAACAAGCGGGCGCAGCCAACGGAGCGGACTCCTCTGATGCCGCTACCGGGAAGGCCGCCGACAACGCAGCCGAACCCGCCGTCACCTCACCGGACGCCGCGGCCGCCGTCGGGGCGTCCCAGAGTCCGTAGAAGTAGGCGTATTCGGCGTTTCAGCCCCGAATGAAACGTGAGTTCTCCTGACTCAAGACGTTTGCACTCTCCGGGGGCGAGTGCCAGTATTGACTTAGCACTCAGTTGAGTGGACTGCTAACCCCGGGTCCGGGGGAGGCCCACTCGCACGATCGAGTGAAAACCATCCATCACGGTGAGGTGCGTTTCGCACGGGTGAGGACCCGCGCGAACCATCGTCCGTCGCGGGCACCGTGATGAACAGATTTGTTTGTCAACCGTCCAGGAGGGACGCAACACATGGCAAAGATGATCGCATTTGACGAAGAGGCACGCCGCGGACTCGAGCGGGGTCTGAACACCCTCGCCGATGCCGTCAAGGTGACCCTTGGCCCGCGCGGACGCAACGTTGTTCTGGAGAAGGCCTGGGGCGCTCCCACCATCACCAACGATGGTGTGTCGATCGCCAAGGAAATCGAGCTCGAGGATCCGTACGAGAAGATCGGCGCCGAGCTCGTCAAGGAAGTTGCCAAGAAGACCGACGATATCGCCGGTGACGGTACCACCACGGCCACCGTGCTCGCACAGGCCCTGGTCAAGGAAGGCCTGCGCAACGTTGCCGCCGGTGCCGACCCGCTGTCGCTCAAGCGCGGTATCGAGAAGGCCGTTGCCGCCGTGACCGAGGAACTGCTGTCCTCGGCCAAGGAGATCGAGACCGAGGAAGAGATTGCCGCCACGGCGTCGATCTCCGCCGCTGACCCCGAGATCGGCAAGCTCATTGCTGCCGCCATGGAGAAGGTCGGCAAGGAAGGCGTCATCACGGTCGAGGAGTCCAACACCTTTGGGCTGGACCTCGAACTGACCGAAGGTATGCGCTTCGACAAGGGCTACCTGTCCGGTTACTTCGTGACCGACGCAGATCGTCAGGAAGCGGTCCTCGAGGATCCCTACATCCTGATCGTCAATTCCAAGATCTCCAACGTGAAGGACCTGGTCCCCGTCCTGGAGAAGGTCATGCAGGCCTCCAAGCCGCTGCTGATCATCGCCGAGGACGTCGAGGGCGAGGCCCTGGCCATGCTCGTGCTGAACAAGATGCGCGGGGCCGTGAAGTCCGTGGCCGTCAAGGCCCCCGGCTTCGGTGACCGTCGCAAGGCCCAGTTGGCAGACATCGCCATCCTCACCGGCGGTCAGGTCATCACCGAAGAGGTCGGCCTGTCCCTGGAGTCCGCAACTCTGGACCTGCTGGGCACCGCCCGCAAGGTGGTCGTCACCAAGGACGAGACCACCATCGTCGACGGCGCCGGCACTCAGGACGAGATCGAGGGCCGCGTGGCCCAGATCCGCGCCGAGATCGCCAACTCCGATTCGGACTACGACCGAGAGAAGCTGCAGGAGCGCCTGGCCAAGCTGGCCGGCGGTGTGGCAGTGCTCAAGGCTGGTGCCGCTACCGAGGTGGAGCTCAAGGAGCGCAAGCACCGCATCGAGGATGCCGTACGCAACGCCAAGGCAGCCGTTGAAGAGGGCATCGTCGCCGGTGGTGGCGTGGCACTCATCCAGGCCGGTCAGAAGGCCTTCGACAAGCTGCAGCTCACCGGTGACGAAGCAACTGGCGCCAACATCGTCAAGGTGGCCATCGACGCACCGCTCAAGCAGATCGCCGCGAACGCGGGCATGGAGCCCGGCGTTGTCGTGGACAAGGTGCGCGGCCTGCCCACCGGTCACGGTCTCAACGCCGCAACCGGTGAATACACCGACCTGATGGCTGCGGGCATCAACGACCCGGTCAAGGTGACCCGCTCTGCACTGCAGAACGCGGCCTCCATCGCCGGCCTGTTCCTCACCACCGAGGCGGTCGTCGCGGACAAGCCCGAGCCCGAGGCTCCCGCCGGTGCCGGTGCGGATCCCATGGGTGGCATGGGCGGCATGATGTAAGCAGTGCCCTAGGGCACGCTTGACCGCCTCGTGCGGTTCAGCCGTCACATAGCCCCCGGAACGCAGTTCAGCTGCGTTCCGGGGGCTCTGTCGTGCGCCTATGATCGGAGCTAGACAGGAGGTGCACCGTGTGGGAGTGGGACGAAGAATTCTGGGCCCAGGCCACGGCGGTGCTGCTCGCCTTCGGTTTGTGCACCGTTGTAGGGGTGGAACGACAACTCAGACGAAAATCAGCCGGAATTCGCACCCACGCACTGGTGGGCACGGGCTCGGCCATTTTCACGCTGGTTTCCGCCTATGGTTTCCATGTGCTTCCCGGAATCGAGCAGGGGCCGGGGGATCCCTCGCGTATCGCGGCGCAGGTGGTTACCGGAATCGGGTTCCTTGGGGCGGGGGTCATTTTCCTGCACAAAGACGTGGTTCACGGGCTGACAACGGCCGCGAGCGTGTGGGTTGCGGCGGCAGTGGGCATGGCCTGTGGGGCCGGGCTGTTCTCCTTGGCGGTCCTCGGAACGTTGATCCAGTTGTTCGTCTCCCTGGTGCTCAAACCGGTTTCCGCTTTTCTGCACAAGTACCCCGGTCACCGGGCCGTTGAACTTCGCTACGAGGACGGCAAAGGGGTGCTGCGCTCCGTTCTTGCCGCGGCCACGGAATTGGATCTTGCGGTCACGGTGCTGCGCACGGATCGGATGTACACCAGTTCCGGAGCCCACGTGGTGATGGTGCTCAAGATGCTGGGGCGCACGGACGTCCACCGTGCCGTGGTCGAGTTCTCCGAGCTTCCCGGTGTGATCTCTGCAGCGGTGATGCCGGAACCGGAAGCCGACGAATAGTCAGTTACTGCCTGTCGGAATCGTTTGTAAGGATGATGGCATGACGATTATTGCTGCGGCGGACGGTTCTGCCCTGGGAAATCCCGGCCCCGCCGGTTGGGCCTGGTTCATCGACGAGACCTCCTGGCGGGCCGGTGGCTGGAACCACGGCACCAACAACATGGGTGAGCTCACCGCGGTGTTGAACCTCTTGGAGTCAACCCGCCACCTGACGGACGAACCCCTCAAGATCCTGTGCGACAGCCAGTACGTCATCAACTCGATCACCAAGTGGATGCCGGGCTGGAAAAAGACGGGTTGGAAGAAGAAGGACGGTAAACCCGTCCTCAACGTGGACATCATGAAGGCCCTGGACCGGGAAATGGCCGGACGCACCGTGGACTTCGAATGGGTCAAGGGCCACGCCGGGCACGAACTCAACGAAGCGGCGGATGAGCGCGCCCGCGCCATGGCATCCGCTTATCAAGCGGGCCGAGCCCCCGGAGACATGCCCGTTGGACCGGGCTACCGCGACCGTGACGGGTCCGTGCAGGAAACGCCGTCCCAACGGCCGGCCCCGGCAGCGGCCACGGTCTCGACCCTTGGTACTCAATCCCTTGAGGAACCGGACCTGTTCTCAGAACTGTGGAGCGGCAACGAGGATCCGGTACTCGAGGATTCGAGCGCACATGAACGCATCACCCGGGAGGCGGACCCCGCCAACCGCGTCCTGTCGCTCGAGACCGCCATGCTGACCCCCACAACTACCGAGGGTCGCCGCATGGGACTACTGCACGATGATTTTGAATACGTGGCCCGCGACGGTTCCGTCAACGGGGCCCAGCACTTTGTCACGGAGCTTCAGGGAGGCGCTTACGGTGCGGATCCGGACATGAGTCACAGCGCCTCAGTAGCCCTGGGCTCCACCGCGTACCACGTCTCCTACCGGCTCACCGACGGCTCCGCCGTGACCCGGCGTAGCTCACTGTGGATCCGCGAGGACCACCACAACGAAATGGGGCCCTGGCTGCTCCGCTACCACCAGGTCACGACGGAAAGCTGACCCGAATCAGCCCGCAAACATTCGAGCGTTGGCGGCCTCGGTCTCCGCGTACTGGTTGCCCGCGGTCGTCAGAGCCTGATTGATCTGCGCCATGGCCTGTTCCATCTGGGCCTGGGCAGCTCGCCATGACCGGAAGGCTTCCTGGAAGCTGGCGGACGCGGTACCGGTCCAGGAATTCTGCAGGTCCGTGAGTGTGGAGGTCATGCCGTTGACCTCACCGGTCAGGCGTTCGATGTGGCCTTGGGCCTGTTGGGATTTGGCGGCAATGGTGTCGCTATCGACCACGAACTGTGCCATGGCTGTCTCCTTGCTGTGGGTGTGAGCTTCCGTGAATACTCGGACACTCACACCGTAGGCAGCCGTTGGTCACGGTGGGGGTCGACAACCGCGCCCGGTGGATTCAGTCGATCACGGGAGCGTTATCCACAGGCTGACTGTGCGGGACTCGCACGGTGAAGGTCGCTCCTCCGCCGGGGGTCTCCTCGAGTTTCACGGTGCCGTCGTGCTGTTCCACGATGGCCGCCACGATGGACAGCCCCAATCCTGTACCGCCGGTTTCGCGGGTGCGAGAGGAATCGGCGCGGTAGAAGCGCTCGAAGACCCGATCGGCGTCGTCGCCGTGGATGCCGGGGCCGTGATCGCGAACCTGCAGCACGGCGTCGAACTGGGAATCGACGGTCGGTTCCAAGCCCACCGCCAGCTCAAGGGGCGTGCCGCCCGGGGTGTACCGGAGCGCGTTGGTGAGCAGGTTCGCCACGACCTGGCGCAACTTGGACTCGTCACCGTGGGTCCAGGCCTGCTCCGGTGTGCTGTCCGAGAGCCCGACCACCTGGACCACGCGATCCGGTGCGGTGGCGTGCGCGTCGGAAGCGGCATCGTAGGCGAGGTGTAAAAGATCCATGTGCTGCATGGTGGCTGCCCGGCGTTCGTCCAGACGCGCCAGCGTGAGCAGATCCTCGACCAATTGAGTCATGCGCTTGGCCTCGGACTCGATCCGGTCCATGGCTTTGCCCACGTCCTCCGGATTCTGCAGGGCACCGTGGCGGTACAGCTCCGAATAACCGCGGATGGACACCAAAGGCGTGCGCAGCTCGTGCGAGGCGTCGGCCACGAACCGACGCAACTTGGTTTCGGACCTGGTGCGGGCCTCGAACGCGTCCTCGATGTGTCCGAGCATCGTGTTGAGCGACATGGACAACTGACCGATCTCGGTCTGCGAGTTGTAGCCCTCCATGCGCTGTGACAGGTCGCCCTCGGCGATCTGCGCGGCCGTGGACTCCACTTCCCGCAACGGCGCGAAGGCCCTGGTGACCAGGACCCACCCCACCGCCATGGCGGCCAGCAGCGTGGCCAGGCCAAAACTGAAGGTCAGCAGGGACACCGCAGAAATGATGGAATTGGTGCGGTCCAGAGGTTGAGCGACCACCACGGCCATGTCGTAGTGCTGAAGCTTGGCCGGCAGGACCCGCCATTTCCGTTCGGGAGCGCCGATTGCGGACACGGTGGTGGGCTGCAAGTTGTTGGCCACCACGGTGGACAGATTCATGCCGGAGAGATCCGGGGCCGGCCGGGTCGCGCTGGAATCCTGACTGTTCTCCGCCGCGGCAATCACATTGCCCTGCGCGTCCAACAGGTATCCGGAATGGGGGACCGGCGTGGCAATCGTGCCCTCGAGGCCGTCCAGGAGCGCCGTGGACACGGAACTCACGGACTGCCTCAGCTCCTGATCCGTGTTGTCGACCAGGGCGTCCCGAAGCACGGAAATGGCCACCAGCGAGGTCACGAGAATGCTGGTGGCCAGCAGCAGGCCCGTGAGGACCATGAGCTGCGAACGCAGTGAGGCGGAACGCCACCTGCGGGAAATCCGGGTCAAGAGATCAGTGGCGCTTGTCGGACGAGCGCAACAGGTATCCGACACCGCGCTTGGTGTGGATCAACGGCGCCTGTTCCGGATCGTTGTCGATCTTGCGGCGCAGGTACGAGATGTAGGACTCCACGATCGAGGCGTCACCGTTGAAGTCGTACTCCCACACGTGGTCCAGGATTTGGGCCTTGGACAGCACACGGTTCGGGTTGAGCATCAAATAACGCAGCAACTTGAACTCGGTGGGGGAGAGATCGATCTCGCGGTCGCCGCGGAAGACCTCGTGGGCGTCGTCGTCGAGGACCAGGTCGTCCACGTGGAGCCTGGAGTCCTCTTCCTCAATGGGCTGGGTGCGGCGCAACACGGCGCGGATGCGGGCGACCACCTCGTCCAGACTGAACGGCTTGGTCACATAATCATCGCCACCCACGGTCAGGCCGGTGACCTTGTCATCCGTGTCGTCCTTGGCGGTGAGGAACAGGATGGGGAAGTGACGACCAGCGGCGCGCAGCTTGCGGGTCACGGAGAATCCGTCCATGTCCGGGAGCATGACGTCAAGAACAGCCAGGTCCGGGTTCTCGGCCTCCGCCTTGAGCAGGGCGTCGCGCCCGTTGGCCGCGGTCACCACCTCGAAGCCGGCGAAGCGCAGCGACGTTGCCAGCAGCTCGAGGATGTTGGGTTCGTCGTCGACGACGAGCAGTTTGGCTTCAGGAGTCTTATCGTTCACCGTGCCAGTATCTCGGAGTTTCCTGAGCACAGACTGAAGCAATTCCTGCGGTTGTCTGGACGCGTCCGACGCCGCTCGGTCGGGTTCAGCGGCGGCGTCGCCTGAGCGCCGTGCGAGCCAGCTCGATGCACATGAGCATGAAGGCCACCGGGAAGAAGATCGCGGGGAAGATCGTGAATCCGCCCCACACGGTCTGACCCATGAGCGCCGCGATCAGGACGATCACCAATGACACCGAACTCAGTGCGGCCAGGATCAAGGCGATCATACCCAGCCCCGTGAGGCCTCCGATACGGACGGGTCGGGCGGGCTGAGGGTGTTCCGTGTGTGTGGGATCAGACATGGTCACCAAGGTACCAATTCAGCTCACGCGGTGGGTGAACAGCGGCTCGGACCACTCCGGCGAGGGGATAGACTCAAGAGTTCTTAGACGACCGTGAACGCCCCGCCCACCAGGGCCGGGAGCGAGACAAGAGAAACTGAGGTGATCCGCGTGCCCACGGGCAAAGTCAAGTGGTTCGATTCCGAGAAGGGTTTCGGCTTCCTGGCAACGGATGATGGACAGGAAGTGTTCTTACACTCTTCCGCCCTCCCGCAGGGAGTCACCACAGTTAAGCCGGGAACCCGCATGGATTTCGGCATTGCCGCCGGACGCCGCGGTGCCCAAGCCCTGTCCGCCACGATCATCAGCAAGCCGCCTTCCGTGGCTCGTAACACCCGCAAGCCGGCCGAGGAGATGGCGGTGCTGACGGAAGACCTGATCCGCCTGCTGGACGACATGTCTACCGGACTGCGCAAGGGCCGGTACCCGGACCGTGCGCACGGACACAAGATCGCCTCCATCCTGCGCACCGTGGCGGATGAGCTCGATGTCTGAGGAAACCACCACGCAGCCTGAGGGGACCGCCGAGAGTACGGATCAGCCCGCCGCGGTGGCGACCCTGCGACGTCGTGCGCCCAAACAGGACGGCACGCTCGCCCAGGCCGTCGACATCGCCCGCCAGGCGGTCGTGGATTCCGCCGGTGCGGAGAACGTGGGGGAACACCTGGGCATCGACGTGCACGAGGACCGACTGCTGACCCACCTGTTCGAGTGCACCATGTCCGGGTATCCAGGATGGACCTGGTTCGCGACGGTGGCCAGGGCGCCCCGGACCAAACTGGTCACGGTGTGCGAGGTCGGGTTGTTGGCCGGCGAAAATTCTTTGCTGGCTCCCGACTGGGTTCCTTGGGAAGAACGCATGCAGGCCGTCCATGATCAGGAAGACCACGACCAGGTCGAGGAATCAGGGGGCCAGGGCGAAAACCCCGACTCTCCCTCTGCGGGCTCTGAGGCCGGGTCCACCGAGACCACTGAAGCGGACGCCACCGAAACCGGCGCCGGGCAACCTGACGAGGACGCAGCCACAGAGGCAGGGACGACCGACGAGAACGAGGCGTCATCGTAAGAGCGCCCTCGTCCGCCGGTGAAACCAACGAGCACCCCGGCCCAGCGGAAACGCCGGGGACGGGGATGTTTCGTTCTCTGAAGATCCGCAACTACCGGTTGTGGTTCACCGGTGCTCTGGTGTCCAACATCGGGACATGGATGCAGCGCACGGCGCAGTCCTGGCTGGTGTTCGATGAACTGACCGACCACGATGCAACCGCCATGGGCGTGGTCATGGCCCTGCAGTTCTTGCCGCAGCTGTTGCTGGCCCCGTACGCGGGTGTTACGGCGGACCGCTACGACCGGCGCAGGATCCTCCTGGTGACCCAGACCCTCATGGGAGTGCTGGCCGCCGGGCTGGGGCTCATGGTGCTGTTCGGAGTGGCAGATCTCGTCACCGTGTATGCGTTCGCGCTGGGCTTGGGCATTGTCGCGACGTTCGATGCGCCGGTACGACAGACCTTCGTGTCCGAAATGGTGCCGGACACCCACCTCTCCAACGCGGTGGCCCTGAATTCCACCTCATTCAACTCCGCGCGGTTGATCGGCCCGGCCGTGGCCGGTGTCCTGGTCGCAGCAATTGGTTCCGGTTGGGTCTTCCTGCTGAACACTGTGACGTTCGCGGCCATGATTGCCGCGATCCTGGCGATCAATGACAAACAATTACGGTTGATGCCCAAGACCAAGCGAGGGCGAGGTCAGATCCGCGAGGGCATGGCATACGTAGTGCACCGGCCGGATTTGGTCGCCGTGATGGCCACGATCTTCATGATCGGTACGTTCGGGATGAACTTTGCCGTATATCTCGCCGCCATGGCGGGCTCTGAATTCGGTCGCGGTTCGCAGGAGTTCGGGGTGCTCAACTCGATGCTCGCCGTCGGAACGGTGACCGGTGCGCTACTGGCGGCCAAGCGGGCGCGAGCCAGACTGCGGTTCCTGTTCGCGGGGTGCATAGCGTTCGCACTCTCGACGCTCGGTGCCGCAACCGCGCCGTCCCTGGTGATCTTCGCGCTGTGGCTCATACCGAGTGGCGTCTCGGCCATGACCATCATGACCACGGCCAACGCGTACGTGCAGTCCACCACGTCCCCCGTTATGCGCGGGCGCGTGATGAGCCTCTACATGGCCATCTTCATGGGCGGCACGCCCATCGGTGCACCCGCCGTCGGTTGGCTCACCGATACTCTGGGCGCCCGCTGGGGCATGGGGTCCGCGGTGGCCGCGGGCCTGATCGGTGCGGCAATCGGGGCGTGGTTCTTCTGGCGGTTACGCAAGGAGCAAGGGCGGGTTCGTGAAGAACCGGCGGTCGAGTAGGCGAGCGATCTGTTAAAGCCGAGCGGGCGGCGTCGTCAACTACGACGCCGCCCGCTCAGCTCTCCGGGGCTACGCACCTTGAGCAGGTGCTTTCGAGACCGGCCGGGACGATCAGGACAGGGCGTTGGCCAAGGCCCAGTCGATGCACGCGAGCAATGCCTGGACGTCGGACTGGGGCACTGAGGCGAACGTGGCGATGCGCAGCTGATTGCGCCCGAGTTTCCGATAGGGGTCCACGTCCACCACACCGTTGGCACGGAGCACGGACAGCAGGCGGGCGGTGTACACGCTGTCGTCGAAATCAACGGTGCAGACCACGGGGGAGCGATGCTGCGGATCGGCAACGAACGGGGTCGCAGTGGGAGTTCGTTCGGCCCAGTCGTACACGAGGGACGAGGTGGCTGCGGTGTGTCCGGCGGCCCACGCCATTCCACCGTTGGCGTTGAGCCAGCGCACTTGCTCGCCGAGCATGACGAGACCCGCCAGAGCCGGAGTGTTATAGGTCTGATTCTTGCGGGAGTTCTCCACCGCCGTGGCCAGCGACAGGACATCCGGGATCCAACGGTCGGAACGCGAGAGCTCGGAAATCCGATCCAGCGCGGCGGGAGAAACGGCCGCGAACCACACACCGCCGTCGGAACCGAAGTTCTTCTGCGGAGAGAAGTAGTAGACGTCGGATTCGCTGATGTCCACGTGCATTCCACCCGCGGCGGACGTGGCATCAATGATCGTCAGCGCGTCAGGGTCGGTTCCCTGCGGCCGAGTGACATCCATGATCACGCCGGTCGATGTCTCGTTCTGGGGCCACGCGTAGACGTCGATGTCCGCCCGTGGTGCGGGGCCGGCCGGTCGCGACCCGGGGTCCGCGCGCAGGATGTCCGAAGGTTCCAGGTGCGGGGCGCGGTCGGTCACCTGGGCGAATTTGGAACCGAACTCCCCGAACGAGAGGTGCTGCGCGCGGCGTCGTACCAAGCTGAACGCGGCGCTGTCCCAAAAGGTGCTCGCGCCACCCAAGCCCAGGATGATCTCGTAGCCCTCGGGGAGTCCGAAGAACTCGGAGAGCCCTTCGCGGATCTCTCCTACGAGATTGCGTACGGGAGCCTGGCGGTGCGAGGTGCCCAGGAGATTGTGGCCCGCATCGACCAGGGCGCTGACCTGTTCCGGTCGGACGCGGGACGGGCCCGCGCCAAAGCGCCCGTCCGCGGGCAACAGGGAGGCGGGAATGACAGGCAACTCGGACACGGTGCTCCTAGCGTGGTGGATCATTGAGGCAGTTCCCATTCTGCCCCCTCCAGGTTGCGGGAGGACGCAGTGTGCTGGGGCGGGCGTACCTGTCGGAGTGGGCCGATATGCTTATCGTGAATTATTCAGGAAACCCCGAATGAGAGCGCTCCTACTCGACGCGCACCCAGATTTCTCGAAGGATGGACCATGAGCGGCGATTTAATCGACACCACCGAGATGTATTTGCGCACCGTGCTCGAACTTGAAGAAGAGGGCATTGTGCCCATGCGTGCCCGCATCGTGGAGCGTCTTCAGCATTCCGGGCCCACCGTCTCCCAGACGGTCTCCCGGATGGAGCGCGACGGACTGCTCGAGGTCCTCAAGGACCGTTCCCTGTCTTTGACGGAGGCTGGTCGGTCCAAGGCCATCGAGGTCATGCGAAAGCACCGGCTGGCCGAACGTCTGCTGGCAGACGTCGTGGGGCTGGACATGGCCTATGTCCACGAGGAAGCCTGCCGTTGGGAACACGTAATGAGTGAGCGGGTCGAGCGTCGCCTCATGGCGCTGCTGGATGAACCCCGCTACTCGCCGTACGGCACGCCGATCCCGGGGATGGACGCCATCGGCGGACCTCAGGTCGGTGCCGACCGTTTCAAGGGGATGAACCTTCTGGACGCCGCGACCCAGAACCGCTCGGCCACGTTCACCGTACGGTTGCTCCCCGAGGTCATTCAGGCGGATCAGGAGCTGATCGAGACCCTCAGCTCAGCCGGTGTGCTGAACGGGGCCCACGTCAAGGTTGCCCCCTCGGACTCCGATGATTTGCGTGTCCTGGTGACCGTGACAGACACGGGCCACAGCGTGGATCTGGACCATGTGAGCGCCAAAGCGATCCGCGTGGACCTCGAACAGAACTGAGTTTGATAACAACTTTGGGCTTGTCCCCGGATGTGTGGATCATCACGGTGTGTACTACATGTGAGCCCCGTCACATACCCGCGGTAGGTAGTGTTCTCCCACGTCAAAGGGTGTTTTCAAGGGTAAAATCACCTCCACTCCACAGCGAAACGGGGGACTGATTCTGTCGGGATTTCGACTTAATCAGGCCGCATTTATCCACGTCTGCACTCGTTTCGTGACCTGTCGTAACCAAAACGTGACAATTTCGTTATCTGTCATGTACTGTTCTTTTCGTGCCGATCGCTGGTCAGATCGGCGCTCACATGCGTACCGCCTAGTTCTGCCATCGCCTGTGATCCGTACACACAATCCGCAAGGCAGAAGCGGGGGAACCAACTTCGGGCCCGTCAAGATTTTTGGGTCCTTGGGGTTAAGTCACACCGAAGCCATTGGCTGGAGTGCGGCCGGATGTCTCCCATCCGAACCCGACAGCTCACCTCGTAGGCGCAGGGAGGAAAACCAAAATGACTTTTGTTACGAAGAACTCTGCCCGCCACCGCGTCGAGACCAACTCGCACGCAGTCCGCAACACCTCCATCGCAGCAGCTGCTGCTGGCGTTGCAGTGGCCGGCATCGTTGCCCCGGCTCAGGCCAACAGCGGCATCGTCGAGCTGGGCAGCAACACCTCTTACGGTTACCAGTCCGTGTCCTCGCTCGATTCCTTGGGTGGCACCAGCTACTCCTGGACCACCGAGGCTCCCGCTGCCGCACAGGCACCGGCTGCTCCCGCTGCAGGCGGCGTGGCGCAGGCTTCCAGCCACACCGAGCAGGACTCGGGCGTTTCCACCCAGTCCAACTCTTCCGCAAGCGGCGTCGTCGGCACCGCGTTCCAGGGTGTTGGCCAGGGCTACGTCTACGGTGGCCCCGCCGTTCCCGGGCAGTGGGACTGCTCCTCGTTCGTGCAGTGGGTTTACTCTCAGCACGGCGTGGACCTGCCCCGCACCACGTGGGCACAGTTCGCATCGGCCACCCCCACCTCCACCCCGCAGCCGGGTGACCTGGTCTCCCAGAACGGTGGCGGCCACGTGGGTATCTACATCGGCAACGGCCAGATGATCTCCGCTCTGAATGCATCTCAGGGCACGCAGGTTCACTCCGTGAACGCTATGCAGCTGGACGGCTACTACTCCGTACGCTGATCCGCATGAGCTGGGCGGCGATCCAATCGCCGCCCAGCTACTGCGCGTCTTGACGGGCACGTGCTCTGCCACCGCACCGTCAGTCGGGTCCCCGATGACCCCACCTTTTCTTTGATCCGGCACCATCGTGCCCCTCCGCCCGCACCCTTGAATGATTCGCGCATGTTTCCGCGCGCTGATCTTCAGCACACTCCCGTGCCTGTGGGCGGTCTCCGAACGCGTAAGGAACCCTGACGTATGTCGCCCGAAACGAACACCCAGACTCGCGCCGGCCTCTTCGCCGGTAAGGCCCGCACCGTGGCCGCCGTTGCTGCATTCTCCGGTTTGGCTCTCGCCACCACCGTCTCCGTGCAGGCAACCCAGAACGCTTCCGACGAGACCCCCGCAGCCGTCGTGGCCGAGGCTCCCGCCGCAGAGCAGACTGTAACCGCCGAGCCGGCCGCCAAGTCCGATTCCTCCAAGGCTGAGAAGGCCGAGAAGAAGGAAGAGAAGGCAGCCCCGAAGGCTGAGGCTCCCAAGGCTGAGGCAGCTCCCGCAGTGGTCGAGGCAGTGCCCGCTTCCCAGGTTGCTCCCGCCCCCGAGGCTCCCAAGGCCGAGGTTGCTCCGGCTGCTCAGGCTCCCGCGGCTGAAGCTGCTTCCATCAAGGTTGCTCCCGCTTCCAAGAACGTGACCCCGGTTGCTCCGGCCGCCCAGGCTCCCGCTGCTCAGGCACCGGCTGCCGAGGCTCCCGTTGCTCAGGGCCGCCACGCTGCTCCGGCAAACGCTGACACCCAGGCACGCGAAGCTGCTGCAGCTCAGGAAGCCGGCGTTGCCTACCAGGCTCCCGCCGCTCCGGTTGTGACCCCCGCGTCCAACAACAACGCTCCCGCTGCTCAGGCTCCCGCCGCTCCGGCTCCGGCCGCTGAGGCTTCCAAGCCTGCTGCTCCGGCCGCACCGGCCGCACCGGCTGAGAAGCCCGCCACCGTGGCTCCGCAGTCCTCGAACGCTTCCGCCAGCGGCAAGGGCCAGGCCATCCTGAGCGCTGCTGAGGGTCAGATCGGCGTCACCCAGGACTGCACCATGCTGGTGACCAACTCCCTCAAGGCTGTTGGCATCAACCACCACGGCTGGCCCGAGAGCTACAAGTCCCTGGGCACCCAGGTGTCTGCTTCCGAGGCCAAGGCCGGTGACATCGCCTACTACGCCAACGGTGGTTCCGGCTTCGCACACGTCGCCATCTACGCCGGTGACGGCCAGGCTATCCACGGTGGTTGGAACGGCAACCAGACCGTGAAGCAGAGCGTCAACGTGGGCTCCGGCCCCGAATTCATCCGCGTGGGCTGAGTCTAGACACTCACTTATCCGCGGTAGGCACCCGTCCTTGACGGTGCCACGCCTCGAGTCGGGACCGGTTGTGTACCCGGCCCCGATGAGAAAATAGCAAAACCACACGAACCCCGCCGACCACGGGGTTCGTGTGTTTTTGCGTTACACGCATGTTTTGTGGATCACCCCGTTCACGCGGCATTCAGAGGATCGATCTAAAATGAGGACCATGCCCACCGATTACTCACGCGCAGCGCGCACGCCCCTGGATCAGGAATTCACGTACCTCGCCATCGGTATGGTCGCCGGCGCGATCCCCGGCATCATTGTGGGATTCATCGTGGCGGCCTTCGTGGGCCACGCAGCCATGTGGTTGTCGGTGTTCGGTGGCGTGGGCATCGTGGTCGGCCTGGTCGTGGCCACGCTGCTTTATCGCCGACGCCGCTCCAAGACGTCCGCGACCGTGGCGTCAGATCCGGGCGATCGCCTCAAGCGCTGAAATCTCGACGCGCACGTTACTCCGCGCGCGTTCCTCCCATAATTCCGCCCCTCGGTCGGTGTGGAAGAGCGCGGGTTTGTCGAGCAATCGCGTCAAGATCTCGGCGCGGGCCGGTGCGAACTCCGAGTCCGGAACGTGGCGGTATTCGTCACGAACGTCTCGGGCGTACTCATCGTAAGTGGCCTGATCCGCTCCGAGGATCGACAGATCCGCATCCACGAGGGTTTGCGCTTCAACATCGTCCGGAGCGGGCCGGTGGTCCACGGTCACCAGAATCAAGTCGGCTACGCGTCGGCAGCGATCCCCGTCCCAACCGGCCATGCTCAATCGGTTTCTCGCGAGATCGGCCGATTGCTGTTCGTCCGTACCGGCCTGCCCCTGGTGAACGGCATCGTGGAACCACGCTGCGGCCATCAGCTCCGGGTGCTCGCGCGGTTCCGTGAGAATCTCGATGGACTCGAGCACACGCAGGAGATGACTGAGATCGTGATAGCTGCGATGCGGCTCGCTCCACCGTTCCACGAGTTCCTCACTGAGCCAGGGCATGCCCGGGAACAAGCTGTGCCAGCGCTGGTGCAGAGCCGATGCCAACCGTTTGGGGCGGCGTCGTGCGGGCACCCGCATACCGCTGGCCACGAGGATCTTGACCAGTTCTTTACCGTCCACGGGAATGGCCCCGGCACCCATGGCGTCAGCGTGGCGGTGGGCCGGGACGTCATAGTGGTCCAGATCGAAGGCGCGCGGTGAGATCCCCAGTGTTGCGGCAAACGCGTGAAGCTCCGCGACCGAGGTGTCCGAGACCAGGTGGGAGAAGACTGTTCCGTGCGCGGGCCACCGGGGAGGGTCGATAAACAAGGTCATGGTTCCATTGTGGGGGTTCCAACTCGCGGCGGACGTTCACGCGGCATAAACTATGTTCTCGTTGCCCTCGTAGCTCAGGGGATAGAGCACGGCTCTCCTAAAGCCGGTGTCGTTGGTTCGAATCCAATCGAGGGCACGAAAAAGTCCCACCGTTGCCGGTGGGACTTTTACATGTCAAGACTCAGTCGTGGGGTTTCTGGCCGGGGAGCTTGCCCTGCGCGAAGTCGTTGAGCTTGCGGCGCACCACCATGATGTTCACGATCAAGGCCACCACGATCACTGCGGCGAGCAAGGCCCAGCGTGCGAACACGAGGCCCGAGGCCGAGGAGACCAGAGCGGTGTCGTCGGGGGAGGCCACGGCGGCTTCGAGAGCCCGGTTGCCGAGTATGAAAACCAGGGCGTACGCGAGTGCCACCAACCAGAACAGCCACTTCACGGCCCGCTTGGCGGTGTTCAGGCCGAAGAACAAGAGCAATCCCAGCGCGAAGAGGAGGGGCGCGAACAGGCCGGTGGTCGCGTGGACCCCGGTGTAATCGCCCAGTCCGGTGTCGCCGAGGGCTTGCGAGAACTGCGCAATGTACGGCTGGTCGAAGCCGCCGAACTGGAGCTCCGGAACCCCCATGCCGCCCGCGGCTCGCTCACTGAAGCCCGGCAGAACGACGGCATGGTAGTACGCCCAGATCGCGAGGCCGATCACGAGTACCGCGCCCACCACGATCGACGCCGACGACGCCTTGGCCGGCTCGGCCTTGAGCGCACCGTTGGGCATCTCGTGAACGTGTTGTCCCCTGCGGGGCGCTGGGGCTGCCGTGGCACCCGCGCGTTTCGACGAGCCCGCCGACTTTCCGTACTTCTTGGCCTTCTGCGAATTGGTCATGCCCATGACAGCCATTATCCCCGGTTCCTGGGTCCACGGGCGTTGCCGAGAGTTCGCGGACAGGTGGGTCGCGTGGGAGTAGGCTTTGTGACTACGGGTACACATCGGAAAATCGCCGGTGACACTAGGTGCCCCGCGGGCACCGCGGAAGGATGGTGACGGTTGTGGAACTTTCCATCGGCCTGCCAGACGGGTTCCTCATGCGTGTGGATCAAGGGTCCGCGCTCACGCTCTACGAGACTGATCACAGCACCGTTCGGCGGCGAATAGATTGCTCGTGCCTGGACGGAGCCAAAATCGTGGACATCGTGTGGTCCCACAAGCTCTCGGCGGTCATCGTGGCGGTTCCCTCCAGGCATCAACTGTTCCGGTGGGATGCCTACACCGACACCCTCCAGGAATACGCCGGGACCGGTGAGAAGGGTCGTCGAGACGGCCGCATCGCGCAGGCCAAGTTCGCTTCCACGGTGTCCATCACAGAATCCGGGGACGGACGGCTGTGGTTCGTCGACAAGGATTCGTCCTCGTTGCGCTATATCGAGATCGACACGGACCGACCCGACGGCGGACCCCATGTGGTTACGGTGATCGGACGTCACGGGGCAGGGTACAAGGACGGCCCCGCGGATGAAGCCCAGCTCAACCATCCCGAAGATCTCCAAGTTCTCTACGACGGTTCGATCGTGGTGGCCGATACCGGTAATCACGCGATCCGTCATCTGGACGTCAATGAGATGGAAGTCTTCACCACGTATGGCGGGCCCGAACAGGATCCCAACGAGTTCGATGATGACGACTTCACGTTGGAGGCACCAATTCGCGTGACCGTGGCGGACTCGCAGCTGTGGGTCGACGACGCCAACGGTCGCCACATGCTCGAGCCCAAGTACGTGTGAGCGCAATCCTCGTGTAATTCTCCATGTAATGGGTGTCTGACGGCCTGGATACACTGGGCGGACCATGGATTACCTCGCAGACAACCCTTTGCTCTCGGCCGCTTCGGTGCGTTCGTCGTCCGCGCCCGCTACACCCGCGCACCAGGGTGCTTCCACCGGGCAACTGGTGGAGGGGCTCAACGAACCGCAACGCGCTGCCGTGGAGCACGCCGGATCGCCGCTGCTGATTGTGGCCGGTGCGGGTTCCGGTAAGACTCGGGTGCTCACGCATCGGATCGCCTATCTCTTGGCCTCGGGGCGAGCCAATCGCGGTGAGATCCTGGCCATCACGTTCACCAACAAGGCCGCGGCCGAAATGCGCGAACGCATCGAGGACCTGGTGGGGGACTCCGCTCGCTCCATGTGGATCTCCACGTTCCACTCCCTCTGCGTGCGGATTCTGCGCCGCGAGGCCAAGACCCTGGGCCTCACCTCCAATTTCTCGATCTACGACGCCGCCGATTCGCTACGTTTGATCACCCAGGTCGCCAAGCAGCACGAGCTGGATCCCAAGCGCTTTGCGCCCAAGGCCATTCAGCACAAGATCTCCGCACTCAAGAACGAGCTCGTGGATGACGAGACGTTCCTGTCCCGGGCCAACAGCACTGATCCGTTCGAGATGGCCGTGGCCGAGGTCTACCGGGGCTACATGCAGCGGCTGCGGGCGGCCAACGCCCTGGACTTCGACGATCTCATCGGGGAAACGGTGCATATGTTCCGGGCCTTCCCCCAGGTCCTTGACTACTACCGTCGCCGTTTCAAGCACATCCTGGTGGACGAGTACCAGGACACCAACCACGCGCAGTACGCCCTGGTGCGTGAACTGGTGGGCGGCACCTCGGAGAACTACCGTGACGAGACCGGTTTGCCGCCGGCCGAACTCACGGTCGTGGGTGACTCCGATCAGTCCATTTACGCGTTCCGCGGCGCAGACATCCGCAACATCACGGACTTTGAACGGGACTTCCCCTCGGCCCAGACCATCCTGCTCGAACAGAACTACCGTTCCACCCAGAACATCCTATCCGCGGCCAACTCCGTGATCTCGCAGAACTCGGGTCGCCGGGACAAGAAGCTTTGGACGGCCGAGGGCAGCGGCGCACCCATCATCGGTTACGCCGCGGAGAACGAGCACGAAGAAGCTCGTTTCATTTCCGAGGAGATCGATCGCCTCCAGGACGAAAATGGTGTGCGTCCCGGGGACGTGGCCGTCTTCTACCGCACCAACGCGCAGTCGCGCTCCCTCGAGGAGATCCTCATGCGCGTGGGACTGCCGTACAAGGTGGTCGGTGGCACACGCTTCTACGAGCGTAAGGAAATCAAGGACGTCATCTCCTATTTGCGCGCCATTGCGAACCCCGCAGACGACATCAATGTGCGGCGCGTGATCAACGAACCCAAGCGGGGCATCGGCGACCGGGCCCAAGGTGCTATTGCGGCACTTGCGGATCGGGAGAACATCAGCTTCAGTCAGGCCATGCACCGCTTGGACGAGGCGCCCGGGCTGGCCAAGCGATCCGCCAATGCAGTGGAGAAGTTCGTGCAACTCATGGACGACCTGGAGGAATTGTCGCGCACCTCATCCGTGACCACTGTGCTTGAGGCCGTCCTGGAGCAATCCGGGTACTTGGAGGCACTGCGCTCGTCCAACGATCCCCAAGATGAATCCCGCGTGGAAAACCTGGCCGAGCTCGTGGCCGTGGTCCGCGAATTCGAGAAGGACCACCCGGACGAGGGGTTGGGGGAGTTCCTCGAGCACGTGGCTCTCGTGGCGGACGCGGATCAGATCCCGCAGCAGCCCGAACCCGCGGACGGTTCGGTCAGCGCGCAGCAGATCGCCAAGGAGGTCGAGGAAGCCCGGTCACAGGGAGTCGTGACGCTGATGACCCTGCACACCGCCAAGGGGCTCGAGTTCCCGGTCGTGTTCCTCACCGGCATGGAGCACGGAATCTTCCCGCACCAACGCAGTTTCTTGGACCCCTCCAGCATGGAAGAGGAGCGCCGTTTGGCCTACGTGGGCATCACCCGCGCTCGGCAACGGCTATACTTCACGCGCGCGGAATCCCGCTCCATGTGGGGTCAATCGCAGTTCAATCCGCCCAGTCCGTTCCTGGAGGAAATTCCGGGCGACCTGTTGGACTGGAAACGCGAAGGGTCGGCCTCCTCGGGCCTGGGATGGGGTTCACCCATCCACGCGGGCGGGGACCGGCGGGGCGCCATGAGCGGATCCTCCTGGGCGGCCGGGGCCGGATCGGGAGCGTCCTTCAAGAGGCTCGGAGCGGCGTCGGCGGGGCGAGTGCAGCCGCGCAAAGAAATCCCGGCGCTGTCCGTGGGTGACGCCGTGGAGCACACGGCATTCGGCAGAGGCTCCGTGATCTCCCTCGAAGGATCCGGGGACAAAACCGTGGCCAAGGTGCGCTTCGGCGCGGAGGAGAAGCGACTCCTGCTGCGTTACGCCCCCATCAGCAAGGTGTCCTGAGCCCAGACCGACGCACCAGCGGACCACCTAGAGGAACAGGAACACCAACGCCGTGAATACCGCGGTGGTGCGTAACGACTCTCCCGTGAGTACATGGATGATTCCCAACAAGAGCGTGCTGACCAGGGTCGCTATTGCTACGGCACCTCCCGCAGCCAGGAACATGACCACTCCGAGTGACACTCCCACCACGACTCCGCCCCAGGGAATGAAGCCGGCGGCCGGAAACGAGAAGCGGAGGCGTAACGCGCGGTGGCTGTATGCCAGGAAGCTCGCGATCAGGCACGCCCGACCCACGTGATAGACCAGCCAAGCGACCATGGGCAACCATGCAACGGGTCCGTACATCTCGTAGAGCTCGAAATAGTTCCGGACCGGCGCCATGCTCCACGAGTCCGTGACGAACACGGGCAACACGATGGCCGCGAGAACGGCGGCGACAAAACACACGAAGGTCCTGGACCACGTCCGGTGACTCAGCGGAGTGCCGAACTCGGAGGGCATCGGGTCCACGCCACGGCGGCGGGACCAAGCGACCAACAGGCGCGCGAGTGCGAGCCAGGCCAGGCCCAATCCGACCCAGAAAAGAATTTGCAACGCCAACGGGTAATACGTGGGAATGTCACCGGTGACCGTGAGTACGGAACCGTCGACCACCAGTTCCAGGCCCAGTCCGATGAAGGACATGGTGGCCAGAGCAGTCATGAACCCCCGGTCGGCAGGGCGGGCATCCCAAACATCCGCAAGTTCCACGCTTCGCATGGGCACCAGTCAATCAGTCCTGGGCGAGGAAACGGCGAATTGCAGCGCACGGAGAGCTTTGCATCTACTGAAGTGTGACGCGAGTTATCTACTCAATGGACTAAAATCACCCTGAGGGCAGTATTGCCGTGCGCACGTGCGGCCTACCCCGATCTATCAGGTCGATCCGTTGAAGCACTGAGCTTGAGCGGACCGACACAACACCTCGACGCAAAGGACACTTATCCGTGGACCTGTTTGAGTACCAGGCACGCGACCTGTTCGAAAAGCACGGTGTTCCCGTGCTGGCCGGCATTGTCGCCACCACCCCCGAAGAAGCCAAGGCAGCAGCAGAGAAGATCGGCGGCGTGACCGTCGTCAAGGCACAGGTCAAGGTTGGCGGTCGCGGCAAGGCCGGCGGTGTGAAGGTCGCCAAGACTGCCGATGAGGCCTACCAGTACGCCAAGGACATCCTCGGCATGGACATCAAGGGCCACACCGTTCACCGCGTCATGATCGCTGAGGGTGCGGACATCGCCGAGGAGTACTACTTCTCGGTGCTGCTGGACCGCGCCAACCGCTCCTACCTCGCCATGTGCTCCGTTGAGGGCGGCATGGAGATCGAGCAGCTGGCCGTGGAACGTCCCGAGGCCCTGGCCCGTGTGGACGTGAACCCGGCGGAAGGCATCACCGAGGCCAAGGCCCGCGAGATCGTGGAGCAGGCCAAGTTCGACGCCGAGACCGCTGAGAAGATCGTGCCCGTTCTCGTGAAGCTGGGCGAGGTCTACACCAAGGAAGACGCCACCCTGGTGGAGGTCAACCCGCTGGTCAAGACCGGCAACGGCGACGTTCTGGCTCTCGACGGCAAGGTCTCCCTGGATGACAACGCTGAGTTCCGTCATGAGGACCACGCAGCCCTGGCTGACAAGTCCTCCGCCGATCCCCTCGAGGAGAAGGCCAAGGAGAACGACCTCAACTACGTCAAGCTCGACGGCGAAGTGGGCATCATCGGCAACGGTGCCGGTCTCGTGATGTCCACCCTGGACGTCGTTGCCTACGCCGGCGAGAAGCACGGCAACGTGAAGCCCGCCAATTTCTTGGACATCGGCGGTGGCGCTTCCGCAGAGGTCATGGCCGCCGGCCTGGACGTCATCCTCAACGACCCCCAGGTCAAGTCCGTGTTCGTGAACGTGTTCGGCGGCATCACCGCGTGTGACGCGGTCGCCAACGGCATCGTGAAGGCCCTGGAAATCCTGGGCGACTCCGCCACCAAGCCCATCGTGGTTCGTCTGGACGGTAACAATGTCGAAGAGGGTCGCCAGATCCTCGCCGACGCCAACCACCCGTTGGTCACCTCCGCGGAAACCATGGACTCCGGCGCCGACAAGGCCGCCGAGCTGGCCCACTCCGCCAAGTAATCGCCCACGCGTAGATCTATCAGGAAGAAGACATGTCGATCTTTTTGAACAAAGACTCCAAGGTCATCGTTCAGGGCATCACCGGCGGCGAAGGCACCAAGCACACCGCCCGTATGCTCGCAGCCGGCACCCAGGTGCTCGGCGGTGTCAACGCCCGTAAGGCCGGCACCACGGTGAACCACAAGGACAAGGACGGCCAGGACGTAGAGCTGCCCGTTTTCGGTTCCGTCACCGAAGCAGTGTCCGAGACCGGTGCGAACGCGTCCATCGTGTTCGTGCCGCCGGCCTTCTGCAAGGACGCCGTGATTGAGGCCATTGATGCCGAGGTCCCGCTCATCGTGGTGATCACCGAGGGCATCCCGGTTCAGGACTCTGCTGAGTTCTGGGCCCACGCCAAGGCGAACACCGGCGCGGACGGCAAGCCCAAGTCCCGCATCATCGGCCCCAACTGCCCCGGCATCATCTCCCCCGAGGAGTCCCTGCTGGGCATCACCCCGGCCAATATCACCGGTAAGGGCAAGCTGGGCCTGGTCTCCAAGTCCGGCACCCTGACCTACCAGATGATGTACGAGCTGCGTGACCTGGGCTTCACCACCGCCATCGGTATCGGCGGTGACCCGGTCATCGGTACCACGCACATCGACGCTCTGGAAGCCTTCGAGGCGGATCCGGAAACCGAGGCCATCGTGATGATCGGTGAGATCGGTGGCGACGCAGAGGAGCGCGCCGCTGACTTCATCAAGGCCAACGTGACCAAGCCGGTCGTCGGCTACGTTGCTGGCTTCACGGCTCCCGAGGGCAAGACCATGGGCCACGCGGGCGCCATCGTCTCCGGCTCCTCCGGAACCGCTCAGGCCAAGAAGGAAGCACTCGAGGCTGCCGGCGTGAAGGTGGGCAAGACTCCCTCTGAGACCGCCCAGCTCATGCGCGAGATCTTCGAAGGCAAGTAAGCGGCGCGCGGCCGGTTGACCCGGCCCGCACACAACGACGCCGCTCGCCCACCTTGGTGGGGGAGCGGCGTCGGCGTTTATGCGGAGACTTTGGGGGCCTGGGTCAGGCGAGCACGATGGTGCGGTTGCCGGAGATCACCACGCGGCCCTCCGCATGCCATTTGACGGCTCGCGACAGTGCCTGGGTCTCGGCGTCGGAGCCAACGGCCACCAGGTCACTGGGGGTGTGCGCGTGGTCCACGGGGATGACCCGCTGGGCAATGATGGGACCCTCGTCCAAATCAGAGGTGACGTAGTGCGCGGTGGCGCCCACCATTTTCACGCCGCGGTCGTAGGCCTGGTGGTACGGCTTGGCACCCTTGAACGAGGGCAGGAACGAGTGGTGGATGTTGATGCACTTGCCGGACAGGGCGCGCGTGAGATCGTCCGAGAGGATCTGCATGTAGCGGGCAAGCACGACCAGCTCGGTGTCGTAGTGATCCACGAGCTCCAACAGCTCGGCCTCCGCCTGGGGCTTGGTGTCCTTGGTGACCGGGACATGGTGGAACGGAATGCCGTAGAAGTCCACGAGCGGCTGGAGATCGGTGTGGTTGGACACCACGGCCACGATCTCGATGGGCAGCGAGTTGACCCGCTGCCGGTGCAGCAGGTCCGCGAGGCAATGCGAAACCTTGGAGACCATGATCAGTACGCGGGTCTTCTTCCGTGCATTGACCAGACGGAATCGCATGCGGTGTCGATCGGCGACGGGTTGGAACCCCTCGATGAGAGATTCCGTGGTGACCGTTCCCGGGTCACTCATGGTGTGGCACCGGATGAAGAACTCACTGTTGTGACGGTCGGAGAAATGCTTGACGTCGAAGATGTCGCAGCCCTGATTCGTGAGGTTCGACGCCACAGCGCTGACCAATCCGTAAGCCTCGGGGCAGTGGACGGTCAAGATGTGTTCATCGGGTGTGGACAGCGGGGCGAACATCAGTGGGATCTCCTAGGACAACAGTGACAACGGCACGTGAGAGGGCCGTAGACGATCCTATCGGTGAGTCCGGTCCCCAAGCCATGCGGACGATGTCCGTGAGAGCGATATCTCGCGATTGATGCGCGGCGAGCGTGTGCCGCACGGGGGGTGCTTCTATGGTTTTCGTCAAGCGGCTAGGGCCACGGTCGGTGGGGTGGGTTCTTGGTAGAAAGATCCGTCGCGCAACATGGCGTAGAGCACATCGGTTCGTCGTCTGGCCAGTGCGATCACAGCTTGGTTGTGGCGTTTACCCTCGGCCCGTTTTCGATCGTAATAGGCCCGTGAAGCGGGGCTAGCACTCAGCGAGGCGAAGGCGGAGAGGAACAAAGCCCGTTTGAGGACCTTGTTGCCCCGCCGGGAGGGTGATTCCCCGCGGATCGAGGTCCCGGACCTGCGTGTCACGGGTGCGATCCCGGCGTAGGAAGCCAGGTGTCCGGCGTCTTTGAAGTCCTTGCCCACGACTTCGGTGAGCAGCCGTGCTGCTGTCCTGACCCCTACCCCGGGCATTGAGGTCAGGACCTGGGTGAGAGGGTGCGCATCGACCACCGTGAGGATCTCGGTCTCGATCTCCACCCGCTGGGCGCCCAGTTGCGCGAGCTGGTCGGCCAGGCGCCCGATGATCTTCTCCGCCGCCGAGGTGCCCGTGACTATCACGGTTTGTTCGGCCAGGGCGGTGAAGATCTCCTCGGTGAGTTTCTCCGCCAACCGGGGCGCGTGCTTCTTCAGTAGAGCTCGTACATGGCCGCGGCCAGCGGTCTTCAATCGGGCCGGGGAAGAGTGCCGGGCCAAAAGGGCGATCACCCCTGGGTGGGCCAGTCGCGGGCCCAGCACGCGTTCCAGGGCGGGGTGGATCTGAGTGAGGAACCCGCGCAGCCGGTTGCGGACTTGGGTGATCTGGGAGGCGAGGTCATCATCGAACCCACACAACATCGACAGTTCGGCGATGTCTTCCTCGGTCAGGGTAATCCCACGCAGGGTGTGGGCCATGGTGCGGGCGGTGTTGGCGATGATGAACGCATCCCGGGCATCGGTTTTCGCTTGCCCCGGGTGCAGGTCCGCGACCCGGCGCATGGTCAGCCCGGGCAGGTAAGCCACCTCGATGCCCAGATCCTGGGCCACCGCGATCACCAGGGCACCGATGGTCTTGGGTTGATCCACAACCACCAGCACAGGCCCGTGAGTAGCGGCTAGGTCCTGGAGGAGCTCACGGATCTTGGGTTCGGATTGCGGGAGGGATTTATCGTGCACGACAGTGCCCTCAGCGCTCAAACCGGTGGCATGGTGGGCGGTCTTGCCGACGTCGATCCCGAGGTAGAGCTGATGTTCCATGGTGGTCACCTTCTTCATCACGCAGGGGTGGAGGTGAGGTGACCAGGTGGTTCACTCGCCCGCATCCACGTTACAAAGTCCCGCCTGACGGGTCGTGCTTCTATTAGCGGTCCGTGTGAACCAGTACCGACCCCGGTGACTACACCCCCCGGATCATAAGCGACTGGGGGCGGACATCATGCCGGGGCCGGCTGGTTACCTACGCCTTCATCCTCCCGGACACCGGCGTCATGAAAAAGGTAACGGGGGGCGGTTACAACCGGTGGCCACCAGAGCGGACGGTAGGAGCCCGTCCGGCGCGGGGAGAGGTGCGCCTCTGTTAGAGAACCAGCAGCCACCGGCAGGCGTAAACGCCTCAACGGGATGAAGCCGTGGGCTGAGCGGCTATCAACGCAGGGCATCAGCCACAAAGCACCCCCCAGTGCAAGTGTGGTGATTTATCCCGTGCGAAGTCTCCCGTTGTGGTGGTTTCGAGAACCACAGGTCAAAGAATATCGGAAATATGCGGTCACCAGTAACCTGCCGATCGATCTGTGCAGCGAACGCGTACGTTCTACCCCACCGGTGAATTGTTTGGAATGGACTTGTTACCAAGTCGTAACCATTCGCGGGCTAGGGCCAATGTCAGTCCTCGCCCGATGATAGGAGAGTTACTGCAGACCAGAGCATGAATATGCATATTACATCCGCGCAATTTGTGGGCCAAAGTGGGGACAAGTCATGTTGGGTCGTTTAATACAACGCGCGAGTTCGGAAGCTTGCGTTTCGTAAACCACCGGCCCAGACCCCTGCCAACCAAACCTCGTTATGCAACGGTGGTATTAAAAGCCATCCCCAGGAGGTACGTCGCGATGGCTGCGCCGTAGCCGATGGCCAGCTGTCGCAGTCCTCGCTTGAGCGGAGATGCGCCGGAGAGCAGACCCACGCAGCCACCGGTGAACAGCAGCGCAAGGCCCACGAGGAACATGCCCACGAGCAACGCCATGCCTCCGCCCAGTCCGAAGAAATACGGGAGGATGGGAATGATCGCGCCGGATGCGAAAAAACAGAAACTCGAAGCGGCCGCTCCCAGGTCCGTGCCGAGAGCTTGGTTGTCGTCCGATCCCCTCGGGTCGTCGTATTCGACATTCTGGTCACGGCTGAGCGCGGCGCGCGCCTTGGCGTCCTGGAAGGACAAGGACGGGTCACAGTCGCACTCGAAGTGGCCGAGCCGCTCGGCAGCGCGGTGTTCCGCGGCTTCCTCGGTCATGCCCCTGGCCCGATAGATCAGGGTCAACTCGTTGGCGTCGAGATCGAGTTCCGGGGCGACCTCGAGGGTCACCTGCGTGGGGCGCGAGGCATCCAGGAGTTCGCGTTGTGAGCGGACGGAGACGAACTCTCCCGCACCCATGGACAGCGCACCGGCCAGCAGGCCCGCAATGCCCGAGACCATGACGATCGAACTGGACACACCCGTGGCACCAATGCCCATGATGAGGGCCAAGTTGGAGACCAACCCGTCGTTCGCGCCGAAGACCGCTGCGCGGAAGTTGCCGGACAACCTGGTGCGGCCGTCGGTGGCCAGGGCCCGAATGATCTCCTCGTGGACGGCCTCGTCCGCGGCCATCGCCTCCGAGGCGTCCGGGTCCTCACGGTACGGGGACCGGGATTCTGCCCGCTGCAACAGCGCGAGAACGAAGACCGTGCCAAAGTGCTTGGCGAGGAACATGAGCGCACTGGCGCGCAGTGACGGTCGCCCGGGTTTGTCAGCGTACGGACCCAGGAGCCTCCGCCAGTGCTCCGCGTGACGGCCCTCGGCCACGGCGACCTGGTGCAGAATCTCACCTTGCTGGCCGGATGCCCGATCCGCAAGGTGCTGGTAGATCGCCGCCTCCGCCAATTCGTCGGCCAGATAATGGCGCCAACGGCGGATTTGTGCGGATGTGGGTTCGGTGGACGGCGTGTGGTCGGAATGGGGTGATTCTGAAAATCCCATGGGGCAAGATCTTACGCCGCTGCCTCGATTCCGGGTTTCGGGAATCCGAAAACAAGCCAACCGCGACCGAAACCTGGGTCGCGGTTCGCACGTGGGCCTCATTCGGGCCACGTAGGCTGCGTGGTCAGCGCGGACGACGCCGCAGGATCGCGAAGGCGGCCACGCCCACCAGAATGCCCCAGAAGGCGGACACGATGCCGAACGGCTGGATGCCGGACACCGTGACGACCAGAGTGATCAGGGCGGCCTCGATCACCGCGGGTTGGTGATCACCCTGGTGCATGGAGTCGAACATGGAGCCCTGAAGCGCCCCGAGCAGTGCGACGCCCGCCAGTGCGGAAATGAGTCCGGGCGGGATCGCGGAGAACAGAGTGACGATCGTTGAGGCGAAGGCGCCGAACAGGATGTAGAAGGCACCGCACGCAATGCCGGCGACGTAGCGGCGTCGATGTTTCGGGGTGGGCCTCGGGGCTCGTGGCAATACCCGCGGTGACCGCGGCGAGGTTCAGCGCGTGCGATCCGAACGGCGCGAACAGGATGGAGGCGATCCCACTCGCGCCCAGGAGCGCACGGTCGTTGGGCGGGAAATCCGCGGTCTTCATCATGGCCAGGCCCGGAGCGTTCTGGCCGGCCGCGGTCACGATGAGCAGAGGGATGGAAATTCCGGCGATCGCGGCCCACGAGAACGTGGGCATGGTGAACTCCGGCACCGTCAATCCGAAGTCGGGGGAGACGGCGTTGATGGCTCCGGTCAGCCAGGCCACCAGGACACCCAACCCCATCGCGACGAACACGGCGTAGCGGGGAATGAAGCGCTTGCCCAGCAGGTAGCCGATGACCAGTGCGCCTGCGGGGGCGGGGTTCTCGACGACGGACGGTGCCACCTGAATGGAGAAAGGCAGAAGCACGCCGGCGAGCACGGCGGCCGTGATGGGCTTGGGAATCGCGTCCAGAATCTTGCCGAACCACCCGGTGACGCCCAGAATCAGGCCCAACACGGCGGTGACGATGTAGGCGCCGATGGCGTCCGAGAACGAGAAGTTGCCCAGCGATGTGATCAGTAGAGCGGCACCCGGGATCGACCATGCGACCATGACCGGTTGTCTGAACCACCAGCTGCACAGCACGCAGGTAATTCCCGACACCACGGAAATCGCCCACACCCACGAGGCAGTTTGTTCGGAGTTCAGTCCCGCCGCTCGAGCGGCCTCCAGCACCACGAGGAGCGGACCCGCGTAGGAGACGACCACACCCACGAACCCAGCGAGGGTCGCTGACAGGGACCAGTCCTTCCCGAGCGAATACTTCGGGGCGTTCTGCGACGGCCGGGTTGAGGTGCTCACGGTTCTCCCGCTGGTGAGGTGGTGTGCTGGGCTCAGCTCACCATATGGGGAAAATCACAGTGAGGGAAATATGAATGCTGCGTGACTTAATCTGAATTACATATCAGTGTCGGTGGGGCACTGCTCAGGATCGATCACGGTCAACGTGCCGGTGCGCCCCTCGGGGACGGGGAAGCTGCCCGTACCCCAGTGGAAGGCGTACGGATCGTCGCACGAGCGACCGTCGCGCAGCGCGGTCAATACGCGGTGGGCGGCCTCTTCGGGTTCGTGCGGTCCAGAAGTCCACGGCTGATCCGGGGCCAACGGAAGGTTCCAGCCGGCGTTCTCGAAGTATTCGGTGCGGTGGGGCCACTCCTCCGGCGGTAGCTGGTGCGCCGAACTGACGGCGCACTCGGCGCCGCCTGGGCCGGTGCGGACCCAGGCGGCCGGCGTGTCAGAACCAGCGGGGGCGCCGTCGTATTCGAGGACGAGGAAATCGTTCCACAGGAGGTCGACAATGGCTCCGGCGAACAGCGCCTGGAGTTTCTCCCACTCGGCGGCCGAATGGCATGGTTCCGTGATGTCAACCACACCGATGCCGGCCCGCTCGAGTCTGTGACGGCCCCCGGGGACTGGCGTCTCCGGGTTGACGGTGGGGCACATGAATTTCACTCCGAACGCAAGAAAACGGCGGCCGATCAGGGAGAACAATCCTTAAGGATCATTCGCAGCAAGGTGTGCCGCTGATGCTTACGGTAACTATCCACGTGTGCCCGGTCGATACCCCGCGCGATTATGACTCCACTGCCCGCGCACGAATCAGGGTGACAGGAGAGAACGAATGTCGTTGGCGGTGATGGCGGAGGAGAACGCGCGGTCGTCGTCGA
The DNA here is from genome assembly GCF_004136555.1 of Kocuria carniphila. Taxonomy (GTDB): domain Bacteria; phylum Actinomycetota; class Actinomycetes; order Actinomycetales; family Micrococcaceae; genus Kocuria; species Kocuria carniphila. Next base: position 68,984 of record NZ_NOIT01000006.1, read on the forward strand.
GCACCGCGGCGAACAGATCGGCCTTGCGCTGCTTGAGTTCCATGACCTTTTCCTCAATGGTGTTCTCAGCCACCATCCGGTACACCATGACCTTCTTGGACTGTCCGATGCGGTGCGTTCGGTCCACGGCCTGGTTCTCCGTGGCGGGGTTCCACCACGGATCCAACAGGTAGCAATAGTCGGCCTCGGTTAGGTTGATACCGAAGCCACCGGCCTTCAGGCTCACCAGGAACACGGGCGCTCGGCCACTGCGGAACTTGTCGAGTGCTCCCGCGCGATCCCGCGTGGAACCGTCCAGGTAGCTGTACGGGATCTTGGCCTCGTCCAATCGCGCGGCAACCAGTTTCAGGAAGCTCGTGAACTGGCTGAACACCAGCGGGCGGTGGCCCTCGGCCACGATCTGGGGTAGCTGTTCGAACAGTGCGTCGAGTTTGGATGAGGACGCCGTGGACTCCGGATCCACGAGGGCGGGGTCCAGCGCGAGCATGCGCAGCGTGGTCAGCGACTGGAAGATCGTGAACCGGTTCCGGTCGAAGTTCTGCAGCAGACCCAGAATCTTGGCCCGCTCCCGCTGCAGGCGCCGGTCGTAGGCGGTGCGGTGAGCTTGATTCAGACCCACGTGCTGGGTGTGCTCGAGCTTGGGGGGAAGCTGCAGGTCGACGTCGTCCTTGGTGCGGCGGAGCATGAACGGTCGAATTCTCGAGCGCAGCCGTGACAGAACATCGGGGTCCTGTGCGCGTTCAATGGGCGTCTGATAGTGCTCCGTGAACTTCTTCTTGGACGGGAACAGGCCCGGAGCCGTCAGGGAGAACAGGGACCACAACTCGGAGAGGTTGTTCTCCATGGGGGTGCCGGTGATGGCCAGTTTGAACCGGGCGGAGAGATCTTTGACCGCCCGGTAGGCCTTGGTGCGCGGATTCTTGACGAACTGGGCCTCATCCATGATCACGCCGGCCCAGGGGAGGGACTGGTAGAGATCGGCCTCCAGCCGGAGCAGAGTGTAGGAGGTAAGCACAACGTGAGCGCCGCTGGCCGTCTCGGGCAAGTGCTGGCGCGTGGAGTTCATGGTCTCGATGGTCAAAGACGGCGCGAATCGCTTCAGCTCGGACGTCCAGTTGGCCACCACGGACGTGGGCGCCACCACGAGGAAAGGTGGTAGCTCGGGGTCCAGCTCGCGAGCTCGGAGGATCGCGGCAATCGTCTGGACGGTCTTACCCAGGCCCATGTCGTCCGCCAGGATGCCGCCCAGGGAGTGATCCCACAGGAAACTCAGCCAGCGGTAACCCTCGTACTGGTACGGGCGGAGGTTGGCCTGCAGCGACTCGGGCTTCGCGGGCGCGGGGATCTCCTGCAGGTTCGCCAGTGCTCGCACGCCGGTGCGCCACTGTTCGGCCTGCTGGGTGTCGGTGGCGATGTCCTCGAACTGTTCCCACAACCCGGCCTGGTACCGGTTCAGCGACAGCGGCGCGTTCTTGTCCTCCTGGAGCGAGCGGGCCTCGGCGATGAGCTGTTTGAGTCGCAAGAATTCGGGGCGGTCCAACGGGAAGTAGGAACCGTCAGGCATGAGCATGACGTCTTGGCCCACCTCCAGGGCCTGGAAGATGTCCGAAAACGGTACGTAGTGTTCGCCCACCTTGATGGTGACGCCCAGTCCGAACCAGTCACGGTGTTCCGTGGGTGCGGTGGACACGGTGATTTCCGGCGCGCGGGTCACTTCCTGGTACGCGGGGAGCCCGCCACTCTCCTCGATGCGCAGGTCCGGGACCTTACGCAGCAGGGGGAGCCACACCCGGATGAAGCGCAGTGCATCCGCAGCGGCATAGGAGCTGCGCTTGAAGTCCAGGTCCGGGATCCTCCTGTGCACGGCTTGCACCACCGAGGACTCCCAGCGGGACTCGCGGTTCACGGGTTCGTCAGCGAGCGGATTCAGCGGTCGGAACGGCAACCGGATCCGTTCGCGCCCCTTCTGATACTCCCACTCCCACTCCACACGCTCGGTGAGGTCGTCGTGGTGGACGGTCAACACCATTTCCGGGTCGGCCACCTGGGGTAATTCGAGGGAACCGTCCTTGGCGGTGACGTCCATGCTCTGGTGCAATCGCGGGAAGTACCGTTCGAAGAACTCGTCCACCCCGTCCCGTGGAATAGTCAGTTCTTCCGCGCGGTCCAGGAACGATCGTTGCTGTTGATTCAAGCGCGTGGCCAGCGGGACCATGTGCAACGGGAACTGGTTGAGGTCGTCCGCCAGCTCGAGTTCGGGGGGCTGGGCCTCGGGGAAGAACAAACCGTGCCCCGGTTGTCCGATGATCCGGGTCCAGTGCAACGGGACCTCGCTATCGCCCATGACCAGGTGCGGATACAGCTTGAGGGCGCCGTTCTCGTCCGAGCTGACGCTGACCTCGAACCGCCCGGCGGGGCCAACCTGGACCGGTTGGCCGGTGCCCTGGGACACGAGAGGAATGCCGAGTGACTCGGCCCGATTCAGAATGGGCCACAGCAGGGGAGAGGTGTAGCGCTCCATGTGCAACTGATGGCGGTCCACGGCATAGGAACCCCGGTGGGATTCGGAGAGCGCTCGCAGTTCCTCGAACCAGTCGAGCTGGTCCTCGCTGAGCCGCCCCGACCTGGCGTGGTTGGCCAGATTCCCCCAGTCGATGCCGGTGTGGATCCATCCGGAGCGTTGGCCGCGCAGCACCGGCCGGGCGGTCAGGGTGACCGGCACGGCGTTCTGGTCCTGCTGCCAGGCCCGAGGGCCGCGGTGTTGGACACGGGACAGGTTCAGTTCCAGCGCGACCGAGGGGCCGTTCTCCGGGTCCGTCACCACGCGATCGTGGTCGGAGCCGGGGACAATGCGGGACAGTTCGCTACGCCAGTCGGTTGTGAGCCCAGTGGGCCGAGCGCTCGCGAAATGTACGTCACCATCCATGCCAATTACCGTACCGCCCTCGGGCGACACGCAAAGTCCACGTGTGGTGAGGGCGACTGTCACACGGGCGTCCCGCAGCGGCGTCGGAAACCTATAATCAAGACGAACCTGATTTATTTTCACGGCGCCGTAGGGCGCAGACGGAGGATTTGTGGCAGACGCCGCCGGGCTCCACACGGGAGACCACGCCATTGCATCGGGACCCCAAGAAGTTGAGTATCTACGCTGGAACGACGCTGTGGCCAGGGCTTTCTTTGGCACACAGGCATCCGGTGAACTGGTCCACTTGGACCTGGACGACAAAACCCTCGAGAAGATCGGCGCGGAATTCGGCTTGGACGGGCCCTCCGCATTGCGGGCGATGGCCGATTCCGTCACACCATTGCTGGTGGCCGACGGATCTCGCCGTTCCATGTTCGACGCGTTCAACAAGCTAACGGAAGCCTGGTACCGCGCATCGCGGCGTCAGCTCAACGATCTCAACAGGATCGGCCCGCCGCCCGTGGTGGCCCTGCTGGCCCTGTTCTCGCTGGCCGGACGACACATGTCCGCGCTGGCCGCGCGCACGGGAAACAAGTCGGTGTCGGCGTTCTACCTACCGTTGGCCGTGCTTTTGCAGGCCGGTCAGGACAACGCGAAGGCACTCGAAACGGCCGTCCGCAAGGATTCCGAGATGTACTGGGACGCCCTGCGTTACTGGCTGGAACTGTTCGACGGTCAGGTCGGTCTGCCCTCCGCGTACGCCGTGAACCACCGCCCGGTGGGTCTCGCACTGTCGCAGACGATGTTCGGCGAGGCCGAGCTGCGTCAGCTGCACCGCATGTTCGAGGACCTCGAACTGACCACGGCGCAGGGAATGAGCGCGCAGGAGCTGGGCATCTACGTAGACTTTTGGCTCGACATCGCGGACACGGACGTGTCCAAGGGGATGCGCCGGATCTGGTCCAACCCGCTCACCCGCGACGCAGGCCTGCAGGTCGCGCTCGCCCAGTTGGGTGCGTGGGAATCTTCCCGCGACGACGACGCCACCATCGCGGTTGCCACCGAACGGCGAGCGTCTCGTCACCTGGGCCCACGTAGCGTCAGCCTGTCGATGACGGACGGCACGGACTACGTTGGCAACCCGATCTTCGAACTCGGATTCGTGGTGCCCAAGCGTCTGATCTCCGGGCGTGAGGTCGAGCTGGCCACCGAGGCCGGACCCCGCACCATGTTCCTGTCCTACATCGGGGACGCCTACCTGGGGATTTCCGCGTACAACTCGCGGATGTCCAGCGAAACACTGCTCTCCGGTGAGCTTGAGCTCAGCAACGGGGATACCGCCATCACCCGTAACCCGCGGCCGGTCGTGGTGTTCGCCAAGGACGCTTATTCGGACACGTTCATCTCGGTGGACCACATTCCCGCGGCGTGGCCCAGCCGCATCATGGTGCAGAACAAGCCCGAGTGGGTTGAGCAGATCACGGCGATCCTGGACGACTCGGCGTCCCCGGATTACCGCATCGTCGGTCCCGGCGAGAACGGTCTGCCGGAGGACTGGGTCCTGTTCGACGACGTTCAGGTGCTGCGCGCCGGTGATCCCATGCTCACGGTCAACGACAACTTCTCGGGGCTCGTCCCCCGACTGGTGCCGGCCGTAACACTGTCCGGTGGCCTGCGAATCCCGGGTGACGTGGACCGGTTCTCGGCGCTGCGCCCGCCGCAGATCACGGTGACCTCAGATTCGGACGACCCGTTGTCGTTGGAATGCGAATGGCGCAACCCCCACTCGTTCAAGCTGATGTCCACCAAGCTCTCCGCGCCCAGGGTGCCACCGTTCCAGGTGAGCCTGGAGGGCTCGGACCTGATGCGGGACAACAAGACGCTTAAGCCCAACGATTACACGCTGGTTCTCAAGGCCGGTCGCACGGTGAAACAGCGACTGGAATTCCGGGTCCGTGACAGCTCCTTCTACATCACCCAGCGCTCACTGGGTTACGAGGGCGAAATGGTGCACGTGGCGCAGGAGCCCTTGTGGCCCGTCACGTCCACCACGTTGGACGAACTGCCGGACGAGTACGTGCAGGGTTCTTTCGACAACATGGACTCCGTTGAACTGGATCCCGAGTCGCTGAACGTCGAGGTCCCGGAGGTTGCGGGTTGGCATTCTGCCGAGGGACTCATGTTCCCCGAGCGCAGTAACGAGCTGCCCGCCCCGGAGGGCGCGTCCTGTCTGATCACCGGCAAGCACAAGGTGATTCTGCCGCCCATGGACCCCAAGGCAAAGGCACCGTGGATTTTCGGCCGCTGCCGCCACTGCGGGTTGACCAAGCGCTATCCCGGTCGACTCACCAAGCTCTCCGCCGTGGGTCAGACCGGTTCGGTGGAATCGCTGCAGTTCATCGGCCCCGATTACAGCGACTATCCCGAGTCGTGGGCGCCTCTCAAGGACGCACTGACGTTCTTGGGTGGTGGCAAGCGGGGCAGTCTGTCGATCATCGCCCGTCAGTCCGAGGATTCCGAGCGGTTCGAGGAATGGTTCGTGGGCCACCTGCAGGCCCTGGGATTCCTGGAGGTCATCCGCGACGGCAACTGGACGGTGCGCCGTTGGCAGGTGTGTTCGCCCGCGCTGACCCAGTTGGTGGACGGCTCCGTTCTGCTCACCGGCGGGTGGCGCGCAGAGCAGGAAGAAACCGTTACTGTGGCGGCTGAGGCCCTCGGTGCCGAGGTCGTGGTGCTCTCGCCGGAGGACCACGCGACCACGCTGCTGCAGGACGTGGACCTGGATGCCCTGCGGGACAACCTCCCCGAGGGTATGTGCGACGTGGTCTACGAGGCCGGACCCATCATGCTCGACACCCTGCCCCCGCTGTCCTCGGTGGTGGATTCCCTGCCGCTGATCGAGATGCAGTACAACGGCGTGGCAGAGCACTTCGTGCCCGAGGATGCCACGTGGCAGGCCACGGAGGACCGCAACCAGGCGGGATTGTTCCGCATCAATCACCACCACCGCACCCGCTACGCCTACCGCACCGAGGCCGACGTCGCTTCGGGCCACGCGCGTCCGGTCTCGTCGGCTCTGGGTAAGCACCTGGCCGCGCGTGATTGCGGGACACCTTTGGTCAGCCACGACTCCGAGCTGCAGTTGCTGTCGGTGCCGATTGGCGCCGAACTGCCCGGACTCTACGCCCGCGCTGCGGTGCTGTGCTCGGGTTTGCTGCCGACCAAGGTGGACGAGGACTTCTCCCTGAACTACGGGGACATCTCCGACGAATTCGCGAGCGCCCTGGTGGCCAAGCTGCTGGCCTAGCCCAAACCACGGAGGATGATTGCGCCGCTCGGCCGGGTAGAAATGCCCGTCCGGGCGGCGCTTTCCGTTTCGAATTCGCTTAGAGTAGTGGCAGCTGTCACCTGATACTGAGTAGTAACAAGACGCCTCGATCCGGGTCGTTCCACGTCCGGCCCACACTTGCGAACATAACTATGAGTGATTCCTCGACCATGCCCTCAGCAAATTCCGGCTCCTCCGCGACCGAGCTCACCGATACTCCACCTGGTGCCCCTCCTCACCACCGAGACAAGATTCCCGTCAACTGGCGCGTCCTGATCGCCTCTGGCGTGCTGATCATTGCGCTGTCCGCGTGGGCCATGCTGGCCCCCGAGCAGGCCGACACCGTGATCGGTGGTGTCGTGGCGTGGGTGGCCAAATACCTCGGCTGGTTCTACATCCTCACCGCAACCCTGGTCATCGTGTTCGTGGTGATCGTGGCCGTGAGCAAACAGGGCAACATCAAGATGGGCCCTGACCACGCGAAACCGCAGTTCAACATGTTCACGTGGACGGCCATGCTGTTCGCGGCGGGTATCGGCGTGGACCTCATGTTCTTCTCCGTGTCCGAACCGGTCAGCCAGTACTACGCCCCACCTGTGGGCGACGGGCAGAACCTGGAGGCCGCACGGCAGGCCGTGGTGTGGACCCTGTTCCACTACGGCATCACCGGTTGGGCCATGTACGCGCTGATGGGCATGGCTTTCGGCTACTTCGCCTACCGGTTCGGTATGCCGCTGAGCATCCGCTCGGCTCTATACCCGCTGATCGGCAAACGCATTCACGGTCTCGCCGGCGACGCCGTGGACACCGCCGCGCTGCTGGGCACCATTTTCGGCGTGGCCACCTCCCTGGGTATCGGTGTGGTGCAGCTGAACTTCGGCCTGCAGTATCTGTTCGGGGTCCCCGAGAACCTCGCGGTGCAAGCAGCCCTGATCGCCTTGGGCGTGCTCATGGCGGTGGCCTCGTGCGTGTCCGGCGTGGACAAGGGCATTCGCCGGTTGTCCGAGCTGAACATCATCCTGGCCATCGGGCTCATGCTGTACGTGTTGATCGCGGGCCGTACGGCGTTCCTGCTGGACGCCATTGTCATGAACATCGGCGACTTCTTGGCGCGCTTCCCGGACATGACACTGAACACCTTCGCGTTCGAGGCGCCCCAGGAATGGCTGAGCGGTTGGACCCTGTTCTTCTGGGCCTGGTGGATCGCGTGGGCGCCGTTCGTCGGTTTGTTCCTGGCGCGCATCTCCCGCGGCCGTACCCTGCGCCAGTTCGTGGTCGGCACCATGACGGTCCCGTTCGCGTTCATCCTGCTGTGGATCTCGATCTTCGGTAACTCCGCGCTGGACCTGGTGGTCGGGGGCGACGCCGTATTCGGTGAGGTGGCCATGAGCACCCCCGAGCGAGCCTTCTATTCGCTGCTTGCCGAGTACCCCGGCGCAACGATCGCGGCCTCCATCGCGACGTTCACCGGTCTGTTGTTCTACGTGACCTCCGCCGACTCCGGCGCGCTGGTCATGAGTAATTTCACCTCCAAGATCGACGACCCGAACCAGGACGGCCCCAAGTGGCTGCGCGTGTTCTGGGCGGTCGGCACCGGCGTGCTCACCCTGGCCATGCTGTTGGTGGGTGGCGTCACCACGTTGCAGAACGCAACCCTGATCATGGGGCTGCCGTTCTCCGTGGTGATGTATTTGATCATGATCGGACTGTGGCGGGCCTTGCGCGTGGAAGCCAGCCGATCGGCGTCGTCCGCGGCGGCCAGTCGATCCGCCGTGGCTGGCCGCACCGGCCGCGAGACGCACTGGCGCTCGCGACTCACCAGGCTGGGCAACTATCCGGGCGGTCGCACCGCGCAACGCTACATCCACGACGTCGCGGCGCCCGCCTTGAAGACCTTGGCCGCCGAAATCCGGGAGACCGGCGCGGAGGTCACGGTCGAATGCACGCAGATCCCGGACAATCCCTCGGTCGACCAAGTCTGCATGCACGTGAATCTGGAACCCGAGCGTGATTTCACGTACCAGGTGTATCCCGTGGCGTTCCCCACGCCCGGCTTCGGCGGCTTCCGAACCAACCCCGATTCGGACCTGTACTACCGACTGGAAGTGTTCACCGCGACCGGTTCACTGGGCTACGACGTGCTGGGATACACCCCGGAGCAGCTCATCAACGACGCCCTGGACGGTTACGAACGCCACCTCGAATTCATCCGGCTCAACCATGAACACCCCGGAAGCACCCAGATTGGTCTCACCACTAGTGAGACCATTACCTGGAGCGAAGACTTCTCTGAACCCAAGGAGGAAACACGATGAGCAACACCCTGTACATCGACGGACAGTGGGTCCCCGCGATCGACGGTGGCACTCGCACCATCACCTGCCCCGCTGACGGCACCGAGGTGGCCGTGGTCGCCGAGGCCACGAGTGAGGACACCGAGCGCGCGATTGCCGCGGCCCGGGCCGCCGCGGACGACGAGCGCTGGGCGAGCGTGCCGGCTCCGGAACGCGGAAGCTTCCTGTTGCGGGTGGCGGCCACCCTGCGCGATCGTTCCGAAGAGTTCTCCCTGGCGGAGTCCAAGGACACGGGCAAGCGAATCGACGAGTCCCGCCAGGACATGTCCGACATCGCGAACTGCTTCGAGTACTTCGGCAAGATTGCAGCGGCGGATGCCGGCCGCATCGTCGATGCCGGTGATCCCGACGTGGTCAGCCGAATCGTTCACGAACCCGTGGGTGTGTGCGGCATGATCACCCCGTGGAACTACCCGCTGCTGCAGGCCGCGTGGAAGATCGCACCGGCGCTGGCCGCCGGCAACACCTTTGTGCTCAAGCCCGCCGAACTGACTCCGCACACCGCGATCCTCATGATGCAGGTGCTCGAGGACCTCGGGCTGCCCGCCGGCGTGGGCAACCTGGTGTTGGGCGCGGGCGCGCAGGCGGGTGCTCCGCTCTCCAGCGATCCTCGCGTGGATCTGGTGTCCTTCACCGGCGGCCTGGTGACCGGTCGCGTGATCGCGGCCGAAGCGGCGTCGACGGTCAAGAAGGTGGCTCTGGAGCTGGGCGGCAAGAACCCCAACGTGATCTTCGCGGACGCCGAGTACGACGCCGCGCTGGACAACGCGCTCAACGGCGCGTTCATCCACTCCGGCCAGGTGTGCTCCGCCGGGGCGCGACTGGTGATTGAGGAATCTATCGCGGAGAAGTTCGTGACCGATCTGGTGCGCCGAGCCGAACAGATTCAGCTGGGCGGGCCGTTCGACGAGAAGGCCGAGACCGGCGCGCTGATCTCCGAGGCCCACCGTGACAAGGTGCACGCCTACGTGGAGCGGGCCCGCGAGCAGGGCGCTCGGGTGCGCTGCGGTGGCCAGTTCGCGGAAGGACCTTCGGCGGACGGATCGCTAGACCTCGGCAAGGGCGTGTTCTACCTGCCCACCGTGATCGACCAGTGCACGAGCGAGATGGACTGCGTGTACGACGAGGCCTTCGGCCCCACCGTGACGGTGGAAACCTTCCGTACCGAGGAAGAAGCCATCGAGATCGCCAACGACACCAACTACGGCCTGGCCGGAGCCGTGTGGACCCAGGATGCGGGCCGCGCTCAGCGCGTGGCCGGCAAACTGCGCCACGGAACCGTGTGGATCAACGACTTCGGTCCGTACCTGCCCCAGGCGGAGTGGGGCGGCATGAAGCAGTCCGGTGTGGGCCGCGAACTGGGCTTCCACGGACTGGCCGAGTACCAGGAGACCAAACACATCTACCAGAACACCCGCCCCGCGGTGACCGGCTGGTTCGCCGAGCACTGAGCGGCCCGACTGGACCTCACCGAGCACCGAAGAACGACCGATGGGAGAAACTGTGACCACTACTGAAAACGTGGCTACCTACGATTACGTTATTGTCGGAGCGGGCTCCGCCGGCGCCGTGATCGCGGCGCGCCTGAGCGAGAACCCGAACGTGAGCGTGGCCCTGCTCGAAGCCGGCGCCCACGATGAGAACGTGCCGGAAGTCCTGACGCTCGACCGCTGGATGGAACTGCTCGAATCCGGCTACGACTGGGATTACCAGATCGAACCGCAGGAGAACGGCAACTCGTACATGCGCCTGGCCCGCGCCAAGGTGCTGGGCGGTTGCTCGTCGCACAACTCGTGCATCGCCTTCTGGGCACCCGCCGAGGACATGGACGAATGGGAGTCCAAGTTCGGGGCCGAGGGCTGGAACGCGGAGACGGCCTTCCGGTTGTACAAGAAACTCGAGAACAATGAGGACCCCGGATCCCACCACGGCCACGACGGGCCCGTGCGGCTGCGCCAGGTCCCCGCCGTGGATCCCTGCGGCGTGGCGGTTCTCGACGCCGCCGAACAGGCCGGGATTCCGCGCGCTGACTTCAACACCGGCAAAACGGTGACCCAGGGCGCGAACTTCTTCCAGATCAACGCGCGCGAGGACGGAACCCGCTCCTCGTCCTCGGTGAGCTACCTGCACCCGATCCGGGACCGTGAAAACCTCACGATCCTGACCGGCACCCAGGCCAAACGAATCGTGGTCGACGAGAACCAGCGAGCCACCGGCGTGGAGGTCACGGACAACGCTTTCGGTCGTGCGCACGTGATCTCGGCCAACCGCGAGGTCGTCGTCTCCGCCGGTGCGATCGACACGCCCAAGCTGCTCATGCTCTCGGGAATCGGTCCGGCCGAGCACCTCACCGAGGTGGGCGTGGACGTGCTGGTGGACTCCCCGGGCGTGGGCTCGCACCTGCAGGATCACCCGGAGGCCGTGATCCAGTGGGAGGCCAAGCAGCCCATGGTCGAGGACTCCACCCAGTGGTGGGAGATCGGCCTGTTCGCCCAGGTGGACGACGGATTGGACCGCCCGGACCTGATGATGCACTACGGCAGCGTGAACTTCGACATGCACACCTACCGCCACGGGTACGCCACGGCGGACAACGCGTTCTGCCTGACCCCCAACGTGACCCACGCTCGTTCCCGCGGCACCGTGCGGCTGCGCACGCGTGACTACCGGGACAAGCCCCGCGTGGATCCCCGGTACTTCACCGACCCGGAGGGTTACGACCTACGGATCATGACCGCGGGTATCCGCAAGGCCCGTGAAATCGTCTCGCAGTCCGGGCTCTCGGAATGGGCCGGTCAGGAGCTGTTCCCGGGTCAGGATGTGCAGACGGACGAGGAGATCGCCGACTACATCAAGCGCACCCACAACACCGTGTACCACCCCGCGGGTTCGTGCCGCATGGGGCCGGTCGAGGATCAGGATTCTCCGCTGGATCCGCAGTTGCGGGTCAAGGGCGTGAGCGGCCTGCGCGTGGCTGATGCTTCGGTGATGCCGGAACTGGTCACCGTGAACCCCAACATCACGGTCTACATGATTGGTGAGCGCGCCGCTGAGCTGATTGCCCAGGAGCAGGAGTCGCCCTCGGACAAGTAGCGGCACCATGACATGAATGAAGCCCGGCACCAGTGCCGGGCTTCATTCATGCGGTCCTGATCAGGCGCTGAGCGCCACCGGTTTCGGTTCCAGTTTGTAGAACGGAATGCCACCGGAGACGTTTGATGCTCCGGGAACGAGTAGCTGCTGGTACTTCTCGCACCATTGGGCGCGGCCGCGGTTGTGGGCGGCTGCGTGGGCCAGGGCGCGAACGTTGCTGCTCATGTATTCGTGGATGTCCCCATTGGACTCCATGAGACGCACCATGTGGTGGTCGGGGTCGATGTCGACGGTGACGTCAACCCATTGTTCTCGAGGGGACTCGGTCTTTGTGCGTAGTTGTTGAATGTTCTTCATCAGTATTGTGCTTTCGTACAGTGAGGTTCTTGCTGCGCCCGCGGTTGCGCCACAGCCGCTTCGTCATCCAAACCACCCCTGAACCAAGGGTTGGCGTGCGCCGGGTTGGAGCCCAGCAGGATCTCGGGTTTTACCCCGATTTCCAGAGCGCATCTCGTGAAGCTGGATTAGAGCGTAGCGGGTTGGGCGCATGACAAACCAGAGGGTGTCTCATAACGTCACCAAAAGTTAATCTACGAATGGATCGTGCACCACGGATCACGGCGCGGTTGTGGACAACCTGCGCGCACGAGATGCCACGGTGCGGGCTTGTGCATAGTGCTCCATGAGCTGGTCACACACGGCGTTCCACGTGCGAGTCTGCACGGTGGTGTAGGCGGTGCGGGAGAAGGCGGCGCGTTTGGCGTTGTCACCCACGAGATCCAGCACGCGATCGCGGAGCATCTCGGTGTCACCGGGCTTGTAGAGCCAGCCGTTGCGGGACGAATCAACCAGGTCCACGGGCCCGCCGCGGCCCACGGCCACGACGGGTACGGCGCTGGCCATGGCTTCCTGGATTGTCTGGCAGAACGTCTCGTGTTCACCGGGGTGCACGAACACGTCCAGGGAGGCCATGGCGGTGGCCAATTCGGCACCGTCCAGGAAACCCACGAAGTACGCATTGGGGAGCAGCATGCGGAGCTTCTCCTTCTCCGGCCCCGAGCCCACGATCACCAGTCGGGTATCGGGCAGCGAATCCAGGACCACGAGATCCTGCACCTGCTTTTCGGGAGCCAAGCGCCCCACGTAACCCACGAGCTTCCGGCCGCCGCCCACCCGTTCGCGCCATTCGTGATCGCGCCGAGCCGGGTTGAAGCGGCGGGTGTCCACGCCGCGTCGCCACATGCGCACGCGTTGCACACCGTGTTCATGCAGCGACGAGATGGACGCCGTGGACGGCGCCAAGGTCACAGTCGAACTGTTGTGCATGTTTCGCACGTGGCTCCACAGCACGTTCTCCAGGACCGGGGCACCGTAGCGGGCCGCGTATCCGGGAACGTCGGTCTGGTAAATGGAGACGCACGGTAAGCCCAGATTCTTGGCGGCCTGGATGGCCTGCCAGCCCAGGACGAAGGGGGAGGCCACGTGCACGACGTCTGGTTGGAAGCGGGTCAGGATGCGCTGCATGCGTGCCACCGTGCAGCTGGCGACCCGGACGTCGGGGTACCCGGCGAGGGGGATGGACGCGATGCGTTGAACTCTGATCCCGTCCATGGAGTCCACGGAGCCCAGGGCTCCGAGTTTTTCGTAGGTCGGTGCGATGACCATGGCTTCGTGACCCTGGGCCCGGAGGTACTCCAGGACTCGAACCACGGAATGCGTCACGCCGTTGATGTGGGGGAGGAACTGTTCGGCAACCACTGCGATTCTCACAATTAATACTGTGGCCGTCGCGGGTCACCGGTTCTTCACGCCAGGGTGACCTGTCGGTGAAGTCTGGGCCAACTCCGGTGGGGACGTGGAAAGATGGAGGTGATGAACTTCCCCACCTTTTCCAACACCCTGTCCGGGGCGCGCGAGCGGCTGCAACGCAACCGCCACGGTGACCCCGAGAGCTCGCCCGCCATATCGCCATCGGCCGACTCCAACCGGAGGGGCCCGGAGGACGGGTTCCCCATGCCCTTGTGGCTGCAGGGAGTCATTGAACTCCTGGCGGTGGCCGCCATCAGCTTGCTGCTCACGGGGTTGCTGATGGCAGCCGTCTGGCTGGCTGGTGGTTTTGATTCCTTGGGCGTCCTGGGCGGCCTTCAACTCGCGGGTCAGGTGTGGTTGGTGGCCCATTGCACGCCGTTGACCATGGCGGCCATCCAGGGCATCGACGTGTCCACCGGCGGCGGCACTCTCACCTTGGTGCCCTTGGGGCTCACGCTGATTCCGTTCGGGCTCGCGGTCATTGCGGGTCGCCGAATCGCGCGCGCGTGTTGGCGGGGGCAGTTCCTCAAACCATTCTTTGCCGGGATGATCACGTACGCGCTCGTCGGGGCGTTGGTGGCCCTGGTGAGCAGCACGGAACACGTCTCCGCGAGCGTGCTGGCGGGCGCGCTGTTCCCGTTGATCCCGGCCGGTCTGGGCACCCTGGTGGGCGGGTGGAGCGTCTCGCGTTCCTTGGCCGCCGTCTTGGGCGCCGACGCCGCATCATGGATCCAGCGCACCAGCCAGTATTCACGCTGGGCCGGTTCCTACGTGTGGGCCGTCGTCCGTGCCGGTTTCCTGTCCGCGGTGGCTGTCATAGCGGCCGGAGCGTTGCTCACCGTGCTGGCGCTGGTGTGGAACTGGGACGGCATCATCGCCGTCTATCAGGAACTGGGTACGGGCGCGGCCGGGGATACCGCTCTGAGCGCCCTGCAGTTCGGGTACCTGCCGAACATGGTCGTGTGGGCTGCGGCGTGGGCCAGCGGCGCGGGTTTCTCCGTGGGGGAGGGGACACTCACCTCACCCTTCGCGAACTCACTGGGTGCGCTACCGCAGTTCCCGCCGTTTGCAGCCCTACCGGAGGGCGATCCGTGGAGCTACGCGTCGGCCGTGGTGGTGCTGCCGGTCCTGGCCGGTGTGCTCGCGGGTTGGTGGTTCCTGCGCGAAGGTGAGAACCACCTGGACGACTGGATGGCCATCCGCTTGCCCATGCGATGGTTCACGTTCATCCTGTCCACGCTGCTGACGGTGGCGTTCATTGCGGCGATCGGCGCGGGTCTTGTGGCGATGTTGGCGTGGCTGTCTCACGGGTCATTGGGCCTGGGAAGGCTCACGGACATCGGCCCCGATCCCTGGCACGTGTTCTTGTGGACCGGCGCCGAGATCACCGCCGGTGGTGCCATCGGGTACGTCCTGGGGCCGTGGCTCGAACGCGAGGGTTACCGGAAGAACCCCTGGAACAGTTCCCTGGAGGATTCATCCGCCAGCGATACGGAAACGGAGGGCCCGGAAGGCCTCGACGGAGAAGCAACGGGATCCGCACGAGACGCCAAACGGGCCGCGAAGGCACAGGCCAAGCAGGCCAAGAAAGCGGAAGCTCGGGAGAAGCGGGCTGCCAAGAAATCAGCGAAACGCAAGGCCGTCCGGCTGGCAGTTCCCGGAGCGGACGATCAGTCGGCGCAGGATCCGGTGCGATCACCGGCTGAGCACCACGCAGGTGCACAGCCCGCATCGCGGGCGGAGCATCGGTCACGAGCCGTGGCGGACGGGACGGACCCAGCGACCGGGCCGAGCGGCGTCGTCGATCGGAACCAGACTGCTCCCTGGGGCGCGAACGGGTCGACCGCGGTGACCGCTCAGGAGGCGGGCGACGCAGACTCGGCCGTGACGGACGGTGACGGCGTGGCCGTGGTCGACGGGGCGTCGGTGGACTCCCGTGATCCGGACGGCGCGGGGGGCTCCGTGGTTGCCGGCGACTCGGACGGCGTGGCGGCCGGCGACGATTCCGCGGGACCGGTCTCCAACTCCGATCCGGAAAGGTGATTCCAGATATTGTCCGTGAGTTGTCGCTGACAGTGACTCGTTGACGAGAGCGTCAGGGCCGAATCCACGCACTCTTGGTACACCTGTGAGGCCGGCCACACGGCGAGCCGCGCGCCTCCTCCGAAAGCATTGAACGCGCCCCACACAATGGCCAGAATGGCCAGGAACGTGATGAAGAACCGCGAGGTGACCTTGCGGGACGTACTCAGGGCCACGATGCCCAGCACCACGCCCGCCAGTGCCATGATCACTCCCACGGCCGTGGACCACACGTGGCCGGTGACGAGTGCGGAGGACAGCAACGCGAGCGCCGCTGCCAGACCGGAAAGCCTCAAACGGGAGGACGCGTGTGCTGTGTCTGGGCTTTCGGAATCCTGCATGATCTCCACTGTAAGGCAGCGACCCGGTCGGGGCGGACCGCGGAAAATCGTTAGCATGATCGGTATGCGACTCGTGGTCATGGTTTCCGGTTCCGGGACAAATTTGCAGGCAATCATCGATGCGCTCCACAAGGGCGACGTGGACGTGGACATCGTCGCGGTCGGCGCGGACAAACCGTGCGTCGGCCTGGAGCGCGCGGAGGCCGCCGGGATCGACACGTTCCTGGTTCCGCTGGCGAATTACCCGGAGCGCGAGCAGTGGAATCGGAGCCTGGAACGAGCCATCGCCAACTACAACCCTGACCGTGTGGTGTTCGCCGGATTCATGCGCATCGTGGACGCCCAACTGGTGGAGCGCTTTGCCGGCAGAATCATCAACACCCACCCCTCGTTGCTGCCTTCGTTCCCGGGCGCCCATGCCGTGCGGGACGCCATGAACTTCGGCGTGAAAGTCACCGGTGCCACCGTGCACGAGGTCGTGGCGGACGTGGATGCCGGTCCTATCCTGGCCCAGGTGGCCGTGCCGGTGCAGTCCGAGGACACCGAGGAGAGCCTGCACGAACGCATCAAGTCCGCCGAACGCGGACTCCTCGTCAACGCCCTTGCGGCGCTGAGCCGTGAAGTTAACTTTGATCTGCCCATCGAGGAGCAGTCGTAGACTTTCTCGTGGCGTCGGCGCCATCCACCCACCCCAACCTCTCCTGGAGTTTTTGTGAATTCGATTCAGCTGGACCGTGTACCCCTCAAACGCGCATTGATCTCCGTGTACGACAAGACCGGTCTGGAGGAGTTGGCGCGCGGCCTGCACGAGGCCGGGGTGAGTATCGTCTCGACCGGTTCCACGGCCCAGCGGATTTCCCAGGCGGGTGTGCCCGTCACTGAGGTTTCCGAGGTCACCGGTTTCCAGGAATGCCTGGACGGCCGCGTCAAGACCCTGCACCCGCGTGTGCATGCCGGCATCCTGGCCGATCGCCGCAAGCAGGAGCACATCGACCAGCTGTCGGAGCTCGAGATCGAGCCTTTCGACCTGGTGGTCGTGAACCTCTACCCGTTCGTGGACACCGTCCGTTCCGGCGCTGCCCAGGACGACGTGGTTGAGCAGATCGACATCGGTGGTCCTTCCATGGTGCGCGCGGCGGCCAAGAACCACGCCGCCGTGTCCGTGGTCGTGGATCCCGCGAGTTACCCGGATGTGATCAATGCAGCGCAGGGCGGTGGCTACGACCTGGCCGCGCGTCAGAAGCTCGCGGCCACCGCGTTCGCGCACACTGCCGCCTACGACACCGCGGTGGCCACCTGGACCGCCCAGCAGTTCGAATCGGATCCCACCGCGAACTTCTGGCCGCCCTATGCCGGTCTCGCGTTCCAGCGCGCAGAGTCCCTGCGCTACGGCGAGAACCCCCACCAGAAGGCCGCACTGTACGTCGACGACGCCGCTTCGCCGGGTATCGCACAGGCCGAGCAGCTTCACGGCAAGGCCATGTCCTACAACAACTTTGTCGACGCAGACGCCGCCCTGCGCGCCGCCTACGACTACGACAAGCCCGCCGTGGCCGTGGTCAAGCACAACAACCCGTGTGGCGTGGCCGTTGCGTCCCCCGGGGCCACGGATCCCATTGCTGACGCCCACCGCAAGGCGCACGCGTGTGACCCGCTGTCCGCGTACGGCGGCGTGGTCGCTGCCAACCGCCCCGTGAGCGCCGCAATGGCCGAGACCCTCAAGGGCATTTTCACGGAAGTCGTTGTGGCCCCGAGCTTCGAGCCGGCCGCGCTGGAGATCCTGCAGGCCAAGAAGAACATTCGTTTGCTCGAACTTCCCGAAGGTTTCGGTCGCGATCCGCTTGAATACCGTGCCGTGTCCGGAGGGGCACTGTTCCAGCAGGCCGACCGCCTGGACGCACCCGGTGACGACCCAGCGAACTGGACCCTGGCCGCCGGAGAAGCGGCGGACGAGGAGACTCTGGCGGACCTCGAATTCGCGTGGCGCTCGCTGCGCGCGGTGAAGTCCAACGCCATCCTGCTCGCCCATGACGGCGCGTCCGTTGGGATCGGCATGGGCCAGGTCAACCGCGTGGATTCCTGCAAGCTCGCCGTGGAACGCGCCGACTCGCTCGCCGAGGACGGTGCCCAGCGCGCCCGAGGTGCCGTGGCGGCGTCGGACGCGTTCTTCCCGTTCGCGGACGGGCTGCAGGTGTTGTTGGACGCCGGTGTGCGTGCCGTGGTGCAGCCGGGTGGTTCGATCCGCGACGAAGAGGTGGTCGCAGCCGCCCAGGCTGCCGGTGTGACCATGTACTTCACCGGAGCGCGGCACTTCTTCCACTGAGCCGATTCACGGTAGTAGAGCCCAGGAACGGGCTCTGACGGACCGAGGGCGCGGCACCCGATCCGGGTGCCGCGCCCTCGGCGTCGATCGGCCTCGGGACTAGAAGACCGAGAGGGTATGCAGATACCGTTCCTGAATGTCCTGCAGCGAACCACCAGCATGGGATGTGCCACCCGTGGCCTCCGAAATCTCCTTCAGGTCCTGCGGAGGCTCACCGTCGGTAATGGCCAGCGTCACGATGTAGACGGGCTTCTCCCGGTCCTGTTCCTGTTTGAGTGTGCGGACCAACTCGTTGAGGTCCTCTGCATCCCCGCGCGTGTCCGTACCGTCACTGATGAGCACCACGGTGTTCACCGCTCCGTCGCGGAAGTTCTTCTGCACCTCCCGGAACGCCGCCAGGGCGGTGGGATACAGCCCGGAGTCGGAGTCCTTCGTGAAGTCGGCGCCGGCCAGAGCGTCCTGGATCATTTGTCGTTGCGGGGATCCGTGCACGTACTCGTCCATGCGACGGATCGGGACCAGCTGCTGGTAGGGCTTGTCCGCGCCGTCGGCGGCCGGGGAGGTCCACAAACCGACCGAATCCCGGGTGGGGATGAACCGCGTTCGAATTACCGTGGAATCCACCGCGGTGCGCCAATACGAACGGTCGGCGTCCGGGTTCTCGCGCCCCATGCTCTCCGAGGCATCCAGCACGTACAACGCGTTGTGGGGAGACGTCTGCCGGGACCACGTGGTCATCAACCGCTGCCACGGCACCTCGTCCTCCACCTGTAGTCGATGGGAGGACGCAGCCGAACGTGCGTCCGGTAGCCGGCGCCCGTCGACTCCGCGCAGGTGGTGCTCCGACAAGACCTCTCTCCCACGCTCCGAGCCCAGGTACGTGGCGATCTCCTGGGCCGCCTGGGCAATCGTTTCATTGCGACGCGCGGCTTCCGAAGGAACCAGTAGGGGGTAGTCGAGCAACCACGCACCCGAGTCGGGAACCAGCGCTCGCACCTGATCACCCTGTGGATGTGTCTCGACGAAGTCCAGGAACCCCTTTTCGGACACCACCACGTTACGGGATTGGCTTACGGACGCCTCGAGCAGATCAATCTCGTTCGAGGTGGAGTGGCCGGATTCACCAGATACGGTGCGAGCGATCATGGCACGGTTCAACTGCTGCTTGGAGACCGTATTGTTCTGCACCTCGGCCACGGCGGAACGTGTAGCCGCGTGCGCCGCACTGTCATTCAAGGGATTGCCCATCACGACCGAGTTGTCGGCAATGACGTCCGTCCAGGTGGTGAAGTCCCTGGTGTGCTCGGGGGCCACGACGACCGGTGAAGACGTCGCCAAGGATTCGGTGTGGACCGTGAATCGATTGGTTTCCGAGGTGGTGGGGAAAAGGGCACTCGAGGACGGGATCCATAACCCAGCCGACATGTCCTGGTGGGGTTCGGTGTGGCTGTCGGGATTCTCGCTCTGCTCAGTGGTGTCCAGGACGATGCACGATTCCGGGTCCACGGGCTTGTCCCGCAGGATCTGCGCCATGCTCTGGTCCGTGACGACCGGTACACGCTGGGTACTGTCGCATTCGACCGGCACGGTGGGACTCGTGGACTGTTGAGCGGTGTCGAAGACCACGAAGCCCAGGCCCATGCCACCCAGGAGCAGAATCGCCAACCCACCGGCCACGGCGGTGCGGCCACTACGACGGGTGCGTTCGGCGTCGCGCCGAGCACGGCGAGTGCTCTGGACGTTCATGCTGTCCCCCTCGGCCCATTGATACGACAACCCCATCGATTATTGCCTGTGCGCGTCATGCAGGAAGCTTTGTGTCCTAGTTGGGTAACAAGTGACCACCAAAGTGTGGACAGTTCTCCGAGTGGATGGTGTTCGGGCGTTGGCTACCTTTGAAGCTGAGCACCCGCGGGGTGTTCAGCCGGGGAGGGTGGTCTTGGGCGGACCGTTCGCCGCGGTATCAATATTGCTGCTTTAGGGGGCGCAAGATCTCATGAAAAATCGTTTTGCACGCGCGGGCGCTGCCGTTGTCGTCGCCGCTGGTTTGACCTTCGGTGCGGCCGCACCTGCCCAAGCCTTCTCGTGGTTCGGTCCGGGTTACACCTACCCTTCGCACTCGGAATGGTCGGTTCCCACTTGCCAGGGCACTGGTGAGTTCGGTTCATTCTTCAACCGGAACTTCAACAGCCACATTGGCGACTTGAACAACTTCTCCGCCACGGCGAACGACATCTACTCCAACACGATCTCCAGCCCCAAGGGTTTCCTGACGAGCGTGGCGTACACAGTGACGCAGCCCATCAACTTCTTGGCGTACCCCACCCTGGACCTCGTGGGCCACGGCCAAGCCACGGCTCAGTCGAGCTGCTGATACCTCAACAATGCGAACGCGTTCAGCGTTCCAGACGAACGGGACCCCGCTTGCTCACGCAAGCGGGGTCCCGTTCGTTGCTGCTAACGGTCTGCTACTGGCCGTTGATCTTCCGGTGTTCGCGGGAGAGTTCCATGTAATGTTCGGCGTTCTGACGGACGGCTGTTCGCTCGTCCTCCGTGAGTTCGCGGCGGACCTTTCCGGGCACACCCGCGACCAACGAACCGGGCGGAACCCGCGTGCCTTCCAGCACCACGGCGCCGGCCGCAATCAAGCTTCCGGTTCCGATCACTGCACCGTTGAGCACCGTCGCGTTCATTCCCACGAGCACCTCGTCCTCCAGGGTGCAACCGTGCACCACGGCGCCGTGGCCCACGCTCACGCGCTCGCCAATGGTGCAGGGGTGGCCGGGGTCGGAATGGACCGACACGTTGTCCTGGAGATTCGAGTTCGCACCCAGCCTCAGTGGGGAGCGATCACCACGCATCACGGCGCCGTAGAAGACTCCCGCACCATCCCTGACCTCCACATCACCGATCAGGGTGGCGTTGGGGGCAATGAAAGCGGTCTGGGCAACCGTTGGTTCGTGGTTACCGTAGGGGAGGCGGACGTGCGGTCCTGCACCGGTGGATTCACTGTGTGTCATGGCGCACAGTTTATCCACCGGGGGCGTGCGCTACCGGGACCTACCGTACGTCGTTACCGTCCGACACGGACTGCCGACGGAGCCGGGCCAGGGCCTTCTCGGGTCGGCGGGACGCGCGGTGACGCAGAGACACGGAGATCTTCTGACCGCCCTTGAGCACGTACTCGGCGCCATTGACGTGGATGGTCACCGGGCCGGCCTTCGACGAGGTGCCTTCCAATTCGAGGATGTCCTGGTCGATGGAAACCTCGATGACCTGTCCGCGGTACAACACCGTGAAATCCACGGCCTGCAGCTCACGCGGCAGGGTGGGGCGGAACTCCAGCCAGTCGCCACGCACACGCAATCCTGCGTACGCGCGGGTGATCACGTCTACCGAGCCGGCCATCGCACCCAGGTGGATACCCTCGCCGGTGGTGCCGCCCTGAGTGTCGTCCAGATCCACCATGAGGGCGTCCTGGAAAGAACCCCAGGAGCGGTCAGGATCCAGCCACGCCAGAACCGCCGCGTTGACCACGCGGGACAGTGAGGATCCGTTGGAGGATCGTGCGATGTAGTGATCCACGGTGCGCTGCACGGTGTCGTGGTCGATGCTGTACCCCATCCGCTCGAGTTCTTCGATCAGGCCCTCGGGGCCCAGCAGATAGACCAACATGATGGTGTCAGCTTGCTTCGTCAGCTTGTAGTTGTTGGTCAGGTCGCCTTCGTTCTCCAACAGCAGGTCCAGGCGGCCGATGTTGTGGTACTTGGCGCGGTAGAAGTCCCAGTCCAACTCGGCGAGTTGGTCGTAACCCTCGAACTGAGAGATGGTGCCGTCCGAGTTGAACGGTACGTACATGTTCTTGGCCATGTTCAGCCAGGTCTGAACCTCCTGGCTGGAGATCTCGAAACGGGTTTCGAGCTCCTCGCGCTGGTGCTCGACCATGTCGTTGAAGATGTGCGCCGAGTGGCGGAACAACCACGACGCCAGAATATTGGTGTACGCGTTGTCCTTGAGTCCGCCACCGTGCTGGCCCGCGGGGCCATCGTGGTACTCGTCCGGACCCATGACACCGGCAATGTGATACTTGCCGTCGTGGGAGTCGTACTCGGCCAGGGAGGCGAATAGGCGCGTGATTCCGACGATCAGTTCGGAACCGTGGCCGGAGAGCCAGTCGATGTCCCCGGTCGATTCGTAGTACACCCAGGCGTTGTACGCGATGGCCAGGCCCACATGGAACTGGCGCCAGGAGTTGTCGGGCAACCAGCGGCGTGAGTGGTGGTTGTACAGCTCCGGAGGGGTTTCTTCGCTTCCGTCGGAGCCGGACTGCCACGGGAACGCAGTGCCGTACAGGCCGAATTCCTGGGCGCGGTGACGGGCCATGGGGAGTCGCCGCCACCGATAGGACAGCAACGAGCGGGTCACGTGCGGGTGGCGCATGTTGACCACGGGCAGGATGAACAGCTCGTCCCAGAAGATGTGGCCGCGGTAGCCCTCGCCGTGCAGGCCGCGAGCGGGCACACCAGCATCGCGCAGCGACAGGTGAGGGGCCAGCGTTTGGGCGGTGTGGAACAAATGGGTGCGCATGGCCAACTGGGTACTGCGCGATTCGGCAGAGTCCTCGGCCGCGTCGAGGGTGACCTCGTAGCGATCCCACAACCGGGCCCATTCGATCTCGTGCGAGGTCAGCAACTTGCGCACGCCGAACGGGGTGCGATCCAACTCGGCCAGAGCACCTTCGCGCGGTGAGCTGATGGCGGCGTCGCGACTGGTGACCACGGCGGTGGTGCTGTCGATGACGACCGGCTGGTCGGACGAGACATGGATCAGGTGGCGTCGGAACTCGATACCACCGGGGCGCACCTCACGGCGTTCGTTGCTGGGCACTTCGCTTTCCACACGGGTGCGCTGGGCCATGGCGATTTCGATTTTCGACTGTGAGGTCCGCACCAGGGACAGCAGCGTCTCGTGCTCGTCCGGCAACGTGGTGGACTCCAGCAGCATCAGGTGGTGAGAGTTGAGTTCCTTGTACTCTGCCACTCCGCTGTTGGTCACGGTGGGATCGATACCGGTGCGCACGTGTAACCGCCCCGAGAAATTCCGGGGAGTCAATGTGGTTTCCTGGGCGCCGAGGTGACGGTGTCGCAGGGACACGAGGCGACGTTGCACCACGTCCAAGCTGCGGATCGTACCGTCCGCAGTGGGTTCGGGGTCGCTGAGAGTCAGGGTGCGGGTCAGTAGGCCGCGGCGCAGATCCAGGGACACGTGCTCCTTGGACGGCTGAAGACCACCCTCGGACCACCACTCACCTTCCGCGAAACGCAGGTCGAGGTGGAGCCAGTTGGGGGTGTTGACCATGGACTCGTGCTCGGCGTCGCGTCCGTTGATGTTGCTCTGCACGCGATTGAATACACCCGCCAGATACGTACCGGGGTAGTGCACGTCATTGGCCGGGAACTCGCTGGCCGCGCCGCGCACGCCCATGTAGCCATTGGCCAGGGTCAACAGGGACTCACGGCGCGGTTCGTTCGCCGGGTCGAAGCCCTCGAAGGCAAGGGTCCAGGGGTCATCACGCAGGGCGCCGAGGTCCAGCTCTCCCACGTCATTGAGCACGACGTGCGCCCCCGCGCGGTACAGCCGATCACGGGCGCTGTCTCGGTTGATGCCCACCACCAGGCCGAACCCCCCGGCCACACCGGCCTGCACACCGGCCACGGCGTCCTCTACGACCACCGAATTCTCCACGGGAACGTTGAGCAGACGCGCGCATTCCAGGAAGGTGTCCGGAGCGGGTTTGCCGGGCAGATTCTGTTGGGCGGCCATGTTGCCGTCCACGATTTCGTCGAAGATCTCCGACAGCCCGGCGGCCGCCAGGACCACGCCGCTGTTGCGGCTGGCGGTGACCAGACCCACGGGGACCCCCGCGTCCTGCAGGCGTTCGATGAGCGCCACGGTGCGGGGAAACACC
Source organism: Kocuria carniphila (assembly GCF_004136555.1). GTDB lineage: Bacteria > Actinomycetota > Actinomycetes > Actinomycetales > Micrococcaceae > Kocuria > Kocuria carniphila. Next base: position 93,190 of record NZ_NOIT01000006.1, read on the forward strand.
CGTACGCCGTGTTCCTTGAGTTCAGCGTGGAAGAAGCCGTCCTTGGTGGCCGCCTGTCCCTGAACGGTCCAGTCTCCGGCCTTGGGCTCCTCGTCGTTGCGGGCTTCGGGCAGCATGGCACCGCGGGCCGCGAGCAGCGCGCGGACGCCGTCCTCGCGGCGTCGTCCGTCAACGTAGGTGCGGTACTCACCCAGGGGATCGAAGGGGGAACGATCTACTTGGCCACCCGGTTCGGCGGGTTCCAGCCGCTCGTCGACCAGAATGGCGTCAAAGAGCTGTTGCCACGCGCGGGCGTGCACGCTGGCGGTGTCCGTGACCACGCCGTCCATGTCGAAGATGACGGCTGAGTAGCGGGTCCGCAGCACATCCACCGGGGCCGAAGGAGCGTGGTCCTCCGTGATCCGGGGCATGGAAGCGGTGAACGGGGCGGTGGGCAGAACGTTCACAGCGCAGTAACTCCTTGGACGGATCGAACTCGATCCGAGGTGGTGAAACGGGGGTCAGGAACATGTTAAGGAAACACTCGTCACGGTGAAATGGAAAGTAGCCCGCAAACAGTGTGTTCCTCACGTCGGTGTGCTAGGCAACCTCAAAAGTGTACGAGCATACCTGCCCGTGTACCAGTGGGTAGAGCGTGGTTTCTTACACAGTTGTGCACCGACATCCTTGCGAGCGGGCTCGGGGCTATGCTGGACGCGACCCCCTCCCGCGCCAATAGAAGGTGGAGCATGACGGAATCTCTGGGACAGTCAGTCACCAATCAGCCGCTGTCCGAGGTCGACCCGGACGTATCACGGGCCATTGACCAAGAATTGGGGCGTCAGCGCTCCACGTTGGAAATGATAGCTTCAGAGAATTTCGCGCCGCGCGCCGTTCTCGAAGCGCAGGGCTCCGTGCTCACCAACAAGTATGCAGAGGGCTACCCGGGCCGCCGCTATTACGGCGGCTGCGAATACGTGGACGTCGTGGAGAACCTGGCCCGCGACCGCGCGACCGCGTTGTTCGGGGCCGAACACGCCAACGTGCAGCCCCACTCGGGTGCACAGGCCAACACCGCCGTGATGGCAGCTCTCATGCAGCCCGGTGACACCTTGATGGGCTTGTCCCTGGCTCACGGTGGTCACCTGACCCACGGCATGAAGATCAACGTGTCCGGCAAGCTCTACAACATTGCCGCGTACGAGGTTGATCCGGACAGCTACCGCATTGACATGGACAAGGTGCGAGAGACCGCACTGGAAGCCCGTCCCAAGGTGATCGTGGCCGGCTGGTCCGCGTACTCACGCCAGCTGGACTTCGAGGCGTTCCGTTCCATCGCGGACGAAGTGGACGCCAAGCTGTGGGTCGACATGGCTCACTTCGCAGGTTTGGTTGCCGCCGGCCTGCACCCCAACCCGGTGCCTCACGCCCACGTGACCACCTCAACCGTGCACAAGACGCTGGCGGGTCCGCGTTCCGGTGTGATTCTGTCCACCGAAGAATTCAAGAAGAAGATCGATTCCGCAGTGTTCCCGGGTCAGCAGGGCGGACCGCTCATGCACGCCATTGCAGGCAAGGCCGTGGCCTTCAAGATCGCCGCGTCCGAGGACTTCGCCGAACGTCAGCGCCGCACCATCGAAGGTGCCCAGATCCTCGCCGAGCGCCTGAACGCACCGGATGTCGCAGAGCACGGCGTGTCCGTGCTGACCGGCGGCACCGACGTGCACCTGGTGATCGTGGACCTGCGCAACTCGGAGCTGGACGGCAAGCAGGCCGAAGACCTGCTGCACCAGGCGGGCATCACCGTGAACCGCAACGCGGTTCCGTGGGATCCCCGCCCGCCCATGACCACTTCGGGTCTGCGCATCGGCACTCCCGCACTGGCCACTCGCGGTTTCGGCGCCAAGGAATTCGAAGAGGTCGCGGACGTCATCGCCGCAGCCCTCAAGCCCGGCGCGGACGTCGATGCCCTGCGCAAGCGCGTTGACGCCCTGACCGAGCAGTTCCCGCTGTACCCCGGCCTTGAGGAATGGTGAGGATGACCGCTCAGATTTTGGACGGCAGGGCCACCGCGGCCGCCATCAAGTCCGAACTCGCCGAACGCGTGAAGGTGCTGGCCGACAAGGGTCGCGTTCCGGGACTGGCCACCGTGCTGGTCGGTGACGACCCGGCGTCGCACTCCTACGTAGCGGGCAAGCACCGTGACTGCGAGCAGGTGGGGATCTCCTCGATCCGCAAGGAACTGCCCGCGGACGTTTCCCAGGCCGACCTGGAGAAGGCCATCGACGAGCTGAACGAGGATCCGGCCTGCACCGGCTATATCGTGCAGCTGCCGCTTCCCGACCAGATCGACACGAACGCGATTCTGGAACGGATCGATCCGGCCAAGGACGCGGACGGGCTGCACCCCACCAACCTGGGGCGCCTGGTGCTCAACGTCAGTGAGCCCATGACCTCGCCGCTTCCGTGCACTCCCGCCGGGATCATCGAGTTGTTGGATCGTCACGGCGTGAAGCTCCAGGGCAAGCATGTTCTGGTGGTAGGTCGCGGTGTCACCGTGGGCCGCCCCATCGGGCTGCTCCTGACCCGCCGCGAAATCAACGCAACCGTCACGCTGGCCCACACGGGCACGCAGAATCTGGACGAGCTGCTCTCCCAGGCGGATGTCGTGGTGGCGGCGGCCGGCCGACCGCACATGATCAAGGCCGACCAGATCAAGGACGGCGCCGTGCTCCTGGACGTGGGCGTCTCACGGATCGAAGATCCCGAGACGGGCAAGAAAAAGCTCACGGGTGACATCGAGCCCGCCGCGTCGGAGAAGGCCTCGTGGCTTTCACCGAACCCCGGTGGGGTGGGCCCCATGACTCGTGCCATGTTGCTGGTCAACGTGGTCGAGTCCTGCGAACGTGCCGAGGGCATCCTCAAGTAGCAGGGGACCTCCTCGCGTAACGATCCCGGACCACGCGAAACGCCGACGCCGCGCCGCCCACTGGGCAGCGCGGCGTCGGCGTTTGGTGACGCACCCTATTCTGCGGGTATCTGCTGCAACGGACCGGTGGTGGGGCCAGGTGGTTTGGGGCGCCTGTGGTCGAGCAGAGCGATCACGAATGCGATCACCAGGACGGCCACGATGGTGAGAACGCTCATGGTGAAGGCCGTGTCCCAGTCGGAACGCGCCAGCACCCCGAAAGCGACGGCCGTGATCACTGCCGTACCGACCGCTGTGCCTACCCGCTGTCCTGTCTGCATCACACCACCGGCCGCACCCGCGAACTTGAGGGGAACTTCCGAGAAGCTCAGGGTCTGGTTGGGAGGCATCACTGAACCCTGTCCCACGCCCACCAACAGTAGCGTGAGGTAGAGCCACGAGATGTTCCAGTCGAAGTGCACCACGCCGTACACCACACCGATGGTTGTCAGCAGCCCCGTCATGGCGCACGCGATACCGGCCAGGATGACGAGGCGGCCGAAGCGCAGGACCCCGCGCCCCGCCAGCGGCGCCACCACTGCGGACATGAGCGCTGCCGGGAGGCTCAACATGCCGGCTTCCAGCGCGGTGCGGCCCAGCCCCTGCTGCACGTACATGGCCAGTACGACCCACACGCTGGTCATGCCCAGGAAGTACACGGTGATCATGGCGGAGCCGTAACTGAAACTGGCGATCCGGAACAGGTCCAGATCCACCATGGGTTCGTGGCCGCGGGACTTGTAGCGCGCCTCCCACCGGGTCCATGCGAAGAGCAGCAGCGCGCCCAGCAGCAGGGATAGCCACACGAGCGGTCCCAGGCGGGATTCCACGAACGGGAACAACAGCGCCAGGATTCCCAGCCCGAACAAGATGACTCCCACGGGGTCCATGTCCACCCGACCGGGTTTTCGCTTCTGCCTCGGTAGCCACAGGGCGGCCAACAGCAGAGCTACCGCGGCCGTGGGCACGTTGATGAGGAATGTGGCGCGCCAACCGGGGCCATCTCCGAGGGCGCCGATCAGGAACCCACCGAACGCGGGACCGATGGCCACGGCAACACCAACCACCGCACCGAGCATTCCGAAGGCCTTGGCGCGGGCCGGTCCGTGGAAATACTGCTGGATCATGCCCACGCTCTGCGGATTGATCAGACCGGAACCGAGCCCTTGAGCCACGCGCCCGATGTTCAACACCGTGGTGTTGGGAGCCAGCCCGCACACGAGCGACGCCACCGCGAATAAAATGATGCCGGCCATGAACAGTTTGCGGCGGCCGAAGATGTCCCCGGCCCGCCCGCTGGCTACCAGCAGTACACCGAAGGCCAGCGCGAAACCGGTGAGCACCCACTGCAACGCGGAGGAACTTGCGTGCAGGTCGGCCTGGATCGCGGGTAGGGCCACGTTCACGATGGACACACTGACCAGCGCCATGAAGAGGGGGACCAGAAGGACCCACAGGATCTTGCTGCGCTCGCGCGGGGTCAAAGGTTCCGGCGCGGAAATGGGGCTACTCACTCGATCCTTGATACCCCATAACCGCCCAGGACACTAAGGCCCGGGCCGATGGGTGAGACGGGCGGGCAAAGTCTGAGGGGTCGATTCGTGCGCCGGGGTGGACTTTGAGACAATGTTGCCCATGCAGCCCATTGGATCTTCACAAGCTCAGTTCACGGTCGATCCGCAGAGTGCCAAACGTACTCGCGGTGCTTTCTGGGGCACGATCATCGGGCTCGCGGTGCTGGTGATCATTTTCGCCGTGGCACTGCTGCAGGCGGCCAACACCAACTCCGTGCTCGGCTGGATCCTGGCCGGTATCGCACTGGGGTGGCTCATGCTCGCGGTGTGGGCCCTGTCCATGGTTCGCAAGGCCGCCCGCTACGGACGTGATCAGGTCAAGCAGGCCCAGGATCGCTTCGACTCCCAGCACGGCCGCGCACCGGTTGCCGGCGGCGAGGCCGGGTCCGGACAATCTCTGCGTGATCAGAAGCTCGAGCACGGCATGCAGGTCATCCTGGTGCAGTCCAAGGTGGTCAAGGAACAGCTTGCCGAGACGAACCCGGACGCTGAGACCGTTCGGCGCGCACTGGAGACCATCGACATGACCGCGGCCAACGGGCTCAACAGCCTCAAGGAGTCGTCCAAGCCGGTCGACGGTACCGTGGTCGACTGAACCACTCCCACCACTTTTCTCACGACGAGTTTGCTCATCCCGAGTTCTTCCACAGCGAGGTACTGATCTTTCATGGCTGATTCCGCGTCCACGGTTCGCATTGCCACCGTCAACGTCAACGGCATTCGCGCCGCCTACCGCCGCGGCATGGCCGACTGGCTGCAGGGCCGCGACGTGGACCTGCTGTGCCTCCAGGAAGTCCGGGCTCCCGACAAGATCACTCGTGAATTGCTCGACGAGGACGTCTGGCACATTCACCACGCGGAGGCGTCGGACAAGGGTCGCGCCGGTGTTGCCATCGCTACGCGCCGTGACGCCTTTGATGGTTCACTGTTACCCGTGGCCACCCGCGGTGGGATCGGCGACGAATACTTCGCGGATTCCGGCCGCTGGGTCGAGAACGACATCACCCTGCCCAACGGCGAGACCCTCACGTTGATCTCCGCCTACGTGCACTCCGGCGAGGTGGACACCCCTCGCCAGGTCGACAAGTACAAATTCCTGGACCTGATGATCGACCGTCTCCCCGCGCTGGCCGAGCACAGCGATCATGCGTTGATCGTGGGTGACCTCAACGTGGGTCACACCGAGCTGGACATCAAGAACTGGAAGGGCAACGTCAAGAACGCCGGTTTCCTGCCCGAGGAGCGCGCGTACTTCGACCGCTTCTTCGGTGACCTGGGCTACGTGGATGTGGCCCGATCCCTGGCCGGCGAGGTGCCCGGCCCGTACACGTGGTGGTCCTACCGCGGCAAGGCCTTCGACACGGACGCCGGTTGGCGCATCGACTACCACATGGCCACTCCAGCGCTCGCGTCCCGGGCTCAGTCGGCCGTGGTGGATCGCGCCGCGAGCTACGACGTGCGGTTCTCAGACCACGCACCGCTCGTGGTCGACTACAGCTTCGACTGATTCAGTATTTTTTCGGCGACGACGCCGCTCGGTGACCTTGGCCGCGCAGCCGACCGAGCGGCGTCGTCGCCCGTGACCAGCAATGATTCGCACTAGGTGAAAGAAGCACTCGTGAACGAGCAGACCACCCCCGTATCGACCAAGCCCCGCGTGGTGTCCGGCGTGCAGCCCTCGGCGGATTCCCTGCACCTGGGTAACTATGTGGGGGCGCTGCGTAACTGGGTGTCCATGCAGGACGAGAACGACTGCGTGTTCTTCGTGGCGGATCTGCACTCGATCACCGCGGGGCAGGACCCGGCCACCATGGCCGAGCGCACCCGCGTGACCGCTGCGCAGTACATTGCGGCCGGCATCGACCCGGAGCGTTCCACGCTGCTCATCCAGTCGCAGGTGCCCGAGCACACCCAGTTGTCGTGGGTACTCAACTGCATCACCGGTTACGGCGAGGCTGCTCGGATGACCCAGTTCAAGGACAAGTCTCTCAAGCAGGGCGCGGACAACACCACCGTGGGGCTGTTCACCTACCCGGTGCTGATGGCCGCGGACATCCTGATTTATCAGGCCAATCAGGTGCCGGTGGGGGAGGACCAGCGCCAGCACCTGGAACTCACACGCAACCTGGCCCAGCGCTTCAACGCGCGCTTCGGCGAGACCTTCGTGGTGCCGGACGCCAAGATCCTGACCAACTCGGCCAAGGTCTACGACCTACAGAACCCCACGGCCAAGATGTCCAAGTCCGCAGCCTCCGAGAACGGCCTGGTGCGCCTGTTGGACCCGGCCAAGAAGAACGCCAAGAAGATCAAGTCGGCCGTGACCGATGACGGCAACGTGATCCGTTTCGACCGTGAGGCGCAGCCGGGTATTGCGAACCTGCTGACCATCTACTCCTCGCTCACCGGAGAACCGATCGAGTCCATCGTGGCGCAGTACGAAGGCAAGATGTACGGCCACTTGAAGGTCGGACTGGCCGAGGTAGTCACCGAGACCCTCGACCCCATTCAGCAGCGTGCCCAGCAACTGCTGGACGACCCGGCCGAGTTGGACCGACTCCTCGCCCGCGGTGCGCACAAGGCACGGGAGATGACCTCGGAAACCATCAAGACGGTCTACGACCGCATGGGCTTCCTGCCGGGTGTGTGATCCCATGATGGCCTCGACTAGGCTGAAACTCGCGTGAGACGAGGAGGCCCAGTGCAAAACCAACACAGTTCACCCACGGTCAAGCCGGGGCAGGTTTACGCGGGTGTGGTCATCGAGTTGCCCGAGCCCATGGGCAAGGAGCTCCAGGACTGGCGTGCCTCCTTCGGCGACCCCGTGGCCGGTAGCGTTCCCGCGCACATCACGCTCATGATCGCCGCGCGTGAGGACCGTTGGGAAGAACTGGTGGATCACGTGCGCACCGTGGTGAGCGGTTGGAAGCCCTTCCACGTCGAAATCAACGGGACCGGCACCTTCCGGCCCGTCACTCCCGTGGTGTTCCTGCGCATCGACAAGGGCTATGACGACTGCGTGGCGCTGCACAACCGTCTCAACGATGCCGAACTGGTATCCGCCTCGCCCTTCGAGTTCCACCCGCACGTCACACTGGCCCAGGCCGTTCCTGACGAGCACCTGGACCGAGCCCAGCAGATGCTGCGCACCTATCGGGCCTCGTTCCTGGTGGACCACATCGACCTCTACGAGGGCGACGAGAACGGCCAATGGCACGTGCGCGAACGCATTGCGTTCGCCGGCGATGGCCGCGCCTGACAACGCTCCGCCGCCGGTGGTCCCCCCGATCACCGACCGGCGGGGTCTCACCGCAGAACACCGGAGACTTGCCCGGGTACGGCAGCAACTCGCGGACGACGGCGCGCCGCTGGGTCAGCGACTGGGCGCCCTGGTGGGCTGGGCCTTCGCGCGGCTCATGTCACTTTTCCCCGCTCGGATCATCACGCATTACATGTTTCACGGTGGCCCGCTCATGGCGGCAGGGTTGGCCTATCAGCTGCTCTTCGCGTCCACGGCCTTGCTGGTCATCGGGTTCTCGCTGCTCGGGATGTTCCTGGGTAGGGACTCCGCCCTGCAACAGTCACTCGTGCAGAGCATTGGTCAGGCGGTTCCCGGTCTGCTGGACGTGGGTGACGGTCAAGGGGGAGTGATACCCCTGAGTCTCCTGCAGAACACGGCGCCGTTCACCGTGGCCTCGGGCATTGCGGCCGGTGTCCTGGTGTTCACCGCGTGGCGGTGGATCGCGGGAATCCGCCTGGCCACCCGTCGCATGTTCGAACTACCACCGGCTCCGGGGATTCCCATAGCCGCCGTGCCGCGCGATCTGGCGTGGTTGGCCGTGATCGGCGTTCTGCTGTTGTCGTCGGCCGCCATCAGCGTGTTCGCCTCCGGCGCCGTGGAGTCCGTGATGCGATGGCTGGAAAGTACGGGGTGGATCGAACCGCAGGAGTGGCTGGACAGCGGCCTCAACGTCGTGATCGCCATCGCCTTGGGATTCCTGGTCGACCTGCTCATGAGCTTCACCCTGGTCCGAGGGGTCTCGCAGCTCAAACTGCACCGCAAGGCGCTGCTGGTGACGGTTCTGGTGGGCGCGATCGGTTCGCAACTGTTGCGCTTTGCCGGCGGCGAGATCATCGCGCGCACCACCAACAACCCCTATCTCTTCTCCTTCGCGGTGCTGGTCGGTGTGCTGCTGTGGTTCAACCTGTACGGGCAGATCCTGCTGCTCGCGGCGGCCGCGGGGGCCGTGGTGCAGGCCGACATTCGCGGCGCGCGAGCACAACCCGAACGGGAGACACGCGCGGTGACCGTCGTGGCGGCGTCGTCCCTGCCGACCGCCTCGCGGGGCCTGGAGCCGTACGGCACGACGCCGGGCGGAGACACTGCCGACGACGCCGCCGAGAGCCTCGCGGGGCGCGAGGGCAGCAGCGCGTTCCGCTCGAACTCGTAGGTATTCCCCCCACCCGAATGCTCCGGTCTCGGGCGCTCCGTCGTCCCGGCGCGCGTTTACCGCAGAAGCCGAACCCGTTCGGTGTAGCGCACTGGAACTGTGACCTGGCCCAGGGGAGAAGGGCACGATTGGACCCAGGGATAGTGCACAGAGCAAAGTGGCCCGGATCCGAATGGATCCGGGCCACTTCACTGACCGTTGCTTACAGTGCGCTGGCGAAGACCGCCTTCTTGACCTCGGCAATGGCCTTGGTCACCTGAATGCCACGGGGGCACGCTTCGGTGCAGTTGAAGGTGGTGCGGCAACGCCACACGCCTTCCTTGTCGTTGAGGATCTCCAGACGCATGTCGCCGGCCTGGTCACGCGAGTCGAAGATGAAGCGGTGTGCGTTCACGATCGCTGCGGGGCCGAAGTACTGGCCGTCGGTCCAGAAGATCGGGCAGGACGAGGTGCACGCCGCGCACAAGATGCACTTGGTGGTGTCATCGAAGCGCTCGCGGTCCTCTTGGGACTGGTAACGCTCGTACGTGGGCTCGTGGTCGTCGTTCACCAGGAACGGCATGATCTCACGGTAGGACTGGAAGAAGGGCTCCATGTCCACGATGAGGTCCTTCTCGCACGGAAGACCCTTGATGGGCTCCACCATGATCGGCTTGTCGAGATCCAGGTCCTTCAGCAGGGTCTTGCACGCGAGACGGTTGCGGCCGTTGATGCGCATGGCATCGGAACCGCACACGCCGTGAGCGCACGAGCGGCGGAAGGACAGCGAGCCGTCCAACTCCCACTTGACCTTGTGCAAGGCATCCAACACGCGGTCGGTGCCGTACATGGTCAGCTGCCACTCGTCCCAGTGGGCGTCCTCGCTGAACTCGGGATCGTAGCGACGCACCTTCAGGGTGACGTCATAGGTGGGGATCGCTTCAGAGGATGATTCCTGCTGAACGTCCTGGTTCTCGTTCTCAGTTACTGCAGTGGACATTAGTACTTACGCTCCATCGGCTCGTAACGGGTAAAGATCACGGGCTTGGTCTCCTGGCGGATACCGGCCGTGGGCGAGGAGGGATCTTCGTAGACCATGGAGTGAAGCATGAACTTCTCGTCATCACGGTCGGGGAAGTCCTCGCGGAAGTGACCGCCGCGCGATTCCTCGCGGTGCAGGGCGGCCACGGACATGACCTTGGCCAACTGCAACAGGAAGCCCAGCTCAACGGCTTCGAGCAGGTCCAGGTTGAAACGCTTGCCCTGGTCCTGGATGGAGATATTGGCGTAACGCTCTTCCAAGGCAGCAATGTCAGCAAGGCACTGCTCAATGGTTTCCGCGGTACGGAACACCTGCATGTTCAGGTCCATCGTGTCCTGCAGATCCTTGCGGATGGCGCCGACCTTCTCGCTGCCGTGGCCACTGCGTGCGTTGTCGAGCAGTGCTTCGGTGCGCTCGGCGGCGTTGTCCGGGATCGGCAGGAACTCTGCGTCGCGAGCGTACTCGGCGGCGTAGATACCGGCGCGCTTACCGAACACGTTGATGTCCAGCAGCGAGTTGGTGCCCAAGCGGTTGGAGCCGTGAACGGACACGCATGCCACCTCACCGGCGGCGTACAGGCCGGGAATGGTGGTCTCGGAGTCCTGGAAAACCTCGCCCTTGATGTCCGTGGGGATGCCACCCATGCAGTAGTGCGCGGTGGGGAACACGGGAACGGGTTCGGTGTAGGGCTCCACACCCAGGTACGTGCGAGCGAACTCGGTGATGTCCGGAAGCTTGGCGTCGATGTGAGCCGGCTCCAGGTGGGTGAGGTCCAACAGGACGTAGTCCTTGTGCGGACCGCAACCGCGACCCTCGCGGACCTCGTTGGCCATGGAACGGGCCACGATGTCACGGGGTGCGAGGTCCTTAATGGTGGGCGCGTAACGCTCCATGAAGCGCTCACCATCAGAGTTACGCAGAATGCCACCCTCACCACGGGCTGCCTCGGACACCAGAATGCCGAGACCCGCCAGGCCGGTCGGGTGGAACTGGACGAACTCCATGTCCTCCAGGGGAAGGCCCGCGCGGAACGCGATGGCCATGCCGTCACCGGTCAGGGTGTGGGCGTTGGATGTGGTCTTGAAGACCTTGCCCGCGCCGCCGGAAGCGAAGATCACGGACTTGGCCTGGAACACGTGCAGTTCGCCGGTGGCGAGGTCGTGGGAGACCACGCCTGCGGGGCGACGACCCTCCGGGGTGTCCACCATGATCAGGTCGAGCACGTAGTACTCGTTGTAGAACTCCACGTTGTGCTTGATGCAGTTCTGGTAGAGCGTCTGCAAAATCATGTGACCGGTACGGTCAGCGGCGTAGCACGCACGGCGAACGGGGTTCTTGCCGTGGTCGCGGGTGTGACCGCCGAAGCGACGCTGGTCGATCTTGCCCTCGGGCGTGCGGTTGAACGGCAAGCCCATTTTTTCGAGGTCGAGAACCGCGTCAATGGCCTCCTTGGCCATGACCTCGGCTGCGTCCTGATCGACGAGGTAGTCGCCACCCTTAACGGTGTCGAACGTGTGCCATTCCCAGTTGTCTTCTTCGACATTGGCCAGAGCCGCGCACATGCCACCCTGGGCTGCGCCGGTGTGTGACCGGGTGGGGTAGAGCTTGGTCAGTACGGCAGTGCGGGCGCGCTGGCCGGATTCAATGGCGGCGCGCATGCCGGCGCCACCGGCGCCGACGATAACCACATCGTACTTGTGAACCTGCATACCAGATGCTCTTTCTATGTGGATGAGTAAGTGAAGTGAACGTGCCCGTTCCGGGTGATCAATAGATCAAGCGGCGAAGCCCTGAGGCTCCGCCGCCCGAGTTATCACACGGTGTGGCAGAAGGAAGCGAGCAGCTCCGGATCGGCACCGGCGGGGCAGGGATCGAAGGTGAAGATCACCAGGGTGCCCAGCAGGATGACGAAGCCCGATGCCAAGAACAGCAGGACCTTCAGCCAGAAACGGGTGACGTTACGCTCGGCGTAGTCGTCGATGATGGTGCGCACGCCGTTGGTGCCGTGGAGCATGGCCAGCCAAAGCATGACCAGGTCCCAGACCTGCCAGAACGGATTGGCCCACTTGCCACCCACGAAACCGAAGTCGATGGCGTGAACGCCTTCGCCGACCATCAGGTTTACGAACAGGTGACCGAACACCAGGACGACCAGCACAATGCCGGACAAGCGCATGAACAACCACGCGAGCATCTCGAAGTTGCTGCGGGAGGCACCGGAACGGTTGTACTTGACGCCGTTCACCTCGAGGTCCCGGCTACGGGGGACCTGGATTTTGGTCTTGAGAGGTGTGCTCACGGAATCAGCCTCCGAATACGATCGACAGGTGGCGGATGAGGAACGGAATCATGACGATGACCCACAGGGCGATGACGCCCCAGAGCAGGCCCTTTTGATTCTTGGTGCCGCCCTTCCAGAAGTCGATCAGGATGATCCGCAGGCCGTTGAAGGCGTGGTAGACGATGGCTGCTACGAGCCCCGCCTCGCCAAGGCCCATGACGGGGTTCTTGTAGGTTGCCATCACCGCGTTGTAGGCCTCGGGCGATACCCGGACCAACGCGGTGTCAAGGACGTGGACCAACAAGAAGAAGAAGATGGCCACGCCTGTAATACGGTGGGCAACCCAAGACCACATGCCGTACTGGCCGCGGTAAAGGGTGCCCCTGGATGAGTTCGCCACGGAATAACCTCCCTGTGTCGCTCGTCGTCGTGCGCACTGGTTTGAACTAAAAAAACGGGATTCGCGCTGCTACACGGCTTAAGCGGAGCCCTGGCTGGCTCTGTCATGGATGATGCGCTATTTCGATCCAAAGATACCAGCCTGCGGGTGAATTCCTGACAACGTGTCGCTAACCGCACCGGGGCGTAATCCCGCACAATTACGGCACGTTTGTGTGCTCGAATTAACCGTCAGTGCGGGGTTGAAATCAGACCGTCCACAACACAGGCCACGTGTGTGATCACGGGGGATGTCCCTGAGCGCGCCGGGCGGGCCGTAAACTGGCGCTCGTGACTTCGCCATTACAACGATTCCATCCGTTCATCCCCGCCGGTGGTGTGGGTTCGCGGTTGTGGCCGCTCTCGCGCGCGGATGCTCCCAAGTTCCTGCTGGACCTCACCGGATCCGGCTCCTCTTTATTGCGCGCAACCTACGACCGACTCGCGGGACTGTCCGCGGGACCGGTGATGGTCGTGACCGGGCGAAGCCACGCCGGGGCAGTCCAGGAGCAACTGCCAGAGTTGACCGGTGATGACCTGGTGCTCGAGCCATCTCCCAAGGATTCCGCCGCGGCCATCGGTCTCGCGTGCACGCTGATCGCCCGCCGCGACCCGGACGCCATCATCGGTTCGTTCGCGGCCGACCACGTGGTTGAGCCGGCCGAGACGTTCCAAGCGGTCGTTAAAGAGGCGGTGGAAGCAGCAGCCACCGGTCGCATTGTGACGATTGGCATCACGCCGTCCTCTCCGGCCACCGGCTTCGGATACATCAAGGCGGGGGAGTCGCTGGGCCTCGAGCAGGCACCGCATGCACTCACCGTGGAACATTTCGTGGAGAAGCCGGACAAGGACACGGCGCGTGAGTACGTGGCCAGCGGCAACTACACGTGGAACGCGGGGATGTTCGTGGCGCCGGTGGGGCTCATGCTGCAGTACCTGCGACAGAGCGAACCGGAGCTCGCGGACGGGCTGAACGTCATTGCGGATGCGTGGGACACCGACCGCCGCGATGCGGTGGTGGACGAAGTGTGGCCCACCCTGACCAAGACGGCCATCGACTACGCCGTGGCTGAACCCGCAGCGGCCGCCGGCGACGTCGCCATGGTGCCCGGCGATTTCACGTGGGAAGACGTGGGAGACTTCGCCGCGATCAACCGCTTGAACCAGGTGGACCCCAGCGGGGACTCGGACGTTGCGATCCTGGGCAAGAACAATCGTGTGCTCTCTGATGAGTCCTCGGGCATCGTGGTCTCGGACACCGGCCGACTGATCGCCCTGATCGGTGTGCAGGACATCGTGGTGGTGGACACCCCGGACGCACTTCTGGTCACCACGGCCGAACACGCCCAGCGCGTCAAGGACGCCGTGAACTCCCTGAAGAAGAACGGCGACACGGACGTCCTGTAGTCCATGACACAGTCGACGGCGCTGCTCAGCCCAGATCGGGTCTCACGGCGGTACGCTGAAACCCATGTTGGATCTTCCGCTGCCGTCCGCCGATGACATCGGCCTCCCCCCGGCCATCGGGCCATTGCTGTCCCATTACCTTCCCGGGCTGATTGCGTTCCGGCGCGACATCCACAAGCATCCGGAGCTCTCGTACGAGGAGTACCGGACCACCGATCGCATTGTCACCGCGCTCGAGGCGGTCGGGTTGAACCCCGTGCGCTTCTCCGCAACCGGTTGTTACGTGGACGTGGGGCGCGGTCCCGTCATGGTCGGCCTGCGCGCGGACATCGACGCACTCCCCATCCAGGAGAACACCGGCCTCCCGTACGCCTCCGTGAATGACGGCGTGATGCACGCGTGCGGTCACGATGTCCACACGACCATCATGGTGGGCGTGGCCCAGGTGCTCTCTGACCTGCACCGATCCTCACCGTTCGCCGGAACCGTGCGCGTGGTGTTCCAACCCGCTGAGGAAAAGCTTCCCGGCGGTGCGTTGACCATCATCGATCAGAACGTGCTGGAAGGGGTGCCGCGCATGTTCGCGCTGCACTGCGAGCCCAAGGTGGACGTCGGCCACGTGGGAACGCGCATCGGGGCCATCACCTCTGCCTCGGACACCGTGCGGATCGAACTGTCCGGCCGCGGTGGCCACACGTCACGTCCGCACCTGACCGAAGACCTCGTCTACGCGATGAGTCAGATCGCCGTGAATGTGCCGGCCGTGCTCTCGCGCCGGATCGACGTGCGCTCCGGCGTGGCCGTGGTGTGGGGTCAGTTCCATGCCGGCGTGGCGCCGAATGCCATTCCCGTCTCCGGTTTCATGGCCGGGACCATGCGCTGCCTCGACGCAGAGGCCTGGCACCAAGCGGGCGGCTTGCTGGACGAGGTGGTCGAGCAGGTGGCCGCCCCGTACGGAGTCACGGTGGAGCTCGAGCACATCCGCGGTGTACCTCCGGTGGTCAACGGTGAAACTGAAACCACGCTGTTGGAGATCGCAGCGCGCGCGGAACTCGGTGAGGACAGCGTGATGCTCGTGGAACAGTCCATGGGCGGTGAAGACTTCGCCTGGTTCCTGCAGCACGTCCCCGGGGCCATGATGCGTCTGGGAACCCGTGCTCCCGGCGGTCCCACCTACGACCTGCATCAATCCGACTACGCTCCGCAGGAAGAAGCCATCAGCTGCGGAGTTCAAGTGATGGCCTCCACTGCGCTGCGAGCCATTCGCCTGCGCGTGCGAGAACTCCACGACACAACGGACTCGGCACTCGTCGAGTAATCCCGTGGCTACACTGAGACTCTCTAAAGTTTCTGGGGAGTAACTAAGTAGCCTCCCCACCCAGAGAGTCTCTTCTCTCGTATCACCGGAGGACAACGATGACCCCTCGTTACTCGCGCGCGTTGAGCGCCATTGCACTGACCGGCGCGGCCGGCCTGGTTCTCGCCGGTTGCGGCCAGGCACCCGAAGAATCCAACGGCGGCAACTCGCAAGCCAAGGATTTCAAGGGCTGCATCGTCTCCGACGACGGTGGCTTCCAGGACCGCTCGTTCAACCAGGCATCCTTCGAGGGCTTGCAGGCCGTCAAGGACAAGCTGGAAATCGACATGAACCAGGCCGAGTCCCAGTCCGAGACCGAATTCGAGCCGAACCTGACTTCCATGGCCCAGGAGGGCTGCGACCTGACCGTGTCCGTGGGCTTCTTGCTCGCTGACACCACCAAGAAGGTTGCGGAGGCGAACCCGGACAAGAACTTCGCGATCGTCGACGACCAGTCCATCGAGGCCGACAACGTCAAGCCCATCGTGTACAACACGGCTGAGGCCGCGTTCCTCGCCGGTTACCTGGCCGCGGGTGCTTCCGAGACCGGAAAGGTCGCGACCTACGGCGGCATGGACATTCCCACCGTCACCGTGTTCATGGACGGCTTTGCTGACGGCGTGAACTACTACAACGAGCAGAAGGACGAGAACGTGGAGGTGCTGGGGTGGAACAAGGAGTCCCAGAACGGCACGTTCCTGACGTCGTTCCAGGATTCATCGCGCGCCAAGACCATCACCCAGAACCTCATCGGTGACGGCGCAGATGTGGTTCTGCCCGTGGCCGGCCAGGCAGCCCAGGGCACATTGGACGCCGTGAGCGAGGCGAACAACGGTGGCGACAACGTGCGTCTGATCTGGCCCGATACCGACGGCTACGAGACCCTGGACACCGGCAAGGAATACGTCCTGACCTCCGTGCTCAAGGAAATGTCCACCTCGGTGGAGGACGTGGTGACCCAGGCGGTCGACGGTAACTTCGACAACAGCCTGTACGTGGGCACGCTGGCGAATGAAGGTGTGGGCCTTGCCCCGTACCACGATCAGCAGGACTCCGTGAGCGAAGAACTCGACAAGGAAGTTCAGCAGCTGAAGCAGGACATCATTGACGGCAAGGTCAAGGTCGAATCCGAGAACGCGCCCCAGGCGTAAGTAGTCACCGCCCCCGGGCAGGAGTGAATCTGTGAAGTTAGAGCTACGTGACATCACCAAGAAATTCGGCGGTTTCACGGCCAACCAGAACGTGAATCTGACGGTTGAGCCGCATCAGATCCACTGCCTGCTCGGGGAGAACGGCGCGGGCAAGTCCACCCTCATGAACGTGCTGTACGGGTTGTACGAACCCACCTCGGGCAGCATCGAGATCGACGGTGAGCCCGTGACGTTCTCCGGGCCCGGTGAGGCCATGGCCGCCGGGATCGGCATGGTGCACCAGCACTTCATGTTGGTCCCGGTGTTCACCGTGGCCGAGAACGTGGCACTCGGTAACGAGGCCACCAAGGGCGTCGGCTTGGACCTGAACACCACCCGAAACAGGATCCGCGAGATTTCCGATCGGTACGGGTTCCAGGTGGACCCGGACGCGATCGTCGAGGATCTTCCCGTGGGAGTTCAGCAGCGCGTGGAAATCATCAAGGCCCTGGTACGCGAGGCGGAAGTGCTCATTCTCGATGAGCCCACCGCGGTGCTCACGCCCAAGGAAACCGATGAACTTCTCAACATCATGCGGCAGCTGCGCGACAACGGCACGTCCATCGTGTTCATTTCCCACAAGTTGCGCGAGGTCAAGGCCGTCTCGGATGTGATCACCGTGATCCGCCGTGGCAAGGTCGAGGGTCAGGTCGGCCCGGATACATCCACCGATGAACTCGCCGCACTCATGGTGGGTCGTGACGTCTCACTGACCGTGGACAAGGAACCCTCGAACGCGATCGGCTCCGCTCTCGAGGTCACCGACCTCACGGTGGTGGGGGAGAACGGCGTGGTGTTGGTCGACAACGTCTCCTTCGCCGTAGCACCGGGAGAGATCCTGGCTGTCGCGGGTGTGCAGGGCAACGGTCAGACGGAATTGACCGAGGCCCTCGTGGGGCTGGCCGACCATGTGTCCGGTTCCATCAAGCTCGAGGGACAGGAACTGGCCGGGCGGGGCGTACGCGAGGTGCTGTCGGCCGGCGTCGGGTTCGTTCCCGAGGACCGCTCGACCGAGGGTCTCGTGGCCCCGTTCTCGGTGTCCGAGAACCTCGTCCTGGACCGCTACAAAGACCGTGAATTCGCGTCGGGCCCGTCCCTGAAACTCGGCGCGATGCGTGAGAACGCGCAGCAGGCCGTGGACAGCTACGACATCCGCACCGGATCCGTGGACGCCCCGGTGTCCACGCTGTCCGGCGGTAACCAACAGAAAGTCGTCATCGCCCGGGAGCTGTCGCGCCCCCTCAAGCTGTTCGTCGCCTCCCAGCCCACGCGCGGCGTGGACGTGGGTTCCATTGAATTCATTCACAAACGCATCGTGGCCGAACGCGACAAGGGCGTCCCCGTGATCATCGTGTCCACAGAACTGGACGAGGTGTACGCGCTCGCGGACCGGATCGCCGTGTTCTTCCACGGCAGGCTCATGGGTATCGTGCCCGCGGACACTCCGAGGGAAACCTTGGGCCGCATGATGGCCGGTGAGACGGCAGACGAGGTTCTGCCGCCCGCACCCTGGGACGACAGCCATGACCAGCAACAACACGAGGGGACGCACACGGCATGAGCGCCACGACCACCTCTCCGGAATCGAACCAGGTCTCAGCACCTTCTCCGGTCGAACTGAATCCGGATGACTTCCGCCGTTCCCTGCTGGGCTCCACGCTGCAGTCGGTACTGGCAGTTCTGGCCGCACTTCTTCTGGGAGGCCTGCTGATCGCAGCTACCGATGAAACGGTGCGCGAATCCGCCGGGTACTTCTTCGCTCGTCCGGGGGATACCCTGACCGCCATGTGGGACGCCGCCTCCAGCGCGTACGTCGCCATGTTCCACGGCGCGGTGTACAACCCCGATGGCAGCGGCCTGACCGGCAAGTTGTATCCGCTGACCGAGACGCTGACCGTGGCGACCCCGCTGATCCTCGCGGGTCTGGGTGTCGCATTGGCCTTCCGCACCGGCCTGTTCAACATCGGTGCGCAGGGTCAGATCCTGATCGGCGCCACTCTGGCCGGTTACGTGGGCTTCGCGTGGCAGTTGCCCGTGGGCCTGCACCTACTGGTGGTCATCGTGGCCGGTGCGCTGGGAGGTGCTATTTGGGGCGGCGTCGTCGGCCTGATCAAGGCACGAACCGGCGCGCACGAGGTCATCCTGACCATCATGCTCAACTACATCGCGATCAACCTGGTGTCCTGGTTGCTGACCCTGTCGACCTTCCAGCGCGAGGGTTCGTCCAACCCCATCAGCCCGCCCATTGCCGAGACGGCGATGTTCCCGAAACTTCTCGGGGACAGCTTCCGGTTGCACTGGGGCTTTGTGGTGGCGGTCGTGGCGACCGTGGCCGTCGCGTGGCTGCTGAACCGCTCGACCATCGGTTTCGAACTGCGCGCCGTGGGCGCCAATCCGCGCGCCGCACGCACCGCGGGCATCTCCGTGACCAAGGGGTTCGTGGTGGTCATGCTAATTGCTGGAATGCTGGCGGGCTTGGCCGGTACCGCGCAGATCGCCGGAACCGAACACTCGCTCACAGTGGGTATCGCGGCGTCCTTCGGTTTCGACGCGATCACCGTGGCCCTGCTGGGTCGATCCAAGCCGTGGGGCACGTTCTTCGCGGGCATTCTCTACGGAGCCTTCCGCGCCGGTGGCGTGACCATGCAGACGGCCACCGGCACCAACATTGACATCGTTCTGGTCGTGCAGTCCCTGATCGTGCTGTTCGTAGCACTCCCCCCGCTGCTGAAACTCAAGTCCCGTCGCAAGGAGGTGGCAGCGTGAGCACCACGACCCCGGCCCCCGAGTCCTCGAACGCGCCCCAGGAGGAACTGTCCACCGCCGCCGCGAACCGGACGGTGGGTGTTCGCACCTTCCGGCCGGCCATCGGGTTGGCGATCCTGGCGCTGGTGGCCCTGATCCTCTTTGCCCTCAACGCCGCCGACGGGTCCGTGGAGTTCCGACTCTCCGACTCCGGGGACGCCATCCAGCTGCCCAATCTGTCCGTACCGGTCACGGCCTACGGCTGGGTGGTCACCGTTGCGCTCGCCGCGCTCGCAGTGTTCGCCGCGGTCCGGGCGCGCAGCTTGCCGCGCTGGGCGTTGATCCTGGCCGGCTTCTTCTTCGTCACGGGTTTCCTGGTGTGGATCGTGGGTACCGCGCAGACCCCGAGCATCTCGGTGACCGCATTGCTCGCCGGTTCGGTGGCCCTGGCCACACCGCTGATTTTCGGTTCCCTGGGCGGCCTGTTGTGCGAGCGCTCCGGCGTGGTGAACATCGCGATCGAGGCGCAGCTGCTGTTCGGCGCGTTCTCCGCCGCAGTGGCCGCAACGGTGGCCAACAACGTGTGGGTGGGTCTGCTGGCTGCCGTGATCGGCTCCATGCTGGTGTCCTTGGTGTTGGCGATCTTCTCGATCAAGTACCGCGTGAACCAGGTCATCGTGGGCGTGGTGCTCAACGTTCTGGTCTCGGGTCTCACGGGCTTCATCTTTGCCACCGTGTTGCAACCCAACGCGGCGGACTTCAACTCCCCGGCACGTCTCCCGCACATCACCATCCCCGTGCTGTCCGAAATTCCCGTGATCGGCCCGGTCTTCTTCGACCAGTCGATCATCGGCTACATCATGTACGTGACCGTGGCGATCGTCTGGTACGCGCTGTACCGCACCCGCTGGGGTCTGCGCACCCGCGCCGTGGGTGAGCACCCCAAGGCCGCCGACACCCTGGGCGTGTCCGTCAATGCACTGCGCGTGCGCAACGTGCTCATGGGTGGTGCCGTGGCCGGCTTGGGCGGTGCGTTCTACACGCTCGTGTCGGTCTCGGCATTCACCCGCGACATGACCTCGGGCGCGGGCTATATCGCACTGGCTGCCCTGATCTTCGGCCGTTGGAACCCCGTGGGTGCGCTGCTCGCGTCGCTGCTGTTCGGTTTCGCGTCCAACTTGGAATCGATCCTGTCGTTCCTGGGTACGTCCGTTCCCAGCCAGTTCCTGGCCATGCTGCCCTACATCGTGACCATCCTGGCCGTCGCCGGCCTGGTGGGGGCCTCCCGCGGTCCCGCCGCGTCCGGCGAACCTTACGTGAAGGAGTAACCATGATTGACGACGCCGCCTGGCGCAGCCTGCAACAAGCCGCCACCGATGCGCTCCAACACTCGTACTCGCCCTACTCGAACTTTCCGGTGGGTGCCGCGGCTCTCGTGGACGACGGCCGGGTGGTTACCGGCGCGAACATCGAGAACGCCTCGTACGGCGTCACGCTGTGTGCCGAGTGCTCGCTGGTCTCCGCCCTGTACATGTCCGGTGGCGGAAAGCTCGCGGCGTTCGTGTGCGTGGATGCTCAGGGTGACGTTCTCATGCCGTGCGGTCGATGCCGTCAGCTGCTCTACGAACACCGCGCACCCGGAATGGAGCTGCTGACCGTGAGCGGTGTCCGCAGCATGGACCAGGTCCTCCCGGACGCGTTCGGGCCGCAGCACCTGGAGTAAGGTTTCCAACTTCTCATGACGAACGACCCCCGGATCATCACTGATGATCCGGGGGTCGTTCGTTGTTCAAAGGACACTCTTGTTTTTGGTGTCGTTCAGGCCGTTTGTGGGCCGGCTGTACTGGATGTTGTTCGGGCGGTCCGGCGGGGCCGGTTTCCCGGGGCAATCGGACAGCGGGAGGTCTTCGCTTAGCCGCCGTTCGGCGGCATGAGGCGGTCGTGCAGGGGAGCGGCGTAGATCCGGGACGGATCCAATTTCTCCAGAATGCGCACCGCGGAGTCCCATCCCTGGTCCGCTGGCTGCCCCTGGCTGTACGAGCGGGGCACCTGGTTCTGCAGGATGTCCTGGTTCTGCCACGCGCCGTCTGCCGAGTAGCCCCAGCCCTTGGACCATTCCATCCGCACACCGGCGTAGGAAGCGTAGTTGTTGATGACCCACTGTTCGCACTCCTGGAAGAACTGCAGGGAGTACGGGGTGCCCGGGAAGGTGAGGATGTCCAGCCACACCACGGTGTCCCATTCCGGGTGATCAGCGAATTGCCGGGAGGGGGAGAGCGTGGGCGTGATGGCCCCCGGGATCTCCACGTCAGCGGGATTGTCCACGCCCGTGACGCGAATTTCCAGCGGGCCGTTGACGGGGTAGCGCCAGCGCTTGGCGTATTCGTTCACGCTGGCCTTGTAGTAGTTGTGGAACTCGTACAGCACCCGCTGAACATCCGCCCGGCGGCAGTGGATCGCGTACCCGTTGGCGGTCACCTTGGGGGTGTTGGGCCGAACGTACAACTGCAGGTTCTTGGGCGCGCCCCACAGGTCGGAAACGAATGACGTGGTGAGTGAGGTCGCCGTGATCTTCTGCTGAGCAGGCCCCAGTTGAGTGGCGATTGCCGGAGTGCCGGTCTGAATCTTCTTGAAGAGATCCGAGATCTGCTGCGGGATGTTGTCCGAGAATACGTAGTTGTAAGGGGATGAAGTCCCTCGGGACAGCAGCGGCTTGTAGCGACTGAACTCCCAGGTCTTCACCCACGGGAACGAGGTGAACGGGAACAGGATGACTTCCACCCGGCCGCACGAGCGAAGGTACGAGTCCACCGACCGTCCCCACGATCCCGGCTTGGCGAACAATTCCCAGGTGGGAATGGTGATGTAACTGCGGCAACGCATGTTGCTCAGTTTGGCCACGCGCAACTGAACCGAGGTCACGATGGTGCGTCCCAGGTTGGTCAGCAAAGGGCCGATGTCCGGGTCGGTGCGTTCGAACCGTTTCACCGCGTAGTCACCGCTGGTTTCGTCCCAGACGACCGCGTCCATGGACACCACCAGATTGGACAAAGATCCGAAGGTTGCTCCGGCGGGGCGTGTTTCGCCTGAAGCGGGCACCGCGGTTCCGTGCCCCGCGATGGCCAACGCGCCGCCGATGGTGACGTCACCGGGAGCGGGGTGGTGCATGATGCTCAAACCGCGGTTGTTGGCGGCGTTGAGGACCGCCTCGAGCGAGGCTCCGCCCTGAGCGGTCACGGTCATCGCGGTGGGATCGACCGTGATCGCAGTCAGATGCTTGACGGTGTCGACCATGAGGACACGGGACTCCTGCGTACTACCCGACTCGACACTCAACGGAGACCAGTTGTGCTGGTATCCGCGGGCCCGCAACCTCCAGTCATTGGAGGAGGCCCATCGTGCCAGTTCAGCGACCTGGTCTGCAGATGTGGGTGCAACGGTCCACAAGGGTGAGGTGCGAGTTTCTCCGGACCAATTGACGAACACCTCGAGCCAGGGCGTCATCCCCGCGGGCAGAACCGGAGCAGGGCTGCCGGGGACGCGCACGGCGGCTTCCGCGGGGCTCAGCATGGCCGACAGGGTCCACCCGCTGCCAGCGATCGCGGCGGCCGCGAGGGCGGTGCGTCGGTTGATGCCCTCGTGCTCCACGATGGTGCCCTCGGATGTGGATGCTCGGTGACGCGGAGTCCCCAGCGGCGCACGGTCCCCGGTGGTTGCCATGGTTGATCGAGGAGTGAAGAAACGCCATAGCGACCGTGCAGATCGCGAAATTCCTTGTGACGTGGACAGTCTGTGTGCGGGCATGGTGAACTCCTACGCGCGCAAAGACCGCATGAGAGCCCCCGAGCGCGAGCAAATTGGGCACCGGCGAACACGCGTCGCGTCGATCCAGCCCGATCAACGCTGTGCGACGGCAGCCCGCCATCGCCCCGCGACCCCTTGTTCCCCAGTGCTACTCAATGACCGGTTATCCGGTATGTCTCTTATTTTGCCAAGGCGGGTCAGTAGGCTATCGGTCAGACAGGTGGGAACTTCAGGGGACGAACGGTAATACCTGTGGGCTGTTTGGCCCACAGGATGTGCACCGGGGAAATGACTTCTCATGAACACCCGGGAGCTGAATTCCCACCGGGCGCTCGGCGCGCGGCCCTATACTTTGGCAGAAGAGTAAGCGACGGTCCGGAAGGAAATTACACGTGGGTTTGAGAGACTTGTTCCGCAGTAAAAGCAGCACCCCCAGCACCCCGCAGCCATCACCCGGGGCCCCCGCTAATGATCCGCGCGCCAAGGATAGTGATCTCCGCGCGCAGGGCACCCAGAATGCAGACGAGCCGGGTCGCGGAGCTGTCGAAGCCAACGCCTCGCAACAGAGCCAGGTGAACGACCGCAACGTGGGCGAGGGTTCGAACGCTCGCGCCGTCGATCATGAAGTGCACGGCAACGACGCCGCTCGGGGCGCGAACACCCCGCAGGGCACCGAGGCGCACGGAACCGACACGCAGCAGTTGCCGGAGTCCGGGCCGCTGCGCAATCTGGTCGACATCCTGCTGTCCCGTGGCGCGGATCGCGCTCGCCTGACCTTGGTGCAGTCCGGCAACGTGATGACTCACCAGACCCGCCAGGCTCACGGCGAGGCCCAGGACGAGGTGGAGAACGGCACCGTGGATCAGGGATCCCCCCTGTTCGACGATGTTGCGGACCTGTACACCCAGGCCATGAACACCCCCGTTGGCCCGTGGCGTCAGTTGGACCTGACCGTGACTCCGGAGCAGAACGGCCAGCGTATGGTCACCGTTGATTACGCATTCCCGAGCGGCCAGTCCCGCAAGGAGAGCTACGTGCAGGGCCGCGCGCTGTCCGGCCACGGCACCGACCGCGCAGACGACGTGCGCACCGGTGACGCGCGCACCACCGACGTACGCGCCGATGAGGGACGCACGCATGGCGATTCGACGTCGTCGGCGGGCGCTGGCCTTGCCGGCGCGGGTTTGGGTGCGGCTGCCGGAGGCGGTGTGGCTTCGGGCTTGAACCGCGATGACAACGACCGGCGGACCGCGGACTCCGATCGCGCAGACGATGTGCGCACCGGAACCGACGCTCGCGATACCGACAACGTTGGCAGCACCGAGGTCTCAGACGAGCGTTACACGGAGGCCTCCGTCTCGGATCGCGACGGAATCCAGGACCGTTCCGAAACGGATATCGAGTCCGTGCGCGTGGTCGATGGCACCGATGCTTATCCGGTGGCGAACGGCCAGATCGTGACCAAGGGCGATCCCGATCCCATCGTGATTACAGCGGACGACCAGTCAGATCGCGACCAGTCCCACCCCGAGGATTCCTTCCGGGCAGCCGCCGCGCAGAACGGTGAGCGCAACGACACCCTGCTGGCCGAGGATTCCCAGCGGGCTGATTCGGACGCCGCCTACGGCGAGTCGGCAGATCGCGATGCCCGGGATTCGGTGCTCGACGGCCGCGAAGCCGAGACCCACGCGGATGATCAGCGCGATTCGCTGCGCGATGATCGTGATGACCGTAATGACCGCGGCGACCTGCCCGAGCACGTGGATGAGTCCGAGTTCGGTGGCTTCAGCGAGCCCGAGTCCCCGGTGGCTCCGACCGGTGCGGGCGCCGCGGCACTGGCTGCGGACGCCGATCCCTCGGACGCTCCGCAGATGGCGCAGAGCACGGACGTGGCGCCGTCCTACACCGCACCCAGCGAGCAGCCCAGCGGTGATTCGCCGGCTACCGGCAACCTGGTGTTGACCCTGTCGGATGTGCAGTCGCGCTTGAACGAGGCGCAGCGCCACCTGTTCGGCGAGGGTGGTACGGCTCGCGACGTCTCGACCGTGCTCATTCGTGTTCGTGCCCTGGGCACCTACTACGACGCCCTGACCCACGTTCGGTTGAACGGTTTCTGGGATCAGCGCGGCACCTTTGATCTGGTTCCCGAGAACCTCCTGAAGGTTCAGGAGCTCAAGGACGATTCCTATGTGGAGGGCTCCGGCGCTCCGCTGGCCATGATGTTCCGCTTCCGCCCGGGCGTTCCCCCGGAGGTCTCCTTCGACTACTCGGACGAGGAAGCCTTTGTGCGCTACGAGCAGCGCCTGCCAGGTCAGAACTACCTGGAGGAGCTGCGCATGTTCCCGCGCACCGGCTCCAACATTCCCCAGCACATGAACGACGCTCTGCAGGATTGGAACTACTGATTCATGAGGCAGTCAACCTCCACCGAGGGCTCCGTCCGCGCCATGAAGGGGGCCCTCGGGCCTATCCCAGCAGTGTGTCTCCACGACCACTTGGACGGCGCCCTGCGTCCGGCCACCATCGTGGAGCTCGCACGAGAGATCAACCATGAACTGCCGGAGACGGATCCCGTGGCTCTCGGCCGGTGGTTCGAGGACAGCGCGAATTCCGGCAGCCTGGAGCGCTACCTGACCACGTTCGAACACACCACTGCGGTCATGCAGACGGCAGAGGCCCTGGCGCGCGTGGCCGAGGAGTACGTACTCGACTGCGCGGCCGACGGTCTCATCCACACCGAGGTCCGCTGGGCACCCGAGCAGCATCTGGTCGGTGGCCTCACGCTCGAGCAGGCCGTGGACGCCGTCCAAGACGGTCTGGCGCGTGGCGTGGCCGAGGTCAAAGCCTCGGGCGGTCATATATCCGCCGTGCAGATCCTGTGCGCAATGCGCCACCTGGACAAGTCCGGTGAGATTGCGCAGTTGGTGGTCGATCGAGTGCGTGCGGCGGCCGGTACGACGTCGCCCGGTGACGTCCCCGGTGAACCCGCACCCGGATCGGTGGTCGCGTTCGACCTGGCCGGTCCCGAGAAGGGCTTTCCCGCCTCGGATCACCGGCAAGCACTGCACCTGCTGACCGAGAACTTGGTGCCCGTCACGCTGCACGCCGGTGAGGCGGACGGCGCGGAGTCCATCCGGGATGCGCTGGTTTCCGGGCGCGCCCTGCGCATCGGCCACGGTGTTCGCCTGCTCGAGGACGACCCGGAAGCCACCGGACCGCTGTCCCGGTGGGTGCGCGACCGCCACATTGCCCTCGAGGTGTGCCCGTGCTCCAACCTGCAGACCGGTGCGATCAGCCACTGGGGTGAGTCCATCAAGGATCACCCGATCACCCAGCTGCACCGGTCGGGGTTCACGGTCACGCTGTCCCCGGACAACCGGTTGATGAGTGCCACCTCCGTGTCCCACGAGATGTCCCTGTTGCTCTCGGAGGCCGGTTGGTCCAACCAGGATCTGGCGGACATCCAGCTCAACGCGGCGCGCGCGGCGTTCGTGCCCCGCGCCTACCAGGACTGGTTGGCCGAGCGGATCGAGGAGGCCTCCGCGTGAGTTCCCGAGACATCGCGCAAGCCGTCCCGACAGGAACGGGGGAGCGGTTCGAAGAACTCGTGAGCGTAATGAACCGTTTGCGGTCCCCGGGCGGTTGCGAGTGGGACGGCGCCCAGACCCACGAGTCCCTGCTGCGCTACCTGGTGGAGGAAGCGTACGAGGTGGTCGAAGCGGTCGAGTCCCCGAACACCTCGGCGAACGCTACGACGGACAGCACCGCGGCCGCCCGGGCAGAACTCGTCGAGGAACTCGGTGACATCCTGTTGCAGGTCGTCTTCCACGCGCGCATCGGCCAGGAACATTCCGGTGACGAGGCCTTCGACGTCACCGACATCATCGCATCCGTGACCGACAAGCTCGTGCGCAGGCACCCGTTGGTATTCGGCGACCAGGACGGGGCTGACTCGGCGGCTTCCACCGCGGACGGTCACTCCGGCGCCAGCAACGAGGAACTGTCCGCCCGCTGGGACGCCGTCAAACGCTCCGAGAAGCCACACCGCACCAACGTGTTCGACGGTATTCCGCCCGCACTCCCGGCGCTTGCGCTCGCGGAGAAGGCCTTGTCGAAGGCTCGCAGGCACGGCGTCGAAAATAAGCCGGAACCGTCGGAGACCAAGGACACCGCGGACCTGGAACGCGCCGAAGCCGAATTCGGTGATCGCCTGCTGGAACAGGTGCGAGCGGCGTCGGCGGAGGGACTGGACGCGGAACGCGCCCTGCGCGGGGCCGTGCGACGTTACATCCACACGAATAACCGGCCCATTTAGCCCGGAACCGACCGAGATCGGTAGGCTGAAGACAGGGCACCGCCCGATAGGTCAACGACCAGCAAGGAGATTATCCATGGCAATGATCATTGCTTTGCAAGCCCGTCAGATTCTGGACTCGCGTGGCAACCCCACGGTTGAGGTCGAGGCACTGCTCGAGGACGGCAGCTTTGGCCGCGCGGCAGTTCCCTCGGGAGCATCCACGGGTGAATTCGAAGCAGCCGAACGCCGTGACGGAGACAAGAAGGTCTACCTGGGCAAGGGCGTTCTGGACGCCGTCAACGCCGTGGACGAGGACCTGGAACAGGCCATCGTGGGCCTGGACGCCTCCGACCAGCGCGCTGTGGACCAGGCAATGCTCGACCTGGATGGCACCGACAACAAGTCCAAGCTCGGCGCCAACGCCATCCTGGGCGCATCCATGGCCGTGGCCCGCGCCGCCGCCAGCTCCGCGGACCTGCCGCTCTACAAGTACCTGGGCGGCCCCAACGCGCACGTGCTGCCGGTACCCATGATGAACATCCTCAACGGCGGCTCCCACGCTGACTCCAACGTGGACATCCAGGAGTTCATGATCGCTCCGATCGGCGCTCCCACTTTCGCAGAAGCCCTGCGCTGGGGCGTTGAGGTGTACCACTCGCTCAAGTCCGTGCTCAAGGAGCGCGGCCTGTCCACCGGCCTGGGTGACGAGGGCGGTTTCGCACCGAACCTCAAGTCCAACGCCGAGGCACTGGACCTGATCCTCGAGGCCATCAAGAAGGCCGGTTACAAGGCCGGTTCGGACATCGCTCTCGCGCTGGACGTGGCCTCCTCCGAGTTCTTCGAGAAGGGCAAGTACTCCTTCGAGGGCAAGAAGCGTTCCGCCAAGGACATGTCCGACTACTACGCGGACCTGGTCAAGAAGTACCCGCTGGTCTCCATCGAGGATCCGTTGGACGAGGACGACTGGGAAGGCTGGACCACCCTGACCCGCGCCATCGGCGACAAGGTGCAGCTGGTCGGTGACGACCTGTTCGTGACCAACCCGGAGCGTCTGGCTCGCGGCATCGAGGGCGGCGTGGCCAACGCGCTGCTCGTGAAGGTCAACCAGATCGGTTCCCTCACCGAGACCTTCGACGCCATGGAGCTCGCACAGCGCAACGGCTACCGCTGCATGGTCTCGCACCGCTCCGGTGAAACCGAGGACACCACCATCGCGGACATCTCCGTGGCGGTGAACGCCGGCCAGATCAAGACCGGTGCTCCGGCTCGCTCCGAGCGCGTGGCCAAGTACAACCAGTTGCTGCGCATCGAGGAAGAACTCGGCGACGCCGCTCGCTACGCCGGCGCTTCCGCGTTCCCGCGCTTCTCGGCCAAGTAAGACACACCGCCCACGCAGTTGGGTGAACGAACCGCCCGGTTCCCCTTGCGGGGGACCGGGCGGTGGCGTGTGGGGACGCGCACCAGGTTGCGTGCGGGAAACGACCACGTTCGGGTCGCTAGAATGATCCGCAGGATTGATGAGGGTGCGTCTCATGCCGAGACCACCGTGGAGCGCGGGAGGTGTGCATGGTTGGCCCCAGGCCCAGGATTCCTCGGTTCTCCGGGAAGAAGAAGGGCACGGACGGGAAGCCTTCGGCGTCCGAGGGCCGAGCCACCTCAAGCCCGCGAACCGGCACCCAAGGAGCAGGGCGCCCCGGTCACTCGGGCGGCGGATCGTCCACGGTCACCGCACCCACACCCGCGCACTCGTTCAACGGTCGACTCATTGCCTTGATCGTGGTGGCCACCCTGATTTTGTTCCTGGCCGCTCCCACCGCCAAGATCTTCTTCGACCAGCGGGCCCAGATCGCCGCTCTCGAAGAATCCATTGCGGCCAAGGAGCAGGAGCAGCAACAGCTCAAGCTGCAAGAGGAGCGCTGGGGTGACGACGCGTACGTGGAGCAGCAGGCCCGTGAGCGCATGTTCTACGTGATGCCCGGTGAACGGGCCTACCTGGTGCTCGGAGCGGAACAAACGGGACGTCAGGCCGCGGAGTCCTCCGCGGAACAGGTCGAAGCGGGTAAACCTGCCTGGGCTGATGGCCTGTGGCAGTCCGTGGTGGATTCGGCGTTCCCCCGCAGCGAGCCGGAAATCGCCCCTGTGGAGCCCGAGCAGTAACCTTTCTCTCCTGACGGATCGTGTTCCGATTGAATCCGTCTCCCTCGACGAACTGGCCCAGCAGCGCGCCGGAAAGTAGTACGCAAGTGACTGAAGCTCAGCCGACCCATGACCCCTCCGTGACCCAGCAGGATCTCACGGTGGTGGGACACCAGCTCGGCCGTCCGGCGCGTGACGTGGTGGAAATCGCCGCGCGGTGTGTGTGCGGTAACCCGCTGGTTGTTGCCACCGCACCCCGGTTGGCCAACGGCACTCCGTTCCCCACGGTGTTCTACCTGACGCACCCCGTCATCACCTCTGCGGTGTCCCGGCTCGAGGCCGAGGGCAGCATGTACGGCATGTCGGACCGGATCAAGGAGGACACCGAGCTGGCGGAGCAGTACCAGGCGGCCCACGAGCATTACCTGGGGGAGCGGCGTCGGATTGGCGAGAAGGCCGGAATCGGCGAGGTGTCCGAGATCGAAGGCATCTCCGCAGGCGGCATGCCCACCCGCGTGAAGTGCCTGCACGTCCTGGTGGGTCACAGCCTGGCCGCCGGCCCGGGCGTGAACCCGCTGGGCGACGAGACCCTGGGACTCATCGCGGACACCTGGACCACGGACCGTTGCGCATGCGACCCGGAGTGGCGCACCGCGGACTGATTGCGCCAACCGCACACGTCCTGCGTGCACCGCAGATGACGCAGACAACGACGCCCGCCTCACGGATCATCCGTGAGGCGGGCGTCGTACTGTCAAGACTGGCTATCGCAGGGCCGCCGAAACCGGACCGCTAGCGCTGCACCGACCTGGGTGCACCACGACCGCCGCGGTTCTGCACGGCCTTGATCAGCTCGACCAGCAAGAAGATCACCACGCCGTTGAGCAGCGCGAAGCCCCATTCCACCCAGCCCAGCGGCGCAGAACCGAACCACGTGTTCATGAACGGCGCGTAGGTGAAGACCAGCTGCACCGCCAGCAGGATGCCCGTGGAGATCCACGTGGCCTTGTTCCCGGTGATGGCGCGCGGGTGCAAGCTGGACAGGTGCAGGAAGCGCGAGTTGAACAGCACGAAGATCTGGCCAAGGACCAGCACGGAGACCGCCGTGGTGCTGGCCACGGCGTCCGAGGCGCCCGATTCGCTCATGACCCGGTAGGACAGCAGCGCGGCCGCGCCGATGAAAAATGCCACCCACACCACACGTAGCCACAAGGACACGGGCAGCAGATTGGCATCCCGGTCGCGGGGACGGCGTTGCATGATGCCCGGCTCGGCAGGCTCGTAGGCCAAGGTGATGGACAACGTGATCGCGGTGACCAGGTTGACCCACAAGATCTGCGTGGGCCGCAACGGCGGTTCTGCGCCCAGGAGTACGGAGGCCAGGACCACCAGGCCCATGCCGATGCTCGTGGGGAGCAGGAACACCACGGATTTGCGGATGTTGTCGTAGATCCGTCGGCCTTCGTGGACCGCACCTTCAATCGTGGCGAAGTTGTCGTCCGCGAGCACGATGTCCGCGGCTTCCTTGGTGGCCTCGGTGCCCTTGATGCCCATGGCGATACCCACGTTGGCACGGGTGAGGGCGGGGGCATCGTTGACGCCGTCGCCGGTCATGGCCACCACCTCGCGGCGGGCCTGCAGGGCGTCCACAATGCGGATCTTGTGCTCGGGGCTCGTGCGCGCAAAGACATCCACGTCCGTGACGCGCTCGACCAGTTCCTCCTTGGTCATGGCCTCGACCTCGGCGCCGGTCACCACCACGGGATCGTCGTTGGTGGACAGGCCCAGTTCGCGGCTGATGGCACGGGCGGTTTCCGCGTGGTCACCGGTGATCATCTTCACGTTGATCCCGGCCCCGTGACACGACGCCACGGCCGTGATGGCTTCTTCACGCGGCGGGTCGACCAGCCCCACGAGCCCAACGAATTCGAGCCCCTCGTCGAGGTCCTCGTGAGACAGGGTGGCGGTGCCCGCGGCCATGGTCTTGCGCGCGGCAGCCAGCACTCGCAGCCCCTGGGACGCCAGATCCGTGTTGGCGCGTTCCCACTCGTCCGGGTCGAAGTCCGTGGCGCCGTGCGCGTCCGGCAACTGGGTTGAGCAGCGCTGCAGGAGCCGGTCCGGGGCTCCCTTGACGAGGATCTCGCGCTCGCCGCCGGGAGCCTCGCTCAGCACCGCCATGTACTTGTTGGACGAATCGAAGGGGAGCGCGCCCACGCGACTGTATGGAGCGGCGTCGAACCCGGCCTTGCGTCCGAAGATCGCGAGCGCCGCCTCGGTCGGCTCGCCCACGATCTGGATGCGTTCGCCGGTCCCGCGCAGGGTGGCGTCATTGCAGAGGACGACGGCGCGCGCGAGCGTCCGCGCGTTGCGTGAGGCTTCGTCGGTTGCCTCGCCGGAGGCCACGACCGTGCCCTGATCCGTGTATCCCTCGCCGGTGATGGCGAAGCGACCACCGGGCACGGACGCGACGCGGGCGGTCATCTCGTTGCGGGTCAGCGTTCCGGTCTTGTCCGAGCAAATCGTGGTGACCGCGCCGAGAGTTTCCACGGCCGTCATCGTGCGGGTGATGGCCTTGTGACGCGCCATTTGTTGAACGCCCAGCGCCAGCGTGATGGTCACGAGCGCCGGTAGCCCCTCGGGCACCGTGGCCACGGCAAAGCTGATGAATGAGCTCAGCACGGTCTGCGTGGGCATCGAATAGATGAACCAGGCGACCAGCATCATTACGGCACTCACGACCAAGATGCCCAGCGCGAACTGCTTGCCCAGGCGGTCCATTTGTTCGGTCAGGGGAGTAGCCAGCTGGTCGATGTCGTCCACGAGGGACTGGATGCGTCCGATCTCCGTGTTCGAGCCGGTGGCGACCACCACACCCAGCGCGGTACCGCGGGTGACCACGGTGCCGGAGTGCGCGATGCTGGTGCGATCACCGATTCCGGCGTCCTCCGCCACGGCTTCCACGTGCTTGTCGCTGGGCTCGGATTCGCCCGTGAGCGCGGATTCGTCGATGGCCAGTCGATTGGCGTCCAGGAGGCGCAGATCGGCGGGGACCTTGTCGCCGGGACCCAGCCGAACGACGTCACCGGGCACCAGATCTTCGCCATCTACTTGCTGCCACTCGCCATCGCGCAGCACCGAAGCGTGCACCGAGAGCATGCCGCGGATCCCAGCGAGTGCCTTCTCCGCTTGCCCCTCCTGCACGAAACCGATCACCGCGTTGCCCACGGCCACGGCGATGATCACCCAGAAATCGACCCACTCCCGGTAGAACGCCGTGATCACCGCGGAGACCAGCAGGATGTAGATGAGCACGTTTTTGAAGTGCGCCAGGAACCTCAGAATCGCGGGTTTCCGCTTGGCGGCCGGCAACCGGTTGGGACCTACCCGATCCCGAATGTCCGTTGCCTGGGCGTTGGTCAGGCCCGATTCTTGCGAACCCCATTCCCGCAGGGCTTCCGCCGGCGTGAGCGCGTGGAAGGCACGGGTGGATACTGTGTCGCCGATTTCTGAGGTCATCATTGGTCTCGTTCGTGTTGTCGCGTGTCAGGCAGGGAAATCGTTAGCTGGCTTCAGTTTTTCACACCCTGGTCAGACCACGCCGTCGTGGACGCGCCCAGAACGCGGGTAAAGTGGGATCGCGCTGGCAGAATCGGCGCATTCCCCATAGACCCAAGGATCCATCACCCATGCGCGTTGCGGCCATTGATTGCGGTACCAACTCCATCCGCCTCCTGATCGCGGATGTGAAGGACGACAACGGTCACCCCGAACTCGTCGACATCGTGCGGGAAATGCGCGTGGTCCGATTGGGACAGGGCGTGGACGCCACCGGTTGGCTGGCCGAGGCCGCCCTGGATCGCACCTTCGCCGCCGCTGAGGAGTACTCGCGGCTCATCAAGAAACACAAGGTGGACAAGATCCGTTTCGTCGCGACGTCGGCCACGCGCGATGCCGGGAATCGCCAGGTGTTCGTGGACGGCATCAAGGAACGGCTAGGAGTTGCACCCGAGGTCGTGACCGGTGACGAAGAAGCCGCCCTGTCCTTCCGCGGCGCGGCCAACGCAACCGGGCCTCTCAAACCCGAGGATCGCGTGCTCGTGGTCGATCTGGGTGGTGGTTCCACCGAATGCGTACTGGGCACCGTGGACGGCGTAACCGCAGCCAAGAGCGTGGACGTTGGATGCGTGCGGATGACCGAACGGCACTTGGGCTCCAACCCTCCCACCGACGAACAGCAGCGCCAGGTACTCCAGGACGTGGACGAGGCCATGGATTCCGTGGCCCGGATGGTCCCGTTGTCACAAACCACCCATTTGGTGGGTGTCGCCGGAACGGTGACTACGGTGAGCGCTCACGCCATGGATCTCAAGAGCTATGACCCGGACAAGATTCACGGCTCCACGCAATCGGTGGACTCGATAGCCAAGGCCTGCAAGGATCTCACGGCCATGACCAAGAAGGAACGGGCCCGCTTGGGATTCATGCACGAGGGCCGCGTGGACGTGATCGGTGGCGGTGCCCTGGTGTGGCGGCGCGTGATCGAACGCGTGGTCGCGGCGACACAAGGGCGTGTGCAGTCGGTCACGGCCAGCGAACACGATATTTTGGACGGAATCGGTCTGTCCCTGGTGCACTGACCCCACAAACGTCCTGAACATTCAACCGCCAGGGACGTCCCCACCGGTGCGTTCCCAGTCGAGTTGAGGTTAGTAATGTCGGTTCACACCACGCGTCGCCGCGCACTCTCGGGTGCGGCCGCTGCCGCCATGGTCTTGTCCTTCGCCGCCGCCCCCGCGGTAGCCATGCCCGACAACGAGCAGCCACCGGGAGCGCCCGCCCCCGCGCCGTCGATCCCCGTGGAAACTCCCGTGGCGCCGCCGCCCCCGGACGGCAAGGTACCGGTTCCCGTGGACTCGATCCGCGAGCGGGAGTACTGGCTCGACGAATACGGTGTGCGCGATGCGTGGAAGGAATCCACCGGCAAGGGTGTGAAGATCGCCGTGATCGACACCGGTGTGGACGCGACACATCAGGATCTGAGCGGCACCGTCAAGGACGGCACGGACGTCTCCGGCAAGGGAGACGGCAAGGGGCACCGCGGACTGGGCTCGGAACCCGAACACGGCACCCTCGTTTCGTCCTTGGCCGCCGGAACCGGTCACGGTGCGGATACTCCCGACGGTCCCGGTAAGCAGGGTGGCGTGATCGGTGTGGCGCCGGAAGCGGAGATCCTGCCCGTGTCCCTGTGGCTCGGCAACGAGGAACCTGGCGTCAAGGACGTCAACGAGCAGATTCCGAATGCCGTTCGTTGGGCCGTGGACAACGGTGCGGACGTGATCAACATGTCCGTGGGATCGGATTCCACGGAATGGCCGCAGTCCTGGGACTCAGCGTTCGCATATGCAGAGGAGAAGGACGTCCTGGTCGTGGCGGCCTCGGGCAACCGTGGTTCCGGACTCAACCAAGTGGGAGCGCCGGCCACGATCCCCGGTGTACTCACGGTGGGTGGCGTGAACCGCGCGGGCCAGGCGAGCTGGGATTCCTCCTCCCAGGGGATCTCGATCGCGGTTGCGGGTCCGAGTGAGGACATGGTGGGCGCCATGCCGGGTGACGGTTACGCCGAATGGTCCGGCACGTCTGCCACGGTGCCGCTGGTCTCCGGAACCGCCGCGTTGATCAAGTCCAAGAACCCGGAACTGAGCGCGGCGCAGATCGCCAACCAGATCATTCGCACCGCTCACGACGCCGGTGAAGAAGGTCAGGACTCGTTCTACGGCCACGGGATTCTGGATGTGAAGGCCGCTGTCGAACAGGACGTGCCAGACGTCGACAAGAATCCGCTGGGGAGCATGAAGCACTGGATGAGCGTGCACCGACCGGCAGCTGTGGAACCCAGCGAGGCGGCGTCGTCGCCCGAGGTCTCCGAGACCCCGGACACGGAACAGGTGACAGAGGAGGCGACCCCGCCGGTGGCCCAGGCGCCGCTCAACGAGACCGGTGCACTGCCCGTGGTCATCCTGGCCGGATTCGGTCTGGTAGTGGCGGGACTCACGGTGGCCGCGGTACTGCACATCCGCTCGATGAACCGCTGACGCCAACATTTCACGATCAGCGCAGTCCCACCCCCGCCTTTCGAAGCGGAAATTGGGGCGGCGATGAGTAGACTTTCAGGCATGGCTTTCAATCAATTGGCTAAAGACCGTCCGCGTCTTCTGATCGTCGGCGGCGGATACGTTGGTTTCACGCTCGCACAACAGCTGCAAACCCGCATCAAAGAATCGGGTGGCGTTGTCACGGTTGTCGATCCCAACCCGTACATGACCTACCTGCCGTTCTTGCCCGAAGTTGCTGCCGGCAACATCGAGGCACGTAGCGCCATCGTTCCGCACCGTCAGCACCTCAAGGACTGCGAACTCATCGCTGGCCGCGTGGAGAGCATTGACCACGCCAACCGTACGGTCAGTATCCGCGGCATCGATCAGGGTCCCGACTTCGATCTGCCCTATGACGAGATCGTCATTGCCGGTGGCTCCATGACCCGCACCTTCCCCATCGAGGGACTGGCCGAGAACGCGATCGGTCTCAAGACCATCGAAGAGGCTGTATCTCTGCGTAACTGGGTCCTGGAACGCATCGAGATCGCCTCGCTGACCGATGACGAAGCAGAGAAGCGCAAGGCTCTCACCTTCATCGTGGTCGGTGGCGGTTTCGCCGGTATCGAGGCCATTGGTGAACTCGAGGACATGGCGCGCACCGCAGTGGAGCGCAACGACCGTTTGAAGGTCTCCGACCTGCGCTTCGTGCTGGTCGAGGCCATGGGCCGCATCATGCCCGAGGTGACCGAGGAGCGAGCCGAGAAGGTTGTCGCCGACCTGCGTTCGCGCGGCATCGAAGTTCTGTTGAACACCTCCTTGGATTCCGCCAAGGACCAGTTGGTCAAGCTGATCAACATGAAGGACAAGTCTCCGGCCGGCGAAATGTACACCGACACGCTGGTATGGACCGCTGGTGTTCAGGCTTCGCCGTTCGTCAAGAACAGTGACCTGCCCGTGGACGAGCGCGGGCGCGTCCGTGCCGGTGCTGATCTGCGTGTGACCGGGGACGACGGCCCCCTCAAGGGTGCCTGGGCCGCCGGTGACATCGCCGCAGTTCCGGACCTCACGGGTGCCGGCCCCGGCGGTTTCTGCGTTCCCAACGCTCAGCACGCTGTGCGCCAGGCCAAGACCATGGCCAAGAACATCATGGCTACCCGCGAGGGCAAGCCGCTCGAGGACTACTACCACGAGAACCTCGGCGCTGTGGCGGGTCTGGGCCTGTACAAGGGTGCCGCCACCATTCGCGGTGTGGACTTCGGTGGTCTACCCGCTTGGGCCGCACACCGGCTCTACCACGGCTACGCGATCCCCACGATCGAGCGCAAGGTCCGCGTGTTCAGCGAATGGGGCATCAACATGCTCTTCGGCCGCGACACCACCGGCATGCGCCACGTGCGTGACCCGCGCCGTTCGTTCAAGATCGCCGCAGGTGACGAAGTGGATAAGGCCAAGGCAAGGCTGTAACCTACGTTTACTCGCGAAGCTACCGGTTCAGCTCCCTTCACGGGCGGTGAACCGGTAGCTTTTGCACTGGCCCCCATAGCCCAATTGGCAGAGGCAGCGGACTTAAAATCCGCGCAGTGTGGGTTCGAGTCCCACTGGGGGCACCACTTTCTTCTTTGCACGGCCTGCGTTCCGGCATGTTGGGCCACCGCTGACGACATCTGAGGCCGAAGTTCGCGGCCCATTACATTTATGGCTTCGGTTCGCGGCGTTCACCCCTGATCCGCTGCGGTCCGGAGCCTCAGATGTTCTGCCGTGCCAAACTCAGCCACAGATGTTCCCCGGTCGCGACAATCCTCAATGGACCGGTTCCGGATCCCCGCTACAGGGAAAATCTCATTCGACATCACGGAGACCCGTCATAGTCGCAGAGACCGTAGAGTGGATTCCCACAGGAGGACGGTGTAACCCATGGCGACGTTGAGAGCTTCTTCCGCTGGTGGCCGCAATGCGAGGACCAGGTTGACGGCTAAAACTGACAGCGCCGCTCGTACGGGCAAGGTCAACACGTACAGCGCCAAACAGCAGCAACGACTCCTGAAGCAGTCAGAGAAGCTACAAAAGGTGCTTGAGGAGCGTAAGAAGGAACTCGGTGTTAGCTAGCCAGCGCACCTGATCCGATTTCATCCCCCCGCACCACTCGCGTTCCATGATTCCGTGTTCGGTCAGCTGGGGTCGGGCACGATGTTGTGGTTCAGACGGAACAGATTCTGTGGGTCGTAGCGATTCTTCAGTTCCTTCAATCGGTCGTAGGTGCGTTGGCCGTAGGCCTGGCGGGCCGCGTGGGTCATGTCGTGACCGTCCTCTGCCCCCAGGAAGTTCACGTATTGCCCCTGCTCGGCGAAGGGCTGCATGCGTGCGTGAGCCTTTCGTGCAAAAGCGGTCAACCGCTCATCCTCGGCAGGATCGGTCCAGAATCCGTAGATGTTGAGCCAGAACCGGGCGGAGCGGTTGGGGAATGCGGTGTCGTCTTCCGCTATGCGACTAAACGCACCGCCTAAGCAATGGATGTCGATGCCCGTTCCGTGCCAGGTGACTTCCGAGGCGATGTCCGCAAGGACATCCACGACCTCACGATCCATCCGGGAGAAGGACACGTTTTTCCAGTACCCGCGTGAGCCTTTGGGGAAGAGACCGTCCAGACTCGACTGCCAGCCGATCCAGTCCGTGAGGTGGACGTCTTCACCATCCGGTGGCGCAATCTCCCGCAACTGCTGGATCAGCTCCAACCCCGAGGCCTGGTCCTCCGAAGCCCACGCGAAACCCACAATCATCCACGGGTCGTCGCCCATGCCGAACTCCGGTGGCAGCACCAGGATGGAGATGATGGGAGTCATTTCGTCGGGCAGGGATTGAGTCCAGTGTTCGAATGAAGTCAGGGCATCACGCCAGTGAGCCGGCTGGTAGAAGAAGTTTCCCGCCAATACGGGCGATGACAGTGACCGAGCGTGAAACGTGAAGGACGAAACCACACCGAAGTTGCCACCCCCGCCGCGCACTCCCCAGAAGAGGTCGGGGTTCTCCCCGGCGCTCGCCGTGAGATGCTCCCCGGAGGCTGTGACGATACGGGCGGATTCCAGATTGTCCAGACTCAGGCCGCAAGACCTGGTCAACCATCCCACGCCGCCGCCCAGCGTCAGCCCGGCGATCCCGGTCGCGCTGATCACGCCCATGGGAATCGCGAGTTGATGAGGCGCGGTCGCATGATCGACGTCCGAGAGAGTGGCTCCAGCTGCGACCGAGACCAGGCGACGTTCCGGATCAACCTCCACGGCCCGGAGTTGGCACAGGTCCAGGGCGAGCCCGCCCTCCACGGTGACGTGCCCCGCCACGTTGTGGCCGCCTCCGCGGATGGCAAGTGGCAGTCCCGTGTCTCGCGCGGCCTCCAGGACCACATCGATGTCAGAGTCTGATCCCACACGGATCACCGCGCAAGGGTAGACATCGATCATGCCGTTCCACACCGTTCGAGCACTGTCGTACCGGGAATCGTCGGGGGTGATCAGATCCCCGGACAACGAATCGTCCAGTTTGTTGAGCGCAGCCGTGATCTCGGGGCTGTTGGTGTGCGAAGTGTGCGTGCTCATGATGCTGCTGCTTCCCCGATGAGAGATCTGCATCTCTGACATGACGGTGAATGGTGGCTGCAGGGATCGGAATTTCTCCACGCCGCCACTGCAGAACTCGGGGAATGACATTCCCGGGCCTCGGAGCCTCCCAATGTGTCTCCGGGCTGGAACGGTACGACGCTGAACCAATTATAAGTCCACTTGGTAACCCGGTCTACGGCAGTGAGCCATCACGGTAGAAAATCTCGTCGTGATCAGAAAGAAGCAGCCCTCAACTGCGTTTCTTGCCGACGAACCGATCCACGCGCTGCACGGTCTCCGGATGCCCGGACAGTTTCGCGATGCTCGCTGATTCGTTGCGCAGGTGCTGCTCGTACCCCTCCAGCGTGGCGGCCCGCAGCAATTTCTTGGTCGACCCGTACGTCTGCGTCGCCCCGCTCAAGAAACGGTCCTCGACCTCGGTGAGCCGCTCCGCGAACGACGCCGCTGCGGTCACCTCGTTCGCAAGGCCCCAGTCCACGGCGTCCGCACCGCTCAGAACCCGACCATTGAGCGCCAGATCGGTGGCGCGCTGATGGCCCACCGCGCGGGGGAGCAGGTAGGCGACGCCCGTATCAGGGGACAGACCCATCTTGGAGTACGCCGTCAGCATGCTCGACTGATCGGAGGCCAATACCCAGTCAGAGTTCAACACCAACCCGAACCCCGCACCGGCCGCCGTGCCATTGACGCCAGCAATGATGAGCAGACGCGAACGCATCATGGCCAGCGCGACGTCGTGGGCGGCGTCGGCGAGGTCGCGTAAGAAAGCGGGACGACCCGCGGGCTCGTAAGAGGCCATGCTCGTGACGTCCCCGCCCGCGCAGAAGAAGCGACCCTCGCCCGTCAACGTGAGGACGTGGACGTCCGGGTCGGGCTCGGCGTCGCGCAGGGCGGCCAGTGCCTCACGCGCCATGTCGAGGGTGAAAGCATTGCCGTCCGCGGGACGGTTCAGCACGAGCCGAACCACGCCGGACCGGTGTTCGATCCGGACTGCAGAGGGGGTGTCGCTAGTAGTCACGGTGCTCCTGTTGGACTGGTCGGGGATGGTGAGGGCGCGGTCACGCGAAGGCGCTGACGCCGGTGAGGTCGCGGCCAAGGATCAGGGCCTGAACGGACTCGGTGCCCTCGTACGTGTGCAGCGCCTCCACATCGGTCATGTGGCGGATCACGTGATTCTCCAGCAGAATCCCGTTGCCACCCAGCATGTCCCGGGCCGCGGAAGCGATCCGACGGGCCG
Organism: Kocuria carniphila; assembly: GCF_004136555.1. Classification (GTDB taxonomy): domain Bacteria; phylum Actinomycetota; class Actinomycetes; order Actinomycetales; family Micrococcaceae; genus Kocuria; species Kocuria carniphila. The sequence goes on from NZ_NOIT01000006.1 coordinate 133,781, forward strand.
CGCGCGTGTTGTGGTACTTGAGCATCGAGGCCTGCGCGGGCCGCATGGTGCCTGCGGCCTGGAGTTGTGTCACCGCCAAGCACTGCAACTGCATGTTGGTCAGCTCGGCGAGCATCTGGGCCAGGCGCTCCTGCACCATTTGATGACCGGCCAGCGGTTTGCCGAACTGCGTGCGTTGCTTCGCGTAGGACAGCGCCGCCTCGAACATGGACGTGGCGTGGCCCAACGCGGACCAACCCACGTTCACGCGCGTCTCCACGAGGGCGCGTGAGACGTCCTTGAACGAGTGCACGTTGGGGAGCTGCGCGTCGGCGGGCACGCGCACATTGACCAGGGTGATTTCCGCCTGGTGAATGGCGCGCAACGCGCCCTTCCCCTTGATCACCTCGGCCGAATAGCCGGGCGTGGACTGCTCCACGATGAAGCCCTTGACCTGGCCGTCCGCCTTGTCGCGGGCCCACACGATCGTGATCCCGCCGGCGGCGCCGTTACCGATCCACTTCTTGTGACCGTCCAGGACCCATTCGGAGCCTTCGCGGCGCGCGGTGGTTTCCAGCGACACCGAGTCCGAGCCGTGGTTGGGTTCCGTCAACGCGAAACCACCCAGTAGCTCGCCACTCGCAACGGGCTCGAGGTACCGCTCCTTCTGTTCCTCGCTGCCGAACAACATCAGGCTGCGTAACACCAGCCCGCCCTGCACCGCCGCTGCGGCGGCCAGGGACCCGTCCACGCGCGAGATCTCCATGGTCACCAGTCCGGCCGCCATGGGTGACATCTGATGGTGCCCTGGGACCTCCAGACCATCGGTCAGCAGATCCAGTTCGCCGGCCCGTCGCACCAGTTCCGTGGGGTACTCACCGCGATCCCAGTACTCGTTGATCAAGGGCAGGATCTCCGCGCCGTATTCGCGGGCACGGTCCCAGTGCGCCCGGTCGTCCGCGTTGATCCCCTCCAGAACCGAGAAATAGTCGGTGCCCAGCGCGTCGGCCAGCTCGTACTGCCGCGAGGGTCCCGCGCTCATGCGCGATCCTCCGAGGATGCGGTACCGGTCGCGTCCGCATTCACCGACGACGACGCCGCTCCGCCGCCTTTCGCACTGGCCGCACCAGCCGCGCCCTGACCGGACGGTGCACCGCCGGTGTCCCGAGCACGCTCCGCCCGCAGCTCCCGTTTGAGCAGCTTGCCCGACTGGTTGCGGGGTAGTTCCGCGACGAAGTCCACCCGCTTGGGCACCTTGTAGTCGGCGATCCGCGACTTCACGTGCGCGCGCACGGTTTCCGGAGTCAGCGTGGTGCCCTCCTTGAGCACAATCACCGCGGTGATGGCCTCGATCCAGCGCTCGTCGGGCAGACCGACCACGGCAACCTCTGCGACCTCATCCAGCTCATAGATGCAGTCCTCGACCTCACGCGGAGCCACGAGTACGCCACCGGTATTGATGACGTCCTTGATGCGGTCCACCACCTGGATGAACCCCTGCGCATCTTGGGTGACCTGGTCACCGGAACGGAACCACCCGTCCACGAACGCCTGCTCGGTGGCTTCGGGTTTGTTCCAGTACCCGGTCAGCAACTGCGGGGAGCGGTACTGGATCTCTCCTGGTTCACCGGGCGCAGCCAGCTCACCCTCCGAGGTGACCACGCGCGCCTCCACATAGAACACGGGCCGCCCGCACGAGGCCGGCCGCGCGTCATGTTCCTCCGGGCGCAGCACGGTGCACAGCGGACCCAATTCGGATTGTCCGAAACAGTTGTAGAACCCGATCTTCGGATATCGCAAGCGCAACCGCTGCAGCACGGTCACCGGCATGATGGACGCGCCGTACTGCGCCTTGGTCAGCGAGGACAGGTCGCGGGTGTCCAGCTCGGGGGAGTTCGCCAGCGGAACCCACACAGTGGGGGCCAGGAACAGTGACCCGATGTGTTCCTTCTCGACGAGCTCGAGGATCTGAGCGACGTCGGGCTTAGCAATCACGCGCGCTGTGGCACCCAATGTGAGGTAGGGGAGTAGGAACACGTGCATCGCGGCCGAATGGTAGAGCGGCATGGCGATCAGTGGGCGGTCCTCGGCCGTGAAATCCAGGGCGATGATCGAGGAGACGTACTCGGCGATCAGCGCGGCGTGCGTCATCATTGCTCCCTTGGGCGCGGACGTGGTTCCGGAGGTGTACAGCAGCTGCAGCAGGTCGCTTTCGTCCACGGGTGCGTCCACGGGCTCCGACGACGCCGCCCGGTCCAGCGCCGTCTCCAGCAGCGAGACCTCTTCGGGCCGGGTACCGGAACTCGAGTCTGCGTTCGAAAACATCGACCACACCTGGCCGACACCCGCGGCGCGACCGGACGCGCGGACGTCGTCGACCAGCGGGAGCAGGGCTTTGTCGGCCACGAGCAGGTTCGCTCCGGAATCCTCCAGGATGTAGGCCAGCTCGTCACCCTTGAGGGCGAAGTTCACCGGAACGTGCACCAGACCAGCCTCGGCGCACGCGAGGTACAGCAGGAGATAGGCGTCAGAATTGGCGCCGTAGGCGGCAACCCGGGCACCGGATGGCAGCCCGGCATCCAGCAGGCGACGTGCCACGCGATGGACCGCATCGCCCAGTTCCGAATATGTCCAGCGCCGGTCCTCGAACAGGAGCGCGGTGGTGGGACCGTTGCGGGTGACCGTGCGGCGGAGCAGATCGCCAACCGTGTTGGACTGTGCCGTGGCCACCGCGTATTCGGTCTCGTGGTTCTGGGATGCTGCGTTCATGATGGGCGTGTCCTTAAAAGGGAGTGGTTGCGAAGGTCAGAGAGGCCGCTCAGAGTCGTTCGATGATGGTGACATTGGCCTGGCCGCCGCCCTCGCACATGGTCTGCAGCCCCCAGCGGACATCTCGGCGTTCGAGTTCATGCAGCAGAGAGGTCATGAGCCGCGCGCCGGTCGCACCGATGGGGTGGCCCAGGGCGATAGCTCCGCCGTTCACATTGACCTTGGACATGTCCGCGCCGGTCTCGCGCTGCCATGCGAGCACCACAGCGGCGAAGGCCTCGTTGATCTCGATCAGGTCCATGTCGTCCAGGCTCATGCCCGTGCGTTCCAGCGCGTGACGGGTCGCGGCAATCGGCGCGGACAGCATCATCACGGCATCGTCACCGCGAGCCGAGACGTGGTGGATTCGCGCTCGCGGTGTGAGCCCGTATTTCTCAACAGCACGCTCAGAGGCGATCAGAAGCGCCGCGGCGCCGTCGGACATCTGTGACGCGCTACCGGCCGTGTGCAGGCCACCCTCCACGATGGGCTGCAAGGAACGAAGCTTGTCGAGATCTGGCTCGCGCGGACCCTCGTCTGCGGACAGCCCGGCCAACGGTAGGATCTCCCGATCGAAGCGGCCTTCCCGCTGCGCGGTGAGCGCGCGTTCGTGGGATTCCACGGCGAAGGCCTCGAGCTCATCCCGGGTGAAACCCCAGCGGTGGGCCATCATTTCCGCACCCCGGAACTGGGATATCTCTTGGTCGCCGTAGCGCTCGGCCCACCCGGTGGATCCGGTGAAGGGATCCGGGAAACCGAATTTCTCCGCGGCCACGTTGGAGTACGTGAGCGGAATGCTGGACATGGACTGCACACCACCGGCGACCACCAGGTCACTTGTTCCGCTCATCACGGCCTGCGCCGCGTAGCTGATCGCTTGCTGACCGGAACCGCATTGCCGTTCGATGGTGCTACCGGGCACCGCCTGCGAGAGCCCGGCAGCGAGCCACGCATTGCGGGCAATGTCCATGGACTGCGGACCCAGTTGATCGATGCACCCCAGGATCACCTCGTCGTAGTCCTGGGAATCGATGCCCTGGCGGTTCACCAGCTCCCGCAACGGTGCGGCGGCCAGATCGAGCGGATGAACCTCCGCAAGTCCCTTGCCGCGGCGCCCCACGGGGGTGCGGACAGCATCAATGATGTAGGCCTCAGCCATGAGAAGTACTCCGAACAGTTGGTCGAGTGGGGTAGGGCAATACGACAGCGATCAGCGCGGGGCCATGCGCAGAGCGCCGTCCATGCGCAGCGTGGTGCCGTTGAGATAATCGTTGTCCACGAACGTGGTCACGATCTGCGCGTATTCCGAGGGGCGGCCCAGACGGCGGGGGAACGGAACACCTGCGGCCAGGCCGGCCCGGTACTCCTCGCTGACGGTGGCCAGCATGGGTGTCTCCACGATTCCGGGGGCCACGGTGTTCACTCGGATGCCCAGGCTCGCCAGGTCCCGGGCGGCCGTGATGGTCAGGCTGTGCACGCCTCCCTTGGACGCCGCGTAGGCCGCTTGACCCACCTGTCCTTCGAACGCCGCCACAGAGGCCGTATTGACGATGAGTCCGCGCTGGCCGTCCTCGTCCACGGGGTCGGTTTCCGCCATGGCTTCCGCTGCGAGGGTCAGCACGTTGAACGTGCCGATCAGGTTCACCCGGATCACGGTCTCGAACAGTGCCAGGTCGTGCGGTCCCTTCTTGCCCAGGATGCGGGCCGAGGGCGCGATGCCGGCGCAATTGACCACGGTGCGCAACGGACCGACTTCCGTGGCCATTGCCACGGCGGCGCGTACGTCGTCGGGCTGGGTGACGTCAGCTGCGTGGTAGGTGATTCCGTCCACCTCCGGGGCCTTCTCGATACCCGCGGGGAGGTCCACGCCGATCACGCGTACGCCGCGATCCGCCAGGGCCGCGGCGGTCGCCGCGCCCAGACCCGACGCCGCTCCGGTCACCAGGGCAGAAGTGTTGGAGACATCCATGGAATATTCCTCTCGGTGGGGTGCTTTAGTAGGATGCCCAACTATTTAACTGTTGTCCAGATCACACTGTCGATGATCGACAAAATGGTTCCGGCTCACGCCGCGATAGTTCGCAAACGCACGGTGAAATTCACTGTTCGCTGTGCACAAACTCCCAGCTCCGCATGACACGTCACTGCTACCCTTGACGAACAGCCCGTATACGTCATGAAAGGACGCACACATGGCCGGTGGAAACCCGCTCCTGCGCGACTTCAACAAGAAAAACGCGCAACAAGGCGCGCCCGGTTCCTACCAGGATCCGCGTTACTCGCCCGAACAACTCGAGCAGATGTACAACGCCCCGGCAGCTGGCCCCGCCCAGACCGGGCGCATGAGCTATGACGATGTCGTAGTGCGTACCGGCGTTCTGCTGGTCTGCATTGTCGTCACCGGCGTGCTCGGCTGGATGATGCCCATCCTGGCCCTGCCCGGCGCCCTCATCGGTTTGGTCCTGGGCCTGGTCAACGCGTTCAAGCGCGAGCCCAGCCCCGTGCTGATCATTGCTTACGCCCTGGCCGAAGGCCTTTTCCTGGGTGGCATCTCCGGCATGTTCGAGAACATGTACCCGGGCATCGTGATCCAGGCCGTCATGGGCACCGTAGCGGTCTTCGTGTCCGTGCTGGTTCTCTACAAGGTGGGTGTGCTGCGTTCCTCGCCGCGCGTGACCAAGATCTTCATGGTCGCCATCATGGCGTACGCCCTGTTTGCGCTGATCAACCTGGGCACCTCGCTACTCGGTGGCTTCAACATGCGCTACGACGTCACCCTGTTCGGCATCCCGCTGGGCCTGATCGTGGGTGCACTGGCCATTCTGTTGGCCGCCTACAGCTTTGTGCTTGACTTCGAGAACATCACCGACGGCGTTCGCCGCGGTATTCCGGAGAAGGCCGCATGGTCCGCCGCATTCGGCCTCACCGTGACCCTGATCTGGGCCTACGTCGAGATCCTGCGCGTGATCGCCATCATCCGGAGCATGTCCGAGTAATCCGCTGAGCTCTCCACGAGAGCTATTAACCGCGCCGCGGGCCTTGCGTTGTGAACGCGAGGCCCGCGGCGTCGTCGTAGGGTGTGGCGCCCCGGCTGCGGGTGGCGCCCCTCATATGGGCGGTTCCTACATGTAGGTGATCTCGAGGTCCTGCGGGGGGAGGTTGATCGCGCGATCTGGAACCGAATTGTGCGCGGGTCGTCCCACGAACAACCACCCGAGGATTTCTTCGTTGTCATTCAGCCGGTAGAAGTCGCGCAGCACCTGCTCGTCGCTGGGGGAGCGGCGGGACCACACGGTGGCCCACCCCTGCGCGTAAAACGCGGCCTCCAGCAGACCCCGGATCGAGTACGCGTCGAACCGCTGGACCTTCTTGGGTGTTTCGGACTCGGGGTCGAAGCGGAAGATGATGGCCAGTCCAGCGCCGCCGGTGGACGCCCACTGCAGACTGCCCCGGTAGGCGGCCAACCGGCGGATTTTCTTGCCCTTGAGACGTGGGATGGGGCCTTCCATGTTGGGCACGGAGGTGAGCCCGGCCATGGCGGCCGCGAGATCCGAAGCTGACTGGCGGTTGGTTACGGCCACCCGCCACGGCGTGAGCGAATCGTCGAAACGAGCACCCGCCACGGCGCGGAGGACGGTTTCCAACTCGGGGCGTTTCGGAGCCTCCTGTGTCAAAACACTTGCTGGGCGGCGCTGGGCCAGGACACGGAGCAAAGTAGCGGACATACCCCCTATTTTTGCACCGTTTGGACAGTGACCTGTGAAATAAGAATTTCCGGGCGGGCGTGCCATGATGTACGCATGTCTTCAACCGTGTCTATATCGCAGACGCATTCTCAGCCGGACCGCCCCGAACACGATTCCGGGCCGGTCTCGAACCCTGATCGTCACGGTCGCGAAATGGTGTCCGCCCCGGTGCGCATTGCGGCAGCATGGTCCTGGCGCGTCATCCTGGTGGTGGCCGCGATCGGCCTGGTGGGCTGGTTGCTCTCCAAGGTTTCCACAGTGCTCATCCCGGTCGCCATCGCTGCGCTGTTGGCAGGCCTGCTGACCCCGGCCGTCAAGTGGCTGCGTTCCAAGCGCGTGCCCGGGGGCCTGGCTGCGGCCATCGTGGAGATCGGTCTCATCGTTCTGGTGCTGGGGTTGTTGACCCTGGCCGGCCAGCAGATGATCTCCGGCTTCGCTCAGCTTTCGAGCAGCGCGGTGGGTGGTTTCCAGAAACTCACCGGCATGCTCGAGGACAGCCCCCTCAACGTCTCGACCGAAAACATCAACCAGTGGATCGGCGAGCTCGGCAATACCCTGCAGGAGAACTCCCAAGCGATTCTCTCCGGTGCTGTGACCTTCGGCTCCACCGCGGGCAACATTCTGACCGGCATCATCATCATGCTGTTCGTGCTGCTGTTCTTCCTGATGCAGGGTGAATCGATCTGGCTGTTCCTGGTCAAGTTGTTCCCGCACCGTGCGCGCACCGCCGTTAATGGCGCCGGTCGTAAGGGCTGGCTCTCGCTCGCCCAATATGTACGGATTCAGGTGTTCGTCGCCTTCGTCGACGCCGTGGGCATCGGCCTGGGTGCCTTCCTCCTGGGCGTGCCGTTGGCGCTGCCGATCGGTGTGTTGGTCTTCCTTGCCTCCTTCATCCCGATCGTCGGTGCGGTGGCCACCGGCATCATTGCCGTGTTGGTCGCCCTGGTGGCCAACGGCCCCGGTATCGCCTTGGCCATGTTGGGCGTGGTGCTGTTGGTCCAGCAGCTCGAGTCCAACGTGCTGCAACCGCTGGTCATGGGCAAGGCCGTGTCCCTGCACCCGGTCGCTGTGTTCCTGGCCGTGGCTGCCGGTGCCGTGCTGTACGGCATTGTGGGCGCGCTGTTCGCCGTGCCGCTGCTGGCCATTCTGAACACGATCGTCCGCTACCTTTCGTCGCGCTCTTGGGAGCACGACGACCAGATCGCGTGGTCACCGTTCCTGTATCCCTGGGAGATCAAGAAGGAAGCCAAGAAGCAGGATCTGACCCGTGAGCAGGTCATGGAGCAGCTACAGCGCTTCCGTCTCAAGCGGCACAAGGATCGCGAGCTGGAAGAGAAGAAGCGCGAAGAAAAGCACAAGAAGGACACCGAACACGACGCCAGCATTGAGCAGGACAGCACCAACCGCGCGTAGTCGCACAATGAACCAGCGTCTGATCGCGTAATACCATGGAACGCGGCGCCCTTGAACGAGGGCGCCGCGTTTTCGTACGGCAGTGCAAGACCGTGGCTGACCGACCGACACGGTGACCGCCCACGGGCGGCGCACGTTGCAGAGTGAAAGAAGTTTGAAGTGGGCCTCAACGAAATGCCGGTGACTGCGGCGGACATCGAACACGCCTCGCACATGTTGGAAGACGTGATTGAGCGAACGCCCGTGGCCCACTCCCGGGCGCTGTCCCGTCTGCTCGGTTCCGAGGTTCACATCAAGTGCGAGAACCTGCAGCGCGCAGGCTCGTTCAAGATCCGCGGTGCCTACATTCGTATGGCGGAGCTCTCGGAGGACGAGAAGGCCAGCGGTGTCGTGGCGGCGTCGGCGGGTAATCACGCGCAGGGCGTGGCGCTTGCGGCCAACAAACTGGGTATCAAGGCGCGCATCTACATGCCGTTGGGGGCGGCGCTGCCCAAGGTCGCCGCGACTCGCGACCACGGGGCAGAGGTCGTGTTGTTCGGCACCACCGTGGACCAGGCACTGGCCGAGGCGCAGCGGTACGCGGAGGGAACCGGTGCCGTGTTCGTGCACCCCTTCGACCACCCGGCCATCATCGCCGGTCAGGGCACACTCGGGCTGGAGATCGTGGATCAGGTACCGGACGTGGACACCATCATTGCCGGCGTGGGTGGCGGTGGCTTGTTGGCCGGTCTGTCCGTGGCGGTGAAGGCCAAGGCGGAGGAACTGGGCCGGGACATTCGCCTGATCGGCGTGCAGGCGGAGAACGCCGCGGCGTACCCGCCCTCGTTGGCCGGTGACGCGCTCGTGACCCTCAACAAGGTCTCGACCATTGCGGACGGCATTGCCGTGGGCCGCCCAGGACAATTGCCGTTCCAAATCATCAAAGAACTCGCGGACGACGTCACCACGGTCAGCGAGGATTCCTTGGCGCAGGCGCTCATCTTCATGCTGGAACGCAACAAGATGGTCGTGGAACCCGCCGGTGCCGTGGGCGTGGCGGCCATCCTGGAGGGCAAGCTCAAGGAGTCCTACGGGGATCTGGGCAACACGGTGGTGCTGCTGTCCGGGGGCAACATCGACCCCATGCTCATGCTCAAGGTCATCCAACGCGGTCTCTCCGCGGCGGGGCGCTACATGACCATCAAGATGATGCTGACCGACCGCCCCGGCGAGCTGGCCTTGATCTCGCGCATCATCGCGGACATGGACGCCAACGTGACCGGCGTGGATCACACGCGCATCGGCGGTTCACTGTCGATGGGTGATGTGTCCATCACCATCGACATGGAGACCAAGGGGCACGCGCACTGCGACAAGGTCATCGATGCCCTGGAGGCCCAGGGTTTCCGGCCCGTGGTGGTGCACTAGCGAACCGTGCGTCAGCGGCGACGTCGGCCCCGGGCGGTGAAGTACGTGATGAACGCGGCAACGAATGTGGAGAACCACAGGATGTTGCGCAGACCGCCGGTGGTGTTGAGCTCCGGGTTGGACTGACCTAGGAAGTGCACGACGATCGCCGAGACGGCCAACAGCGCGGTCAGGGCGATCAGCGGCACGGTCCATTTATTGGGCTGGCGGTTCCAATGGGTAACCACGAATACTCCTCGGATAGAAAATGCGGGGGAACGACCCGGGGCCGCCCTCAGTCATTGAGAGCGGCCCCGAATCACTGCGTCATGATGACGTGACGATCAGTTGTGGAACGGCTTGGCGTCCAGGATCTTGACCTTGATGTTCTTGCCGTTGGGAGCCTTGTAGGTCAGCTCGTCGCCCACCTTGTGGCCCCTGATGGCGGCGCCCATGGGGGAGCGCTCGGAGAACACCTCGATGTCCTCGCCGCCGGTGAGGTCCTCAGCGACCTCGCGGGAGCCCATCAGGAAGGTCATCTCGTCACCGGCGATGTCCGCGGTGACGACCATGCCGGCTTCGATCACGCCGTCGTCGGCGGGAGCCTCGCCCACCTGGGCGTTTTCGAGCAGCTGGGTCAGCTGATTGATGCGACCTTCATTCTTGCCCTGCTCTTCGCGTGCAGCGTGGTAACCGCCGTTCTCCTTGAGGTCACCCTCGGAGCGGGCCTGTTCGATACGATCAACGATTTCCTGGCGGTACGGCCCGGAAAGGTGGTCGAGCTCTTTCTTGAGTCGATCGTATGCTTCCTGGGTCAGCCAGGCGCCCTCGTTAGTAGACACGCTATCTCCGTTCTCGGGTGCCCACCGGGGTGGTGAGCACGTGTGAAAAACCCCGCCCCGGTGGTGAGCCGTGGTGGCTCGCTGCCCATCCGGGTCGGGGATCGTACAAAGTTTCTAGTACACCAGTGTAAGTGAGGCCACGGGCTGGTCTCAAAGCGACTCAGCCGCGACGCCCGTCTGGAGGGGTGTCAGTCGACCTTCCAGCAGGAATCCACGCCCACCGAGTTGGCCTCGTTGGTGGTGCGCACGGGCACTCGGTGAGTGCTGGTGCGGCCGTTGAGTTCTTCGGGTGCCACCTCACCAATGGTGACTTCGTTCCATCCGACAATCGCGTACTGCTCGTTGAGCGCGCGCACCGCACACGTGACCGTTTGGTCCGGGTCCTTGGTGAGATCGAAGTCCGCGTAGGTGTTGCCGGCATCCTGCACCTGGAAGCTGACGTCCTTGGCGACCGGTGCACTGGATTGCCCCTGCACGATCCACACCACGAACAGCGCAGACAACAACGTGGCGATTGCGGCAATGACCACCCACCCCCGGAAGGAGGGGCCGCGGCGGCCGCGCGGAGACAACGTCCGGTGCCCGGAGCCATAACGCTGCGCCAGGACATCGCCCGAGGCGGATCCTGACGCGGGGGTGGAAGAACTCATGACACCACTGTATCCAGTACGGGTTGGGATCCCCTGAGAATGCGTGGTGCGGGTGACGGAGCCGACAGCATTATCCGGTGCACGGGCGTAAGATACCGGGGATTGTGTTTTGTCCGAACCCCACCCGGGAGGCTCCCGTTCCGTGACGGATTATTCGAAACTCCGGCTCTTGGCCATCCACGCCCATCCGGATGACGAGTCCAGCAAGGGCGCGGCAACCATGGCTCATTACGTGGGCCTGGGTGCACGCGTCATGGTGGCCACGTGCACCGGTGGTGAGCAGGGCTCCATCCTGAACGCGCAGATGGAGGGCGTTCCCTGGGCCGAGCGTGACCTGCCGGGTCTGCGCCGCGAGGAAATGGCTCAGGCGGCCGAGGCCCTGAACATCGAGCACCGCTGGATCGGGTTCGCGGATTCCGGGTTGCCCGAGGGTGATCCGCTACCTCCGCTGCCCGAGGGCTGCTTCGCCCTGCAGCCGCTCGAACGCGCCGCGGCACCGCTCGTCCAGCTGGTGCGCGAATTCCGTCCGCACGTGATCCTCACATATGACGAGAATGGCGGCTACCCGCACCCGGACCACATCCAGACGCATAACGTGTCCATGGAGGCCTACCGCAAGGCCGGCGATCCCGACGCCTACCCGGGCACTGGCGAACCCTGGACCCCGCTCAAGGTCTACTACGACCGCGCCTTCAACGTGGAGCGCTTCATCGCGCTGCACAACGCGCTGGAGGAGCGCGGATTCCAGTCCCCGTACGCCGAGCGCATTGCCGCATTGCAGGAGACCGATCCCGAGGGTCACCGTCCGCCGGTGCCTCGCCACGAAACCACCACCAAGATCGAGTGCCCGGACACCTTCTCCGCTCGTGACACAGCCCTGCGCTGCCACCGCACGCAGGTGGACCCGGACGGCCCGTTCTTCGCCGTGTCCTCGGACATGCAGGCCGAGGTCTGGCCGTGGGAGGACTACTCGCTGGCGGATTCGCGCGTGGAGACCTCCATTCCGGAGACCGACCTGTTCGCCGGTATCGATCCTGACGCCCAGATTTCTTCCCCTCGAAAGGCGTAACCAGCCGTGAACATGTTGACCACCGTGCTGCTCCAAGCGGCCACGGAAAATCCCGCGGGTGACCTCAAGCCCGGTCTGGAACCGAGCCAGGTTTCGCCGGGGATCGCGGGCTTCATCGCGACGTTCTTCCTGGTCGCCGTGGTGATTCTCCTGATCATTGACTTCAACCGTCGCAATCGCCGGTTGCGGTACCGTGCCCAGTACGCCGAGCAGCGCGCCGCGGAAGAGGGCGTGGGCGGGTACGCGCACGGCCGCGACGGTCAGGTTGCGTCAGCAGATTCCGACGCCGACGCCGCCGCTCGCGCACCCAAGCCTCGCACGGCACCGGATGCGGACCGCGGGGAGAACGGCGGAAGCTCCGCTCGTCGTGACTGATCGCTGAACCAGACCAGAAGGGGTCCGCTCCGATGCTGAGAACTTGATTCTCGGCTCGGGCGGGCCCCTTTTTTCTGGCCGATCCCCTTATGCGTGTGAGGGGCTCGTGACATCGTTGAGTCATGACCAACAGGCTCGCCAACTCCACCAGCCCGTATCTGCTGCAGCACGCCCAGAACCCCGTGGACTGGTGGGAGTTCGGGCCGGCTGCCTTCGCCGAGGCTCGCACCCGTGACGTGCCCGTGTTGTTGTCCGTGGGCTACGCCGCGTGCCACTGGTGTCACGTGATGGCGCATGAATCCTTCGAGGACCCCGCCGTGGGGGAGTACATCAACGAGCACTTTGTGGCCATCAAGGTGGACCGCGAGCAACGCCCCGATGTCGATGCGCTGTACATGTCCGCAACCCAGCTGCTGACTCAGCAGGGTGGCTGGCCCATGACCGTGTTCCTCACGCCGGAAGGCCAGGCTTTTCATGCGGGTACCTATTACCCGCCGCGTCCCATGCAGGGCAGACCCTCGTTCACACAGGTACTCCACGCGGTGAATGACGCGTGGACCGAACGCCGTGAGCAAGTGCTTCAGGGCGCGCAATCGGTCACGGATGCGCTGCAACGCCATCCGGAGGCGGTCGCCTCCATGCTTGGAACGGATCGGCACACGGCGGGGCCGGTGCAGATCGATGCTCCGGATCCCTCAGGGGACATCACCCACCAGGAATCGCAGCTGATTGGCCCGTGGTTGGACGCACTCGAGGTGGCCCGCGATTCCACGCACGAGGGCTTCGGCAACGGCCCCAAATTCCCACCGTCCCCGATGCTCGAAGCGCTGGTGCTGCTGGCATCCCGCGATGGTGACTTATCCGCTCGCGCGGCCGAACTGCTCACGGCCACTCTGGACGCCATGGTCACCGGAGCGCTCCACGATCACGTGGGCGGGGGATTCTTCCGCTACTCGGTGACCCCCGACTGGTCACTCCCGCATTACGAGAAGATGCTCTACGACAACGCCCAGTTGCTACGAGTACTGGCCCACACCGCCAGGTACCTCGAAAAGCGCGGCACCGATCCCGTTCGAGCCGCGAGGTACCGGAACGCGGCCGAGGGCATCGTGACCTGGCTGGCCCGCGAGATGATCACGGAACAGGGCGCGATCGCCGCCTCCTTGGACGCGGACAGCGACCCCGTCACTCCTGGAGCGGAGCGCGAAGGTGCGTTTTACACGTTCTCTCGCGGCGACGTCGGCGAACCGCAGCCAGCCGTGGCCGGCTGGGGCGAATCCGGGTCCGTCACGGGAATCCTGGATCAGAACGTGCGAGAAGAGCTGTGGGAGCAACGCGAGCAGCGCACACCTCCGGAACGCGATGACAAGGTGGTGACCGCGTGGAACGGCATGACCATCGAAGCGCTCGCTGAGGCTGCCGTGCTGCTGGATCGCCCCGAGTGGTTGGAGACCGCCGAATGGGCCGCTGAGTTCGTCTGGACGCGGCACTGGAACGCGGAGACCACGACCTTGGCGCGCACGTCCCGCCAAGGAACCGTGGATCCACACGATGGACAGCTCGAGGATTATGTGCGGGCGGGCTTGGCGTTTCTGGCCCTCTATCGGGCCACTGGACTCGAGCAGTGGTACGCCCGCAGCTTGGAGTTGGCGCGGGCGACGGTCGAGAAGTTCATGCGCGGGGACACCCCCATGGATTCGGCGGAACCGGATGCCGTTCTGGTCGCCGCGGGTGCCACGGGCCAGGCGGACCCGTTCGACGACGTCGCGGCGTCGGCCCAGTCGTGTCTGGCCCGGTGGCTCGTGCTGCTCGGCCAGCCCAAAGTCGCCGGGCGCTCGAGCGACGAGCTGGTGGATCTGCTGGTGAAACCGGCCCAGGGGTTGGCCACTCGTGCGGCGACCGCGGCCGGGGGCACCCTGCACGCGTGGTTGCTGCGTGCCCAGCCGCCCGCGCTGCTCGAGGTGGTGCACGCGAGCAACGCGGACTGGGAGCAGGTTCAGGCCAGCGCCGGTGAACGTCGTGTCACGGACGTCCTGGTGCTGGGCGAGGGCCACGCACCCTACGGTGTACCCGAAGCATCAAGCGATGAGTTCGCGGTGTGGCTGTGTCGCAACGGTCAGTGCGAACTGCCGGTGCGCTCGCCGGAGAAGGTGGGTGAGCTCCTGGACCGGGCGTAGCGGCGTCGTCGGGCGTGTTGATGAGGAAGGGCGCGTTAGCCCATGAACATGGCCAGCATGATCGCGATGTAGTGACAGCCAAAGCCCAGGATCGTGCAGGCGTGGAACACCTCGTGGAAACTGAAGACCGTGGGCAGCAAGTGCGGGCGTTTGAGCGCGTAGCAGACGGCCCCACCGATGTAGAAGACGCCGCCGGCGATCACCAGGAGGGTGGCCGGGACGTTCGCGGCAAAATACGCCGGGAGATACACCAGCGACAGGCAACCCATGATGATGTAGAGCGGGGTGTAGAGCCAGCGCGGGGCGTGCATCCAGAAGACGCGGAAGATCACCAGGGCCGCACCCAGGGACCAGATGATGATCAGCAACACCTGGGCCGCGCTCGGGGACAATAACGCAACGGCCAGGGGGGTGTAGGTGCCCGCGATGACCAAGGCGATGTTGGAGTGGTCCAGCCGGCGCAGCACCGCGTTCATGCGGGGGCCCCAGTAGAAGCGGTGGTACACGGCAGAGGTGCCAAAGAGCATCACGGCGGTGATCGAGTACACCACGCACGCAATGCGCAAATCCGTGGTGGGTGCCAGGAACACCGAGATCAGGCCGAGAGCCAGCGCTACCGGGGCGAATCCGGCGTGGATCCAACCGCGCCACGCGGGCTTCTTCTCGATGATTCGCTCCGCCGCCGCACTCAGGCTCTCCGTGGCCCGGTGCACCGTGGACCCGGTGCGGGTACTGTTGCCGCGCGTCATATCACCAGTCACTTTCTCCGCTGCCAGCCGGAGCGAACACGGGTGTGTTTGGGGATTCGCTTGACCACCGGCGGCTGCCCATACGGGTAGTTTAGAGGGCATGGTTGTGTGTTGGCCCAGTCGAAACAGGGGAGGATCTCTACGGTGAAACTGCCTCGTCCGCTGTACTCGCTGTACGAGTCGCGCCTGGCCAGCAGCCTGAAAGAGGACACCCTGCCGCATCACGTGGGTGTCCTGGTGGATGGCAACCGCCGGTGGGCTCGCCAGTTCGGTGCCTCAACCGCTGACGGTCACAAAGCTGGTGCCCAGAAGATCGTGGAGTTCTTGCGCTGGTGTGCGGATCTCAACATTGACGTGGTCACCTTGTACATCCTTTCGACTGAGAACCTGAAGCGGCCCCAGGAAGAGCTCACCGCTCTGATCGAAATCATTTCGGGGCTCGTGACTCAGTTGCAGGACGAGGCGCTGTGCCGGATACAACCGGTCGGAGCGTTAGATTCTCTGCCCCCTCGGCTACGGGACCAGGTCGAGTGCATTGCGGAATCGACCGCGAACATTCCCGGACCCCACTTGAACATTGCGGTGGGCTACGGCGGGCGGCAAGAAATTGTCGACGCCGTTCGCGAAGTCATCCGCGACACCCGCGACCGCGGGGATTCGGTAGAGGCGCTCGCCGAGACCCTCTCCGTGGACGACATTTCCGCGCGCCTGTACACCCGGGGCCAACCGGATCCGGACCTGCTGATCCGCACCTCCGGTGAGCAACGGCTCTCCGGGTTCCTGATGTGGCAGTCTGCCTACAGCGAGTTCTACTTCTGCGAGGCCCTGTGGCCGGACTTCCGCCGCGTGGACTTTCTGCGCGCGCTGCGCAACTATGCGACCCGTCAGCGGCGCTTCGGCAACTGAGTCCCCAGCCCGAATTCACGCCCCGTTCACCGCGAGTGTGACTTGCGCATCCTTGGAGTCCCTACGTTGAAAGCAACCGGTAACCCCTCAGCAACCGGTTGAGCCCAACGTCGGAAGGTTTCCATGACCGTCAGCACCGAATCCGTAGTTGCACCGTCCACCCCGGCCACGGCCGAAACGGTACGGTCCTACGTGATTGATACGTCTGTCTTGTTGTCCGATCCCCGCGCCATCCTCCGTTTCGCCGAGCACCGTGTCGTGCTGCCGGTGGTGGTCATCTCTGAGCTCGAGGCCAAGCGCCACGATCCCGAACTGGGGTTCTTCGCTCGCAAGGCTCTGCGGCTGTTGGACGATCTGCGCGTGGAGCACGGGGGACTGGACCACCCCATTCCGTTGGGTACCAGTGGTGGTTGCCTGGTCGTGGAACTCAACCATGTGGCGGACACCGTCCTGCCGCAGAGCTTCCGGCTCAAGGACAACGACTCGCGGATTCTGTCCGTGGCCAAGAACCTGGCACAAGAGGGCCACGACGTATGCGTGGTGTCCAAGGACCTGCCGATGCGTGTGAAGGCTTCCGCGCTGGGGCTCGAGGCGGATGAGTACCGTGCCGAGTGGGTGGGCACCGATGACGAATACAGCGGCACGGCAACCCTCAATGTCACAGATGATGAACTCGAGCAGCTCTACGCCGAATCCCAGGTGCACTTGGAACAGACTGCCGGGATGCCCACGAACACGGGGCTGGTTCTGCACTCGTCCAAGGGCCATGCACTGGGCCGGCTGCACGATGACGGCAGCACCCGCCTGGTGCGCGCCGATCGGGATGTGTTCGGACTGCACGGCCGTTCTGCCGAGCAGCGACTCGCGATCGACCTGCTCCTGGATCCCGAGGTGGGCATCGTGTCCATGGGCGGCCGCGCCGGTACCGGAAAGTCCGCTCTGGCCTTGTGTGCCGGCCTGGAGACGGTGTTGGAGCGCCGTGAGCACCGCAAGATCATGGTGTTCCGCCCGCTCTACGCCGTGGGCGGCCAGGACCTGGGCTACCTGCCGGGCACCGAGGAAGAGAAGATGAACCCGTGGGGCCAGGCGGTCTTCGACACGCTCTCCTCGGTCGTCTCGACCACGGTCGTCGAGGAGGTCGTGGCCCGCGGCATGCTCGAGGTGCTGCCGTTGACCCACATCCGTGGCCGGTCTCTGCACGACGCGTTCGTGATCGTGGACGAGGCACAGTCCCTGGAACGCAACGTGCTCCTCACCGCGCTGTCCCGGATCGGGCAGAATTCCAAGGTGGTCCTTACGCACGATGTCGCTCAGCGTGACAATCTTCGCGTGGGTCGCCACGATGGCATCATCGCCGTGGTCGAGGCGCTCAAGGGCCAGCCGCTGTTCGGTCATATGAGCCTGAACCGTTCCGAGCGCTCGCCGATCGCCGCGCTCGTCACCGACGTTCTGGAGCGTTCGGACGTGTAGTTCGCTCGCTACTTTCGACGCCGACGCCGCTCGGTGGCCTTGTTTGCCCAGGTCACCGGGCGGTGGTCCGTTGTGTGGGTGCTCATGCAGGACAGTAGTTGCTTGTCGTTCTGGTCTACCGACTCATATGTCTGTTCTGACGAGTGAAAGATTCTTGAATGTGATGCTAGTCACTGGTGAAAGTCAGGCGTACTCTGACGTTCATCACCGGGGTTTTATGACAGTTATCAATGATGAGAAGGAGGGGTCATTGACGAAGCGCACGAAGGTAATCGCGGGACTCTTTATGGGCATTGCGTTAGTTGTGTTGATAATTTGGATCTTTCTCAACCCGTCAGAAGCTAATGATTTTACCTTCGTGATGCTCTCAGGTGGCTACTAGCCTTAATAAGTGCTTCAGTAATGAAGTCCAATGAATTCTGGAATAATCAAATGAAGTACTACCCCGCCGTGCTGGGGGTACAGCGACGCGCACCTAGGGTTGTGCAATTTAGTGTCCATCAAACTAAGAAAATATTATACGTCGTATCTGCAGCGTGCATATTGGTTGGAATAGTTAGTCTATTTGTCTAGGTCATCCTGATTGAAGGAGGGGCGCAGGTGAGCGCGAAGCTTCTCATCCTGTCAACGTTTTTGTTCTTTGCAGCAGTCGCGGTAGGTATTGTGGCATTTATTGTCACGGATGAGGGGTGGCGCGACGACTCCTCCATGGCAGTGTGGTTCATGCTCGCCTTCGCTGCTCTGTACTTCGTCATGTTTTTATCTACCGCAGCAATCTCGAGATTAATCGATCAGTAGCCCGCTACTTTTCGAGCACTGGCCAGGGTGCCACGGAGGATGATGCGATGGAGCTTGTGCGACGCTATTCGCCGTTCATGCTCCTCGGGGGAGCAGTCTTCCTGGTTGCCGGAATTGGCGGGCTGTTGCCGCGGTGAGTTCAAGTCTCAGAGAGTTGCGGTTTATAGGGGCTGCGTGAAGGTACGTCAGTTTGTTCCAACAACCGGGGCAACTGGTCGGTTGTTCAACAACGTGAGTACCAGCGCGGCTCCGATCGCAATCGCGGTCATCATGGCCGTGGTGGGCCAGCCCATCCAGTCGACCGCTGCTGCGCCGAAGGCGGTCCCGGCGCCTCCTCCAATGAAATAGATCACCATGTACGCGCTGTTGAATCTCGCCGGACTCGAACGATCGATCGCGAGAACCGTATTTTGATTCGCTACCTGAGCTGCGAACAACCCTGCGTCGAAGACTGCAAGGCATAGCAGCGTCAATGGAGTGTTGACGAGATTCAAACCGGCGACAACTGCTGCGATTCCCGCAAGGACCAAGCTGACAACTATCACGTGGTGCGCACCGATTCGATCGGTTAGAAGGCCGGCAATTGGGGTTACAAGAATTCCAGACAATCCTGCTACCGCATAAAGACCGATGCGTTCGGAGGAATAACTATACGGGGCCTCTGAGAGCGCGACAGCAAGGCCTGCCCACACTGCGGAGAAGGCAAAGAACCACAACGCACCCCTGATTGCCGCGGCCCGCAGTGTGGAGTTCTGGACGACGAGGCTAGGGAGCAAACGCAGTGTCGAGAAGTAGTCGCGCTTATTCGTGCCGGTTGCCCCCGGCAGAATCCGGAGGCTACACCCGGCGACGATGAGGCAGGCGGTGGCGAAGACCAACACCATCGCCCGCCACCCGATCTCATCCGCCAAGAACCCACCGAGGATTCGACCCGACAGGACTCCCGCGGAGATTCCGGCGGTTACGATTCCAAGACTCGTCGCACTACGTCGAGATGAACCTAGTCGTGCGGTCAATGAACTGAGACTTGCGCCCACTGCGGAACAGATCCCCACAGCGGCCATCGCCAGGGCTAAGGTCACGACGCCATTCATGATTGCGGTGGCGGCCAGTGAGATCGCGAGGACGAAGAATTGGCCAGCAAGGACGCGGTTGGGCGAGTATCTGTCGACCAGAGGTACCAACAGAACGATCCCGACCAAGTAGCCAACCGGACCGAAAGCAAGCCCTACGCCTACCAAGGTGATCGAGGTGCTCAACGAATCCGCAACATCCGCGATTGCCGGTTGCATGGGGTAAATGGCCGATGTCCCCAGAGCTGCAGCGAACGACATGAATAGCAGAAGGAAGCCGCGGATCCGAACATCGCCGGAAGTGATGTCCCCAAGGTACCCCGGTTGAAGATCAGGTGCGACCTCGGAAGAAGGCACGGAGATCACCGACCAGTAGGTCGGGTTGTTCCATGGCCGGAAAGTGGCCACCCAGAGCGAACTCGCTCCAATGATCGACTGCATTCCAAGGATCCATGGCGCGGCGCATCAACGGGTGAGTGTCGAAAACCGCCCATCCGGTCGGCACACCCGTGGGAGCTAGCCAGTCGAGCTGTGAGTGTTCTGCCTCGTAGTAGAACTGAGCGCTCGAAGCTCCTGCCCTTGTAAACCAGTAGAGGCTCACATTAGTCAGCAACTGGTCGCGGTCGACAACCTCGTCAGGGGTACTGTGCGGCCCACCGGTCCAGGTCTGGAACTTCTCCACGATCCAGGCAAGTTGCCCGACGGGCGAGTCGGTGAGCGCTGCACCAATGGTGGCCGGGTGATGGTTTTGGACCTCGAAGTAACCGCGCTCGCCAGCGTCGGACCGGCGCACTCGCTCGACCTCGGCGATATCCTCAGGGCTGAAGTCATCGGGATAGGGATACTTGTTACCCACCATGGCCAGGGCGCGCCCGTCACTTCCAACGTGCACGCCGATCACGCGTTCGGGGAGAGTCGCGCCTAATCGCAGCGAAACGCCGGCGCCGGTGTCGGTGCCGTGGGTGGCGAACCTCTCGTACCCCAGCCGCGTCAGGATTTCTGCGTAGGCACTACTTGTTCGTGCCACTTCCCACCCCGTACTGACGAGTGGGGTAGAAAAGCCGAAACCGGGCGGTGACGGGATCACAACGTGAAAAGCATCAGCTTCGTCACCGCCATGGGCGCAGGGGTCGACTAGTGAGTTGATGATCCGGGTGTACTCCACGAAGGAAGCCGGCCACCCATGGTTCAAAAGTAATGGTTTGGCCCCGGGCACGAGTGAGCGGGCGTGGAGCACGTGAAAAGTCTGGCCGTCAACATCCATGGTGAACTGCTCGTGAGCATTGAGTGCACGCTCCTGCGCTCTCCAATCGAAATCTCCACGCCAGTATTCGGCGAGATCCTGCCAGTAGCCCAGTGGTACTCCACGACTGAAGTCGGTGGCGTCCTCGAAATCGGGAATGCTGTGCGGCCATCGAGTTCGTGCGAGTCGTTCGTGCAGGTCGTCTAAGTCGGCCTGAGCGACGTGGATGCGGAATGGTTTCGGTGATTCGTACCCGTCGAAGATGGAAAGTGGGTTGGTCGTGGCAATCATGGCGTTCCTTTGTATGAGTGGGCCGTCACCCTATGGCGGGTGCCGCCGTGGAAGACGTCTGGCCCGCGGTGTCATTTGTGGGGAGAACCCTGGCCGGGTGTGCGCGGCTGAGAACCGACAGGCCGTAGACGCTGGCGCTGAGCGTTGCGATAATCGCGAGGGTCGTGACGATCGGCTCACCGATGCCGCCGTGGGCCAGCAGGATGTGAGCGGGGCCCTGTAAAGCTGCTGTAGCGACACCGGTCCACATGGCCAACCAAGCGGCCCGGGGGTGAAGCGACATGAGCTTTGGCAATAGTGGAACTGCCCATCCGAGAAGAGCCAGGATGCCAGTGGCGATCAATGGTGTGCGCTGAGCGATGGACGTTAGACCCTGAGGGCCGGTATCACCAGGTCCCGTAACTCCCCACGAGATCATTGCAGTGCCAAATACGACTATCCCGGGACTACAGGCCAGAACAAGTCGTAACGGCGGTCGCTGAGGCTGGTGGGACAGCAACCTGCGCCACCGGTCTCCTGCGTAGATCGCGAACAGGCAGGCCAAGGCCATGGCCAGGAGGCCGAAGCTGGAGTAGACAACGATGAAGACCCACTGCCGCATACCTCCTTCATCGCCGGTGGTCATGGTGCCGTCCACCAAAAGCTGCAAGATCAGTCCGGGCGGAAGCCCGAGAAGTACCGGAGCTAGCAGGCCCGTGGCGCCCCCGGCAGTCAAGAGCACTAGCCATCCAGGCACCCTCCGACCCCAAGGTTTGATCAGCGCCACGGCTAGGCCGAGGGCGATGATTTCGAGGCCAATAGTGATCGCGTTCCCCACTACCAAGCGGGGGTCTTGCATGTGATTGCTTGCCAATCCGGGGGTCAGTCCCAGAGTGGAGCCCATGAGCCACATGACCTTCAAAGTCACGTAAGGGAGAACCGCCAGGATCACCGCGCTGAACGCGACCATGCGCAGGCGAGCTGAAGAGGTTTTCTTGGTGAACTCTTTCTGGAAGGTGCGTTCTCTGAGAGCGACTACCGCTCATAGCCGGTAGCTGGTTAGAATGCGGAGATGAATACAACTACGCCACCCCTGCCGCTGCAGTTGATCGAGGAGTTCATTAATACGCGGCGCGCGGACGGTGATGGCCTGGCTACTCACGAGGAACTTGAGCAGTGGTTGACCAGTCGCGACCTGGCACCTTCTTCGATATCGGCCAACGACTCCGAGCTGTCCCGTGCTCGCGCGGTGCGCGAAGGTCTTCGAGCGGTGATCGCCGAGAACAATGCTGCGCCAGTTGCCAGCCCTCGACCGGATGGCTTGAACCCGTCTGCGCGGAATGAATTCGCCAAGCTCGCCGAGAACCTCCCCCTCGTAGTGGATGTCCGATCCAGCCCACCTCGCCTAGTTCCACAGGCGGGTTTGTCGGATGTCGATTCGGCCCTCGCGGCCTTGCTAGTGGGTGCGTTGACTGCGGTCCCTGATGGAACCTGGGTACGGCTCAAAGCCTGTCGCGAACCCAGTTGTCGTCGGGCGTTTTATGATCACTCGCGCAATCGCTCGAGGTCTTGGTGCTCTATGGAACTGTGTGGCAATCGCGCGAAGGGGCGAGCTTTTTACAGCCGCAACCAGTGAAGATCAGGTCAGGGTGCCCCGATGAATGAGATGTGAAAGAACCCGTTGGGCCGTGCAGGCACAGAGACTTGCGGGCAAATTGGTTCGTCTCAACTAATGACATCGCGGGACCCCAGTTGGTGCATTCGAATCCCGCGACGACGGCGATAGTTATGCCGAGACCACGCAGAACTGGTTGCCGTCGGGGTCGGCCAGGACAACCCAGCCGTCGTTGTCGAAACGCATGACCTCGGTGGCTCCGAGTCCTTGGAGCCGGATGACCTCGCCGGCCATGTCGTCAGTAAATAGGTCAAGGTGCAGTCGGTTCTTGCCTGAATGCGTTTCGGGTACCAGTTGCAGTGATAGCCCAACCCCCACCTTGCTCGGATCCTCGAGGTATGCAGTTCCCTCGTCCGAGGACGCGACTCGATACCCGGTGACCGCCCGCCAAAAAGTGGCGCTGCCCGCCAGGTCATTGGTGTCTACGCAGATGTTGCCAATGTTGATGCTCATTTTCTTTTCCCTCCACCTAACTTGTGTAACCATTACGCTAGTTTGACAAACTAGTGTAAGTCAATAGATGGTTAGGTATTTTTGCGCGCAACCTGGCGGAGGAAGGGTCAGAGATTGCTGGCGTCTTGGAGAAGGGGTCTTCGAACGGGGCGAGGGTGTTGGTTTACTGCCCGTTGAACTTGCCGCCGGGGTGGCTGGATCAGGCGATGCCAGTCACGCGCTGGCCAGTCGTTATGACCAATCAGCCCAACGGAATCGGCCACGGCACGTGGTCCGAGACGTCCGTCAGGTTGAAGTCCATGTCCGTGAAGAGGTCGTCCAGTAGGTAGTCGTCCACGGCCTCGATACCCAACTTGTGCCCCTGGCCAGCAAAGGGACCGTCGAGCACCTTGGAATACACACACACGCCGGTTGCCGTATCCACGGCGATGCGCGTGGGGCCGGGCGCCAGGGGATGCTCCGGAGTGAAGGGGCGGTAGCGCGTTCGCGGATTGACGGTCGCGAGCCACACCTTCCGGTTCGCGAAGCGACCTTCCACCATGTCCGTGAGATTGGACGGTCGCTGTTCGGGCAAATTGTTGGGAATGGGCGCGGGGCCCACGCATTCGACCGGATCGAGGACCGCTTGCCAACGGCCACCTCCGAACATGGGATCACCGTAGGCGGCCTCGGGGCGGCGCCAAACCAGGCCTTCGTCGGTGTAGACCGGGGTTACGAGCGCGGGCGGTAGCAGCCAGGACTTGGGGGTGGCGGCAACGTAGAAATCGTCGCGGGACTTCTCGAGCGACGTCGCCGTATAGAGCAGCTTGCCCTGCAACGTCTCGACGCGCAGATCCGTCGGGCGTCTGAGCCACGCGCGAACCGGAAGGGCTGCTGGCTGATCGTCGCGTTCCATCCAGTACAACGAGAACTGCAGCGTGTCCCACCGCCACGGGGACGATCGGCACAGCGCAGCGAACTGATTGGCCGGTACGGTCACTCGGGCGGGGCGGGAATCCCACGGTGCGCTCATGCCCCCAGTCTAGGAACTCGTACTGCACATCCCCTGAGTTGCGTGGTGCTCGGCGCGGGCGTGCCTAGGATGGAGATCATGATGCAGCCAATGACGGCGAGTGTCGGGGTATTCGTGGGGGAACAGCTTCAAGCGGCCAACGCTTCCGGGTGGCTGGCCGCGGCGACTTGTGCCCTGGGGGTCCTGGTTCTTGCATGCACCGGAGTGTGGTTAGCCGCGACCGACATCCGGTACCACCGACTGCCACGCAAAGTGGTCTGGCCGCTCTATCCCGCCGTCACCGTATTGCTGGGGGTCTCCGCGATTCTCGCTGGTGAGCCCGTTCGTTGGTGGTGGATGCTGTGGGGCCTCATGATCATGGGCGGTCTCTTCGTTCTGCTGCGCCTCGTCTACCCGGCAGGCATGGGACTGGGGGATGTTCGGCTGGCTGGAGTTTTGGGGATCGCCACGGGGTTCGCGTCCGTGGGTCATACGTTCATGGCCATTGCGGTGACCTTTGTCTTGGCGGGTTTGTTCTCTGCAGCGCTCTTGGCTATGCACAAAATCGACATGACCTCGCGCGTCGCTTTCGGTCCCTTCATGCTGGTCGGCAGTTTGGGAGTCTTGGCGTTCGTGTAGCCAGCTCCGGTAGACAAGAACCTCAGCATGCCGACCCAACTCAGGATCCAACACAGGAGGACTGCCCCGTGGCCACACCGGAATTCATCGTGGAATTGCGCAAGAAGATCGGTCACGACCTGTTGTGGCTGCCCGGTTGCACCGCAGTGGTCATCCACGAGGGCAAGGTGCTGCTCGGTCAGCGATCCGACAACGGTAACTGGGGTCTGATCACGGGCATCGTCGAACCGGGAGAGGATCCGGGCGTTGCCGCCCGGCGCGAATGCCTCGAAGAAACCGGAGTGGACGTCCAGGTCGAAGCGCTCGTGCGGGTCAAGGCCTACGACGTCGTGCGGTTCCCTAACGGGGACATATGCCAGTTCCTGGACCACACCTTCCTTTGCCGTTACGTGAGTGGCGAAGCGCGGGTCGCGGACGACGAATCCTTGATCGTCGGTTGGTATGACTTAGACGATCTGCCGCCCATTCCCGAACATCAGTTGGAACGGTTGCGGGCGGCACAGGAATTCTCGGGGACCACCGACTTCGTGCGCTGAAAATCCCATTACATTCCTCGATCTCATATGAGACGCAGGCTTTGCTCATCTGATATTCTCCGAGTGTGACCCAGCTCTCCCTGCTGCGGTTGGATGCACCCCTCTGGAGGATCTCGTGAGTTCTGACCATGCCGCGGGACAGGCCCGCCCTCTCAAACGTTCGAACCTGGATGCGCTGGACATTCCGGTGCCCGCTTATGACCGTTCCAACGTCACGGTGGGGATCGTGCACTTTGGTGTGGGTGGCTTCCACCGAGCGCATCAGGCCATGTACCTGGATCAATTGATGAACCAGGGAGAGGCCCTCGACTGGGGCATCGCCGGCATGGGTGTGCTGCCCGGAGATGCTCGGATGCAGGAGGTCATGGAGGAACAGGATCACCTCTACACACTGGTCCTCAAGCACCCGGACGGCACTCTTGAACCCCGAGTGATCGGCTCCATTGTTGACTACGTTCTGGCCCCGGCCCAGCCCGAACGGGCCATGGACCTGCTGACCGCGCCCAGCACCCGCATTGTCTCGCTGACCATCACCGAGGGCGGCTACAACTTCAATCAGGCCACGGGTCGATTTGATGAGACCAACCCCGCTGTGGTGCACGATCTTGAGCAAGCCCAAGCGACGGAGAAAGGTTTGTCGGCGGAACCTCCTGCCACCGTCTTCGGGCTGGTTGTGGAGGCACTCGCGCAGCGCAAGGTCGCGGGGATCGAACCTTTCACCGTGATGTCCTGCGACAACATTCAGGGCAACGGGGACATGGCGCGCGAGCAATTTACCGCCTACGCACGATTGCGTGACCCTGCGCTGGCGCAGTGGATCCAGGACACCGTGCCGTTCCCCAACTCCATGGTCGACCGCATCACCCCGGTCACCACGGACGCAGACCGCGAACTCGTCACGCAGGAGTTCGGCGTCGAGGACGCCTGGCCGGTCGTGTGCGAACCCTTCACGCAGTGGGCGCTGGAAGATTCCTTCGTGTCCGGACGGCCGCCGTTCGAGGACGTCGGTGTGCAGGTCGTGCCGGACGTGGTGCCCTACGAACTCATGAAGCTTCGCCTGCTCAACGCGAGTCACCAGGCCCTGTGCTACCCCGGCTACCTTGCCGGTTACCGCTACGCGCACGAGGTGTGCCAGGATCCGCTGTTCATCGACTACTTGCTGGCCTACATGGACCGAGAGGCCACACCCACCCTGCAGCCCGTCGAGGGAGTGGACCTCCACGCCTACAAGCGACAGCTGATCGAACGGTTCGCGAACCCCAACGTCCGGGACACCCTGGCACGATTGTGCGCCGAGTCCTCGGACCGGATTCCCAAGTGGCTGGTCCCGGTCATCAAAGAGAACCTGGCAACCGGGGGAGATGTCACGCTCTCCGCCACCATCGTGGCCTCGTGGGCGCGTTACGCGGAAGGAACTGACGAGGACGGCCAGCCGATCGACGTGGTCGATCAACGCAAGGACCGCGTCATGATTGCTGCCGCCCAACACGATGATGACGAACTCGCGTTCATCCGCGATTCAGAACTCTTCGGCGACCTGGTGGAACACCCTGAGTTCACCGAACCGTATCTCGCGGCACTGCGAAGCTTCCGCGGCCAAGGAGCCCGAGCCACGATCCAAGCCGCGGTCAACGGAACCCTCGCCTGACCCGCGGAGTCTCCGAGCGGCGTCGTTACCTCAACTGCTCCTCGTAGCGGCGCCGCAAGGCACCATAGCGCTCGCGGAACTCGCCGATACCCGCGTCGCCGGTGGGCTCCAACTCGCTGTAGATCACGCGGGGCCATTCGGGTTGCTGTCCGGTCGCAACCCACGCGGCTTGGCGCGCGGCGCCCAGCGCCACGTACTCCCAGGAACGTGGAACGCTCACTGCCAGGCCCAGGGTGTCCGGAAGGACACTGCGCAGCGCGTCCGACTTGGCGCCGCCGCCGATCAGAAGCACGCGCTCCACATCCACGTGGATGTCGCGCAGGATATCCAGGCAGTCCGCCAGGGAATTCGCCACGGCCAGGACGGCGGAACGCGCCAAGTTCTCACGCGTGAATGACGCCCGGGTGAGTCCGTCCAGGCGGCCAGTGGCCTCGGGCAGGTTAGGCGTGCGCTCGCCGTCGAAATAGGGGAGCATCGTGAGCCCGCCGGCATCACTGGGGCCGCTGGAAGCCAGCCGCGTAAATTCGTCCAAATCCGCACCCAAGGTCTCGGCCGTGGTGGTCATGACGCGCGCGGCATTGATGGTGCAGAGCAGCGGAAGGTGCTGGCCCGTGGCATCCGCGAATCCCGCGGTGACGCCGGAGCGATCGATCGTGGGCTCGGCGCTGCAGGCGAAGACCGTGCCCGAGGTGCCCACGGAAATGGTGACCTCGCCCGGTTCGAGGTTCAGGCCAAGTGCCGCGGCAGCATTATCACCGGCGCCTGCGCCGACCACGGCGGGAGTCTCGCCGGACCCGCCCCACTTGGAACTCAACGACCCTGCGGTCTCGTGAGCCTCGAGCACCCGCGGCAGTTCCGGAACCGCGCCGAAATACTCCTCGAGCAGCTCGGGGCGGTACCGGTTGTCCGTGGCGTTGAAATAGCCGGTGCCGGAAGCGTCCGAGCGGTCCGTGACGAATTCCCCGCACAGATGCAGCGTGAGCCAATCGTGGGGCAGCATGACCCGGTGCACGCGGGCTGCGGCCTCGGGTTCGTTCTCCCGCAGCCACGCGAGCTTGGCCAGGGTCATGGAACTGATCGGCGCCATGTTCACGGCTTCCATCCACCAATCCAACCCGTGATCGGTCACCATGCGGGCAGCCTGTGGAGCGTTGCGCACGTCGTTCCACAGCAGTGCGTCATGCACGGGCTCACCCTGGGCGTCCACGGCCACCATGCCGTGTTGTTGCCCGGCCACGGATACGCCCACGACGTCGCTGCGCTCGGGCACGCCCGCCGCTCGCCACGCGTTCCTCAGGGCTTCCAGCCACACCCGTGGATCGACACTCGTGCCGTCCGGATGGGGCGCCGTGGCGGTCGAAAGCACCTCTCCGCTCTCCAGTTCCGCGACCACTACTTTGCAGGACTGTGTTGAGGAGTCGATCCCCACCACCGTTGCGGGCATACGCTTTTACCTTTCGGACGTCGAGGGGTCAGCCGGCGCTGGCCGGGGTGGGTTCGGGGTGGTCGACGAGTGCGGCCAGTGCGTGGCGCAACGGCTCGTCGCACACAAGGACATTGATGAGCCCCGCCCTCGCGGCGGCATGTACGGCCGGTGCCCGACCGGCGTCGAAGGCGGCGGCCACCGTGGTGCGCGCGTTTCTGATCTGCTCCACCGAGGCCGCGACCACCATGGACTCGACCGGTGAGTCGACCGGCGTGCCATCCGTGGCCAGTAGGTGGCCCGAGATTTCGGCGACGGCGCCCGAGGCGCGGGCCTGCTCCGCGACCTCCGGGTTCACCCTGTTCCAGACGGTGGACAGCTCCGGAGACCAACTACCGATCGCGATCAAGGCCACGTCGAGGCTGTTCGCGCGATCCAGGGTCTGCGCAATTTCTGGGCTCTTCATGAGCGCGGGGGCGTTCTCCACAATGAGCGGTGCCCACAGGGGCCACGCGGACTGGCAGGTCAGGTCGGCCAGGAGCCGGGGAGCTGCCTGGCTGTCTTCGTTGCTGAGTGCCCCGGCCAACTGAATCACCTGATTGTGGGGGAGTGGAGGAAGTTCACGGGTCACGAGTTGGAGGGTGCGCGACCACGAAATGCCCAGCACGTCTTCCGGGTTGACCTGATCCATGAACACCCGGGCCGTCTCTCGGGCGAGGGTGTGGCGGTCCGCGGACCACGGCCCCGTTCCCACGGTGACGACTTTCTCGATGCCCAATGCGTGAGCTAGCTGGGCATCCTGGTCGTTATCCGGGATGGTGATCTCGATGCGGACGATTCCGGTGTCCTGCGCCTCCTGGATGAGGGCGGCCACCTGGAACCGGGACAGGTTCGTTTGTTTGCCGATGGCCACCTTGGATGCGCCGTCCACGAAGTACAGCTGCGCAAGTTGGGCTAAGAGTTTTTGGCGCTCCGGTTGATCACTGGGAGGCCATGGATCGGGTATGGACATTATTCACCGCATCTGAGGGGTCGGCTCTTGATCATCTGAGTCTATATGACTAGCATCACATCTCAGATGTGAATCCATAGATTCTCACTTGAGAGTAGCTGACGCTAGCTGCGCTCTTCCGACATCAGAACACCGATGACAAGGAACATCATGCGTAACAGCACAGCTGCTCCGGATCGTGTCAGGGGCCGTCATCGCACCGCAGTGCGGCGAGGAGCGTGGTGGCAAGCATTGTTACTCGCTCTCGTCACGGGTTTTGCAATGACCGGTTGCGCCGCATCCGCGGACGAAACCAAGGACGAGATCGTCGTGGCCATCGTGTCCAACCCGCAAATGCAGGACGCCATGGAACTACAGGACGAGTTCGCCAAGGCCCACCCGGACGTGAACGTGAAATTCGTGTCCCTGCCCGAGAACGAGGCCCGCGCCAAGATCACCGCTTCGGTGGCCACCGGTGGTGGTGAATTCGACGTGGTCATGATCTCCAATTACGAGACGCCGATCTGGGCCGAGAACGGCTGGATCGAGAACCTCCAGCCCTACATCGACAAGACCGAGGGCTATGACGATCAGGATTTCATCGGCTCGATCCGTAATGCGTTGAGCTACGAGGACGACATGTACTCGGTGCCCTTCTACGGCGAGTCCTCATTCCTGGTCTATAACGAGGAAATGTTCGAGAAGGCCGGCGTGACCATGCCGGAGAACCCCACCTGGCCGGAGATCAATGAGCTGGCGGCCAAACTGGATGACCCGGACAACGGCGTTTCCGGTATCTGCCTGCGTGGCCTGGCCGGCTGGGGCGAGGTCATGGCACCGCTGAGCACCGTGATGAACACCTACGGCGGCGGCTGGTTCGACGAGGATTGGAATCCGACCCTTACCTCGCCCGAGACCAAGCAGGCCGTCAACGAATACGTGAACCTGGTGCGCGAGCACGGTCAGCCCGGCGCGGCCACCTCCGGCTACGGCGACTGCATCACCCGCTACAGCCAGGGCAATGCGGCCATGTGGTACGACGCCACGGCCATGGTCTCCTCGATCGAGGATCCCGCGTCCTCCACCGTGGCGGGGAAGAACGGCTACGCACCGGCACCCGTCATGGACACCGAGGATGCAGGCTGGCTCTACAGCTGGTCGCTGGCCATCCCCAGCACTTCCGATCACAAGGACGCCGCGTGGGACTTCGTGTCCTGGATGACCAACAAGGAGTACATCAAGCTCGTGGGTGAGCGCTTCGGTTGGGAGCGCGTGCCACCGGGGTCGCGCTACTCGACCTACGAGGTGCCGGAGTACCGCGAGATCTCGCAGGCGTACGCGCAGCCCACCCTGGATGCCATGGACGGTGCGTCGCAGGAATCTTCCATGACTCACCCGGTCCCGTACGAAGGACTTCAGTTCGTGGCCATTCCCGAATTCCAGGATTTGGGCACCCGCGTGGGCCAGCAGATCTCGGCGGCCGTGGCCGGTCAGATCACCGTCGATGAGGCCCTGGAGCAGTCCCAGGCCTATGCAGAACAGGTGGCTCGCACCTATCAGCGTGAGGAAGGCCAGTAACCGCCATGTCTACGTCAACCGGGGCTGCCCGTACTGGCCGCCCGCGCAAATCCCGCGCTCAAGCACCGCGTCGCAGTGACGCGTGGCAGCGGCGCCTCCCGCTCCTGCCGGCCCTGATCTTCACGATCGTTGCCACGCAGATTCCGTTCCTGATCACCATTTGGTACTCGCTGCGTTCCTGGAACCTGTTGAACCCGGCTTCGGACGTGTTCGTCGGGCTGAGCAACTACATCGAGATCTTCGCCGACCGCACGTTCCGGCAAGTCGCGATGAACTCGGTGATCTATACGCTCGGATGCGTGTTGATCGCCATGGTGCTCGGCATCCTGTTCGCCCTGTTGCTGGACCGCAAGTTCCTGGGCCGCGGCGTGGTGCGCACCCTGCTGATCACGCCGTTCCTGATCATGCCGGTGGCGGCATCCACACTGTGGTCGGTGTCCATGTTCAACCCGACCTTCGGCCTGGTGAACTGGTTCCTAGGAATCTTCGGAATCCCGGCCGTGGACTGGACGTCCTCCCACCCCGTGGTCTCCATTTTGATCGCCCTGGTGTGGCAGTGGACGCCGTTCATGATGCTGCTGATCCTGGCGGGGCTCCAGTCCCAGCCCAAGGATGTTCTGGAGGCTGCGCAGATGGACGGTGCGTCATCCCTGCAGACGTTCTTCTTCATCACGCTGCCGCACCTGCGCCGCTACATCGAACTGTCGGTGCTGTTGGGTGCCATCTACGTGGTCAACACGTTCGACCAGATCTACTTGATGACCGCCGGCGGCCCCGGTACCAGTAGCGCCAACTTGCCCTACTACATCTACCAGCGCGCCTTCCTGGGCTTTGACATCGGTCAGGCCGCAGCCATGGGCGTGGTGGTTGTCATCGCCACGATCATCATTGCCAACTTCGCCCTGCGATTGATTTTCAAGGGCTTCATGAGCACGGAGCAGAACTGATGAGCACCACCGTTCAAACACAGACGCCCTCCGCCGAAACCTCGGAGCCGCCCGTCCGTCGCAAGCGCAAAGGAGGCGGCGCGGGCTCCGCGGCGCTCACCTTGTTCACGTGGCTGCTGGCCCTCGGGTTCTTCATGCCCGTCCTGTGGATGGTGCTCACCTCGTTCAAACAAGAGGCCGACGCCGCCTCCAACCCTCCCAAATTCTTCTTCACTCCCACACTGGACCAGTACAAGGCCGTGTTCGAGGCCGGGGCGGGCGGGTACCTGTGGAACTCGGTGATCGCCACGGTCGTGTCCACAATCCTCGTGATCCTGTTGGCCATTCCCGCGGCCTACGCGGTGAGTATTCGGCCCGTGGAGAAGACCAAGGACGTGCTGTTCTTCTTCATCTCCACCAAGATGCTGCCCGTGGTCGCCGTGATCATGCCGATCTACGTGGTGGCCGGCAAGCTCAAGGTGCTGGACAACATCTGGACCCTGGTGTTCCTCTACACGGCCATGAACCTGCCGCTCGCGGTGTGGATGATGCGCTCGTTCTTCCAAGAGGTTCCGCGTGAGGTGCTCGAGGCCGCCCAGATGGACGGTGCGTCGTTGATGACCACCATGCGCGTGGTGCTGATTCCCATGGTGGCTCCGGGCATCGCGTCCACGGCTCTGATCTGCGTGATTTTCGCGTGGAACGAGTTCTTCTTCGCACTCAACCTCACGGCCGCGGATGCAGCCACGGTGCCCATCATGCTGGTGTCCACCATGACCAGTGAGGGTCTCTACTTGGCACGTCTCTCGGCCGCCAGCGTGCTGGCTTCACTGCCCGTGGTGCTCGCTGGTTGGATCGCGCAGAAGCAGCTGGTGCGCGGCCTGTCGATGGGCGCCATCAAGTAGACAACGCCCATCGACCCCGTCAGGGGTTCACGACAGCCTTCAACGCGCCTGGGCGCGTCCCCGCGGTAAGTGCCGCGGCGACGTCGTCCAGGCCGTGTCGTGTGGTGACCAAGGAATCCAAGTCCACAAGGCCCTGCTCGACCATGCGAATGGCCGTGTCCCACGTGTTGGCGTAGCGGAAGATCCCGGTCAGGTGCAGCTGTCGCTCCTGGATCAGGGGCACCGGAAGCCGCAGGGTATCCGCGCCCATGCCGACCAGCACCACGCGGCCTTCGGGTGCCAGGCGCTGCATCCCGGAGAGAATCGCGGGCTCGGCCCCGCTGGCGTCGAGGAGCACGGTGTAGCCGCTTCCGGGGAAGGGCTCATCCGGCGAGGGAGCGTTGTCCGCACGGAAGGTTTCGGTGGCGCCGTAGTTCATGGCCGTTTCCAGACGATCGTCGCGGGTGTCGGTCACCACCACGTCCAGTGCGCCGGCCAAACGGGCGCACTGTGCGGCCAGTAGACCGACAGGGCCGGCGCCGGTCACCAGAACTCGGTCACCCAGGGTGACGCCCGCGGCGCGCACCGCGCTGATGCCCACGGAGAGCGGCTCGAGGAGGGCGGCGGCGTCGTCGGAGAGTGCGTCGGGGACGGGATGTGAGAAGGCGGCGGGGTGGGTCACGTACTCGCAGAACACGCCGTCGATGGGCGGGGTCGCGAAGAAGCGGACGGCTGGATCCAAGTTGTACTGCCCGTGCAGCGTCTGAGGGGAAAACGGCTGCGGGATCCCAGGTTCCAGGGAGACGCGCTGGCCCACGTGACGGTCGGTGACCTCGGAACCAACGGCCACAATGACGCCGGAGGGTTCGTGGCCCAGAATCATGGGCTCTTCAACCACGAAATCACCGATCCGACCGTGCTCGTAGTAGTGCGTATCGGAACCGCAGACTCCCACCGAGGTGACGCGAATCAGCACCTCGTGCGGGCCGGGTTGCGGGGTATCCCGCTGTTGGACCTCCAGTTGATGCGGTGCCAGCAAGACGCTGGCCTTCATGACGGAAGGTACAACGGGAATGTCGGCGGGGCTGGTGAGAGTCACAGTGGTGGCCTTTCGCTCGTCGGTGCCTCGGTGCCTCGGTGCCTCGGTGCGCGGAGGTCTAGGAATAAAGGAAACGTCACGCGCCCCCCAAGAGTGCGCGTGACGTTTCGGATCATGGATAAGACATCAGTCCGGGAGGCGCTCGCCTGTGCCGGCGTCGAACAGGTGGACTCGGTCCCCGTTGGTGCTGACCCAAACCGTGGTTTCGGCCGCCGGTGGTTGCCGACCATCCACGCGGATCACGATGGGACTTGCATCCGCTTCTTCGCTGGTTCCGGTATTGGGAACGGTGTCCTCATCGTGACCGGCCACCCCTGCAAAGGGGGTGACATGCTGGTCCGAGCTGTGGTCGAGGTGGCCGTAGACGTACGCGTCTGCTCCGAGCTCCTCCACGATGTCCGCGACAACGGCCAGGCCCTGGCCGTTCTCGGACGGCACCAGGTCCTCAGGGCGAACGCCCACCGTGACCTCCGGGCCGGTGAGGGCTTCCCGGGCGGCGGCGCTGAGGGGCAGTTTGAGGCTACCCAGCTCCACCGCGCCGTCATCGGTGACGGTGGTGCGGAACAGGTTCATGGCGGGGGAGCCGATGAAGCCGGCCACGAACTCGTTGGCCGGGCGGTCGTAGAGTTCGCGGGGTGTGTCCACCTGCATGAGTCGCCCGTCCTTGAGCACGGCCACGCGGTCGCCCATGGTCATGGCCTCGGTCTGGTCATGGGTCACGTAGACCGTGGTCACGCCCAGGCGACGGGTGAGGGACGCGATCTGGGTGCGGGTTTGCACACGCAGCTTGGCGTCCAGGTTAGATAGCGGCTCGTCCATGAGGAACACCTGGGGCGAACGCACAATGGCACGGCCCATGGCCACGCGCTGACGCTGGCCGCCGGACAGGGCCTTGGGCTTGCGATCCAGGTACTCGGTGAGGTCCAGGATCCTGGCGGCTTCTTCGATGCGCTTATTGCGCTCGGCCTCTCCCACCTTGGCGATCTTCAACGCGAAACCCATGTTGTCGCGCACGGTCATGTGCGGGTACAGCGCGTAGTTCTGGAAGACCATGGCGATGTCACGATCGCGCGAGGCGGTATCGGTCACCTCGTTGTCACCGATGTGAATGGCACCGCCGGTGACCTCTTCCAGCCCCGCGAGCATGCGCAGGGTGGTGGATTTACCGCAACCGGAGGGGCCCACGAGAACTAAGAACTCGCCGTCGGCGATGTCGAGGCTGAGGTCAGAAACTGAGGGGCGATCGGCCCCGGGATACTGACAGGTGACCCTGTCGTAGCGCACGCTGGACATGTAGTTCCTCTTTCCCGGCAGGCACGTGCCGGACGATCCGTAGGAGAAAAGGACGGCGGGAGTGACCTGCGCCACTCTCATCTGAGATCATAGCGAAACTCATGTGATAACCGCCACCCTTTTCAGCACGGAGAAGAGGAACACCTTACGTGAATCAGGCGCGGGGGATGTTGCGCAGGTTGGAACGCGCCATGGACACGGCCTCACCCGCGCCGCCGTTGAAGACCATCTTGGACATGGCCGTGGCGAACCCGAAGACCTGAGCGCTCTCGATGTGCGGCGGGATCGACAGGGCATTGGGATCCGTGATGATTTCCACGACCGACGGGCCCTGGTGTGCGAGCGCCGTGGTGAAGGCGCCCTCCAGATCCTTGGGTTGCTCCACGCGAATGCCCTGCAGACCGGCGGCCTGTGCAATGGCCGCGTAGTTGGTCTGCGGTACGTCCACGCCGAAGTCGGGCATGCCGTCCACGAGCATCTCCAGCTTGACCATACCCAGGGACGAGTTGTTGAACACGACCACGGTTACGGGCAGGTTGTAGGCCGCCAGGGTCAGGATCTCGCCCATCAGCATGGACACGCCACCGTCACCGGAGACCGAAATGACCTGGCGATCCGGGTAAGCCATCTGCGCACCGATGGACTGGGGGAGCGCATTGGCCATGGACCCGTGCAGGTACGAGCCGATCACACGTCGAGTGCCTAACGGGTTGATGTAACGAGCCGTCCACACGTTGCACATGCCGGTGTCCGCCGTGAAAATCGCATTGTCCGAGGCCACCTGATCCAGAATCGAGGCCGCGTATTCGGGGTGAATCGGCGTCATCTTCTCGACCTTGCGCGTGTACGCCCCCACGGCCTTGTTCATGAGCTTGTCGTGCTTGGCCAGGGTCTTCTTGAGGAACGAGCGGTTCTTCTTCCGCTTCAGCTCCGGCAACAGCTTGAGAATGGTGGACTTCACGTCACCATGGACGGGGATGTCCACACCGGTGCGGCGGCCGATCACGGAGGCGTCCGTATCCACCTGGATGGTGGTGACGTCCGGCAGGAACTGGTCGTACGGGAAGTCCGTGCCCAGCATGATCATCACGTCGGCGCCCTTGAGTCCCTCGGCCGCGGCGCCGTAGCCGAGCAGCCCGGTCATGCCCACGTCGAACGGGTTGTCGTACTGGATCTGGTCCTTACCGCGCAGCGAATGCCCGATGGGGGCACCCAGGGTGTCGGCCAGCGCGATCACCTCATCGTGGGCGCCCGCCACGCCGATGCCCGCGAAGATTGCGACGTCCTTGGCGTTGTTCAGGGCGGTCGCCATGCGCTCGATAGTTGCGTCCGAAGGGACGACGGCGCCCGGTTCCGGCACACAGAACGGCCGCGCCTCGGCCT
The DNA here is from genome assembly GCF_004136555.1 of Kocuria carniphila. Classification (GTDB taxonomy): domain Bacteria; phylum Actinomycetota; class Actinomycetes; order Actinomycetales; family Micrococcaceae; genus Kocuria; species Kocuria carniphila. The sequence continues at coordinate 170,254 of NZ_NOIT01000006.1, forward strand.
GGGTCTCGGATTCGGCGAGGTCACCCGGCAGGGTCACCACGGCCACACCGGGAACGGTCATGGCGTGCTGAATGGCCGAGCTGACCACGGCCGGGGACTGCTTGGGTGTGCTGATCAGCTCCGAGTACACCGAGCACTCGTTGAACAACCGGTCCGGGTGGGTCTCCTGGAAGTAGGACGATCCGATGTACTGCGACGGGATGTGGGAGGCGATCGCCAAGACCGGGGCGCCGGATCGATTGGCGTCGTAGAGGCCGTTGATCAGGTGCAGGTTTCCCGGTCCGCACGAACCGGCGCACACCGCCAGTTGGCCGGTGAGTTGAGCCTCCGCGCTCGCGGCAAAGGCTGCGGCCTCTTCGTGGCGCACATGAACCCAGTCAATGCCCCCCTTGGCAGATCCGCCGGTACGGCGAACCGCATCCACAATGGGATTCAGGCTGTCGCCCACCACGCCGTAAATGCGCTGGACGCCAGCGTCCATGAGTTGCTGGATGATTTGCTCTGCGAGTTTCACGTATTGCTCCTGCCGAACGGGGGTGACCGTGGCTCGGTCACAAGGTTGCTTCCGATCCAGCATAGGCGGACAGAAACACATCGGGGAGGGGTTTGTGAGGCGCAGGACCGCGCTTGGTGAGGTGAATCACTCCAAGGATGCGTCAAGAAAAACTTGACAGACCACCTCGTGTCAATGTTTCCTTGACACATGACTTGCGAACAGAAAACCAATGCATCCCGCACCCAAGCACACTGGACCGACATCGACTGGGCAGCCATCGACTGGACCGCCGTGAACTGGGCGGAGACTGCTTCACCCCGGATCAACTGGGTTGATTTCTACCGCAGTGCTCCTACCATCAACTTCGCGGGCGGAACCGCCCATCCCGTTCGTGGTACGTCCACCGCGAGTGATACACAGACCACCGCAACCGGGACCGGCGACGAGAACTACGGCGCAGCGGCGTCGTCGTGGACCGCTCAGCGCGAATTTCCCGTGACCGTGTTCGGTATCCGCGAGCCGCAGCCGGGCCCGCGTTGGAAGGCCCTGTTCGACGCGACCTGGCCCGCCTACCGTGCCTTCTACCAGTCCGGCCCGGACGCGCGACCCGAATTGGCAGAAGCCCGCGGCATGCTCGAGAAGTACATGCCCGAGCTGATGCCCACGTGGCGCAAGCTCGTGGAATTGACCGGCAACGACGACGTCGCGGCGCGCTTCCTGACCATGTGGAACTTCCCCGCGTTCGCACCGGCGTGCTCGCAGGCCGCCCTCACCGGCGAGGAGACCTCGCTGACCCGCAACTACGACTACGTCCCGAGCCTGTGGGAAGCCACCGTGTACTCGAGCGAGTTCACCGGGCGCAAGGTCATCGGCACCGGTGACTGCCTGTGGGGCCTGCTTGACGGCATAAACGACGCCGGTCTGGCCGTGTCCCTGACGTTCGGCGGCCGCCCTGGATCGGGCCCGGGCTTCGCGGTCCCGATCGTGATCCGCTACCTGCTGGAAGTGGCCGAAACCGCCGAACAGGCACGCGAGCTGCTGCGGGACCTGCCGGTCTCCATGTCCTACAACATCACGGTGGTGGACACTTCCGGCGACAAGTTCACCGCGTTCGTGGCGCCGGGCCAGCCGGCCGAGTTCTTCGACGCCTGCACCGCGACCAACCACCGCGGCAAGGAGCCCGAGTACCCCGCCAAGGCCGCACAGTTCTTCTCCAAGGAGCGTCTCGAGCACTTGGACCGCACGGTGGAAACCGAGATCACCGCGGACGAGATGCGCGATCAGTTCCTCACGGATCCGCTCTACCAAGACAACTTCTCCGGCGGCTTCGGCACGCTGTTCACCGCTCACTACCGCCCGGACAAGGGACACGTTGAGTACCGCTGGCCCGGTGTGTCCTGGAAGCGCGGTTTCGAGGACGCGGACGACACCCTGGACGTCGTACTGGTGGGCCGCTGAGCCTCGGTGGGATGATGGTCACGTGAGTACCGAAATTCCTGAACCCAGTGACGGACCTACTCCCGTGGCCCAGCTGGAGAGCGCGGCCATGGAGGTCGTGCGCCAGCTCGCCGCCAGCGGTGACCCGGAAGCGTTCCAGGCGCTCCTGCGCTTGAGCGGAACCGTGGGCGAGTCCCTCGGGATCAGCGCGCGCAACGTTGCGGCGGCGTCGTCGTGGACCGCCGTGGCCGGTGCGGCCGGGACCTCCCGGCAAGCGGCCTGGTCCCGCTGGAAAGCCTGACCTATACCTTAAAAGCTTTGGCCCCGCACGGTGCGTGCGGTGCCAAAGCTTTTAGCCGAGAGCCGGTGACCGATCGCTAGGACCGATCAGTGGTTGGCTCAGTAGTTACCGGTCATGGTGGTGACGTCCAGAGCCTTGTCCAGCTGCTCCTCGGTGAGCTTGTCGCCGTCCACGTAGCCGAGCTCGATGGTGGCCTCGCGCACCGTGACCTTGTTGGCCACGGCGTGCTTGGCGATCTTGGCCGCGGCCTCGTAACCGATGGCCTTGTTGAGCGGGGTCACGATGGACGGAGAAGCTTCAGCCAGGAAGGTGCAGCGTTCCTCGTTGGCGACCAGGCCGTCAACCATCTTCTCCGCGGCAACGCGGGAGATGTTGGCGAGCAGGCGGATGGACTCGAGCAGGTTGGCGGCCATCACGGGGATGCCCACGTTGAGCTCGAACGCGCCGTTGGTGGAGGACAGTGCCACGGTGGTGTCGTTGCCGATGACCTGGGCGGAGACCTGGATGGCGGCCTCGCAGATCACGGGGTTGACCTTGCCCGGCATGATGGAGGAACCCGGCTGCAGGTCGGGGATGTGCAGCTCGCCCAGACCGGTGTTGGGACCGGATCCCATCCAGCGGATGTCGTTCATGAACTTCATGTAGGAGTACGCGATGTTGCGCAGCTGCCCGGAAGCCTCGACCAGACCGTCACGGTTGGCCTGGGCCTCGAAGTGGTTGCGGGCCTCGGTGATCGGCAGGCCGGTTTCTTCGGCCAGCAGCTCGATCACGCGGGCGGAGAAACCGTCCGGGGTGTTGATGCCGGTGCCCACGGCGGTGCCGCCCAAGGGAACCTCGGCCACGCGGGGCAGGGAAGCGTCGATGCGCTCGATGCCGTAGCGGACCTGTGCTGCGTATCCACCGAACTCCTGACCCAGGGTCACCGGGGTGGCGTCCATCAAGTGGGTACGGCCGGACTTCACGATGTTCTTGAACTCTTCGGCCTTCTTCTCCAAGGAGGTAGCGAGCACATCCATGGCGGGCTTGAGGTCGTTGATCAGCGCGTTGGTCACGGCCACGTGCACGGAGGTGGGGAACACGTCGTTGGAGGACTGCGAGGCGTTGACGTGGTCGTTGGGGTGGACCTCCACGCCCTCGGACTCCAGCGAACGGGAGGCCAGGGTTGCCAGGACCTCGTTGGTGTTCATGTTGGAAGAGGTTCCGGAACCGGTCTGGAACACGTCGATGGGGAAGTTCTCGTCGTAGTCACCGGAGGCGACGGCGTCAGCGGCGTCGCGAATGGCCTGAGCGCGCTGGGCGTCCAGGACACCCAGTTCCTCGTTGGCGGTGGCTGCGGCCTTCTTTACCTGGGCGAGCGCCTTGATGTGCTGGCGCTCCAGGGTGGAGCCGGAGATGGGGAAGTTTTCCACGGCACGCTGGGTCTGGGCGCGGTACAGGGCGTTCTTGGGAACGCGGACCTCACCCATGGTGTCGTGCTCAATGCGGTACTCAGTATTTTCTGCCATGACCCCTAGCTTATGCGCTCGGATCGGGGCCGGGCTGACGGTGGCGTGCCGTGACACGCCACCTTGCCGTGCAGAATCGAGTGCGCTGTCAGCCGCGCTCCGGGAACCACGGGCCGTGGCCGTAGACGAGTTCGGCCTTGCCGGCATCCAGGTGATAGAACACGCCGATCACTGCGGCGTCACCCTTGGAGACGGCCGCCGCGATCGAACGGGACTGGTCCAACATGCGGGCGGCAGTCTGCTTGGTGTGCTCCACGACCATGTCGGAGAGGGTGTCCAGACCCTTGCGCTTGGACTCCAGGACGGAAGGCGTGATGCGCTCCACCAGGTCGCGCTGGAAGCCGCGCGGTAGCTCGCCGGAGTCGACGGCGTTCTTGGTCGCCGTCACGGCGCCGCACGAGTCGTGGCCGAGCACCATGATCAGGGGAGTGCCCAGCACATCGATGGCGTACTCGAGCGTCCCCAGCACCGCATTGTCGATGACCTGCCCGGCGGTGCGGATCACGAACGCGTCACCCAGGCCCAGGTCGAAGATGATTTCCGCGGCCAGCCGGGAGTCCGAGCAGCCGAAAATCACGGCGAACGGCTTCTGTTTATGCTCCAGTTCCTTACGGCGCTGCGCATCCTGGTGGGGATGCAGGGTCTCACCTGCGATGAACCGCTCGTTGCCGTCCTTCAATCGCTGCCAAGCATCCTGCGGCGTCTTGGGCATGCTGGTCGGCTTGTCGGCGTCGCTGATCTTCGGTTGGATCTTTTCGCTCACGGTGGCTCCCGGTTCGACTCACGGTTGGTGCGTCACGGGAGCGTGCCCCGGTGGCGCGTTCCTAGCGTAAACCTCAGGGTGTTGTGCCACGCACCGCGCATGAACATCTGGGCCAGCGAATCCCGAGCGCAAACAAATATGGCAGACGTTCGTAGCAAAAACCGCACTTCGCGTGCGAACCACTACCCCAGATGCCGGGAGACCAACAATGTGTGCGAACCTCTGCCCGAGATGCAGGCAGCGCCGCGGATTCTGCGAACCTCTACCTCAGATGTGCCGCTCCATGATGCGGGCGAGGTGTGGGCTCAGCGCCCCTCGGCCAGCGCCTTCGCAACGTGCTCGAATTCGCCCTCGGTCGCCTTGCCCGTAAGGATCACGGTGGAATCATCGAGTTCGCCGACCCACGCGGTGAATTCTTCCTGCTTACCCGAGGGGTCACGGTGGTGAATGTCCCACGAGATGCCACCCACGTTCTTCTGCCCGGTCGCGGGAATCAGTTCTGTGCGCTGGGCCAACCATGTGGGGTTGGACTCGGCCGTCTGCACCATTTCGACCAACCGGTAATTGGGGGAGAGGTAGCCAACGCTCCAGAGGGGAACGCCTTCTTGAGAGTTGGCCTGCCAGCGCGCGTAGTTGGCGGTCCAGTCGTCGCCAAGTTCGGGCGCAGCCGGAGTGAACTCCGCTTGCTCCGCTACGAAGCCCGCTTCCTCGGAAACGTTCACATCCGCGCGGTAGGGCTGAGCATCAGGCTTAGGAGCGAGCCACAAGAACGGCAGGATGAGCATGAGCAGCACCGCCATGGAGATGATCATGCCGCGGATGGGTGCGTTGATTTTGGCCGCCTGCTTGGTGGTGATCTGGGGCAGCGGGGCGCCTTCCTCCGGGGTTGCGGAGGTGACCTGAGGCTCGTCAGGTTTGCGGGGCGGCGTCGTAGCTGAATCACTCACCCCTCTATTGTGCCGTGCCGTGACATACCCGCCCAATCGGACAAGGCCGGGGATATGCTGGAAACGCACGCAAGGCTTGTGTGCTCGCCCACGAACACGTGCGTCGCGAGATTCACGAGCGCAGCTGACTCGAAGGTGAGGAACATGGCGACTCAAACAACCGCAGGTAGCGCTTCAGGTAACGCGGCGGACCGAAATCTGGCTCTGGAACTGGTCCGCGTTACGGAGGCTGCCGCAATTGCCGGTGGTCACTGGGTTGGCGCGGGTGACAAGAACCGAGCGGACGGCGCGGCAGTGGACGCCATGCGTTCGTTCCTGTCCACGGTGAGCTTCAACGGAACCGTGGTGATCGGTGAGGGCGAGAAGGACGAAGCCCCCATGCTGTACAACGGCGAGCAGGTGGGTGACGGGCACGGCCCCGCTTCGGATGTGGCCGTTGACCCCATTGACGGAACCCGGCTCACCGCTCTGGGCATGAACAACGCCCTGGCCGTGATTGCCGTGGCGGACGGCGGTTCGATGTTCGACCCCTCCGCCGTGTTCTACATGGACAAGCTCGTGGTCGGCCCGGAAGCCGCTGACATGGTGGACCTGCGTCTGCCTGTCAAGCAGAACCTTCACCTCGTGGCCAAGGCCCGCGGCGTGAAAACCAACCAGCTCACCGTCTGCGTGCTGGACCGTCCCCGTCACCAGGGTCTCGTGGACGAAATCCGCGCGACCGGTGCCCGTACGCGCATGATTCTCGACGGCGACGTCGCCGGCGCTATCGCTGCGTGCCGCGAGGGAACCGGCGTGGACGTGATGATGGGCATCGGCGGTACGCCGGAAGGCATCGTGACCGCGTGTGCAGTCAAGGCCACGGGTGGTGTGATCCAGGGTCGCCTGGCTCCCACCGATGAGGCCGAGCGCGAGAAGGCAGCCGAAGCGGGCCTGGACGTTGACCGCATCTTGACCACGGACGAACTGGTGACCTCGGACAACTGCTTCTTCGCAGCAACCGGTATCACGGACGGCGATCTGCTGCGGGGTGTGCGTTACCGCGGGCCCAGGATCACCACCCAGTCCATCGTGATGCGTTCCAAGTCCGGCACCGTGCGCATGGTCGAAGCCGAGCACGTGGCCAAGAAGTGGGAGAAGTACGAGCGCGGCAACAACTGATCCACTGGCCTCTTTGAAGTCATTGAATACTCGCGCGTGATTGCCCCACGGGGTGGTCACGCGCGAGTGCTGTCCACAGCTAAGCTGTATGACGGTGTGCTGGGGACTAACGAAAGGACGCACCGTGTCATTGAGCGTGAACCCGTGTGACAACCGGAAGACGTGGGACGCCAGGGTTCGCGTGACCGGCGGAAATCCCCAGCTGCTGTGGGGTATCGGCGAGGCAGAAGCCCTCAGCGATGAGCAGATCAGCGTGGAACGCGTGATGGTGAACCGCGCCAATCAAACGATCGGCTACGGCCAGCTCCTGATCTACCCCGAAGACAAGCACACGGTGGTGGACGCTCGATCATTGCACGTGAAGAGTCCCCACGAACTCGTCAAGGTGCTGGGTGCGCTTCAGGACTACGCCCGCGAGAAGCACGACGGTGCGGTCCTTCGCATCAGCCCGGACACAGCGGTCAACCCGCAGCTGCTTTCCGACCTTGAAGAGGCGGGCTATCGCCGTCGGGACAAGATCCGCAAGGGTGAGGCCGGCCCCCGCGAACTGATCGTGCGTCTGGGCGAAACCGAGAGCGACCTGTCGAAGCGTCTCTCCAGCGGGACCCTCGAACGTTGCCGTGCCGGACTCAAGGTCGCCGGCGTGAAGGTTCGCCGCGTTTCCGCCAACACTCAGAGCTTGGCCAACGTAGGCCTGCGCACCGCTCACATCGATGATCTGCTCAAGGCTGTGGGCCAGGACTCCGTGTTCCTGGTGGCCACCGAACAGGCCGAGGGTGAGCAGGAAACTGCACTTGGCTACCTGTGGTTCGTGCACACCGGTGAGTCCGCGCTGTTGTATCGCGTGGGCTTCACTGATCGCGCCCGCCAGTTGGGTGTGGACGACGCTCTCTTGCTCACCGGTCTGGTGCAGCTCCAGCAGCGCCGCGTCCACAATGTGGTGGCCGGCGATCCGGATTCCGAGAACGCGTCTGTGGTTCTGCGCGAGCTCGCCGAGGAGCAGCGTGAGATCCTGGGCGTGTGGGAGTACCCACTGGTCAGCGCCTATCAATTGGCTGGCCGCGCCGAGAAGACCAGGCACAAGATTTTCGGAGAGCGCCCGCCCAGGAAGAAGCGCCGCTTCAAGGTTCTTTCGGCGCAGCCCGCTCGCGAGGATGATCCCACCGCGCCCGAGACCGGTTCCCTCGCGGCGCAAGATGCCAATAGCGCCGTCGACGCCGATCCGGACCTCGCTCGCCAGCCCGCCGCACCCAAGCAGAAGAAACAGCCGAAGTCGGCCAAGCCTGCGGCGTCGGTTTCCGAACCCTCAGGTGACGCGGCGACCGACACCGCTGACACGACCGAGCAGCCAGCGAAAGACAAGAAGTCACGTAGCCTGCCCAAAGTCACGGTCCCCAAGGTGTCCATGCCCACGCGCCCATCCTTCATGAAAAAGGACGACGCCGACGACGCCGCCTCGAGTGCCGATTCGAATGGCACCGATCCTGCCGAGCGCGGAAAGGTCCGCGGCTTCGCGCGACGGGTCGTGGACGAGGGCACCGCCGCCATGCGCGACGCCGCGCGCTGGTAAGACTCACCACCCTGGGAGGACACACCTGAAGGGTCGATAGGATCCTCGGGAACACCTCAGGCGCCGTTGGGACCCTTTTGGCCAGCGTGGAAGGTTCTAATAACACCTCAGGTGTAAACGTGGGCTCTAACGCGACGTCAGGCGTGGCGGTTCTCGCGAGATGACGAACGCATTTGAGGAGCCGGTAGGACCCTCGGGAACACCTCAGGCGCCGTTGGGACCCTTTTCGCCAGCGTGGAAGGTTCTAATGACACCTCAGGTGTAAATGTGGGTTCTAACGCGACGTCAGGCGTGGCGGTTCTCGCGAGATGACGAACGCATCTGAGGGGCTGGCGGGGCCCTCCGGAACACCTCAGGCGCCGTTAGGGCCCTTATGGCCAGCGCGGAAGGTTCTAATGACACCTCAGGTGTAAATGTGGGTTCTAACGCGACCTCAGGCGCGGCGGTACTCGCGAGATGACGAACGCATCTGAGGGGCCGGTAGGACCCTCGGGAACACCTCAGGCGCCGTTGGGACCCTTTTCGCCAGCGTGGAAGGTTCTAATAACACCTCAGGTGTAAACGTGGGTTCTAACGCGACGTCAGGCGTGGCGGTTCTCGCGAGATGACGAAGGCATTTGAGGGGCCGGTAGGACCGCGGGGAACACCTCAGGGGCCGTTAGGGCCCTTATGGCCAGCGTGGAAGGTTCTAATGACACCTCAGGTGTAAACGGGCCCTTCACAGATGAGCATGGGTAGCCGGGTGCGTGGGGGCGTTTCGGAGCGCGTGTTGTGGGGTCTGGGTAGAGG
>NZ_NOIT01000007.1 GCF_004136555.1 Kocuria carniphila
TGGGGATCGATCCTCTTCGGCATACTGTCCATCCTTCCGGACTCAAACAGTAGCGGCATCAAACCCGGGCCGGTTCAGGGTGTGTCATGGGTGGTTTCGGCCGCCCCAGCCGTGTTGGATGCGGGTTATAGGCCAGAAACGGGGTTATAGGCCAGAAACGTGGTGCTGGTTCGGGTGTGTCATGGGTTCTGCCCACATCTGAGGGGCCGTTGGAACCCTCTACAACACTTCAGGCGTCGTTAGAGCCTTTTTCGGCGACCGGGAGGGTTCTTACAGTGCACCAGGTGGGTCGGAGGGTTCTCGCGGCCCCCGGGATGTGGGTGACGCTGCCCGAGGAGGCGAGGAGGCGAGGAGGCGAGGAGGCGAGGAGGCGAGGAGCCGGCGTCGTCGGCTGGATGTACGATTTTCGGTCGGTTCATAGACTGATGGCATGATCTTTCGCGTTTCCGACCTCACCTCCGATGACCTCGAGGCGCTCACCGGCCTGATCATGGACGACGACGGGTACTCCATGCGCGTGTTCGGGCGGCCACCCAAGGCCGACGCCGCTCGAGACGTTCTCCACGCTCGGCCACCTAGTCTTGGCCCCGAGTCCAAGATCACCCTGGGGTTGTGGGACGATGACCGACTTATTGGGGTGGCAGATGCTGTGCGCGACTACCCGCAAGCACATGTCATGTACGTGGGTCTGCTTCAGGTGGCCCCCGACAGCCACGGCAAGGGGGCCGGGCGAGCCCTTCATGATGCTCTGGTGGACCAGGCACGGAACTCTTCCGGGATCGCCACACTCCGGCTGTCGATCGTGGCGACCAATGCGGAGGCCGCGGAAGGGTTTTGGCGCCGGCTCGGATACGAACCCACGCGTGAGGCCAAGGAATGGGTGCGTGAGGACGGCGTGATCACCACCGCCCACATCTATGAAAAGGCGGTGTGACTCGACCCGGCCATGATCAAACCGCTACGAAGATTCCGTACCAGTCGGCACCAGTTCGTCGATCAAGTGCTCGACCCGTGCCCGGATCTCATCACGAATGGGCCGGACGGCGTTGATGCCCTGACCTGCGGGATCGTCGAGCTGCCAGTCCTCATAGCGTTTGCCGGGGAAGATCGGGCAGGCATCTCCGCAGCCCATGGTGATGACCACGTCGGACTCCTTGACGGCTTCCGTGGTGAGGATTTTCGGCTGAGCCGCGCTCATGTCGATGCCTTCTTCCGCCATGGCGTCGACGGCAACAGGATTGACCGAATCTCCCGGTGCTGATCCGGCGGAGCGAACCTCCACTCTGCCTTGAGAGAGGTGTGACAGGTACGCGGCCGCCATCTGGGAGCGACCCGCGTTGTGGACGCACACGAACAGGACGCTGGGTTTCGAGGATTCAGTGCTCACGATCCCGAGATTACGGATCACATCGACACTCGTCAATGTAAGATGGACGAATGACCGCCACATCAGAGCCCTTGGACGTCGCCTCCTCTGCGTGCTGCACACCCACCCCGGAGAGCAGCGAATGCTGCTCGCTGTCCCAGGGCGTTTTGAGCGCCCAGGATGCTCAGCGAGTGGCCGGGGTGCTCAAGGCGCTCGCGGATCCCATGCGTTTGCGGCTGCTGTCCCACATGGCGGCGCAGGGTTGCGACAGCGTGTGCTCGTGCAACTTCACGGATGAGCTGGGCATCAGCCAGCCCACGGTCAGTCACCACATGAAAAAACTCGTGGACGCGGGGTTGATCACGCGCGAGCAACGGGGGAAATGGGCGCATTACAGTGTGGTCCCGCAAGCGTTTGCGGAGGTTCGCACGCTGCTCGACCTGCGCTGAGCCACGGTGCGTGGCGTTTCCCGTGATACGCCGCGCAAGCGCCTGAACACTGGCACAATGGCGGCGTGAGCACCGAAAACGCATCTGCCACTCCGCTGATCGAAGCGCTTGAGCAGACCCGAGACCTGTTGAGCTCCACCACGTTGCCCCTCGCCACGGCCAGTGCGCCGCAGCAGCGCGAGACCGTCGGCCGGGCCGTTGCCCAGCTTGACGACTACGTGCTGCCGCGCGTTCGTTCCCTGGACGCCCCGCTGCTCGCGGTGGTCGGCGGCTCCACCGGCGCGGGTAAATCCACGCTGGTCAACGCACTCGTGGGGCATCCGGTGACCCGTTCCGGTGCCATCCGCCCCACCACGCGCCGACCGCTCCTGATCCATCATCCCAACGACGCCGCTGCGTTCACTTCCCAGCGCGTCCTCCCGCACCTGGCGCGCGTCCGCGGCAAGCTCATGGATCCCACCGTCACGGCTCCTGCCCCCAACGACGGTGATCGTCCGGTCGAGGACACCGGCTCCCTGGTGTTGCTCGCTGACGAGAAGATCCCGCAGGGCCTCGCGGTGCTCGATGCTCCGGACGTCGACTCCGTCTCGGACGACAACCGGGCGCTTGCCGCTCAACTGCTCTCCGCGGCTGACCTGTGGCTGTTCGTCACGACCGCCAATCGCTATGCGGATGCGGTGCCGTGGCAATTGCTGCGCAATGCGGCCGGCCGCGACATCACCGTGGCCGTGGTGCTGGATCGTGTGCAGGCGGCGTCGGCGGTGGAAATCCAGGATGACCTGCGCCGGATGCTGAACCAGGAAGGCCTGTCGCACGCGCCCATTTTCGTGGTGGAGGAATCTCCGCTCAACGAACTGGGCATGCTGCCGCCACACGTGGTGGCACCGTTGCGGGGCTGGCTCGAAGAGCTCGGGGCCGACGCCCAAGCACGCTCGGATATTGCCGCGCGCACCCTGGGTGGAGCCGTGCGCGAACTCGCGGACACCACCGATCGCACCGCGGACGCGGTGGAGGGCCAACAGCGCACGGAGGATCATTTGCGCCGTGAGGTGACCACCGCCTTCGATGATGCGCTGGAGGCCATTATCGACTCGACCCGTGACGGCACTCTGCTGCGCGGGGAGGTGCTCGCGCGCTGGCAGGACTTCGTGGGAACCGGCGAGTTCTTCCGCAACCTGGAGGCCGGGATCGGGCGGGTGCGCGACCGGATCACCGCGTTCTTCAAGGGCGAGCCCGCCCCGGAGGTTCAGGTCGAAGAAGCCATTGAAACCGGACTCCAGGCGGTGATCGTCGAGCATACGGCCCGGGCATCGGAGCTGGCCGAGCGGCGCTGGCGTGATGAAACCTCGGGGCAGGTTTTGCTTGCGGGTCGCGACTTGTCCGCACTGCCGGAGAACTATCCCGAGACCGCGGCCGAACACATCCGTGCGTGGCAGTCGGATGTCATGCTCATGATCCAGCAAGAAGGTGCGGGTAAGCGCACGCAGGCCCGTGCCATGTCCCTGGGCGTCAACGCGCTGGCCGTGATCCTGATGATCGGCGTGTTCTCCATGACGGGTGGCCTCACGGGCCTGGAAGTCGGCATTGCCGGTGGCTCCGGCGTGGTCGGCACCAAGCTGCTCGAGGCGGTTTTCGGCGAGGACGCCGTACGACGCATGAGCCAGAAGGCCCGCGAGAACCTGGAAACCCGCATCAAGCACCTGTTGGATCAGCGGGCCAAAGCGTTCCTGGACCGCGTGGACGAACTGGGCGAACACCCCACCGCGGGCGAGTTGCGCTCCGCTGCCCAGCACATTCGCACGGCCGGTGAAGCCCTGTGAAACTTCGCAACAAACAACCCGAGATCACACTGTCCGACCGGATCAAGGGTCTCGCGGAAGCCACGGAATTGGCCGGGGGTCGCCTCGATCAGGATGCCGTGACGGCAGCCCGTGACGCACTGGATCGTGCGGGGGAGCGGCGGGCCCTGTCCGCCGATCACACCGTGGTCGGTTTCTTCGGGGCCACCGGTTCCGGCAAATCCACGCTGTTCAACGCGGTGGTTGGACAGGAGTTGGCGCGCACCGCTGCGCGCCGACCGACGACCTCTCAACCGCTCGCCGCCATTTGGGGTGACGAGGGTAGCGAAGCCCTGCTCGACTGGTTGGACGTCAGCGATCGCCACGTCGTGGGGCCGGCGCTGAGCATCAGCACCGGTAAGGGTCGCAAGGCCAGCACCACGAGTGGCGGACTGGTCCTGCTGGATCTGCCCGACTTCGACTCGGTCACTCGAGAACATCGGGAGATCGTGGACCGCATGGTCGGCCTGGTCGATGTGGTCGTCTGGGTGGTCGACCCGCAGAAGTACGCGGACGCCGTACTGCACCAGGATTTCGTGCAACCGCTGTCCCGCCACGGAGCGGTGACCATGGTGGTGCTCAACCAAGCCGACCGTTTGGCGCCGTCGGACCTGCCCAATGTGTTGGCCTCGCTGCGAGAACTGCTCGCCCAGGACGGACTGCCCACCTCGGGGCCCAGCACCCCGGTGGCCGTGTCCGCACTGGCCGGTGACGGTGTTCCCGAATTGCGTGAGCGCATCCACGGGATCGCCGCGCACCGGGCGGCCGCGGGACAGCGGCTCGAAGCGGACGTGGTTCACGCCGGGCAAATGCTCGCGGAAGCAGCCGGTGAAGGCGATCCGCGTGGCATCACGCGCGAGGCGAGTGAGCGTTTAACCGCGGGCCTCGTTCGGGCCGCCGGCGTGGACCTCATTGCCGACGCCGCCGCACGCTCCTATCGCTTGCGCGCGGGCAAACACACCGGCTGGATCGCCACGCGCTGGCTCGCGAAGTTCCGCAAGGACCCGCTCAAGCGGCTGCACATCGAAAGCCATGACAAGGGCTCGGACCCCTCGGTCCACCGCACCTCACTGCCTCCCATGAACGCCGCGCAGAAGGCCGCAGCGGATTCGGCGGTCCGTAACTACGCGGACGCCGTGTCCGAGGGCGCCGGGGCACCGTGGCGACGCAGCGTGCGCGTGGCCGCCCGCTCCCACGAATCGCGTCTTCCGGATGCGCTCGACCAGGCTGTGGCCCGCACCAAGTTCTCCGCACGCTCCGCGTCCTGGTGGTGGATCATTTTCGACGTGCTGCAGTGGATTGCGATGGCGATGACCGTTCTGGGACTGCTCTGGCTGCTGGGCCTGTTCGCCGCCGAATATTTCCAGATTCCGCTGCCCCCGCCACCCACGGTCGAAGGCTTCCCGCTTCCGGTGCCCACGCTCATGGTCATCACGGGCGTGGTGGTTGCGATCTTCTTGGCCATCACGGGCGGGGTGGTCGCCTCGATCGCCTCCCGCATGCGGGCCTCCCGACTACGACGCCGCCTGGGCGAGTCGGTGCGCGAGACCGCGCGCGAGCTCGTGGAGACCCCGGTGGAACGCGAACTCGAAGCGCATCGCCGCTTTGGAGACTCACTGGCCACGACCACGAGTCCCGTGGCCTAGGTGCTCATCGGAGAGGGGGACCGAGGCAGTCACTCGTCTCCGCCGTGCACTGGCCTGGTGTTCTCTGGAGGCTCTCCGACCTCGTGGACGGCATGGCCATTGCTGGCCGTCTTGGTGTCGCTTGCCCGTTCGATGCGTGATACGGCGAACCATCGCATCGCGTCGCGCAAACGGCACCACCCGACCAGGTACCACCTCCCACTCGCCGAAGCGAACAGCACCGGCTCGACGTCACGAATCGTCGTGTTGCCGTCTCGTGATGTGTAGCGGATACGAATCACCCGTTGCTCGGCCATCGCCTCCTCCACCGCTGACCTGACGGCGCGAGAGGAGGCGGGAAGCGCGTCGACCCAGATTCGGTTGGCCAGCTCGTATGCATGCGCTCGGGTCCTGGAGTCGAGGACGTCCATGATCTTCCGGATGCCGGCCGCAGCCAGATCCGCGTAGGGAGCGTCGGGCGCGGCAGACACAGCCGCCATGAGCGCCACGGCCTGAGACGAGGACAGGGTGACGGGAGGCAGCGACCCGCTTTTGGCCAGCCCATACCCACCGCCCGGGCCCGGACGAGACCAGATCGGCTCACCACTGTTCTCCAGGGCACTGAGGTCTCGTTTGACAGTCCGCACCGACACCTCGAACTCTCGCGCCAACCGCTCAGCGGTGACGCCCCGCGCGCCGCTGCGACGCAACATCTCGGACAGGGCATGAAGACGTTCGGATCGCCTCACAGCTCAGGCCTTGGCCAATTCATGCCATAAATAGTGACACACTCTTGTCCATCTGGGCTGGGAGGGTAGCCACATGACAACTACTAAGAGCAGTCCAACCATCGTTCTCATCGCCGGCC
Source organism: Kocuria carniphila (assembly GCF_004136555.1). GTDB lineage: Bacteria > Actinomycetota > Actinomycetes > Actinomycetales > Micrococcaceae > Kocuria > Kocuria carniphila. Next base: position 6,147 of record NZ_NOIT01000007.1, read on the forward strand.
ATTGGCTGGGAGCGTGGGCATGGGACGAAACCCTTGAACACCTCGAAGCCGCCGACATTCGTGCAGTCGCGATGACTCTGCCTGGTCTCGACGGAGACGACAACAACCGTGCGGCTAAGACTCTCGAGGACCAAGCAGCAGCGATCCGGGACGTCATCACTCGGCGAGGCGATCAGCCTGCGATTCTCGTCGCTCACAGCGGCGCCAACGCCCCCGTCAGCCTCGTCCTTGACCGGCACCCCGAGCTCGTCGCCCGGGTGATGTGGGTTGATTCCGGCCCCGTGGCGGACGGCACCGTCTTTGCCCCTGACTTCCCGGCTGAGCTCGATGAGCTACCTCTGCCGTCGTTCGATGCCCTCGGACAGCAGGCGAGTCTCGAAGGCTTGAGCGCCGAGGCCCTTGAGCGATTCCGGACGAGGGCTGTCCCGGAGCCTGCCTCAGTGCTCCGTCAACCCGTCGAGCTGGTGAACGAGTCCCGCCACGGCGTCCCCACGACCTTAGTGTGCTGCTCAATCTCGGGCGAGCAGGTAACGGAACTGGTCCAGGCAGGTCACCCCATGTTTGCCGAGGTCGCGAATCTCGAACACGTCGACATCATCGACCTCCCCACGGGACACTGGCCCATGTGGAGCCGACCGCGCGACCTCGCCGAAATCATCCGATCCGCGGCATCGCAGACCAGCTGAATTGCACTCGCGACCTGATGGGACCAGCCGATTCGGCTGGTCCCTTTTCGTTTCGAGGCCGAGCGCCGCGGTGAACTCGAGGGGCGGCTGCACTATGACAACCATCACCACCGCGATACTGCCTGCGAGAATCTGCCGCCGTACTCACGATTGACCAAAGCGTCCGGTGAGTACACCTAGGCGGCGCTCACCCGCACCGCCTCGGTTAGCTGACGGGCGGCCTGCACGACTACTTCCGCGTGCTTCTGTCCAGGCTGCTTGGACAGCCGTTCAATGGGACCGGAAATCGACACGGCCGCGATGACCCGCCCGGAAGGCCCGCGCACCGGCGCCGAGACCGAGGCGATGCCCGGCTCGCGCTCGCCGATCGACTGGGCCCAGCCGCGGCGTCGTACGCCGGCCAAGGTGGTGGCCGAGAAGCGAGCGTGCGCGAGGCCCTCGATCAATCGGGCGTGGTCCTCCCATGCGATCAGAACCTGCGCGGCGGAACCGGCCTTCATGGACAGTTGAGTGCCCACAGGAATCGTGTCGCGCAGGCCGATGGGGCGTTCGGCGGAGGCCACGCACACGCGCCATTCACCCTGACGACGGAACACCTGCGACGACTCCCCGGTGGCATCGCGCAGTTGGAGCAACACCGGTGCCGAGGCGGAGATGAGACGGTCCTCGCCCGCGGCCGATGCAAGCTCGACGACGCGCGAGCCCAGGACGAACCGGCCTTGGACATCACGTCCGACGAATCGGTGATGGGCCAAGGCCACCGCCAGTCGATGCACGGTGGGGCGGGCCAGACCCGTGGCCTCCACGAGATCCGCGAGCGAAGCGGGTCCGGCTTCGAGCGCGTCCAGAATGAGAGACGCCTTGTCGATGACACCCACCCCCGACGGCGAGAAGGACGACTCCACGGGCATGCCCGCACCCGTGCCCCGTCCGCCGAGCGGAGTTCCGAGGAGTGCGCCGGTGGGATCCATCGCATCAAGATTGTCCATGCTCTAAGACTGCCGTCTCACAATGCGAGAAGCAAGCGAGTACACTGGAACTGCTCGGCGTGTCCCGTGGACCATAGAGAAAACACGGTGCCGAGCGATCCACGCGAGGTACCCCGCGACCGGTTCACCGGCGCAGCCATGATCAGGAGAGGTTTAGATGTCAGAAACCACCGGAGCCCGCACCACTGCGCAGGATTCCAGCGCCACTCCGCGCACGCTCGCCGAGAAGGTCTGGACGGATCACCTGGTGCGCCAGGGCGAGAACGGCCAGCCCGACCTGATCTACATCGATCTTCACCTCGTCCACGAGGTCACCAGCCCCCAGGCCTTCGAGGGTCTGCGCCTGGCCGGCCGTGGCCTGCGTCGCCCCGATCTGACGATTGCAACCGAGGACCACAACACGCCCACCGAAGATATTTTCTCGACCATCAAGGACGAGACTTCCCGCAAGCAGATCGACACCCTGCGTGCCAACTGTGAAGAATTCGGTGTTCGACTGCACTCCCTGGGAGACGCGGAACAGGGCATCGTGCACGTGGTGGGACCGCAGCTGGGTCTGACCCAACCGGGCATGACCGTGGTGTGCGGTGACTCCCACACCTCGACCCACGGTGCGTTCGGCGCGCTGGCTTTCGGTATCGGCACCTCCGAGGTCGAGCACGTCATGGCCACCCAGACTCTGTCGTTGGCTCCGTTCAAGACCATGGCCATCACGGTGGAAGGCACGCTCAAGCCGGGCGTGACCTCCAAGGACATCATCCTGGCGGTGATTGCCAAGATCGGCACCGGTGGTGGTCAGGGTTACGTGCTGGAATTCCGGGGCTCGGCCATTCGGTCGCTGTCGATGGAAGCCCGCATGACCATTTGCAACATGTCGATCGAGGCCGGTGCCCGCGCGGGCATGATCGCTCCGGACCAGACCACGTTCGATTACGTCCAGGGCCGACCGCATGCGCCGCAGGGCGAGGACTGGGATGCCGCGGTCGAGTACTGGAAGACCCTGCACACCGATGAGGGCGCCGAGTTCGACAACGAGGTGTTCATCGACGCGGACGAGCTGGAACCGTTCGTCACGTGGGGCACCAACCCCGGCCAGGGTGTGCCGCTGTCCGAGCCCGTGCCCAACCCGGAGGACGCGGGGGACGACAACGCCAAGGACGCCGCCCGCCGCGCCCTGGAGTACATGGGCCTGGAAGCCGGGACTCCGATGAAGGAGATCCCCGTGGACACCGTATTCCTGGGGTCGTGCACCAACTCACGCATCGAGGACCTGCGGATCGCCGCGGACATTGTGAAGGGCCGGACCAAGGCCGAGAACGTGCGCATGATGGTGGTCCCCGGTTCCGCCAAGGTCCGCTTGCAGGCCGAGGCCGAGGGCCTGGATCAGGTGTTCAGGGACTTCGGTGCGGACTGGCGCTTTGCTGGTTGCTCCATGTGCCTGGGCATGAACCCGGATCAGCTGGCACCGGGGGAGCGCTGCGCCTCGACCTCCAACCGCAACTTCGAAGGACGCCAGGGTAAGGGTGGTCGCACCCACTTGGTCTCGCCCGTGGTCGCCGCCGCGACCGCCGTGCGCGGAACCCTCAGCGCGCCGTCGGACCTGGAATCCGTGCCCGCCGTCTAAATCGATTCTCGGCGCCCGGCCGGACCGGCAGGCGGCCCAGTAACTGTAGTAAGGACCTCACCATGGAGAAATTCATTACCCACCGCGGCACGGGTGTGCCGCTCAAGCAGTCGAACGTGGACACGGACCAGATCATCCCGGCCGTCTACCTCAAGCGCATCACCAAGACCGGCTTCGACGACGCGCTCTTCGCCGGTTGGCGGAAGAACCCTGACTTCGTGCTCAGCCAGGACGTCTACAAGGACGGTTCCGTGCTGGTCGCTGGGTCTGACTTCGGCACGGGTTCCTCCCGTGAGCACGCCGTGTGGGCGCTGCGCGACTACGGCTTCAACGTGGTGATTTCCTCCCGTTTCGCCGACATTTTCCGCGGTAACTCCGGCAAGCAGGGTCTGCTGGCGGCGCAGGTGGACCAGTCGGACGTGGAACTGCTGTGGAAGCTCATGGACGAACAGCCCGGCATCGAGATCGAGGTGGACCTCGAGTCCAAAACCATCACGTGCGACACCGTCACGGTCCCGTTCCAGATCGACGACTACACCCGGTGGCGTCTGATGGAAGGACTGGATGACATTGGTCTCACTCTTCAGCATGACGAAGACGTCAAGGCCTACGAAGACGGCCGACCGGCGTTCAAGCCCGTCACGCTCCCGGCAAAAAGCTGAGAACTCAGTGCGCTGATAAGTCTGTCGACTCGTTAGAATAGCCAGGTTCCGTACTGCGCTATGCGATGGAATGTTAGCTTCCCCCGAGATCGGTAGGTCATGAGTTCTTTACGAATCACCGGCGGAGTTCCGCTGTCAGGTCAGGTAACCGTCCGCGGAGCCAAGAACCTGGTTCCCAAGGCCATGGTCGCTGCGCTGCTCGGTTCCACACCGTCAGTTCTCGGCAACGTCCCCGAGATCAAGGACGTGTCCGTGGTGACCAACCTCCTTGGTCTGCACGGGGTCTCGGTCACTCGTGATGGCGCCGACGGCGTTCTCACCCTCGATCCGTCCAACGTCACCCAGGCGCGCCACGCGGACATCGACGCGCACGCGGGGGATTCTCGAATCCCGATCCTTTTGTGCGGCCCGCTGCTGCACGCGTTGGGTGAGGCGTTCATTCCCGACCTGGGTGGCTGCCGCATCGGTGACCGACCCATCAACTACCACCTGGAAGTGCTGCGCAACTTCGGTGCGCGTGTCGAGAAGCTGGAATCCGGCATCCGCATGAGTGCACCACACGGGTTGCAGGGCGCCAAGATCGATCTGCCCTACCCGTCCGTGGGCGCCACCGAACAGGTCCTGCTCACCGCGACCCGCGCCGAGGGTCACACCGAACTGCGGGGGGCCGCGACCGAACCCGAGATCATGGACCTGATCGCCATTCTGCAGAAGATGGGCGCGATCATCACGGTCCAGACCGACCGCGTGATCCGCATCGAGGGTGTTCCTGAGCTGCGCGGCTACAAGCACCGTGCCCTGCCGGACCGTATCGAGGCGGCGTCGTGGGGTTCCGCGGCACTGTCCACCGGCGGTGACATCTTTGTGGCCGGGGCCAAGCAGGCGGACATGATGGCCTTCCTCAACACCTACCGCAAGCTCGGTGGCGGCCTGGACATACAGGACGAGGGCATCCGCTTCTACCACCCGGGTGGCGATCTGAACCCGCTCATCGTGGAAACCAACGTGCACCCCGGATTCATGACCGACTGGCAGCAGCCCCTGGTGGTCGCTCTGACCCAGGCCAAGGGCGTGTCGATCGTGCACGAGACGGTCTACGAGAATCGTTTCGGTTTCACCCGCGCGCTCAACCGCATGGGTGCCGGAATCCAACTGCACCGCGAGTGCCTGGGGTCCGTGCCGTGCCGCTTCGGTCAACGCAACTTCCTGCACTCCGCCGTAATTTCCGGCCCCACGCCTCTGAAGGCCACGGACATCAACATCCCCGACTTGCGCGGTGGCTTCTCGCACCTGATCGCGGCCATGGCGGCGGACGGCGTTTCACACGTGACCGGTATCGAACTGATCAAACGAGGCTACGAGCACTTCACCGATAAGCTGGCGGGACTGGGCGCGGACTTCGATCTCGAAGAACGCTGAGCACCTGTCGGCCCAGCGAGTGTCTGTCACGAGCGGTGTAGGGAGAGAATGCTCGAGTGAGTAGAACGTCGCAGCGGTCCACGTACCGGGTCTTGGCGGGGATCGCCATTCCCCTCTACCGTTTGGTCGCCAAGATCTCCTGGAGGGGGACCGAGAACTTTCCGGACTCCGGGGGGTTCGTGGTCGCGGCCAATCACCTCACCGAGATCGACCCCATCACGGTGGCGTACCCGGTCTACAAGTCGGGCATCATGCCCAGGTTTCTGGCCAAGGAGTCCTTGTTCCGGGTCCCCGTCATTGGTCGGCTGCTCACCCACATCCGCATGGTTCCCGTGTATCGCGGGACCACGCGCGCCAAGGATTCGTTGGAAGCCGCGTTCATTGAGCTCAATGACGGTGGTGCCATCCTGGTGTATCCGGAAGGCACCGTGACTCGTGACCCCCGCATGTGGCCCATGCGCGCCCACACGGGAGCGTCGCGGCTGTCGCTGCAGGGCCAAGTTCCCGTGGTGCCCATGGCCCACTGGGGCGACCAGGAGGTGCTGTACCGGGACCCGCAGGGGAAACGGACCTTCAACCTGTTCCCGCCCAAGAAGGTCCGCGTGCTCATTGGGGAACCCCTCCTTCCGCAGGACCTCATGCGTCCCGGGAAACACTCCACGGATCAACCCACCGCGGATGACCTCAATTACGCGACCACCGTGATCATGGATCGCATCACCGATCTCCTGGCCGAGTTGCGTGCTGAAGTAGCGCCCGCGGACCGCTTCAACCCTCGCGTTCGCAAGGAATCCCGATGAACGCCTCTGCCGGCCGCCCGATCGACCGCGAGGCACCCCCGGAAGCCGCCGCGGCGTCGTCGTTGATCGCCCTGGCCGAGGAACCCAACGGGCCGAGCAAAGTCGCCGTGCTGGGCGCGGGTTCGTGGGGCACCACGTTCGCCAAGGTCCTCGCCGACGCCGCTCGCGACGCCGGTGCCGAACGCACCGTCCACTTGTGGGGCCGCAATCCCGAATCGATGGAGCGGATCCGCGAGACCGGCCGCAACGAGCGCTACGTGCCCGACATCCATCTGCCGAACCAGATTCATTTCTCCTCCGATCTGCGCGACACCCTGAGGGGGGCGCGTTTGGTCGTGGCCGCGATCCCGGCGCAGTCACTGCGCGCGCAACTGGCTGCGGTGGCCGAGCTGATCGACCCGGACGCTGTGGTGTTGTCACTGGCCAAGGGCCTGGAATCCGCGACCGGACTGCGCATGACCGAGGTGATTGCGCAGGCTCTGGCCGAGCACACCGAGAGCAGTCATGACGATTGGGCGCGCCGCTCGTGCGTGCTCTCGGGTCCGAACCTGGCCATGGAAATCGCGCGGGAAGAGCCCACCGCATCCGTGGTGGCGGCCCCGGAACTGACCACCGCCGCGTGGGTGGCCCGTTGCTGCGCCGCCCCGTACTTCCGTCCGTACACGAATACCGATGTCACCGGCACAGAGATCGGCGGCCTGGTGAAGAACGTGATCGCCCTGTGCGTCGGCATCTGTGACGGCCGCGGCTACGGCGACAATTCCAAGGCCTCCGTGATGACCCGTGGGCTGGCCGAAACCACCCGCCTGGCCCTGGCGCTGGGCGGTGACCTGACCACGCTGTCCGGGCTGTCCGGCATGGGAGACCTGGTCGCCACGTGTTCGTCTTCGCTGTCCAGGAACCACACGGCGGGTAAGCTGCTGGGTTCGGGACTGAGTATCGCTCAGGTCCAGGACGCCATGACCCAAACCGCGGAGGCCATCAGGTCGGCCCCCGCCGTGTTGGCTCTGGCCCAAGAACACGACGTGGAAATGCCCATCACGGAGGCTGTGGTGGGTGTGCTGCGCGGCGACATTCCGGTAGATCAGCTGGCACCCAAGCTGCTCGGCCGCGATCTCAAATCCGAAGGGAACAGCGCATGATGAACAGTGCGGACAACGCTCAAGCGACCGCGGAGGGGGCCGGTTCGGCCACGAAACCCTGCGTCGCCGTGGTGTTCGGGGGCCGTTCCTCCGAGCACTCGGTGTCCTTGATCACCGCGCGTTCGGTGCTGCGTGCCATTAACCGCGACCGGTGGGACGTGGTGAGCGTGGGCATCTCCACGGACGGCGCCTGGTTCCTGTACTCCCAGGACGAGTTGGAAGCACTTCTGGATCATCAGCCCCTGGCCACGTTGCCCGTGGGTGATCAGCGCGTCACCTTGCCGCTGCAGGTGGGGGAGAACGAGCTACTCGTCCACGACCTCAATTCCGAAGGCGGCACCATCACCCGGGGCCGCCACATCGACGCCGTGTTCCCGCTGCTGCACGGGCCCTTCGGTGAGGACGGAACCCTGCAGGGTCTGTTGGAGTTGGCCGACCTGCCGTACGTGGGCTGCGGTGTCTCGGCCTCTGCCATTGGCATGGACAAGCACTTCATGAAGGTCGCCTTCGAGGCCGCCGGACTGGAGGTCGGCCCGTACACGGTGGTGCACAACCGCGACTGGCTGACCAACTCGGAGCAGGTCCGGGAGAACGTGGCCGCGCTCGGGTTCCCGGTGTTCGTCAAACCCGCCCGCGCGGGTTCATCGTTCGGAATCACCCGCGTCGACAGGGCAGAGGACCTCGACGTCGCCATCGAGACAGCCCGCGAGCACGACCTCAAGCTCGTGATCGAGGCGGGGATCGAGGGCCGCGAAATCGAGTGTGCCGTGCTGGGCGGCCATGAGTGGTCCGCGCCGCGCGCGTCCCTGCCCGGCGAGATCGAGGTCCAGGGCCACGACTTCTACGACTTCGAGGCCAAGTACGTCGAGGACGACGGCGCTCGGCTGTCCTGCCCCGCGAATCTCCCGGGCGACGTGATCGAGACTCTGCGGGAGAAGGCCGTTCAGGCGTTCGATGCCATCGACGGTGAAGGTCTGTCGCGCTGCGATTTCTTCGTGACGCCCGATCACGGGGTGGTTATCAACGAGATCAACACGATGCCCGGCTTCACGCCCATTTCCATGTACCCGCGGATGTGGGCGGCGTCCGGACTGGAGTACCCGGACCTGATCGACGAGCTGATTTCGCTGGCTCTCGAACGTCCCGTGGGACTGCGCTAACTAGTCGTCGATTCGAACACCCCCTGGCCCGACTCGGGTTAGGGGGTGTTCTGCAAGTCCAGAGTGTCGGAGACGGACAGGCACGTGCTCTCCTGCGGGATCTGTGCCACGGCGCTGCCGGCCTCCACGATTGCGGTGGATGAGGGGACGCGACCGGTGTCGAAGAGCATTTCCACCGCGGGGGAGCGACCGTAACTGACGGCTCGCCACTGGTTTTCCTGGCCCTCGACCTCGGAGATGAGCCAGTCGACGCCGTTGACGTTGGTGCACGGGTCGGTGGTGGGTGCGGGCGGTTCCACACCGCAGCGCACGATCACGCCCGAGGGTTCGCCGTAGGCGGTGGTGCCCTGGCTCGTGGTGGCCCGCTGATCCAGGTCACCCATGGTCTCGGGCATGGCCAGCATGGCGGACGCGCACGCGGGGTCCGTATTGTGCGGTGCGCCTTCGACCGAGACGGGGGAGCCGCAACCGGTGAGCAACAATCCGCTCAGTGCCATGGTCGCCAGGGCCGCGCGGCGGGTGGAGATGTGGAGTCCGTGAGATCCGTCCTGGGAGCGCGCGCGGGAGAAGAACATGACCTCCACTGTAGACGTGCTGACCGGGTGGCTTCTGCGAACCAGGGTGTGCCGCTCGTTACGCTGAACCCATGACCGTTTCCCCCACACCGACCCCCGCAGCCACGGTGGAGCAGGTCTCCGAATCCGAGCTGCTGTCAGTGTTCCTGCCGCTGTCCAAAACCGCGTCCTCGTATGTCGAGGTGGGGCCTGGGGACGATTGCGCTGTGGTGGCGGTTCCGCAAGGGCGAGTCGTCATCACGACCGACACACAAGTGGTTGACCAGGATTTCCGGGTGCGCTGGCCCAACGGCTACGAAACCACGGGAGCGGATACCGCCCACAAATGCGCGGCGCAAAACCTTGCGGACATCGCCGCGATGGGCGCGGTTCCAACCTCCATGGTCGTGTCGATGACCTTGCCCGGGAACACCCCGGTGCAGTGGGTGCAGGACTTCGCCACCGGGCTGGCAGAAGCGTTCGACAGACTCGGTGCCACCGATTGTGCCCTGGTGGGCGGTGATTTGGGTCGCGGCCGTGAGTTGTCCGTGACCGCAACGGTGCTGGGCGTCATGGAGGATGGAAACCCAGTGCTGCGGTCGGGGGCCGGTGCCGGTGGGACGTTGGTGCACGTCGGCGCTCTCGGACTTGCTGCCGCGGGGCTCAGCGCTCTGGAGGCCCCGCCCGGCAGCGGCTGGGACCGGGTACCCGAGCACAATCGACGAGAACTCGAGCGCGCACAGTTGCGTCCCCTTGCACCGATTCTTACTGGGCCGAAAGCTGCCCGCGCCGGCGTGAGCGCCATGATCGACATCTCGGACGGACTGTTACGTGATGCGGGCCGTGTGGCGCGAGCGAGCGGCGTCGTCGTCGACCTGGACCCGGCTGCCCTGGAAGAGGCCGTGGCGCAGCTGGCGGAGGCCGGCAATGCCGCCGGTGTGGACCCGTGGCGCTGGGTGCTGACCGGGGGAGAGGACCACGGTTTGCTCGCTGTGCTTCCGCCCGGTGTTCAGGTTCCCCCGGGGATGCGTGCGATAGGCTCGTGTGCGCCCGCAGACCGCCGACCGGCGGATATCGGGGACACCGCCGTCACCATTGCCGGGCAGGATCCGGGCCAATGGCTCGGCTACGACGTGGGTGAAGGATGGGATCATTTTGAGCCATAAAGGAGGCTCTACGGTATCGGCCGTGCGCGATTGGTTGGACTGCGCGCACCGTGCTCTGGTCGAGCACACGGACGTCCTCAATGATCTCAATGTCTTTCCCGTGGCCGATTCCGATACCGGCGTCAATCTCAGCACCACGGTGGGCTACGCGACCGAGGCGGCCCAGCTGATCGAGGGCAACGACATTGGCGAGCTGCTGCAGCATGCCGGCCGTGCCGCCCTGGAACAGGCTCGAGGGAACTCCGGTGTGCTCGTGGCCCTGACGCTCACCGCCATGGGAACATCCCTCGAAGGTTCCACGCGCATGACGGCCGGTGAACTCCGAGATGCGTTTTCCGCCGCGCAGGTGCGTTGTTGGTCGGCACTCACCGATCCGGTGGACGGCACGTTGATTTCCGTCCTTGAGGCCGTGAGCAAGGTGTCTCTCCCGGAGAATTCCCAGGACGGCTCCAACCAACAACTCTCCGACTGGATGGACCTGGTCATCGCCCGCGGCAGCCACGCCGTGATCGAGACCGTGGACCAACTTCCGGTACTGCACGAACGCGGCACCGTGGATTCGGGTGCGCTCGGCATGTTGATCGTACTGGTCGAACTCAGGGCGGCCCTGACCGGTGACCTGACCCGGCACAATCCGGTCCCGGACATCATTCGCGACTACTCCGACCACACCGGGCACAAGGACAAACACGATTCCGTTGGCTTCGAGGTCATGTGCACGGTGGAGCTTTCCGCCCTGGACGCCGCCGAACTGCGCCACGAACTGGACAGTGCCGGGGACAGCGTCTTGGTCAGTGCAGTGAGTGAAACGGACAACGGCTACACGTGGCGCGTGCACGTGCACGTGGAAGATCCCGAGGAAGCACTGGAACTCATGCGCGCACGCGGCCAGGCGGTCAACGTGAGCGTGACGTCACTCGGTTCTGACGAGCCCCAGGTTTCTCCGTGACCACCGCGGCTCAGCCGGTCTCGGCCTTCGCCGGACTTCTGTACCAGCCACTGACCCGTTACATCCCGGGTAATTCCCCCACGAGCACGGTCAAGCTGCTCGAGAAGGATCTGGGCGTCACCACGGTGGGCGAGTTATTGGACTACGCGCCGCGCCGCTACATCCGTCGCGGCCACCTGCAACTGCTGGGCGACCTGGTCGCCGGGGAGCGCACGTCGTTCGTGGCCCGCGTGGAATCTTCGTCCACGCGGCGCATGCAGCGAGATCCGCGCCGCAGCCTGACGGACGTGATCGTTTCGGACGGCACCGGAGCCAGCCTCAAGATCACGTTCTTCAACGCGTACACGGCGCAAAAGGAACTGCCCGTGGGCACGCACGCCCTGTTCACCGGAAAACCCGAGCTCTACCGCGGGAACCTGTCCATGACGGGTGCAGACTACGCGGTGGTGGACACCCCGGACTCCGTCACGGACTTCACGTCCCAGTCCGGCGAGGTCTATCCGATCCCGGTGTATCCGGAGAGCGGCAAGCTCACCACCCCGCGCATCACGCGCGCCGTCCAGCAACTGCTGCTGACCGCGGATCTGGACTCACTGACCGATCCGATCCCGCACCACATCCTGGAACGCGAAAAACTCGTTGGCCTCGCACAGGCTTATCGTGACCTGCACCGCCCGGAGTCAGTGGACGCGTTCCAAAAGGCACAGGAGCGGTTCCGCTACCAAGAGGCCTTCGTACTCCAAACGGAACTCGCGCGGCGTCGTCATGAACACGCATCCCAACCCGTCGAGGAGCGCCCCGCCCGCGCGGACGGCCTGCTGTCCCGCTACGACGCCGCCCTGCCGTTCACCCTGACGGACGGCCAGCGAACGGTGGGCGAGCAGATCCAGGCCGAGCTGGCAGGCACCGCGCCCATGAACCGGCTGCTCCAGGGCGACGTGGGTTCCGGTAAGACCGTGGTGGCCCTGCGTGCGATGCTGCAGATCGTGGACACTGGCGGACAGGCGGCCATGCTGGCGCCCACCGAGGTGCTCGCCCAGCAGCACTACGACAAGATCGTGGCCTCACTCGGCCCTCTCGCCCGACCCGATCAGCTGGACGGCGATCCGGACGGCACCAAGGTCGTGTTGCTGACCGGCTCACTGCCCACCGCGGCCAAACGCGCCGCGTTGTTGGACATCGCGAGCGGTGCTGCCGGCATCGTGGTGGGCACACACGCGCTGATTCAGGAGAAGGTCCAGTTCGCCGATCTCGGCCTGGCGGTCGTGGACGAACAGCACCGTTTTGGCGTGGAACAGCGCGACGCCCTGCGTGACAAGGCAGGACACACGCCCCACACCCTGGTCATGACCGCGACGCCCATCCCGCGCACGGTGGCCATGACGGTCTTCGGCGACCTGGACGTCAGCACCCTGCGCGAGCTGCCCGGCGGCCGCCGCCCCATCCACACGCACGTGGTGGGCCTGGCCGAACACGGTCCCTCCTGGGAACGGCGCGTGTGGGCGCTCGCGGGCGAGCACATTTCGCGCGGCCGTCAGGTCTACGTGGTGGCGCCCAAGATCGGCGACGACGCCGCCCTCCCGCCCTTCGATTCCCTGCGAGACTCGTTGCTCGCGGCCCAGGAACAAGGCGCTGACGGGGACGGCCCCGAGCCGGCCACGGTCCAGTGGCTCGAGCGCCTGATCAGTGCGCAACCGGAGCTGCGGGATGCTCGGATCGCCGTGCTGCATGGCCGACAGGATCCGCTCGTGAAGACCGAAACGATGAACCGGTTCGCGGCTGGTGAGATCGACGTGCTGATCTCCACCACCGTAATTGAAGTGGGCGTGGACGTTGCCAACGCGTCACTCATGATCATGGTGGATCCCGAGCGGTTCGGAATTTCCCAGTTGCATCAGCTGCGCGGACGCATCGGCCGTGGCGAGCACGAAAGCACGTGCTTGTTGGTCACGCGCAGCCGTCCGGATCATCCGGGCCGGGAACGACTGGCCGCGGTCGCCTCCACCACGGACGGTTTCGAACTTGCAGAAGTGGACCTCAAACTGCGCCGCGAAGGCAACATCCTGGGGGCCTCGCAATCCGGGCGGAAGTCCGGCCTGCGCTGGATCAGCGCGCTACGCGATGAAGCCCTGGTCACCCGTGCCCGAGAGGACGCCGAAGTCGTCATTTCCGAAGACCCGCAATTGGCCCAGCACACAGAACTGCTCGCTGCCATCGGACGAGTGGTGGACGAGAACAGCCAAGCATTTTTGGAGCGCGGATGACACGCATCATTTCCGGGACCGCGGGCGGACTGCGCATCAAGTCAGTGCCCGGTTCGGCCACCCGCCCCACGACCGATCGCGTCAAGGAATCGCTGTTCGCACGCTTGGAGGCGTGGGGCATGTGCGAAGACTCCCGCGTGCTCGACCTCTTCGCCGGTTCCGGAGCCCTCGGTCTGGAGGCCGCGAGCCGGGGAGCACGAGAGGTGACCCTGGTGGAAAAGGCGGCCGGAGCGGCGTCGGTGTGCCGAGCGAACGCGCAAGTGCTTGCCGGTGCCCGACCGGATATCGAGATCACCACGGTGCAGTCCCCGGTGGCCACCTTTCTGGCCCGGCAGGGAAATCATCGTTGGGATCTGGTGTTGGTCGATCCGCCGTACCCGCTGCCCAACGAGGACCTGACCGCGCTACTGGCGCGACTGGTGGGGCACCTCGGCCCGGGGGCGGTCATTGTGGTGGAACGCTCCGCGCGCACCGAGGAACCGGTGTGGCCGGAGGGGCTGCAGCGGTTTGAACGCAGCGCCCACGGCGAGACCGTCCTGTGGTACGTGGAGGAGACCCCAAGTGAGGAGTCCGCCGCCGAGCATCCCGAGGACGCGGAATCCGCTTAGAGGCCGGTTGAGCAGTGCTCGTGGGGCGGAGGGTTCTCGTTTCCGAGCTTCCTCAGGGCTACATGGTTCTGGACCTCAGAGCGACAACGTGAGATCGGCCATCGCCTTGCGCAGCACGTCGGTGCGCTTGCAGAAAGCCAAACGAAGCCAGTCCGTGTAGAGATCCCGGTTGGCTTCACCCACGAACGCGGAGACGGGAATCCCGACCACGCCGGCGTTCTCGGCCCAGTGCTCGCCCAACTCACGGGCGTTACTCACGCCCGCCAGGGGGTAAAGATCGCTCACGTCGGTCACGGCGAAGAACGTGCCCTGCGGTTCCGGCGGGTTCAGCCCGGCCTCGCGCAGGCCGTTGATCAGGACGTCGCGGCGCGCGCGGTAATTGTCCAGCAGGTGCTCGTAGAACTCGGGCGGGAAGCCGACGGCCTCCGCAACGGCGTGCTGCAGGGGAGCGGCGGCGCTGTGGGACATGTAGGACTTCACCGCGGTCACGCCGCGGATCAGGTGCTCCGGACCGCTGACCCAGCCCACGCGCCAACCCGTGGCGGAGAACGTCTTGCCCGCCGATGACACGGTCAGGGTGCGCTCGAAGGCACCGGGCAGGGTGGCGATCGGGATGTGTTGCCCGTTGAAGCGCAAGTGTTCGTAGACCTCGTCGGTGACGATCACGGCGTCGAACTCGGTGGCCAACTCGACCAGCTGCGTGAGGAACTCGCGCGACGCCACGGTGCCCGTGGGGTTGTGCGGATCGTTGAGGATCACGGCGCGGGTGCGGGGCGAGAAGGCGGCGCGAACGTCGTCGGGATCGGGTGTGAACGCGGGCGGCAGCAGCGGAACCGGGACCGCCGTGGCGCCGGCGAAACGGACCACCGCGCCGTAGAGGTCGTAGTGGGGTTCGAACACGACCACCTCGTCTCCGGGCTCCAGGAAGGACAACAGGCTGGCCGTTAGTCCCTCGGTGGCACCGGCACTGACGATGATCTGGGACTCGGTGTCCAGCTCCTGGGCATAGAAGTGACGCTGGTGCTCGGCAATGGCGGTACGGAGCGCCGGGATGCCCTTGATGGGCGCGTACTGGTTGTGGCCGGCGGCCAGCGCCTCGGAGGCGGCGTCGACCATGCGTTCGGGTGCGGGGAAATCCGGGAAGCCCTGGCCAAGGTTCACGGCACCGGTGCGTTGGGCCAGCGCCGTCATTTCCTCGAAGACCGTGGAACGCAGCTGTCCGGACGCATCCAGGAGTCCGCCGCCGGCGGCCATGCGCTGCCAGGGTGTTTCGGCCGAGCCGGTGGTGGGGGACTGGGAACCAGAGGTGTGCGCTGTCATGGACTCAGTCTAGGGAAGGCACCTCGCCTGGCCGAGCTGCGCCGTCACGATTGCTGTGCGGCACGATGGCCGGGCGGTGGGGCTGCGGCGGGGCTGGTTGGTGCGCGAGCGCCGTCGGTGTGCTTCCGGCGGTTAGGGTGGAGGAATGCGACGCGCAATCTGCCCCGGCTCCTTCGACCCGATCCACCTGGGCCACGTGGCCGTGATCCGCCGCGCTTGTCGGCTCTTCGACGAGGTGATCGTGGCGGTGTCCACGAACCCCAACAAGAAGCACCGGTTCGACGAGCAAACGCGACTGCGGCTCGTGCGCGAGGTCTTCGCGGATGAACCGTCGGTGGTCGTGGAGCCGCTGGAATCCGGTTTGATCGCAGATTATGCAGCGAGCCGTAAGGCCGTGGCGCTGGTCAAGGGGCTGCGCAACGGTGCGGACTACGACTACGAACTGCCCATGGCCACCATGAATCGCACCCTCACCGGCGTGGAGACCGTGTTCATCCCGGGGGAGCCGTCGCTGTTGCATTTATCCTCTACGCTCGTGATGGAAGTCCACGGCCTGGACGGGGACGTCAGCGGGTTCGTCTCGCCCCAGGTATTGGACGCCATCAAGGAACGCGACCGAGCGTCATAGCCGCGTTCCGCCCCACCATTCATCGGCTCGCACCGAGCTTCGTCAGTCACCGCCCAACTTGGCGACGACGTCGCTCGGCGGGCCCCGCGTGGCCCGTCACCTTGGGTGCGTGCTACCATGATCTGTCGGCCCATGTCGTCAGCCAGGAGTTTCGTGAATAACCGCAATAGTTCAGCCCTTACGCACAGCGTCCGGGATCTCGAACACCGTCCGGGGACCATGCGAAACCTGGAGATTGAGGTTCCCGCGCCAAAGGACTTTGGCACGGAGGTCATAGGTTCGCCAGAAGGCGCGCCCATGGATCTGCAGCTTCGACTCGAATCCGTGCACGACGGTATTCTGGTATCCGGAACCGTCATAGTCAGTATTCACGGTGAGTGCAGCAGATGTCTCGATCCGATTGACTATGATTTACCGGTCGACGTACAAGAACTTTTCGTGTTCGATGCCTCTCCCGAAGGTGACGAGGACATCGAGGACGAGCAAGTGTATGAAGTGCGGGACGAGGAAATCGATCTCGAACCCATGCTTCGGGACGCAGTGATCATTCAGCTGCCGTTCCAACCGGTGTGCCGGGCTGACTGCCCGGGTCTGTGTGCCCAGTGCGGTGCGCGACTCGAGAAAGACCCGGATCACCACCACGAAGTGCTTGACCCACGTTGGTCCGCTCTGGGAGGGCTGTTGAGCAGCACTGACCAGGGTTCTGACACTTCGGACCAGACAACCGAGACGAGAGAAGAGAGATAGCCGTGGCTGTTCCCAAGCGGAAACTTTCCCGTGCGAATACCCGGATGCGCCGCTCCCAGTGGAAGGCTAACGCCCCCAAACTGGTGAAGACTGTCGAAAACGGCAAGGTGAGCTACAGCCTGCCGCACCAGGCTAAGGTCGTTTCCGATTCCGCCGGTACCCCCTTGTTCTACGAATACAAGGGACGCAAGGTAGCTGACGCGTAAGCGTGACTACCATGCCGGATCCCGGTGCATTGCTTGAGCGTCTCGGTGTCGATATCGACACCGAGACGCTTCGCATTGCGCTGACACATCGCTCCTACGCGTACGAACACGAGGGCGAGAAGCACAACGAACGTCTCGAGTTCCTGGGGGACGCGGTCCTTCAGCTGGCTGTGACGGACGAAATCTTTCACCGCTACGGCGACTGGAGTGAGAGCCAACTGGCCAAACTCCGTGCCTCCGTGGTTTCCTCACGCACTCTCGCGGACATTGCACGGTCCCTGGACCTCGGTCCGCACATTCGCCTGGGCAAGGGGGAGATCCGAACTCGGGGCAGCGAAAAGCCCTCGATCCTCGCGGACACCATGGAAGCCCTGATCGGTGCCACTTACGAGTCCGCCGGTGACAAACCAGCCCGGAACTTGGTGCTCCGCCTCATCATTCCGCTACTCGAAGACTCCCACGTGCTCCATGAGGGCCGTGACTGGAAGACCGAGATCAGCGAGCTCGCCGCCCACCACGGGCTGGGCCCCGTCCGCTACGACGTCGCTGGCACCGGTCCCGATCACGCGCGCCACTTCGAGGCGTCGGTGTCCCTGAACGGCAAGGTCATGGGCCACGGCGAAGGTACCTCTAAGAAGGCCTCCGAACGCTCGGCCGCTGCTGCGGCTTGCCAGGCCATCTACGACCGTTACGGACGCAAGGCCTAAGAACGTGCCCGAACTTCCCGAGGTCGAAGTAGTACGACGCGGCGTGGCCAACTGGGTGGTCGGCCGCACCATCGAACACGTCACCGTCAACGATGAGCGCTCCCTGCGCCGTCATGTGGCCGGGCCCCAGGACTTCATGGACCGGGTGACCGGTCTGACCGTCACGGACGCCCAGCGCCGCGGAAAATTCCTGTGGCTGCCAGTTAGAACTTCTGACGAAACCGAAGCGTCCCGAGCGCTGCTCGTGCATCTGGGGATGAGCGGTCAGCTCTTGGTGGCCTCCAGCGGCCAGCCCGCACCCCGCCACGAGCGGTTGCGCTTCGAACTGTCTTCGGCTGTGTCCGACGAGACGGGGGAATCTCTGCCGGAGCAGCTACGCTTCGTGGATCAGCGTATCTTCGGCGGCATGCTCCTCGACCCGCTGGTGCCCAGCCCACAGGGCGGGGACCCAGTGCCCGAACATGCTGCCCACATCGCGCTGGACCCCTTGGACCCCGCCTTCGATCCAGCTGTCTTCCACGCTTCTCTGCGGCGCAAGAAGACCGGTATCAAGCGCGCCCTGCTGGACCAGGGACTGATCTCCGGGATCGGCAATATCTACGCGGACGAAACCCTGTGGGCGGCTCAGGTGCACTGGGCTACCCGCACGGAGACTATTAGCGCTGCCACAACCGAGCGGCTGGTCCAGGCGTGCAAGGACGTGATGCGTCGCGCCCTGGACGCGGGCGGGACGAGTTTTGATTCTCTCTACGTCAACGTGAACGGTGAGTCCGGGTACTTCGCTCGCTCACTGAATGCCTACGGGCGGGCGGGGGAACCGTGCGACAGGTGTGGCGCGCCCATCGAGCGGGTCAAGTTCATGAACAGGTCGAGTTACTTCTGCCCGGAGTGCCAGCGTCAACAATAGTTGAAGGTGGTATGAAAAAAGTGTGACGATAGTGCTCGCCATAACGTTCAGATAAGCCTGTTAGGCTCGCCATAGCGAAGGGGTGGCCACCATGAACGGATATCGGATCGAACGCGAGTTGACCGAGTTCGGACAGCATGTGCGTGGCTGGCGCATGGTGCTCGGTCTTACCGCGCAGCAGGTCGCCGAGCGCGCCGGAATAACACGGGACACCCTGCGGAAGATCGAGGCCGGAGACCCCGGTGTGGGATTCGGCAATGTTGCACAGGTGCTGCGCGCCCTCGGTGTTCTCGATCAGGTCGTCAATGCCATCGACCCGCTCGGCAGTGACATTGGTCGTCTGCGCGCCGGCAACCTATCGAAGAAGCGTGCACGATGACCACCGTCGAGGTTTTTATGGACCGAGACGGGGACCCGATCCTGGTGGGGCAGGCGCACTTCACTCGACACCGCAGTCAGATTTCCACAACGTTCCTCTATGATCCGACGTATTTGGTCCATGGCGGGACCAGTATCGACCCCGCGCTGCCCCTTGTCTCTGGGGCCCAACATCAGGTCGGTCTCGTGCGGGCCTTTGCCGATAGCGCACCCGATCGCTGGGGTAGGAATCTCATCGAGAAGGCGGAGCGCGTTCGTGCCCGCAGGGAGCACCGATCGCTGCGCAGGCTGGACGATTTGGACTTCCTCCTGGGGGTCAGCGACGACACCCGCCAGGGTGCCCTGCGGTACCGGATTGACGGCGACGGATCATTTGTCGGTGAGCCGTCGCGCGTTCCTCAACTGATCGCCCTCCCAGAGCTGCTGAGTGCCTCTGACCGGCTCTCATCGGAGGACGATCCCAGTGCGGCGGTGAAGCAACTGCTCGAGACCGGTACAACCGGCTTGGGAGGCGCACGGCCCAAGGCATCCGTGCGTCTCGAAGACGGTGCGCTGGCTATTGCCAAATTTCCTCACTCAAGTGACCGGTGGGATATGATGGCCTGGGAAATGACAGCGCTCGATTTGTTGGAAGCCGTCGGAATTCGAACGCCCGCTCGGCGTCTGACTGCGGTGGGGGATCGAAACGTGCTTATTCTGCGACGGTTCGACCGCACTGACCATGGGCACAGGATTGGGTACATCAGTGCCATGACGGCACTTGGTGCCAATGACGGCGATCATCGCGATTACGCAGAGATCGCCGAGGCCATCCGAGATCTTTCACTCTCCCCGAAGAGTGACCACCGAGAGCTCTTCGACCGCGTCGTTGCATCGGTTGTTCTGGGCAACACGGACGATCATCTCCGCAACCACGGTTTTCTTGCCGATCACGGGTCTTGGACGCTCAGCCCCGCCTTCGACGTGAACCCTAACCCTGACCCGTGGCGGCCACGCGCAACGTCGATCATGGGGGCCGAGGCGCTCACCGATGAAGCCGATGCATTGCTACCGCTGGCCGAAGAGTGTGGCATACGCGTTCACCAGGCCCGGGAGCGGATTAGAAGTATGTTGTTGGTGATGACCGACTGGCGCGATGTTGCACGTAGGCATGACATTCGCGAGCAGGAAATCGGAACAATGGAAGAGTCTATCGACTCGCGCATCGCCGCGGTGTCTGCGGCGATGCGCTGAGCCTGACTACAGGGCTGGATCCGGGGGTCCCGCCTGACGCTGGCCCTGGGGCCGCTCAACCAGCCCCGGTCTATTCCGAACGAACGTTTTGCAAATCGTTCATCGTATCGCTGCGACCGCTGCCGGCGGCGTCCGCGGCGCGCTCGGCCCTGACGCGCTGATCGTCGGCAACCTCCAGGACCCGTTCCGCCGCCACCGAGCCGGTGTTGCGTTCCGGGCGCGGGTGGTCCTTGTAATGCTGGGACAGACGCTGCATGCCGTCGTCCAGGCTCACGGACGGCTTCCAATTGAGCAGCTCGTGAGTCTCCTTCTGATCGAACCAGTGCGCGGTAGACATCTGCTCGGCCAGGAATTCGGTCATGGGCGGCTCGGAATCGTGTCCGCGCAGCTTGGCCGGAATGTGGGGCCAGACCTTCTCGATGACCTTGCCCGCGACACGGGCGACCTTGCCGGGAACGGAGCGCGTGGGGGCATCCACTCCGGCGGCGGCGCACATGCGCGCGACCAGCTCACCCACGGGGCGGGGCTCACCGTTGGTCACCACAATGGCCTTGCCGTGGGTGAAGTCGATGCGCTCCAGGCAACGAGCAATCGCCTCGGAAGCGTTGTCGATGTAGGTCGTGTCGATCATGGCCGCACCGTGATCCAAGTTGGGCAGTCGACCAGCGGCTGCACGGTCCACGATCCGCTCCACGAGCTGGGTGTCACCCGGTCCCCACACGATGTGCGGGCGAATGGCTGCGACGCGCAGGCCGCGGCCATCGGTTTCAAGGGCGAGCAGCTCGGCGGCCGCCTTGGATCGGGCATAGTTGCCGCGGGCGGTGCGAGGGTTGGCGGGCTCCGCGCCCACACCCTCGATCGAGGTGCCGGCGTGCGCCACGGACGGCGAGGAGACGAACACGACGTTCTGCACGCCGAGTTCCTGCGCGACGGTCAGCAGCACGCGGGTGCCCGTGATGTTCACGTGCACGAAGTCTTCCCAGTCACCGGCGAACGAGACCTTGGCGGCCAGGTGCACCACGTCGTCCACGCCTTCGAGGGCCTTGGCCACGGCGTCAGGGTCGGTCACGGAGCCAAGTACCTCGTCCACGCCCTCGCGATTGGCCACGGCGGCGTGTCCGCGCTGGAACACGCGCACGCGCCAGCCCTTTTCGAGCAGGGTGCGAGCAACCTCGCCGCCCAGCATGCCGGAAGCACCGGTCACCAGAACGGTGCGGCCCTTGCCGGTCAGTTCGCCTTCGGTCGCGGTGGAGCCGATCTCGTCGCGGCGGGACGTGTTCGTCGATCCCGGGCCCGACGACGTCGCTGTCGTCGCCTTGGTCTCGCGGTCGCCCGTGACGTCCGCGGGGGTGTCCGCGCGGTGGCGGCCGGTGCGGGATACGGGGTCGGGGGTGATGTCTGGGGATTTGCTCACAGTGCGCTCATCTTTCCGCCGGAAAGTACGCGCTCAGCCCACTGGCTCAACGCGGCCCGATCAATCTTGGAATTGTGTCGGATATCGGTGGGGTGTTCGGGAATCACCATAACCGCGCTCGGGCGGATTCCGGTGGCGAATTCCACTGTGGATCGCACCCGATCCGCGAGGTCAGCCGGGGCAAGACCTGGTTTCTGGGGTGCGGGGTCGGTTTCGATCACGGCCACGGTGGTCTGCGAACCCTGCGGGCCCACTCCGACCAGTGCCGTGCGGCCCACACCCGGAACCGATTCGGCCGCGTGTTCGGCGGCCACCGGGGTGACCGGTCCGCGGGAGGTGTTGATCACGTGTGCCAGACGGCCCTCGACCCACAAACGTTCTTTGGCGTCGAAATGTCCGACGTCCCCGGTGCGGTGCCAGCCGGGTGTCTGGTCCGAGACTCGCTCGGTGATCCACAGCCGGTCGTAGTGATCCTTGGCGTGGGGAGCCCGGGCCACGATCTCACCGGTCACACCCGGTTCCGTGGTGATCTCTTCGGTCACATCACCGGCCGCGTTGAGCGGTAGGACGCCCAACTGAGCACCGTGCACGGGAGTACCCACGCACACACCGTTACCGGCACCGGGGAGGCTCATTTGGGCGTCCTCCCGTGCGGCTCGGATGACATCCAGGCTGACATCGGTGAGCGGCAGGGCCTCGGTCATACCGTACGGCGTGTGCAACTCGGCGGCGGGGAGCAATGTCTGGAGGCGCTCCAACAGTGCCTCCGGAATCGGGGCGCCGGCCGAGAGCATCAAGTTCACGCGGGACAGCGCATCGCGCTGCGCCGGCGCGAGTTCATCCGCCGTGGCCAGCACGTTGGAGATGGCCGCCGGTGAAGCGAAGATCGCGGTGGCGTCGATGGCCATGACGGCTTCGGCCAGTGCGCGTGCCGTGAGCGTCTTGGGCTGGGTCACGTCCATGTCCGGGGTGACCGAAGCGGCTCCCAGTGCGGGGCCCAGCAACGCGAACGGAGCGAATCCAGCCACTAGACCGGTCCCGGCCCGCAGCCCGTAGGTCACGCGAATGGCGTCGCGCATGCCCGCCATCTGACGGTGGGTGTACACCACACCCTTGGCGGGACCGGTGGAACCGGAAGTGAACAGCACGGCGGCCTCTGCATCGGGATCCACGAGCGGCAGTTCGCCGGTGTTCACGGTGGTGACAGAGTCCAAGAGTTCCGGAATGGTGTGCTCGACTCCTAGTGCCTTCTTGGTCACGGGGTCCAGGTTCGCGGCGGAGATCTTGCGTCCGGGCCAGCCGAGGGCCTTGGCTCCGACCAGGGCCTTGCGGATACCGATGAACCAGTCCGGGGAGGAACCCTTGAGCGCGCGGGTCAGACCCTTGCGTCCAAGCCCCTGGTCCGCGACCACGATGACGGCACCGATGCGCAGACACGAGTAGATCAGGGTGGTCAGCAGCGAACCCGGGGGAACCATGAGGTTCACACGATCACCGGGGCGCACACCGGTGCGCAACAGGGCGGCACCCAAGCGGTCGACCGCGGAGCTCAATTGCGCCCAGGACACCGTGCGTTCCACGTTCAGCTCGGGAGCGGTGCCGTCCACGGTTCCCGCAACGGGTCCCATGTCCACCACGGCTGGGGAATCGTCGCTGCGCCGGGCCTCGAGCTCGGCGAAGAACGGGGAGAAGTTGTCGGACGCATTCGCGCGCTTTTCGCGGTGCTGCTGGGTGATCGGGAGACCATCGCCGAAGTGCTCGTTGAGCCACGTGATGATGGGCGTTGCGATGTCGCGGGATTCACCGACCAGGTGCTTGGCACCCTCGAATCGGTGCACGTCCGCGTGGGGAGCTCGACGCAACAGGTCGTCCAGGTAGCGCTGCTGGAATACCGGGTCATTGGTGCCCCACAAAAGCAGCGTGGGAACCTCGCGCGCACTCATGCGACCGGCAATGCGCTCGTAGGCCGCGTGTGAGGGGTGATCCTCCGGTGCGGGGATATCCGCCACGAAATTGGCAATGGCCTGGCGGCGCTCGCGGGAACGGTACGGAGCTTTGAAAGCCTTCTTGACGTCGCTGCTCGGAGCGGGTTCGGCCAAGGCGAGCGTGGTGTCCAGGAAGGCGGTGGTCTGCTTGGTGAGCGGTTCATGCAACGCGGAGTTGAGGGCCACCTGCAGGGCGGTGGGGATGGGCTCCGAGTTGTCGTGGTGAACCGCGGTGTTGGTCAGGATGGTGGCCGCGTGGATGCCCGGATGTTCCTGCGCCCACCCCTGGGAAATCAATCCGCCCCAGTCGTGAGCCAGGGTGACCACGGGGACGTCCGCGGAATCAACGCCGAGTTCGGCGGTGAGGTCGCTCAGGTCCTGGACCCGGTCCTCCAAACGGCGGAACAACCCGGTGCGTTCGGAGAAACCCATGTCCAACTGGTCCACGGCAATTACGCGCCACGGCTGGTCGGAATCGGTCGCGGCTTCAAGCACGCTGCGCCACAGGTAGGACCACGTGGGATTACCGTGCACCGCCAGGATGATGCCGCGCGGTGACTTTGCGGCCTTCTCCAGGACGGGACCGTTATCCAACAGGTGCCAGCGGCGCTTGCGACCGGGCACGGGTTCCACGGCCGCGGTGGAAGCAACCGTGACGGTGGTGGACCATGCCGGATCGACACCCGGAAGGGACACGTCACTCATTGGCAAACGAGGGCCGGTCTGGATCGATCGAGAGGTTTTCTTGCTCACGGTTGAACTCCACTTTCTCTCAGGCGTTTACCAGGCCAATTCCATCAGGGTCGTGTTCAGACCGGACCCCACACCCAAACACAGCACACGGTCACCGCGCTGCAATTTCTCGGCTTCGAGAGCCAGGGTCATGGGCAGAGCGGCCGCCGCAACGTTGCCCCAGTAAGGGAACGTCAACGGCACACGATCGGGGTCGAGTCCCATGTCCGCAATGAGCTTGTTGGTGTGCGAATTGGACACCTGGTGGGTCACGTAGCTGTCCATGTTGAGCCAGTCCCAGCCGTCCCGTTCGGCTTCCTGCATGGCCGCGACCACGAGGCCCACACCGTGGTTGAGCAGCCCGGTGGCGTTGGTGAACATACCCTCGTCACCGCCGATGCACAGTTCGTGGAACTGGGTTCCGGCGCGCGTCACGGAGCCCACGATGCGGTGGGCGTCCGGGTGCTTGTCGGCCGGCCCCACCACGGCAGCGGCAGCACCGGAGCCCAGTGTCAGGGTGGCAAATTCCTCCACGACCTGCTCGCGGGTGATGCCGGGCTTCTTCAAACGCTCGATGGCTGCGCGGTGCCAGGGGGAGGGATCCTCACCATTGACGATCAAGGCGTACTCGATGGCTCCGGAGTCGATCATCGACGAGGCCACGGTCAGCGCATTGATGAAGCCCAGGCACGCGTTGGTGATGTCGAAGTTCAAAGCGGAGCTGGGCATGCCGAGCCGATGGTGAATGCCCACGGCCACGGCGGGTTCAAAATTGTCCCGGGTCACGGACGAGTTGATGAACAACCCGATCTGTTCGGGCTTGATACCGGACTGTTCCAGCGCTGCCTGCCCGGCTTCGGTGGCGCCGTCCGAGAAGTGGCGGCCCGGGGCCCACATGCGACGTTCTTGAATTCCAGCCAGGCGTTCGAGGAGTCCGCGCGGCAAGCGCAGGCGCTTGAACGTATCGGCGAGCTCATCATCGAACCGCGTTGAGGGGACCACCTCGTCTGCTTCCACCTTGGTAATGGACAGCACGGCTGCATTGCGGTTTCTAATGGTTGAGTTTCCGATCAACGTGGCGCTTTCGAGACAGGGCTCTCCCTGCGCCGTGACGAACCGAAAGGTGATTCATCGCCGTGGGCGCTCGAGCGAGCAGGCGGGCTGGACCGACTTAGTCTATCGACCAGGTTGAACCTTGCAGCCAGCGGTTCTCGGCCGTTTCTCTGCAGGCTGACTATTGACGAGTCCCAGAACCGCAGGCCCGCACGGGTACAGTGGTGTGGTTGCGCGGGCCCGCTCACCCCCGGACGAGGGCCGCGCGGTGGTGAACATCTCACGCTAGGAGCCGTAAACGTGCACTTGAAGACCCTCACCGTGCGCGGTTTCAAGTCTTTCGCTTCGGCAACCACCTTTAATTTCGAGCCCGGTGTGACCGCGGTGGTGGGCCCCAACGGCTCCGGCAAATCCAACGTGGTGGACGCACTCTCGTGGGTCATGGGCGAGCAGGGAGCCAAGTCACTGCGCGGCGGCAAGATGGAAGACGTCATCTTCGCCGGGACCTCGGGTCGTTCCGCACTCGGGCGCGCACACGTATCGCTGACCATCGACAACGCCGACGGCGCCCTGCCGATCGAATACAGCGAAGTCACCATTTCTCGCACGCTCTTCAGGACGGGCGGTTCCGAATACGCAATCAACGGCCGCTCGTGCCGCCTGCTGGACATCCAGGAACTACTCTCCGACTCGGGTCTGGGCCGCGAGATGCATGTGATCGTGGGGCAGGGTCAGCTGGACCGGATCCTGCAGGCCACTCCCGAGGACCGCCGAGGCTTCATCGAAGAGGCCTCGGGCATTCTGAAACACCGCCGCCGCAAGGAGAAGACGCTCCGCAAACTCGATTCCCTGCAGTCCAATTTGGACCGCCTGGAGGACCTGGTGGGGGAGATCCAGCGGCAGTTGACGCCCCTCGGACGGCAGGCACGCACCGCGCGCAAGGCCCAGCGCATCCAGTACGACGTGCGCGACGCCAAATCCCGTTTGCTCGCCGATGACGTGGTGCAGGCTCGCGCCGCGCTACAGACCGACAGTGCTTCCAGCGAGAGGACGCGAACCGAAAAGCAACGCCTGGAACAACTGGTGGACCAGATTGCGGCACGCTTGCAGGAGACCGAGGCCCAGGCCGCCCGCACGGCTCCAGTCCTCAATGCCGCCCGCTCGAGCTGGTATGAACTCAGTACCGTGCGTGATCAGTTCCGTGCGCTGTCCTCGCTGGCGGGGGAGCGGCGTCGGCTCCTGGGGTCCGCCGAACCGGAACAGGACACGGGCAAGGACGCGAATCGGCTGGAGGAACAGGCCGAGCGCAGCCGGGCTGAAGCCGCCGGGCTCGAAGAACGCGTTGTCGAATCCCGGGAGCACCTGGCGTCGGTGGAGACCGCCCGGCAGGAGGCCGAGGAGGTTGCACGGGCCGCCGAGCAGCGCACCGCTCAACTTGTGCGCGAGGCCGCAGACCGCCGCGCTGGGCAAGCCAAGTTGGCCGCCGCAGTGTCATCGGCGCGGTCCGGTTTGTCCTCCGCGGAAGCCGACATCGAGCGGCTGCGCGTTGAAATCAACGATGTCATTACCCGCTCCGAAGGCGCTCGCGGCGAGCACGCCCAACTCCACGAACGAGCCGAAACACTCCGCGCGGCCGCCGCGCGCAGTGCGGAACTCGCGGAACAGGCCCGCGAGAACGCCGATCAGGCGGAAACAGCGGCTCGCCAGGCCGAGGCCGAACGCCAGCGCGTGCTGCGCGAACACCATTCCGTGACCGTTCGCTTGGACACCCTGCAGCAGTCGATGCCGCAACCCGACGGTTCGCAGGCCGTCTCGGCGAGCCACGGAGATTCCGTGCTGGGTGCGGTCTCGGACGCGGTGCGCGTGGCCGAAGGCTGGGAACGTGCGGTGGGCGCCGCGTTGGGGCCGTGGTCCGAGGCGCTCGCGGTCCGTTCCCACACCCGTGCTGCGGACATCTTTTCCTCCCTGCGCTCCGAGGACCTCGGTCGCGTCAATGTCCTGGTCGCCTCCGGGGCCGACGGCGCTGGGGAGCCGACCGCATTGAACCTGCCTGACGGGGCGGTGCGGGCGGTCGAGGTGCTCTCCGGATCGCCTGACACCTCGAGCGATTCTGCGGCGCAAGCCATTCTCACCGCGGTGCGCGGATTGCTCGCCACCACGATCCTGGTTCCCGACGCCGCCGCGGCCGTCGCCGTGTTGGACGCGGCCTCGGAGGCGGGGACCACCGGCATTCGAGCGGTCACCACCAACGGTGACGTCTTCGGCGCTCATCGGGCCCAGGGCGGTGCCGCGGAGGCAGCCGGCAGTCTGGAGATTCACGCGCAGATCGACAAGGCCCGCACGGAATCCGCGCGCTGGTCACGTGAACTGGACACCGTCTCGGCCGCGGCGAAGTATGCCGAAGCCCTGCGGGTAGAGGCAACCACGAAGGCTCGCGAGGCCGGTGGCGTGGCACGTGATCAGCAGAAGGCCGCCTCGGAGGCCGCGAATGCGTTGAGCCGTGCTGAAGCTGTCTTGGCGTCCGCGGATGCGGAACTGCAGCGCCGTCGTGAGGCCGTGGCAACCGCGGAGCAGCGGCTGGGTGAGCGCGAGGCGCAACTTCAGGACGCGGTGGCCCGCGCCGAGGCCGTGGAGAGCGGCGATGAGGAAACCCTCGAGCGAGATCAGTTGGAAGCGGCGTCGGCGAAGGATCGTGCCGAGCGCGCGGCCCGTGAGGCGCGCGAAACCGAGACCCAAGCCCGACTGGCCCTGCGCGGGTTGGAAGAACAACACCGATCGGTCCAGTCCCGGGCACAGTCCCAGGCACGCGCCGCTCAGGCAGAGCGGGTAGCCCAGGCCGAGGCCGCGCGGCGCGCCGAACGGCGCCGCGTACAGGCCACCATTGCGCAGGCCGTGGTGCAGGCTTCGGACTACCTGCGGCTGCGCGCCGACGAGTCCGTGACCGAAGCTGCCCGGATCAGGGACGCGGCGGACGTGGAACGAGCCGGACTGGACGAGGCCGCCGGACGGCTGCGTGCGGAACGGGACGAGCTGGCCAAACAGCTCAACACCGTGACCGAACAACTGCACCGGGAAGAGCTCGACCTGGCCCAGCGGCAGGCCAAGCTGGAAGCGCTAGAGAAGTCCTCCCTCGAGGAACTCGGTATGACGCTCGACTACCTGGTGGACCGTTACGGCCCGCACCTGCCCGTGCCGGACGCCGATGACGTGTTGGAAGCCGCCCAGGACGCGGAGGAACGTGACGAGGTCCAAAACGTGGATCGCATGCCGACCATGACGGACCCGGGCGCACCGTTCCGTCGCGAGGAGCAAGAGACCCGGCTACGCCGCGCGGAGAAACAGCTCAAGGCACTGGGCAAGGTCAACCCGCTGGCGCTCGAAGAATTCGCCGCGCTGGAAGAACGCCACAGCTTCCTGGTCGAGCAGCTCGAGGACGTCAAGAACTCCCGCGCGGATCTGCGCAACATCATTCGGCAAGTCGACGAACACGTGGAACGCGTGTTCACCGAGGCCTACCAGGACACCGCCGAGCAATTCGTACAGGTCTTCGCGACCCTGTTCCCCGGAGGCGAGGGACGGCTGCGACTCACGGACCCGGACGACATGCTCACCACCGGCGTGGACGTGGAGGCACGACCGGCGGGCAAGAAGATCAAGCGGTTGTCCCTGCTGTCCGGTGGCGAGCGCTCGCTGACCGCACTGGCGTTGCTCGTGGCCATTTTCAAGGCCCGGCCCTCACCGTTCTACGTGATGGACGAGGTCGAGGCCGCCCTGGACGACCGCAACCTTGGCCGCCTGCTGACCATCTTCCAGCAGCTGCAGGAGAGCTCGCAGCTGATCATCGTGACGCACCAGAAGCGCACCATGGAGATCGCGGACGCCCTCTACGGAGTGTCGATGCGAGGGGACGGCGTCAGTCTGGTCGTGGGGCAGAAGCTCGCGGAACTGCGCTGACCCGCGGTGAACTGAAACGCGGTGGACTGGACCTTGTTACCCGAACTAGGCTCACCCACCTGCACTGGACCGACCTGGAGTCACCAGACCTGGGCGGAACCGACTCCCGCTGTCCCGGATCAGGCTCGCTGGTCCTGGCTGCCCGGGTTTTTGTTCTCGGGATTCTCTTCCGGGGGCAGGGTCTCTTTGGCGGGCAACCACGCGAGCGCGGCCAGCAGCATGAGGCCACCAGAGACACCGAAAGCCCACCCGAACCCGGCGGCGTCTGCCAACGCTCCGGCCAGGATGGGGCCCAGGATCTGACCGGCGTCCGCGCTCATCTGGTAGCGCGAGAGCACCTTGCCGCCGGCGCACTCCGGACCGATCACGTCCGCCACCGCGGCCTGCTGACCGGGGTTGAGGGTGCCGGACCCCATCCCGGAGATCAGGGACAGGATCACGAACAGGGGCACGGAAGACACCAGTCCCACACCGATGGTCGCCAGGGCACACACGACCAAACCGGTGAGGATGAGCGGTTTGCGGCCCAGCTTGTCGGTGAGTCGCCCGGTGAAAGTCAGAGCCAGTGCGTTGCCGGCCGCGAACACGGCCAGCGCCAGACCGGCGACCTGCGGACCCTCGCCCACCAACTGCACGGCCAACAGCGGGATCAGCGCAACGCGCACGCCGTAGGCGGTCCAGCCTGTCGCGAAACTGGAAACCAGGGCGGAACGGTAGGCACCGACCTCGAAGGCCTCGCGGAATTTCATGGGAGGCTGCGGATTCTTGGCCTTGCGGGCCGCCAAGGTTTCGTCCTTGAGCCGGAAATACACCACGGCGGAGGCAATCAACAGCGCCACGGCGTACACGATGAAGGGGGCCTGCATTCCGAATCCGGCCAACAGGCCGCCCACGACCGGTCCCAGAATGCCACCCAGCAGGAACGCGGTGGCGTAGTAACCAGAGATCCGCCCGCGCATCCTGGGCGGCGCCAATCGAACGATCAAGCCCATGGCCGAGACGGTGAACATGGTGGAACCGATACCGCCCAAGCCGCGGAACAGCAACAGCTGCCAATAGGTCTCGGCGAACGCCGTGGCCGCAGAGGACACAGCCACGACCAACAGGCCGATCAAATAGGTGGGCCGCTCACCCAGTTTGTTCACGACCGCGCCACTGGCCGGAGCGAACAGCAACCGGCACAGCGCGAAAGCACTCACCACGGCAGAGGCAGCGGCAACACCCACGCCGAAGCTCGAGGCGAACTGCGGCAGCACCGGAGCCACGATTCCGTATCCGATGGCGATCACGAACGCCGCCGCGATCAACACCTTGATCTGTGACGGAACCTTCTCTTTGGTGCGGTCCGAGCCACCGCCCGTGGAGTCGGCCGGGGGGACCGTGGGTTGTGGTCCGGTGGCGGGCAGATCGGAGGGATCGGTGGGCGTCGGATCTTCGTATGGGCGGGACACGTCGAACAGTTTATGGAACATTAGAAGAGTGACCACGACTCAATGGATTTGGATACTCGTTATAGCCGTCGTAGCGGTGGCGCTCATGGTGATCTTCGGCACCATGCTGCTCCGCAAGCCCAAGGCACCCAAGGGCGGCTACCAACAAACCAGGGACGTGGATGACGTCCCACCGGGCGAAGGCGACGTGCTCGTCGAGGAGCGCCCCACCACCACGCTGGAACGGCCCGAATCGGCCATGGGGCGTCTCGCCCGGTTGCGCGGTCGCCTGTCCAAGTCGAACAACGTGCTGGGCAAGGGGCTATTGGCTCTGCTGACCCGTGAGCGCATCGACCAGGACGTGTGGGACGAGATCGAGGACACGCTGCTGATGGCGGACCTCGGTACGGATGCATCCCTCGAACTGGTCGAGAACCTGCAGAAGCGCGTGCGCATCGAAGGCACTCAGGACCCTGCACACGTCAAGGCCATGCTGCGCGAAGAGCTGCTCAAGCTCGTGGATCCCACCATGGACCGCTCCATCAACTCGGTGGGCGCCCCGGGCAAGCCCGCGGTGGTTCTGGTCGTGGGAGTCAACGGGGTGGGCAAGACCACCACTGTGGGCAAGCTCGCTCGCGTTCTGGTGGCCGAGGACAAAGACGTGCTGTTAGGTGCAGCGGATACGTTCCGCGCAGCGGCTGCCGATCAGCTCGAGACCTGGGGCGCCCGGGTGGGCGTTGCCACGGTGCGTTCCGAACAGGAAGGCGCGGACCCGGCGTCGGTCGCCTTCGACGCGGTGCAGGCCGGTGTCGATCAGGAATCGGACGTGGTGCTCATCGACACCGCCGGTCGCCTGCAGAACAAGGCCGGTCTGATGGACCAGCTGGGCAAGATCAAGCGTGTGGTGACCAAGGCCGCCGAGGTGGACGAGGTCCTGCTCGTGATCGACGCGACCACCGGTCAGAACGGGATGACCCAGGCCAAGGTCTTCGCCGAGGCCGTGAACATCACCGGCATCGTGTTGACCAAGCTCGACGGCACCGCCAAGGGCGGCATCGTGGTCGCCATTCAGCGTGCGCTGGGCGTGCCGGTCAAGCTCATCGGCTTGGGCGAGGGTCCCGATGATCTCGCTCCCTTCGATGCCGAGCAGTTCGTGGACGCGCTGCTCGACTGAGGACGACGCCGCTGCGGTAGTTCTCGGCGCCCGCCCCGTTTCGGGGTGGGCGCCTTTTCGTGCCCGCGCTTGTCACGCGGATGTTCGTTCGGGCGGCGCCGCGTAACCGCGGGAGTTTGAACCGTGATCTGTAACACGGTTGTCACGAACCGTGGACAAATGAAACACGTGCGAAACCAACCCTGAACCACAACCGAAACACGCGCGCTCTTTACTCATTACCAACGGACAACCGTTGTACGGAACTTTGAGATTGAGACGAGGTGAGCTCGCGTGGAATTAACGGCGGGACACGTGTGGACTTTTGTGGCGGCGGGGCTGGTGTTCTTCATGACACCGGGGCTCGCGCTTTTCTACGGAGGCATGACCCGGGCCAAGGGTGTGCTGAACATGATGATGATGAGCTTCATCTCCATTGCGATCGTGGCCGTGGTGTGGGTGTTGTGGGGAGCGTCCATGTCTTCCGGAGACGCGATCCTGGGCGGACTGGTGGCTGATCCCACCGCCAGCTTCGGCCTGAACGGCCTGGTCGGATCCGAAGACCTGCTGGGCAGTGCCTTCGGCATCACCTTCGCGATCATCACCGTGGCGCTGATCTCCGGTGCGATTGCCGACCGCACCAAGTTCGGCAGCTGGGTCGTGTTCACCCTGGTGTGGATCACCGCGGTGTACTTCCCCCTGTCCTTCATGGTGTGGGGCGGTGGCCTGTGGTCCGAGGGCGGCGCCCTGGCGGAGATGTTCGGCGAACCCATCGACTTCGCGGGTGGCTTGGTGGTGCACATCAACGCCGGCGTGGCAGCACTCGTGCTGATCCTGCTCATCGGGGCCCGCAAGGGCTTCGGCCAGGACTCCGGCCAGCGACCCCACAATCTGCCCCTGGTGATGCTGGGCGCGGCGATCCTGTGGTTCGGGTGGTTCGGCTTCAACGTGGGTGCGGCTGCAACCGCTGAACAAGCGGCGTTGATCTGGACCAACACCCTGGTCGCACCTGCTGCCGCCATGCTGACCTGGTTGCTGACCGAGAAGATTCGCGATGGTCACGCGACCTCCCTGGGCGCAGCCTCCGGCGTGGTGGCCGGTCTGGTGGCCATCACGCCCGCGTGCGCCAACGTCTCACCACTGGGTGCGATCGCCCTGGCCGCGGTGGCCGGTGTGCTGTCCGCGCTCGCGGTCGGCATGAAGTACAAGATCGGCTTGGACGACTCACTGGACGTGATCGGCGTACACCTGGTCTCGGGCATCGTCGGTACCGTGGCGCTCGGTTTCCTGGCGATTCCGTCCGAGGGCGAGGCCGGACTGTTCTACGGTGGCGGCTGGGCGCTCATGGGTGCCCAAGTGACCTCCACCGTGTTCGCTGTGCTCTACACGGGTGTGCTCACGCTGATCATCGGAATGCTCATCAAGGTCACGATGGGTCTGCGTATCTCCAGCCAGGACGAAGTGGACGGCATCGACGTCACCCAGCACGCGGAATCCGCGTACTCCCTCAAGGACGAAGCGACCGGCTACTTCGCCGGAACCTCCCCGGCGCGCCCCCTCCCGGGTACCGCTGAGGCCCCCGTCCACGCCAAGGAAGGATCTTCCCTGTGAAACTCATCACCGCCGTTGTACGGCCCGACAAGTTCAGCGACGTCAAGGACGCACTGGAGGCCTTCGGAATCCAAGGAATGACAGTGCTGACCGTGCACGGCTACGGCAGGCAGCGCGGCCACACCGAGGTCTACCGCGGAGCCGAGTACACCGTGGACCTGTTGGAGAAGGTGCGCATCGAAACACTCGTGGCGGACGACATCGCCGCGGACGTGGTCAACGTGATCGTCTCTTCCGCCCACTCCGGATCCGCCGGTGACGGCAAGGTGTGGGTCACCTCGGTGGACGAGATGGTGCGCGTGCGCACCGGCGAACGTGGGGAGTCCGCGCTCTAGCGGCGCGGCGGCGTCGACAACCGAAGAAGAGCGAACGCACCGCGGGGCAAGCAAGGAGCCCCGCGGTGCGTTCGCCTCGTTCCGGGGACCGGGCTCGGCTTGATAACCTGGGACACTGACCCCATCCGTTGACCGACGAAAGCAGCGACTGCCCCGTGTTCAACTCACTGTCCGACCGGCTTACAGCGACCTTCAAGAACCTGCGCGGCAAGGGTAGGTTGTCCGAAGCGGATGTGGACGCCACCGTTCGGGAAATCCGGCGCGCCCTTCTCGAAGCGGACGTCGCCGTTCCCGTGGTCCGGGAATTCACGGCCATCATCAAGGAACGCGCTCTGGGTTCCGAGGTCTCCGAGGCGCTGAACCCCGGCCAGCAAGTGGTCAAGATCGTCAACGAGGAACTTCAGAACGTTCTGGGTGGCGAAACCCGTCGCATCAACCTGGCCAAATCCGGTCCCACCGTGATCATGCTGGCCGGTCTGCAGGGTGCCGGTAAGACCACCTTGGCGGGCAAGCTCGGTAAGTGGCTCACGGACCAGGGGCACAAGCCCGTTCTCGTGGCCTCTGACCTTCAGCGCCCCAACGCCGTGACCCAGCTCCAGGTGGTCGGTCAGCGCGCGGGCGTTCCGGTGTTCGCCCCCGAGCCCGGTGCCACCTCGGAATTCGACGACCCCACCGGTGATCCCGTGGCGGTTGCCCGCGACGGCGTGGCGCACGCGCGCGCCAAGCTCTACGACGTGGTCATCGTTGACACCGCCGGCCGCCTGGGCATCGATGAAGCCCTCATGCGCCAGGCCCGAGACATCCGCAACGCCGTGAACCCGGACGAAGTCCTTTTCGTCATCGACGCCATGGTCGGCCAGGACGCTGTCAACACCGCCAAGGCCTTCGACGACGGCGTGGACTTCACCGGCGTGGTGCTCTCCAAGCTCGACGGCGACGCCCGCGGCGGTGCCGCACTCTCCGTTCGCTCGGTCACGGGCAAGCCCATCATGTTCGCCTCCACGGGCGAGGGCGTGCGCGACTTCGAGCAGTTCCACCCGGACCGCATGGCCTCGCGCATCCTGGACATGGGTGACGTCCTCACGCTGATCGAGCAGGCAGAGAAGCAGTGGGACAAGACCGAGGCCGAGCGCATGGCCAAGAAGTTCACCGATCAGGAGGACTTCACCTTCGAGGACTTCCTCGCGCAAATGCAGCAGCTGCGCAAGATGGGCTCGATGAAGAAGATGCTGTCCATGATGCCCGGCGCAGCCGGTATGCGTGAGCAGCTCGAGAACTTCGACGAGCGCGAGATCGACCGTGTAGAAGCCATCGTGCGGTCCATGACCCCGCACGAGCGTGTGGCACCCAAGATCATCAACGGCTCACGCCGCGCCCGTATCGCCCGCGGTTCCGGCGTGTCCGTGTCCGAGGTCAACCAGCTCATGGAGCGTTTCGCCCAGGCACAGAAGATGATGAAGCGCCTGGCCCAGGGCAAGGGAGTTCCCGGTATGCCCGGGGGTATCCCCGGTATGGGTGGCGGCGCCGGAGGCGGCGCGGGTAAGAAGAGCAAGGCCAAGAAGAAGGGGGCCAAGGGCTCGCGTTCGGGTAACCCCGCCAAGCGCGCTCAGGAGAATGCCGCGATTGCCAGCGGTCAGAAGCCCGCGGCCAAGGGCAGTGCCTTTGGGGCACAGCAGGATCAGCCGGATCTGGAGTCCTTGAACCTTCCCAAGGGCTTTGAAAAATTCCTCAGAAAGTGAGTCGGTAGTGGGTTCATACCTTTCAGACCAAGAACTGCGAGAGTTCATCGGCACGCTCCCCATGCGACGGCTAGCGGCGTCGGCCGTCATTCGTGACGAGAACGGTCGCGTGCTCACGGTGGAACCCAACTACAAGTCCGAGTGGACCCTGCCCGGCGGCACGGTAGAGGCGGGGGAGGACCCCCGCAGCGCGTGCTTCCGCGAAGTGGTCGAGGAAGTAGGGCTGCACCTGCCCGAGGGTCGCATGCTGTTGATCATGCACGGACTCAACATGGGCATGTGGGGGGACTCGGTCGCATTCCTCTACGACGGCGGTCAGATTCCCTCCGACTCGCAGATCACGGTCCAGGAGGAAGAACTGCTGTCCTACCGCTGGGTTGCTCCGCAGGATCTGGAGACCGTGCTCTCGGCCGGCATGGCACAGCGAATCCGCGACGCACTGGAGGCCCTGGAGCAGGGCACCGTGGTCGAACACGTAATTGACGGAGGAAAGCGTTCATGACAGACCAACAACTCAATCGGGTGGCGGTCCTGGTGCACGCTGACGCGCCCGAATTGCCGTTCCTGGCCAACCTCCTGGACGCGAGTTTCACCGCGGTCACCCGCAACGGGTGGGCAGTGGTGCTGCCGGACGAGAACACCGATCCCGCATTCATCGCAGCCGTCCACCCGGGCGAGATGTGCATTGCGATCTCCTCAGACGGTGCCGAGCGCAGCCTCACCGTGTACTCGCGTACGGATCCTGACCGTGACGAAGAGGCAGAGCTCAACCATCAGATCGAGATGGGACGCATTGCGACGCTGCGCTGGGAAGCCGAGCACAGTGACATCGCCGACATCCTGGGCGGCGAGGGCGATTCTGCGTCGCAACCGCAGGTGAGCACGGACGTCGAACGGGACACCAAGGTCGCCGTGGAGGCCATCGCCTCGATCTGCTCCCTGGACGCCGCAGCAACCGCTCGTCTGGAAAACTACGCAGCCACGCCCAGCTCGGGCTTGCTGTTGGAATCGGTTCTGCAGCTGCTGGGCGTGCCGGTGGTGGCCGCGAAGCTGGTGGAATCCGAACGTTCCGTGGAAGACATGGACGACGCCCACCATTACGAGCCCAAGTCCCTCGGGTTGTCCTTGGTGGATGCCATGACCACCGAGCCCTCCGGCAATGATGTGGTCTCTCGGGTTCAGCGTGCGTACTTCCGCCACCCCGAGATCCTGTTGGCAGTGGGCGGTGCCGAACTGGTCGCGGGCTCCACGTTGGCCGCCCTCGCCCGTCGTGGTGGTCGAGGTTCGCGGGTTCTCGGAACGGCATCCGCGGTGCTGCTGGCCGACGCCGCGGGGCAGGCCGCACTGTGGGCGGCGGTGCGGGCGCGTAAGAAATCCTAGTGGCTCGGTTCCCCTGGGCCCGCGGGTGGGTTGCGGCGCTGTCGGATCCGGACGAACCGGATTGGCAGCGGCCGCGTCCCACATCCCACGAACTCGTCCGGGACGTGTGGTTGGCGGCGGCGGTGGCCGCCGCCTCCGTGCTTTCCTTGGCGCTGATCGAAAGCTACACGTCGTTCTCCTCAGACCAGCCCTGGTGGCTGGGCTATCTCGTGTCGGTCCTGATCGCTGTGCCGCTGGCCTTCCGGCGCCGCTACCCGGTGGCCGGGGTCTTGGCGGCCACGGCCGTGTTCGTGTGGGCCTATTACGTTGCGCCCCACGTCAACATTCAGTTGTTCTTCCAGATCGCGTCTTTCGCGAGCCTGTACTCGATGGTCGCTTGGGCCCGTTCCCGGCAGCTCGTGACCCTCATGGTGGTGGCGATCGCGGTCTTCACCGTGGGATGGCTCATGATCGACTGGACGATCACGAACTCCTACGCTGAACTTCTGGACGACATCGAGGAGACTTCCGGTCCGTTCTCACCCGCAGTGGGCATCATGGGGTACTCCGTGATCATGAACGTCGTCTACTTCGGCGGCGCCGTCATCATGGGCAGGGCCTCGTGGCGTCGTGCACTGGACCGCCGCAGGCTCCGCGAGCAGGCCTGGCGGATCGCCCAGCAGTCCGAGCAGCTGGCCAATCGTGCGGTGGTCGAGGAGCGGTTGCGCATTGCGCGCGAACTCCACGACGTGGTCGCTCATCACGTCTCCGCGATCGGAATCCAGGCCGGTGCTGCTCGCACCGTGATGACCAAGAACCCGGAGGCCGCGGCGGCCGCGCTGACGACCGTGGAAGCCTCCAGCAGGCAAGCTGTGACGGAAATGCGTGAGTTGTTAGGCGTGTTGCGCGCCGAGGACGGCAGCGTGCTGCCCTCCCAGTCCCGCACACCCGAACCGGGATTGAGTGAGCTGGACGATCTGGTGGCTTCCCACGCCAAACATGGACTGGCGGTCACGTTCAACACTTCACTGGAACAACCCGACGATCTCACCCAGCTGCCCGGCTCTCTTCAGCTGACCGTTTACCGGTGCCTGCAGGAGGCCCTGGCCAACGTCACGCGACACTCCACAGCCCGTGAAGCAACGGCCGTGGTCCGCACCGGATCCACAACGGTCGATGCCGAGGAACCTCGAACCGAAGCTTGGGTTGAACTGGAAGTCACCGATCACGGGCAGTCCAAGCCGGGCACGGAGGGTTCGGGGTTCGGACTCAAAGGCATCACCGAGCGTGCGCGGCTGTACAACGGCGTTACCGAGATCGGCCCACGCACGCCCGGCCCGGGCTGGCGCGTTCGCGTGCGCATTCCCCGTCCCCTCACCCGCGCTACCCAGGAGGTCACCCCGTGATCCAAGTTCTGTTGGCCGACGATCACGAGCTGGTGCGATCCGGTTTCGCGCTCATGCTCACCGTCGAAGAGAACGTTGAGGTGGTCGGGCAGGTCGCCAACGGCAAGGACGCCGTGGCCCAAGTGCTCGCCGAACCGGTGGACGTGGTGCTCATGGACGTCCAGATGCCCGTGATGGACGGCATTGAAGCCACGCGCTTGATCACTGAAGCCACGGACACCAAGGTCATCATCCTCACGACCTTCGACCGCGACGACTACCTCTTCGACGCGTTGCGCGCCGGGGCCAGCGGTTTCCTGCTCAAGAACGCCTCGCCGGAGGACCTTGTCGCGGCGGTCCTCGCGGTGGTCGATGGCCACGCACTCCTCGCGCCCGAGGCCACCCTGCGAGTGGTCCAGCAACTCGCCCAGCACGACGCCGTTCGGGGACCACGCGCGGAACCGGCCGGGCCCGCGGGCGGACTGACAGCGGCGTCGTCAACCGGAACTCCCGAGCGAACAGGAGAGCAACAGCGCATCATCGACTCGCTCACGGCTCGCGAGCGAGAGGTACTCACCCTCGCGGCGGAGGGGCTGTCCAACGGGGAGATCTGCGACACGTTGGTCGTGGGACAGGCCACGGTCAAGACCCACATCTCCAATGTGCTGGCCAAGGTGGGTGCCCGGGACCGCGTGCAAGCGGTGGTTTTCGCCTATCGATCAGGCATGGTGTCCTGACCCGTCACTGGTCCCACTGCGCCACGTCTGCCACGAGTCGACTGGCCCCCAAGCCGGCTCTCGTCCGGACGACAACCGGGACAGCGACACCCCACATACACCGCAGGGTGGAGCTCAAGTTCCGCCGCCGGGCTGATCTCTTCGACTGCCGGTCCTCCTAGGCTGGAATCAGCCAGCCGCGCCGCGTCGCGCACACGCTATGGCTGCGCGAACGGCATAGATCCGAGGAGGCAGCATGAGGTTGAAAGAACCGGGGGCCGCGTACAGCTCCGTCCACTACTCACCACCGCGCGCCGGCGGCACGCTGGAGGCGCTGAACCTGACGCGACGGTTCGGGGACCGGACAGTGGTGGACGAGGTGTCGTTTCGCGTGGAGCCCGGGCAGATGACGGGGTTCGTGGGCGCCAATGGTGCGGGCAAGACCACCACCATGCGAATGATTATGGGCGTACTCAACCAGCACGGCGGCACCGTGCTGTGGAACGGCCGACCGATTGACGCCCGCGCGCGCTCGCGGTTCGGGTACATGCCCGAGGAGCGAGGTCTGTACCCCAAGCAACGGATTGCCGATCAGCTGGGTTACCTGGGGCAACTCCACGGCATGGAACGCTCCCGGGCCCTCACGGAGGCCCACCGACTGCTGGACCGCTTCGGCCTGGGGGAGCGAGCCAAGGACCGGCTCGAGACACTGTCGCTGGGTAATCAGCAGCGCGTCCAGGTCGCCGCGGCCCTGCTTCACGATCCCGTGGCCCTGGTCCTGGACGAACCGTTCTCCGGGCTGGACCCGACCGCTGTCGATGCCACGGTGGGGCTGCTGCGCGAATACATGGCTCGCGGGGTACCGGTGCTGTTTTCCTCCCACCAACTGGATTTGATCGACCGACTGTGCGACGCGCTGGTGGTCCTGGACAGTGGCACGGTGCGCCTGGCCGGGCCCGTCGAGCAATTACGCGGTGCGCGGCCCGAACAATATCGGTTGGTGTGCACCGCTGATGCGGGCTGGACCCGTGGCCAACCCGGGGTGGAGGTCGTGGACCTCGACGGCAATACGGCCATCGTTACGCCGGCGGACGCGGAAGCCCGCAATCAGCTGACCAGACAAGCGGCGGACCGCGGAATGGTGGAATTCGCTCGGCTGCGTCCTTCGCTGGGAGATCTCTATCGGGAGGCCATCTCATGAGCCACGACACGACCACCACAGCGGCCGCAGAAGAGGAACAGACCACACAGGTGTCCGCCCCGTGGCTCACCGTCATGAATCGCGAGATCGGCGTCAAACTGCGGGACCGCGCTTTCGTGCTGTCCACTGTGCTCACGGTCCTGGGCATCATCGGACTCACCGCGTTCATGTTCTTCATGGGTGAGCGCACCACCAGCTACACCGTGGCCGCCACGGACCCGCAATCGGTCACGGTGGCGGAGGCGGCCCGGGACTCGGCCGAGGACAAGACCACGCTCGAGGTGCAATCCGCCTCGCCCGAGGAGGCTCGTGAGCTCCTGCAGAACGAAGACATCGATGCCGCCGTGTCGCGCAGTGACAACGAATGGGTCCTGACGGCCCGCAACTCCATGGATGCTTCCCTGAGCGGAATGCTCTCGGACGCAGCCAAGGACGTGACCGCGCAGCAGAACGCGGCGGACGCCGGAACCACCACGGAACAGCTGACGGCCGGTTCAGAGGTGCAGACGCGCACCCTCTCGGACGAACCGGATCGCGGCGTGGCGGCCAATGTACTGGGCTTCGTCTTCGCCATGCTGTTCTACACCGCCGCCATCATCTTCGGCATGGCCATTGCCAACTCGGTGCTCGAGGAGAAGCAGAACCGGGTCGTGGAGATCCTGGCCACCGCCATCCCGGTGCGCCACATCCTCTACGGCAAGGTGGCCGGTAACTGCCTGCTGGCATACGCGCAGATCATTCTGTACGGGGCCGTGGGGTTACTGGGCGTGAATCTGCTCGGCCGGGCGGAATCGATCGGGTGGATCCTGCAAGCCTCCGGATGGTTCATCGGGTTCTTCGTGGTGGGCTTTGCCGCCCAGGCGAGCATCTGGGCGGTGCTGGGTTCGCTGGCCTCTCGCACGGAGGACCTGCAGTCCAACACCGGCCCCATCATGTCCGTGTTGATCGCGGCCCTGCTCGTGGGGTTGTTCGCCAAGGGAACCTGGCTCACCGTGGCCTCCTACGTTCCGCTGGTTTCATCGGTGGCCATGCCCGTGCGGATGTTGACCGATACCGTGCAGTGGTGGGAACCGTGGCTCGCCCTGGGGCTGTGCGCCGTGTTCGGACTGATCATGTTCCGTGTGGGGGAGCGGGTCTACCAGCGCGCGGTGTTCCAGGGTGGTCAGGCGCTCACGTGGCGCAAGGCTCTCAGGCTCGAGAGGTAGACCACGTTCCATCTGCACTCACAGGTTTGACACGTGTGGCACAATAGA
Organism: Kocuria carniphila; assembly: GCF_004136555.1. GTDB lineage: Bacteria > Actinomycetota > Actinomycetes > Actinomycetales > Micrococcaceae > Kocuria > Kocuria carniphila. The sequence continues at coordinate 47,616 of NZ_NOIT01000007.1, forward strand.
CGGGTACTCGAACCGTGCGGACCCTCTCACCGCACGTGTGTCGCGTCCACAGGAAATCCCACCAAGGCCCGCCCCACGGGTGCAAGTGTGTGCATTTCCGACCACATTCGAAACAGGAGTAACCACTCAAGTGGCAGTTAAGATTCGTCTCAAGCGCATGGGTAAAATGCGCGATCCCCGTTACCGCGTTGTCATCGTCGACTCCCGCAAGAAGCGCGATGGTCGTGTCATCGAGGAGGTCGGCGTCTACCAGCCGACCGAGCACCCCTCTTACATCAACCTGGTTTCCGACCGGATCCAGTACTGGCTCGGCGTGGGCGCACAGCCCTCTGACGCCGTTGCAGCACTGCTGAAGATCACCGGTGACTGGCAGAAGTTCAAGGGTGAGCCCGGTGCCGAGGGTACCTATAAGGCCCCCGAGACCAAGGCTGAGTTCGTGGCACCCGACAAGGGTTCCGTGATCATCCCCGAGGCCATCACCCCCAAGGCTGACAAGGCCGAGGCTTCCGAGCAGGCCGAAGCGCCCGCCGAGGAAGCTTCCACCGAGGGTGCGGCTGAGGACTCCACGGAGGACAACGCCGAGAAGGCAGAGTGAGCATGCTCGCCGAGGCTCTGGAACACCTGGTTCGCGGCATTGTGGACAGCCCCGAGGACGTCACCGTTCGCTCACGCGAAGGACGCCGCGGGCAGATCCTCGAGGTTCGGGTTCACCCCGATGACCTCGGCCGCGTGATCGGGCGTTCCGGACGCACCGCCAAGGCCTTGCGCACCGTCGTGACGGCCCTGGCACCCGGCGAAATTGTGCGCGTAGACGTGGTCGATACCGACCGTCGTCGTCGCTAAAGACCGCGCGTACGTGAACGGCCCCTGTTTCCTGCAGTCGCGGGAGACGGGGGCCGTCATCATTTGGTAAAAACATCACACTGGTCCAGATCCGGCAAAGGAGATCTCATGAGCGTTCGGATTGCACGCATCGGAAAGCCCCACGGCGTGCGCGGGGAAGTCACGGTGCAACTGTTCACCGACGATCCCGAGTCGCGTTTCGCGCCCGGGTCGAGCCTGAGCGTCCAGTGGCCTCAGGGGCAGGCCGACGCCGCCGCGGGACTTCCCGAGACCCTCACGACCGCGGGTTTTCGCTGGAACAAAAAAGTGCTGATTGCCCGCTTCGAGGAGATCACCGACCGCAACCGTGCAGAAGAGATGCGCGGGGCACAGCTGTATGCCGAGGCCCACGAGGTGGAGCTCGAGGACGACGAATGGCACCAGGACGATCTGCTCGGTCTCATGGCCGTGGACACCACCCGGGACGATCGCGAGGTCGGAAAGGTCACCGCACTGATCTCCGGAGCGGCTCAGGACCTGTTGGAAATCGAAATCGTGGGGGAGCGGCGTCGTATTCTGATCCCGTTCGTCGAAGAAATCGTGCCGGAGGTGGATCTGGAAACCGGCCGCGTGCTGTTGACCCCGCCCGCCGGTCTGCTGGACCTGGGCTCGGAGGAGTAGCACCGTGCGCATCGATGTGCTGAGCATCTTCCCCGAGTACCTGGCGCCGTTGGAACTGTCATTGATCGGTAAGGCCATGACGGACGGCGTGTTGGACCTGTCCGTGACGGATCCACGGACCTTTGCCACGGACCGGCACCGCACCGTGGACGACACCCCGTACGGCGGTGGTGCCGGAATGGTGATGAAACCCGAACCGTGGGCACAGGCGCTCGAGTCCGTGACCGCGGCGTCGCCGTCGTCCCGGAAGCCCGTGCTGGTCGTGCCCTCGCCGGCCGGCGAAGTCTTCACCCAGGACGTCGCGTACGAACTGGCCGACGAGAAGCACCTGGTGTTCGCGTGCGGCCGCTATGAAGGAATCGACGAACGCTTCATCGACTGGGCCTCCGAACACGCCGTGGTGCGTCCCATGAGCCTGGGTGACTACGTGCTCAACGGGGGAGAAGTGGCCGTGCTGGCCATGGTCGAGGCCGTGACCCGGCTGATCCCCGGGGTGATCGGCAACCCGGAATCCCTCGCCGAAGAATCCCACACCGGCGGGCTGCTCGAATACCCCGTATACACCAAGCCGGCCATGTGGCGAGAGCGCGCCATCCCGGACATGCTGTTGTCCGGACACCACGGGAACATTGCCCGCTGGCGCCGTGACCAGCAACTGCACCGCACTGCTCAGCGCCGCCCGGACATGATCGAACAGCTCAACCCGGCGGACCTGAACAAGGCCGAACTGGCCATCCTGCGGGAGCACGGATTCCAGGTGGTCAACGGTTCGTTCCAGGTCTGTGCCCCTGCCCCCGCTGACGGTGCACAGGGCTAGCCGAAATATGGCATAATGGGTCGCTGTGCGTGAGTTGGGCACGCCCCTGCCGCAGGGGGGAGAGCGACCAACAACCACGCATTCGAAATCACCACACCGGCCCGATTTCGACATACTTCTGCGCGTTGGCTCAAACCTTCATGGCTGAGCCGCGCGGACCACACGCGATCGACCTGCGGCAGTCGCGAGGAGAAAAAGCATGAACCTTATCGATCAGCTTGATGCCAAGTCCCTGCGTAACGACATTCCGGATTTCCGCCCCGGCGACACCCTGAATGTCCACGTGAACATCATTGAAGGTAGCCGTTCGCGTGTTCAGGTCTTCAAGGGTTACGTCATGGGCCGCCAGGGCTCCGGCGTGCGCGAGACCTTCACCGTTCGCAAGGTCAGCTTCGGTGTTGGCGTGGAGCGTACCTTCCCGGTGCACTCCCCGATCATCGACAAGATCGAGCTCGTGAGCCGCGGTGATGTGCGTCGTGCCAAGCTCTACTACATGCGCGATCGCCACGGTAAGGCCGCTCGTATCCGCGAGAAGCGTGACTCGAGCGCTTCGAGCAAGTAAGCATTTTCCACGTGCATCTGCACTCGGAACGCACGGAGGGCCCGGCATCTGCCGGGTCCTCCGCTGTACGTGCACCCCTTTCTCCGCGGCGCTGGTGGCTGCGGGTCGTCACCCTTGCCGTACTGTCGGCTCTGCTCATCGCCGCCGTGGTACGTGCTTTCGTGGTGGATGTCTACTGGGTGGGTTCCAACTCGATGGAGCCCACGCTGCAGGGCGGGGATCGGGTGCTGGTCAGCAAGCTCGCCGACACGGATGAGCTGCAGCGCGGAGAACTCGTGGTTTTCGACGGCCGCGGTTCCCTGGACCCGTTGCATTCCACGGACCCCTGGTACACCCAGGCGGTCAACGGTGTGGGTCGCTGGCTGGGTCTGAACGGATCGTCCACCGCGTACGTGAAGCGTGTGATGGCGGTGCCCGGAGACTCCATCGAATGCTGTGATGCTCAGGGCAAGATCACGGTCGACGGCCAGCCTCTCGAGGAGGAGTATCTGTACGCTGACGTCCGGCCCTCGGACATTCCCTTTGCCGTGCACGTTCCCGCTGATCGCGTTTGGCTCATGGGGGACCACCGCAGTGAATCTGTGGATTCGCGTTCTCTGTTGGGTGCACCCGGCGGTGGGCTGATCCGCACGGAACGCATCATCGGAACCGCAGAACGGGTGTTGTGGCCCCTGGACCGAGCCCGGGACTTGTAGTCTGCCCATGGGTGCAGACACCCACCATGTCAGGAAGGAACACGGCGTAGTGACTGAAGAACGTCCATCAGATTCCGCGGGGGAGCAGCCGGAGCAGGAGCCGTTGCGGCCCCGCCGGTCCTCGCGTTCGTCCCGTTCCTTGGCCTCGCGGAGCGCCAAGAAGGCCAATTCGGCCTGGAGCTCCGTCAAGGAAATCCTGATCGTGGTGGTCCTGGCCATCCTGATCGCCTTCATCGTCAAGACCCTGTTCGTGCGGGGTTTCTACATTCCTTCCGGCTCCATGGAGAACACTCTGGAGTTGGATGACCGAATCTTCGTGAACGTCATGAGCGCCAATCTGGGGAACATCGACCGCGGCGACATCGTGGTCTTCGATGACACCAAGAACTGGCTCCCCTCCCAGCCGCAGGGTAGCGAGGGCCTGGGCGGAGCCATCCAGAGCGCCCTGTCCTTCGTGGGAATCCTCCCGGACAGCGGTGATCAGGCCCTCGTCAAACGCGTGATCGGTCAGGGCGGTGACCATGTGGTCTGCTGCGACGCTGACGGCAAGATCAGCGTGAACGGCACGCCGCTGGACGAGACCTACGTGTACCCGGGTGCCGTGCCGTCCGAGATCCCGTTCGACGTGATCGTTCCGGACAATCATTTCTTCGTGCTCGGCGATCATCGCAACGCCTCCGCCGACTCCCGCGTGCACCTGGCCAACAACAACGCGTTCATCCACAAGGAAGACATCATTGGCACCGCGTTCGTGATCGCATGGCCGCTGGATCGCTTCCAGATCTTGCACCACCCGGAACAGGTCTTCGCGGACGTTCCGGCCACCGGCTCTTCCGACGACTGATCGTGGGCTCACGAGTCACGAGTGATCCCGGCATCGATCTGGAGCGCGAACTCGCCGCGCAGGGTCTGCGGTACGTGGGCGGCATGGACGAGGTGGGTCGCGGCGCATTGGCCGGTCCCGCGAGCGTCGGGCTCGTGGTGTTCGACGCCGCCGCCCTCGATAGCGCCGATCCTTCCGTTTGGCACGGGGTACGGGATTCCAAGGCACTGACGGCCAAGCGCCGCGAAGCACTGGCCCCGGCCATCGATTCGTGGGCCGCAGCCTGCACCGTGGGCCACGCTCAACCCTTCGAAATCGACCGACTGGGAATCAGCGCCGCCCTTCGACTGGCCGGACTCAGGGCACTGGCCCAAGCGGCGTCGTCGGGGATCAGCGTGGACGGGCTGATCCTGGACGGGTCCTACAACTGGTTGCGCACCGAACCAGTGCTGGGCCAGGAAACCGACCCGTGGGGCGTGCCCGCGGTGGTGCGCACCCTGGTCAAGGCCGACGCCCACTGCGTCTCTGTGGCGGCCGCATCGATTGCCGCCAAGGTGGAGCGCGACGCAATCATGCGCAACTACGCGGGGGAGTACCCGGCGTACGGCTGGGAGTCGAACAAGGGCTACGGGAGTGCGGTCCACCGGGCCGCGATAGTGGAGCACGGCGCGACCCCGCTGCATCGGGTGAGTTGGAACTTGGGCATTTAGCTCCGTTCGGGTCGTGGCAATGTCCGGGTCAATCGAGCATGCGCACTCCACAGGCACACGTTAGCCATGTTCATGGGAGCGCTGGATCGTCACGATGGTTCCATGAGTATTTCTCGCGTGTCCCCAGCCGCTCCGGATCCGCCCGCGACCCACATCAGTACGGGCCGCTCCGGGGAAGATCTGATTGCCGATCTGCTGACCCGCGCCGGATGGCATGTGTTGGATCGCAACTGGCGAGCCACCCCAGCAGATCACCCGGTGCGCGGTGAATTGGACATCGTGGCGGAACGCGCGGGCGCGGTCACGATCTTCGAGGTCAAGACCCGAACAGGGTCCGGCTTCGGTCACCCGGCTGAGGCCGTGGGACCCGAGAAGCTGCAACGTCTCCATCGGTTGGCCCGCGCATGGGCTCGGGAACACGGTTGGTCAGAGATCCCCAGTGTGGACGTGGTGTCGGTGCACTGGCCGGCCGGGGATGCCCCGCGCGTCGAACACATGGGGTCGCTGAGCTGGCACTGATATCCAAAGGTCACAATTTGATGGACTCCCGGCGTGCTGAGTGACATCCGCAGCCCAACGTGCCACGGTAGGTCGGGGGTCGAGAACGGCACCCTGAACAGTCGATGATCAGTGGGGGTCGCTTGGTGACATTCTTTCTGCCACGCAGGCGCGCCATGGGTGTGTTGATAGCCGCGGGACTTTCCGTGTCCCTCCTGACCGGCTGTAACGACGGGGACGAGCAAGTCCCGGAGGAATCGCCGTCGGTCTCGGCCGAAACGTCGAGCGCCGGTCTGCGTGGCGGAACGTTCAATGCCCGTTTGCCCTCGGGCGCATCCGTGCGGATCACCCTCCCCGCAACGCCGCCGCCCGACGAGGATGTCGACAAGCTCCGCAAGGACGCCGGGGTAGAGCGAGCGTTGTACGCGAAAATCAGCATCGACAATCGGAACGGCCGTCAGCCGGTCTCCGTGAGCAGGCTGGTGTTGACCGCCGAGGACGGTTCCATTTACCGACTCGACGCTCTTCCCAAGGTAGCGCCCGAATGGACATCCGAGCGGGGCGATAACGGGGAATGGACGAATGCCGGTGGTGATCGGGTCTCCGAAGAAAAGGCACGGGACATCGACCGTCGCGCGGATGACACCGTGGCCAAGTACACCGGCGACGTGCCGGTGGGTGGCCGAGGCGATGAAATTCTGGTGGGAGACCTGAGTCGTTTGCCGGCGACGTTCGCGAGCATGGAACTGATTCCGTCCATGGGCGACTCCGAGGAACGAGCTGTCAGACCCAGCCCGGACAGCCGCAACGAACCTGCCGCGCCGCGCCCCGCGTCCCCGGCGGATCCAGCCGAACCGGAAGCTCCGGAGGAAGACCCCCCTCCGGGGGATCCGGGGGATGAGCCCACGGAAGAGGAACCTCCCGCCGATGGCGGCGGTTCCGAGTCGACCACCGATCCCGTTCCCGAAGAGCCCACGGATGCCCCTGCGCCGCCGCAGGAACCGGTGCCATCCGAACCCGGTACTCAGCCCACCACCGCGCCCGAGGCGGGAGCATCGGTGCCCCCTGTCGCGCCATCTGTTCCCGCTCAGGCGGTGGGGGAGCAGCAACCTGTGCAGCCGTGACGGCCTGAACTCCACTCACTGATGGACCTTTTAGTCGGCGGCTCACTGAGCTGGGCCTGTGGGCCATGGCTCGTTATCCATGGATTGCTGATTGCGTTCTCCGGTCGCCGTGCGGAGCCCACTCCAGAACTGCACAGCGGGCGGTAGGCTCTGTGCCGTGTGGGCCCGCGCCGTCATGGTGGTGTCATGCCCAGACACTCGCATTCACAGCTTGTTCGTCGCCCCCAGCGACACGTCCGCCGCCCGTACCTGCGAAGTGATGCGCGATGACCGGCTTCGCACGGACCAAGTCCGTGGCGTTGGTCGGGTTGGACGGTCACGTGGTTGACGTTGAGGCTGATATCGGCCAATCGTTGCCAGCCTTCAGCATCATCGGGCTCCCGGACCAGGCGGTGAACGAGTCACGGGAGCGTATTCGTGCGGCCGCGCGCAATGCCGGGATCAAGCTTCCCGCGCGGAAGATCACCGTCAACCTGTCGCCGGCCACGCTTCCCAAGCGCGGTTCACATTTCGACGTCGCTGTGGTCATGGCGGTGCTCACGGCGCACGGTGCCATTCGGGCTGCTTCAGACACTGTGTACCTCGCCGAACTGGGTTTGGACGGGTCATTGCGTCCCGTGCGGGGCGTGTTGCCCGCGGTGCACGCGGCGGTACTGCACGGGCATTCCACGGTTGTCGTAGCCAGGGAAAATTACGAAGAGGCGCGGCTGGTGTCCGGTGCCGAGGTCACCGCCGTCTCGCATTTGGCGGAACTGCTCGTGATGCACGGCGCCGACCCGCAGCTGTTGAACAGGGTGCCCGGGGGTAGCAAGTCACCGGACGGCTGCACGGACACGGCTGAGAATACGGAAGCTCCGGATCTTCGGGATGTGGTGGGGCAGATCGAAGGGCGGCAGGCGTTGGAAATCGCAGCCGCCGGGGGCCATCACCTGATGATGGTGGGACCACCGGGTGCCGGGAAGACAATGCTCGCCGAACGGCTGCCCGGAATCCTCCCGGATCTGGACGACCACCAGTCACTCGAGGTGACCTCGATCCATTCCCTGCGCGGTGACTCGCGCTGTTCCGAACTGATCCGCAGGCCACCCTTGCAGGCCCCCCACCACAGCATTACGACGCCCGCACTGTGTGGCGGGGGCAGTGGAATCCCTAGACCGGGCGCCATCTCACTGGCCCACCGGGGTGTGTTGTTCCTGGACGAAGCACCGGAGTTTGAACGGCGGGTGTTGGACACGCTCCGTCAGCCCCTCGAGTCCGGAACAGTGACCATTGCGCGCTCGCAGAACGTGTCCCGATATCCCGCCAAGTTCCAACTGGTTCTCGCTGCGAATCCGTGCCCGTGTGGTCAAGCAGAGGGAGTCGGGAATCGATGTACCTGTACCGCTCACCAAAGGCACCGGTATTTCAACAAGCTGTCCGGGCCACTTATCGACCGCGTGGACCTACAACTGCGGGTGCCCGCCGTGACCTATCACGAGCTGAACTCCGCGCGGGGTGAGCCTCCGGAGGACAGCGCGAGTGTGGCCGAACGGGTCGGTGCGGCAAGGGCTGCGCAACGCGAACGGTTAGCTCGCTACGGACTGCAGCTCAACAGCGATGTCCCCGGTTCTCTTCTGCGCAAAGCGTTGTCTCCCGAACGGCACACTGTTCAGTCACTGAAGAAAGCCATGGACAACCACACCCTGACCGCGCGCGGCTACATCCGGGTGCTCCGTGTCGCATGGACCCTCGCTGACTTGGCCGGTGCCGGATCTCCCAGCTCAGAGCACGTGCAACTCGCACTCTTCTTCAAGACCACGGTGACCTCATGAACCAGCCAATGGCAGACCACGAATCCCCCGCGACGTACAGCGATGAACTGCGCGGAGCCAGAACCCAACTCGCCCGCATGATCGAACCGGCCGATCGCGCGGGCATGGCCCTGTTGCACTGTCTGGGGCCCATCACCCTGCGGGACACCATCACCTCTCATCAGAGGCCGCCGGGGTGGCTGCTCCAAAAAGTCCAGACCGCAATGGCCACGTGGGGACTTCGCAGTAAGCCCGCCGACCTGGGGGACCGTTTCGAGGCCTGGCGCTCCCGACTGCCGGTGGTCGACCCTGACACGGATGCTCGCCATGCTCACTCCCTGGGCGCATGGGTGGTGATTCCGGAGGATCCTGACTGGCCCGAACCACTCGATGACCTGGGTCTGAACAGACCCATTGCGCTCTGGGGGCGCGGGGATCGCAGCAAACTCCCCGGTCTCGCGCACAGCGTGGCCGTGGTCGGATCTCGTAATGCTAGTGCTTACGGCGCGGCCGTAACTCGGGACATCACGCATCACGTCAGTGGCGAGGGGTGGTGCGTGATCTCGGGCGGGGCCTACGGGATCGATGCCGCCGCGCACTCCGCGGCGCTCACCGCGGGCACTGCGGAGCCACCCACGGTCGCAGTCCTAGCCTGCGGGGTGGACAGGTTCTATCCGAGCGCCAACGCGGGCCTGCTGAGTCGTATCGAGGAACACGGGATGCTGCTCAGCGAAGTTCCACTGGGTTGCTCACCCACGCGATATCGGTTTCTGCAACGTAATCGGCTCATCGCTGCGCTGTCCCGGGCCACGGTGGTCACGGAGGCCGCCTGGCGGTCCGGATCACTCAACACCGCTCACCACGCCGAATCCCTGTCGCGGGAGGTCGCGGCCGTACCCGGTGATGTCCTGAGCGGGGGTTCGGCCGGTTGTCACAAACTGATCAGAGAAGATCACGCCATCCTGGTCAACAACGGTGCCGAAGTCTTGGAACTGCTCGGCCCCCTCGGCAATGACGCAGCCCTGGGCATCCAGGCCGAGCAGGACGACGTGGCGCAGCGGCCCGAGGATTCGCTGGAGCCGCATTTGCTACGCCTCTACGACGCCCTGCCGCTGAGACAGGATGCCGATCCGTCCAATCTGTGCCGAGTGTCCGGGCTGTCACCGACGGAAGTCATGACCGGCTTGTCCACGTTGCGATCCCGGGGACTGGCAGCAGACTCCCTGTTGGGATGGCGCCGAGTAGGCTCGAAGAATGCCCCAGGAACATCCCGCGCATGAACCGGAACAGGACCACGAGACGGCAACGGCCCTCTCGGAGGAGATCGCGTTGTTTGCCCGGCACCTGCGACATGAGAAAGCCAGGAGCGAACACACCATCCGCTCGTACGTGGGGGACCTGGAGGAGTTGTCCGCATGGATGACGGCCCGCCGGCTCAAGGGACTCGAGGATCTTGACCGTGAATCCCTCCGAGGCTGGCTCGCGCAGCGGCATCAACGGGGATTGGCCCGCAGTTCGGTGTCACGGGGGATCGCTTCGGTTCACACGTTCTGTCGGTGGGCGGTGGACAACGGTCGGCTGGACCATGACCCGGCCGCGTCCGTGAAAGGGCCCAAAACAGGTCAACACCTCCCCGAGGTGGTCAACTCGACCGCGTTGTCCGACATGCTCGACGGCTTGGCCGCCGCGGCAGAACAACCCGCTGAGGATGATCGCTCCGCGGCTCTGGCGGCCCGGGATTGGGCGCTCGTCGAACTGCTTTACGCCACGGGGGCCCGCATCAGCGAAGTCGTCAACCTCAACGATTCGGACGTAGATCGAAGCATCAAAGTGATCACCGTGACCGGCAAGGGAAACAAGCAACGGAGAGTGCCCTTCGGCGACCGGGCAGAGCAGGCTCTGGAGGTGTGGCGGCGTCGTCGTGAGGTCGTGGCCACGGAGAAGTCGGGTGCCGCAATGTTCCTGGGTGCACGCGGCGGAAGAATCGACGCCCGGGTTGCGCGACGGGTGGTCGCCGATGCCCTGCAGGCCGTGCCGGACACGCACGCGAGCGGTCCGCACAGCCTCCGGCACAGCGCGGCCACGCACCTTCTGGACGGGGGAGCGGACCTGCGGAGCGTGCAGGAACTCCTGGGACATTCCACCGTGGCCACCACCCAGATCTACACCCACGTCTCGGTCGAACGTCTCAAGAATGCCTATGCTCAGGCGCATCCCAGAGCCTGACATGTTGGCGGCGCAACGGCTTTAGGTTGACCCGCACACGTCCCTCCTGAACAATGGGTGCCAGCAGCCACGCGAGTTGATCCACCGGCCTCGAATCCGCGAGAAGGACTCATGGTGGCTGTGAAACAACTAAATGTGTCTGCGGTGGTGAACCGAAGAACTCCGTGCAGGGCGTTGGGGAAGACGTACCTACATGACGGAGGAACAGGCTATGTCTTCACCAACCACCCGCGGTGTGCTGTATGTGCACTCCGCACCCCAGGCGCTGTGCCCCCACATCCAGTGGGCTCTGGAGTCCGTTTCGCGACAGCGAACGGATCTTGAGTGGACCCCTCAGAACGCCGAACCCGGTGCCATGCGCACCGAACTCGAGTGGTCCGGGGTCGCCGGTACAGGTGCCCTCTTGGCTTCCGCCCTGCGCACCCTGGGCCGCGTGCGCTTCGAGGTCACCGAGAACCCCAGCCGCGGCAACGATGGCTCGCGTTGGTCGTTCACGCCCGATTTGGGAATTTTCCATGCCACCACGGACGTAGCCGGCAATATCGTGGTCTGCGAGGACAGAATCCGCTACGCCTACGAGGCCGCCGCCGGAGATCCCACCCTGCTCCTCACGGAACTGTCGGTGGCCCTGGGTGAAGCCTGGGACGAGGAACTCGAACCGTTCCGCCACGCGGCCGAGGGCGCTCCCGTTCGCTGGTTGCACCGCGTCAGCTAGGACACGTTCACAGGAAACACGTCCCGCAGCGCCCGGAGACAACGCCTGAGTCGATGATGCTCGGGAGTTCCCGATGGTGCCCGCACCAGTAACGTACGTCAACGCCCCACGACAAAGAGCCCCGGCTCGCACCGCTTTCCGTCAGCGGTGCGAGCCGGGGCTCTTTGTTTCTCAGTCGGTAGCCGACTCCTAGACGGAGCGGAAGGCCGCCACGGAGTTGTGACCGCCAAAACCGAACGAGTTGGAAATGGCCACCATGTCACCCGAGGGCAAATCGCGGGCCGTGGTCACCACGTCCAGATCGATCTTCGGGTCCTGGTTGTCCAGGTTGATGGTGCACGGCGCAATCCGGTTCTTGAGCGCCAGGATGGTGAGCACACCTTCCACGGCACCGGAGCCACCCAGCAGGTGACCGGTCATGGACTTGGTGGCCGAGACAGCCATGCTGTCCACCTCGGAGCCGAACGCGGCGCGGAGGGCACCGGCCTCCGGGATGTCACCCACGGGCGTGGAGGTCGCGTGTGCGTTGACGTGCTTGATCTCGGAGGGCTCGAAACCACCTGAGACCATGGACTCCCGCAGTGCGCGCGCGGGGCCACCTTCGTCGCCGATGGCCGGGGAGGTGATGTGGTGCGCGTCCGCGCTGAGACCTGCACCGGCAAGCTCGGCATAGATCTTGGCGCCGCGGGCCTTGGCATGTTCCTCTGATTCCAGGATGCATGCTCCGGCGCCCTCGCCCATGACGAAGCCGTCACGGTCGAGGTCGAAGGGGCGCGATGCAGCCTGCGGATCGTCGTTGCGACGAGACAGGGCCTGCATCGAGTTGAAGGCCGCGATGGTCACGGGGTGGATCGCACTTTCTGCGCCGCCCACGATGACCACGTCCGCCTTGCCCTCGCGGATCAAGTTGAGACCCTGGTAGAAGGCCTCGGTGCCTGAGGCGCACGCCGACACCGGGGTGATGGCGCACGCACGGGCCTTGAACTCCATACTCACGGACGAGGCATTGCCGTTGGGCATGAGCATGGGAACGGTCATGGGCTTGACGCGGCGCGCACCCTTGGCCTGCATGGTGTCCCAAGCATCCAAGAGGGTCCACACGCCACCGATACCTGTGCCGAAGGCCACGCCCACGCGGGTGGGATCCAGTTCGTCGCTGGTGTCCGCGGTGTCGCCGGAGAAACCGGCATCGTTCCAGGCTTCACGTGCGGCAGCCACGGAAAACTGTCCTGAGGGGTCCAGACGTTTGGCCTGGACGCGGGAAACCACGTCTTCCGACGGGGCGGGGGCGGTCGCGCCGATGCGGACCGCCAAGTCGTATTGTTCGACCCAGTCATTTTCCAGGGCGTGAACACCGGAGACGCCCTTGAGAGCGTTGGCCCAGGTTTCCTGGACGTTTTCACCGATGGGGGTGATGGCTCCCAAGCCGGTGACAACTACTTTGCGGGACATTATCTGCACTTCCTCGTGTCCGGGATCGCATGGGTTCCGGAGGCTGGCGGTGGCCAGGGGTCCGGTAGACGAAGCGCGGCGTGCGGATGACCCGTGAAGGGCCGCCCAGCACGCCGCGCTTCATCGAAGGCTCAGGCCTGAGCGTTGTCGATGAAGTTGACGGCGTCCTCGACGGTCTTGAGGTTCTTGACCTCTTCGTCAGGAATGGTCACGTCGAACTTCTCCTCGGCGTTGACCACGATGGTCATCATCGAGATCGAGTCGATGTCGAGATCGTCGGTGAAGGACTTGTCGAGCTGGACAGCTTCGGTCTCCAGGCCGGTCTCTTCGTTCACGATTTCTGCCAGGCCGGCCAGGATTTCGTCTTTGCTCGCCATGGTGGCTTCCTTTCTCTGGGGTCGCATCACGCGACCTTGCTATTGAACGACGACGCTCTGGTGAGCTGTCGCTGTGGTTCGCACCGATTCAACCGGAACGATCCAAGAACATAAGGTGTGCGGTCTAACCCTACGACACCTCACTGGCGGGTTTAGGGCAGCAGCACCACTTGGGCGCCGTAAACCAGACCCGCACCGAAACCGATTTGCAACGAGGGCTTTCCGGACAGTTCCGGGTGCTCCGCGAGCAGGCGGTGTGTGGCCAAGGGGATGGATGCGGCAGAGGTGTTACCCGCGTCCGCAATGTCGCGGGCGATGATGACCGACTCGGGCAGCTTGAGCACCTTGGCCATCTGATCGATGATCCGCATGTTCGCCTGGTGGGGCACGAAAGCGGCCAATTCCTCGGGAGCCAAACCTGCGGCGTCGAGCGCTTCCTGAGCGACGCGCGCGCCTTCCCACGAGGCCCAACGGAAGACCGTCTGGCCGTCCTGGCGCAGCGTGGGCCACAGGGTGGCGTCCGGGCGCATTTCGCCGGTCTCCGGGTCCGTGAGGTCCTTGGAGAAGGTGCGTTCGCCGCCCTGCTCCACCGTCAGGATGTCGGTGAGCGGGTGAGTCATGCGAATGGCGTCCCACTTGGAACCGTCCGAACCCCAGACGGAGGGACCAATGCCGGGCTCGTCCGAGGGGCCAATGACCGCAGCTCCGGCGCCGTCGCCGAGCAGGAACGAAATGGAACGCTCACCGTTATCGATCACGTCCGAGAGCTTCTCGGCACCGATCACCAGAACGTTGGTGGCCGCACCGGAACGCACGAGCGCGTCCGCCTGGGCGATGCCGTAGCAGTAACCGGCGCAGGCCGCCGAGACGTCGTAGGCAGCCGCCGGGGTCGCACCAATGCGATCCGCGAGCTTGGCCGCCAACGAGGGCGTCATGTACGGGAACGTCACGGTCGAGACGATGATCGTGCTCAACTGCTCGCCCGTGAGGCCGGCGTTCTCCAGGGCTTCACGCGCGGCGTGCTCGGCCATCTCCAGCACGGAGACTTCCTTGGGAGCACGCTTTCGGGTGTGAATACCGGTGCGCTTGACGATCCACTCGTCCGAGGACTCGATCCACTTGCACACGTCGTCATTGGTGACCGTCACGGAAGGACGGTAGGCACCCATACCCAAGATCTTGGAATGGGCGTTCGGGGTGTTCTGCTTAATGGTCGCCACGAGAGGCTGACTCCTTACTTGGTGCAAATCCGTTGCGTGCTGCGCGATGGCGAGGCACCGTTGTCAGCTCAGAATACTCCGGACCGCTTCAAGATCTTCGGGTGTGTTAACCGCGGTTGCTTGTGCAGATTTCAGGCCACGCTTGGCCAGCCCCGCCAGAGTGCCGGCCGGCGGAAGCTCGATGAGCTGCTCCACGTCCAGCTCGGCCATGGTGTCCATGCAGGCGTCCCAGCGCACGGGGCGACAGACCTGCTCCACGAGGGATTCGAGAACGTCGGTTCCCGAGGCGATGACCGAGCCGTCGAAGTTGGTCAACAACGTGTGGGCGGGGTCCTGCGGGGACAGCTGCGGAGCCAGCTCACGCAGCGGTTCCAGCGCGGGAGCCATGTGCTCGGTGTGGAAGGCCCCGGCCACCTTGAGGGGGATCACCTTGGCGCGGGCCGGGGGATTCTCCTTCAACGCAGCCAACTGCTCCAGGGTGCCGGCCGCAACGACCTGGCCACCACCATTGGCGTTGGCGGGGGAGGTGCCGGCTGCTGCGATGGCCTCGGCGACGTCGTCGGCCTTGCCGCCGAGAACTGCGGCCATGCCCGTGGGCGTTGCCGCGGCGGCCTTGGCCATTTCGGTGGCGCGAACCCGGACGAATCGCATGGCGTCCGCCTCGCTCAGTACGCCCGACAGAGCGGCGGCGGTTATCTCGCCCACGGAGTGACCCGCGAAGACGATGTCATCGCGGTCCTTGTAGGAGCTGGCCAGCAGCCGTCCGGCGATGAGTCCTGCCGCCACGATGAGCGGCTGTGCGACGGCAGTGTCCTTGATCGTTTCCTCGTCCGCTTTGGTGCCGTAATGGGCGAGATCCAGCCCGGCGGCCTCGGACAGTTGCGCTACATGCTCTGGCACACCGTCCACGGTCAGCCATTCGCGGAGGAAACCTGGTTTCTGGGAGCCCTGACCCGGGCAAACTACGGCAATCACCATCCTATTTCACCAAATCGTGACCGGATCGGGGGTGTTCTCGGCCACCAAGTGGTGTGTGCTGCTTTGTGCGAGTCCTACAAACCCACCCCTATTGGGGCGAGTTCAGGCGACCCGCGACCATGGCACAGTGCAGCACGAAGGCATCTCTGGGGATCAAGGGGTCCCACCCGGTGATGTCGCAGACCCTGCGCAGCCGATAGCGCACGGTGTTGGCGTGGACGAACAGTTCGCGAGACGTGGCCTCGAGAGAATTACCCACACTGAAGTAGGTGCTGAGGGTGTCCACCAGTCCGGTAGAGGAGCTGGACAGCGGTTCCCACACGGCGTCGACCATCGCTCGCAGGGCCAGTGGATCGCCGGACATGGCGCGTTCGGGCCACACGTCCTCGGAGTCCACCGGCCTCGGGGCCTGGGGCCACGCCGACGTCGCTCGGAACCCTGCCGACGCGCGGTCGGCGGAGTATTTCGCATCGAACACCGTGTCGACGGCGGGGCCGAAGACCACGGTCCCCTCACCGAACACGGACGCGAGTCTGGGAAGAGCGCGTCGGGGGTCCTCGACGTCACCCAGGACGAGCACCAGGCGATCGGTCTGGATCGAGACCAAGCACTCCGCGGCATGGCGGGTCGCGGAACGGCGGATCTTGTCCACACTGCCCGGCCCGGTGGTGGCCGGTGCCGTACCCACCATGACTGTGACCTGACCCTGATCCGTCCACCCGAGCGCGGCGACCCGGGAACGAAGGGAGTCGGAGCGGTCCCCGCGCAGGATCCCGTCCACCACGAGTGACTCCAACCGGGCGTCCCACGAGCCGCGGTTCTCGGCGGCCTTGGCATAGACGTCCGCGGCGGCAAAGGCGACTTCACGCGAGAAGCGCAGCACGGCCTCGCGCAATGCGCTCTCGTCACTGGGCTGCGCGAGCTCGGGAACTTTTTCCTCCACGACGTCCACCACAATGCGCAGGACCTGCAGCGCGTTCTGCAGGGAAATGGAACGGGTGAGTTCGGTGGGCGCCTGCTTGAAGACTTCCGTGAGCACCCAGACCGGCTCTTGCGGGTCCTCGTACCAGCGCACGAAGGAGGAGATACCGCGCTGAGCCAGGAGCCCGAGCTCGGAGCGTTCATCGGCGCGCAGCTGGGAGAACCACGGCAACGTAGTGCTCAGCCGTTGGACGGCCACGGTGGAAACCTGGCCCAGATTGGCCTTGAGATTGTCCAGGGTGCGCGGATGGGGGCTTCCGGCAGGTCGATTACGCAGGGGCCACGTCACACGTCGAGAGGAGCGTTGTCGTGCGGGAGCCGTGCCCTTGGAATCGGAAGCCATGGAATGAGGTTAGTGCATCCAAAACCCTGACGCCCGCCCACGGTTTCGTGAGCGGGCGTCAGGGTCGATTCCGGGTGACGGTTACCGGGAGCGTGTCCCGGGAACCGTCACCGTGCGGTCGGCGAGATCAGGCCTCGCCGCCGGCGTTGCCGGAGGTACCGGCGTTCGGGTTGAGCAGGTCGTACTTGTCGATCGCCTGGGCCGGAGCGGACCAGTCGACCTCACCGCGCTTGGCCAGCATCTCCAGAGTGCGCACCACCATCGAGTGAGCGTCGATGTTGAAGAAGCGACGAGCGCCGGCGCGGGTGTCAGAGAATCCGAACCCGTCCGCACCCAGGGATGCCCAGTCGTTGGGCACGTACTGCCGGATCATGTCCGGCAGGTCCGAGGCGAAGTCGCTCGTGGCGACGACGGGACCGGTGGCACCCGCCAGAGCCTGGGCCACGTACGGGGTGCGGGCACCCTCGTTGGGGTTGAGGAACGCTTCTTCCTCGGCGGCCTGCGCGTCGCGACGCAGGTTGATCCACGAGGTTACCGACCACACATCGGCGGAAACACCCCAGTCCTCCGCGAGGATCTTCTGAGCTTCGATGGCCCACGGCACACCCACACCGGAGGCGAGCAACTGCGCACGGGGACCCTCGTTCTCGGCCGGCTTGAGCAGGTAGATGCCCTTGACGATGCCCTCGACATCCACGTTCTCCGGCTCGGCAGGCTGGTGGATGGGCTCGTTGTACACCGTGAGGTAGTACATGACGTTGTGGTCCTCGTCGGCCGTGCCGTACATCTGCTCGATGCCGCGCTTGATGATGTGCGCGATTTCGTAGCCGTAGGCGGGGTCGTAGTGGATCACGGCGGGGTTGGTCGCGGCCAACAAGGGCGAGTGGCCGTCCATGTGCTGGAGACCTTCACCGGCCAGCGTGGTGCGACCGGCGGTCGCGCCGATGATGAAGCCACGCGCCAACTGGTCCGCTGCGGCCCAGAACACGTCACCGGTGCGCTGAAAGCCGAACATCGAGTAGAAGATGTAGAACGGGATCATCGGTTCGCCCTGGGTGGCGTAGGAGGTGCCCGCCGCGGTGAACGCGGCCACTGCGCCGTCCTCGTTGATACCCGGGTGCAGGATGACGCCCTGCTCGGACTCCTTGTAGGCCAGCATCAGTTCGCGGTCCACGGACAGGTAGTTCTGCCCGTTCGGGTTGTAGATCTTGGACGTCGGGAAGAACGAGTCCATACCGAACGTACGGGCTTCGTCGGGCACGATCGGCACGATGCGCTGACCGAAGTCCTTCTCACGCATCAGATCCTTGAGGATGCGCACGAACGCCATGGTGGTCGCGGCGAGCTGCTTACCGGAGCCCTTCTTCGCGGACTTGAACGCCTTGTCCGAGGGAAGGGTGATCTCCTTCTGCTCGTGCGGGCGGTCGGGGGTGAAGCCACCCAGTTCCTTACGCCGCTCGAGCATGTACTTGATCTCCGGCGAATCGGCACCCGGGTGGTAGTACGGCGCCCCGTACAGATCCTTTTCGAGCTCTTCGTCGCTGATCGGGATGCGCATGCGATCGCGGAAGGCCTTGAGGTCGTCCAGGGTCAACTTCTTCATCTGGTGCGTTGCGTTACGCGCCTCGAAGTGCGATCCCAGTCCGTAACCCTTGATGGCCTGGGCCAGAATCACCGTGGGCTGGCCCTTGTGCTCCAGTGCTGCCTTATACGCGGCATAGACCTTGTTGTAGTCGTGAGCGCCGCGCTTCAGGTTCCAGATCTCGTCATCGGAGAGATCGGCCACCAATTCCTTGGTCTCCGGGGACTTGCCGAAGAAGTGATCGCGCACGAATCCACCGGACTCGGCCTTGTACGTCTGGTAATCACCATCGAGCGTTTCGTTCATGATCCGAACGAGGTCGCCGGTCTTGTCCTTCTCAAGCAGGGAATCCCACTCGCGGCCCCACACGACCTTGATGACGTTCCAGCCCGCGCCACGGAAGAACGCTTCGAGCTCCTGGATGATCTTGCCGTTACCGCGCACCGGGCCGTCGAGTCGCTGCAGGTTGCAGTTGACCACGAACGTGAGATTGTCCAACTTGTCGTTGGCGGCCACCTGCAGCAGACCGCGGCTCTCTGGCTCGTCCATCTCGCCGTCGCCCAAGAAGGCCCACACGTGCTGGTCGGAGGTGTCCTTGATGCCGCGGTTGTGCAGGTAGCGGTTGAACTGCGCCTGATAAATGGCGTTCATCGGACCGATACCCATGGATACGGTGGGGAACTGCCAGAAATCGGGGAGGCACCGCGGGTGCGGGTACGAGGGCAGCCCCTCGGGAGCCTTGGTCTTCTCCTGGCGGAAGGCATCCAGCTGTTCCTCGGTCAGGCGCCCTTCCAAGTAGGCGCGAGCGTAGTTACCGGGGGAGGAGTGGCCCTGCCAGAAGATCTGGTCACCACCACCCGGGTGCTCGGGTCCGCGGAAGAAGTGGTTCAAGCCCACTTCGTAGAGGGTGGCCACGCCGGCGTAGGAGGAAATATGGCCACCCACCCCGATTTCGGGGCGCTGCGCGCGGTGGACCATCACGGCGGCGTTCCAGCGAATGAACGCGCGGTACCGGCGCTCGATCTCCTCGTCGCCGGGGAATTCCGGTTCCTGGTCCACGGGAATGGTGTTCACGTAGTCCGAGGTAGTCACCATGGGCACACCGACCGAATGCGCACCCGCGTACTGCAACATGGCGCGCATGATGTACTGCGCGCGTTCGGTGCCCTGAGTCTCGATCAGACCCTTGAAGGATTCGATCCACTCTTGGGTTTCCTCGGAGTTGGCGTCCTCCAGATTATTGGTCAAGCCACTGAGAATGTGGTGGTTGCTGGATGAAGACACTTCAACCTCTCTATCATCGGCTCCGTGAATCGGGGGTGGCCCGGCGAGGAGCGTCATCGGTGCCCGCTGTGGGACGTACCGCTTTGCTCTATATCGTGTCATAAATGGTCAGTGATCATACCGGCAGGCTCTGGTTCCGCGCGTCACATAGAAGTCGTCACAACAATTTGAATCCGCGCTTTCCATGCGGTGGAGCTTGAACGAGACTCGAATCCGGTGTTGTCTTGTATCGCACCGTTTATATGTTCGGTCCGGCACCCGTCGGCCACGACATCCGTCAGTGCATCGGCACTGTGGGCGGTTGCACGTCTACATCGAGAAGGAGTATATACGGTGAGCGAGGCAAAGGCCCCCGACGAGTCCGCGGTGGACCAGCTCAATTTTAAGGACGGCGACTACGTCCAGGAGTTCGGTTACGACGACGACGTCGACGCTCAGTTGCGGGACCAGATCGAAGCCACCATCGGCTCTGAGCTGTTCGATGACGAGGCCCAGGAAGTGGTGGACGCCGTCATTCTGTGGTGGCGCGACGGCGACGGAGACCTGGTGGACGAACTCGTGGACGTCCAGACGACCCTTGACGAGGGCGGTGTGGTCTGGCTGCTGACCCCCAAGGCCGGCCGCGAAGGCCACGTTTCCCCGGCCGACGTGCAAGATGCTGCCCCCACCGCGGGGTTGCACGTGACCACCACCGCGCGGGTTTCCGCGGACTGGTCCGTCACCCGGTTGGCACCCAAGCGCAATTTCTGACCATGTGCGCGATCACCCACCAGCCACGCCAGGAGCTGCTCCCATGATCTCCGTCGGGTCTTCCGCACCGGATTTCACCCTGCCCAACCAGCGCGGCACCGCGGTGACGCTCTCACAGCTGCGCGGCAACCCCGCGGTGTTGATCTTCTTCCCGTTCGCGTTCTCACCCGTGTGCACCAGTGAGCTGTGCTATCTGCAGGACCACCCCGAAGTGTTCGAGATGAGCAACGCCAAGGTGCTGGGGATCTCCACCGACAGTTCTTTCACCCTGGACGCTTTCGCACGCCAGGAATCCTATGACTTCGAGTTGCTGTCGGATTTCTGGCCCCACGGTGATGTCAGCCGGCGCTTCGGCGTTCTGTCCGAGGACGGCGGTTACGCCAAGCGGCAGACGTTTGTCCTTGATTCCCAGGGCGTGATCGTGGACGCTTTCGAGTCCGAGGTCACGGAACCCCGGCAATTGGAGCGCCTCGAACAGGCGCTGGCCCAACTCGAGCAGCACTGATGCCCGTTCGGGTGATTCGCGCCGGCTACGGGGCGCCCCTGGACGCGACACAGTTTCCGGATCCTCATGCCCTCGATGCCGCCGCTGGACTGCCAGCGGCGGTTTCCGCGTTGTCGGGACGGCGGTTGGCGGTCCTCACGGGCGCGGGCGTCAGCACCGATTCCGGTATCCCGGACTATCGGGGCCCCGGGGCGAAACCACGAACGCCCATGACCTACCAGCAATTTATGGGCTCGAAACGGATGCGTCGTCATTACTGGGCGCGTAACCAGTTCGGATGGCACTTCGTCGCCCAGGCTAAACCTTCCGAGGCGCACGCGGCCCTGGCGGAATTGGAACACCGGGGCTCGCTCTGCGGAATCATCACCCAGAACATCGACCGGTTGCATCAAAAAGCCGGATGTATCGACGTCCTGGACCTGCACGGCACCCATCAACGGGTGATCTGCACCCGTTGCCGCTCCACCATTCCCCGTGCGGTGTTGTCGGATCGCTTGGATGCGTTGAATCCCGGGTTCTACGACGACGTCGCCACGCGCCACGACATCGAATACGCGCCGGACGCGGACGCCACCATTGAACACACCGAGCACTTCAACATCCTGGACTGCCCGGTGTGCAGCGGGATCCTCAAACCCGACGTGGTGTTCTTCGGCGAGAACGCGCCGGCGGAGCGGGTGCGTTACGCAAAACTGGTGGTCGACAGGGCCGAGGCACTTCTTGTCGCGGGCACGTCATTGACAGTCAATTCCGGCAAACGGTATGTGCGTCGGGCGGTGAGCAACGGGATTCCCGTGGTCATCGTCAATCACGGGGTCACGGGCTCCGATCACCTGGCCACGGTCAAGGTGGACGCGTTCGTGGGCGGGTTCCTGCGATCGCTCACAGATGAACTGCTCCGTGGTGTTGATTGAATCGCCAGAGCTACATAAACTAGAACACGAAGATCCCGTTGGGACTGCGGAGGGGAAGCCGCGGTACCAACGGGATTCTTTGCGTTCGGGGTTCGTGCTACTTCTTCTCGGGGTCGATCACTGCCTTGGCCGCCTGTGCATCACGGCACTGCTGGGCCCACAGGGCAGCACCCACGATTCCCGCGTTATTGCGCAGTGAGGCAATCTCTACCGGGGTCTTCAGGTCCAGGTACGGCACGAACTTCTCGGAGTTCTTGGACACACCGCCGCCAATGATGAACAGGGACGGGGAGAACAGGAACTCCACGTGGGAGAAATACCGCTGCAGTCGCTTCTTGGCCCATTTCTTCCATGGTAGATCCTCGCGTTCGCGAGCCGCCGCCGATGCCTGGGTCTCGGCGTCGTGGCCGTCGATTTCCAGGTGGCCTAGCTCGGCGTTGGGAACCAGCTGGCCGTTGAGGATCATTGCGGATCCGACGCCGGTGCCCAGGGTGATGACCATGACCAAACCGGTCTTGTCGCGGCCCGCGCCGTAGTACGCCTCCGCCAACCCGGCGCCGTCGGCGTCATTGAGAGCCTCCACTTCACGGCCCAGGGTTTCGGTCATGAGCGCATCCACGTTGGTGTTGATCCATGACTTGTCCACGTTGGCGGCCGAGAGCGCCACGCCGTCCTTGATGATGGCCGGGAACACGATGCCCACGTGCGAGTCCGGAGCCGGGGCGTCGGGGCGGGACTGCAGTTCGTCCACGATCTGCTTGACCACGGTGGCCACGGCCTCCGGGGTGGCCGGCTTGGGCGTGGGGATGCGGAACCGGTCGCCCACGAGCTCCCCGGTCCTGAGATCGACGATCCCGCCCTTGGTGCCGGTACCGCCGATATCAACTCCGATGCCGAGCGTCGAAGGGGCCTTCGAAGGGTTGGTGGGGCTCATGAACGGTCCTCTCGGTTCACGGTGAAACCAGGTGGTCAGGGGCAGTGTTCTACCCCCGAATGTGCGGTTAGTTTACGGCAGGGTGAGTACGTCCACGCCGTCTTCTGTCACAGCCATGGTGTGTTCGAACTGGGCGGTGCGACGCTTGTCGGAAGTGGTGATGGTCCAATCGTCGTCCCACTGGTCCCACGCGATCGATCCGAGGGTCAGCATGGGCTCGATCGTGAAGATCATGCCCGGCTTCATCTCGGTGCTGTAGCCGGGGGCGGCGTCGTAATGCGGGATGATCAGCCCGGAGTGGAACTCGCGCCCTACGCCGTGACCGGTGAAGTCGCGGACCACGCCGTAGTTGAAACGCTTGGCGTACTTCTCGATGACCCGACCGATCACGTTGATCTCGCGACCCGGGCGAACGGCCTTGATCGCGCGGTTGGTGGCTTCGCGGGTGCGTTCCACCAGGAGCCGGGAGTCCTCGTCCACGTCGCCCACCAGGAAGGTTGCGTTGGTGTCGCCGTGCATTCCGTTCTTGTACGCGGTGACATCCAGGTTCACGATGTCCCCGTCCTCGAGCACGGTGGAGTCGGGGATCCCGTGACAGATGACCTCGTTGAGGGACGTGCAGATGGACTTGCGGAAACCGCGATAGTCCAGGCACGACGGGTAGGCGCCGTGATCGCACATGTACTCGTGGGCGATGCTGTCGAGTTCATCGGTGGTGACACCGGGTTGTGCCGCGGCACCGGCCAGTTCGAGGGCGCGGGCCGCAATGCGACCGGCTTCGCGGACCAGCTCGATCTCCTCCGGGGTGTACATGTTGGAGTCATTGCCTTCATTGGCATCCATACGGCCCACATATTCGGGGCGAGTGATCGAGGCGGGGACCGTCCGTGAGGGTCCGATGATCCCCGGTTTGAGGTCCCCGACGGGAGCGGTGGATCCGGGAGCTGGGGCCAGGTTGTGCGATGTCACGGTGGGTCGTTGCCTCCAACGGGTTGAAACGAAGGGCAGCTGCCGGGCGGTATGCGGGCACTGCGCGGGTCTTGGCACTAGCCTAATCCTTAGACGCTCGGAGCAGAGCCGGGCAGAGGTCCAGGGTTTCACGTCCCGTGGATTGAACCGTCGAAGGGCGCGCAGCGCCGTGAGAGTGAGGGAATGTCATGGCTGAGTACTGGTACAACCTGTACACCAAGCAGGTCGAGGAGGGGCCCAAGGACGACTATCGCAAGCTCATGGGGCCGTATGCCACTCGTGAGGAAGCTTCGCGTGCGCTGAAGACTGCCGCGGAGAACACCAAGCGCTGGGACGATGAGGACGCCGCCTACAAGGGCGAGTAAGACACCTCGAACATGCACATGGCCCGGACGTCAACGTCCGGGCCATTGCCGTGTCTGGATCGAGGTCAGCCGCGGAAGCTGTGCTCCTCAGCGGGGAACGTGCCGGACTTCACCTCGGCCACGTAGCTGCCCACGGCGTCACCGATGGTCTCGGACAGCTGAGCGTACTGCTTGACGAATCGCGGCATGCGTCCGGTCCTCAGCCCCAACATGTCTTGCCACACGAGCACCTGACCCGTGGTGGAGTTGCCGGCACCGATGCCCACGGTGGGAATCGAGAGGATGTCCTCGACCTCCTCCGCGGCGTCCGCGGAGACCATTTCCAGGACCACGGCGAAGGCCCCGGCCGCCTGCACGGCTTGAGCATCGGCAATCAGCTTGGCGGCGGCGTCGCCCTTGCCCTGGACCCGGTAGCCCCCCAGCGCGTGTTCGGACTGGGGCGTGAATCCCACGTGGCCCATCACGGGAATGCCCGCCCGCACCACCGCGGCCACGTGGTGGGCCAGTTCCTCACCGGCCTCAAGTTTCACGGCGTGGGCGCCGGTTTCCTTCATGATGCGCACCGAGGTGCGAACCGCTTGTTCGGGGGATTCCTCGTAGGAACCGAAGGGCAGATCCACGACCACAAGAGCGCGCTGAGCTGCGCGAGCCACGGCGGCGGCCAAGGGGATCATCTGGTCGACGGTGACCGGGATGGTGGTTTCGTAACCCAGCACGTTGTTACCTGCGGAGTCTCCCACGAGCAGGACGTCCACGCCGGCGCCGTCGAAAATGGCTGCCGTCAGGGAGTCGTAGCTGGTGAGCATTGCGAATTTCTCACCCTGCGCCTTGGCACGCTGCAAATGCACCGTGCGCACGCGGGTCACCTCACTCAGCGAGGGGGTCGTCGAGGCCTGGTCTGACTGGGGCGTAGCGGTCATTGCTCCAGGGTACCGCCGACGACGCCGCACGCCCCGGGAGCCCGTGCGTCGCGTCTGCGTGTGGGTACCTGCCGTTAGAGTTGGGGTAGCGGCTCACCTGTGACGGGGACGTCACGGTGCCGCGACCACATCCGCAACACGGTCGAGATACCCGAGGTGGCTCCACATGGATCGGCAGCAAGAATTCGTTTTGCGAACCATTGAGGATCGTGACGTGCGATTCGTGCGTCTGTGGTTCACGGATGTCGTGGGAACGTTGAAGTCTGTCGCGCTGGCCCCCGCCGAGGTCGAAGCCGCGTTCGATGAGGGCTTGGGTTTCGACGGCTCGTCGATCGAGGGACTCTCACGCGTCTACGAATCCGACATGCTGCTGCAGCCGGACCCCTCCACGTTCCAGTTGCTGCCGTGGCGCGGGGACGATGAACCCACCTCCCGTATGTTCTGCGACCTCAAGACCCCTGACGGTGAGCCCTCCGCCTCCGATCCGCGTGGCGTGCTCCGGCGAGTCCTGAACAAGGCCGCGGACATGGGCTTCACGTGTTACACCGCCCCGGAGATCGAGTTCTACCTGCTGCGATCCTCGGAGCTGGATCCCAAGACCGGTGAACCCACCCCCGTGGACTACGAAGGCTATTTCGATCACGTTCCCGGCGGCGTTGTACAGGATTTCCGCCGCACCGCGGTGAATATGCTCGAGTCCGTGGGGATCTCTGTGGAGTTCTCCCACCACGAGGCCGGGCCCGGCCAGAACGAAATCGACCTGCGCTACGCGGATGCGCTGCAGACCGCGGACAACATCATGACGTTCCGCACGATCGTCAAAGAAGTGGCGTTGTCCCAGGGCATCTACGCGACCTTCATGCCTAAACCGTTCTCCCGCCAGCCCGGTTCGGGCATGCACACCCACTTCTCCCTCTTCGAGGGTGACACCAACGCGTTCTACGAGGCCGGCGCGGAGTTCCGACTGTCCAAGACCGGCCGGCACTTCATCGCCGGCTTGTTACGCCACGCACCCGAGTTCACCTCCGTGACCAACCAGTTCGTGAACTCCTACAAGCGACTCTGGGCCGGTGACGAAGCACCGTCCTACATGTCCTGGGGACACAACAACCGCTCGGCCCTGGTGCGCGTACCGCTGTACAAGCCGGACAAGGTGCAGTCCTCCCGCATCGAGTACCGCGGCATCGACTCCGCGACCAACCCGTACCTGTCTTACGCCGCGCTACTGGGTGCCGGTCTCAAAGGCATCGAGAACGAGTACGAGCTGCCGCCGGTTGAAATGGACGACGTCTTCGCCATGAGCAGTGCCGAACGCCGTGCAGTGGGCCACCAGCCGTTGCCCACGAGCCTGCACGAAGCCATCCGCCAGACCGAGGAATCGGAATTCATGGCGGAGCTGCTGGGCGAGCAGGTCTTCGACTACTTCCTGCGGAACAAGCGCCGGGATTGGGACAACTACCGGGTGGAGGTCAGCCCCTACGAGCTGCGTACCAACCTAGGAATCCTGTAGGCGTGGGGGCCATGGGGGCAACGGAAGGAACTGCCAAGGAACGCGCGGAGAAGATCTCGGCCAAGCGGCTGATCTCCATCGGGTTCGCGGACGTCACCAACGCCAGGCGCTGGCTGGGCTTCCGTGAACTCGACGACGTCGATCTGGAGCTGCTGCTCGACGGGCTGGCCCATGCCGCGTCACCGGATGCGGCGTTGCAGTTGATCGTGCGTTTGATCGAACAGCATCCGGAGATCGTCAAGCGGGTTAACGGTGATCCGCGGAAGTCCGAAACCATGTTCCGGCTGTTGGGTGCCTCCGAAGCCCTCGGTGAATTCTTGCTGCGGGCCCCGCACAACCTGGATCTGCTGGATATCGAACCCCAGGACAAACCCGGTCATGACAACGCGGACGTCTTCCGGGACGCCCTACTGGAATCGGTCGGCGCGGATCCCGAGTCCGAAATTCCCACCGCCACCGAAACCGGCGCAGAAGCCTACAAGGCGCTGCGGGTCGCGTACCGGCGGGGCATCACCAAGGTGACCATTCGCGACGTCGGCGCGCTGGATCCCGTGGACTACATGCCGTCCGTGGGCCGACAGCTCGCAGATCTGGCCGGAGCCGCCATAGAGGCGGGTTTGGCCGTGGCCCGCGCGGAGGCCAATGAACAATGGGATCAATCCCTGGTTGATCAGGTGCGCTTGGCCGTGATCGGAATGGGCAAGTGTGGTGCCCGCGAGCTGAACTATATTTCCGACGTGGACGTGGTGTACGTCGTCGACGTCAAGGCCGCTGACCAGGGCGAGGCGCCGGACGAACAGCTGGCTACGGAGATTGCCACGAGTCTGGCCTCCGGCATGGCACGCGCAATCATGACGTCCGGTCCGGAGCCGGCGCTGTGGGAAGTGGACGCCAACCTCCGGCCCGAGGGCAAGGACGGGCCACTCGTCCGCACGCTGGATTCGCACGTGCGCTACTACAAGCGCTGGGCCAAGTCGTGGGAGTTCCAAGCATTACTCAAGGCCCGAGCCATTGCCGGCGACAGCGAGCTGGGGGACCGCTACGAGGACGCCATTGCACCGTTCGTGTGGTCCTCTGCCGAGCGCGAGGGATTCGTGGAATCCGTCCAAGCCATGAGGCGCAGGGTCACGGACAATATCCCGGAAGCGGATCGGGACCGCCAGATCAAGCTTGGCCCGGGTGGTTTGCGCGATGTCGAATTCACCGTGCAGTTGCTGCAGCTCGTGCACGGTCGCAGCGATGAAACCGTGCGCACCAAGGCCACCACCGATTCGCTCGTGGCGCTCTCCGCCGGTGGGTACATTTCCCGCAGCGACGGTGAGGAATTCCACCGCAGCTACCGGTGGCTGCGCCTGCTCGAGCATCGCATCCAACTGTTCCGGATGCGCCGTACCCACCTCATGCCGCGGGACGAACGGGAACTGTCCGTGGTCGCGCGCTCCGTGGATGGCGCGGGGGAGAACCGTCACCCGACGGGCAAGGTACTCACGGAGGACTGGACCAAGGTCAAACGCACCGTGCGCACCATGCACGAGCGGATTTTCTACCGCCCCATGCTGGCTGCGCTGGCCAACGCACCCACGGATACGACGCTCACCACCGAATCCGCGCTGGACCGCTTGGCGGCCCTGGGTTATCAGGACACCAAGGCGGCCATGCGTCACATCGAGGCGCTGTCCCGTGGGGTCAGCCGACGTGCGGAGATCCTACGAACTCTGCTGCCGGTGTTGTTGGACTGGATCGCGCAGGGTGTGGACCCGGACGCCGGTCTGCTCAACTTCCGGAAAATCTCCGAGGCCATGGGCAACACCCCATGGTTCCTGCGCCTGCTGCGCGACTCGAACGCCGCAGCCGAGCGACTGTGCCAGATCCTGTCCAGCTCCCGGTACGTCTCGGACCTGCTGGAAACCTCGCCGCAGGCAATTGCCTGGCTGGGTGATGATCCGCAGTTGCGACCGCGCGCCCTGGATGAACTCGCCAAGGAAATGCGCACCCAGTTGCAACGGCACCCCGAGCCCGAGGAGGCCATTCGCGCCATCCGGCAAATTCGACGCCGCGAACAGTTGCGCATTGCGCTCGCGGACACCAGCGGTTTGGCTTCGGTCGAATCGGTCGTGACCGGGCTGTCCAACGTGGATCAGGCCACCGTGATGGGGGCTCTGTACATTGCGCAGCGAGAGCTCTGCGAGGGCGATGACAAGGAGAACCTGGCCGATCTGATGGTCGTGGCCATGGGTCGTCAAGGTGGCCGGGAGATCGGATACGGGTCGGATGCGGACGTGATGTACGCCTTCGAGCCGCGCGACGGAGCCGAATCCAGCGATGCACGTTCCCAGGCCGAGAAGATTTTCGCGCGCATGGTGCAGCTGCTCAAGATGCCGTGCAAGCCGCCCATCATTGCCGAGCGCACGTTGGAGATCGACAACGATCTGCGGCCCGAGGGCAAGCAGGGTCCCATGGCTCGCTCGGTGGAGTCCTTCGCCCAGTACTACGACCGGTGGGGTCAGACCTGGGAGTTCCAGGCGCTCACGCGGGCTCGATACATGGCGGGCAACGAGGACGTCGCCACGGCGCTCGTTCGAGTGTTCGACCGTTTCCGGTATCCGGCGGATTTCACCGACCGTCAGCTCATCGACGTGCGCCGCATGAAGGCCCGCGTGGAGAGTGAACGCATGCCGCGCGGTGCAGACCCCAATCGCCAGCTGAAGCTCGGTCGTGGCGGGCTCTCGGATGTCGAGTGGCTGGTTCAACTGCTGCAGTTGCAGCACGGTCACAAGGTCGAGGGCCTGCGCACCACATCGACCCTGGCTGCGCTGGAAGCTGCGGTCGAGGCCGATCTCTTGGCACCCCAGGACGCCCAGGTGCTCAAGAGCGCGTGGACACTGGCGACGGCCATCAGAAACGGCAACGTATTGCGCTCGGGCCGTTCCTCGGACTCCGTGCCGTCGCGTCGTGTGGACCTGGAAGCCGTGGCCCGGTGGATCGGGTACGAACCCGGTTCGGCATCACAGCTGGAAGAGGATTACCTACGGATCACCCGGCAGTCCCGCACCGTGTTCGAGCGGGTGTTCTACGGGCACTAGGCGTGTGCTCTCTTGGCATTGCGATTGCGATTGCCATTGACGTTGGGATTGGCATGGGCAGTCGCATTGGCAATAGGCGTGGACACTCGCAGAGGCAAGAGGCAAGAGGCAAGAGGCAAGAGGCAAGAGGCAAGAGGCGATGAGGTCTGTGGCAACGTAGCGCGCGCACGCCGGGGGCTGATAGAACCATCTGCAACACCTGAGGGGCCGGTGGAACCCTTCCCACTGGGAAAAAGGGTTCCACCGGCCCCTCAGACGTATCTGCAGGATTTTTCGGCGCTTGGCGGCCGGAGGTGCCGACACGAGTCGACGGTGAGACCCTGGCCCGGGCAGCCGGTGCATTTCGGTCGACGGTAGGACCCGGGCCGAAGACATCGGTGCAAACTGATCGACAATAAAGCCTCAACTCTTTCGATTCTTGGCTCCACGGTCAATCAGAATGCGTGGGATCAGTCATCGTGGTTTCGGCGTCGATCAGAATGCGGGGGATCAGTCATCGTGGTCCCGACGTCGATCAGAATGCAGACACGCGGCTCGGGCAGCGGAATCGCAGGGTGGGTGACACCCGGGGGACCTGGACCCAGATAGCTGGCAAAAGACAGAAGACACAAGACAAAGGACAGAGTCCGAAACGCACTGGGCACTGAGCACGAGGTGCGAGGCATTGGGCTCGGGTCCGGACGCACGCTAGGCGTTACCAGGACCGCCAACCACATCTGGGGGGCCGTTGGAACCCTTCCCACTGGGAAAAAAGGTTCCAACGGCCCCTCAGATGTATCGGCAGGTTTTTGGCGCCCCGAGAGGGAATCGAACCCCCGACCAAGAGATTAGAAGGCTCCTGCTCTATCCACTGAGCTACCGAGGCGGAGCGCGTGAAGCGCCAATACAGTGTAGCAACGCTTGGGCCGCTGGCTCACGTCAGAGACCGGCTCGGACCATGTCGTTGGGCGGTTATGTCCTGGCCTGGGGACATCAGCCACGGCGCTTGCACTGCACAGCTGGCGCCCAAGAGCTCCATCACCCCGTTCATCCACATTTGGGGGATCTGCTGGATCGGCAGCGCATCACGAGAGGCACGGTGGAGACACCCCTCATTTCTGGGGCACCGGTTCCGTCCTCGCCGTTCCACGAGCCGCGGGGATGGCTCACCCGAAGGAGCATCCCATGCCTGAGCACATCACCCTCCGAGGATTCGTCGGCAAAGACCCCGAGTCCCATCTGTTCGACGACGGCACCGTTGCCGCGCGCTTCCGCTTGGCCACCACCACACGCCGTTTCGACGCGGAGAAGAACACGTGGGTGGATATCAGCACCAACTGGTATTCCGTACGGTGCTTCCGCGGATTGGCCATGCACGTGATGAACAGCGTGCGCTGCGGGCAACCGGTCATCGTGACCGGAAAGCTTCAGATTCAGGAATGGATGTCGGACAACGGCCCGCGCACCACCGTGCAGGTCGACGCCACAGCCATCGGCCATGACCTCAACTTCGGTACGGCCAACTTCTCCCGCATTGGTGGTCAGGGCCAACGTCCGCATAATGCAGCCGGCGGAGCAGATGAAGCCACCCAGGATGAAATCGGCGCCAAGATCGCGGGACTCGAGGACAACGAGCGACTGGACGCGCACGGTCACGGAGAAATCATCCAATCCGATCCCGACGACACCTTCACACCCTTGAGTGATCTGACCCAGGGCCTGGACGCCGATGAGGACTCCGTGGAGGAGGATTCCGAGGAGCGCACCCCGGTCGGAGTGGGGAGCGACTGAAAACGAACCACCCAAGACATCCGCCGCGCGTTACCGGGGCCCACGTGTGACCCCGGTAACGCAACGGAGCGGCGTCGTCGGGGGAGCTGCGCGCTGGGAGCTGAACGTGGCTGGAAGAGGCGCGCGGGCGCGGTAGCCTGGAGGGTATGGCGGAATTCATTTACACCATGTCCAAAGCCCGCAAGAAAGTGGGCGACAAAGTCATTCTGGACGATGTCACCATGTCGTTCTACCCCGGCGCCAAGATCGGCGTTGTGGGTCCCAACGGTGCTGGTAAATCGACCATCCTGAAGATCATGGCTGGCATCGACCAGCCCTCCAACGGCGAGGCGCGGCTGACCCCCGGTTACTCCGTGGGCATCCTGCTGCAGGAGCCGCCGCTGAACGAAGAGAAGACCGTTCTGGGCAACGTCGAGGAAGGCGTTGGCGAGATCAAGGGCAAGCTCGATCGCTTCAACGAGATCTCCGCCGAAATGGCCGAGCCCGACGCTGACTTCGACGCGCTCATGGAAGAAATGGGCAAGCTCCAGGAAGAGATCGACGCCGCGAACGCGTGGGACCTCGACTCCCAGCTCGAGCAGGCCATGGATGCGCTGCGCTGCCCGCCGCCCGAAACGGACGTGAAGGTCCTTTCCGGTGGTGAGCGTCGTCGTGTCGCGCTGTGCAAGCTGCTGCTGCAGAAGCCCGACCTGCTGCTCCTCGATGAGCCCACCAACCACCTGGACGCAGAGTCCGTGCTGTGGCTCGAGCAGCACCTGGCTGCTTACCACGGTGCCGTCCTGGCCGTGACCCACGACCGGTACTTCCTGGATCACGTGGCCGAGTGGATCTGTGAGGTCGACCGCGGTCGCCTGTACCCCTACGAGGGCAACTACTCCACCTACCTGGACACCAAGGCCAAGCGCATGGAAGTCCAGGGCAAGAAGGACGCCAAGCAGGCCAAGCGTCTGAAGGAAGAACTCGACTGGGTGCGCTCCAACGCCAAGGGTCGTCAGGCCAAGTCCAAGGCGCGTCTGGCGCGCTACGAGGAAATGGCCTCGGAAGCCGAGAAGACCCGCAAGTTGGACTTCGAGGAAATCCAGATCCCGCCGGGACCCCGCCTGGGCAACCTGGTGATCGAGGCCGAGGACCTGGAGAAGGGCTTCGGCGATCGATCGCTCATCAAGGATCTCTCGTTCTCCCTGCCGCGCAACGGCATCGTGGGTGTGATCGGCCCCAACGGTGTCGGTAAGTCCACGCTGTTCAAGACCATCGTGGGCCTGGAACCGCTCGACGACGGCGATCTCAAGGTGGGCGACTCGGTCCAGATCTCCTACGTTGACCAGAACCGCGAGAATCTCGACCCGGAGAAGACCCTGTGGGAGGTCGTGTCGGACGGCCTGGACTACATCAACGTGGGCAAGGTCGAAATGCCGTCCCGCGCGTACGTCTCCGCGTTCGGCTTCAAGGGCCCGGATCAGCAGAAGAAGGCCGGTGTGCTCTCCGGTGGTGAGCGCAACCGCCTCAACCTGGCGCTGACCCTCAAGCAGGGCGGCAACCTGTTGCTGCTGGATGAGCCCACCAACGACCTGGATGTGGAAACCCTCGGTTCCCTGGAGAACGCGTTGCTGGAATTCCCCGGCTGCGCCGTGGTGGTCTCTCACGATCGTTGGTTCCTGGACCGCGTGGCCACTCACATCCTCGCCTGGGAAGGTACCGAGGAGAACCCGGACAACTGGTACTGGTTCGAGGGCAACTTCGAATC
Source organism: Kocuria carniphila (assembly GCF_004136555.1). GTDB lineage: Bacteria > Actinomycetota > Actinomycetes > Actinomycetales > Micrococcaceae > Kocuria > Kocuria carniphila. Next base: position 80,760 of record NZ_NOIT01000007.1, read on the forward strand.
CTACGAGGAGAACAAGATGGAGCGTCTCGGCCCGGAGGCCGCACGTCCCCGTCGCCTCACCCACCGTCGCCTCACTCGCGACTAAGGGCGAGCACCAGTTCGACGACGCCGCCCCGGCACCTTTCGCACGAAAGGTGCCGGGGCGGCGTCGTCGTTCTTGCGGGTGTTCTAGGGCAGCGTGAAGAACGCGAGCCGCCCGGACTTGTGGGGAAGGTCGATGACCGGGCCGAGGGTGAATCCGATGGCCTGCAGTCGCGCGAGCGCGAGGTCGTTGGACGCATCGGGTTCCGCCACGATCCGGCGCGTGCGGCCCTGCTTGATGATTTCGCATTGGATCAGTGCGCTGATCGCGTCGGTCATGCCGGGGACCCGGTTCCGGACCGGCGCCAGGAGCACGTGAATTCCCAGATCTCCCGGCTCCACCGTGTAGAACGCGCCGGTGATGTCAGCGTGCGGTTCGTAGGTCTGGAACAGTCCGAGCGGTCGTTGGTTGAGTTCGATGAGCCACGCGTGGTGCGTGGTCGTGGTGGAAAGGAACGCGTAGAGGTCGCGGACCTGCTCGAACGTGAGATCGTTCATGCCCCAGAACCGGGCACGTTCCTCCTGGACCCATGAGTAGATCAATTCGCAGTCCCGGGCGGCATCCACCGGGCGCAGCGAGAGGTGACCGCTCACCACATCGTTCACATCCTGGGCGGAACCGACCACGGGCACGAAGGGCCGCCCCACCGCCGCGAGACCGTCCGACAGCCTTCCGAGGTGCAGGGGCGCATCGGTCGGCTCGAGTCCGCCGGCGGGAACCCAGGGAAGGGCGTGGTCCATTTCGCCCGCGGCCCAGCGAAGTACCGGCGCGGACCCGAGTGAGCCACGATCCACGGGGTCCGGTGTGATCCACCACGACGCCGCCGGGTCGGCCAGATCCCACAACACCCTGGCCGCCGGGACACGGGCACACGCCGGACCCCAGCCGGGGATGGTTCCCGCGGACAGTAGACAATCGGTGTCTCCACCGACCGGAACAGCAGTGAAGGGTGGAAGGTCCGGGTGGGCGCGGTGGGGTGCGAAGGCGTGCAAAAGACCCCAACTCGGCTGGTTCTCAACCGAGCGACTACCGGCGGTGTCCATTGCTTCGGGGTGTTCGGCCGCCACACTGTCCAAGGCCCTGACGGCCGCGACTCGCGGATCAAAGCCAACCCGTTGACCGCGCACCACGATGCTCTCCAGCGCCAGTCCCACCCGAGCCACCGGGTCGAGGAACGGTTGCCACAGGGCGGGTAGTCGGCTGGAGGCAAGCAGCGGTGTGAGGACCTCCGAGGCGGCCAGTTCCCGGGCGAAGGTATCACGCCACCGAGCAAACAGCGCCGCGACTTCGGAATCGGCGGACATGTCGCCGTCCCAGGCCAATAACCAGTCGCGGAGAGTCTTCGCGACAGGTCCGCGGTCTCCCAAAAGCTGCGCCAACAGCCCCGGCCAAGTGCCCAGGTGGGTGTCCACTTGCGCGGCCAGCAGATCCTCATGGCTCACGACGCCACGCTCCGCAATGGCTTGCTCGAGCAGCTGGGTTGCCCGTCGCGCTCGGTGCGGGGGAGCGCAGCCGAGCCTCGCCGCGGACTCATGCTCATCGGCCGGCCGCTGATTGGCCCTGACCATAACGTGGTCGAGATGCTCGCCACGAGAGCCACGAGAGCCACGAGAGCCACGAGAGCCACGAGAGCCACAAGAGCCACGTGCATGAGTGGCCCCGGACGGCTCCCGGGATCCAACGGAACCAAAGGCACCCACAGGCGCGGCGGCGTCGTCGTTGCACGGCGCAGGCAGGTAGCTGCCCGCGACCGTGTGTAGGCACGCGCCGGTGCGGTCGGCGGCGATCACATCGTTGACGGGGACCACCCAGCCCTGCCACGCGGCCGCAACGTCCGCCACGGATATCGCGCCCAATAGTTCCCGACATGCAGAAACGGCTCGTTCGGGCGCGCACGGTACAGCCGGGCGAACTACGAGAACCCGGGCGCACTCGCCCTCGGCAAGCGCGAGAAGCCGTTGCTCGGCGCCGGCGTCCCCGGGGAGCACAAACCCGCCCGAGCACCGGCGCACCCAGCGCGTCTGGGTGCCGCAATGCGCTGACCTCAGATCGACGGCGCGCTCATCCAAAGACTCGCCGGTATCCACCGCGACGAGCCCGTCGGTACGGCGTTGCACCGTCACCTCACACAGGGTTTCGGTGGTGGTCATGGCCGCGGTGATCGCCCAGGCGGCGGACTCGGTGCGTCCGAAATGCGGCACGCCGGGCAGTCCCACGAGCGCCAGGCCGCGGACCCGCAGACCGGGAGCCGAGAAACACACGGGCTGGTACGGTCCGGATTCCTCGACCACGCGGTGGGGATCCGCGGCGATCAACGGCGCTCCTGACACCGAGAGGTCCGCGGGCACGAGCCACGCATTGGAACCGGAACCGCGTGGAGTTTCCGCATCGAGCACGGGCCCCCACTCGTCACCCAGCGTGGTTCGTACCCGGTGCCGCCATACCTGCTCCGGCAGTGAACCGGACAGCAGATGCGCATCAAGGTGCACGGCCAGAGGCGTCCACGGCTGCCACGGTCGCGGTTCCAGATCGGCCAACCCGAGCTCCAGCGCTTCCGGGCACTCGGCCCATGCGGACCCGATCGAGCCGTTGACCCCGTCCGCGTAGGCCGCGAGAAATTGCTGGTCCTCCGTGCCAGCGGCCTTCCACCACCGCAGTGCCGTGAGCTCGATCTCCATGGCCAGGGACAGGTGATCGGCGTCCACCTGATCGGGGCCCAACAGTTCCGCCGATCGCCCTTCCGCCCGACGCCGCAGTACCTCCAGCTGCCACGGCCGATCCACCGCTGTGATCGCCCCGTGGCCCGTGGCCAAGCTCTTGAGGTCCGAACCTTGGACGTGGGGCACACCGGCCGGGTCGCGGAACACCCGCCACCCGGCTCCTGACAGTTCTGGTGTCATGGGGTGCCACCCACTCGGGCCGTCCGGTAGCGCGCCAAGGGGTTCTCCAAACGACCCGCGAGGGCCAATGACCCGGCCGGATCCGTGAGGTCCACCATGTGCTGCGGATTGCGAAGCTGCAACCGGTTGAGGCACGAATGCACAAAGCGGTCTCGGAACAAGTCCAGCTCACGCCAGTGGCCGGGAAAACGATCGCGGTGCTCATCCAGGACCTCTGCGGCCAGTGACCAGAACTCGGGTTCTGGCAGCAGCCCGTGGCCATCCAGGAGCACGGCCAGGTGACGCAACACGCCGTCGACGACGTCCGTATGAATGGACAACTCGCGCGTCTCGGGCGGAACCACCGTGCGAATCCGCTCAAGCTCCTCGGGCACCGGGCGGTCACTGAGCACGGCGAGTTCCTCGCCCAGGTCCTTCCAGAACACTCCGACCGGGAATCCGTTGCGTAGCCGCAGAATCACGTTCTCGCCGTGTGGCATGAGCGCTATGTCGTGGGCCAGCAGCAGGTGCGAGACCGGCACGAGGTACACGTTCAGGAGGGCTCGAACCCAGTCGTGAGCGGTGGCCCCCGAACGCTCGATCCAGGCCCCGATCAACGTGCCACCGAACGGATCGGTGTGCAGCACCCCGGCCAGGCTGGCCGCGTGTTCGTCGATGCGCAGCAGCGAAATCGTCGATTCCCGCCACAGCGCCGCGAGCTGTTTCGTGTGATCGGAAGAGACTCCCGATCGGTGATGCGCATCCCCGGTCCACCCGACCGACGATCGTTCTCGCAGCACCCGGATCCCGGATTCCATCAGAAACGGGTCCGAGGTCACGGTCTGGTGCAGCCAGTCGCTGATCGCGGGCATGGTGCGCATGTACGCAGGGGAGAGCCCGCGCAAAAACCCCATGCTGTGCACGCCCAGCGCGGTCTTGGCGTAGTCCCGAGAGGGGTCGTCCACGTCCAGGAACGTGCGCAACGATTGCTGGGCCCGCCAGCCGTGCGCGCTCGGACCGGCCAGGATCAGGTCGTGCCGCAGTACGTCGGGAAGCATTCCCGGCAGGATGCGATGTTCCCACTGCCACGGGTGCACGGGGATCGGCGTGTACTCACGGGGATTTTCACCCGCGGCGCGCACCGCGCGGTCGACCTGTTCCTGTTCGGTCGGCAGCAGGTGCAGATCGAGGTGTTCGCGCTCGGTCAGTTCGCTCGACAGGGACACGGTGCACAAGGATTTACGAGCCGCGAGCCACACGAGCCGCGTGGGGTTTGCAGCCTCTGGGGACCACGCCTCCTGTTCGTTCGCGCCCATGCCCACGCGCCCGGAACTGGCGACGAAACCTGGGTGTCCCCGGTCCAGGTACCGCTCCACCTCGGCCAGCGGGCTATGAGCCAGTTCCCACGACGACGGCGCCAGGCCGGCCCGTCGGCGGGCCATCGTGAGCATGGTGGCCGAGAGATCCTCCAGGTACAGCGGAAGAACGGCGTCCGCGATACCCAGCGTGCTGCGCAGGTCCAGGATGGCCTGCTGCGGGTCCCGGTTCTCACCGGCGGGCAGCCGCCGAATCGATTCCGGTTCAACCTCCCAGTGGTTCAGGGGATGTCGAGTTGCCCGGAACCACCACCGGATGCGCCCACTGTCATCGCTGACGGACCAGCCGTCGCCATCGGGTTGGGGGCTGAGCATGCGTTCGTGGGTGAATTCGGAGAACAATTTGGCCAGCACGGCTCGGTGCAGAGCGTCCGTTGCCGCAGCGGTGAGTTCCGGCGGGGCCGTGGGCGTGACCCACGGATCGACAGGTGACGTAATGCTGTCGGTTGTGTGATCGAAAGTCATGAGAATCCTTGGTGTGTCGAGGTCAGTACGACGGGTTCAGATCGATGAGTCCAGGACGGCGGGCCGCTGCTCGGCGGGTTCCCATCGCGTGGTGTTCGCTCCGCCGACGTCGCGCCAAGAGTTTTGGGACGCAAGCGGCCGTTCCAGCACGGACAGACACGCTGTCTTGTCCGGGAGGACCACGTGCTCCAGCTCCCGGAATCCCGCTTTGCGGTTGACCGCTCGCACCGCGTGATTGTGTACATCGGGTTCCACGAGCACTCGCTGAACCACCGGGTCCGCCCACAGCAGGTCCAGGGCGGCGGCCATGACCGCGCCGGTCGTGCCACTCACCGGTTCGGAGGTGGGTGCCAGGAACAGGTGCAGTCCGGCGTCTCCGTCGCGCACGGGGAACACCTCAGTCAACGGACTGCATGCCGGGTCGTAGGTTTCTACGAGCGCCAACGGGTGACCATTTTCGTGGACCAACCACGCTGTTTCCGAGGGGGCTTCGGCCATGCGGCGATACTCGGTGGCCACTGCTTGCTGCGATGCGTCCACCAGGTGCCACGCGGCCGCGCGCGGCTGGCTCAACCAGTCATGCAGCACCGGAAGGTCACGGTCGACGGCCACATGCCGGAACTCGAAGCGCCGCCACTGGCACTCGGTCGTGAACCGAATATCGTCACCATTACCGACGGCACCGGGCGCCCCGTCCAGACACGGCACTGGTCGCGCTTGGGGGAGCCTCCCGAAGCTCTGGAAGGTGGTGCGCTCCTCGGTTCTGTACTGCTTCGAGCCAACGATGCGATTGAGGATGTGGGCGTTGCGCAGCGGTCCCATTCCCAGGTCGGGAGCGGTGAGAGCGTGAGTGTGTTCACCGTGGTTGAGCACGTGCACGGTGCCGTCCGCGCTGGCGCGGTGGTAGCGGTCCGGCGAAATGCGACCTGCAGAATCCAGGAACAGCTGGTCCCGCGCCTCTTCCAGCCACGGCAGTGAGGACGGGGCGTACCCGGTGCCGGCCACCACGGCGTCCGTGATCGTCTCCCGCTCGTGGCCGTTCTCGGTGTTCCGCCAGGACAGCAGCACTCTGCCATCGTGGGATTGTGACCGGGTCAGTTCCGTGGCGGCGAGCAACCGAACCGGAGCGTGCGAACCGGAGTTACGGCGCACGTACAACGCCTCGTGCAACTCACTGATGGTCTCGTCGGAAATGCCCCGGTGCAGTTGTGGTTGGCAGGCATTGACACGATCGCGCGTCTGCTCCGGCAGGGCGCGGAAATGATCCAGGTACTCGGGCGAGGTGAGTTCCAAGCTCAGCTTGGAGTACTCCATGGGGAAGAAACGCGGAGACCGAGTGATCCAGTCGACCGCGGGTCCGTCCTCGGTGTTGAGAAGGTCCAGCACGACCTCCGCCGCCGACTGACCGGAACCCACGACGGTCACGTGGTTCTCGGCGGCCAGGCGCTCGCGATGGGTCAGGTACTCGCCGGCGTGCACGGCAGCCCGGCCGACGCCGTCGAGCTGAGGAGGCACCGTGGCACTGGTTCCGGTGCCGATCACCAGGTGACGGGTCCACCACGTGGTGGGCCCGTCCGGCCCATCAGAAGTCACTCGCCACGGGTCCCCGGTGGCAGATCGGGTGACGGCCACGACGTTCTGGCCCCAGTGCAGTCCGCGCACGTTATGGGCGGCCCAGCGGCAGTAGTCGTTGTACTCGCGGCGCAATGGGTAGAAGGATTCGCGCACGTAGAACGGGTAGAGCTTGCCCGTCTCCTTGAGCCAGGCCAAGAACGAGAACCGCGAAGTGGGGTCCGCCATGGTGACCAGGTCGGCAAGGAACGGAACCTGCAGGGTCGCTCGGTCGAAGAGCAGACCGGGGTGCCAGTTGAATTCTGGTGCCCGGTCCAGGAACGCGACCGACAGGTTGTCGAGTGGGTCCGCGAGACACGCGAGACCCAGGCCGAACGGCCCGATACCAACGCACAGCATATCGAGCGGTTCGTCTTCCGCTCCGTGAGTCGTCGCAGTCGGTGTGGCGGGAGAACAATGCTGCGAAGTCATACCGCGGCCTCCCGGTAGGTGGCGGAGGGTGCGAGCAGGGATTGGCCGGCGCGGTGGATGAGTGTCATGACGCTCATGACGTCCGCATGGGTTGCCTCAGGATTGAGCAGCGTGATCTTCAGGCACGGGCGGCCCTCGATCACGGTTTCGGCAATCGTGGCGTGGCCCGATTCCCACACCCGGCGCCTGATCGCGCGGACCAGGTCGTCCGGCGGGGTGCCGTCCGATGGGAGCCAGCGGAACAACACGGTGCTCAATGAAGGACGGCACACGAGTTCGAAGCGCGGGTCTTGTTCCAAGGTGTCCGCGACCTGCTGGGCCAACTCGATGACCTGATCGAGCATGTCCCCGATCACCTCGGCACCCAGAGTGCGCAGGGTGAGCCAGATCTTGAGCGCGTCGAAGCGGCGCGTGGTCTGCAGCGAACGGTCCACCTGATTGGGCTCGGGGGTGTCCGCGGGGTTGAGATATGCCGCGTGGTGGGTGCAGTGCCGCAGCGTACGGCCCTCCCGAACCATCACCACCGAGCAGCTCACCGGTTGGAACCACGTCTTGTGGAAGTCGATGGTCACCGAATCCGCGTGCTGGATGCCCGCGAGCTTTCCGCGATGACGGGTACTGGCGAGCAACCCTCCGCCGTAGGCCCCGTCCACGTGCAACCACACCTTGTGGGTGCGGCACAGCGCGGCAATCTCATCGAGCGGATCCACCACACCGCGGTCCGTGGTACCGGCCGTGGCGACCACGGCCAGCGCAGTGAGACCTTGCTGTTCGAGACCGTTGACCAACTCGTTCAGCGCGGCAACGCACATGCGGCCGTCCGCGTCGACGGGAACGGTGACCACGGCGTCGTCGTCGAGACCCAGGATGCGCGCGGCCGTGACCACCGAGAAATGACTCTCGGCGCTCGCCAGGATCCGCAGCCGGGCCGCGCGGACGGGGCGGGGAGCCGCTCCGGGAATCCGCCCGCTCGCCTCCAGCGATTCGTCCCGGGCCAGCATGAGCGCCTGCAAATTGGACGTGGTGCCGCCGGGGGTGAACATTCCGTCCGCCTCGCGGGGGAATCCGATCTGCTCTGCGGTCCACGCCAGAATTTTTCGTTCGATCAACGTTGCTCCCTTGGACTGGTCCCACGTATCCATCGAGGTGTTGACGGTCGCGGCCAGTGCGTCGGCAGCGACGGCCGGAAGGGCCACGGGACAGTTCAGGTGGGCGATGGCCTGGGGGTGGTGGAACCACACGGCGTGCTGCAACCACAACCGGTCGATCTCGTCGATGGCGGAATCCAAATCGCGCAGGTGTTCGTTGAGGTCAACCCGGTCGAACATGCTGCGCAGCTGGTCATGGTCGGCCGGACTGTGGGGGATGTCGGCTGCGGCCAACCGGGCGGCGCCGGCGGCGGTGGCCGTGGTGACGGCCCGCATGAGGTGAGGGACGGTTGAGCCATTCAGCAACGGTGAGCTCATGAAAGTGCGTCTTCCCGTAGGGGTCAAAAACATGAATTAGGGCATACGACTATGCTCTAATATCGAGTAGGTTAGGCTAACCTAACATTGCTTGTGTGATCCGTCGAACACGAACTAAAGGAGTCCACGAATGCCCGAATGGGAGCATTTGGTGATTCGAGCCCTGGGCTCAACGGAGACGGAACTGACCGTCCTGCGCCGCCGTCACGTCAGTCCCACTTACGTCCGGATCCAGGTGGCCGACGGTGGCTTACTCACCCGCTGGCCACCGTTTCCCTCCATGTGGCTGCGGTTGTGGTTCGACGACAACGGCCGCTCGCACCAACGGGCCTTCACGGTCGTGGACCCGGAACCGGCGGAGGGTAAATTCTGGCTCGAATTCGCGCTGCACGAGGGTGTGGCCTCGGACTGGGCCCGAACGTGCGTGGCCGGTGACACCATCGGCGCGTCCTTGCTCGGCAGTGCGCCACCGTGGGAACTGAAGAAGCGCGCTCGACGTCGCGCGGCGCCGTCGTCCACCGCGGCCGCTCCGGCCATGACGCTGGACGCACCGTGGCCGGGACGCACGATCATCGTGGGTGACCCCGCGAGCCTGCCGGCGGTCAATTCCATGCTCGAACACCTGGGCGACCAATCGGCCGAGGTGTGGCTCGAACACATGGATCCCAGGGATCACTTGCTGCCCGTGACCAGCGGCCCGCAGCACCGGGTGCGCTGGGTACACCGGGACGACAACGGTCCCGGAATTGCGGAAGCTCTCACCGAACACTGGGATCAGGAGCCTCCCACGGAACGGGACCGCGTGTGGATCGCGGTCGAGGCGGCCGCGAACCGCCAGCTGACGTCGACTCTGCGAACCCGCTTCGAGCTCCCCAAGAACAATGTTTGCGCTACCGCCTATTGGAGGCACGCATGAGCACAGCTCTCTCGGGTGACCGCACGGCACCCGCTTCGACCGCGCACCGGAGTTTTTGGATCCTGCTGTGGGCCCTGTACACGACCCAGTTCATCGGGGCGTCGTTCCTGTCCACCGGATTGACGGGCATCCTGCGCGACGGGGGAGCGGACCTCTCGACGCTCGGCTTGTTACAACTGCTCGGACTGGTCTGGCCCCTCAAATTCCTCTGGGCTCCGCTGCTGGACCGCTGGTCACCGCGCGCGGCGTCCGGTCACTACCGCACGTGGTTACTGATCCTGCAGTCGCTCATGGTGTTGAGTCTGCTGGGGCTCGCCCTGGTCGCCGATCCGGTGCAGGGCCTGGGCACCGTGGTGATTCTGGCCGGTGCCTTCGTGCTGTTCTCCGCCACCCAGGACATTGCCGCGGACGCGCTGTCCGTGCGGGGGCTGGATTCGGCCCAGCACGACAAGGGTGCGGGCATTCAAGTTGCCGCCAGTTATCTGGGAACCCTTGTGGGCGGTGGCCTTGCGCTGCTCGTGTACGACCTGTGGGGATGGCGCGCGGCAGTCCTGACCCTCGTATTCTTCACCGCGCTGGCCCTGGCCACGGTGGCGCGCTATGTGGAGCCGCCGCGCGCACCGAGGTCCAGCTCGCGGATCACGTTCAAGGACATGTTCGGTGTCCTGTCCCAGCCGGGTGCGCGCACCTGGGCTCTCGTGGCCGTTCCCTTGATCGCCCTAGGGTCTGGTGCACTGTGGTCCCTGGTCACTCCCGCCCTTGTGGATGCGGGCTGGTCGCTGACCCGGATCGGCGTGGTCACCTCGGTCGTGGCCTCGGTGCCCGCGCTGGCCGCGGCCCTTGCGGGCGGGCGCATGTGCCGCCGCTGGGGTAGGGCCACAACCATGCTCCTGGGTGCGGGTATCCAGCTCATCGGCGGACTCAGTTTCATCCCGGTCATCACCACACTGTGGCCCGTGGGCGGTGGGTTGGAACTGGTCTTCGGCGTACTGGGAACCTCGTGCGTTCTGGCCGGCTACACGATCATGAACACGGGGATCTATGCGGTTAATCTCGGCCTGGCGCGCACCGAGAATCCCGGCGGTGACTTCACGTTGCTGACCTCCATCAGCATGCTCGGTGGCACCGTGGGAGCGTGGGCCGGGCTCACCATCGCGGCCTACAGCAACTACGGGGTCGCCCTCGCGGTCGGTCTTGCCTGCGCCGGCCTGGGGATCGCGGTGAGTCGCCGCGGCGTGCGGCTCGCACGCTGAGCACACGTTCCCTGCCCGGCACCAACGCCGACGGCGCCCGCTCACGCGAGCGGGCGCCGTCGGCGTGTGTGGTCGCTACTCCGAGTGGAACTCGGGAAGGCGCATCATGCCTTCCTGGGCGGTCGTGGCGATCAGCATGCCGTCCTGGGTGAACATGCGGCCCACGCCCAGCCCGCGAGCCGAGGACGCGCTCGGGGAGGCCTGGACGTAGAGGATCCATTCGTCCGCGCGGGCGTCACGGTGCCACCACATCGCGTGGTCCAGAGACGCCACGTTGAGGCCGGGTTCGACCCAGGACTTGCCGTGACGACGCAGCACGGGTTCGAGCATCGTGTAGTCCGAGGCGTAGGCCAGGGCCGCGCGATGGATGTTGGGGTCGTCGGGCAAGGGCGCGAGAGCCTTGATCCACACCGCGTTGTACGCCTCGTTGGTGCCGCGCCACGGCAGGAACAGCGGCTCGGTCACGTATCGCATGTCGAAGGGCCGCTCGAACGCGGTGGCCCGGGCCTCCGGAAGGTCGATGCTGCCCAGCAGGTCGCGCAGCGTGGGCAGCGTCTCCGGATCCGGCACGTTGAGCGGCATCTCGTCCTGGTGGTCCAGGCCGCCGGAGGTGGCTTGGAACGACGCAATCATGGACAGGATCGTCTTACCGTCCTGATACGCGTGGATTCGGCGAGCGGAGAACGAACGCCCGTCGCGAACCCGCTCCACACCAAAGGTGATCGGGAAGTTCACGTCCCCGGGGCGCAGAAAGTACGCGTGCATCGAGTGGATCGCGCGGTCCTCGGGAACCGTGCGGATCGCCGCCATCGCGGCCTGGGCCAGCACCTGCCCGCCATAGACACGGTTACGCATGCTGGTGATCGTCTGACCGACGAAAATGTCCTCGAGGGTTCTTGCCCCTCCACCGTCCGCCAGGTCCAACATCTGGAGCAGGGCTTTCACGGGTTCCTTCTGGGGATCAACACTCATGGCCACCACTCTAGTGCTGACGCTGATGTGATCTGATGGGGACATGACTTCCATAACCATCCCCATTCAAATGCGTTTCTCGGACATGGACGCCTACGGTCACATCAACAACGTGATCATGGTGCGTTTCTTCGAGGACGCCCGCGTGCGCTTGACCTCCTCACCGATCAAGGCGGACGCCGATCACGGCATCCCGGAGGACACTACGTTCCGTGAGTCGATCGGTGAGATCCGCACCGTGGTGGTGCACCAGAACATCGACTACAAGGAACAGCTGTTCTACCGTCACGAACCTGTGTACGTGAAGACCTGGATCTCCAAGGTGGGCGGCTCGTCCTTCACGATTTCTTACCGTTTGCAGGAAGAGGACGGCTCTTCTGTTTACGCGGAGGGTGAATCCGTGATGGTCTTAATGGACCCGGAGACGGGCAAAAGTCAGAAACTGTCGGAGGATCACAAGGCTCTCTTGGACGCCCTGGCAGATGAGGTCAAGGAGCTCGACGAACGATGACACACCCTGGGGGCGCTCAGACTCCCGGTATTTCACTGGCCGGGCCCGCGGAAGCTTCCGATCTGGCCACCCTGCTGAGCCGTGCGCGCAGCCTTGACGCCAACGCCGCCGTGCGACTCCAAGGCTTCGGCCATGCCCTGGCCACGTGGGTTCCGGTGATTTACCCCACCACCATTCTGGACCCTTCACCCGTGGTGCTCGGGCTGCGTGCCGTGTCTCTGGCTCATCCCACGGACCTCGACCTCACGGTTCCGGCATCGGCCATCCTCGACCGGTTGGCGCGCTTCTCGCTCTCCGATCCCGCGCTCAAGAGTGAACCGGTACATATCAGCGCGCCGCCGCAGGAAGTCGCAGCGCCGTGGGCCGGGATGGTGGCCCCGCGCGGTGGCTGGACCAAGCGCGGTGTGGTCTCCGCCCATCACGTGCGCGATGTTGCGCGCGCCGGAATCCAGAAGGTCGCGGACGCCGTCCCCACCGATTCGGGGGCCGCGGTCGTGACCAAGGTGCGGTCCCAGATCTGGGGTGCCAGTTCCGGTTGGGGTCCCATGGAGGTCCCGGACATCCCGGACGGTGCCGCTTTCGGGTTGGACGTGCTCGGTTTCATTCCACCCTCGGAGTTCGAGGTGGCCGTGGCCGCCGAAGAATCCGGGCAGTGGCTCCGACTCAGCACGGACGCAGGCCACGTGGTGGTCAAGAACGGTCAGCGCTGAATACTTTCGCGGACACAACAGCAGGGCCGGTGTACGTGCACCGGCCCTGCTGTTGTGGTCCGTTCAGCTAGCTCGACGCGCTCAGCCCGGTCGGTTCACCATGGCGTGAGCCGCGCGGTCGAAGTAGTCCCACATGATGCCGTCGTGCAGCGGGGACAACTCCAGCGTGTCCATCGCCGCGCGCATGTGCTTGAGCCACGTCTCGCGCGCCCACGTGTCGACCGGGAACGGCGCGTGCCGCATGCGCAGGCGGGGATGCCCCCGTTCCTCCGAGTAGGTTGTAGGCCCGCCCCAGTACTGCTCCAGGAACATCCGCAGGCGGCGCTCGGCCGGCCCCAGATCCTCCTCCGGGTACAGGGCCTTGAAATCCTCGTCCTCCGCCACGCGCAGGTAGAACTCGTGTGTGAGTTTTGCGAACGTTTCGTGCCCGCCCACCTGGGCGTAGAACGAGTCCGACGACGCCGCCTCGGCCGCCTCGCGCGCGTCGCCCACCTGCTGCGGGGGTTGCGTCATGGGCTCCGCCGCGGACCTCGAACCCACAGCGCCCAGGGTGAACGTGCGGCGACCTTCGGGCGGGCCGGCCTGGGGGTTCAGGTGAGGTTGTTCGGGTGTGCTCATGCGGTGGTGTTCTCCTGTCCTGCTGCGGCGGCGTCCACGGCCTGGGCCTCCACGGCGCGGCGGATGGCGTCTTGACGTTCCAGGACGATACGGCGCAGGCCGTTGTGCTGACCGGCCAACTGATCGAGGAAGCGCTGAGCGTCGTCGACGGTTGCCTGTGCGGCCAGGCGCGGGAACAGGCCGGCCGCGATCTGTTGGGACAACTCGTGCGTGCGGGTGATCCACACGTCGGTGACCGATTCGAAATACTTGTCCGCGTATGGAGCCACGAGTTCCTGATCATGCACACGGAAGAACCCCGCGATGGCCGCTTGTTGTTGCGAGTTGGGTAGCGAGCCGTCCACCACGATCTGCTGCCACGCGGCGGCCTTGGCCTCGGGCGTGGGGATCGCGGCGCGCGCGGTGGCCGCGGCAATCGCGCCGGTCTCCGTGTTGTCCTCAGCCAGGGCGGCGTCGATCTCGGTCTCACCGCGGCGACCTGCGGCCACCAGAGCGGTCAGCACGACCCAGCGGGTGTCGGTGTCCATGTCCACGCCGGAGGGGATGTTCTCGCCGCGGTCGAAGGCTTCGAGCTGATCGAACTGTGCCGCCGCGACAGCCCGGCGGGCGAAGGCACGGAAGAACTGCCACTGGTGATCCGAACCCGGGGCAGAGGCCTCGACCAGGTCCCAGATCGTGGCTGCGGCGGCGGCGCGGATCTCGTCCGCGTCCTTCGGAGCCAGGTAGTAGTCGAGCACGGTGTCGAGCTGACGGAGCTGAACTTGCACAGCGGTGGAATCCGTCTCGCGGCCGATGTTGGCCAACACCAACTGGACGTACGCGCGGGCGGGGGACACGCCGTCGTGCACGGCATCCCAGGCCGCACCCCACACGAGCGAGCGGGGCAGAGACTCTTCGAAGTCACCCAGGTGATTGGTCGCAGTGTCCTGCGAGCACTCGTCCAGGCGGATCTTGGCGTAGGCCAGATCGTCGTCGTTGAGCAGCACGAGGTCCGGGCGTTCGCGGCCCACGAGCTCGGGCACCTCGGTGCGCTCGCCGTCCACGTCCAGTTCCACACGGTGGGTGCGCACCAGACTGTTGGCGGCGTCGTCGTGATCGTAGAAGCCGACCGCCAAACGGTGCGGGCGGAGGGTGGGGTGGCCCTCCTGGCCGATCTGCTCGATCGCGAAGGAGGTAATCACACCGTCCTGGTCCGCCTCAACGTGCGGAATCAAGGTGTTGACGCCGGCCGTCTCGAGCCAGCGTTCGGTCCAGTCGGTGAGGTCGCGACCGCTCGCGGCCTCGAGCTCAACCATGAGGTCCGAGAGCTCGGTATTGGCCCACGCGTGCTTGCCGAAGTAGGCGTTGAGGCCGGCCATGAATTCTTCCTGACCCACCCACGCGACCAGCTGCTTGAGCACGGACGCGCCCTTGGCGTAGGTGATGCCGTCGAAGTTGACCAGCACGTCTTCGAGATCGCGGATCTCCGCCTTGATGGGGTGTGTGGTGGGCAACTGATCCTGCTCGTAACCCCAGGACTTCTCACCGGCCACGAACGTGGTCCACGCGTTGGTGTACTTGGTGTTCTGGGCGCACGCGAGCGTGGACATGTATTCCGCGAAGGATTCGTTGAGCCACAGGTCGTTCCACCAGCGCATGGTTACCAGGTCGCCGAACCACATGTGGGCGAGCTCGTGGAGCACGGTGATCGCGCGGCGTTCCACGCGCGCCTGGGACGGCTTGGAGCGGAAGATGTACTGCTCCACGAACGTCACTGCGCCGGCATTCTCCATGGCACCGGCATTGAACTGCGGGACGAACAGTTGGTCGTACTTCTCGAACGGGTACGGCACACCGAACTGCGCCTCGAAGAACTCGAAGCCCTGCTTAGTGACTTCGAACATCTCGTCCGCGTCCACGAACTCGGACAGAGACTTGCGCGAGTACAGGCCCAGGTCAATGGTGCGGCCGTCCGACGAGGTCAGTGAATCGGTGATCGATTCGTACGGACCAGCGATCAACGCGGTGATGTAGCAGGACATCACGGGAGTGGGGGAGAACTCCCACCGTGCCACACCCTCGCGGACTGGTGTGGGCTCCGGGGTGGGCTGATTGGAAACCACGGCCCAGTGATCCGGGGCAGTCACGTCAAAGCGGAACGTGGCCTTCAGATCCGGCTGCTCGAATACAGGGAACATGCGGCGGGCATCGGCCACCTCGAACTGGGAGTAGAGGTACACCTCGCCGTCCACCGGGTCCACGAAGCGGTGCAGGCCCTCGCCGGTGTTCATGTAAAACATGCGAGATTCCACGACCAGCTCGTTGGCTTCCGCGAGATCGGGCAGCTGGATGCGCACGCCGTCACTGACCTCGGCGGGGTCCAGCTGCTTCCCGTTGAGCGTGACCGACTCGACGGACGCGGTGATCGCATCGATGAACGTGCTCGCCCCGGGAGTGGCCGAAAAGCGGACCGTGGTGCGGGCTGCGAATGTCTCCGGATTATCGGTGAGATCCAGGACCACTTCATAGGAATCGACCGAAACAGTCTCCGCCCGTTGGACGGCTTCTTCTCGGGTTAAATTGATTCCGGGCACGTGAGTGATCCTCTCCTCGACTGCTGGGGGTAGGCGCGCTCCTGGCGCGCGAGCATTTAGCCATTATGGCAGTCTGCGGCCAGGATCACACCGGAACTAGCTATGATCCCTCTGATCAGCGGGTTCTGGGGGCGCTCACGGTACGGTGGTGGATGTCAGATTGCCCTCCGCGGTCACCCGGGAAAACACCCGTTCGGTGCCGCACCTGATCCAGGAGAATCCCCGCTCATGCGCGTGCACATCGCCACCGACCACGCCGGTCTCGAACTGTCCCAGTACTTCATCGAGCAGTTGTCCGCCGCCGGTTACGACATGGTCGATCACGGTCCCGAAGAGTACGACGCCGCGGATGACTACCCCGCCTTCTGCATCCACGCCGCCCGCGCCGTGAAGGAAGACCGTAATCAGGGTCTGGATTCCCTGGGCATCGTGCTCGGCGGTTCCGGCAACGGCGAGCAGATGGCCGCCAACAAGGTCGAGGGCATTCGCGCGGCACTGGCCTGGAACCTGGACACCGCCAAGCTCGCCCGCGACCACAACAACGCGCAGGTCGTGGCCATCGGTGGTCGTCAGCACTCCAAGGAAGAAGCACTCGACATCGTCAAGGCCTTCCTCGCGGAGGAATTCACCGGTGAAGACCGTCACGAACGCCGCATCGCTCAGCTGGGCGAATACGAGACCACCGGTGACATCAAGGGCAAGCTCGACCAGGTCACCGCCCGCCCCGTCGCCCAGAACTGACCGTGCCCGAAGGTCATTCCATTCATCGACTGGCTCGCCAGCTCGACGACGTTTTCGCGGGACAGTCCCTGCGTGTCTCCAGCCCGCAGGGACGTTTCGCGCAGGGCGCGGCACAGCTCGACGGCCGTGTCCTCACGGGTTCCCGGGCGCACGGCAAGCACCTCTTCATGAGTTTTGCCGCGCCGTCCGACGCCGCCGACCTTCTCATTCTGCGCTCGCACCTCGGCATTTACGGCGCGTGGAGTTTCGCCGGCGACGAGACGTTTCAAGCGGCGTCGTCGATCGGTGCGCCCCGCAAGGTGGGGGAGCAGGAAGCCAGGTCCTCGGCCGAGACATCCGTCCAGTACGACGACGCCGGGCTGGTCGTTCCCGACGCCCCCGTCGGTGCCGTGCGCGCCCGGTTGGTGGGGAAACACGGGTGGGCCGATCTGCGCGGTCCTGCACTGTGCACCGTGGAAACTCCCGAGGAAGCCGCGGTCGCGGAGGCCAAGTTGGGTCCGGACCCGCTCGACCCCGAGGCGGACCCCGAGCCGTTCATCGCCAAGGCGGGGAAGAGCAAACGTCCCATCGCCGTGTTGCTCATGGAGCAGAACGTGGTGGCAGGGATCGGCAACATCTTTCGCGCGGAGTCTCTGTTCCGCCGCGGGGTTGATCCGTTCCTTCCGGGTGCCTCCCTGAGCCGCGAAGACCTCCTGGGATTGTGGGATGAAAATGTTGCCCTCATGAACATCGGTGCGCGAGTGGGTCGCATCATCACCACCGACCCCGTGGACCGCCCCGGCATCTCCGAGGCCGAAGCCTGGCCCCACCACGGCAATTACGTGTACCACCGTCACGGCCAACCGTGCCTGCACTGCGGCACCACGATTCTGCGGCAGGACCTCAACGGCCGCGCCCTTTACTGGTGCCCGGAGTGCCAGAAGTAGCGGATTCCCCGCATTCTGAGCGCCGACCGGCATCCTTTGTGTGGCGCTAGGGTCATCCTGAGCACCCCGAAAGTACTGGCTCCGCCTCTGGTGCGCCGGTAGAACTCTCCTGTGCACCCTGGAAGGTCGGGCTCCGCCTCCGGCGCGCCGGTAGAACCTTCCTGTGCACCTCAGGCGCCGTTAGAACCTTTCTCGGGCCCGCCGAGGGTTCTAACAACCCCTCACGTGTGCGCCGTGGTCCGAGTGCCACCTCAGAAGAGGAGTTTGGTTGGAGATGGGCCGCCCGATGTGGCGAGGTCCGGGGCAGGCGTCAGGCGAAGACGGCCAGGGGTGGTTTTTCGTGGGGCGCCCTAGCCCATGGCACCCGGTGACATTTGGGGCAGAGGATCGCGGCAAAACCCGCCCTCCAGGTGTTTGCCTCTACCCCTAATGTTCTGGCCCGCAGAACTCTGCCTCAGAATGTTCTGGCCCGCAGAACTCTGCCTCAGAATGTTCTGGCCCGCAGAACTCTGCCTCAGATATTGGCAGCTCGAGACGTAGGGGTGAGGGATACGCACTCGGAGGCCCCAACACGCGGTCTTGCGCGTGAATCACCTCGGCACCCCGACACTTCGCCCCCTCGACCGCCGACGACGCTGTCTCACGTTGGTTTCGGCGGGTCGCCGCACGTTCTGTGGGCCGGTAAAACCCGCGTGTGCACCTAGTGTTTCGTTGGAACCCTTTCTGGTCCCGCCAAGGGTTCTAACGACCCCTCACGCGTGCCCTGCGGTTCTAACGGCGCTTCATGTGCGGTGGCGAGAGTGCCCTTCCACGGCGGGGTTTTGTAGGCCAAAGGTGGGTGGCGCAGAGAGCAGAGACTGTTGCGGGAACGCACAGCGGCCCTGCACTGAATCAGTGCGGGGCCGCTGTGGATATCTGAGGGGGTGACGGGAATCGAACCCGCGTAGCCAGTTTGGAAGACTGGGGCTCTACCATTGAGCTACACCCCCGGGGACACCGAAAGATTACACGAGGCGTTCGGTGCTCGCCAATTGAGAGTCAATTCAGCGGCAGCACAGGCGGAATTTCAGCTCAGCGGCATATGGCACGCTAGACTTGCACGATGTTGGTGTGTCCAAGGTCTTTTCTATGCCCGCGGACGGACATCAATGCACGGATATACACCGACAACGGGGTGTAGCGCAGTGGCTAGCGCGCCTGCTTTGGGAGCAGGAGATCGCAGGTTCGAGTCCTGTCACCCCGACGTCTGAGCGCCAACCCGCCATCAAATGGCAGGGGAGCGCTCGTTGACCGACCGGGCCAAACCTGGCCCGTGAGAACTGTTCATCCACGACCCCAGGAGTACAACGGAAGTGAAGAGCGCCGTCGAGAAACTCAACCCCACCGAGGCGAAGATCACCGTTGAGATCCCTTACGCCGATCTCAAGCCGTTTGTCGCAGAGACGTACAAGCAGCTGGCCGATCAGATTCAGATCCCCGGATTCCGCAAGGGTAAGGTCCCCTCGAAGCTCATCGACCAGCGCGTTGGCTTCGACTTCGTGATCGAGAACGCCCTGAACGAGGGCCTCAATGACTTCTACCAGCAGGCACTCGCCGAGAACGAGCTGACCCCGCTGTCCCAGCCGCAGGTTGAGGTCCTGGCCAAGCCGGAGTCCGACAACCGCGAAGCTGACACCAAGGTCGAGATCAACGTGGCCATCCGCCCCGAGATCGAGCTGCCCGACTACAAGGGCCTCAAGGTCGAGGTCGAGGCCCGTGAGGCAACGACCGAGGACGAGCAGAAGGCACTGGACGAGCTGCGTGCCCGTTTCGGCACCCTCAAGTCCGTGGACCGCCCCGCTGCCGAGGGTGACCACGTGACCCTGGACCTGCAGGCTCTGGTCGACGGCGAAGAGGTAGACGCCGCCAACGACCTGTCCTACGAGGTGGGCTCCGGAACCATGCTCGAGGGCATGGACGAGGCCGTCACCGGTCTCTCCGCAGACGAGGACGCCACCTTCGAGACCAAGTTGGCCGGCGGCGAGCACTCCGGTGCAGACGCCACCGTCAAGGTGAAGGTCACCGCCGTCAAGGAGCGCGAGCTGCCCGAGGCCGACGACGAGTTCGCTCAGTTGGCTTCCGAGTTCGACACCATTGACGAGCTCAAGGAAGACCTCAAGAAGCAGGCTTCCGAGTCCGCCGTGGTCGAACAGGGCATCGAGGCCCGTGACAAGGTCCTGGACAAGCTCGTTGAGCTCATCGAGGTCCCGGTTCCCGAAAAGGTCATCGAGGACCAACTGTCACAGCACTTCGATTCGCCGGAGGCCCAGGCTTCCGCCGAGCCCGATCACGACACCGAAGAGCACCGCGCCGAGGTTCGCGCGAACGCCGAGACCGCTTTCCGCAACGAGATCATCCTCGATGCCGTGGCCGAGGCCGAAGAGGTCGGCGTGGAGCAGTCCGAGCTGATCGACTACATCATCAACATGTCCCAGCAGTACGGCATGGATCCCAACCAGTTCGCTCAGATGCTGGACGGTTCCGGCCAGGCCGGCATGATGGTGGGCGAGGTTCGCCGCCGTAAGGCTCTCGCCAAGGTTCTCGAGTACGCGACGGTCACCGACTCCAAGGGCAACGAGGTGGACCTGTCCGCTTTCGTCGGCTCCGACGACGAGGACGAGGCTGCCACCGAAGAAGCAGTCGAGACCGAAGCCAAGTAAGCATCCATGAGCCCGCTATTCGCGGGCACACAGTGGCTCAGAACGACGCCGCAGGGGGCCTTCCACGCGAAGGTTGCCTGCGGCGTCGTCGTGCGTCGTGGACCATGCGCCAGCAGCGAACAATGGGCCTGAGCCCGCGAAACGGCGCGGGTACGGCACTACGCTGCTGAGACAGAAAGTGTTCATGGGTTGCTGTGCGCCCGGCGCGCGCAACCCCGCCCAGAAGAAAGAGGCATTCCATGACCTCCACTCCCATCCAGCCGTACGGTGCCGCACCGGTCACTCCGCGCATGGAGGACGGGGCGCCCAACGGCCAGGACGATTACGTCTACAACCGTTTGCTCAAGGAACGCATCATCTGGCTCGGTTCCGAGGTGCGTGACACCAACGCCAACCTGATCTGCTCGCAGATGCTGTTGCTCTCCGCGGAGGATCCCGAGGCGGACATCTTCCTGTACATCAACTCCCCGGGTGGCTCCGTAACTGCGGGCATGGCCATTTACGACACCATGCAGTTGATCCCCAATGACGTAGTCACCGTGGCCACCGGCCTGGCAGCCTCCATGGGCCAGTTCCTGCTGTCCTCCGGCACCAAGGGCAAGCGCTACGCGACCCCGAACGCCCGCATCCTCATGCACCAGCCCTCCGGCGGCATGGGCGGCACCGCATCCGACATCCGCGTGCAGGCCGAGCTCATCCTGTCCATGAAGAAGCGCCTGGCGGAGTTGACCGCAGAGCAGACCGGCCAGGACCTCGAGACCATCCTTCGCGACAACGACCGCGACAACTGGTTCGACGCCGAGCGCGCCCTGGAATACGGATTCTTCGACCACATCGCGCAGTCCGCCGGCAACGTGACCGGTGGCGGCGGAACCATGCGGGAATCCAAGTAACCAGCCGTAGCTGTCACGAACCACTTCAAGAATTTCAGGACGGACCAATGAATTTGCCTCACGCCACTGCACCGCAGTTGCCCACCAGCCGCTACGTGATTCCGGATTTCGAAGAGCGCACGCCTTACGGCTACCGCCGTCAGAACCCGTACACCAAGCTGTTCGAAGACCGCATCATCTTCCTGGGTGTTCAAGTGGACGACACTTCCGCTGACGACATCATGTCGCAGCTGCTGGTGCTCGAGTCCCAGGACCCGGATCGCGACATCACCATGTACATCAACTCCCCGGGCGGATCGTTCACGGCTATGACGGCCATTTACGACACCATGCAGTACATCCGCCCCGAGATCCAGACCGTGTGCCTGGGCCAGGCCGCGTCCGCAGCCTCCGTGCTGCTGGCCGGTGGCACCCCGGGTAAGCGGCTGGCACTGCCCAACGCTCGCGTGCTGATCCACCAGCCCGCGATGGAGGGTCAGGGCGGCGGTCAGGCTTCGGACATCGAGATCCAGGCCAACGAGATCATGCGCATGCGTACCTGGTTGGAAGAGACCATGGCGCTGCACACCAACAAGTCCGCCGAGGAGATCAATCGCGACATCGAGCGCGACAAGATTCTCACCGCTAAGGATGCGCTGGAGTACGGCATCATTGACCAGGTCTTGGAATCTCGTAAGATCAACAAGCCTGTCACCGTCACCCAGTAAGACGAGTAGGCTGAGCGGCGTCGCGGGAGAGTTTTTTCCGGCGACGCCGCTGCGCGTCACGTACCGGTGTCGAGCTTTGGTGCACCTTCCGCCCTCGCCTAAAGTGGTGCCGAGGGCAAACGTCTAGATGAACTGTGAGGATTGGCTATGGCGCGCATCGGAGAGAGCGTTGACCTGCTCAAATGCTCCTTCTGCGGTAAGAGCCAGAAGCAGGTGCGCAAGCTCATTGCCGGGCCCCGCGTGTACATCTGCGACGAGTGCATCGAGCTGTGCAACGAAATCATCGAAGAAGAGCTCACCGAGGTCGAAGAAACCGACCAGGTGGAACTTCCGCGCCCGCAGCAGATCCACGATCACTTGCAGGAGTACGTGATCGGTCAGGACACCGCGAAGCGCGCGTTGTCGGTGGCCGTGTACAACCATTACAAGCGCATTCGCGCAGGGGTCTCCGGGCAGACCCTCTCGATTGCTGGTTCTGACGGCAACGAAGAAGACATCGAAGTGGCCAAGTCCAATATTTTGTTGGTGGGTCCCACCGGATCCGGCAAGACCTATCTGGCACAGTCTTTGGCTCGTAAGCTGGATGTACCGTTCGCCGTGGCCGATGCCACTTCCCTCACCGAGGCCGGATACGTAGGTGAAGACGTTGAAAATATTCTCCTCAAACTTATTCAAGCTGCCGATTTCGATATCAAGAAAGCGGAGCAAGGGATTATTTACATCGACGAGATCGACAAGATTTCGCGTAAATCTGAGAACCCCTCGATCACGCGGGACGTATCGGGTGAAGGGGTCCAGCAAGCGCTCCTGAAGATCCTCGAAGGGACCGTGGCATCGGTTCCCCCGCAGGGCGGGCGCAAGCACCCCCAGCAGGAGTTCTTGCACATCGACACCACCAATGTGCTGTTCATCGTGGCCGGTGCCTTTGCCGGGCTCGACGAGATCGTTCAGCAGCGCACGGGCAAGAAGGGCATCGGCTTCGGTGCCGCTATCCGCGACACCTCCGATGTCGATCTCACCGGTCAGGTGCGCCCGGAGGACCTGCTGAAGTTCGGTCTGATCCCCGAGTTCATCGGCCGCCTCCCGGTCGTGACCACACTGTCCAAACTGTCGGTTTCGGACATGGTCCGGATCCTTACCGAGCCCAAGAATGCCTTGGTCAAGCAGTACCGCAAGCTCTTCCAGCTCGACGGCGTGGAACTCACCTTCGATCCGCAGGCCCTGGAAGCCATTGCCGAACTGGCGATCGAGCGGGGCACGGGCGCCCGCGGTCTGCGCGCCATCCTGGAAGACATCCTCATGCCGGTCATGTTCGACCTGCCCAGCCGTGACGACGTCGCGGCGGTACTGGTCACCGCGGATTCCGTGGCGAAACTGAGCGACCCCGAGGTCTTTACGCACGAGATGATCGAAGCGGAGCGGCGTCGTCATAAGTCCGCGTGACGCGTGAGCACCCCCTGAAAGCAACGCACCCGTCTGTCGAAAGGTAACCGTATGTCTGAGAAGCAGCACGTCGATTTCTGGTTCGATCCGTTGTGCCCGTGGGCCTGGATGACCTCCCGCTGGATGGAAGAGGTCACCAAGATCCGCGACGTTGAGGTGAACTGGCGCATTATCTCGCTGGGTATTCTCAACGAGAACAACCCGGACAATCACCACCAGGGCCACATCGAGTCCATGTGGATGGTGCGCGTGATCGAGGCGGCGGCGCAGAAGCACGGTGACGAATACTACAAGAAGCTCTACGACGCCATGGGCACCCGCCGTCACCCGGGCGGCATGGAGGACGAGCTGGAGATCATCCAGGAGTCCCTCGCGGAGGTCGGCCTGCCCGCTGAGCTGGCCGACGCCAAGGACTCCGAGGATTACGACGCCGCGATCCGCGCCTCAACCGAGGCCGCCCAGGCCGTGGCCGGCCAAGACATCGGCACCCCGTGCATCGCAGTGAACGGAGTGGGCTTCTTCGGCCCCGTGTTCACCCCGGCACCCAAGGGTGAGGAAGCCGGTAAGGTCTGGGACGGTGCACTCGCACTGGCCTCGTACCCCGGTTTCTACGAGATCAAGCGCGGCCGCGAGAAGGGCCCGGACTTCAGCTGAGTCAGCTCGGTCGCTGAGAGGGCTCCAGCTGATGCGCGGACCTCGGACATTCCAGTCCGCAAAAGTGCACCTAGCAGGTCCAGAACTGCACTTTCACGGACCAGGATGTTGGCCTCATATCCCATAGCTGATTAGACAACGGCGGGTGCTCCCCTAGGGGAGCACCCGCCGTTGTCATATAACCGTGCGGCTACACCTCGACCGCAGCTTCCAGCTCCACATCGCTGACGGTCAACTCACCGTCGGCATCCGTGAGCGTGAGGTCTGCGGCGTTGCCTGCGGCCTTGAGGTCGTCCAGACCCGCGCGCAGCTGCTCGAGCTGGGCGGCAGGACCGGAGACGGTGGCCGAGGTGACGGCCGTGCGCTGCTTGACCTTGGCCTCGGACTTGGACTTACGCAGACCGGACAGGGCCTCGCCCACCACGGTGAGCACCTCCGGATCGCCCTGCTGGGCCAGTCCGGCGAAACCGTCGGTCACGGGCCAGGACGCACGGTGCACCGAATCGGAACGCCACCAGGACCAGACCTCTTCGGTGGCGAAGGGGATGAACGGTGCGAACAGGCGCAACATGGTGTCCAGCGTGGTGGCCAGGGCCGCGTGCACGGACGCCTGGGCCGCTTCACCGCGCGAACCGTAGGCGCGGTCCTTGACCAGCTCCACGTAGTCGTCGGTGAAGGTCCAGAAGAAGGACTCGATGAGCTGCAACGCGCGGGCGTACTCGTATTCCTGGAACGCGGTGGTCGCACGGGTGACCACGTCCGCCAGCTGAGCGAGCAGCGATCGGTCCAGGCCGTTGATGACCACGGACTCATCCGTGCCGGAACCCAGGACGGAAGCCTCGGTGACGCCCTGCGCCAACACGAACTTGGACGCGTTGAGCAGCTTGATCGCCAAGCGGCGGCCGATCTTCATTTGGCCTTCGTCGTACGCGGTGTCCGCACCCAGACGGGCCGATGCCGCCCAGTAACGGACCGCATCCGAACCGTACTTCTCGAGCACGTCGGTCGGGACCACCACGTTGCCCTTGGACTTGGACATCTTCTTGCGGTCCGGGTCCAGGATCCAGCCGGACAGCGCCGTGTGCTGCCACGGCACGGTCTGGGCCAGGGTCTCGGCGCGCACCACGGTCGAGAACAGCCAGGTGCGGATGATGTCGTGGCCCTGCGGACGCAGATCCATGGGGAACGTGTTGGCGTGCAGCTTCTCGTCAACGGCCCAACCGGTTGCAATCTGAGGCGTGAGCGATGAGGTGGCCCAGGTGTCCAGGACATCCGGGTCAGCCATGAAGCCGCCGGGCTGATCGCGCTGTTCCTCGGTGTAGCCGGGAGCGACATCGGCCGTGGGATCCACGGGCAGCTGATCCTCGGACGGCAGCACGGGGTTGTCGTAGTCCGGCTCGCCGGACTCGTCCAGCGGGTACCAGACCGGGAACGGCACACCGAAGAAGCGTTGGCGGGAGATCAGCCAGTCACCGTTGAGGCCCTCGATCCAGTTCTCGTAGCGAGAGCGCATGAAGGTGGGGTGCCACGAGATCTCACGGCCACGTTCGATCAGCACCTCGCGGCGCTCCGCATCACGACCACCGTTGCGGATGTACCACTGGCGGGACGTGACGACCTCGAGGGGCTTGTCACCCTTCTCGTAGAAGTTCACCGGGTGCATGATCTTCTTGGGCTCACCCTCCAGGTCACCGGAGGCCTCGAGCAGTTCCACCACGGCCTTCTGCGCGGAGAACACGGTCTTGCCGGCGACCTGCGCGTAGTTCTCGGCCGGGGCGCCGTCGGCGATCCATTCCGGCTGCTCCGCGAGGAAACGGCCGTCGCGGCCGATCAGCGCACGCGTGGGGAGATTGAGTTCGCGCCACCAGGTGACGTCGGTGAGGTCACCGAACGTACAGATCATGGCGATACCCGAACCCTTGTCCGGCTTGGCGAGCGGGTGGGCCTTGACCTCGACCTCCACGTCGAACAGGGGAGAGCGCACGGTGGTGCCGAACAGCGGCTGGTAACGCTCGTCGTCCGGGTGGGCCACCAGGGCCACGCACGCGGGCAGCAGCTCGGGACGGGTGGTCTCGATGAAGACCTTCTCGCCGTCCGGTCGGTGGAAGGAGACGCGGTGGTAGGCGCCCTCGCGTTCGCGGTCCTCGAGTTCGGCCTGGGCAACCGCGGTGCGGAAGGTGACGTCCCACATGGTGGGAGCCTCGGCCATGTAGGCGTTACCGGCTTCGAAGTCCTTCAGGAATGCGAGCTGGGAGACCTTGCGGGAGTGAGCGTCAATGGTGCGGTAGGTACGGTTCCAGTCCACGGACAGACCCAGTGTGGAGAAGAGGTGCTCGAAGACCTTCTCGTCCTCCACAGCGAGCTCTTCACACAGTTCGATGAAGTTCTGGCGGGAGACCACGTCCCAGTCGCGCTGGTTCTTGGCCGGCTTTTCCGGGGGGCGGTAACCCTCGATGTAGGGCTTGCCGGGTTCGCAGCGCACGCCGTAGTAGTTCTGCACGCGGCGCTCGGTGGGCAAGCCGTTGTCGTCCCAGCCCAGCGGGTAGAACACGTTCTTGCCGCTCATCCGCTGGTAGCGGGCGATCACGTCCGTCTGCGTGTAGGAGAACA
Organism: Kocuria carniphila; assembly: GCF_004136555.1. Classification (GTDB taxonomy): domain Bacteria; phylum Actinomycetota; class Actinomycetes; order Actinomycetales; family Micrococcaceae; genus Kocuria; species Kocuria carniphila. The sequence goes on from NZ_NOIT01000007.1 coordinate 107,297, forward strand.
TGTGTCCCACGTGCAGGGAGCCGGAGGCCGTGGGAGGGGGAGTGTCGATCGAGTAGACGGACTCACGAGTGGTGTCCTCGTCGAAGGCGTAGGTGCCGTTCTCGCGCCACTGCGCGGAGTACTTGTCCTCCAGACCCTCCAGGGCCGGCTTGTCGGGAACGTTCACCGCGGTGGTGGACGCAGCGCTGTCACTGAAATTGGGCGTGTCTGTACCCTCAAGATTTTGTGCCATGTGCCCCAGTCTCTCATGCAATCCGGCCCCAACCGGCCTAGCGTGGGGTCATGGCACAGTTGCAGATCAAGCGCGTTCGTGAGGACAGGTCCCCGGACGACGGCGCTCGCATCCTGGTCGACAGATTGTGGCCTCGCGGGGTGAGCAAGGACCACGCGGCCCTGGATCACTGGTTCAAGGAGCTCGCACCCACGGACGACCTCAGGAAGTGGTTCGGCCACGATCCCGAGAAGTTCGAGGAGTTCACCAAGCGGTACCGGAAAGCACTGGATGAGGACGCGTCCGGTCAGGTGGCGGAACTTCAGCAGGCACTGAGAGGCGTGGAGAAAGCGACCCTGCTCTATGACGCCCACGACGAGGAACACAACAACGCCGTGGTGCTCCTGGGGTGGTTGCGCGACCACCGCAGCGGCTTCTGAAACATACTAATCAAGTTCGATTAGGTATTTATCTTGAAACAATAAGTTGACTACGGTGGTGAGTATGACTCAGAACACAGACACCACTTACGCAAACCCCAAGCCCGCAGGCAATGGCAAGGTTGCCGTGGTGACCGGCGCCTCGACCGGTATCGGTGAGGCCACCGTGGAACGGCTGCGCAACAGCGGCTGGACCGTCTATGCCGTGGCACGCCGTGCGGACCGCCTCGAGGATCTCGCCCAGCGCACCGGTGCTATCGCTGCGCCGACCGATATCACTGACGCCGCTCAGGTCGATGCCCTGCGCGACAAGGTGCTCTCCGAGCAGAAAACCGTGGATGCCGTACTCAATATTTCCGGCGGTGCCCGCGGCACCGACAAGATTCTTGACGCCAAGGATGAGGACTGGGACTGGATGTTCCAGGTCAACGTGATGGGCACCCTGCGCGTGACTCGCGCATTCCTGCCCGCCCTGCGCGAGAACGGTGAGGGCACCGTGGTCAACCTGACCTCGTTGGCCGCCTTCCGTGCCTACGAGGGCGGTGCCGGTTACAACGCAGCCAAGTACGCGGAGCGCTCCATGACCGAAGCCCTGCGCCTTGAAGAGGCCGAGCACAATGTGCGCGTGGTCGAGGTGGCACCGGGCCTGGTGCACACTCCAGAGTTCTCCCTCATGCGTCTCGGCGGCGACCAAGAAGCCGCGGACAAGGTCTACGCCGGTGTGGAGAAGCCGCTCACGGGCGCGGATGTGGCTGAGGTGCTCGCCTTCGCTGTTGAGCTGCCGCACCACGTGAACATCGACACGCTCACCGTGAAGCCGGTCGCCCAGGCGGCCATTCACAAGATGATTCGCAAGGAATCCTGACACTCATCGAGTACTGAGCGGGCCCCGCCGAAAAATTTTTCGGCGGGGCCCGCACTCATCTTGTCAGAAGCCGCTCGAATAAATTAGGTTAGCCTAACCTGATCTAATTGGACTGTTCGAGGAGCCACAGTGCCCGCATCTTCACCTTCATCTCCCACACCCGCCGTGACCCGACGCCGCCTGCTCGGCTCCGGTCTGGCGCTCGCCTCGCTCGTTGGCCTGGCCGCGTGTTCCACCGGTTCACGCGGTGGGGAGGGCGAGAATACCGGCGGCGCAGCGGCGCAGTCGAGTGCTACCGACAGCTTCCCCGTGGAGGTGAAGCACGCCCTGGGCACCACCACAGTGGACGCCGAACCCCAGCGCGTGGTGGCCATCGGCGGCAGCAACAACCAGGACTTCGTGACTGCGCTGGGCGTGGTGCCCGTGGGCGTGGCCACGGTGGCCTGGGGTGGTAACGCCAACGGTTCGACCGATTGGTTCGACCAGGCTGTGACCGACCTGGGCGGCGAGAAGCCCCAGCAGTTCGATGAGGCGGACGGAACCAACTTCACCGCCGTGGCCGAGCTGACCCCGGACCTGATCGTGGCCGTGAACTCGGGCATTACGCAGGAGGACTACGAGCGCCTCTCCAAGATCGCCCCCGTGGTCGCGTATCCCACGGGCCCGTGGGTGAGTTCGTGGCAGGACCAGCAGCGCGCGGTGGCCAAGGCGCTGGGTCGTTCCCAGGCCGGCGACGACCTGATCAAGGAGACCGAAGATCTGCTGTCGCAGCGCGGTGAGGATCTGGGCGACGCTGCCGGCAAGACCTTCATCTACGGTGACACCACGCAGAAGCTCGGCTTCTACGGCCCGGGCGATGCCCGCCCCCGTTTCTTCGAGGCGATCGGCCTGGAACTGGCACCCGTGGTCAAGGAGAACGTGACCGAGGACGAGTTCTGGCGCGAGTGGCCCGAGGAGCGCGCGGACGAACTCAAGAGCGACCTGTACATCAGCGTGGCCGAGGACGAGGCCGCCGCCGAGAAGTTCAAGAACGACCCCATGCTGCGCACCATTCCCGCGGTCGCTGCGGGTCACTCGATCTTCACGACCAACAAAACTGACGTCGTCTCCACCCTGGCGCCTTCACCGCTGTCCTTGCCCCACGCCGTGGACGTTTACGTTCCCGCCGTTCGTGACGCCCTGGGGTCGCAGTCCTCGTGAACGTGAGCGCCACCCGGACCGAGGCGGTGCCTCGCACGGTCACGATGCGACGACGACACTTGTCGTGGCCGGTCCTGCTCGGCTGTCTACTGGTGGCGCTCGCGGTGTCCGTGGCCGTGGGGACCCGCCCGGTGGACCTGGCCGTCACGTGGTCGGTGCTGCCGCACGCCGTGATGGGAGATACCCAGTCGGTCTCCGGAGTACCCGCGCTCGACGCCGCCGTGGTCGAGTCCCGTGTATGGCGCACCGCGGCCGGCGTGCTCACGGGCGCGGCGCTCGCCGTGGCCGGAGCGCTCCTGCAGGGTGCCACGCGCAACCCGCTGGGCGATCCCGGAATCCTGGGACTCACCGCGGGTGCCGCGTGCGCCGTGGTCACGGGTGCCGTGCTGGGCGGACTCGTTTCGCCCGGTTCTCAGCTGTGGCTGGCGGCCCTCGGTTCCGCGGTGGCCATGCTGCTCGTGTATGGGCTGGCCACGGCGGCCAAGGGTGGCGCCCGTCCCGTAACCCTTGCGCTGACGGGTGCCGCGATCTCCGCGGGGTTGGGGGCGCTCACGAGCGCCATGCTGCTCACAGACCAGGCGACTTTCAACTCGTTCCGCACGTGGCAGGTGGGTGACCTGTCCCGGCCGGACGGCACGTTCCTACTGTTGGCGGCGCCCGTGATTCTGGTGGGTCTGGTCTTGGCCTGGCCGCTGGGCGGCTCCCTGGATACCCTCAGTCTGGGCGACGCGCTGGGTCGCGGCCTGGGCGCCCATCCCGCGCTGATTCGTTTGCTCGCCGGTGTGGCGGTGGTGCTGTTGGCCGGCACCGCCACCGCGTTGGCCGGCCCGCTCGTGTTCTGCGGTTTGCTCGTGCCCCACGCCGTGCGCGCGTTCGTCGGGGTGTCCTATCGCCGCGTGATTCCCGCGTGCATACTGGCCGGTCCCGTGGTGGTCCTGCTCGCTGACACCGTAGCGCGCGTTGCGCTCCCGGATCGTGAACTGCAGGTGGGTATCGCCCTGGTGATCATCGGTGCGCCCGCGCTCGTGGCCATCGTGCGCCGCAAGGGGGTGGTGACGGCGTGAGCCAGACACTGACCACCCGCCCCGTTGCAGCTCAGCCCGCCCGGACCACGGTCGAGAAGGTCCACGACGGACGACGCCGCACTAATCGCAAGCTGCGCAGGGTCACCCTCGGGTTGTGCATGGCTCTACTGGTGTGTTCTTTCGCCCGCATCGCCCTGGGCAAGTACGTGGTGGCGGTTCCGGATCTGATCTCGGTGCTCGCCGGAAGCTACGACGGTCCCGCCAATTACATCGTGTGGGACGTGACCCTGCCGCGCACCGTGCTGGGCATCCTCACGGGTGTCTGTTTCGGACTCGGTGGACACCTGTTTCAACGGGTACTGCGCAACCCGCTGGCCTCCCCGGACATCATGGGCGTCTCCTTCGGGGCGGGTCTGGCCGCGGTCGTGGCCATCACCTTGGGCGGCCTTTCGGGTGCCGCCGTGACGGTCAGTTCCCTGGCCGGAGCCTTCCTGCTCATGGCCGCGGTGATCCTCGCCGCCGGTGGCACCCGGGCAAATATCGGACGCTTGGTGCTCACCGGTGTTGCCGCCGGATCACTGACCACGGCCGGTATCAACGGCGTGCTCACGCGTTCCGATATCTACGCGGCCCAAGACGCTCTGCAGTGGCTGACCGGCTCGTTGAACTCCGCGCGGTGGAGCGACATCGCCCTCGTGGGAATTTCGCTGCTCGTTCTGCTGCCACTGTGCGCACTGTTGGCACCCTCCGTGGATGCCATGGGCACAGGCGATCAACTGGCCTCCGGGCTCGGTGTCCGTGTGCTCCCGGTACGACTCACCGCCCTCGCCCTCGCCGTGGTGTTCGTGGCCGTGGCCGCATCCGTGGTGGGACCGGTGGCCTTCGTTGCCTTCATGGCCGCGCCCATCGCCCGGGGCCTCACCGGCGGTGCCGGTCTGGCTCACCATGCGGCCCTCGTGGGGGCACTGCTGATGGTTGTCTCCGACTACATCGCCGCCGAGGCCCTGCCCGGGATCGCCCTACCCGTGGGCGTTGTGACGGCCGCCGCCGGCGCACCCGTTCTGTTGTGGCTGCTGACCGGTCGCGGAAAGGCTGAATCATGAAACTCTCCGAGCACTCGTCGATCGACGCGCCGGATTTGACCGAAGGGGCACCCTTGACCGCACGGCCCACCTCTTCCACGGCGCAGGGCACGGCCGCGCCGGAGGCAATGTCGTTGCGGATCCGTAACCTCACGGCGGACTACGGTGCGGGGCCCGTCCTGAGCGAGATCTCCCTGGACATCCCACGCGGCGCCATCACCGTTCTGGTCGGTGCCAACGGCTGTGGCAAGTCCACGCTCCTCAAGACCATTGCGCGCCAGCTCAAGCCCACCCACGGCGAGGTGCTGCTGGACGGCGAGGACACAGGAACCTGGTCGCGCACCCAGTTCGCCCGGCGCGTCGGCTTCCTCCCGCAGGATCCGGTGGCCCCGGAGGGCGTCACCGTGCTCGACCTGATCTCGCGTGGTCGTCACCCGCACCGGGGTGCGTTCGGGCGTTGGCGTCCCACTGATGATCAGGCCATCGCGGAAGCGGTGGAACTGACCGGATTGGAGAGCTATCTGGACCGTCAGGTCACCGAGCTCTCGGGCGGCCAACGCCAGCGCGTGTGGATTGCCCTGGCCTTGGCTCAACAGACGAACGTGCTGCTGTTGGACGAACCCACCACATACTTGGACATCGCCCATCAGGTGGAGGTCCTGGACATCCTGTCGGACCTGCAACGACAGCGCGGGATCACCCTGGTCATGGTGCTGCACGAACTGAACATGGCCGCCCGCTACGCGGACCAGTTGGTGGCCATCAAAGATGGGGTAGTGCTGGCCGCGGGTACCGCGGAGGAGGTCATGACCGATCACACCGTCAGCGAGGTCTTCGGAATGCCCGCCCGGGTCCTGCACGATCCCGAATCCGACGCCCGACTGGTGGTTCCGTCGCGAACCCGCCGAGCGGCGTCGTCGACACCCGAGATCCACGAACCGAACGCAACCGAGAAAGGGACGAATGACTGAGATCCAAGCCGTCATGACCCGCGTGACCCGCACCGAGATGGTGGGGGAGCACCTGGTCCGGGTGAGTGTGGCCGGGGACGAACTCTGGACCCTGCCGTGGGGCGAATCCGGTCCCGGGCCTCGGGCGGACGCGTACTTCAAGTTGCTGATCCCCGCGCCGGGACGTGACCACGAGCGCATTGACACGTCGGACATGTCCCGGTGGCGGCAGGAGTTCCTGTCACGCCCCGAGGACGAGCGCGGCTGGATCCGCACCTATACCCTCCGGGACGCACGCGTGCTGACCGGCGGGCACGGGGATGTCGCGGAAGCCGTTCCCGAGATGGACATCGACGTGGTGGTGCACGAGGACGAAGTGCACGGAGGACTGGGCCCCGGCGCGCGCTGGGGCTCCGAACTGGCCCCCGGCGACACGGTGCAATTGATGGTGCCCTCGGCCAGTGGTGCGTGGTGGGCCGGCTGGGACGAGCACCGAGCGCGGAACAATCGGGTGGTCATAGCCGCAGACGAAACGGCGCTACCGGCGGCCGCCGCCATCGTCGACTGCGTGGATCGGTCCATCTCGCTGCGAGATGATTCCGTGCACGCGACCGGTGCAGCACAATCCCTGCACGTAGCCGTGGAAGTCCCCGTGCACGGTGACGCGACAATGCCCGCCGGACCGGCCGCGTTGTCACGCGGGGTAATGACCGACGGGGACATCCGGGTCACCCTCGAGAGCGGCACCGAATTGACCTGGACGTGGCTTGCTCGCGGTGAAACAGCTGCTCGCAACGAGCTCCTGGAGTCCTGGCTCAGCCGACAACTCGAGGGCCGGGAAGGAACGGCGCGCCACGCGGCGTCGTCGGCGGTCGACGAACGAGAGGATGACACCGGCGACTTCGTGTGGGCCACCGCGGATGCCACCGGGGCCGGTCCGTACTGGTTCTTGGCCGCGGAATCCTCCGCCGTGAAATCGTTGCGGCGCATGTGTGTGGCACACGGGGTTCAGAAAACTGACATATCGTTCATGGGGTACTGGAAACGGGGACGCGCCACGGAGTAACCGCTGTCCGGCGGTCGGATGCGCCCTGCCCTCGGCATCGATGCATCGGAAGGTGACAGTGAACGGCCCATTCAGCAAGGACCTGTCTGCGCGGTCCGTGCGCGTTCGCATCCTGTCCACGATGCTCGCGTTCATGGCCGGTGGGCTGTTGATCGCCGGATTCGTCAGCTACTACGTGCAGTTCACCGTCCTGGAGGACCGGGTGAACACCGAGCTGTTGCAAGAGGTCGACGAGTTCCAACGGATTGCCGAACTGCGCCAGTCGGACGTGGGCGATGAGGAAAGCACCGAGGACCTGATGCGCGCCGCCATCCAGAGCGCGGTGCCCGGCGAACACGAGGCATTCCTCGCGTTCCTCGACGACAAGCCCCAGTTCAAACCCCAGGAACAGGCCTTCGAACTCGGTAACCCGGAGACGGTTGAGCAGATCTTGGCCGCGCACGAACCCGGGCAGACGATCTTCACTGAGGTCATGGTGGACGGGGAGGCGGTTCCTGCGGCCATCGCCTCCGTGGAACTGTACAGCGACGAGACACCCGGCATCTTCGTGGCAGCGAACAAGATTCAGAGCCAGCGAGAACAGATCTGGATCTCGGCCATCACCTACACGGTCGTCAGCCTGGCCACGTTGCTCGCCTCCGCGCTGGTGGGCCTGGTCGTGACGGGCAAGCTCATGCGCCCCATTGGCGACCTGCGCGATGCCACCCGCGAGATCACGATCTACGACCTCGAGCGTCGCGTTCCCGACCCCGGCACCCGGGACGACGTCGCCGCGCTCGCTCAGAACTTCAATCGCATGCTCGAACGCATCCAAGAGGGTTACGCGCATCAGCGCCAGTTCATGTCCGACGTCTCCCATGAATTGCGGACACCCCTGACCATTGTTCGGGGCACGCTGGAAACCACCGACCCCGAAGATCCCGCCGATGTGACGGAGGGGCACGAGATCGCCTTGGACGAGCTCGATCGGATGAACAGCTTGGTGACGGACCTGTCCACGCTGGCGAAGACCGGGCGGCCGGACTTCGTGAAGTTCAAGGACGTCAACATGGCGGAGTTCGCCCGCAATGCGTTCTCCCGCATCGAGCACCTGGGCCCGCGGGAGTGGTTGCTCGATTCCGGTACGGACGTGGTGGCCCAAGCGGACGAGGATCGTTTGACGCAGGCCGTGGTGCAGCTGGCCGCCAATGCGGTGCGCTACAGCGAACCCGACACCAAGATCGAGCTCAAGGTCCAGCACATGACGCTGTCCGGTCAATCCATGATCATGGTGGGAGTCCGTGACGAAGGAATCGGCATTGCCGGGGCGGATCAGGCCCGGATCTTCGAACGGTTCGCCCGGGTCTCCGAGAGCGGCGGTGAATCCGGTTCCGGTCTGGGACTGGCCATCGTCAAGGCCATTGCCGAGGCCCACGGCGGCTCGGTCAGTCTCACGTCCAGGCCGGGTCACGGTTCGACGTTCACCATGATTTTCCCTCAGGACAACACCCACGTGACCGATCCCAAGGAGCGCTGACATGCGAATTCTGATTGCCGAGGACGAGCCCCGGATCTCGCGTTTCGTGGCCCGCGGCCTCAAGGCCCACGGTTACACACCCACGGTGGTGGAGGACGGCATCACCGCCCTGGACTACGCGAGCAGCGGGGAGTTCGACCTCTTGGTCCTGGACGTGGGACTGCCGCGCATGGACGGTTTCGCGGTGCTGAGGGCATTGCGGGACATGGGCGCGGAGATCCCCGTGCTCATGTGCACCGCCCGCGATTCGGTCGAGGACACCGTGCACGGCCTGGAAGGCGGTGCCGACGATTACCTGGCCAAACCCTTCCGCTTCGAGGAACTGCTGGCCCGCATCAAATTGCGAGCGCGTGAACGCACCGGTGGCACCACACAGCCCACGCAGGAAATCCTTGAACTCGGTGATCTGAGTTTGAACCTCCGCACGCGTGTGGCCACGGTGGGCACCGGCGCGCAGAAGCGTGAAGTGGAGCTGTCCAGCCGCGAGTACGCTCTGTTGGCGCTGTTCCTGGAGCACCCGAATCAGGTCTTGACCCAGGAGATCATCCTGTCGCGGGTGTGGGGTTACGACTACGACGGTGCGTCGAACGTGGTGGTGGTCTACCTGCGCTACCTGCGGAAGAAGATGGGTGCGGATCGGTTCATCACCGTGCGCGGCGCGGGCTACAAGCTGGTGGACCCGCGCGAATCATAGGCCTGTGCGCCCCAATCGGGGTGATTATGAGAGTTTCCTCATATCCGGTTCACGGTGGTTTCATCGACCCGCGTCAGACTTGAAGCATGAAAACGCTTCGGAACGCCGCAATCCTGACGGCACTTGGGGCAACGGCCACCGCCATCGTCATCATGCCCATGGACTCCAACGAGGCCACGCCCGTTCCCGGTGTTGTGGTGACCCCGCAGACCGCGCCCAACGCTTCACCGACCTCGACGGGGAGTCAGAGCGCGGCGCCGTCGGCCTCGCCCTCGGACACGGCCGCTCCCGACCGTTCCGACAAGGCTGACAAGGCCGCCGAGGACAAGAAGAAGGACGACGACGCCGCTCCCGCGCCCGAGCGCGCGGCCCCGGCCCAAGCGCCCGCCCCCGCGCCTCCCGCGCCGATCGAGCGCCCGGCGGCACCCGCGCCGCCTCCGGCTCCCGTGGCTCCCGCTCCCGCCCCGGCACCGCAGGCTCCCGTGTCCGTGCCCCAGGCGCCGGCTCTGAGCAGTGTGTGCGAATGGGATGACGACGAATGGGAGTGCGACGACGATTGGGATGACGACTGAGTCCCCGGTGGGGTTAGAATGGCGCGGTGCACTGTGTGTACACGGACTGTGAACCGGCCATCACCGGGGAGTCTTCGGAAGAACGGATCAAGCCTTCGGGTGGGTCTCAGTAGAACCGAGCGGGTGGGCCCGTGACAGCCTGCGAATGAGCGGCTCGCGGCGTCGTCGTCCCCGGCAAGGGACGAACCGACGCGAGTAAGCGAGGTGGTACCGCGCCACCGGCGTACTCCGTACGCCCGAGCGTCCTCGCATCCTGAATTTACTGACGTCTCAGGATGGAGCACCGTGACTGATTCACCCGTTTACCCCAAGGTAAGCACCGACCCCACCGCCCTAGGCGTGCCGTCCGCCCCGCGTTTCCCGCAGGTCGAGGAACGCGTTCTCGACTACTGGAAGACCGACGACACCTTCCAGGCGAGCATCGACCAGCGCGAACGGGGCCAGGACGGTTCCAACGAATTCGTTTTCTACGACGGCCCTCCCTTCGCCAACGGACTGCCCCACTACGGGCACCTGCTGACCGGCTACGTCAAGGACCTCGTCGCCCGCTACCAGACCCAGCAGGGTCGCCGCGTGGAACGCCGGTTCGGCTGGGACACCCACGGTCTGCCGGCCGAACTCGAGGCAATGAAGCAGTTGGGTATGACCGATAAGCAAGAAATCGAAACGATGGGCGTCGACAAGTTCAACGATGCCTGCCGCGCCTCCGTCATGAAGTACGCCACCGAGTGGCAGGACTACGTGACGCGCCAGGCCCGCTGGGTCGATTTCGACAACGACTACAAGACGCTCAACGTCGAGTACATGGAATCGGTCATGGCCGCGTTCAAGTCCCTCAGCGACAAGGGACTGATCTACTCCGGTTACCGGGTGCTGCCGTACTGCTGGAAGGACGAGACGCCCCTGTCCAACCACGAGTTGCGCATGGACGACGACGTCTACAAGGACCGCCAGGACACCACGGTCACCGTGGGCTTCGAGATCCTCGACGACGCCGCGTGGGCCGTCCAGCCCGACGTCGTCTCCCAGCTCGCAGGGGCCCGCGCCCTGGCCTGGACCACCACGCCCTGGACCCTGCCCACCAACGAAGCGCTCGCCGTCGGCCCGGACATCGACTACGTGCTGGTCAACGGCGGGGGAGACCTGGCCGGGCGTCGCTACCTGATCGCCTCCGACCTGCTCGCCGGTTATGCCAAGGACCTGGGCTTCGGAGACGCCGAGGACCCGGCAGCGGCCGCCCACGATGCCGTGACCGCCCACTTCACCGGATCCCAGCTGGAAGGTGTGCGCTACCGCCCGTTGTGGGACTACTTCACGGACGCCGAGCGCTTCGGCACCGGCACCGCGTGGCAGATCCTCGTGGCCGATTACGTCACCACCACCGACGGCACCGGACTGGTCCACCAGTCCCCGGCCTACGGTGAGGACGACCAGAACGTGTGCGCCCGCTACGACATCCCCGTGGTGCTCTCGGTGGATGAGGCCGGCGTGTTCTACGACTTCTTCCAGGACGAGTCCTTGGCCGCCGGGGCACCCCTGGCCGGTATCGCCGGGCACAACGTGTTCGACAAGGAAGTGGCCCGCACCGTGATCCGGGACCTGCGTGCCCAGGACGCGCTCGTGCGCGAATCCAGCTACGTGCACTCCTACCCGCACTGCTGGCGCTGCCGCAACCCCTTGATCTACCGTGCGGTGTCCTCGTGGTTCGTCAAGGTCACGGACATCAAGGACCGCATGGTCGAGCTCAACCAGGAGATCAACTGGATCCCGGACAACGTCAAGGACGGCCAGTTCGGAAAGTGGCTCGAGAACGCTCGCGACTGGTCGATCTCGCGCAACCGTTACTGGGGTTCGCCCATCCCGGTGTGGGAGTCCAGCGACCCCAATTACCCGCGCCGCGACGTCTACGGCTCGCTAGCGGAGATCGAGCGGGACTTCGGCACGCTTCCGCGCAACGCCGAGGGTGAGGTGGACCTGCACCGCCCGTGGGTCGACGATCTCACCCGCCCCAACCCGGACGACCCCACCGGCCAGTCCGTGATGCGTCGCGTTCCCGAGATCCTGGACGTGTGGTTCGACTCCGGTTCCATGCCCTACGCCCAGGTGCACTACCCCATGGAGAACCGGGAGTGGTTCGAGACCCACAACCCGGCCGATTTCATCGTGGAGTACATCGGTCAGACCCGCGGCTGGTTCTACCTGCTCCACGTGCTGGCCACCGCGCTGTTCGACCGCCCGGCCTTCCGCAACGTGATCTCGCACGGCATCGTGCTGGGCTCGGACGGGCAGAAGATGTCCAAGTCCCTGCGCAACTACCCTGACGTCAACGAGGTCTTCGACCGCGACGGCGCGGACGCTATGCGCTGGTTCCTGATGTCCTCACCCATCCTGCGCGGCGGCAACCTGGTCGTGACCGAGCAGGGTATCCGCGAGGGCGTGCGTCAGATGATGTTGCCACTGTGGAACGTCTACCACTTCTTCGGTCTGTACACGAACGCCGCCAAGGGTGGCTCCGGGTACGAGGCGCAGCTGCGCTACCAGGCCGAGAACGTCATGGACCGCTACATCCTGGCCGAGACCGGACGGTTGGTCTCCGAGACCAAGCAGCAATTCGACGATTATGACATCTGGTCCGCCGCCGAAACCCTGCGCTCCTACATGGACACGCTCACCAACTGGTACGTGCGCCGTTCCCGCGAGCGGTTCTTCGACGAGGACACCCAGGCCTTCGACGTGCTCTACACCTGTCTGGAGACCGTGTGCCGCGTGGCCGCGCCCCTGTTGCCCCTGGTCACTGAGGAAATCTGGCGTGGCTTGACCGGCGGCCGTTCGGTGCACCTGACGGACTGGCCGGACGCGTCCCTGTTCCCACAGGACGAGGACCTCATGACGCTCATGAACCGCACGCGCGCCATCTGTTCGTCCGGTTCCGCGTTGCGTAAGGCCCACAACTTGCGCGTGCGCCAGCCGCTGGCCGGTCTTACCGTGGCGGTTCCCGAGGGCCAACGCCTCACCGGAACGTTCGAGTCCATCATTGCGGACGAGCTCAACCTCAAGTCCGTCACGCTGCTCGACTCCGCAGAGGTTTCGCCCGCGGACTTCGGCATTTCGCAGCAGCTCAAGGTCAACGCCCGCGCCGCGGGCCCGCGCCTGGGCAAGCAGGTCCAGCAGGTCATCAAGGCCGCCAAGTCCGGTGACTGGTCGGTCTCCGAGGACGGCGCCGTCACGGCCGGCTCGATTCTCTTGGAAACGGGCGAGTACGAATTGGCCACGGTCGTCGACGACGCCGCGGAAACCTCGGCGCGCGCCGTCACCGTGCCGCCCGAGGGCGGTTTCCTGGTGCTCGACACCGAACTGACCGACGAGCTGCGCGGTGAGGGGATTGCTCGTGATCTGATTCGAGAGGTTCAACAATTTCGGCGAATCAGAAAATTCAATGTTTCTGACCGAATAATCTTGCGATTGGGGGCCACCTCGGAATTCCAGAACCTGATTGAGCCGCATCTCGGATTGATAGGCAAGTCCACCCTCGCTCGCGACATTGAGTTTGGACCCGCGCCGACCCAAGAAGATATTGGGCTGCACTCATCTGAAATTTCCGGAGATAATGCTGCCGCGACGGCCCTATCGACCACTGGCCATGCCGTCAAACTTGCCTCCGGGGACCATGTAAATATCTATGCATCGGTGGTCAGCTGATGACTGAAGCCTGGAACCTGTCCACTCCTCAGAGTGTGGAGGAGGTCTACGCGGAACTCCTGGACCGTGCGCCGGAGAACAAGATGGAGCCGCGCCTGGATGCGGTGCAGCGCGCCGTCGACATTCTGGGTAATCCCGAGAAGAGCGCGCCGGTCATCCATATCACCGGGACCAACGGCAAGACCTCGACCGCGCGCATGGTCGAGTCCCTCCTGCTCGCTCACGATCTCCGGGTGGGCCGCTACACGAGCCCGCATCTCGAGAAGGTCACCGAGCGCATCAGCCTGGACGGCCAGCCCGTTACGGACGAAACGTTCGTGCGCATCTACGGGGAGATCGCCCCGTACCTTCAGCTCGTGGACACCGAGCTTTCGGAACGAGGGGAACCGAGGCTTACGTTCTTCGAGGTACTGACCGTTCTGGCATTCGCGGTCTTCGCGGATGAGCCCGTGGACGTCATGGTCCTGGAAGTGGGAATCGGTGGCAGCTGGGACGCGACCAACGTGGCGGACGCGGCGGTCTCCATCGTGACGCCCGTGGACCTGGACCACACCGAAATGCTGGGGGACACCCTGCAGGACATCGCCTTGGAGAAGGCAGGCATCATCAAGCCGGGTGGCTTCCTGATCTCCGCTGCACAGGATCCTGTGGTGGCCCAGATCCTGCTGGAACGCGCTCAAGAAATTGGGGCACAGTTCCGCTTCGAGGGTGTCGAGTTCGGCGTGCGCGGTCGCACCATCGCCGTGGGCGGACAGATCATTGCCGTCCAGGGCTTGGCGGCGGAGTACATCGACCTGATGCTGCCCTTGTTCGGCGAGCACCAGGCGGAGAACGCTGCGCTGGCCATTGCCGCGGTGGAGGCACTGCTGGGCGGGGGAGACAAGCCCCTCAACCAGGAGTTGTTGGTCACGGGGTTGGGTGCAGTGACGTCGCCCGGCAGGCTGGAGTTGGCCCGCAAGGCACCCCCGGTGTTGCTGGACGCCGCCCACAACCCGCACGGACTGAAGGCCTCGGCCCGGGCCGTCCGGGAATCGTTCACGTTCGCCAAACTCAACCTGGTGGTCGGGATCCTGCGCGAGAAGGATGTGGAGACCATGTTGCGCACGCTCGCCGAGGAGTACAGCGAGTACGAGCTGGAACTGTGGTGCAGCCACTCCCGGTCCCCGCGGGCCATCGCGCCCGAAGAACTGGCCGAGATTGCGGCGGACATGGGTTTCGACGAGGACATGGTGCACGCCCAGGACCGCCTGGACGACGCCATCGCCTCCGCCATCCAGGACGCCGCCGACCGTCAGGAGTTCGACGGCGCGGTACTGATCACCGGCTCCGTCACCGTGGTGGGTGAAGCCCGTGCGCTGCTCGGACTCTGACAACCGCCGGAACCTGGGGAGGGACTGAGCATGGCAAAAATGACCAAGGCCCAGCGCGAATGGCGCCCGGGACAGAAGAAACCGCGCCGTTCGATTAAGGCGATGTTCGCCGTGTCCGTCCTGTCGATCGAGGCGTTCATCGTCTTCTTCGCGACCTTGGCGGCCTTCGGAATTCTGGCCCGTGATTGGGGCACCACTCAGCAGTGGCTGCTGGTGGGCGGCGGGGTGCTCCTCACGCTCGTGTTCCTGCTCGCGTGCGGCATGGTGCGCCGACCGGGCGGTTACGTGCTCGGTTGGGTGCTGCAACTGGTGCTCATCGCCACGGGCTTCCTGCTTCCCGCCATGTTCGTGATCGGTGCGCTGTGCGCCCTGGCCTGGTGGTACGCGGTGGCCAAGGGCACCACCATCGACCGTGAGAACCGGGAGCGCGATCGGCTCCAGGAACAGTGGGAAGCCGAGCATCCGCAAGATCGTGCGTGAGTACCCGGGCCATGGTGCCCGGCCGGTAGGCTGGTCGCGGTACCTCTGACGAGAACAATTTCAAGGAGATGTAGATGACGGAACGCACCCTGGTGCTGGTGAAGCCGGACGGCGTCGAGCGCGGCCTGACCGGACAGATCCTGGCCCGTATCGAGGCCAAGGGCTACAAGATCGTGGAGCTCAAGCTCGTGCAGGCCACGCGTGACATCCTCGAAAAGCACTACGAGGAACACCAGGGCAAGCCCTTCTTCGAACCGCTGGTCGAGTTCATGGGATCCGGTCCCGTGGTCGCCGCTGTGGTCGAGGGCAACCGTGTGATCGAAGGTTTCCGCAGCCTGGCCGGTTCCACCGAACCCACCACTGCGCCTCCCGGCACCATCCGAGGCGACCTCGGCCGCGACTGGGGCGAGAAGGTGCAGAAGAACCTCGTGCACGGCTCGGATTCTCCCGAGTCGGCTGACCGCGAGATCGGCATCTGGTTCGCCTGATCGGGTGACCTGCTGAACCGACGACGGCGGGGTGGGACTGGAAATCCAGTCTCACCCCGCCGTCGTCGTCATTGGGCGAGCCGACCCGCCAGCCAGTAGTGGGTGGGTTGCGGGGTCGTGGGCCATGGATCTCACCGTAATTGTGGCCGGACCCGGTTAGCGGGGATCGGGGTGGGCCGCGCTCTGGGCGATCCAATGCACTCGAGTGCCGCCGGGACATATCTGGCAGAGTGTCACGCCGTGAAGTGCGCTTTCGAAACGGACTTCTACCCGGATTGTCACCGGGTACGATCCTCCGCCCGAGATGTAACTCCCATTACGAACCTGCGCCACCAATGTCGACCGAGCGCGAACCTGTGCCTTGAGTGTCACCCCGGGTACGAAATTCCGCACGAGGTATGGCACTCGTTACGAACCCGTGCCCCTAATGTCGATAGGGTGCCAGCCTGTGCCTTGAGTGTCACCCGGTGGACGAACCCGTGCCCCTAATGTGCACGGAGGGTTGCCGTGATCAAACCCGCCAGCGGCGCCGCTGAGTCATCACGGGCCTCAGGATCGGCGCCAAATGATGACGGCGCCTTTCAAGACCCTCAGAATGACCCGCATGCTGTGTTTGGTTGGAGCCCTAGATCGCACCTGGTGTGTCGGTGGAGCCCTTGAAGGCCTTCTACGAGGTCCCATCGGCACCTGAGATGACATGGCTGGTCCTAAAGGCGCCTCACGTGTCCGCCGATGGCGCAATCGGTGCGAAGTTCAGCAGGGACGCGGCTCTCGCAATCACCCACATGCTGTGTTTGGTTAGAGCCCTAGAGTGCACCTGGTGTGCCGGTGGAGCCCTTGAAGGCCTTCTACGAGGTCCCATCGGCACCTGAGATGACATGGCTGGTCCTAAAGGCGCCTCACATGTCCGCCAATGACGCAATCGGTGCGAAGTTCCACGGGGTCACAACTGTCTTCCTCAAGGGGCACCGGGATGGGCACGGTCCGATCGGTAACCCTTGACCACCACTGCCGAAAGCTCACGGGTTCAGGCAGATCACGGTTAGACGAAAATTACCGTGGAGAAGCGGATGGCAATGATGCCGAAAGCAATCACCAGGAGGCCGATGGCGATCAGCCAGGCCCATGCGGTCGAGTGACCCGCATTGATCATGCGGGCGCCGAACATCCCAGCGCGGGCATTCCGGGCCGTGGTGTGAACCAACAGGATGGTTTGTGCGCACCACACGATCATGCAGTACAGGCACAGGGTGTTGATCTCGAACGTGGTCTGCCACCACAACCACAGGGTGAACACCGAACCGGCGAGGATTCCCACCCAGATGAGCCACCAGTACCAGTTGGCAAAGCGGGCCCCGGCCAACACCGCCAAAGCGAGGGCAATTACAACCGCGTAGGCCACGATGCCGATGAACGGATTGGGGAAGCCGAACAGCTCGGCCTGCGGGGTGCGCATCACGGTGCCACATGAGAGCCACGCGTTGATGTCACAGCTGGTGCGGTGGCCGGCGTCGGCATAGATGGCCAGGCGTTCCATCACCAGGGTCGCGGAGGCCCCGAAGCCGATGATCGACAGGATCAGGGCGAGGATTCCCCAACCTCGGTCCGAGGAAGTGCTGGGCTGACGGTCCATGGTGTTTGTTGAGCTCACAGGCCGATGCTAATCGACCCGACACCTTGGGCGATGTGGTCTGCCGCACACGTCAATCCTGGGGTGCGTGTACGTCCTGTGAGATACTTGGCAACGGTCGGTTCCCAGCCGTACACGGGAACCGGTCCGGCAGGACCTCCGATAAAAAATGGATGGACCCGCGGCTCTCAACAGATCGAGCGCGTCCGTCCGAAAAAAGTTCGCGACCCTGAAGGGTCAAGCGACTCGGACATCCGCCGGCTTGCCAGTAGCGCTCTAGTCAGTCAGCGCACTCGGTAAGTACCACAATGACTTCCGGCGGCCGCGTGGATTTTCCACCGGTTCGACCGACCGAGCACACCTCGGACCCGAGTGCGGACGGTGTTCCGAGCAGGAGTACAACCTCACATGGAATCCGAACAGGACAACGCGGAACAGACGACACAGGACCAGGCAGCTACCGCGGAACAGCAGACCCCCGCCGAAACTTCGGTGGCGGAAACCCCCGCGGAACAGCCCGTTCTTGAGCAAACCCCGACCGAACCCCAGGTAGACACCCAGGTTGACGACGAGCCCGAAATGCTCCCGCAGCCCGCCGGCACTGACGTGGCCGACGACTCGGCCGACTCCCAGGCTGACGCGCCGTCGCAGACTGAGACGCCTCAGACCGAAACGCCGGATGCCGAAACGGTAGCCCCCGAGACGGATCAACCTGCTGACGCAAGCGAGAACACCTCGGTCGAGTCGACCGATGCGCAGCAGGCCTTGACGGACGAATCAGCGGAATCGCAGGTCGAGTCCGAGACAATCGAGGAGTCGGCTGCCGACACGTCGCCCAGCAGCGAGACCACTGGGCCGGAAAACTCAAAGGTTGAGACCACTGAGTCGGAAAACTCACAGGCTGAGACCACCGAGGCTGACGCCACTGACGCCATTGAGGCTCAGACCCCGGGTACTCAGGACGCCGAGGTCACCGAAGCCGCCGGCCAAGAAACCTCCGAGCAGACCAACAACCACGAGACCGAAACCGAGACCTCCGAATCCGAGGCCTCTGAAACCGAACCGTCCTTCGGTCTGGGCGCCGGCCTGATGTTCCACGCACCGGATCCGGATGAGATCCGCGCTGCCGCGGAGGCCGCGGCCGCTCGTCAGCGCGAGGCCGCCAAGGAACGCGATAACCAGCGTCGCCAGTCGCGCCAGCAGGACGACGATGATGCGGACGAGGACGATTCTTCGGGCAATGTGACGAGCCGTCGCAGGCGCCGTCGTCGCCGCGGTGACGTGGACATGGAACTCGTGGACGAGGCCGACGGCACCGTCACCCGCGTCCGGGCCCCGCGCGTGTCCGAGAGCGGTGCCGGTGAGGTGACCGGTCTGAAGGGTTCCACGCGGCTGGAAGCCAAGAAGCAGCGGCGTCGTGAATCGCGCCAGTCCGGGCGTCGCCGCCACGTGATCACCGAGGCAGAGTTCCTGGCACGGCGCGAATCGGTCGAGCGCAAGATGCTCGTGCGTCAGAAGGAGGACCGGATCCAGATCGGTGTCCTTGAGGACGGCGTGCTGGCCGAGCACTTCGTGTCCCATACCCAGCAGGATTCGCTGATCGGCAACGTGTACGTGGGCAAGGTGCAGAACGTGCTGCCTTCCATGGAAGCGGCGTTCGTCGACATCGGCCGGGGCCGCAACGCCGTGCTGTATGCGGGCGAGGTCGACTGGGACGCTGCCGAGCTGGGCAACAAGCCCCGCAAGATCGAGAACGCACTCAAGTCCGGAGACTCCGTCCTGGTGCAGGTCACCAAGGACCCCGTGGGCCACAAGGGCGCTCGCCTGACCAGCCAGGTCTCCCTGCCGGGCCGCTACCTCGTGTACGTGCCGGGTGGTTCCATGACCGGTATTTCCCGCAAGCTCCCGGACGTGGAGCGACAGCGCCTCAAGAAGATTCTGAAGGACCGCTTACCCGAGGGTGCGGGCGTGATCGTGCGCACCGCAGCGGAAGGCGCGTCCGAAGAGGAACTCACCAACGACATCAACCGGTTGCGCTCGCAGTGGGAACAAATTCAGGAGAAGGCAGGGTCCACCAAGACCCTGGCCCCGGAGATGCTCTACGCGGAGCCGGATCTGACCATCAAGACCGTGCGCGACGTCTTCAACGAGGACTTCACCGCCATGGTCGTCCAGGGCGAGCAGGCCTGGGACAACATCGAGGCCTACGTGACCTACGTGGCCCCGGACCTGTTGGACCGCCTGCAGCAATGGACCGAGGATACGGACCTGTTCGAATCCTTCCGCGTGGAGGAGCAGATCCAGAAGGCCCTGGACCGCAAGGTCTATCTGCCCTCCGGCGGTTCCCTGGTGATCGACCGCACCGAGGCCATGACCGTGGTGGACGTCAACACCGGTAAGTTCACCGGCTCCGGCGGCAACCTGGAGGAGACGGTCACCAAGAACAACCTGGAAGCTGCCGAGGAGATCGTCCGCCAGCTGCGGTTGCGCGATATCGGCGGCATCATCGTGGTCGACTTCATCGACATGGTGCTCGAGTCCAACCGCGAACTCGTGCTGCGTCGCCTGGTCGAGTGCCTGGGCCGAGACCGCACCAAGCATCAGGTCGCCGAGGTGACCTCCTTGGGTCTCGTGCAGATGACGCGTAAGCGCATGGGCACCGGCCTACTCGAGGTCTTCTCGGAGCCCTGCGAGGCGTGCGCCGGCCGCGGCGCGATCGTGCACGACCACCCGCTCAAGGGTCGCGCGGGGGATTCCGCCCCGGATCACCGTAATAACCGCAACGAGCGCAAGCGCTCCAAGCACAAGCAGCAGCACCAGGGTGGCCAGCAGAGCAACCAGCAGGACAAGCCCAAGAACTCCGGTAACGGCGGCAACAACGGATCGGACAACGGCAACGAGGGCAACGACCAGGAGTCCAAGGCCCGCGCGGAAGCCGCACGCAACGCGCTGGCCAGTATCGCTGCAGCTTCCCAGCACGACGACGACGCCGCCTCGGGTCACCAGGGCGGCGACCAGTCCGGCGAACGCTCCGGTGGTAAGGAACAGACGCCGGATCAGGGCAAGGATCAGTCTGGTTCCCAGGACCACGGTGATCAGGACGGCGATCGTCGCCGCAAGAAGCGTCGCGGCAAGCGCAGCCGCGGCCGCGCTCAGTCGGGCCAGGACAGCCAGGGCAACGATTCGCAGTCGAAGGATGCCTCGGATTCGGACGGCCAGGATCGTGACCGGGGTTCGGAGGACAAGGGCGAGAACCAGTCCTCGAGCCTGACCATTCACGGTGAGGTCATCGAGCTGCCGCACGGCGGTGGTTCCCCGGAGGACCAGCCGGAGAGCGGTCAGCAGTCGCTGACGCTGGACTCGTTGACGGCAGCGTTCACGGAAGCGCCCGCGCAGGACTCTTCCCAGGAACAGCCCACGCGAGGTAATCGCCGGAGCCGTTCCCGCCGTGCCCAGCGCGGAGCTACGCATGAATCCCGACAGAGGAGCGAGCAGTCCACGGCGGAATCCGCTGAGACTGCAGACTCCTCCAAGCAGTCCGGCTCAGAGCAGAAGTCCGGTGCGCCTGCACAGTCTTCGTCAGGACAGTCAGCGGGGGCTTCTGCTCCGAAGCAGGCGGCGTCACGTCAGGGCGCGGCACCCGCCGCCACCACGGAGACCAAGCCGGCCACGCGGCGTCGTTCGCGCCGTGCTTCCGCACCCACGGCCGCACCGGGAACGGCGAGCGTGCAGAAGCACGAGCCGGTCAGCTCCACGGGCACCGTGAAGCGGTTCACCGCCGACGCGTCCAAGCAGGACGCGCCCAAGTCCTCCTCGCAACCCACCGTGGTGGGCGTGGGCGTGAAGGCCGCGAACATGAAGATGACCGGCGGTTCCAAGGACTGACACCGGGCACCAGCTCCGGGATATGACATGCCACAGGGCCGCGGGGGATGAGAACCCGCGGCCCTGTGGCATGATGTGTATCACTGACACGGGGTGCCGCACGAGCGGCTGAGATGACACCCGTTGAACCTGATCTAGCTCGTACTAGCGAAGGGAATGTCGTGACTACTGCGCATTCTGATTCTTTGACCGTGCCCCGCGTGCTCACGATTGCCGGGACGGATCCGACCGGTGGTGCCGGCCAGGCCGCCGATCTGAAATCCATTGCCGCGATGGGCGGTTACGGCATGAATGTGATCACCGCGGTGGTCGCCCAGAACACCACCGGCGTGATCGACATCCACACCCCGCCCGTGCACATCCTGCGTTCCCAGCTAGAAGCCGTCAGCTCCGACGTCACCCTGGATGCCGTCAAGGTGGGCATGCTCGGATCGGTCGAGGTGATCGACACCGTCCGCGACTGGTTGGCCGCTGTGAAACCTCCGGTGACCGTGGTGGACCCCGTGATGGTGGCCACCGCCGGCGGCCGCTTGCTGCGGGCTGAGGCCGAGACGGCACTCATGTCATTGTTGCCCCTGGCCGATCTGATCACCCCCAACCTCCTGGAGCTCGCGGTGCTGGCCGATGCCCCCACCGCAACCACGTGGAGTGAGGCGCTAGAACAAGGACGATTCGTAGCCGAGAGGTTCGGCGCACGTGTGCTCGTCAAGGGCGGTCACCTGCCCGGGTCACGAACTCCCGACGCGCTGCTCGAACCGGGCCGCACCGAGCCGGTCGTGACGTTCGACGATCCTCGGGTGGCGACCTCCAACACTCATGGCACCGGGTGTTCGCTGTCCTCCGCCATTGCCACGGTGGTGGCCCGCACGGGGGGCTGGGCGGGGGCGGTGCGTACGGCACGCGCGTGGCTGCGCGGTGCGCTGGCACACGCGGACAGCCTGCACGTGGGGCACGGCAACGGTCCGGTGCACCACTTCCATCACGTCCAGGCCACCTTGCAGGACAGCCAGTCCTGTGAACGCTTCACGGATTCCCTGTGGCGCGACTGCGCGGGTGTGCGTGGTGACATCAACGAGTTGGAGTTCATCACCCAATTGGCGGACGGTTCGCTGCCGTTCGAGACGTTCGAGTGGTACATGGATCAGGACATGCAGTACCTGGACGTGTACTCCCGGGCCCTGGCTGCGTTGGCCGCCGCGGCGCCGTCGGAGACCGAACGAGAATTCTTCGCCGGGGGAGCGGCCGAGGTCGTCACCGTGGAGTCCGCCCTCCACCGCGCTCGACTGGGTGACGCCGAGCCCCTGCCGCCCTCCGAGGTGACCCGCACCTACACGGACTTCCTGTTGGCGGCCACGGGCAGTGAGCCCTACGCCGTGGGTGCTGCCGCAGTACTCCCGTGTTACTGGCTCTACGCGGCCGTGGGGAGCGCGCTCACCCAGAAGGCTCGTGTTGCCGGGCTGGACCCGCACCCGTACGGGGATTGGCTGGCCACCTACGACGCCCCCGATTTCCAACTGGCCACCGAACGCGCCCGCGATATCGTGGATCGTGCCGCCAGCGCCGCGGATCCTGTGACCCGGCAGCGCATGCGGGACGCGTTCATGCGTGCGTGCGAGCTGGAACTGCGGTTCTTCGCGGAGCCCGTTCGACGCGCCGAGACGCGCCCGTTTGCCGTAGCTTCCACGCATCGGGTAGTCTAGATTTTCGGTGCCGGGTACCGACGTGCGTGTGGTCAGTTAATTCCACCCCGTCAGGCGGCACATTCGGGTTCACCTCCTGTTCGATGCGAAAGCCACGCGAGGCGCGGTCAGTTCTGACCGCCGCGACGTGATGTCTCGACATTCGTGGTCCTCCAGGTGTGTTCCCGTCCTTACACGTAGTCCATAGATGTCGAGAGAAGTGAGTTCCCAAGTGGTGTACGCGATTGTCCGCGCAGGCGGCCGCCAGGAGAAGGTTTCCGTTGGAGACCTCGTGACCCTTGACCGCGTCGCCGGCGAGGCAGGCAGCACCATTCAGCTTCCTGCACTGCTGCTGGTCGATGGGGACAAGGTCACCTCCGATGCCAAGACCCTGGCCAACGTCAAGGTCACTGCCGAGATCATTGAAGACCTTCGCGGTCCCAAGATCTCGATCATGAAGTACAAGAACAAGACCGGGTACAAGAAGCGTCAGGGCTTCCGCGCCGAGCTGACGACCGTCAAGGTCACCGGCATCGACGCCTGAGTCACCCCGTCCCGTCAATTTTTAAACGAAGGTAGGCACACACCATGGCACATAAGAAGGGCGCGAGCTCCACTCGCAACGGTCGTGACTCGAACGCTCAGTACCTGGGCGTGAAGCGTTTCGGCGGTCAGACCGTCAGCGCCGGTGAGATCCTGGTTCGCCAGCGCGGCACCCACTTCCACCCGGGCCTGAACGTCGGCCGCGGCAAGGACGACACCCTGTTCGCCCTGTCCGCCGGTGCCGTCGAGTTCGGCACCCGCCGCGGTCGTCGCGTGGTCAACATCCAGATCGCCGAGTAATTATCTTTCGGACCCCAGGGTCCACCCGCTTTCCACTGGTATCCCGTGGACGGCGACCACTAAAGGGTGGGCGCGATACGCGCTCACCCTTTAGTCTTTACAACTAGAGGTGTTCGCTGTGCATTCGCGGCAGCGTAGGCACCGAGGACTTTAAAGGAGCCCCGTGGCCAGTTTTGTCGATCGAGTCATCGTGCACGCTACTGGCGGCAATGGCGGTCACGGTTGCGTGTCCATTCGCCGTGAGAAGTTCAAGCCGCTCGGTGGACCTGACGGCGGCAACGGTGGAGATGGCGGTTCCGTGATTCTTCGCGTGGACGGCCAGTCCACCACGCTGCTGGGTTTCCACCATTCACCCCACCAGAAGGCTCCCAATGGTGAGCCCGGCAAGGGTGATCTTCGCCACGGGTTCAAGGGGCAGGATTTGATTCTGTCCGTTCCCGATGGAACGGTGGTGAAGGATCGCCAGGGGAACGTGCTGGCGGACCTGCTGGGCGAAGGTACAGAGTACGTGATCGCCAGCGGTGGTCACGGCGGTCTGGGAAACGCCGCACTGTCGTCCCAGAAGCGCAAGGCTCCCGGCTTCGCTCTGCTGGGTACACCCGGTGCGGAGCAAGAGGTCGAACTCGAGCTGAAGTCCATTGCGGACATCGCGCTGGTGGGTTTCCCCTCCGCCGGTAAGTCGAGTTTGATCGCCGCCATGAGCGCGGCCCGTCCCAAGATCGCGGACTACCCCTTCACCACATTGGTTCCCAACTTGGGTGTGGTGCAGGCCGGTGACACGCGGTTCACCGTGGCGGACGTTCCCGGTCTGATTCCCGGAGCCTCCCAGGGTAAGGGATTGGGACTGGAATTCCTGCGCCATGTGGAGCGCTGCGCGGCACTCGTGCACGTGATCGACTGCGCCACGCTGGAGCCCGGACGTGATCCGCTCACGGACCTGGACGCGTTGGAGGCCGAGCTGGCCCACTACGCCCAGGACATTCAGGACGACGCCCAGGACACCGTGCCGTTGACCGAGCGCCCCCGCATGGTGGTACTGAACAAGATCGACGTACCGGAGGCCCGTGAGCTCGCGGACTTCATCCGCCCGGATCTCGAGAAGCGCGGTTACCGCGTGTTCGAGGTCTCCACGGCTTCCCACGAGGGCTTGCGGCAATTGGCCTTCGCGATGGCGGAGCTCGTGGCGGAGTCCCGCACGGAGAATGCACCCGAGGACGCCGACGAGCAGACCCGAGTGGTCCGTCCCGAACCGGTGCGCAACCGCCGTGGAGAGCATCGCAAGGGCTTCAGCATCTCCCGCGATGATCGCGGCGGAGAGCCGCTGTGGCACGTGCGCGGTGAGAAGCCCGAACGTTGGGTGCAGCAGACAGATTTCAACAATGACGAAGCCGTGGGGTATCTCGCGGACCGTTTCGCCAAGCTGGGTATCGAGGACGAACTGTTCCGTACCGGTGCCCGTCCCGGTGATGCAGTGTTGATTGGCCCTGAAGACAATGGCGTGGTCTTCGATTGGGAACCCACCATGGTGGGAGGCGCGGAGCTGTTGGGCGGCCCGCGCGGTACGGACTTGCGGTTGGACGAAACGAACCGTCCCACGCGTCGTGAGAAGCGCGAACAGTTCTACGACCGCATGGACGCGAAGGCGGAGGCTCGCGCCGAGCTCGAAGCCGAACGCAAGGCAGGTGTCTGGACCGAGTCCGTGGACCAGGCACGCAGCCGCCAAACTGATCAGCGTCGAAAGGATCTCCCCGAGCATGAGTGAAAAAACGACCACCGAAAAGATTGACGTCGCAGCTGTCGAACAGGATGCGGCCAAGTCGGCCATGCAGTTGAGCACGGAGAACCGCGGAAAGAACCGCCGGTCTCCGATCACCGAACGCGCCCAGCTGCCCCAGGCACGACGCGTGGTAGTCAAGGTGGGATCGTCTTCGCTGACCTCAGTCGAGAACTCCATTGACGAGAACGCGCTCCGCAGCATTGTGGACGCACTCGGCGGCGCGAAGGCTCGCGGCACGGACGTCATTTTCGTGTCCTCGGGTGCCATCACCGCCGGCCTGTCACCATTGGGCCTCGCCAAGCGCCCCAAGGATCTCTCCACCAAGCAGGCCGCGGCCTCCGTGGGTCAGGGCCTGTTGATCTCGCGCTACACCGATTACTTTGCCCGTTACGGCATCACTGTGGGCCAGGTGCTCGTGACGGCGGAAGACCTCATGCGTCATTCGCAGTACAAGAACGCGCACCGCCAGATAGAGCGTCTGCTGGACCTGGGCATTCTGCCCATCGTCAACGAGAACGACGCCGTGGCCACTCACGAGATCAAGTTCGGTGACAACGACCGCATAGCAGCGCTGGTGGCGCACCTGATCAAGGCCGATGCGCTGTTGCTGCTCTCCGACGTGGACGCCCTCTACACCAAGCCGCCCAAGGACGGCGGCGAACGCATCGCACGCATCGACGACCCGATCGCTGACCTCGAGGGCGTGGAGATCGGTTCCGTGGGTCGCGTGGGCGTTGGCTCCGGCGGCATGGTGACCAAGGTGCAGGCGGCGCGTATCGCGGCGGCGTCGGGCATCCCCGCCCTGGTGACCTCGGCGGGCAACATCAACGAGGCGCTGGCCGGCGAAGACGTGGGAACCTGGTTCTCCACCACCGGCGGTCGTCGCAACGTGCGTTTGCTCTGGCTGGCGCACCTCGCCGACATCAAGGGCACGCTGACTCTCGACGACGGCGCTGTGGAAGCCATCCGCGGTCGCCGCTCCTTGCTGGCCGCGGGCGTCAACGCCGTCACCGGCAAGTTCACGGCGGGTGACCCCGTGTCCATGGTCGACAAGGAGGGCGACGAGGTTGCCCACGGTCTGATCAACTACGGCTCGGACGAAGTGCCCGGCATGCTGGGTAAGCGCACCGATGAGCTGGGAGACGAGTTCGGTGAGGAATTCGCCCGCGAGTTGATCCACGTGGACAACCTGGTCACGCTGCGTCCGCGTTCCGCCAAGACCAAGCTCAAGCAGAACCCCGCAAAGTAACCCGGGCAGAAATTTACGAGAAGTACGCTGATGCAGGCGCCTCCCAAGGGCGCCGCACCGACCAACATCCAGGAGGACTCTTGGCCGAGAAAGACACTTCAGGACTGACCGCACAAGAAACGTTTGGCGAAGACCCCGTGGTGGGCGTCGGCCTCATGGCCGACGACGCGCGCCAGGCTGCTCGAGGACTCGCACGAGCTCCCCGAGCGTGGAAGGACCGTGCGCTGCTGCTCATGGCTCAGCGCATCGAAGAGCGATCCGACGTCATTCTCGAGGCGAACGGCAAGGATCTGGAGCGCGGACGAAAGAACGACACGTCGCCGGCGCTCCTGGACCGTCTCAAGCTCGATGCCGCCCGCATCAAGGGACTCGCCGACTCGCTGCGTGAACTGGCTGCGTTGCCCGATCCGGTGGGTACGATCGTGCGCGGCCAAATCCTGCCCAACGGCCTGCGGATGCGTCAGATGCGCGTGCCCATGGGCGTGGTCGGCGTCATTTACGAGGCTCGCCCCAACGTGACCGTGGACATTGCAGGCATCGCCGTGAAGTCCGGCAATGCCGCCATGCTGCGCGGTGGCTCCGCCGCACTCGAGTCCAACCGTGCACTCGTTGGTATCCTGCGCGACGCACTGACCGATGCTAAGCTCCCCGTGGACAGCGTGCAGACCGTGGATGACTACGGTCGCGACGGCGCCAACGCTCTGATGGGTGCTCGCGGCAAGGTGGACGTGTTGATCCCGCGCGGCGGTCGAGGACTGATCCAGTCCGTGGTCAAGAACGCCACCGTGCCGGTCATCGAAACCGGTGAGGGCAACGTGCACGTGTTCATCGACGAGTCCGCCACCCCGCAGATGGCCGAGAAGATCGCCGTGAACTCCAAGACGCACCGCACCTCCACGTGCAACTCCGCGGAGACCCTGCTGCTGCACTCCAAGGCTGAAGCCAGCAAGCAGGTACTGGCGGCCCTCGACAAGGCCGGCGTGAAACTACACGTGGACGAGCGTGCGGCACAGTTGCTGCCCCCGGGTTCGGACCACCTGCAGGCCACGGAGGAGGACTGGGAAACCGAGTACCTGGGCATGGAAATGGCCGTGAATGTCGTGGACTCCCTGGACGAGGCGCTTGAGCACATCGCCAAATACTCGACCGGTCACACCGAGTGCATCGTGACCAACGATCTGACCAACTCGGAGCGCTTTGTCGCGGAAATCGAGTCGGCGGCCGTGATGGTCAACGCCTCGACGCGATTCACCGACGGTGGTCAGCTGGGTCTGGGAGCCGAGATCGGCATCTCGACTCAGAAGATGCACGCGCGCGGCCCCATGGGCTTGGAAGAGCTGACCACCACCAAGTGGGTTGTCCAGGGTGACGGCCACGTGCGCTCCTGACAAGTACCATGTAATCAACCGCCCCCGGGCGGATCGCACTGTTGACACCGGAACCGCCCGGTAGCAGAAGGGAAACCGCACAGACATGTTGCACCTGTTGAACAACGCCGCTCTGTCCGCCGAAGAAGGCGGACACCATGTGGTGAACGAACTGCCCATCCCCACGGAGATGTTCGGCGTGATCGCGTTCATCTTGTTCATCCTCATGTTGATCGCCACGGTTTCCTTCTCTCCTCGCGGCAAGAGCCCGGAGATCGGCCAATACGAGGACCCGTCGGAACTGCCCGCCAACGAGCGTGCAATGATCAACGACCTCAATTCACCGCGTCAGCACTGAGCCGTCGGTAATTCTGACTGCGTGAATCCGATCGATTCTTCAGCCGTGGCTGAAGGCACCGAATTGCACATCCCACCGCGCCAGCCGGGTAAAACCCGGCTGGGCGTGATGGGTGGCACCTTCGACCCCATCCACCACGGTCACCTTGTGGCGGCGTCCGAGGTCGCTTCGGTCTTCGACCTGGACGAAGTGGTCTTCGTGCCCACCGGTCAGCCGTGGCAGAAGGCCGGTAAACAGGTCTCGGACGCCGAACACCGCTATTTGATGACGGTGGTCGCGACCGCCTCCAACCCTCGCTTTACGGTGTCCCGTGTGGACATCGACCGCGATGGCCCCACGTACACCATTGACACGCTGCGCGATCTGTCGCGGCAACGGCCGGATGCGCAACTGTTCTTCATCACCGGTGCGGATGTCATGGGGGAGATCCTCACATGGAAGGGCACGGACGAGCTCTGGAACCTGGCGCACTTCGTGGGTGTCACTCGCCCGGGGCATGAACTGGCCGCGCCGGTGGGATCATCCAGCGTGTCCCTGTTGAACGTTCCCGCCATGGCGATCTCGTCCACGGACTGCCGCGCTCGTGTCGAAGAGGGTAGCCCCGTGTGGTACCTGGTGCCGGACGGTGTGGTGCAGTACATCAACAAGTACGGTCTCTATGTCCAGGAGAAGCACACTTCGACCACCTCGCTGGCGGTCGAACGCGACGCCCCGAACGGACATCAGGAAACCAGCAGGAGCATGTCGTGAGTGAGCCTCGTTCCGAGAAGAACAATCCCGAGACTTCCGGGGATCCGCAGGAGCCAGTCTCGTCCGGGGCGGAGCACTCCGAGTCCAGCAACAACCAGGAGGATTCCACGGTCGCGCCGTGGACGTCCGAGGTTCCTCAAGTTCCCGGTCCTGCGCCCATGATCGAGTTGGACGGCCCCGTAGACTCGGGCCCCGTCAAGCCTCTGGGGCCCCGTCGACTGGCCAGGTTGCAACGTGAAATGGCCGCTCACGCCCAGGAGATTCAGGAAGCGGAGCAGGCCAACGCGGGTGAAGTGGACCAGGACCTGCTCATGAAGCAGCAACGGTTCGCGGAACTTGCTCTGCGCGCCGCGGCGGCCAACGAACAGGATCGGAAGGACGCTGAGGCGGCCCTGCGAGCCGCTGAATCCGAGTCTGCAGTCGGTGCCGACGGGGAAACCTCTCGGTCTGCCGAACAGGACACCATTACGGTCTCGTTCCCGCAGTCTTCGCCCACGGGATCATCCCTGGCCGCAAACCCCTTGACGGTGGACCCGGGTCAGTTCCCGAGCTCGCCGCTCGCTGCGACCTCCGGACCGCACACCGTGTCGATCAATCTGGTTCCGGCTGCTCCTACCCGGGCCCACGACAAAACTGCCGCCGTCACCGACGAGCCCTCCGAGGAATGGACCGCGAACCGACCTGAGGAACGGCACGAACCCGCACGAACGGCGTCGTCCTCTCAGAACCGTGGGACCGTCCGTACAACCGCAGCCGAACCCAAGACCGAGGCCCAGCGCGAGTCTGACGTCGAGGTGCCGTCCACAGCCACTCCCGGGGCACCCGAACCGGTGCCCGCGGAGACCGTCAGTGCGCCCGGCACACCGGTTCGCGCCGTGGACTCTGAAGGTTTGAACCTGCTGGACCCCAAGGACTACAAGCAGCGATCCGGAGCTCTGGTTCCGCTGCTCGTGTTGCTATTCCTGGTCATTGCCGCACTCATCGCGGTGCTCATTATCTTTGTGCTCTAAATCTTTAGTCTCTGAAAGGACTCACCCCTCTGTGACTGCATTTCCCGAATCTGTCGAGATCATTCGCACTGCGGCCCTGGCCGCGGATGAGAAGAAGGCCGAGAACATCGTGGCGTTCGACGTCAGCGATTCCCTGGCCATTACCGACGCGTTCATGGTCGCCTCTGCCCCGAACGAGCGACAGGTCTCGGCCGTGGTCGATGCCATTGAGGACAAGCTCATCGTGGAGCACAAGGTCAAGCCGCTGCGCCGCGAAGGCCGGGGAGAAGGCCGCTGGGTGCTCCTGGATTTCGGTGACATCGTGATCCACGTGCTCCACGACGAGGACCGCGCTTTCTACGCTCTCGAGCGGCTCTGGGGGGACAGCCCCAAGATCTCGCTGAACCTTCCCGAGCGGGTTTCCGCACCTGACGCCGACGCCGCTCAAGGAACCTCCCACGCCGAATAACGGCACGGTTTCCGGGCGGCCACACGTATGCAAACTCGATTTGCACGGCGGCTAAATGACTGTCTAGGATAAATGCGTTGCCCACGGGGAACACCGCGGAAAACGGACGAACAACCGGCAACGGTTGGGTGTACGGACTGTGGTAAAGTCTTCGAGGTAAAGCACGGGGCTATGGCGCAGCTGGTAGCGCACCTGCATGGCATGCAGGGGGTCAGGGGTTCGAGTCCCCTTAGCTCCACATAAGTTGAGAAGATCGAAACCTGCCCCGTCTGATGACGGGGCAGTTTCGTGTTCGGGCCGGGATCGTCTGCGGTGCTGCTGCTGCCGGACGCGAGGACGCTGGCGGCAGGCTCTACCGGGACAAACGTGGTGTTCTCGTCCTCGTCCACGATGATCTGCTTGAACAGGGCACGGTTCAGGATGCGGCGTTCAGAAGGTTCGCACTTGCTGTAGAGGTCGCCGAGATCGGTGAGGATGTCGGTGATCTGGTCGAGGCCTCCGCGAGCGCTAGTGTACGTGGTGGCAAGGCTGTCGAGCCTTTTGGTTATCTGATCGAGGCTGGCGCGGATGCGGTCTTGTTCGCTCTTGAGCAGGTCAAGCGGGATCGCGTCGGCGTAGTGGGCTTGGACGAGCTTGAGTCGTTCGGCTTCGAGCTTGTCGCGCTGGTTGGTCAGCAGGGCGCGTTCGTCGTCGCTGCAGGCTTCGAGCTGGTCGAACACCTGGTGCAGCACCGCCCGGACGTGCTTTGCCTCATCCTCGGTGAGGCCGTTGCTGCTGTATGTTGTTTCGATGCGCTTTTCGAGTCGGCTGGCAAGGATCGCCGAGCGGGTGCAGCCGTTCCTTTTCCGGCGCCGGCCAGAGCAGGTGAAGTATTCGTAGCGGTCGCCTTGCTTGTCCCGGGGCCGTTCGATCATGAGCTTGGCGCCGCATGAGCAGTACAGGCTGCCCTTGAGGTAGTGGTCGTACTTCTGCGGTCGTTCCCTAACGGCATTCTTCGCGCCGAGCTGGGTCTGCACTCGTAGCCAGGTCTCGGGGTCGACGAGCGGGGTGTGCGCACCGTCGTAGGTGATGCCGCGGAAGGTGACGGTGCCCTGGTAGTAGAGGTTGGTCAGGATCTTGTGCAGCCCGGTCGTCGTGACCGGCTTGGCCGGCTGGGCAGGTGTGGGCCGGGTGGTCAGGCCGCGGGCCTCCAGTTCGCGCGCGAGGGATGAAAGTGACCAATCGCCGGTGGCGTAAGCGGTGAACGCGAACCGGATCAGGTCCGTCCGCCCGGGGTCGAGTTCGACGTCTCGGACCTCGCGGCCTTTGGCATCGGTGCTGCGCACGTTGAGGTAGCCCAGCGGGACCTTGGTCGGGGTACCGCCGATGGTGGCCTTTTGGACCATGCCCTTGACGACTTCCTGGGCGAGGTTGAGGGAGTAGAACTCGGCCATCGAGGCGAGGATGCCGTGCATGAGCATCCCGGAGGGGGACTCGTCGATGTTCTCGGTGACCGAGACGAGGGTGATGTTCGCCCCGCGCAGCGTGGTGTGGATGATCGCGTCATCGAGCCGGTTGCGGGCCAGCCGGTCGACCTTGTTGATGATGCAGTACCGCACCGGGTTCGCGGCGATGTAGTCAAGCATCTCCTGTAACGCCCGCCGATGGGCGGTCTTGGCGGACTCGCCGGGTTCGATGAACTCCTTGACGATGACCGCGCCGAGCTGCTCGGCCTTACGCTCGGCGGCTTCGCGCTGTGCAGGGATGGACAGGCCTTCTTCGAGGCCGTTGCGGGTGGCTTGGTCCTTGGTGGGGACCCGCAGGTAGGAGATCGCCGGAACCAGCCCGCCCGGTAGCTCCTCGCCGGCCGGAGCCGGCTTCCGAGTTGCCCCCGCGGCGAGGGTTCGCAGCGCTGCGAGGTCGATGCCGGAGGGTAGGTCGATGAGTGTCATCGGGGTGACCGCCTTTCAGGTGCCCAACCCCGTGGGGGTGGGCGTCTGGGGCGTCGGGTGGCGGTCACGTCAGGATGCGAGAAGAACACCCCCGGATCAGGGGCTTAGGGATTGGGTGCCAGCGACGCCATGATCGTCGTGTTCAGTATCGATTCTACCGCTGTGGGTGAGTAGACCGCGAAGGTAGTCGCCGGTACGGCCGGTCCCGGTGTCCTCGCCGGCTGCGCGCAGGGCGAGGCGGATGAGGACTTCCGCGAGTTTCTCCGCGTCGACCTCCTCGTGCCGTTCATAGCGGACCCGGACTGGCCGGTCTGCGTCCGGTCGGTCGGCCTTGCGGTGGTAGGAGCGCACCATCACCGTTCACCGTTCCCGCTGCTGGTTCCCGCGGGGGTCTCGGAGTTCGCCGGTGGCCTGGTCGATGGTGGCGAAGAATGCGTCCTCGGCGTCCTGGCGTTGCCGGACCTGGTCTACGACGAAGTCGACGAACTCCTGGTCCCGGTCTTCGATGAGGACGTCTTCGACCGGTGGGGCGGGCTCTTCGCCGGGCCAGGTGGTCTGCCGTGTGGGGCGGTCGCGGTCCAGGCGGGTACCGCAAGCGGCGACCCAGTCCCGCAGCCGCTGACGGGCGTCGGCGAAGTCGCGGTGCCAGCCGATGGGTGCGGAGCCGTTCTGTTCGGGGTCGTAAGCGCATAGCCAGTGCAGGTGCAGTGCAGATAGTTCCCAGAGCAGTTCCGGGTGGTGGTGCCAGAACGGCGGGATCACTGCAGCGGCTAGCCCGTAGGTGTGACGCAGCCAGTCAACCCACCGGTTCAGTTCCAGCCATTCCTGCTCCAGGTCGTGGGCGGAGAGCAGGTTCCAGTTGATCGGGTGCGGCGGCCCGCCCAGGGCCACACCGCCGAGGTCGTCGTCCAGGTCGTCCAGGCCGTCCAGGCCGTCCAGGTCGTCGAGGTCGAGTTCGTCGGGGTCGACGTCGCCAGGATCAGGTCGTGATGTCTGCTCGTTCATCGTCTGGGGCCTCTCCGGTTCAGTGGCCCAGGACCGGCGTGTCGGCGGCCGGTCGGGTTTGTGGAGCGTCGAAGGGGTGGTTCTGTTCGCGGGTCGGGCCCTCGCGCTCTGCGGTGACGCCGGCGCGGCGGGGCGTGCGGTCGACGTCGTACCGGGTGCGGGCGGTGTCGTGGCCGATCTTCTTGGCGACGAACTCTTCGCCGTCGATGTGCTGTCCGGCTCGTTCGTAGCTGTAGTCGTGGGCGTAGCCTTCGGCGACGAAGTTGTCGCCTTTGGCGAACCGCTCGTGGGCGCGTTCGGCGGTGGCCCGGTACATGACGAGGTTGCCGAAGGTCGGCTCCCCCTTGGTGAAAGATCCGTCCTGTTCGCGCCGGTAGTTCTCCTGCCCGAAACGGGCGTACAAGCGTGCCTCGCCGCGCTCGGTGTAGGTCAGCTGTGGGTCGGTGGCGATGAACCCGGAGATGGACTGTTGTGTGCGGATAGCCATCGGACTATTCCTTCCTGACATGGGCCGCGTCCCCGTGAGTCGGGGCCGCTCCTGTCAGGCAGGTGCACACACCACCCCAGCACCGGATCAGGAAGCAGGGCGTTGGAGGAGGGCTTCGATCCCGGCCCGGTCGGCCTTCAACCTGGCCGCGTCTGTCCGGGACGGCCAGGCGCGTAGATCGGTCACGATCGGGGGTGCCGAGCGCAGCAGAGTGACGCCGGTGCCGAACGGCAATGTCCTGATCCGGTCCGGTGGCAGGATCGCGACGCGGCGGATGGAGCGTTGGTTGGATCGGGTGCCGTGATCGCCGAGGGTTACGGAGTCGGTGTACTCGTCGCGTTCGCCGATGAGAGTCGAGAGGTCTTGGAGGTCTCGGGAGTTGGAGGCGCCGCCGAGGATGATCTTCACGATGCTGGCGTCCCAGATCGCTCCGGCGGCGTTGTCATTCCACTTGTTCCGTGCCTGCGCCAACGACTGCAACACTGGGAGGGTGGTGATGCCGGTGCCGCCGCCCTCGGCCATCAGGGTCGGCAGGCTCGGGAGGGGTGCGAGGTTGCCGATCTCGTCCAGTGCGAGCAGCAGGGGCGGGTCGAGTCGTGCGCCGGGTGAGCGTGCGGCGATGCGGCGGGCGGTTTCGATGAGGTCTTCGACGAACGCGGCGACCAGGGCGGCGGATGCTCCGGCGCCGGCACCGGTGGCGAGTAGGTAGAGGGTTCCGCGCTCGTGGATGAAACGCTCGGGGTCGAAGCCCTCACCCGGTCCTGGTGAGACGGCGTCGAGGACGCGCGGGTCTGCCAGCGCTCCGAGGGCCAGCGCTACGCCCTGCCAGATCGAATCCCTCGTTTTGGGGTCGGAGTCAATCATTGCCCCGAGCGAGTCCGCCCACCCGGTCGACGCCTGCGCCGAGTTCGACAGGATGGCCACGGCTTCGGCGGCCGCGGAGGGGTCGAGGGTCCACCGGAATAGCTCTGCCGGCGGCCGCTAGTCGAGGGCGGCGGCGTGCAGGAGGGCTTGGAGTGCGGTGCGGGTTTTGCCTTCCCAGAATCCGCCGGATTCGACCCCGCCCGCGGACAGGCCAGTGGCCCCGGCGAGGCCGGTGGCGCGGATCATCGCCGTCAGCGGGTTTTCACAGCCGCGTACCGGTGACCAGCGCAGTCCGGCGGGGATGCCTTCGGCGAGGTGTTGGGGGTCGAACACCGCCACCGGGCCGAGACGCTGGCGGGCGCGGAGGGTGGCGGTGAGGTTGTCCGGGCGGGTACTGGTGGTGACGACGGCGCCGGGTGCGTCGAGGATCGCCGGGATCACGATGTGCAGGCCCTTGCCGGAGCGGGGTGGGCCGATGAGCAGGATCGAGTCCTCCACGCTCGCCCACACTTGCCGGCCCTTGGAGGTGCCGATCCGGTAGCCGACATCCGCCGGCTCTGGGTTCTCCAGTGATGGGCGCAGTGTTCCGGCGCGGCGCAGGAGCGCCTTGGCTGAGGCGGTCTGGGTGACGTCGTGGCTGGTGGCGGTGCCGGCCAGGCGGCGCGGGTCGGTCTCGGCCGTATGGGCATGTCGGCGCAGCCGGACCCACACCCACCCGATGCCGGTGGCGAGGCCAGCGAGCAGGGCCACGGTGATACTCCAGTACGCCACCGGGTTCAGTGCGTCGGCGTCGAGGGCTGCCGCCGGGTCGGCAGGGTTGAACAACACCCCGAGCCCGGCGGCTGGGCCAGCCTCGGGCTGGGGGGTGCCGGTGAGGAGCGCGGCGACGGACCCGGAGGCGCGCAGGAGGAGCGCGACGCCGAACATGCCAATCAGGCCGATGAGGGCGGCGTTGGTCAGCTCATCGCCGAAGGAGCCGGCCTGCCGCTGCTGGGAAGCATTCACGGTAGCCGCCGCACGTGCGTGGTGCCGGAGACACGACCGAACAGCACACGACCTCGCCCGTTCCCGTGCGCAGCAGGGACGCGAGCTGGCTCGTGTCGAGAAGAGTGCGGGCCGATCCGGTGCCGGTGGCGTCGGTGTGGGAGACGATGACCGCGATGGCCACGTCCTCGCCGGGCACGAATCCGTCTGCGGTGATCTCGGCCAGTACCGGTCTCTGGGTGCCCTTGTCCTTGGCGTGCTTGCCGCGCGGGTCCTCAGGTTCGGTCTCCGGCGGTTCAGGTGGGGGGCGGCGCCGGCCGCGGACGATGTCGGTGAAGACACTCCCATCGGCCTCGCGGACCTCGATACGCACCGTGATCGTCCGGTCGGCGGTGATGGCATCGAGCAGAGTGCCGAAGGTGTCCCGGGTCCACGCCTGGCCCTGCGATGGTGGAGGGAAGTCGGTGCCGTCGACGGTGACGTCCAGGACGCCGGTCTCGGTGACGGTGATGATCACGTGCGGCAGCAGGACCGGGGTGTCTTCCGGTCCCTGCCCGGCGGCACGGTGTGGGGGTTTGCGGGTCATTACTTCACCCCCGAGGTGAGCCGGGAGCTGGTGTCAAACAGCTCCAGCTCGGCCGGATGCAGCTGGTGCTGGGTGACGAAGGCCCGGTCTTTGATCCGCCAGAGCCCCTGCCCGACACCCAGGGTCGGCAGGAGTTTCTGCTCGGTACCGGTCAGCCCGAGTGCTTGGGCGGTGAGGCCGAGCTGATCGGACTCTTGGCGGTAGACGATCCGAGTCTCGGCGTTCGCGAGGAGGCTGTTGGCCAGGGAGCGCATGGCGGAACCGGCGTCGCCGACGTTGTCCAAGTCGGAGAGCTTGTGGAAGATCAGCATGTTCGCGATCCCGTAATGCCGCGCCAATCTCCAGTGGGCGTCCATCCGCCTGAGCAGGGCCGGGTGGGACAACAGCCGCCAGGCTTCGTCGTAGATCACCCACCGTTGGCCACCGGCCGGGTCCAGCAGCTCGGACTCCATCCATGCACTGGAGCAGGTCATCAGCACCGAGATGAGCGTGGAGTTCTCCGTCACCCGGGACAGGTCCAGGGAGATCATTGGCAACGACGGGTCGAAGGTCACCGTGGAGGGTCCGTCGAAGAGGCCTTGGAGATCGCCGGCGACCAGGCGGCGCAGGGCGTGGCCGACGAGCCTGCCGTCCTCGGCCAACCGTCCGTCCGCGTTTTCGTTGGGGGTGAGGATGCGCTCGACGACCGTCGGCAGGATCGGCACGCTGTTCTCCCGTACCGTCTCGGTCAGCGCGATGTCGATCGCCGTGTGCTCCAACGGCGTCAACCCGCGGGCCAGGACGGTCTCGGCCAGCGCGCCGATGAGATCCCGGCGCCGCGAGGCGACCGTGATGGCCCATTGCGCATCCGAGAGCCCCGATGGGCGGTGGCCCTCATCGAGCGGGTTGAGTCTTGTGTTGAGGCCGTGGCCCAGGACGATGGCGCGTCCGCCGACCGCCTCCGCGACGGCAGTATGCTCACCCTTCGGGTCGCCGGGGACGTAGACCCTTCTGCCGAAGGGCAAGCTGCGCGTGTAGAAGGACTTCGCCAAGGAGGACTTGCCGGAGCCGACGATCCCGGCGAGGACGACGTTGGGGGCGGTGATGACCCCACGGGCGTAGAGGACCCAGGGGTCGTAGACGAAGCTTCCGCCGGAGTAGAGGTCTTGGCCGACGAATACCCCGTCGGCGCCGAGCCCGCCTTCGGCGACGAACGGATACGCCCCGGCGAGGGTCGCGGACGTGTCCTGATGCTGGACCAGCCGGAACCTGCCTGGGGTGCGCAGCGTCGCCGGCCCGGGTTCACCCGCGGCGGGTAGGTACCTGGTGGCTTTGCGTTCGGCGCGTTCGGCATCGGCTTTGGCCTTCGCCGCAGTCTGCTCGGCGCGGCGCTGTTCGGCTTGGAGACGGGCGGCCGCAGCGCGGCGCTGCTTGCGCAGCCGGCGTCTCTCCGTCGCGGGTGCGACCAGCACCGAGGTGTGCAGCTGTTCGGGCTCGCGCGCGTTCACAGCGACAGCCCCCGCCCGGCCGATTCCGACGATCGGGCAGGGCTGGCGAACCAGTCCTGCTCCGCCACGAGAGATGTCCGCAGCGA
The DNA here is from genome assembly GCF_004136555.1 of Kocuria carniphila. Lineage (GTDB taxonomy): Bacteria > Actinomycetota > Actinomycetes > Actinomycetales > Micrococcaceae > Kocuria > Kocuria carniphila. The sequence continues at coordinate 145,381 of NZ_NOIT01000007.1, forward strand.
CCGCTCCGGCGTGGATTTCCTCGTGGGACGGACGGTGTTCGTGTCGAGAGGACCGACGCCCGCGGTGGTCTCGCGGGCGGACACCACGTCGGCATCGTCCAATGCCAGCTCGGGTGGGACTGTGTGCTGGCGGAGCAGGCTGACATGCCCCATTGCCGGGTTGTAGGTCAACGCGTAGTCACCCTCGGTCACGACCCGGTCCAGTGCACCGGCCGGGGGCGCATCGTAGACGTAGCCGTTCTCCAGCGCGGCGTCGGTGGTCTCGTCCCCGAAATCCCATTGGGCGAGGTGGGTGATGGCGGAGTCGGGGCCGTCGCGGTCGATCAGGTCCAGCACCTGGTCGGCCTCCACGCCATGTAAGAACAGCACGGAGACCCACCGCCGTGCGGCGCCCTCAGTGAGCGGCTCGTGGGAGATGGCGGGTTCAGGGTGCCAGGCGATCCGTCCCGAATGGGAGAACGCGGCGTCGAGGCGGTCATGGACCTGATCGAGCAGGATGCCGGCCTGATGTAATTCGTCGGCGGCAGCCAAGGCGTTTTGTGAGCCGGCGACGTGATTGCCGTCGTCATCGTGAGCCCGGTCGCGATGGGTCAGGTGTGTGTTCGCGAGCTGGTCGAGTACCTGCCGCAGCGAGCGGACTCCGGCGGCCAGGTCACCGAACACCTGGTACGTGTCGGCCGGGTCGTCGAAGACCCGACTGGCGTGGGCGAGACCTCGCAGTGCTTCGGATGCTTCAGCGGCGTCCTTGAGCGGGTCGTCGTAGGTGGGCATGACAGTTCTCCTGTGACGAGAGCGGATCGGCCACCGAGGGCCGGGGTCGCCTGTCAGGTGCACGCACGCCGACACAGTGGTGGGTGCTCGTGCCGCGGGCTGGGTCAGATGCGGCGGCACAGCGGCAGCGCGGCGGCGGTGAATGCCGCGGCCTGCTGGCCAACCAGCAGCCGGGTCTCACACGAGGCTTGGATGGCGGACTGCTCGACCGCCGCCACGGCGGCGTCGAGTTCGTCGACGGTGGGTGCGGAGACACTGATGAGGCCGGTGTAGCGCAGCACGCCGTGGCCGGCGGTGAGGTCGGCTTCCTGCTGGAGGACGTCGTGGTATTCGGCGGTGTGGGCCGCGTCTTCGATCTGTCGGATCTTGGCGCGTTGGGCGGCGTCACTGATGTGTTCGACCTTCTTCTTGCGGATGTCCCGGGCCGCTTGGTCGGAGCGCATCGGGGTGCACAGCAGCGAAAATGAGCGCTGGATGCCGGTGGAGAGCAGCACCGGGGACAGGAACCCGGGGTAGACCATCGACCGTGGCCACTCGCTGATCCATAGCACCGCGTGGTGGGCGGAGTCGGTGCGCAGCCTGGTCCAGGATTCGTTGACGGCGACGGGGCCGGCGGTGGCGAGGTTCTGCCCGAGTTCGCCGTGGCGCGCTAGAGTCGCGGCGATCGCGGGGTCGTAGGCCGAACGCAGGATGACGGCGATCTGTCCGGGGGTCAGCCACCCGTGCGGCGTCAGGTCGGCCGAGCGCAGTGCGGCGGTGAGGGTGGACATCTCCTGGCGCAGCACGGCGGCGGCACCGCGGATGCCGCCACCGGCGGTCCTGATCTGCCGTGCGGCGGTCTTCATGTCCAGCGACAGGGACAGGGTGGTGGCGTGGCGTTCCCCGGCGGGGCCGGCTCGTTCGATGAGTTCGGCGTAGGTGGTGGCCGCCCAGGTGTCGTCGTCGGTGCCGTGGGTGGCCCACCATTCGGCTAGGCCGGTGCCGGAGTCGGGCAGGGTGCGCTCCAGTACCTGGAGGGTCGCGATCTGCCCGGAGCGGCACACGGTGGCCAGGACGCGGCCCCAGGAGGTGACGCGGCGTTCCTGCTCGCCGGGATCGAGGAGCACGAACGCGGGATGGGTCACCTCGCACACCACGGTGAGGGTCTGTTCGTGGGGGTCGTGGATCATCCCAGCGCTGGTGGCGGGGTCGGCGTACTCCCGCAGTCGGGCCATGTCCCCGGGCAGCGCCAGTGTGCCCGCGGGGCGTGGGGCAACGATGCGGCGTCGGTAGAGGAGTTGCCCGCCGGTGGTGCGCCAGAGCCACCAGCAGGTGACCGGCAGCCATTCCACGGCCGGGCGCCCGGCGACAGGTATCCAGGTCAGCGCGGCGGCGAGCACCCAGACCGGCGCGGTGTAGGCCAGCAGGATGCCCCCGCCGGCATAGAGCGCGACCACGACGGAGAGCACGCCGGTGGCGAGGGTGATGAGCTGGGAGAGCGAGAGGCCGAGGAGGATGCCGCGACGGGTCAGGCGGGAGAACTTGACCGGCACCAGCTCCGTCGATGACTCCTTCTGCTTCGAGGTCATGGTCGCCTCACTCCTTCCCCATGGGTTTCGGTGCCGGCGGTGGTGGCTGCTTTGGCGGGCGTGGCTCCGGTTGCGAGGGACCCGGCGAGGGTGCCTTGGGTGCCGGCGTGGACGGCGGCTTGGGCTTGGGAGTCGACGGTGGGGGAACTTGTCCTGGTGGCGGGGTGGTGCCGGCCTGTCCGGCAGCATCCGCAGCGGTCTCGCCCTGGCCGCCGAGGGCGGAACCGGCCTTGGGTCCGGCGGTGGCGGCGTCCTTGGCGACCTTCGCGGCGATCACTGCCGCTGCGGCCGGACCAGCCGCCGCAGCGCCTGCACCTGCCCCTGCTCCTGAACCGGCCGTGCCGCTGGCACCAGCGCCTGCGCCGGCGGACCCGCTACCTGCGGCGCCGGCTTTCCCTCCGCCTGCGCCGGCGGTGCTTCCCGTGGCCTGGGGTGTGAAGGTCTTCGCCTGCGGCGGTGTCTTCCCACCGTCGCCGCTCCCACCATCACTGCCGCTACTGCTGTTGCCGCCGTCAAGGACCTTCTGCGGTCCCTCACCGGCCGGTTTGGACGGTGTCGGGACGGGCCGGTTGAGGGCGTTCTTCGCGTCCTGCTCCGACCCGATGGCGTGGTACATGTCGAAGCCCACGAAGGACAGGAATTTGTAGGTCAGGTACGGGGCGAACGCGGCCATCGCCATGAGCACGATGCCAGCGATGGGATCGCTGATCGAGGACAGGTCGCCATCGATCGGCGCGGCCACCTGAGTGACGGCGACGAGGAACATCACGACCAGGACCAGCTTGGAGCAGATCAGCGCGATGACGAACATCGCCCACTTGCCGATCCATCCCCGCGTGGCATCCCAGGACGCTCCGGAGAACGCCAAGGGTGCCAGCACGATCGTCACCAGCAGTAACGCTTTCCGCACGAGCAGGGAGAGCCACACGATCGCGGCCGCGCTGATGGCCAGGCCGGCGAGGAAGATCGTGATGATCGCTCCCACTCCGGGGGCGGCGATGTTGATCCCGACCAGTCCTGCGGCCAGCAGGGTGATCTTGTCGCTCATGGACTCGGTGGTTTCTCCGGCGGCCTGGATGATGCCGATGCAGAGCTGATCGACGATCTCCAGCAGCACTGCCGTCAAGGTGATGACGACGAAGCTGCCGAGCACGGACTTCACCAACCCGAGCGCAGCCCTGCCCAGGGCGGTGGGGTCGCGGCGGATGAGTCCGGTGATGAGTTGGAGGCAGAAGAAGATCAGCATCACGAACACCGCGATGCCGAACAGGATGTTGTAGACGAGCACGTACTCCGGCCTGGTGACGTCGACCAAGGTGGTGGTGTCGAACACCGCCCAGACGGCTTCGAACAGCCAGCCGGCGGCAGCGCCCATGGCTTGGGCGAGCCAGTCGAACGGGGCCGCGACCAGCGAGGCGGCTGCTTCGCCGGCGGTGTCGCACACGGTCGAGATGATGGGGACGTCGCACACACCCACCGGGAATCACTCCTCAGATCGAGTTGAAGCGGTGGGGTCAGACCTGTTGGCCGACGTCCCAGAAGAAGTTGATCAGCGTCACCGACGCGCCGCAGATCACCGCGGCCCCGCAGGACACGAGGACGCCGACCTTCCCCCGGCCAGCCAGGTGCGGGTTCGATGAGTTCGCGCCGAAGCCCCACACGATCGCCGAGATGATCAGCGCGAGCACGGACAGGATCAGGCCGATGGTCATCACCGCGCCGACGATGGTGCGCAGCTGGGCGATGCCGGGGAGACCGGAATCGTTGGGGTCGATGTTGATGTCCATCGGCACCAGTGCGGGTGCGGCCAGGACGGCGGTGATGAGATCGAACACGGTGGTCTCCTGACGAATGGACCCGCCATGAGGGCGGGGAACGCGGATGGGTTCGTCGGTCAGGTGCACTGCCCGCCCCACAGTCCTCCGAACGCAGAGCTGCACGACGCGAGGGTTCGCGGACTCGCGCACGGTCAGAGTTGCTGGCCGAGGTCGATGAGCCAGTTCAGCCAGGCCACTCCACCGCCGGCCAGGACCGCGGCACCCAGCGCCGTCCAGGCGCCGATGCGCGCCTTCGTGGCGGCGGCGTGGTGGCCGTTGGAGGTGGCGAGTGCCCAGATGATGGCGGAGACGATCAGCATCAGCACCGCGATCACGAGGACGAAGGTGAGCAGCGCACCGATCACTTCGCGCAGCTCGCCGATCCCACCAAGGCCGTCAAAGTCCGGGAACACATCCACGCCGCTCAGCTCCCGACTGTGACGTGGAGGTGGTCGTAGTGGCCGCCGGTGACATCGCCCGGGTCGTGCATGCCGCCGCCGGTGTAGTCGCGCCAGCCTTCGCCGTCGCGGGCAAGGGACCAGATCTTGCCCTGCCAGATGAGGTACTCGACCCCGAGGGTTTCGGCGTGGGTCTTCATCCAGTTGGTGATGTCCCAGCCGGCTTCGAGCTGTGCCGGGGTCGGGTGGTGGCCGATGGCGTTGCCGAAGGTGATGTCGCAGGCCCTTCCCAGGGGATGTTCGGAGGTGCTGCCGGGCCGGGGTGAGTAGCAGGCCCAGGATGTTTCGGGGAATGCTGCGGTGCCCTGCTGGTAGAGGTCGAGCAGCCGGGCGGTGATCTGCCCATCCGTCGTGGGGTCATCGACCGTCCGGTTCGGGTCTCCGTCGACCGGGTCCGGGTCCGCACCCGGTGTGCTGGTGTCTGGGGCGCAGCCGGCGGGTGCGCCGGTTTCGGGTTCGGGCAGGTCGGCGGCGTCGTGCGCGTTGAGCCAGGCGGCGGGGTCGGTGTACTTGCCGTCGGTGCCGCCGGTACGGACCTCGAAGTGCAGATGCGGGCCGGTGCTGTTGCCCGAGGAGCCCACATCGCCGATGTGCTGCCCTGCAGTCACCCGGTCGCCAGCGGCGACGTGGATGCCGGTCTCCCACATGTGCCGGTACGCCGTCGCCACCGTCTGCCCGTTGAGGGTGTGTTCGATGACGATCAGGCCGCCATTGCCACCGGAGAACTCGGTGACGGTGACGGTGCCATCGGCCGCCGCGAGGATCGCAGCGCCGTCCGGGGCGGCAAAGTCGGTGCCGGTATGGGTCGAGTTCTCCCCGGTGATCGGATGGACCCGCGGCCCGAACTCGGAGGTGAGCACCCACGTGCCCTCCGGTAGTGGGAACACCACTCGCGATGACTCCGCGACCGCCTGCACTGCTGGAACCATGTCGCCGGTCGCCGCGCCCGTGGTGGTGGCGGTGCCAGTGGTGGCACCGGTGAGCGTGCTGAGGATGGTCTCGGCGACCGGCTCGTAGTTGCGGTACCGGTCGGGGTAGGCGGAGACTTCGACGGCTTGGGCGGCTTCGCCCTTGTCCATCTGTTCCCAGCCGGGAATGTCCAACAGGCCACGGGGTGAGGGGTGGTTGGGGCCGGTGGGTCCGCCGAAGAACGCCTGCGCCTGGTAGCCGGGGTCCATCAGCTCGGCGACGGTGCCCCAGCCGGATTGCGGGCGCATCTGGAACAAGCCGAGGGAGTCGTTGTCGGAGCCGTCGCCGTCGTTGGGATAGTCCGCCGATTCCGGGTAGGCACTGGTGTTGGACAGCATCCGCAGGGTGGACTCGGTCAGCGAGGCCATCAGCGCAATCTGGAGTCCATCGCGGGTGACCCCGTCGATGCTCGTGCCGGTTTCGATGATTGTCGCCGCATGCGTGAGCTGCTCCCGGTTCAGCGTGAACGTTTCGTCGTTGGCGGTGGTGACCTCCAGTTCGTCGGGGACGTCACCGACTGTGACCCCTGTGCCGGTTACGGAGCAGGAGGCCGAGGCGGCTGGGTTCATCACTACCCCGATCCCGACCAAGACGAGCGATGGCGCCAGGAACACCAGCGCGAGAGCGGCGACGGCGAGCTTCTTCACCACGAGACAGTCACCCCCGGACCTATCGGAGGGGGTTGTCGAGCTGGGAGAGCCGCAGCAGGTGGCAGGTGTCATAGGTGGACGCGCAGACGAGGAACACGGTGAACGCCACCGGATGCTCGGAGGTGACGGTCTCGTCGTTCCAGGTGCCGGTGCGGTGGCGGGTGCCCTCGATCGTGTAGGCGATGGTGCCCTCGGCGAGCTGGCCCGGTTGTGCCTGTTCGAGGGCCGCATCCCAGGCGTCTGGGACGTACACCCGGTCGATGCTCAGGTGCTGGGCGGTGGCGTAGTGGCGCAGCTCGATCCAGGCGTCCCGGTTGGGCAGGTAGGTGGCGATGTCGGCGGCGAGTCCGGCCTGCTCGGCACCCGAGGGGTCGCCGACGGCGAGGACGACCGAGGTGTAGTCCAGGGGCATGAACCCGCTGGCCGTGTCCCAGGCGAACAGCGCCGTCGCGACGTTGCGGGCGAAGGTCTCCGGATCAGCCGAGGCCGACACGCTCGGCAGACGCGGTGTCGCGGTCGATGCTGGATCGCTGGGTGCGGTCACAGCTGGTCCAGGCCCGGAGTCGCGATTGGCGTCCTCGTTGGCGGTGGGTGGTCCGGCGAGGAGGCCGTACACGCCGACACCGGCCAACACCAGGACCGCCACGAGCGCGGCGAGCACGGCGATTATCCGGTGGCGGGACCGAGCGTCGGAGAGGTCGGGAGTCTTCATGCCCGGTAGGTGCACCACGAGCACCCGCAATCAACCGAATGCTCAGAGGGCGCGCAGGTGCCCCCGTGCGGGCGGGGTCTCGTGGCCTGCCCGGCGGTCGCGGGCGGTACGCAGTTCCTCGGCGAACCTACTGGTGCCCTCGACGGCGGTCAGGAAGGACTCGATCTGCTCATCGGTGAGTTCGGCAGCGAGCTGCTCGGCGTCGTAGTGGGTCCACCAGTTGGCCAGTTCGGTCCAGGTCAGCACGAACGCCCGCACCGGATACGGCACTGGCGCAGCAACATCGTCGGATGGCGGGGCGGGACGGGGGGTGCGCTTCTTCGCTGTCGCGCTCTTGGCGCGGGCGAGCGCGTCGGCGGCAAGCTGGTGCAGATCCGCCTCGCGGTGGTTCTTGGCCGTCTCGGCGAGATCGTCGATGTGCCGGTAGATCGGATCGACGGCGGCACCGGCGTCGATCCGCTCCAGCTCGCCGGCCACGTATTGGCGTAGCTCGGCCGGCTGGGCGGTGTCGTCGGCAAGTTGCTGGAGGTAGCTGATCTTGTCCAGCGTGGTGTGGGACGCACCGCCTGGGATCATCGCCGCCGCCTGCTCCCGGGCCTTCCCGCCAGGTGACGGTGGTGCACAATTTGCACCACCGTCACTTCCCGGCTGATTCGCCGCACTGAACCGGGCCGCGGCCTGCCGGCGGGCGGCGTCCTCGGCCATCAGCGCTTTCAGCTCCCGGTAGAGGGCGGCGGCCTCGGTCTGGGTCAGGGGTTTGTGCAGGACGTTGTCGTCCTGCTCGGCCAAGAGGTGTCCGAGCCGGTCGGAGATTCCCGAGCGGACCCACACGTTGACGCTCTTCCATCCGAGCTGTTTGATTGCCGAGAGCCTTCTGGCCCCGCAGACGAGCACGCCGTCGGGGGTGAGGGTGATGGGCTGGAGGAGGCCGTCGCGGTCGATGGAGGCGGCGAGTGCGTCGATGTCGCCCAGCTCGGTGCGGTGCCGGCGCCCGACGCGGATCGAGGCGACGCTGCGCTCCAGCTCGATGAACCCTGCCGGGGCACTCACCGTGACCCACCCCCGGCGGAGGCATCACTGTCAACGTCACGGTCATCGCGGCCGTGGTGGTGGGTGGGTGCGGCGAGAGAGAGCGCGAGGACGAGGTCGTCGTCACGCAGCAGCACCGACAGGGTCTCGCCGATCAGCAGCCGCAACAGCACACCGCGTCCGGTACCGGTGGCGGCGTAGGCGGGATGGGGGTTGCCCAGCAGCGCCTTCAACAGTGCCGTCCACGAGTGGCCGGGGATGTCGAGTAGGGCTCGGGCGTGCTTGTCCCGCCGCAGCGCCTCGTAGGCGGCCTGCCGGGTGCCGACCCGGGTCAGCGCCGCGCATACGTGATCCACCGAGGCCCGGGCCGTGTCGGCAGGCCAGTCCAGGAGCGTGAACAGGGCGATCGCATCCTCGACCGCCGAACTGGCAGACGTGTACGCGCGGGCCAACACCACGGGCTCCCCGGCCGCGGATTCGTCCGGCGTGTGGTCGGTGACCTGGAACGCCGGGTGGTAGTCGGCCAGCGGCGTCTCGCGGTCGGAGAAGCGTTCGGGGTCGTGGAACGCCGAGACGTGCGGGCGGCGGGCCTGGTGGACTGAGCACAGCCGCCCTTGGGCGCGTTCCTCGGCGATGCAGGTGATCCGCACCGCGTGCGTGATCACCGCCCACGGGTCGTGGGCCTCGCGGGTCGCCCGGGTGCGCATCACATCGAATGCCGCCGAGGCGGCCTCCCACGGGTCCAGCCCGTGCTTGCGCGCCAATGGCTTGTACTTCTCCGCGGTGAAGCCCATCAGCTCGGCGGCGGTGGGGTCGCGTGTCCAGGCGCCCGGTCCGGCGTGGTGGAGCCGGTGCAGCAGGGCGCGCAGGCCTTCACCGGTTGTGAAGTCCTTGCCAACGGCAGATGGTGTGTGATGAACGGGGTCGGTGTGTGGGGCCATGGTCGGGGCACCTCCTGACCAGCAGGTGCACGCGCCGTCCCCAGCCCCGCTGGGGGTCCTCGTTGGCGCATGCATCGCTGATCACCGGCCCCTGTCAGCTCATCCCGACCCCGGGCCGCGCCGGAGGGGCCTGACCCACGGGGCCGCGGCCGAATGCGGACAGCGGCGGCAACCGCCGCACCCGCTCACCCAGGTGGCGGGCACCAGTGGTGAGCGGGGTGCGGGTGCGGCGGGCCAGTTCGACCTCGAAATCGATGCCCCGCCCCGCCAGCGCTGACCCTTGGCGGGCCAGAAGGTCCGTGGGCCGCACCCACTCCACACCGCGCACCCGTCGCGCATCCGCTGCGGGCTTCGACGTCCCGGTGGCGCGTCGACGGGCGACCTCCGCCGCCCGTACCGCCTCCGGAGCCTCATGCTGCTCCACAGGCTCGGATGCCGTGCGTTCTGTCTCCGGCTCGGGTGCCCGCTCGTCGGTGTCGGGCCGTCGCCGGTCGTGGTCGTGTTCGCGGCTCATGGTGTCCTCGCCTCCTCGACATCGGTGTGTTTGGTGTTGTCGGGAAGGTGCGCACCGGTGAACCAGCGGCCCACCGTGGAGGGATGCACGTCCAACTCGCGGGCGATCTTCTTGTTCGACCACCCCTGCCCCCGCAGCTCCGCTGCACGGGCACGCCGACCAATCGGGACCGTTCCGGAGCCGACCGTCAGCTCAGGAGTGCCCACCGCAGGTGCCTGCATCGTGCCGGGTGCTGTGAGTGATTTGCTCTCATTCGGGGTCGGCGGCGCGGCAACCTCGGCACCGGCTGAGGCCGCCGCTGCTGGCTCCGGCGCCGGTATCCCGACGGTTCCGGACTTCTCGACGACCAGGGATTCGATCGTGGATGCGGGCTCCTCGGCTGACATCGCTTCGTTGGTGGACACCCGCTCCTCGGTGAAGGGTTGCGGGCGGGTGAGGATGACGGTCAGATGGGTGATCGCCAGCAGCACCACCGGCGGCACCGCAGCCACCGCGGCAGCCAGGACTCCGGGCACGTCGGCATCGGCGCCGACGACGGCGTGAAGCGCGTTGGCGGTCACCGACACGGCGGCGCCGCCGATCAACAGCGTCCACGGATACCACGCCGTCTCGTGCCCGGCCAGGGCCACGACGGCGACGGTGGCCACGACGATAATGCCGTCGACGATCAGTGGCCACGCCCACGCCTGCGAGCCGCCGACCCCCGAGCGCGCGGCAAGGTCGGCCAACGCGGTGAACGACAACCAGAACGCGCCAGCGGCGATGAACACCGTCCCGGCCACCGCGGTCACCACCGCCCAGCGCCGGCTCCTCTGCCCGGACGCGGGGAGGGCACTCATGACAGCCCCCGCACCGGAGCCGACGACGCTTCGGACGCGTCCCGACCGAACCAGGCGGCCGCCTCCGGTGCGCCATCCCGCACCGGCGACGACAACAAGCGCGACTCGGGTTGGGCGGTGCGGTAGGCCGAGCGGACGGTCACGTTGATCTCCCGCTCACCCAGCCCGGCTTGGGATGCCGCTGCCGAGAGGACGTCGAGCGCCTCCGGGGCCGGGACACCGTTCTCAGCGAGCCGGCAGGCAGCCCAGAACAGGCCGCGATTCCGTTCACCCTCGCCGCGGGCGGCGACCCATGCCGCCAATCGTGACACGTCCGCGGACCGCTCAACACCCTGGCCTGACGTGCGCGGGGGTGTGGGGCGGGGGTCGAGGAAGTCCCTCAGCCGGTCTGAGTCGAGGCCCGACACCGGCCCGGTGCTGATCCGCCGCACCCGGTAACCGGCCGCTTGCTCGCCTGTGGATACCGTCGAGGGCGGGACGATGATGTAGCCGCCGTCACCGCGAAAGTCGATCCCCGCGCGCGCGGCCTGCCAGGACCGCTGTCCCTGCTCCGTGGTGGCCGGGTAGTAGGCGTGCATCCCGCCTGACGGCGTTGTGTTGAGGAGCTGCCAGCCGGTGACGAGCCCGGCACGGTGAGCGCGCTCGAACGCCAGGTAGCCGTCGACAGGGCCGTGGACATCGACATCCACGACCACAATTCCCGAAGCGGCACCGGTGGGAACGGCGAGGTTCGCCTCCGGGTGTGTCCGCCACCATGCCTGCACCTGGCGGGGGTTGGTGGTGGCATCGTGGAAGCCACGCGGGGTGAGCGGGCGCTTGCCGCCGGGCAGGCACGGGAACACCGGCACCCCCGCAGCGGCCAGGTCCCGCGCCACGGCCCAGACCGGCCGCTGCTCGGTCATCCTCGCCAGGACGCTCACGGCGGCGTCGGGGGAGGCCATCACAACCCCTGCCGCTGGATCGCTGGCGTGGCCGATGCCATCTGCGCCTCGGGTTCCGGGAACGGCTCGACCCGCCGCGGCTCGCGTGCCGCGTGTCCGTGTTGCGGGGTGTCGCGGTCCAGGCCGGGCGGGGTGCCATTGGCGACCTGGACCGTGTCGAGCTGATCGAGGATTGCCAGGGCAGTCTTGCGGACCCGCTCACCGGTTGCCTTGACAATCTCGACGGGCTCTTTGCCATCGACCCGTGCCGCCCAGGTCGACACGTAGGGGATCGTGTACCCGGAGGTGTCCATACCATGGGCGGCCCCGATCATCAGCGCCGCCGACTCGGCCTCCACCTCCCCGATCCCACGATGCTGGCGCGCGTCCTCCTGATCGGGACCATGCAGCAGGACATGGCCCAGTTCGTGGGCGAGCGTCTTGACCTGCGCGGCCGGGTCCATGTTCTCCCGGACCGCGACCGTCTTCGCCGTGTAGTCCGTTACGCCGTTGGCGCCGTGGATCATCCCCTCGTGCGGCACCCACAGCACGGTGAACCCGCGCTCCTCAACCAGCCCGGCCAGGCCATCCCACAACCCGACCGGTGCTTCGCCTTCCAGCAGCTTCGGCGCGGGCGGTTCCGGGATCGGGTCACCGGCAGTCTGGGAGGCGTCCCACACGTAGGCGGGCTTGGCGGTGATCATCTTCGAGCGCACGACCTCACCGGGGCGGGGCTTTTCGCCCTTGCCGAGCCGCCTCCACGACTCCGGATCAGACGGTGTGGCGGTGGCGAAGCGGCCGGTGACCGGGGCGAGGATCATGTACCCCGACTGGCCCTTCTCCACCTGTCGGCCGAGGCCCTGCCACTGCCGGTAGCCCGCGACATACGACGGCATCGGATCGGGTACCCGGCCCGCCTCGTAGGCGCCAGCGTGCTGTGCCCAGATCAACAGGGTGTTCGAGAACGATCGCGCCCTAAACCGTGCCGCAAACGCGAGCGCCCGCCGCCAATCCTCGCCGGAGACGAGCTGTTCGACCGCAGAGGTGAGCCGCTCGTGCAGCTCGTCGAGCTTCGCCTCCCGCTGTTCCCGGGTGCTCTCCCGTGTCGTGGCCATCGCCGATGTCTCCTCCCGCTACCCTGAGTACCGGGCCGGAAGTGGGCTCGGTGACCATCAGGTACGCCGGGAACACCAGCGGGTCGAGACGGCCAGCGACAGCAAGCCCAGTGCCGTGGCCGTCAGGAACAGCGGCGTGCCTGACGTACCCTCCGGGATAACAGTCAGCGCCCGGCCGCGGACGCTGCAGGTCTCATTGACGTCCCTATGGACGACACGGTTGTCCGTTTCCCGGCCAACCCGTGCCCGTCACGTGCATGGTCCGGTAGCGGCGCGGGGTCAGGCCGGTGCACTCGACGAACGCCTCGCTGGCCCGGCTGCGGCTACGCCACCCCACCTGGTGTGCCGCCTCGCTGACACTCACGTTGGTCTCACGCAGCAGGCGCGCCATCTCCGCCACCCGCAGCATCTTCAGATAGGCCAGCGGTGTCTTGCCGTACGTGTCGGCGAAGACCCGGACCAGCTGCTTCGGAGACAGATGCACCATGCCAGCCAGACTGGGTAGGGTCCAGGACTCGGCGATTGCTCCGTGCAGTGCCTCCCGGGCCTGCATCGCTTCGTTCCGCATCGGAGCAAACCGCCGATCCCGCGGCAGAGTGGGCCGAGTGCGGGCCCGTTGGGTCGGAGACAGCCGCACCTGGGATACGCGGACGAACGGGGCGACCACGTCGATAATCGCGAACCACAACGCCTGCATCCGGTAGAAGTGCGCTCCGAACCCGCCATCGATACTCAGCACCACGAGTTCATCCAGCCAGGGCATCAGCATCCCGGTCCGGTCCTCGCCCAGCCGCAGCGCCTGAGCCGGTTCCGTGTAGATCGTCTCCACCAGTCCCTGGGCATCGAGCCGGTCCTGGAGCAGACCGGCATGCTGCCAGAACACCTGGTCCACCAGGTAGTCGGTGTCCAGGTAGACCGTGGTGACGGTGATGTGGCCCTCCGGTTCGCTGCCACACAAGACATTCGCGCTCAGGACCACCACATCGCCCGCGCCGACGGGCTTCTGCCCGAACTCACTGAACAGGATCGCCGAACCCGATCGGACCACGATCACCTTCACGCAGTCATAGGCCACCGGGCCCACCGGGGAATGCACGGTCCGGGTCCGAGCAAGGATCGGAGAAAACCGGCGACGACTGGCACCCCCAGGGGGTGCGGCGTTGCTCTCGGCCGCGGGCGATCCCATCAGCCGCCCTCCCCTCCAGTGCGGCTGACATCATCACGTGCCAGGGACGAGGTTCGCGCCCTCGTCAGCGACGACGCAGATCGGGCCATGATGGACGCGTTGCGTAAGGGCATCCGCAGTACGCAACTCGCCCCCACGCCCGGCATGGCTGATCAGCCTTCGGGAACCACGACGACCTTGCCGCCGGCGTGCCCGGTCTCCACGGCTGCGATCGCCTGACCTGCGTCATTGAGGTCGTACTGGGTGTCCGCATGGGGGTCGACCAGCCCGTACTGGATCACCTCGGTGATCTTCCCCATGGCCTCAGTCGTACGTGCCAAGCCCCGGCCGCCCAGTTCGACCGCGGCGTCCGGATCGGCCGCGGAGATAATCCGCCCCGGATCGGCCACCAGATCGGCGACGGCACGCAGCGCGTCACCGCCGACGAGATCGACGATCAGGTCGACGCTGGAAGCGACTTCTCGCACGCGATCGGCCACGCCCGAACCGGATCCGATGAAGGCCGCACCGGTGGACTCGACCAGTTCCCGCTTGGCCACGTCGGCCACGCCGAGGACCGTGAACTCGTGTACCCGGCCGATCTGCGCGGCCATCAGCCCCACCCCGCCGCCGGCGCCCAACAAGAGCAGGGTCTGGCCTGGTTCCAGTTCGATTTGGTGGGTGGCGTCATAGGCGGTGGCTGCGGCCACCGGAATGGTGGCGGCGTCGATGAAGGAGATCTCCTCGGGCTTGGCCACAGTGGTGGAGGCGCTCAAGAGCGTGTGCTCGGCCAGTCCGCCCTGCCCGGGCGCCACCAGGCCGAGCACCTCATCGCCCACCGCGAAGCCTTCGGTCCCGCCGCCCACCGCGATGACCACGCCGGCGGCTTCACGGCCCATCGGCGCCGGCAACGACCAGGCACGACCCAGCCGGCCCTCGCGCATCTTCCAGTCGGCCGGATTCACACCGGCGGCCCGGACCTCGATGGCCAGTTCCCCGGGTCCAGGCTCCGGAATAGGCCGGTCGATCAGCTGCTGGGTTTCGGGTCCGCCGTAGTCGGTGAAGACGTAGACCTTGGACATGAATGCGATCTCCTTCTGATCTGAGTGGTGTGTCTTAGTGCTCTAGATAACGTGACGATGGGGGTCAGAGCCGAGGGGGTTCGTCCTCACCGGCGGCTTCGGCGGCGTCGGCTTCCTCCCGGGTCGCGAAGGCGGCGCCGGCAGCATGCTCCGGTGGGCTGTAGATGGTGTAGAGCACCAGCGGCTCGTCGCCGGTGTTGCGGAAGTTGTGCCGGGCTCCGGCCGGTACCGCGCATTGGTCACCGGCATCGATGGGGTGGGTGTGGCCGTTGAGATCGGCTTCGCCGGTGCCGGAGACGAAGGTCAGGATCTGGTCGGTGTGCTCGTGGACCTCGTCGCCGATCTGGCCGCCGGGCGGGATGGTCATCACCACGATCTGGGCGTGTTCACCGGTCCACAGCACTTTCCGGAAGTCGGGGTTGTCCCGGGCCACGTCCGCGATGGTGAAATGCTCGACGTTGTCTCCCAGGGTGAAGTTCTTTCCGTTCATGATTGCTCTCCTCCAGTTGCGTTTTTCGTTTTCGGTGTTCGGGTCGTTGTTGTGAATTTGTCGGTGTGTCCCGCGCCGGGAGCGGTAGCGGCTGGGTACCTGTTTGCCGCTTACGCGGATTCGATGTCAGGCGTTGACCTGTTGCGCCGCTGTTCCGGTGGTCCTCTCGCTCTTCGGCATCGTGGTGGAGCCGCGGGCGTTGCGCAGTAGTCGCATCGCGTTGGCGATGACCACCAGTACGGAGGCTTCGTGGACGAGCATGCCGATCGACATGGTCACTCCGCCGGCGAAGACGCCGGCCAGCAGCAGCACCACGGTGATCAGGGCGATCGCGATGTTCTGCCGCATGACGGACACGGTCCGCTTGGCCAATCCGATAGCTTCCGGCAGCTTGAGCAGGTTGTCGCCCATCAGGGCGATGTCCGCGGTCTCCACGGCTACGGCCGAGCCGGCCGCCCCCATCGCCACGCCGATGTTCGCGGTGGCCAGGGCCGGGGCGTCGTTGACGCCGTCGCCGACCATGGCGATCGTGTGGCCCTCTTGCTGCAGCTGCGCGACCACGTCCAGCTTGTCCTCGGGAAGCAGGGAGGCGTGGATCTCGTCGATCCCGGTGGCTTTCCCGATGGCCTCGGCCACCAGCCGGGTGTCACCGGTGAGCATGACCACCTTCTCCACGCCGGCCCGGTGCAGGCGGGCGACCATCTCGGGTGCATCCTGTCGGACCTGATCGGCGACGGCGACGACGCCGATCACCTTGTCATCGACCGCCACGATCATCGGCGTCTTGCCCTCGGCGGCCAGCGATTCCGCCGCCTGGGCGGCGCTGCCGTCATCGACAACGCCGTACTGGAGTAGTAGCGGCGGGTTACCGATCAGCACCCGCCGACCGTCGACATCGGACACGATGCCCTTGCCGGGGACCGGGGTGACCGTGCCGGGGATGCCGTGCGGGCTTACTCCCTCGGCCTGGGCGGTGTCCAGGATGGGACGGGCCAGCGGGTGTTCGGAGCCGGCCTCAGCGGCGGCAGCCCAGCGCAGCACCTCGCTGCGCTCCAACGCCGAGTCCAGGACGACGACGTCGGTCAGCTGCGGGCGTCCCTCGGTCAGGGTGCCGGTCTTGTCCACGGCAACCGCGGAGATCTTCGCCGAGGTCTCCAGGAATTCGCCGCCCTTGATCAGGATGCCGTTGCGGGCGGCGCGGCCGATGCCGGCCACGATCGCGACCGGGATGGAGATCACCAGGGCGCCGGGACAGCCGATGACCAGCAGAGTCAGGGCCAGCACCACGTCGCCGGAGATCAGTCCGGCCGCCAGGGCCAGCACCATCACCGCTGGGGTGTACCAGCCGGAGAAGCGATCGATGAACGCCTGGGTGCGGGCCTTGGCGTCCTGGGCCTCCTCGACCCGGTGAATGATCCGGGCCAGGGTGGTATCGGCACCGATGCCGGTGGCCAGCACCTGCAGGAACCCACCGCGGGAGACGGTGCCGGCGAAGACCTGGCCGCCTTTGACCTTCTCCACCGGGATCGACTCGCCGGTGATCGAGGCCTCATCGATGGCGCCGGTGCCCGAGACGACTTGACCGTCGACGGGGACCTTCGCGCCGTTCTTGACCAGCACGATCTCGCCCATTCTCACCTGCCCGGCAGGGACCTCCTGTTGCTCACCCTCGCGCACGATGATCGCGGAATCCGGGGCGACAGCGACCAGTTCGGCCAGTGCCGAGCGCGTCTTGTTCAAGGTGGCAGCTTCCAGGGCGTGGCCGATGGCGAACAGGAACGTCACCGCCGCGGCCTCCCAGAAGTTGCCGATGATGACCGCGCCGATCGCCGCAACCGACACCAGCAGGTCGATGCCGATGACCTTGGCGGTCAGCGCGCGAACCGCCTTGAGTACGATCCCGTAGCCGGCGACGGCGGCCGCGGCGATCATGAAGACATCCCCGAGGGTGAAGGCCGCGCTGGCATGCGCGGCGTGGGCGCCGGCGTCCAGCCACCACTGCGGGCTGACGGCGAGGTTGGCGACACCCCCGCCCAGCCACTGGAGGGCGAACGAGATGATGATGAGCACGCCGGACACGACGGGAACGGACCAGTTCCCATAGACCCATTTCTGGAGCCTGTTCACTTTCGGGTACGACCTTTCTGCGTCTTGAGCCGGCGTACCGGCAGGATGAAGGGGGAAATGTGAGCGGGCCCTGTGGGGCCCGCTGGCGTTAGAAGGCCGCGGGCGTGGCCTTGTAGCCGGCCTTCACGACGGCGGCAACAAGGTCATCCACCGAAACGCGCTCGGCGTCGTGGTCGATCTCGATGCGGGCGGAGGCGAAGTGGACCTTCACGTTCTCGACACCCTTGAGGCGGCCGACCTGCTTCTCGATCTTGGCCACGCAGGAGGGGCAGGAAAAACCTTCCGCGCGGAGGATGGTGTGGGTTGTGGTCGCGGTGGTCATTGTGGAATCCTTCCGTCTTGGTGTTTCTTACTGACACCTTCACCGTAGGTTCGCCGTGCCGCGAACTCCTTGACATAGATCAAGTTCGCGGGGCTCCTCCCCGAGCGCCGCTGGCCCGTCCGTTACGGTCGCGTCGGGTCGGCGTGGGATAAAGTGTTGTCATGCCCGAGGATGACTTGTGCGTCACCCGCGTCCCGATCTTCCAAGGCCTCACCCGTCAGGAACAGTTGCGTGTTGCGGACTTTGCCCGCCCGGTACTCGCCGAAAAGGGGGAGATCGTCTATGCGCCCGGACAGCCGGTCTCGCGCCTGCTGGTGATGCACAGTGGACAGCTCAAGGTCAGCCACGCGGCCGCCAATGGTCAGGAGCAGATCCTGCGAACGGTGACCGACGGTGATGTTGTGGGTGAACGTGCCTTCCTGACGGGCCACCGTCCGAACGATCTCGCCGTCGCGC
Source organism: Kocuria carniphila (assembly GCF_004136555.1). Lineage (GTDB taxonomy): Bacteria > Actinomycetota > Actinomycetes > Actinomycetales > Micrococcaceae > Kocuria > Kocuria carniphila. The sequence goes on from NZ_NOIT01000007.1 coordinate 163,326, forward strand.
TGGAAGAGAGCAGGATGTGCGTGTTCGACCATGCCGACCTTGCAGTCCTACTTCGTGACTACCCCGACATCAGTCAGCGGATGCTGCGGACGCTCTCCGACCGCCTCTCTTCCGTCGAGCGACTGCTGGCCGCCATCACCTCCAGCGATGTCAATGCCCGTGTCGCGGCCTACCTCCTGGACCTACCTGGCACCATGCGGGACGGAGCGGCCACGGTGAGACTTCCGATGGCGAAACAGGAAATCGCGGCGTACCTCGGCACGACGCCGGAGACCCTGAGTCGACGCCTTGCCGCGCTCTCTGCCTCCGGCCTTATCGAATTGCACGGGCGCCGGGAGGTCACGATTCTCGATATCGATGCGCTTGAACACGTAGCCACACCTCGATAGTCCGGTGCCGCTGCGGCGTGGCGGCCTCCTGGGCAGTATCCGGTGCAACTCGAACCCGCCCTTGACCTTCTTGCAGTGGCGTCACCTGTGTGGGCTGCTCCCTACGAGCTTCCCCCGGCACGGGCGCAAAGCGGGCGAAGGGGCCGACCTAAAGGCCGATATCTTGGTTTTGCGGTGGCAATGCCGCAACCAGGGGGTGGTCCCGGCCGGTGTTGCCGAGCTTGACGGCACCACCCGGTGAACCGAGTTCGTCGAAGAATTCGACATTGGCCTTGTAATACTCTGCCCATTGGTCCGGGACGTCGTCCTCGTAATAGATGGCCTCAACCGGGCAGACCGGCTCGCAGGCGCCACAGTCGACACACTCGTCTGGATGAATGTACAGCGACCGCTCTCCTTCATAGATGCAGTCGACCGGGCATTCTTCGACGCAGGCCTTGTCCTTGACGTCCACACAGGGTTGGGCGATTACGTAGGTCATGGGTCACTCTCCATGGGGTTTGCTGGAAGGACGTGCTATTCCGGCGATGCACGTCTGACGTCCGATAGCGGCGTTCGCCATATGTCAGGGTCGGCCACGGGGAAACGGCGGCCGGTGATCAGGTCGGGGTGGATGCGAATGAACCGCTTCTTCTCACCGGCCTGCCACGGAAAGAGCGGAAGGTCCACGGTGTCCATCAGGTCGTGAACCTGGCTGATTGCGCCGGCGCGGCCCTTCGCCACGACACTCCATGCTTTGGAGGTGGGTGGGTCGTATCCGTCGACTTCCAGGGCGACCGGGGCGTCGGATAGCGCGCCGAAGACTTTCGTGCCCTCCCGGGACCGGAAAACTAGGGTCCCGTGATCCACCGCATAATTGAGGGGGAAAATATCGGGATGGTCCTCCACCCATACGGCAAGCCGGCCGACGGTGGTCGCGCGCAGCAGCGCCCAGCACGCGTTGATCGGGAGTTCCTCTACATCCTGATTCGAATCCATCACCGCACCGTCTTTCCCGAAATCTTGCGTCGAGCCTGTCGGCTAGTGAGTTCTTCCACGAGCAGACCCAAGGCGCTGCCGAGCATGAAAACATCCCGAGCGATGCCCATTCCTGCCGGCGCAGGACGGATTCCGTCCTCCCGCGTCATCCCCGGCGTCTTCATATACACCCGCATCAGGGCCCCCGAGAACCCGGCCAGACCGGCCGCAGCCGCCCACGTGGGCACTACCGGTGCGAGCAAAGCCGCACCCAGGAGGATCTCACCACCCGATAGCAGCTTCCCGAAAAGCACCGGGTCGACTCTCTTGAGCACAGGAAACGCGTTGGCCGCCTGGTCCCGCAGACCGGTCGCCCCCTCCACATCCAGTGAACGCTTCGTGAATCCGGTGTTGAGGATGAACAGCCCACAAGCAGCACGGGGAGGGATATGGTGCAGGTGCGCCGACATGAGATCCTCCCTCGTCGTGGTACGACTCCGATTTCGTTTATTCGACCCTACGTCCGGGCACCCGGGCGGATACATGATGTGCATCATCCTCGGTGGGGTCTGTCCGTTAAACGGTGTGTGGGGTCCGGCGGTTCTCATTAGTGAGTGGTTCTTTCGAACCGTCCGGCGAAGG
>NZ_NOIT01000008.1 GCF_004136555.1 Kocuria carniphila
CGCCGCGTGAGCTACGCGGACATTTCACCTGAGGCAAGCACGAACACCATCCGGACATCTTGACATGAGGCAAGACGTCCGCCCACGGCCCGGCTCGCCAGCCGGTGGGCTTCGTCCGTTCGCGGTGGATCGGCTGTCTCAGCAAGATCCCGTAGCTACATTTCCCTGTCCCAATGGTGTGCCCGTGTGGGCATGCCACGGCACGCCCTGTTTTCCGAAGGGCGCTCGCCAGGAGTCTCACAACGTCGTGTCTCAACAGCGAGGAAATATGAGCGCAGAACCCTATCCACATCACTCTCCGGACCACGCCGGAGGGGTGCGCAACGAGCGTCGCTCGGCTGCGCGGCGTCGGGCATTGTCACGACGCGGTTTCCTGGGCGTGGGCGCGACGGCCGCGGTGTTCGCGCTGGCTGGTTGCGGAAGTAACACGGAGCAGGCCTTCTCGGGTACTGCGGCTACCGGAGAGCCGGAGCCCGGTGGCATTTTGCGAGTTGGACTCGCAGGTGGTGGTGCCGCGGATGTCGTGGATGCGCACGTGCCTGTGACCACTCCGGACGGCGGTCGTGTGATCAACCTCTATGACCGGCTCTACGAGTTCGACCAGGACTACGAACCGGTGCCGGCGCTCGCGGTCAGCGCCGAACCCGTAGACGATGGGCGGGCCTGGGTCTTCAAACTGCGCGACGATGTCACCTTCCACGACGGCCGCCCGATGACTGCAGCGGACGTCGTGTTCTCCTACGACCGAGTAACAGATCCTGACAACCCCAAATCGGGTGCGTCCGGTCTGGCGAGTCTGGAAAAAACCGTGGCCGTGGACGATCACACGGTTCGGTTCGAGTTGTCCGAACCGGATGCCGCGTTCATTTACTCGACGGCGGAGTACGCGGTGGGCATCGTGCCCCCGGACTACGATCCCGCACATCCGATCGGTACCGGACCGTTCACCCTGGGACAGTTCGAACCCGGTCAGATCACGGTGCTCAAGAAGAACCCGAACTACTGGGGCGGCGCACCGATCTTGGATGAAGTTCACATGATGAACTTCAACGACGAGGACGCGATGGTCAACGCTCTGCTGTCCTCCCAAGTTGATGCGGTCGGCCAGCTGCCCATGGCGCTCGTGGACGTGGTGGGAACCGACCCGCGCATCTTCACCGAGATGTCCGAAACCGGCGGTTGGTTGCCGTTCACGATGCGCGTGGACGTGGAGCCGTTCGATGACCCCCGGGTGCGCGAGGCGTTCAAGCTCGTGGTCGACCGTGAGCAGATGGTGGAGCAGGTCTTCTCCGGACACGGCACGGTGGGCAACGACATGTACGCACCGTTCGACCCCGGCACACCTGAATTGCCGCAGCGCACTCGTGACATCGAAAAGGCCAAACAACTGTTGGCCGATGCCGGCTACGCGGACGGGCTGGACGTAGAACTGGTCACCGCGCCCATCCAAGCCGGAGCCGTAGAGTCCGCGCAGGTCTTCGCAGAGCAGGCCTCGGAAGCCGGCATCAACGTGAGCCTGCGCCGCGTGGACACCACCACGTTCTTCGGCGATGGCTACTTGCAGTACCCGTTTGCTCAGGATTTCTGGTTGACACGAAACTTCTTGCCCCAGACGGCCAACGGCACGCTACCGGGATCTCCATTCAACGAGACCCATTGGGCGGAGCCTGAATTCATCGAGCTCTACAACAAAGCGCGCGCCACGCTGGACGACGACGAACGCAACGAACTGATCGGTCAATTGCAGAAAATACTCCACGACGCCGGCGGCTACATCGTGTGGGGATTCTTCAACCAGGCCGATGCCTATCAGAACTATGTGGGGGGAACCATGACCTACCGCACGGGTATGCCGGTGAGCGGTTTCCAGTTCCGGCATCTGTGGATTGCACAGGAAAGCGAGTAACCCGTGGGAAAAATGATTCTCAAACGCCTGGGCATCTCGGTCTTCGTGCTGCTGGCGGTTTCCGTGGTGGTGTTCGTCTTCACCCTCCTGTTGCCCGGTGACCCGGCGCAGGCAATCCTCGGTCAGCAGGCTACGCCGGAACGCCTCGCGGCACTGCGTGAACAGCTGAACCTGAATGACCCGTGGTACGAGCGCTATTTCACGTGGCTGGGTGGACTACTGGTTGGAGACCTGGGTACCTCGGCGGCAACCGGCGGTTCGGTCAACGAGCTGCTGGGGCAGAAGGTTTCTGCATCCGTACTGCTCATGATCATTGCCGCGGTCATCTCCATCCCCGTAGGCATCCTGCTCGGCACCTGGTCGGCCATGCGCCGCGGTCGCACGACCGACCACACCCTGACCGGCATCTCGCTGGTGTTGGCGGCGTTGCCCGAGTTCGTGATCGGTATTGCCCTGACCACGCTGCTGTCCACCACGGTGTTCCAGCTTTTGCCCTCCGTGACCATGGCGGCGCCGGGAACGCGCGTGTGGGATTACCCGTTGCAGCTGGTGCTTCCCACCCTGACTCTGGTGCTCGTGGTGGTTCCGTACATGATTCGCATGACCCGAACCACCATGCTGGACGTGCTCGATTCCGGCTACGTGGAGATGGCCCGACTCAAGGGTGTCCCCGAACGCCAAGTGATCATGAAACACGCGCTGCCTCACGCGATCGGACCGGTCGCGCAGGTCGTGGCCATGCAGTTGGCCTGGTTGGCCGGCGGCATTGTGGTGGTCGAGTTCCTCTTCCGCTATCCCGGTCTGGGCCAGGCCATGGTGGACGCGGTGCAGATCCGTGACGTTCAGGTGGTTCAAGCACTGTCCATGATCATTGCCGCGTTCTACGTGGTCGTGAACCTCATTGCTGATGTGATCGGCATCCTGGCCAATCCCAAGCTGCGGACGGAGTCCTCCAAATGAGCGCGCAGAACCATCAACCGGTGACACCGGAAACTCCGGTCACCCAGCCCGCAGCAAGTTTTGAACCTGCGGAGTCCCGCGGGGACGCCCGTCCTGTTTCCTTCTTCCGCCGGTTCCTGTCCCAACCCGAGGCCAAGTTCGGCCTGGTGCTGACCGGCCTGGTGTTGTTGGTGGCCATCGCGGGTCCGTTCGTGGTTCCCGCGTGGACCGGTTACGGTCCTACCTCGTACGCGGGCAAACCGTTCCAGTACGACATCTTCGGCACGGACAATCTGGGCCGTGACGTACTCTCCCGGTTCCTTGAGGGCGGCTGGCGACTGCTGCTGTACTCGGCCCTGGCCACAGTGTTGGGCGTTGGGCTCGGCACCGTTCTCGGCATGCTCGCGGCGTTCCGCGGCGGCTGGATGGACTCGGCCATTATGCGCACCGGTGACGTGCTGCTGGCCATCCCGCAGCTGGTCTTCGCAATGCTCGCCATTACCGTGCTGGGCCCGCAGGGCTGGGTGCTCGTGGTGGTCATCGGCATCACCCACGCACCGCGCGTGGCCCGCGTGATTCGCTCGGCCACCTCCGGTGTGGTCGCGGAGGACTACGTACTGGCCTCGCAAATGTACGCCGTGCCCCAGTGGAAGATTCTGGGCCGGGACGTGGTCCCCAACATCATGGGCCCTCTCATGGTGGAGATGGGCTTGCGCATGACGTATTCGATCGGCGCCGTCGCCTCGCTGTCGTTCCTGGGATTGGGCATGCAGCCGCCCACCGCGGACTGGGGCCTGATGATCAACGAGAACCGCATTGCGCTTTCGCTCCAGCCATGGGGCGTGATCCTGCCGGTGATCGCGATCGCCATTCTTACCGTGGGCACCAACCTCATTGCCGACGCCGTGTCCGGCGCCTCAGCGGGCCGCACCACCGGTTCCGCGCGAAAGGACAAGTAAATGGTCAGCACAACTACCGTTCCCAAGGCCACGGTGGCCACGGCCATTTCCGTGCGCGACCTGTCCCTGGGTGTTCAAGGCGGGGACCTGATCCTCAAGGACGTCGATTTCGACCTCACGCCCGGGCGCATTCTGGCCCTGGTGGGTGAGTCCGGTTCTGGTAAGACCACTGCCGCGCTGGCATGCATGAACCATTTGCGCACCGGATTGGAACTGCGCGGTGGCTCCGTCCAGTTGCACGAAGGTGCGTCGCGGTTCTTCAACCAGAACATGGACCTGCTGACGCTGTCTGAGAAGCAGGTGCGTAAGCTGCGCGGCGGCACCATTGCGTACGTTCCTCAGGATCCCGCGCTCTCGCTCAATGGTGCGTTGCGCGTGGGGGAGCAGATCCACGAGGTGCTGTGCATCCACGAGTTCGGACGCAATGGTAGGGAACGCGAGGCTCGCGTGGCCGAGGTGCTCGAAGAAGTGGGCCTGCCCAGCACCAAGAAGTACCAGCGGCGCTACCCGCACCAACTTTCGGGCGGTCAGCAGCAACGCATCGGCATTGCGATGGCCTTCGCGTGCCGCCCCGCCGTGATCATCCTGGATGAGCCGACCACCGGTTTGGACGTGGCCACCCAGGACCTGGTCCTCAAGACCGTGTACCAGTTGACTACCAAGCACGATGTCGCCGGCCTCTACATCACTCACGACCTCGCCGTGGTCGCCCAGGTCGCCAACGACGTGGCGGTCATGCTCCGCGGCGAGATAGTGGAACGCGGTCCCGCCGAGAAGGTTCTTTACGATCCTGATCACGACTACACCAAGACACTTCTGGCCGCGGTGCCCGACCTCCAGGGTGAACGCGCCATGGGCGGCGGGCCTGCGGTGAGCCCCAGTGCCAAGGTACGTGCGCCCTGGGACAACAGCCATGACGACGACGTCCCGGTCGCCAATAGCGGTCAGGTCGCAGATAGCGCGCGCGGCGCGAACGATGGCCGGGACAACGCTCGCGGTGTCGGCCAGCACGACGCCGCCCAGTCGGCTCACGGAGCATCCTCCGGTGCCACCGCGGTCGCGGCCGAACCCGCGCGATCTGACGAGGCATCGCGCGGTGGTGAGCGGGCGGCGTCGTCAACCGGCGATACGGCCCAGGTACATGACCGAGCGGCGTCGCCGACCGAAACGAAACCTGCCAATGAACCGTTGGTCGCCGTACGCGACCTGCGGCTGGCGTACGGACCGGCGGTGATTCTGGACGGCATCAATCTGGACCTGGTCGAGGGCCAGACCACCATGCTCTTGGGTGAATCCGGTTCGGGTAAGACCACGCTGTCGCGCAGCATTGCCGGCCTCAACGCCGCGTACACGGGCGAGGTGCTGCTGGAAGGCAACGTGCTCGCGAACGGAACGCGCAAGCGCAGCAACGAGGACCGCCGCCGGATTCAGTACATTTTCCAGTCGCCGTTCTCATCGCTGAACCCGCGTCGCAGCATTGGTGACTCGCTCGAAGTGCCGCTGGAAATGAGCGGCGGAATGTCCCGGAAGCAGCGGCGCGCCGCCGTGGCCGACGCGCTGGATGCGGTGCGGCTGGGGCGCAGCTACATCAACCGCAGGCCCGGTGAACTCTCCGGTGGTGAGCGGCAACGTGCGGCGGTGGCGCGAGCGCTGGTGAATGCGCCCTCGGTGCTGGTGTGTGATGAGATCACCTCCGCGCTGGACGTGTCCGTGCAGGCCTCGGTGATCGAGCTGCTGCGCGATCTGCAGCGCGAACGCGGGCTGGCCATGCTGTTCGTGACCCACAACATCGCGCTTGCGCGGCACGTGTCCCATAAACTCGCGGTGTTGGAGAAGGGTCGACTGGTTGATTACGGGCCCACGGACCACGTGCTGCGTAACCCGCAGCATGGCTACACCAAGTCGCTGTTGAAGCACGTACCCACGCTGTAGCGCGAGGGGGAAGGAATCGTCACCGAATGACCGCCGGAAGTGCACAGGAATTGATCGCCGAAACCCATCTGCCCGGCACCACAGGGCGGGTGATCCGGGAGATCTTCGAGCAGCATTTGAGGCAAACGTGCGGCGGCATGTCGTTCAGCGTGTACCGCGACGGGGAGCCGCTGGTTCGTTTGCACGGCGGTTCGCAGGAGCGGCGTTCGTCTCCTGATGATCCGGCGGAGACGCCGTGGACCGACGAGACCCTGGCCGTCATGTTCTCCGGAACCAAGGGCATGGTGGCCACGCTGGCGGCCATGCTCGTGGACGATGGCGCCCTGGACGTGCACGCTCCCGTGGCCGAGTACTGGCCGGAGTTTGCCGCAGCGGGCAAGCAGAACGTGACCGTCGCGCAGGTGCTCAATCACACCGTGGGGCTGATCTACACGGACCCGGATCCTACGGACAGCTTCTACAGCCTGACCGCTCATTCCGAGATCCTGGCGCAGCAAAAGCCGGTGTGGGAGCCGGGTTCCAAGGTCGCCTATCACGCGGTGACGTTCGGATACCTGGTGGAGGCCATCATGCTGCGCATCACCGGCCAGCGGGCCGGACAGCTGCTGGGCGAACGAATCGTGAAACCCAACGATCTGGATCTGTACCTGGGACTGCCGGAAGCTCTGGAGCCGCGCGTGGCACCCGTGTTCCGCGCGCCCGGCTACGCGATCAGTACCTTCCTGAAGGACCCGGAACGGCGGGCCATCGTGGACCGGATGTACGGCGATGCACTGATGGGGGAGGAGCTTCCCGCCAACTCGCCGGCATTCCACGCGGCGGGCTTGGCATCCGGCGGCGCGATCGGCGGGGCGGATTCGATTGCCCGCGCGTACTCGCTCGTGGAGTCCGGAGCGTTGGTATCCGCAGAGACCCGTCAACTGTTCACCCGGACGTGGTCCGAGGGGCTTGATGCGGTCAACGACCGTCCTTTGCGCTTCGGTCTGGGCTACGAGCTGCAGGATCCCATCCACACCTACGGTCCCGTGGAGCGGGCTTACGGGCACTCCGGCGCGGGCGGTTGCCTGCACGGGGCGTGGCCGGACTACGGGATCGGGTTCTCGTTCCACACCAACGAGATGTTCGCGGAAAACGTGGACCGCCGCGCCAAGGACCTGTTGGGCGCACTGCGTAAAGCTTTGGAATCCTGAATTCTCCAAGCCCGGTCTCGATAGGGTGGTGATCATGACCACATCTCAGGAGAATTTTGTCCGGGCAGAAATCGTGGGCGGCACCGGAGTGCTCACGCTCACGCGCGAAAAGGCGCTCAACGCGCTGAGCCGTTCCATGTACCACCAGATCGCCGGAGCCCTTCAGGATTGGGCCAAGGACCCGGCCATCACGCAGGTGGTCATGCAGTCCACGCTCCCCAAGGCGCTGTGCGCCGGCGGTGACATCAAGGAAGTCCGCGAGGCAGCCCTGGATGGCCGCTCGGACGAGGTGGAGGACACCTTCGGTACCGAGTACGCGATGGACAACCTGATCGCCGAATACCCCAAGCCGTACGTGGCCATGATGAACGGCATTGTGATGGGCGGTGGCATGGGTATTTCCGTGCACGGCTCACACCGCATCGTGTCCGAAACCACCCTGATGGCCATGCCCGAAACCGCGATCGGCTTCTTCACGGACATCGGCGCGAGCCACTTCCTGCCGCGCGTCTCCCGCGAAACCGCCGGCGGCGCTCGCGAGACGTCGCTGGAATTCGGCCGGTACCTGGGCTTGTCCGGTGCCCGCTTCAACGGTGCGGACGCCATTGCCCTGGGCCTGGCCGACACTTACATTTCCTCGTCCGATGCCGAGGCTTTCGTGGAGCTGACCATTTCCGACGGTGTGGACGCCGCCGTTGCCAAGTTCGGTCAGGAACCGCCGGCTTCCGAGATCATCACCAAGTGGGACGAGGTTCAGGAGACCTACGGCGGCGACTCGCTCGAGGCGATTGTCGAGCGCGCCGGCAGCGATCTGGACGGTATGAGCCCCACCTCGCTGGTTCGTGTCTTCGAGCTGCTCAATGCGGGAGCCAAGGACGATAGCGTCCGCTCCTGCCTGGAACGCGAACTCAGTATGGCCACGGTTGCCGCGCAGTCCAAGGAATTCTTGGAGGGCGTGCGCGCCATGGTGGTTGACAAGGACAAGAAGCCGCAGTGGTCCCCGGCCACCGTGGCAGAGGTGGACGCGGAAGAAGTTCGCCGGGTCGTGGAGCGCAAGATCGAGCTGCCGTTCTGAGCACCTCATCGTCTTCTTCGACTGAGCCGGAAGTGAGCATCCGAACCGAGCAGCTGCAGATTCCGGTCGTCGGGGATTCCTCGGTGACCGGGACGCTGTGGTTGCCTTTGGATGAGCCGTCCGCCGCGCTGACGATTCACCCGGCCACCGCCACCCCCGAGCGTTTCTACCGTGGTCTGGCGGAGTACTTTGCCGCTCGGGGCTACGCGGTGGTGACGTACGACTTCCGTGGCACTGGCCGCTCCGGCAAGCCCAAGGATCATCCCGAGCTGCGGATGCGCGACTGGATGGCCCAGGATGTTCCGGCGGTGGCTTCGTGGGTTCGCTCGCGATTTGGAGACCTGCCCCAAGTGGCCATTGGTCACAGCGTGGGCGCCCATGCGCTCGCACTGGACTACGGCACCGAGGGCCTCGCCGGATTCGTGACCATCTCATCCCACGCCGGCGTCACCAGCACCGTGCGCGGCACCGCCGAACGACGCCGCGTAGCAGCCGTGCTCCACGTGGCCGGTCCGGTGCTGTGTCGAGTGTTCGGCTACATGCCGGGGCGTCGAGCCGGGCTGGGCGAAGACATGCCTTCCGGCGCCATGCTCGAGTGGGGGAAGTGGGCGCGGAAACCGCATTACTTCTTCGATGACCCATCGATGGATGCGGCCGCTCGTACCGCTCGGGTATCAGTTCCTGTGCTGGCCGTTGGTGCGTCCGACGACCCCTGGGCCACGCCGGAGCAGATCGAGGAAATCACCGACCGGCTCACTGGCACCACCGTGGAGCGCAGGACATTCACGCCGGGGGAGTTGGGCGTCTCCTCGCTGGGGCACCACGGTCTGGTGCGCCGCTCGACCGGGCGCAATGCGTGGCCCGCGTTGGAGAGGTGGCTGAGCGGCGTCGTTGAGCGCGGCGCGAGTATTTAGCTCAGAGGCGGCAGTCTCTTAGACCCGGTTCGCGCCTCGATGGTCTCCTAGAATTCTGTGTAGAAAAATGTGTATATTTGGGACATGAGTACTTTGTCGATTTCCGATGCGTCGCGTGCCGGCGTATCTGCTTTGGTGTCATCAGCTGAACAAGGCCACGACGTCGCTTTGGCGCGGCACGGGAGAGTTGTGGCAGAGGTGGTCTCTGCGGACGAGATGGACGAGCTTCGACGGGATCGGGATACTCTCCGCGATGCGGCGTTGGTCATGGCACGCTTCGCCACGGATTCAGGAGTTAGAACGGACCTGGATCAGGCTATGAAGGCTTTTGGCTTTACTCGCGAAGAACTCGAAGCAGAGCTAGCTGCTGAAATCGGTTCAACACGGTCGTGAATCTTCCAGATTCACACTGCGTGGTACGGCTGACAGAAGACGCAGTCAGTGATCTGTTCCGCTTGAAGAAGAAGGATCCATCCATCCTTCGTGCAGTCTTCAAGAAGATGCTCCTGTTGGAGCGCTCGCCACTGGCAGGGGAACCTCTACTTGGCGCTTTGGTGGGTTTTCGAAAACTTGTAGTCGGTGACCGGCACTACAGGATTGTGTGGCGAGTCAAGGAAGAGCCCGGCGGACCAACGGTTCTCGAAATTTCGGAAGTTTGGGCGGTAGGAGTCCGCTCGGATTCCGAGGTCTACGAAGAAATGAAGGGCCGGATCGCCAAACTTCGTTCTAACGGCGGGCCAGAGATAAAGCCCCTGGCGGACGTCATTAGTGGGATGGGGCGACTTTTCCAGGACATCTCGGTGAATGAGGAACCCCCACCGCCCAGTTCATTGCCTGAGTGGCTCAGGCGCGCACTCAGTGAAGAACTGAACCTGAGTGCCGAGGAGATTGAAGAGTTGTCTGAATCTGAAGCCAAGCAACTCATCATGGCTAAATGGAGCGACCAGGGGTCCTAAGTCCGAGGGCTAGAAGTGGGGGCTTGTTCACCATGGTGAGCAAGCCCTTCTTCAACTGATTTAGCCCAACGGCGACGGCGTCTTGGACGTGTCCGGGGTCAGCGGGTCGGAGCCCACGGAACCGCGCACGCGGGCGATGAACGCCATGAGGTGGTAGACCACCAGGGTCGCGGCGGTGCCCAGGGCGATGCCCGCGAAGTCCAGGCCGAACACGGACCATGTGTAGTCGGCAATGCCCACGATCATGGCGACGGCCGCCGTGGTGAGGTTGACCGGGTTGGAGAAGTCCACGCGGTTCTGGACCCAGATGCGCACGCCCAGCATGCCGATCATGCCGTACAGCACCGTGGCCGCGCCGCCCAGCACGCCCTGGGGGACGGTGGCCACGGCCGCGCCGAATACGGGCATGATGCTCAGCAGGATCGCGACGATCGCGGCAACCCAGTAGGCAGCGGTGGAGTAGACGCGGGTGGCGGCCATGACGCCGATGTTCTCCGCGTACGTGGTGGTACCGGAACCGCCGCCGGAGCCGGCGATGATGGTGGCCAGGCCGTCGGCCATGATGGCGCGGCCGGCGTAGGGGTCAAGGTCGTCGCCGGTCATGAGGGCCACGGACTTCACGTGTCCGATGTTCTCCGCAACCAGCACTAGGATCACGGGGATGAAGAGCCCGGCCAGGCTCAGGTGGAACTCGGGGGTGTGGAACTCGGGGAGTCCGAACAGGCCCTGTTCCTGCCACGCGGCGTTGATGGCGGTGAAATCGACCTCGCCGCGGACCACGGCGGTGATGTAGCCGATGGCCACGCCCAACAGGATGGACAGGCGGCCGATCAGACCGCGAAACAGCACGGAGATCAGGATGATGGAGCCCAGGGTCACCATGGCGGTGACCGGGGCTTCCATGAAGTTCGCCTTGGCCGAGGGTGCCAGATTGAAGCCGATCAGCGCCACGATGGTGCCCGTGACCAGTGGCGGCATCAGCTTCTGCAGCCACCCGGTGCCGGCCAGCTGCACGATCAGGCCGATGATCGCCAACGCGATGCCGGCCATGACCACACCACCGAGCGCGCCACCGGGGCCGTACTGGTTCATGGCCGCGGAGATCGGGGCGATGAACGCGAACGACGAGCCCAGGTATGAGGGCACACGTCCCGCGGTCAGGATCAGGAACAGGATGGTTCCGATGCCCGAGAAGAACAGCGTGGTGGCCGGTGGAAATCCGGTCAGCAGCGGCACCAGGAACGTCGCGCCGAACATGGCCACCACGTGCTGGGCGCCGATCGAGATCGTTCGGGGCCACACGAGCCGCTCGCGCGGGGTGACGACGTCGCCGGGGGCCACGGTGCGTCCGTCCCCGTGGAGGCGCCAGCCCAACCCGAGGCGTTCCGCGAGACCGGGGGCAGCGGCGTCGTTAGTGGGGGGAGTGGACGGTGACGAACTCATGAAGGCTCCTAGACAGCGGCGCGTGGCGTCTGACGGGCGGCCGGGAAATGAGTACCGCCCGCCAAATTCTAATCCGGGGCGACCGGTACCCTGGACACGTGCAACCCGCAGAGCTCAGTTCTTCCACGCAGGACTACCTGAAGACCATTTGGCAGTTGGGCGAGTGGTCGCCGGACAAGGTCACCACCACGACCCTGGCCGCGCGCATGGGGCTGGCGGCGTCCACGGTGTCCGAGGCGCTCAAGAAGCTCACGGCGCAGGGCATGGTGACGCGTCCGTCCTACGGAGTGGTCGAGCTGACCGATGAGGGCCGCTCGGTGGCGGTCACCATGGTGCGGCGGCATCGGCTGCTGGAGACGTTCCTGACCACCAAGCTCGGATACGCGTGGGATGAGGTGCACGATGAGGCCGAGGTGCTTGAGCACGCCGTCTCGGAGAAGTTCTTAGACCGGATCGATGCGCTGCTGGGGCATCCGTCCGCTGATCCGCACGGGGATGTGATTCCTTCGCCGAGTGGGGTGATCGCCGCACCCACGGCTGTGCAACTGGTGGATGTGCTGGAGCCGGTGGCCGTTGACGTGGTGCGGGTGTCCGATGATGATCCTGCGACCTTGCGCTATCTGGCCGGGGTTGGCGTGGTGCCGGGTACGCGGTTGCGGGTGTTGCCGGATTCGGGGTCGCCGGGGATGGTTGCGGTGTCGGTGGTTGGGACTGCGGCCGCTGTTGTTGCCGCGGGCGCGCATGGCCGTGTTGCGGGGGGCGGTGACGGTGCTGGTGATGTTCCCGCTGCTGCGCCCACCCTTGCCGATCCGCAGTCCGTGGTCAGCATGGGCGTTCTCGCGGCGGAAGCGGTGTGGGTGACGCGGGTTTAATTGTTCGCGCCGAGATCTGAGTCAGCTTTAAGCCACTGCCAAATCTGAGGCACGAAAAAGCCACCTGGACCGCGTCCAAGTGGCTTTTTGATGACTGAGGGCTTTCGCGCCAGCGGGCCCCCTGGACGAGTTGGTGGGGGAGCGGTGGCCCCGACATCCCAGTCATCAGAAGTGCATTTTTGGGCCGCTCAGGTGCATCTTTACGGACTGGAATGTTCATCACTCAGAAGTCTCTACTGGTTGCGGCATCACTGCGGGGGTTAATCTTCTTCAGGTGAGTCCGGCGGGCCAACCGAATCACGGGTCGCACGAGCATCAAGAGACTTCCCACAACGAACAGCCACGTGGCGATGGTCATTGTCGCCTCAGAGAAGAACAAGAACGAGCCGATTACGAAGATCACACCGATCAGGATGTCGTTGCAGATCGAGGCGATCTCATAGCGGTCCCTGATGATGAGCTCGTGATGGCCGACTTCAACTTTGACGGTGGTGCCCGAGGTCTGCGTATTCATGTCTTCCATCGTGCCGGTGTGGCGGGGGCTCGATCAAAACGACGGGTACCGGACACACGAACAAATGGGGCAGAGGTTGGCGCCGAAACCCCTGGTCTCAGCGCCAACCTCTGCCCGAAATGCTCAGCTCCGGCGGAGATCACCGCAGAAGTGAAAGAAGTCCCTACCCAATCACCGAATCCACCAGCGCCTTGGCTTCCTTCTGCACCTGTGCGAGGTGCTCGGAACCCTTGAAGGACTCCGCGTAGATCTTGTACACGTCCTCGGTGCCGGAAGGTCGGGCCGCGAACCACGCGTTCTCCGTGACGACCTTCAAACCGCCGATTGCAGCGCCGTTGCCCGGAGCTTCCGTCAGCTTTGCGGTGATCGGTTCACCGGCCAGGGTGTCCGTGGTGACCTGCTCTGCGGAGAGCTTTTTCAGCGCTGCCTTCTGCTCACGGTTGGCCGGAGCATCGATGCGCTCGTACACCGGATCGCCGAACTCCTCGGTCAACTCCTTGTAACGCTGCGACGGGGTCTTACCCGTGCGCGCCGTGATCTCCGCGGCCAACAGGGCCAAGATGATGCCGTCCTTGTCGGTGGTCCAGGTGGAACCGTCCATACGCAGGAACGATGCGCCCGCAGACTCTTCACCACCGAAACCGATGGATCCGTCAATCAGACCCGGTACGAACCACTTGAAGCCCACGGGGACCTCGTCCAAACGCCGGCCCAGCGAGTCAGCAACGCGATCGATGATCGACGAAGACACCAAGGTCTTGCCCACGCCCGCATCCGATGACCAACCCGAACGATTGCGGTACAGGTAATCAATAGCCACGGCCAGGTAGTGGTTCGGGTTCATGAGCCCGGCATCCGGGGTCACGATGCCGTGCCGGTCCGTGTCCGCATCGTTACCGGTTGCGATGTCGTACTTGTCGCGGTTTCCGATCAGGGAGGCCATGGCATTGGGGGAGGAGCAGTCCATGCGGATCTTCTCGTCCCAGTCCAGCGTCATGAACGCCCACTGCGGGTCCACTTCGGGGTTGACCACGGTGAGGTTCAGGCCAAAGCGCTTGCTGATCTCTTCCCAGTACGCCACGGATGCAGAACCCATGGGGTCCGCGCCAATGTGCAGACCGGATTCCGCGATGACGTCCAGGTCGATGATCGACGGCAGATCCGAAACATAGGAGTCCAGGAAATCGAAGGTGCCGGTGGTCGCTGCGGCCCGAGCGGCGTCGTTCGAGACGCGCTTGACGCCGTCGAGCCCGGCCTCCATGAGTTCGTTGGCGCGCGCGGCGATCCACTCGGTGGCGTCAGAATCGGCGGGGCCGCCGTGCGGAGGGTTGTACTTGAAGCCGCCGTCGGCCGGCGGGTTGTGGGACGGCGTGATGACAATGCCGTCCGCCTGCTCGGCCGCATCGGACGCGTTGTACTTGATGATCGCGTGGGACAGCGCCGGGGTGGGCGTGAAGCCGTCGCGCGAATCCAGTAGCACGTTCACGCCGTTGGCCGCGAGCACCTCGAGTGCGGTGTCCTGCGCGGGCCCGGACAGCGCGTGCGTGTCCTTGCCCATGAACAGCGGGCCGGTAATGCCCTGCCCCGCGCGGTACTCCACAATCGCCTGCGTGATGGCCGCGATATGTGTGTCGTTGAACGAGGTCTTGAGTGATGATCCACGGTGTCCGGACGTACCGAACGCCACTCGCTGATCGGGATCACCGGCGTCAGGCACGCGGTCGAAATACGCCGCGATCAGCTCGTCGATGTTCACAAGGTCACTGGGTTGGGCTACGGTGCCCGCACGGTTCGCCATACCCCAAACCTACTCGGGAAACCCGCGCTCGTCAGTGACGCGACGCAATGTTCCGTTCGATTGCACTCACGCGGCCCGCGGGTCCGTGGGCGGGTTCAGCTGCGCGGCCAGGGAGAGCAGCCACGCCTCCGACGACGCCGCTCCCACCAGTTGCACACCCATCGGCACCTTGCCGGGGTAGTCACCGGATTCCGGCTGCGTCCACACGGTGGGAACAGTGATGGCCGGTAGCCCCACCACGTTGATGAACGAGGTGTAGGGGGTGTACTGGCACTGCCGCTCGTAGTCGCGTTCTGCGCTGCGAGGATCGGCCATGTCGTAGCCCTCGAAGTACCAACCAATGGGCCGCGGGGGCATCGCTAGAGCTGGCGTGAGAATCATGTCGTACCGGGCATATTGGGCGATGGTGTCGGCCTCGAACACGCGGATCGCGCTCACGGCGTCCGCCAGCTCCACGGCCGAGCGGTTCAACGCGGCTTCTCGGAAGTGCCGCGCCAGGCCGGTCAGGTGCGAGTCTTGCCCGTCGGCCAAGGGGATCTGACCCACGGCGGTCGTCCACAGTTTGAAGAAGTTCTCCGCGTAACCGGGCAGGTAGTTGATCTGGGCTTCTTCAACTTCGTGGCCCAGCGACTGCAACTGGCGGACGCCCTCGGACAGAGCGAGCTCTGCTTCGGGGGAGACAGAGATGTCGTAGCTGCCCTCGAACGGGGATGCCGTATTCACGCCAATCCGTAACGGACGATCTCCCCATGGTGCATCCCCGGCCAGCGCGCGGCTCACCACGGATGTGAACGACCGTTCCGGCACTGCTTTCACCGGCCGATCGATGGCGGTGTGGCCCGGGGTGGAGCACAGCACATCCATGAGTAGGGCGGCGTCCAAGGCGGTGCGCGTGATGGGGCCGTTGACGCCCAACTGCCCCACGTTGTTCAGCGCATCGCTGCTCGGGACTCGTCCACGGTTCGGTTTGAGCCCGATCAATCCGCACGCCGCGGCAGGAATTCGCACCGAACCGCCGCCGTCCGAACCGATCGCCCCCGCCAGCATTCCGGATGCCACAGCCGCAGCCTGGCCACCAGAGGAGCCCCCAGGGCTGTGTTCCGGCGAGTGGGGATTGCGCGCCGGCGGAAATATTCTGTTCTCGGAATAACAATTGAGCAGGAACTCCGGGACTTGTGTCTTGCCCACCATCACGGCGCCGGCTGCCTCAAGGGTTTGCGCGAGAGGGTCAGAGTCGGCAGCGATCGGGAACTCGCCGTTCTCGTCCTGGTTGATCAGGGTTCCGAAGGTCGTGGGCATCCCCGCAACTTCGTGCCCGTCCTTCAACGCCGTGGGTACACCCAGAAGCGCTGGCAATTCTGCTTCAGCGGACGGGTCCGACGCCGCCTCGGCCAGTTGTTCGTCCGCCTCTCGGGCCCGCTTCAGAGCAACTTGACGATCCACGTGAATGAACGCGCCCAGGGTGTCATTGAGCTCTTCGATGCGGTCGAGCGAGGACTTCACGGTGTCCTCGCTGGTGACCTGACCGTTGCGCAGTGCCAGAACAGTCTCGGTGAGTGACGGATAGTGCTCCACGATGGTCCTCCGGGCTCGGAATGAAGTGGTATACGGCGGGTTAGTCCCACCATCCCACATCGACCGTGAGGGTTTAAGGTTCCCTATCCCGCATTTCCGGCCGAAAACAAGGCATAGGGAACCCTATTCCACGGAAGTGACACCGGAAGACGAAGACCATGGAGCCGCAACCGCGGAAGGTGGCGGGGCGGCGTCGTCGTCGTCCGTAGTGGCGTCAAGGTTGGCCAGGAACGCAGGAACGCAAGAAACGCAGAAACCCATAAATGCGAACGGGCGGCCACCGGAAACCGGTGACCGCCCGTCGAAAAGCGCTACGTGATCAGTTCAGATCAGGCGCCAGCCTCTTCAATGGCCTTGACGAACACGCGCAGGCCGTCGCGCAGCAGGTCGAAGTCGATGACCAGCGGCGGCAGCAGACGCACGTTGTTGCCGAAGGTGCCACAGGTCAGGATGACAACACCCTGTTCCATGCACTTGGCGGCAATCTGCTTGGCAGCATCAGCGTTGGGCTTCTTGGAACCTGGCTCCACGAACTCGAGCGCCATCATGGCGCCGCGACCGCGCAGCTCGCCCACGATGGGGGAGGACTCTGCCAGGTCGCCCAGCTCTTCCTTGATGATCTTCTCGATCTCCAAGGCGCGCTCGTTGAGGCCCCACTCTTCGATGGTCTCAATGGCGCCCAGGGCTGCGGCACACGCGACGGGGTTACCGCCGTAGGTGCCACCCAGGCCGCCGCCGTGCACGGAGTTCATGATCTCCGCACGGCCCACCACGCCGGACAGCGGCATACCGCCGGCGATGCCCTTGGCGAAGGTCACCAGGTCGGGCTCGATGCCCTCCCACTCGGAGGAGAACCACGTGCCGGTGCGAGCGATGCCTGCCTGGACCTCGTCAGCCACGAACACAGCGCCGTTGTCCTGGCACCACTTGGTCAGCGTGGGCAGGAAGCCCTCGGCGGGGACGATGAAGCCACCCTCGCCCTGAATGGGCTCGATGACCACTGCGGCAACGTTCTCCGCACCGACCTGCTTTTCGATTAGGAGCAGCGCGCGCTCGGCGGCTTCCTGACCGGTCATGCCGTCAGCATCACGGAACGGGTAGGACATGGGAACGCGGTACACGTCAGAAGCGAACGGACCGAAACCCTGCTTGTAGGGCATGACCTTGGAGGTCATGGCCAGCGTCAGGTTGGTGCGGCCGTGGTACGCGTGATCGAAGACGACCACTGCGCTGCGCTTGGTGTAGGTGCGAGCGATCTTGACCGCGTTCTCCACTGCCTCGGAACCCGAGTTGAACAGGGCCGCACGCTTGTCGAAGGAACCCGGGGTCAGCTCGGCGATCTTCTCGCCAACCGCCACGTAGCCCTCGTACGGGGTGACCATGAAGCACGTGTGGGTGAACTTCTCCACGGCTTCCTTGACCTTCTCCACGACCTTGGGAGCGGATGCGCCCACGGAGGTCACGGCGATGCCGGAGCCCAGGTCGATCAGCTGGTTGCCGTCGGCATCCAGGATCACGCCGCCGTCCAGCTTGTCCGCGTACACGGGGACGGAGGACGCCACACCGGAAGCGACCGCGTTACTGCGGCGCTCTGCCAGCTCAACGGACTTGGGGCCCGGGATGCTGGTCTTCAGGTCACGCTTCTGCTCAAGCGTGTATTCGATTTCAGCCATAGTTGTCTGATTGTCCTTTCGAAGGGTGAAAAATTAGGTGTGGATCAGGCCCACGGGGAGGGCAGGCCCATGTACTGAGTGGTGGTGTACTCGGCAATGCCCTCGGCGCCGCCCTCACGGCCCAGACCGGACTCCTTGACGCCACCGAACGGAGCGGCGGCGTTCGAGATCACGCCGACGTTCATGCCCAACAGGCCATACTCGATGCGGTCGCCGATGCGCAGCGCACGCGAGATGTCATTGGTGTACACGTAGGAGGCCAAGCCGTACTCGGTGGAGTTGGCCAGACGCACGGCGTCGTCCTCGTCCTTGAAGGTGATGACCGGAGCCACGGGGCCGAAGATCTCTTCCGTGAACACGCGGCAGTCCTCGGTCACACCGGTGATCAGGGTCGGCTCGAAGAAGTAGCCGTTGCCGTCCACAGCCTTGCCGCCCACGCTGATGGTCGCGCCCTTTTCCTTGGCGTCTTCCACAAGCTCGACGACGCCGTCGCGCGCCTTCTTCTCGACGAGCGGGCCCACATCGGTGCCCTCGTCCATACCGTTACCGGTCTTGAGCGCGCCGAGCTTCTCACCGAACTTCTTGGAGAACTCCTCAGCCACGGACTCGTGCACCAGGAAGCGGTTGGCCGCGGTGCAGGCCTCGCCCATGTTGCGCATCTTGGCGGCCATGGCACCCTCGACAGCCTTGTCCAGGGCTGCGTCCTCGAACACGATGAACGGGCCGTTGCCACCCAGTTCCATGGAGGTACGCAGCACGCGGTCCGCAGCGGTCTTCATGAGCTGCTTGCCCACGGGGGTGGAACCGGTGAAGGAGACCTTGCGCAGGCGCGGGTCGTCCATGATGGGGCCGGAAACCTTGGAGGCGGAGGCCGAGCACACTACGTTGAGAACACCCGCGGGGATACCCGCCTCGATCATCAACTTGGCAAAGTACTGCGAGGTCAGCGGGGTGAGGCGCGCAGGCTTGAGGATCATGGTGCAGCCTGCGGCCACGGCGGGAGCAACCTTGCGGGTTGCCATGGCCAGTGGGAAGTTCCACGGGGTGATCAACAGGCACGGGCCAACCGGCTTGTGGGTCACAATCATCTTGAGGTTGCCCTCGGGGGTGTCCGCGTAGCGGCCGTAGTGGCGGGGTGCTTCCTCCGAGAACCAGCGCATGAACTGGTTGCCGTAGACAACTTCACCCTGCGATTCCTTGAGCGGCTTACCCATTTCCAGGGTCATCAGCGTCGCGAGCTCGTCGGTGTGTTCCTTCACCAGGTTGTACGCGCGCATCAGAATGTCCGAGCGTTCGCGGGTGGAGGTGCGTGCCCAGGACTCCTGAGCGTTCGCCGCGGCATCCATGGCAGCGCGGGAATCTTCTTCGGTGGCCGAGGCCAGAGTGGCCAGGACTTCACCGGTGGCGGGGTTCTCGACATCAAAGGTGCCGCCGTCGGAGGCATCGCGCCATTCTCCGTTGATCAGCAGACCCTTGGGAGTGGCTTCAAGAAGTGCAGAAATTTTCTCTTGGTTAGTCATATCGTGCCTCTCTCACAACTTCATCCTAGAAATTGTGCAATTGAAGGTGCTTGGGCGCAATGCCCCTGATTCCATGTTATGCCCCGGCGCAAGTCCGAGCATCCCTCATTTCTTGCGGGCTTCCACGGCAGCCACCAGTCGGGGCTCCGCGTCTTCTCCCGGTTCAATGCCTCGGGGGATGCGCAGCAGGAAGATCAGTCCGAGCAGCCACCACAAACCGAAGATGACATAGGGGGCTACGCCAAGGCTGGCCGGCATGCCCGGGATGTACAGGATGGCCAATCCGGCACACAGGACGACCGACAGGATTCCGATGACAACTCCGCCATTCTTGCGGCCGCCGATTCGGTACGGGCGTTCCATCGAGGGTTCGCGCTTACGGAGGATCACGAACACCACGGAAACCAGCAGGTACGCAATCACAATGGAGGGTGAGCCTGAATCAACTAGCCAACCCAGCATTTCCTCGCCGAAGAACGGCGCGATGAAGGACAGTGCGCCCACAAAGAGCAGTGCGTTGATGGGTGTGCCGTACTTGGGGTGGATCTTGCCGAACCAGCGCGGCAGTATGCGGGAATTCCCCAGGGCCCAAAGCAACCGGGAAGCGCCCATGAGCAGGGAGTTCCAGGATGTCAGAATGCCGGCCAGACCGCCGGCGAGAAGCAGGTTGGCCATGGCCTGGGAGTTGTACACGGCTCCCACCGCGTCCGCCACGGCGATGTCGGCCACGGCCAACTCGGCTACCGGCAGCGAAGCCGATGTGGTGAGAATCACCATTCCGTACCAAACGGTGGCCAGCAGGACGGCGATCACGATGGTTCCGCCGAGCTTCTTGGGCGAGAGGTTCATCTCCTCGGAGACCTGAGGGATTACATCGAAACCGACGAACAGGAACGGCACCACCACGAGCACGGTGAAGAATCCAGCCATCCCGTTGGAGAAGAAGGGTTCCATGTTCTGTTCCGACCCGCCGCTGAAGGCCCCGAAGATCATGAACAGGCCCACAATGGCCAGGAACAGAATCACGAAAATCTGCACGGTTGAAGCCTGCTTCACCCCTCGGATGTTGATCCAGGTGATGATCACTGCGGAGAGCGAGCCGACCAGCGCCCACGTGAGATTCACTTCGAAGCCGGCAATGGTCCACAGAGGAATTTGGCTCAACCCCGGGAAAATGTACTGCACGGTTCGCGGTACGGCCACGGCCTCGAACGCCACGATGGTGATGTAGCCGACCGTAATGCCCCACGAGCCGATAAAGGCCCAGCGCGCACCCATGCCGCGCAGCAAGTAGTTGTGCTCACCGCCCGCTGCGGGCATGGCGGCCACGAGCTCGCCGTAGACCAGACCCACAACCGTCATGATGATGCCACCGGCGAGCATGGCCAGCGCGGCGCCCATGGTTCCGGCGTCATCCAGCCAGCCGCCGGTGAGCACGACCCAGCCGAAGCCGATCATCGCGCCCACCCCGAGTGCAATGGCATCTATCCGGCCAAGGACTTTCTTGAATCCCCGTTGGTCTGTGTGAGTCATGGGCACGTCCTATCGAGCAAGTAATGCGAATTGATGTCCTTATTCTGTCGCTCGAAGGACTCAATTGGGCTTTTCGCCGCTCCATTGCGCGTTGCCCGCCTTTGCGGGGCTGCTTCCCGCCGACGACGCCGCGCCCCAGGTTTCGTTGGATCCTCCCGGTGCGCGTGGTGTTTCGTGGGAACCTCTTGGGATCGCCGCGAGGGTTCCGGCGGAACCAGAAGTGTCACTTAAGGCGCCGACGGCATCTCATGCGGGGTGGATGCGCGCGGGGAACCCCATGCAATGTGAATGCGCGGGACTCGCCGTAGAAGGAGTGCATGACAGCGGGGACCCCGCCCTTAAGGGCAAGGTCCCCGCTGTACTCGCTAGCGGGCGGCGCCCGCTAAAGCGAAGAGGCTAGGTGGTCCAGCGATCAGGCGGCGTGGTTGCACTTCTCGCAGGTGCAGTTCTCGCAGGTGCAGGTTTCGCACGTGCAGTTGGGGCCGCACTTCTCGCAGGCGCAGGTGGTCTCAGTGGTTGCAGCGCTCATTGTGGTGCTCCTTGGTGTGTTGATGGGCGTCCAGGAAGACGTGCGCTACGTGCTCGTCGATCAAGCGGTAGCGCGTGACTCGGCCATCGCGGAAACCTTCCACGAGGTGGGCCTCTCGCAACACCTTAAGATGTTGCGAGACCAGGGGTTGGGACAGGCCCAACTCCTGTGACAGCTCTCCGACGAACCGGGGCTCCACGGTGAGTCGCTCCACGATGGCGCAGCGAGCCGGATTGGCCAGCGCGCCGAACAGGCGAGCCACATCCAGATAGGGAGACAGCGGTCCCGTAGCCTCGGTTGTCATAAGACCATCCTTATATAAGAAATTGCAATATCAAGACCCGCGGGGCCCGATGCAATACAGAAGGAGGACTCTCGCCCTCGGTGAACGCTGTTCGCCAAACTCTGAGTGAGGCATAACCTAGGGGTATGGCTTACGCAACAGTTAATCCCGCCACAGGCGAAACCGTAAAAGAGTTCCCCACCGCAACGGATCAAGAGATCAAGGACGCAGTGAAGCGTTCCGGTGAGGCCTACAAGTCTTGGCGCAACACTCCCGTTTCGGAGCGCGCCCAGCTCATGCACAAGATGGCTGAGCTGTACCGCGAGCGCAAGGAAGAGCTCGCAAAGATCCTGACCGACGAGATGGGCAAGCCCAAGGCTCAGGCCATCGGCGAGGTCATGATCGTTGCGGGTATCTACGACTACTACGCGGACAACGCAGAAGGCTTCATGGAAGGCCGCACCCTGGAACCGTCCACGGGTGGCGAAGCTCGCGTGGTCCTGGATTCCACCGGTTCCCTGCTGGGCATCATGCCCTGGAACTTCCCGTACTACCAGGTGGCTCGTTTCGCAGCACCCAACGTGATGCTGGGTAACACCATCCTGCTGAAGCACGCCGGTAACGTTCCGCAGTCTGCCGTGGTGCAGGAGGAGCTCTTCCACGAGGCGGGCTTCCCCAAGGATGTTTACATCAACATCTTCGCTTCCAACGACCAGATCGCTGACATCGTGATCCCGGATCCGGCTGTGCAGGGTGTGTCCCTGACCGGTTCCGAGCGCGCAGGTGCCTCCGTGGCCGCCACCGCTGGTAAGAACCTCAAGAAGGTCGTTCTGGAGCTCGGCGGTTCCGACCCCTTCATCGTTCTGGACGACCAGAACGTGGAACGCACCGTGAAGAACGCCGTGATGGGTCGTATGTCCAACAACGGCCAGGCGTGCACCAACGCCAAGCGCTTCATCGTTCTGGAAGACGCCTACGAGTCCTTCGTGGACAAGTTCGCGCAGGCTGTCCAGGGCATCGAGCCCGGTGACCCCTCGGACGACAAGACCTTCCTGGGCCCGATCAGCACCGTGGGCGCTCGTGACGAGATCATGGAGCAGGTCCAGGACGCCATCGACAAGGGCGCATCCGTGCTGGCCGGTGGTAAGAAGATCGAGCGCGACGGCGCATGGATGGAAGCTACCGTCCTTGCTGACGTGACCCCCGAGATGCGTGCCTACGCCGAGGAGATCTTCGGCCCGGTGGCCGTGGTCTACAAGGTCAAGGACGCTGACGAAGCGATCGAACTCGCCAACTCCTCGCCCTTCGGCCTGGGTGGTTCCGTGTTCGGCGCGGACGAGGCCGCCGCTCTGGAGATCGCCAAGCGCGTTGACTCCGGCATGGTGTTCGTCAACGAGGTGACCGGCACCGCTCCGGACCTGCCCTTCGGTGGCGTCAAGCGTTCCGGTGTGGGCCGTGAGCTGGGCCCCTTCGGTATCGAAGAGTTCGCCAACAAGAAGCTGCTGCACACCCCCGCCAAGAAGTAAGGCAGGGTTGACCGTTCTCGAACGGTAGACAGACGAAAGCCGCCCCCGCACCTGGAAAAGGTGCGGGGGCGGCGTCGTTCTCGGGAAAGCTTTAGTGGCGCAGGTCCTTGCCCTTGGTCTCGGGAAGGAAGAATGCGACCACCGATGACACGAGCAGCAGCAGGCACACATACACCGAGAAAGCGCTCACGGAGTACTGGGTGCTGATCCAGTTCTGCAGGTAGGGTGCGGTGCCACCGAAGATGGCCACGGCCACCGCGTACGGGAAGGCCACGCCCACGGTGCGCACGCTGGTGGGGAACAACTCCGCGAATACGGCCGGAGTGTTGGCCAGGGTGGCGCCCATGAAGAGCAGGATGAGTGCGGCGGGGAAGACCAGGGACACGAAGGTCTGACCCACCATGGCGTTCATGGGGAAGAACGGCAGCAGCGGAACAACGTTGCCGATGATCAGTGCGGGGCGGCGACCGAATCGGTCGGAGAACTTGCCCCAGAACGGCAGGGAGATGATGAGTACCACGTTGGCCAAGAGGCTCGCGTTGAGCGCGGTGGCCTGGGGCATGCCGTGGACCACCACGGCCTGCTGAACCGCGGACACGGACCACACGTAGTAGCACACGGTGCCGCCAATGGTCAGGCCGATCACGCGGAATGCGGACTTCCAGTTGCGGCGGAACTCGGGCCAGATCGAGGGGCGCTTGGCCTTGTTGGACTTGAAGGTTTCGGACTCGTGCAGTTGTGAACGGCCGACCAGGGCCCACAGGCCACCCAGGGCGCCGATGAAGAACGGAACGCGCCAGCCCCACTCGCTCATCTACTCGGGGGGAGAGGAACAGGTTCATGATGACGCCCATGAAAATACCCAGGCACGCGCCAATGGTGCCGGACACGTAGATCATGGAGGACCAGAGGCCGCGGCGCTCCGGGGGAGCCATCTCCGCCAGGTAGGTCTGAGCGGTGGGCATTTCGCCACCGTAGGCCAGGCCCTGAATCAGGCGTGCGGCCAGCAGCATGATGGCGGCGAACACGCCCGCGGTCTCGAAGGTGGGTGTCACGCCGATCATCAGCGCGCCCAGTGCGATACCTCCGACCGTGGTCAGCAGTACAGCCTTACGACCCACGCGGTCGGCCATCCAACCGAAGAACAAACCGCCGATCGGGCGGAAAATGAAGCCCACGGCAAAGATGGCCATGGCGCCCAGGATGGAGGCCACGGGATCCGACGGGTTGAAGATCTCGCGAGCAAAGTAAATGGAGAATGTCGCGTAATTACTCCAGTCGTATCACTCCAGGGCGTTGCCAATGCCCGTGTTGATGAGGGTTTTCCTGGAAGAGACGGCAATGCCGCCCGGATTGGTCTCCGAGTAAGGGGTGGCAGTTGAAGTAGCCATAACGTGCATCCTGAATCGGTGGAGCGATGCCTCGTGAGGGGCGCCGCGAAAGAAGTAGAAAGTGGCGGGTGCTACAGCTCGTATAGCAATTGTGCACGATGCGTTCCAGATTACCAAGACCTGTGTAAGATTTTTTACAGTTCACGGGCACATGTCGCGATTTTGTTTCAAATTATTGCCCCAGCGTCTGAAACCACAGACCCAGGGTCATCACCCTGACTTTGTAGAATCATGTATCGGCCACCACACACATCTAAGGGAGATCCATGGCAAGCAACGGCCAGTCCAAGACTGAGCTGTCCGACCAGGACTTGGAGCTCATCAGCCTGCTGCAGTGGGCACCCAGAATCACCTGGGGTGAAGCCGCCGAGATTCTGGACGCACACCCCACCACCCTGGCCGGACGCTGGGAGAAACTGCGCAGCTCCGGCGCAGCCTGGATCACGGCCCAGGTCAATCTCAACGATCCCCGCAATCTGTTGTCCTTCCAGGAGATCTCCTGCGACGCCCAGCAGTGGGACCACGTGGTCAAAGAGCTCGTGGCCATGCCGGAGGTGCTTTCGGTTGAGGCTTTCTGCCGAGAACCGGACCTCGGTCTCACCGTGGTCAGTCGGGATCTGCAGTCGCTCTCGCGCATCATCGAGGAGAAAATCTCCCGCGTTCAGGGCATCGTGAAGATCCACAACATGATCTCCACCAAGCTCCACCGTGCCGGTGACAAGTGGCGTCTGGACAGGCTCAGCGATGAGCAGCGGGCCGCCGCGCAGGCCTGGGTGAAGGCTGAGCAGGAGTCTCTGCCCGTGAGCAGCACGCCGCTGGGCGAGGATCAGCGTCCCGTGATCGAAGCGCTCATGCTCGACGGTCGCGCTAGCGCGGCGGAAATCGCTCGCACCACCGGCCTGCACCCGGCCACCGCCCGCCGGTATCTGCACAAGGTGCTCGCTTCTGGGATGTTGTCCATCCGGTGCGATTTGATCCAGCGGGTCTCCGCATCGCCCATCACGGCGCAGTGGTTCACGCGCCTGGACGCGAATCTGCACGAAACGGCGGCGGAAGCGCTCTCGCACGACCCTCGTACCCGCGTGGTCACGTCCATCACCGGGCGTGCGAACCTGATGGTCGTCATGTGGTTGGGCTCGGTGGGGGAGATCCTCGAGGCCGAACGGGCCATCCAGTCCGCGGTGTCCGGCATCGAGACCCAGGAGACGGTGGTGTCCCTGCGGCCCATCAAGCGCATGGGATGGGTCCTGGGCACGGAGGGTCACGTGGGTAAGAAGTTCGTTTCGCCCGAGCTGCACCTGAGCTAACCTTCTGCGGCCTGTCCCGTCTCCACGACGGGTTCGCCAACGACGCCGCCCCGGCACCTACCAAGGTGCCGGGGCGGCGTCGAGGTGGGGCGTTCGAGAACAACCGGAAGTGGTTCAGTCCTCGCGCTGGTAGCGGATCTGAGCCCCCACCACGGTGGACTCGACCACGGTGTCCTTGATCGCGCGATCGTCCTCCGCGAAGACGTCCCGGTCCACGACCACGAAGTCCGCGAGCATGCCCGGTGCCAGGCACCCCTTGAGGTTCTCCTCGTAGGAGGCGCGCGCCACGGCGTGGGTGTAGTAGTACACGGCCTCCGCACGGGGAAGGATTTCCTGTGGCTGCCAACCGTCCACGGCATCCCCGTCACGAGTCCGCGTGATGGCCGCGTGAATGCCCTGGAACGGATTGGGATCCTCCACGGGTGCATCCGAACCGAAGACGAGTTCCGCACCTGCCGCCCGCAGGCTGTTCCAGCCGTACGCGATCAGGTCGCGATCCTCCAGGAAATCGTTCATGGGGATGTCAGCCGTGCAGTGCATGGGCTGCATAGAGGCCGTGACACCCAGTTGACGGAATCGGGCGATGTCGCTGCGTTTGATGTACTGCGCGTGCTCGATGCGCTGGCGCAGGCCGAAGACCCGTGAAATGGCCTGATGAGTCTCGAACGCGTCGAGCACCTCGGTCGCGGCCTGGTCACCGATGGCGTGAACCGCGGTGGCAATGCCGGCGCTCGCCGCCAGGTGGATCCAATGATCCAATTCGTCCCGAGTAGTCACGGCCATCCCATGGTCCTGGGTGCCCGGCCACGGATCCGACATGTGGCAAGTGTGGGAGCCCAGAGCGCCGTCCGCGAAGAGCTTGAGCGGACCCATTGAAATCCACTCATCGCCCGATGCGGTGCGAATACCGCGACTGATGAAATCGAGAATCTGTTCCTGCCGCAGCACCTTGTGCACGCGGATATCCAGCTCACCGCGTTCCCGCAGTTTCTGATAGGCAAAGAGGCAGTCCGCGCCGTCGATGTCGTGGATGGAGGTGATACCGCGCTTGAGCAGTTCTCGCTGGCCCACGGGCAGGTAATCGTCGATGTTGCCGGAGACATCCGACTGCATCAGGCCATCGCGGATGGGGATGCCCGCCGCTTCCCGGATGATGCCGGTGAGCTCACCGTGCTCGTCCCGCTCGTAGGTGCCGCCGTCCGGGTCCTTGACGTTGCGGTCCAAACCCAGAGTCTCCAGCGCCTTGGAGTTGAGCCACAGCGTGTGCCAGTCCAGGGAACCCAGGGCCATGGGGATGTCCGGGCAGATGCTATCCAGGCTGTGCTTGTCCGGGAACACCGGAACGTCCCAGCCGTTGGCGTTCCACTGTCCGCCGAAGATCCAGGTCTGGGACTCATCCTGCCGCGCCTTCTCCACGAACGGCTTCAGCAGGTCCAGGGCCTCCTGCAACGAGCCGCAGAAACGCATATCGGGTTCCGTGATGGAGCGTGAGTAAATGGCCGAATGAATGTGTCCGTCACCCATGCCCGGCAACACGTACTTACCCTCGAGGCTCGTGCGCTCCGTACCCAACGGAGCCATGTCCTTGAGCCTCCGATAGTCGCCCACGGCCACGATGCGGTCGTCCGAGGTGAGGATGGCATCCGGGTGAGGCATGTCGTGGGAGTGCCAGGTGGCCTGCGGAGTCCACCCCGTGGCCGGGTTCATGGCGTGGACTTTGGCGTTATGGAACAGGCGAAACATCCGTGGGACTCCTCGATGCGAACCGGTGCGGGGTGGACAAGGGCTGACCTCCGATCCTATCGAAGCAACCGGTGGACTGGCGCAGGCTCCTTGTCCCCTTTACCGTTCACGCTGATAACGGATCTGCGCACCCACCACGGTGGCTTCGACCACGGTGTCCTTGACCGCTTGGGCGTCTTCCGCAAACACATCTCGGTCCACCGCGATGAAGTCCGCGAGCATGCCCGGTGCCAGGCACCCCTTGAGGTTCTCCTCATAGGAGGCGCGGGCTACCGCGTGGGTGTAGTAATAAAGTGCCTCCGGTAGACCGATGCTCTCCTCCGGTTGCCAGCGATTGGCGGGCTTCCCCGGTTCCGAACGACATACAGCGGCGTGAATCCCGAAGAACGGGTTGGGGTCCACCACCGGCCCGTCCGAGCCGAAAGCCATGGGGGTTCCCGCAGCACGCAGACTGTTCCACCCGTAGGCCACCATATCCCGGCCCTCCACAAAGTCGTTCATGGGGATCTCCTCGGGGCAGTGCAGGGGCTGCATGGAAGCGGTCACCCCTAATCGCTGGAACCTCAGGATGTCATCGCGTTTGATGTACTGAGCGTGCTCCACGCGCTGGCGCAGCCCGAAGACCTTGGCGATCGTTCGGTTGGCCTCGAACGAGTCCAAGACATCGGTGACGGCCTGGTCACCCACGGCGTGCACGGCGCTGGCAATGCCCGCCGCTGCCGCCTTATGGGTCCAATGGTCCAGCTCCTCACGGGAGATCACGGCCACCCCGTGGTCGTGGGTGCCGGGCCACGGCTCCGACATGTGTGCGGTGTGGGAACCCAGGGCGCCGTCCGTGAAGAGTTTGAGCGGGCCAATGGAAATCCACTCGTCGCCGGATCCCGTGCGAATGCCGCGGCTGATGAAGTCCAGGATCTGTTCCTGCCGGAGCACCTTGTGGATTCGGATGTCCAGCTCACCGCGCTCGCGGATCTTCTGGTACGCGTACAGACAGTCTGCCCCGTCGATGTCGTGGATCGAAGTGATGCCGCGCTTGAGCAGTTCACGCTGCCCGTGCGGGAGCATGTCGTCGATATGGCCCGAGACGTCCGACTGCATGAGACCGTCGCGTACCGGGATGGCTGCGGCCTCGCGCAGAATACCGGTCAGTTCACCGTGCTCGTCACGAACGTACGTTCCGCCGTTTGGGTTAGGCACGTCGCGGTCCAGGCCGAGTTCTTCGAGAGCCTTGGAATTGAGCCACAGGGTGTGCCAGTCCATGGACCCCAGCGCCACGGGGATGTCCGGGCTGACAGAATCCAGCGCCTTGCGATCCGGCACCACGGGCTTGTCCCAAATATTGACGTTCCACTGCCCACCGAAGATCCACGTGATGCTCTCATCCTCGCGAGCTTTCGCCACGTACGGCTTCAGCACGTCCAAGGCCTCTTCCAAGGACCGGCAATTGCGCATGTCCGGCTCGAACAGGGAGCGTGCGTAGATGGCGGAGTGAATGTGCGCATCGCCCAGCCCGGGCAGCACCGAACGGTTTTCCATGTCGGTGTGCTCGGTGCCCAGCGGGGCCAGATCCTTGAGTTCCTGATAATCACCCACCGCCACGATGCGGTCATGGGAGGTCAAAATGGCGTCCGGGTGGGGAGTGTCCGAGGCGTGCCAGGCGTTTTGCGGAGTCCAGCCGGCGGCCGGATTCATGGAGTGGATCTTTGCATTGTGGAACAGTCCGAACATTGTTGAACGCCTGCGGTTGCAATACCCGTGCCTCGCCTGGCCTAGGGGTTCTTGTGGACATTACAGAAGTCAGTGACCTGGGGATTTGCTAACAGAAATACGACGACGCCGCGCCCCGTTTCCGGGGTGCGGCGCCGTCGTCATGAGCGCTACGCGAGGGAAATCAGCCGCTGATGGCTTCCTTCAGTGCGGTGGCGAAGATCTCTGCACCCTTGCGGATGTCCTCCTCGGTGGGGTGGCAGAACGAGACGCGGGCCTCGTGCGTGCCACGGCCGTCCGTGTAGAACGCGGTGCCCGGTACGAACACCACACCGCGGTCGATGCAGGTCATGCACAGCTCGTAGGAGTCCACGGACTCGGGCAGGGTGATCCACGAGTAGAAACCGCCCTCGGGGCGGGTCCAGGTCACGCCCTCGGGCATGAACTCGTCGAAGACGTCCATCAGTGCCTGGGCGCGCTTACCGTACAGCTCGCGGTACTGGTTCAGCACAGCCTGCCAGTCGGTCTTCTCCAGGTACTCGGCGACCAATTCCTGGCCGAACACGGAGGGGTTCAGCACGGCGGCCTCTGCCTGCAGGCCAAGGATCTTGGACAGCGAGCTGGGCGCCAGCGTCCAACCCACGCGCAAACCGGGGGCAAACATCTTGGAGAAGGATCCCAGGTAAACCACGTTGTCGTCGTCGGCGCGCATGGCGCGGCCCACCTGGCCCTCGAAGCCCAGCAGACCGTAGGGGTTGTCCTCGGCGATCAGGATGTGGTTGGCGTCGCAGATCTCGCGCACGCGGTCACGGCGCTCCTGCGGCATCATGGTGCCGCCCGGGTTCTGGAAGCTCGGGATCGTGTACAGGAACTTGATGCGGCGACCCTGCGCCTTGAGCTCCTCCACGGTCTTCTCGAGTTCCTCGGGAATCAGGCCCTCGTGGTCAGCGCCAACGTGCACCACGTTGGCCTGGGCGCCGGTGAACACGGCCATGGCACCCGAATAGGACGGTGCTTCCGCCAGGATCACGTCTTCCGGATCGATCAGCACGCGGGTCAGGATGTCCAGACCGCACTGCGAACCGGTGGTGACAATGATGTCCTCTGGCTTGGCGTTCTCGATGCCCTCGAGCTTCATGAGTTCGATGATCTGGGCCTTGAGGTGATCCGTGCCGGTGGAAGCGCCGTACTGCATGACCTCCATGCCGCGGTTGCGCATCAGGTCCTCAGTGATGTCCGCCAGCGAATCCATGGGCAGGGAGCTGAGCTCCGGCATACCCGACGCGAAGGAAATCATGCCCGGCTTGGCGGACATTGCGAAAACCTTACGGACCTCGGAGGGCTTGGCGTTCCGTACTCCGGCGGCGCAGTCCTCAATAGTAAATTCTTGGCTCATGCCAATACCTCCTTGAAATAATTCGATGCTCGGCTAGTGCCGACTGAAAACGGTGTGTGGCGGCGGAAATTCCGCCACCACACACCGAGCGGGCTGTTATTACATGCCCGGCATGACCTTGGAGCGGTCGACCACCACGTGCACCACGGCGGGGATGCGATCCTCCTGCGTGGCCTTCATGGCCTCGGAGATGACGCGCTCAATGTCGTCGTTGTTGTCCAAGCGGGCTCCGTACCCGCCGTACCCCTCGCCCAGCACGCCGAAGTCCGGGTTCGCCAGCTGCGTTCCGGAGATGCGGCCCGGGTAGTGGGCTTCCTGGTGGGAACGGATGGTGCCGAACTGGGAGTTGTCCATGACCAGGATCAGCGGGTGCGCCCCGAACTGCTTTGCCGTGGCCAGTTCCTGGCTGTTCATGAGGAACTCACCGTCGCCGGCGATCGAGAAGACAAAGCGATCCTTGTCCTCCAACGACAGCGCTACGGCGGCGGGAACCGAATAGCCCATGGTGCCGTTACGCACCGAGAACTGGGACGGGTAGAAGGAGTTCGGGAAGTAGCGGTGACCCCACGCGGTGTGGTTACCGGAACCGAACGTGATCTGGGTGTCCTCCGGCATGTGCTTGAGGACCTCTTCCATGACCAGGGTCATGTCAGCGGTGCCCTCCGCGTTGGTGCCGGTGTTGTCCGGGATCTGCGAGACCTTGCGGTGCGCTTCCACGGCGGGTTCGCGCCACGACGTCCAGTCCGGGTGCTCGCCCAGGTCCAGATCTGCCACGGCCTGACCGAAGGCCACCGGGGAAGCCAGGATCTGACGAGTCACCGCGCCCGAGTGCTGGCGCAAGGAAGCGTCGATGTTGACGATCCAGTTGACGTCATCGGGGTTCTGGCGAACGGTGAAGCTCTCCGTCGGAACGTCGGAGAGGGTGCCGCCCACGAGGAG
Source organism: Kocuria carniphila (assembly GCF_004136555.1). GTDB lineage: Bacteria > Actinomycetota > Actinomycetes > Actinomycetales > Micrococcaceae > Kocuria > Kocuria carniphila. The sequence goes on from NZ_NOIT01000008.1 coordinate 31,621, forward strand.
CAGCAGATCGGCGTCCTTGAGGACAGCCAAGGACTCCTCGGTGCGACCATAACCCACCTCGCCCGCGTTGACGGAAGAGTTGCCGGGGATACGGTCAGCGGCGCGCCAATCGGTAATGACCGGAATGCCGTTCTTCTCGGCGAATGCGGTGACCTGCTTGGAGGCCTCCGCGGTCCAGCGGGGACCGCCGAGCAGCATTGCCGGACGCTCGGCCTTGGCGAAGGCCGCCTTGAGGTCGTTGATCTCCTCGTTGCTCACGGAACCCTCGGTCACGGGGATGCGCGGCACCACGGGGCGGTCCACCATTTCGGTGATGACGTCCTCGGGGAGACCGACCACCACGGGACCGGGGCGGCCGGAAGTAGCGGCAAAGAATGCCTCGGCCACGACCTCGGACGCGCGCTCGGCCTCGTCGAGGACGAACACGCGCTTGGTCTGGGTGCCGAACCACGCGTACGGGTCGAACTCCTGGAAGGCTTCCTTCATGCGGTGCTCGAACGGGATCAGGCCCACGAATAGCACCAGGGGAGTGGAGTCCTGCCATGCGAGGTGGACACCAACGAATGCGTTGGCTGCACCGGGACCGCGGGTCACCATGGCGACACCGGGCTCACCGGTGGCCTTGCCCACTGCCTCCGCCATGTACAGGGCGCCGCCCTCCTGGCGGCACACCACGTTCTCGATACCCGAGTTGTAGAGGCCATCGAGTACGTCCAGGTAGCTCTCACCGGGCACGGAGAACACGCGTTCCACGCCGTGGCGCTTGAGCGACTCGACAATGAGATGGCCGGCTGACTGTTTGGTCATTAGTACCTCCTGGTTAGGCACCGGACTCGCCGGGAGCCGGAAGAATGGTCGTTAACTTCAATAAATGGTGACGCGCTGAATGATTTGTCGGGTGGTTACAGGTTTCCGTGCATAATTTCCCCACCCACAATCGTGGCCGTGACCTGCACGTCCTTGATGGTCTGCGGGTCGATGTCATAAATGTCATCGGAGAGCACCACGAAGTCCGCAAGTTTGCCCGCGCTCAAGGTGCCCTTGAAGTCGTCCTGGTGGGACGCGTACGCGCTGCCCACGGTGTAGGCGTTCACGGCCTGGTCCACGGTGATGCATTCTTCCGGAACGAACTGGGCGCCGGATGCCGTGCGGCGGTTGACCATGTCGTGAATGTTGTACAGCGGCGGGTACTCCACCACGGGTGCGTCCGTGGAGGCGGGGGCCACCATGCCCGCGTCGATGAGGGACTTCATGCGGTAGCACAGGCGGGTGCGCTTCTCGCCCAGCGCCTTGGCCATACCGTCGCCGAGCTCGTTCACGAACCGCCCCTGGGGCACGGGAACCACTCCGAGAGCCGCCGAACGGGCCACTTGCTCGTCGCTGGCGACACCGAAGTGCTCGATACGGTGGCGGGCGTCCTCGCGGGGGAATTCTTGCTGTGCCTTCTCGATGATGTCCAGCACCACGTCCACGGCGCCGTCGCCGATGGCGTGCACGGCAAGCTGCCAGCCGTTCTTGTGCGCCGCGATCAGGCGGCGTTCCAACCATTCCTGTGGGAACTGCAGGAAGCCGACGTTCTCCACGCCCTCTTCTGCATCAGCGGCGTAGCCCTCGGTCATGAACGCGGAACGGCCGATCAGAGAGCCGTCCGACAGTACCTTGACGGCGCCGATCTGGAACCAGTCGTCACCCATGCCGGAGCGGATTCCCAAGTCCAGACCGAAGGGCTGATCCTCATCCGGGAACTCATTGGCAACGTCCTTGCCGCTGGGATCGATGGGGTGCAGCGTGGTCAGATAAGGCATCACGGTGGCGCGCAAGCGCAGCCGACCCTGGTCCTTGGTCAGCTGGTAGGCGGCGATATCCGTGAAGGACTGACCGATGTTCGCGGGAGAGCCCAAACCCGGTTCGGTGATGGACGTGATGCCGGCGGCCAGAGCGGCGTCGCAGGCGGCTGCAATCTGATCGGCAACGTCCTCGGTGGTCTTGGCGGGCAGTACTTCCTGGACCAGGCCGCGGGCCGTCTCCGAGAGCAGGCCCTGCGCGGCGCCGTCCTCGTCGAGCGGGACCTCGCCACCCTCCGGAACCTCGAAGCCCTTGCGGCCGGGGTAACCGGCGATTTCGAAGGCCTTGCTGTTGACCACGGCCATGTGACGCGAGTTGTGCCACAGCCACACGGGATTGTCCGGGGCGACCTCGTCCAGGGCTACCGCGGTGGGATGCGCGCCGTCCAGATAATTCTGGTCGTAGCCCTGACCCAGGATCCATTCGCCGGGCTCGGCGTCTGCGGCGGCATCGCGCACGGCGCCGATCAGGTCGTCCATGGTGGAAATGGCGGACGGGCGCAGGTCCAGCTGAACCAGCGACTCGCCCAAGAAGCTCAGGTGGCAGTGAGCGTCGTTGAACCCGGGGACCACGGCGGCACCCTTGAGATCCACCACGCGCTCGAAGAGATCGGTGGGCAGCTCGCCGTCCAGGCTCACGACCTTCCCCTGGTGAACACCCAAACTGTGAGCCGTGGGGTGCTCAGGATCCTGGGTGTGAATGGTGCCGTTGGTGAAGATCACGTCGAGAGTCATGAAGTCTCTTACCGTCCTTTACTCGTGCGATCGATGGTGGAATCCACCAGAAGCGGCATAGTGACTAACCGTCTCACACCGGCCGATTGGTGGTCAGCGTGGACCGTTACATCGCCTCTCGTCAACAGCCACGTGTCACTTGTCTGCCATTTATTGCTCTTCGCGGGCGCAATATGACGCATTTCGACTCACTCGGGCAAATGAACCGAAATGTTCGTTGCACGCCGATTTCAGAACTACCCTCAGTGAGCAACTACCGGCGGTGCGTGGTGGGGGTCCGTCTCGTGAGCATTACTGATTGACGCATCAGGTGGGTGGTTCACCCCACGAACAGGAGAATGTCATGCCATTCGACCCGAAAGAGCCCGCCACAGGGCCCATGCCCACGTACGAGGATCGGGGTGACGAGGGGTACAAGAAGTCCCTCGGTAACTTCCAGATCCAGATGATCGCCATTGGCGGCGCCATCGGTGTGGGCCTGTTCCTCGGAATCGGGCAACGTCTGGCCACCGCCGGGCCGGCCCTGGTGCTGTCCTACCTGGTCGTCTCCGTGGTCGTCTACCTGCTCATGCGAGCACTGGGCGAAATGGTGATCTACCGGCCCACCACCGGCGCGTGGGTGTCTTACGCCCGAGAGTTCGTCTCCGACCGCTTCGCTTACATGACCGGTTGGATCTACGTGGTGCTGGCCGCAGTGGCCGGCGTGGGCGAGATTGCGGCGCTCGCCGTGTACGTGCAGTTCTGGTGGCCGGAGATCCCGGGCTGGATCCCGTCCCTGGTCGCGGCACTCGTGATAGTCGGCTGTAACCTGCTCAGCGTGAAGCTCTACGGCTTCATCGAGACCTGGGCCGCCATGATCAAGGTGCTGGCCATCCTGTTGTTCCTGATTGCGGGCATCATCCTGGTGGTTGCCGGTGACATCTTCAATGCCCCCACCGTGGCTTCTGTTTCCAACCTGTGGTCGGAGGGCTTCGCAACGAGTGGCGTCCTGGCCCTGGTGGTCGTGATGTCCGGTGTGGTCTTCTCGTACTCCGCCATTGAGATCGTGGGCGTCTCCGCTGGTGAAGCCAAGGACCCCGAGCGCTCCATGCCCCGCGCCATCAACTCCGTGGTACTGCGTATTGCACTGTTCTACATCGGCTCCATCCTGGTGCTGTCCATGCTGTTGCCCACCCAGCAGTACTCGGGCAACGAGTCACCGTTCGTGACCGCACTGGGCTCGCTGAACATCCCGGCGCTCGCGGGCATCATGAACTTCGTGGTGTTGACCGCCGCTATTTCTGGCGTGAATGCAACCCTCTACGCGTGCGTGCGTCTGCTTCGTAACCTCGCAGCCCACGGTCAGGCGCCCCGCGTCACGGCCACGGTGTCCAAGCGCGGTGTGCCCTCCGGTGCACTGATCTGCCTGCTCGGTTTCTACCTGTTGGGCATCATCCTGATTTACGCACTGGGTGCTGCTTCCGCATTCGAGGTCGTGTTGAGCGCATGCGCGGTGTTCATCCTGTTCGGCTGGATCTCGATCTTCGTCTCGCACATCGGCTACCGCCGCAAGGTAGCCCGTGGCGAAGCGCATGCCGTCAATTTCCGCATGCCCGGCGCTCCGGTCACCAACTACATCTGCTTGGCGTTCCTCATCATTGTGGCGCTGTACATCATGTTCGATTTCAGCAACCCGCACTGGTACTACAGCCTGATCGCCGGCGTGGTGATCGTGGTGGGCACCACCATTGGCTTCAGCGCGTCCAAGCGCAGTGTGGCCAAGAACGGTCTGCCTGATCTCGGCCCGTTCGCGTCGCACGAAGAAGAGCCCCTGGACCCGGTCCAGCGTTAAGGTGGAGGCGGATCAATTTTCCGCTTCTGAGTTCGGAGGAACCATGGACAACGTGAACAATCTGCCGTCCGCGTCCGTTGAGGACATTCCCCAGGGCGCACCCGTCCTGGACGTCCGCGAGCAGGACGAATGGGATGCCGGCCACATTGACGGCGCTCAGCACCTGCCGCTGTCCCAGCTGGCCGAGCGCACCGGCGAGGTTCCGGTGGATGAAGATGTCTACGTCATCTGCCGTTCCGGCGGACGTTCGTTGAAGGCCACCGCCTACCTCGCGCAGTACGGATTCGACCCCGTCAACGTGTTGGGCGGAATGGGCGCGTGGGCGGATGCCGATAAGCCCCTGGTTTCCGAAAACGGCGAAACTCCGCGCGTCCTGTGAACGCGGCAGTTTCCGGCGTGGCCTCGGGTCCCCTTGCGGACTCGGGGCCACGCCCGCGTCGGTTTGCTTTTCTCGGGCCCGAGGGCACCTTCACGGAGGCCGCTCTCATGCAGGTTCCGGGTGCTCGAGAATCCGAGCGGATTCCCATGGCCTCCGTTCCGTCCGCTCTCGCGGCCGTGCGCGAGGGCACCGTGGACGCCGCGGTGGTTCCCATCGAGAATTCGGTCGAGGGCGGTGTGACGGCCACCCTTGACGACGTCGCTTCGGGCGCCGAGCTTCGCATCCTCCAGGAGATCCTGGTCCCCATTCAGTTCACGCTGGTGGCGCCGGGGGAGCTGCCCTTGGATCAGATCCACTCCATCTCCACCCATAGCCACGCCTGGGCGCAGATCCGCGGGTGGGTTGAACAGAATATCCCGGGCGTGGAATATGTCGCGGCGTCATCCACGGCGGCCTCGGCCGTCGCTTTCCTGGACGGTCACGGCGGTACCAGCTCCGAAGGTGTCAGCTATGACGCTGCGGTGTGCTCGCCCGTCGTCGTCGATCGGCATCCCGAACTGACCGTGCTGGCCGAGAACATCGGTGACAACAAAAATGCCGTCACACGTTTCATCCTGGTGGCCAGGCCCGATGCAACCATGCCCAAACCCACCGGCGCGGATAAAACCTCGGTGGTGATTCCGCTGTGGCAGGATCGTGCCGGAGCGCTCATGGAGATCCTTGAGCAGTTCGCCACTCGCGGGGTGAACCTGTCCCGCATTGAATCCCGGCCCACCGGAAGTCACCTGGGTGACTACTTCTTCAGTGTGGACGTCGACGGTCATATTCAGGACGACCGCGTGGCGGATGCGCTGATGGGCGTTCGGCGTATGTGCCCGCGCACCCGATTCCTGGGTTCCTATCCGCGAGCAGATCAGCGAGTCATCGAGGTTGCCAAACAACACTCGGATGCCGCGTTTATTCAGGCCCGATCCTGGGTCGATCACTTGAGAGGACAATAGCCGCCATGGAAATCGAAGGCTGGAGTCAAACCCTCACAGCGGGTCCCCTGCTGTTGATCGCAGCCGCGGCGATCGCCGTGCTGCTGGTGCTCATCATCAAGCTGCGCGTTCACGCGTTCCTTGCACTCATCATCATTTCCGCGCTGACCGCGTTCGCCACGGGTATCCCCACCGGCGAAGTGGTTCCGGTGTTGCTGTTCGGCTTCGGCAACACCCTGGCCAGCGTGGCTCTGCTCGTGGGCCTGGGCGCGATGCTCGGCCGCTTGCTGGAAACCTCCGGCGGTGCCCAGGTGCTCGCGGACAGGCTCATCGGAATTTTCGGGGAGAAGCGCGCCCCACTCGCCCTGGGTGTGGCGTCACTGCTGTTCGGCTTCCCGATCTTCTTCGACGCCGGCCTGGTGGTCATGCTTCCGGTGGTCTTCTCCGTGGCGCGTCGCCTGGGCGGGAGCGTGTTGACCTACGCGCTGCCGGCCGTGGGTGCGTTCTCCGTGATGCACGTGTTCCTGCCGCCCCACCCGGGTCCGGTGACCGCGGCGACCTTCTTCGAGGCGAACGTCGGCTACATCATCCTGGTCGGCCTGGTCTGCGCCATCCCCGCGTGGTACCTCTCGTCCTACCTGTTCGGCAAGGTCATGGGGCGCAAGATCAACCTCCCCGTGCCCAGCATCCTGGGCGAGGCCGAGAACGTGAAGAACCCGCCGTCGGTCGGCCTGGTCATCATGCTCCTGTTGCTGCCCATGCTGTTGATCTTCCTCAACACCGGCCTGGGTACCTTGGCCAACTCCGGCGCCGTCTCGGAGGACACGGCCGGTCGGGGTTGGTACGAGTTGCTGCGCGCCATCGGTGAGACACCCATTGCCCTGACCATCACACTGATCATTGCGGCCCTGACCATCGGTAAGGTCCGCGGCATGAGCGGTTCCGCGATCGAGAAGACGTTCGAGTCCGCGCTCGGCCCCGTTTGCTCGGTCATCCTGATCACCGGTGCCGGTGGCATGTTCGGCGGTGTGCTGCGTACCTCGGGAATCGGCGACGCCATGGAGAACGTGCTCTCGAACCTGGGTATCCCCGTGATCCTGGCAGGCTTCATCATCGCCGCCGTGATGCGCGTTGCTCAGGGTTCGGCCACGGTCGCGCTGACCACCGCGGCCGGACTGGTGGCTCCCGCCGTGCTCGCCGGTGATTACAACGCGATGCAGCTGGCGGCCATGGTGGTTGCCGTGGCCGCCGGTTCCGTGGTGCTGTCCCACGTCAACGACTCCGGCTTCTGGCTGGTCGGTCGCTTCCTCGAAATGGACGTCAAGACGACCTTTAAGACCTGGACGGTACTGGAAACCATCATCGGTGTGGTGGGCTTCGCCATCGCCGCGGCGATCTTCGGTCTCGCCGGCGTAGCCTAGCCGCCACGTTCACCCAAAACGACGCCGCCGCGTCCCCTTCTCTTCCGGCCCCCGGGCCGGGTGCAAGAAGTGGGGGATGCGGCGGCGTCGTCGTAGGTGGGCACCTCTGAATCGGCGGTGCGACTCTGGTTTCTTGCTGGCCGCAACATGATCAACGGTGCGACCACAAAATCGCGATCTTTTGGCCCTACCGTCGATCAGGGTGCGTTCAGATCTTGTCCGGATCCGCGGCGTCGATGACCGGGGCCTCGGGCTCGTCCAGATCGGCCATGGAGGGTGCCACGCGCACGCGCAGGGAGCGGGGGAACACCTCGGATTCGAAGGCCTTGATCTTACCCAGCGAATCACCGTCGATCTCGGACTCGGTGGCATCCCAGAACTCCACGCGCACGTGCTTGCCGCGGTGGAAATCGATTACGGGCAGGTCGTGGGTGTGGCGGAAGAGGACCTTGGCGGCCATGCGGGCCCAGCCGAGCATGCTGCGGGGGCTCATGACGACAAGGTCCAGAACGCCGTCGTCGAGTTTGGCGTCCGGAACCAGGACCATGCCGCCGGTGAGTTCGCCGCAGTTGCACACCATGACGGAGCGGGAGCGGGCGGATTCCCACTCGCCGCCGTCCACCTGGAAACGGGCCCAACCGGGGCGGTTGAACAGGTGACGGGCACCGGCCTCGCCATAGGCGACCCAGCCGACCATGTCCTTGAGGTCGTCCTTGGTGTCCGCCATGATCTGTGCATCGAAGCCACCGCCGCCCATGACCAAGAAACGGTTCTTGTCTGTGGTGCCGTCCTCGCGTTCCACGTTGAAGGACACCGTGTCGATGGATTTTTCGGAACCGAACAAGGCCACGTCCACGCACTGGCGCGGATCGGCCAAATTGGCACCCAAGTTGCGGGCCAGCAGGTTGCCGGTGCCCAGGGGAACGAGCCCCAGGGCGGTATCGGTCCCGGCCAGCGTTTCGGCCACGGCTCGCACGGTGCCGTCGCCGCCTGCGGCAAGGACCACGTCCGCGCCGTCCTCGACGGCGCGCCGGGCCATGGAGTATCCGGGATCGTCTTCTTCGGTGAGGTAGAACTCAGGATCGGACCAGCCGCCCTTGCGGCATGCCAGGATCACGGCGTCTCGGGCCTCATCGGCTTGGAGCTTGATCGGGTTGAGCACCACAGCAACACGCTGCGGCACCAGAGAATTGGTGCGCACGGGAGTCTTTCTCGGTAGGAGGAACAGTCACCTGTTTACCAGGGGCAGTCTACGGTCGCCAGCTTGGTGTGAGCCACGCGCGGCAGCGGGTTCCGCGTCACCCTGCGGCGTTCGCTACCCTGGAACGGTGATCGATATCAATGAGCTGCGCGCCCACCCCGACCTGTTCCGTGCTTCCCAGAAAGCCCGCGAGGCCGACGAGAGCCTGGTGGATCGAATTCTCGATGCCGACGCTCAGCGCCGGACGGCCATCACCGAGTTCGAGAACCTCCGCGCGGAGCAGAACGCGTTCGGCAAGAAGGTCGCCAAGGCGCAGGGTGAGGAGAAGCAGGAATTGCTCGCCCAGGTCAAGCAGCTCGCCGCGGACGTCAAGGCCACGCAGGCCACCGCCGACGCCGCTCAGCAGACTCAGCAGGCGCTGCTCGCCCAGCTGCCCAATTTGGTGGAAGAGGGCGTGCCTTCCGGTGGCGAAGAAGACTTCACGGTGCTGCGCATCGAGGGTACCCCGCGCGATTTCGCGGCCGAAGGATTCGAGCCGAAAGACCACCTGGAAATCGCCGAACTGCTCGATGGAATCGACATGGAACGCGGGGCCAAGGTCTCCGGCTCCCGGTTCTACTTCCTCAAGCGTGACATCGCCCGCCTGGAGAACGCACTGTTGCTCGCGGCCCAGGACCTGGCGCTGGACAACGGATTCATTCCCATGACCACACCCAACCTGGTGCGCCCCGAGGTCATGAGCGGCACCGGCTTCGATGTGGAACACGACGACGAGATCTACCGCGTGGAGAAGGACGACCTCTACCTGGTCGGCACCTCCGAGGTGGCCCTGGCCGGCTATCACATGGATGAGATCCTGGATCTCTCGGACGGTCCGCTGCGCTACGCCGGGTGGTCCTCGTGCTACCGCCGCGAGGCAGGATCGGGCGGTAAGGACACCCGCGGCATCATCCGCGTGCATCAGTTCAACAAACTGGAGATGTTCGTCTACTGCACCCAGGACCAGGCCGCCGCCGAGCACGAACGGCTGCTGGCGTGGGAGGAGCAGATGTTGCAGGCCTGCGGTCTCAGCTACCGCGTGATCGACACTGCCGCCGGTGATCTGGGGACATCGGCCGCCCGCAAGTTCGACTGCGAAGCGTGGGTACCCACCCAGGGCCGTTACCGCGAGCTGACCTCGACCTCCAACTGCACCACCTATCAGGCCCGCCGTCTGAACATCCGCGAGCGCCTGCCGGAAACCACGGGCGCGGACGGCAAACCCAAGAAGGCGGGCACGCGCGCCGTCGCCACCCTCAACGGCACGTTGGCGACCACTCGCTGGATTGTGGCGATCCTCGAGACCCACCAGCAGCAGGACGGTTCCGTGGTGATTCCCGAGATTCTGCGCCCTTACATGCGCGGTCAGGACATGATGCGCCCGGTGAACTGACGCGCCGGGGAGTTCATGCGCCCTTAACCGTGTGGTCTGCGTCGTGTCATGAGCAGCTGGTGGTGTGACACCATGACTGTTATGACTGAAACACAGGCTGGCATCGATGACCGGCAGCAAGCACAACTGAAATCAGCGGCGGATACGCTTCCCCCCACCAAGGTTCAGCCCGTTCGTACGGGTTCCTGGACCAAGGAGGAAGGGGTCAAGTATCTCGTTGCCCTGGACGTCGACGGCACCCTGGTGGACCACGACGGAAAAATGTCCCGCGCCGTAAAGGACACCGCCCGCGCAGTGGTCGCGGCGGGTCACCACGTGGTGATCTCGACCGGCCGCTCCATGGGCGCAACACTCCCCGTGATCCGGCAGGTACACATGGAGTCCGGCTTTGCCGTGTGCTCCAACGGCGGCATCACACTGCGACTCGATCCGGAACTCGAGAACCACTACGAAGTGGTGGACCGGGTCAGCTTCGACCCGTCATCCGCGCTGGAAGCACTGGCCGATAAACTGCCCACCGCCAAGTTCGCACTCGAGGGTGAGGACGGAACGTTTTATTCGACCGAGCGGTTCCAGGACTCGTCCTTCGGCATCGAGGCGATCGGCGTGGATCTGAAGACCCTGTCCGAAACACCGGCGGTCCGGTTGGTCGTCTACAGCGCCAACGACACCCCTGAAGAGTTCGGAAAGGTGATCGACGAGGCCGGTCTGCACGGCGTGACCTATTCCGTGGGTTGGTCCTCGTGGCTGGACGTGGCCGCCAACGGAGTGTCCAAGGCGAGCGCGCTGGAGCAGATCCGGCGCCAGTTGAACGTGGATCCCGCGCACACGATTGCCATGGGCGACGGTCGCAACGACATCGAGATGCTCGACTGGGCCGCCCGCGGGGTGGCCATGGGACAGGCTCCCGACGAAGTGGCCGAGGTGTGCCACGAGGTCACCACCACGGTCTACGAGGACGGCGCGGCGCGCATCCTGCAGACGCTGCTCTGAGCCCAGACACTGCTCCGCTGCACCGGGTTCAACCGCATGAATCCGGGCAGCGAGCTGCGATACTGAGAACGTGTTTGTGATGACATTGACTCAGCGCGTGGAGGACAGCTCCCGGCCCAGTACCGACACCGACCGTGAACTCACGCGCGAGTTGAGCGATCTGAACACCAGTGCGCCGTTCCAACCCACCGGGCCCGGTGAGGTCCGTGGGTTGACCGAAGACCCGAACGCCGCCGTGAGCGCGACCATGATCGCCCTGCGCGAGGACCGTTATGCGGTGGCCATCGGCGTGGGAGAAGTGTTCTTGACCCGGGTGACCGATCCGGAGGGGCGCTTGGCGGTCGCCGCGGACGGCGCGGGCATGCTCTACGGGCACGAGGCCGCAGCGACCCAACGCCTCGGTGAACGAGTGGCCGTGCGCGTGTGCGCGGCCGACCCGCAATCCGCGGCCGAGGCCCAGGCCGTGCTTAAACTCGTGGGAAGAATCGTCAGCGTGCGCAGTGACGCCGAATGGCGCGTGGTGGATCTGCTGACACCCGGCGCGAGGGGGCAACAGAAGGACGTGGCCGCTCAACTGGGCATCACCCCGCAGGCCGTTTCCAAAGCCGTGGTGCGCTCACTATGGAACGAAGAATGGGAAGCCCGTCCCGCCGCTGCCACGCTCTTGCAGCGGTGCGCCGAACAGTTCTAGCCGACCGTGCCTTGGTTCGCCGCCGGTGACCGGCGCTCCAGCCGTCACTACCGAAGTGCGCTCGGGCCCGAGCTCATCCGTTCACCACCACACGTCCACGGAATAGCCACGCTCGGTCAGGGCGTACTCCAGCTCCGCGGCGCACTCCATGGGAAGGCGCAGCGATCCCAGGACGTCCATCGGATCGAAATACCCGGTCAGCCACGAGAAGGCGGAGTGCGTGCCGCTGAGCTCCTCGCAGAGGGCGACCACCTGATCCAGACGCTCCGGAGTTGTCAGCACCCAGAATGACTCCACATCCGTGAGTTGAAAGAGACCCACCCAGGGATACTGTTCCCCGGTCTCGTGGGCCTCGTCCCACGCGACACCGCTCGCTCGAGAGGGTGAAGACGGAGCGGAGGCCTCGGAACCACCGGCCTCGGTGGACCCGTCCGATGATGCGGGGGCCCAGATCCAACCACCCGGTGCGGCGGGCCCCAGGGCCGGTGCGAGCGGGTCCAGTTCCCACCGGGGAGCATGAGCCAACCAGTCCGGGACACTGGGCGGGAACATGGGGCCGTCCGCGGGGGAGGGCCATTGCTCGGACCAGGTGGCCCAACTTCCGGCATTGAGCCGGTCCCAGAACATCTGGGCGGGCAGTTGCACGGAGAGCTCCGTCACGCTGGTGTGGGAACGGACCCAGGGCGAGGGCGCATCGAGAATCGGATCCTGGAGCGCTTCATTCGTGTACGGGCGGGCCACGATGTCCGTGTGGATGGCCGGTGAAACGTGCGGGTCGACACCGGCGGCCGCGAGCAATTTCTGCGCTGCCGTGACCAGACGGACGGTCCCGAGCAACTGCGTCGAGGCGCTGCCGTGGAACACATACACGCGCTCGTAAGGCGCAGGTTGTGAGCCAAGCACGGAGATCACCTCGAACGGGCGGGCGGGGCGGGCGGACGGAGCGCCACCGCACGTGGTCTGCGGGGTGCTCAAAACCATCCCACCACAACCCACCGACACGCATAGGCCGCCGAACGGTCACGTTAAAAAGGTGTCGGCCGGTGAGCATGGGGGACATTCACCGGCCGACTCCCGTGCTCGGTATACGCCTCGAACGGGATTCGTCCGAGCGCCAAAAGTTTCGACAAGTTGGGGGAACCACCAAAACTCGCGAGAGTTTCAAATCTGCTGCGCTCGGGTACTCGAATCCGGGAGGGATTTGGGGGAAATTCTCCCGGTTCGTCACCGGTATTACCGGTTAGTAGAAAATTTAGCGTACGGAATGCAGAGTGACAAGAGTTTTCCTCTGAAAGTTTTTCGAGTCCAACGACCTGCCACCTCGAGCTCCTGGTCAGGGCATTAGCGTGGGCGAAAACGCCGGGACCCCGCACCAGGAATTGGTGCAGGGTCCCACGAGAAGGTGAGCGGGACTCAGTTGTCCTGTTCGGCTTCGGCTGCGGAGTCGTACTGGGACTTCTGGAAGCGTTCCTGAGCCTCGACGATCAGGCGCTCAGCGGTCTCTTTGCCTTCCCAACCTTCACCCTTGACCCACTTGTTGGGCTCGAGGTCCTTGTAGCGCTCGAAGAAGTGCTGGATCTCCTTCTGCTTGAACTCGTTGACGTCCTCAAGGCCCTGGATCTCGTCGTACCGCTTGTCCACGGAGACGCACAGCACCTTGGCATCGCCACCGGCCTCGTCGGTCATGTTGAACACGGCGATGGGGCGGGCTTCCACGATCACGCCGGGCATGATGTCCACGTCCATGATGATCATGGCGTCCAGCGGGTCGCCGTCCTCACCCAGGGTGTCTTCGAAGTAGCCGTAGTGGGTGGGGTACTGCATGGACGTGAACAACACACGATCCAGGCGGATGCGACCGGTCTCGTGGTCGATTTCGTACTTGACGCGGGATCCGCGGGGAATCTCGATAGTGACGTCCAGCTCCATAGCAGTGCTCCTCGTGTTCGAGTCTTGGTTGTATCGGGGCGCGAGTTGAGGCCCCGAAATCACGTTGGGTTCCACGATAGCGGCACGTGCCGCGCGCACAGCAATCAACGACGCCGCTCGGGGCCTGGCAATCGGTTCGTTTCAATCCCGTACATGCGAAAGAATGGCCGCATGAGTAAGCCCAGCGCCCCGCCGCCCAAGCGACCCAAGAGCCTGTTGGGTCCCGTTGTGGCGGCGTTGCTCATCGTGGCGCTAATTCTCAGTTCGCTGTGGGCAATCCCCGCGTTGCTGGCGGAAGTGGATCGGGGCGAGCCCGGTGAGCCCATGAGGGTGGTTACCCCGCCCGGTGAAGCGGGGGACCTGCCTGGGGTACTGCAGGCCGCGGCGTCGTCGGCGGAAAGCCCGGCTGCACAAGGTGCTGAGGTCCAGAACATCGTGGACGCCGAACTGACCGGCGCACCGGGGAGTTCGAGTGTCACGGTCCTCGACGCCGAATCCGGAGAGGTGCTAGCAGAACGAGAGGCTGGCGCGCCGAGAATCCCCGCGTCCAATCAGAAAACACTGACCGCGCTGACGGTGGCCGCGCACCTGGACCCGTACGCGCGGCTTGCCACCACTGTGGTGACGGGGGAAAATCCCCGCCAGATCACGCTCGTCGCCGGTGGAGACACCACGCTGGCGCCGGGTGAGGGCGACCCCAAAGCCGTGAACGGACACGCAGGGATAGAGGACCTCGCAGAAGGGACCGCGGATGCGCTCGTCGAGCGCGGCATTCAGGGGGAGATCGAGGTGGGGTTGGACACCTCCCTCTTCTCGGGGCCCGCACTGAACCCGGGCTGGGCGGACGAGGACGTCGAGGCCGGCGAAATCACCGCCGTCTCATCCATCGCCATGTATTCGCACAGGGTTCCCACCCCGGACGGGCGGGATCCGGGAGCCCGAGGCGAACGCCCCGAGAACGCGCCGAACGCCGTGGCCATGGAGTTCCGAGAGCGGTTGCAACGGCACCTGGGGGCGGGCACCAGAGTGAGCCCGGGAAACCACTCCGCGCCCGAGCAGGGTACGGAGCTAGCGCGCGTGGAATCCGCACCCGTCCACGAACAAACCGCGTTCATGCTCGAACACTCGGACAATTCGCTCGCCGAGACCCTGGCACGCATCGCGGCTCGAGAAGCGGGGGAGCAGGGCAGCGTTGCGGGTGTGCAGAACGCCATTCGTGCCACGCTGGAGGCCCACGAGATCGACCTCACCGGGGCGGAGGTCGTGGACGCCAGTGGCATGGCGCTGTCCAACCGCGTGACCACGGGAATGCTGGCGCAGGCCACTCGTGCGCTGCTGACCGATCCGGAGCTGGGGCCCTATGGACAGGGACTGCCGCTGGGCGGTGCCACCGGAACGCTCACCGAGCGCTTCGACGACCCGGACGAGCAGGCGGCCAGGGGACTCACCCGCGCAAAGACCGGCACGCTCAATTCGGTGGTGTCGCTGAGCGGCTACGTGCAACGGGCGGAAGGGGAAGTGCTCGTGTACTCGGTGATCTTCAACGATGTGAGTGGCCAGACCGACCCCGCCAAGGACACCGTGGACCGAACGGTGGCCGCGCTCGCCCAAGGCTGAACTTCGGGCAGTGTGCTTACCGGCTGTGTGTGGTTGAGTGGTGGGCATGACTCAAGAGCTTGCTCGACCCTCACTCGTGGACTGGGATTCGGCGGCGCAGATCGCCGCCAAACTCACCCCGCCAGGGCCCACGCCCAAACCGCGGGAGATGAGCAAGGCCGTGGAGTCGCTGCGGTACTTCGCCCATGAATCCGTCCATCACGTGCACAACATCACTCGATTGGACGCCGCCGAAAACCTGCGCGATTCCAAGATCCTGGTGGTTGACCGCGCCGGGTGGGCCAAGGCCAACACCCAGACGTTCTCGGTGCTCATGCAGCCGATCTTCGACAGGATCCGCATTAAGAATCCCGAGAAGTTCGACGCCGCCCTGCGCGGTTTCGCACCCACGGCCGCTGCCGCCGAAATGGGGGCGATGGTCGGTTTCCTCTCGTCCAAGGTGCTGGGCCAGTACGACCCGTACGCGGGTCTGGTCTCTCCGCAGGCCGCCGAATCACATCCGGGCGGCAGATTGATGTTCGTGGCCCCCAACGTGTTGTGGACCGAACAAGAAATCAACGTGGACCCCGACGACTTCCGCTTGTGGGTGTGCCTCCACGAGCAGACCCACCGCGTGCAGTTCGCGGCCGCGCCTTGGTTACGCGGGCACATGCTCGAACAGATATCCACCCTGGGTTCCTTTGATGTCTCACCCTGGGATCGCTTGAGCGCGGTGGTGGCCTCGGTGACCGGGCGCGGATCCGGTGATCACCCGGACACGGGTCTGGGGCCTATCGGCCACCTGCTGACCGATGAGGAGAAAGCTACGCTGTCGCACCTCACCGCCGTCATGTCCCTCTTGGAAGGTCACGCCAACGCGGTCATGGATGCGGTGGACTCCAGCATTGTGCCCACCGTTAAAACCATTCGGCGCCGGTTCAATGCACGATCGGACAACCACGGTGCCCTGGACCGGGCGATCCGTACTCTCATGGGTATGGACGCCAAGATGCGCCAGTACAGCAACGGGCAGAAATTCGTGGAGTACATCGTGGAACGGGCCGGAATGGACACATTCAACACCGTGTGGACCTCGGCGGAGACCTTGCCGACCGAAGCGGAGATCCACGATCCGCAGCGCTGGATGGATCGGGTGCTCGCGTGATGTTCCATCCTTTCCGAGAGTTCGTTTCAGCCGAATGTGTCAGGATGATTCCGTGAGTTCGGAAAATATTGATCAGCAGATTCAGCTGTACGGCCAACCTTTGTCGGAGCGATTCGGCAACGTGGTGGCTGCGTACCGCATCACTCAGCGACGCCTGGCCGAGGTGTTGGGTCTGTCTGCGCCCATGCTTTCCCAGCTCATCAGCGGGCGCCGAATCAAGATCGGTAACCCCGCTGTCTATGAACGCTTGGTCATGTTGGAAGACAGTGTGGGTGCCCAAGACATTGAGGCCGTTCTGCGTCGCGTGGAAGCAGCCCAGCCGGTGTTGTCCACCACGCAGATCCGCACGGGTATCAGCACGGAGACGGATGCCGTGACCGCGTTGGCCACCGTGGTGCCCTCCGGTGAACTCGAGCGCGCTCTGATCATGCTGGGGGAGCACACCCCCGTGTTGTCCAAGGTGTTGAGCATGGCCGAGGACATGTCCCGCCGCACGCGCGACGCCCAGGACTGATCCTTGCAGCGAGGTAGAACCGGCCGGTTACACCCCTGGGTGGCCCGTGCGCGCAGAGCCGTGGGGCGCGCCATCGAAGAACTGCCTGCTCGACACGACGGACGGCTTCCGCTGGTCCTGATCGCGTGCAGTGGCGGACCCGATTCCCTGGCACTGGCCGCGGCCACCGCCCATTTCGCGCGCCGTGGAAAATTACGCGTGGGGGCCGCGATCATCGACCACCAGATGCAATCCGGTTCCGCAGACGTCACCGAGTCCACCGCTCGCGTCCTGGAGGACATGGGTCTGGAGCCTGTGATTTCACGCCGGGTCACCGTGGATCGTGCGGGTCACGGCCCCGAAATGGCGGCTCGCCTGGCCCGTTACGACGCGCTCAACGACATCGCGCGGCAAACCGGCGCGGACGCGGTGCTGCTGGGACACACCCGCAACGACCAGGCAGAGACTGTGCTGCTGGGATTGGCGCGTGGCTCAGGCACGCGATCGCTGTCCGGGATGTCCCCGCGGCACACGATCGACGGTGTCCAGTACAGGCGCCCCTTCCTCAACGTGACGCGTGAGGAGACCGAGGAGATCTGCCGGGCCGAGGGGCTTGACCCGTGGCACGACCCCAGCAACTCGGACACCACGCTCATGCGCTCCAAGGTCCGGCACGAGGTGCTGCCGTGGCTCGAGGACCATCTGGGCCCCGGTGTGTCGAACGCGCTGGCACGCACGGCTTCCGTGCTCAACGCGGACGCGGACTTCCTGGACGAGCAAGCAGCCGAGTTTTTCCGCCGCGCGCGACTGGACCCCGCGGCGTCGTCGTCGGAAAACCTGGAGCTGGACGGCGGGGCCGTACAGGCGGCACCGGCGGCGATGCGCCGTCGTATGCTCGCTCAGGCATGTGTGGCCGCGGGCGGTGAAACCCCTACGTTCGAGCGGCTCAGCGCACTGGAACAGTTCGCGATGGGATACGGGGCTGCCGGTCCACTGCAAATGGCGGGTAAGGTGACCGTGTGGCGACGACGCGCGGACAAACACTGCGCCAAGGGGCGCCTGGAGTTCCACGGCACCGCATGATCCCCTCCCACACACCCCATACCCTGTTCACGCAACACCTCAGGAGCGCAACGTGAAGGCCGAGCACGTCGAGTCAGACCTGACCCACGTCCTATTCACCAAGGAAGAAATCGCCCAGAAGATCGAGGAGCTCGCAGAGCAGATCGATCGCGATTACGAAGGCCGCGACGTTTTGCTCGTGGGCGTGCTCAAGGGTGCCGTGATGGTCATGGCGGACCTCACGCGTGCACTCAAGGGGCAGTACCCCATGGACTGGATGGCCGTCTCGTCCTACGGTTCCGGCACCAAGTCCTCGGGCGTGGTGCGGATCCTCAAGGATCTGGACACCGACCTGCACGGTAAGGACGTTCTCATCGTGGAGGACATCATCGACTCGGGCCTCACCCTGTCCTGGTTGCGCACCAACCTGGAATCTCGCGGCCCCAAGTCCGTGGAGATCTGTGCACTGCTGCGCAAGCCGGACGCCGCCAAGACGTCCATCGACGTGAAGTACGTCGGCTGGGACATCCCCAACGAGTTCGTGGTCGGCTACGGCCTGGACTTCGCCGAGCACTACCGCAACCTGGAATGCATCGGCACCTTGGCCCCGCACGTCTACGAGTAAGAATTCAGGGAACAGTGGGGTCCCGCATGTAGCGTGAGCGCGGCGCGTGCGCTCTCAGGGAACGACCGGACCCGGATGAGGCCCGGTGTTCCCGGAAACGATAGATTGTGCGTTACGCGCCGCGCACCCACATCGGTAACCGGATCAAACGGACCCGGATACAGCACCGTCAGTTTTTTGGGGCGCGGCACTGCGTGTCACGTCCACGGGAGGATCATCGGCTTGGCCACGGCGAAAAAACCCACCAGCTTCTTTAAGGGACCGTTCTTCTGGATCTTGCTAGCCGTCTTGGTGCTGGTACCCGTGGGCGCAAATCTCTTCGGCCCGTCCACCTCGCGCGTGGACACCAATGTGGGCATGTCGCTGCTGCGCGACCACAAGGTGCAAGAGGCCAAGATCTACGACGGCCAGCAGAAGGTCGAGCTCCAGCTCAAGGAAGACCTCACCCTCAACGACGAACAGCTCGGCAAAGACGTGGAGTTCTTCTTCGTGGAGCCGCGAGCTGAAGAAGTCATCGAGACCATGAACAACGCCGAGCTGGAAGGATTCACCGACCAACCGGTGGAGAACAACTGGTTCCTGTCCCTGTTGCGGTTCATGCTGCCGTTCCTGATCATCCTCGCGATTTTCTGGTTCATCTTCTCCCGCATGCAGTCCGGCGGGCAGGCTATGAAGTTCGGTCGCTCCAAGGCCAAGATGTTCAACAAGGAGAATTCCGAGGTCATGTTCTCGGACGTGGCCGGCGCGGATGAGGCCGTTCAGGAACTCGACGAGATCAAGCAGTTCCTGGTCGAGCACGACCGGTTCACCGCCGTGGGTGCCAAGGTTCCCAAGGGCGTGCTGCTCTACGGCCCTCCGGGTACCGGTAAGACCTTGCTCGCCAAGGCCGTGGCCGGTGAGGCGGGCGTCCCGTTCTATTCAATCTCCGGTTCGGACTTCGTGGAAATGTTCGTGGGCGTGGGTGCATCCCGCGTGCGCGACCTCTTCCAGCAAGCCAAGGAGAATTCCCCCGCCATCGTGTTCGTGGACGAGATCGACGCTGTGGGTCGCCAGCGCGGTGCCGGCATGGGCGGCGGCAACGACGAACGCGAGCAGACCCTGAACCAGTTGCTCGTCGAGATGGACGGTTTCGACGCGAACACCAACGTGATCCTGATTGCCGCGACCAACCGCCCGGACGTCCTGGATCCCGCGCTGTTGCGCCCGGGTCGTTTCGACCGCCAGATCGGCGTGGACGCCCCGGACATGAAGGGCCGCGAGCAGATCCTGCGCGTGCACTCCAAGAACAAGCCGCTCGCCCAGAACGTGGACCTGGGGTCCGTGGCCAAGCGCACCCCGGGCTTCACCGGCGCCGAGCTGGCCAACGTCATGAACGAAGCAGCCCTGCTGACCGCCCGTTCCCACGCCCAGCTCATTGACGACCGCGCCGTGGACGAGGCCATCGACCGCGTGATTGCCGGACCGCAGAAGCGTTCGCGCATCATGAAGGAACTCGAACGCAAGGTCACCGCGTACCACGAGGGCGGCCACGCGTTGGTGGCTGCCGCGCTGCGCAACACCGATCCCGTCACCAAGATCACCATCCTGCCGCGCGGCCGCGCACTGGGTTACACCATGGTGATGCCGGCGGACGACAAGTACTCGACCACCCGCAACGAGCTGTTGGACCAGATGGCGTACGCGATGGGCGGCCGTGCCGCGGAGGAGCTCGTGTTCCACGATCCTTCCACCGGCGCGTCCAACGACATCCAGAAAGCCACGGACACCGCGCGCAAGATGGTCACGCAGTACGGCATGAGCAGCCGCATTGGTTCCGTGAAGATCGGCGGAGACAACTCCGATCCGTTCGTGGGCCGTGAAATGGGCTCCACGGGCAAGGACTACTCGGACAGCACGCTGGCGGTCGTCGATGACGAGGTGCGCAAGCTGCTCGAGCAGGCCCACACTGAGGCCCACGAGATCCTGGACGAGAACCGCGATGTCCTGGACCGCTTGGCCCTGGAACTGCTCGAGAAGGAAACGCTCAACGAGGCGCAGATCGCCGAGATCTTCCGCGACGTGCGCAAGCGCGAGCTGCGACCCGTGTGGCACTCGGGCGAAAACCGCCCGGTGTCGGACATCCCTCCGGTGATCACGGCTGCCGAGCGCGAAGAGGCACACCGCAAACACACCCAGGATCCGGACACCATGGCTCCCCAGGACCAGGCGGTGGCCGCCAAGCCCGAGCACCCGCTCGAGGTCCCGGATCACGGTGAATCCCAGATGCCCGGCACGGACGGGCGGGGTGGCCCTCAGGGCGGACCCGCCGGCGGTGAGCAGCAGGGCGACGGCCAGAATCCCTGGTCCGGCGGATCGCAGGAGCAGCGCTGAATGAGCCCGGACAACGGTCAGGAATTATCCGAGCCGATCTCCGGCTCGTACGCGGACTACCTGGAATCGGAACAGGTGGACAGCCGCATCGACCAACCGCGCATTCGGGCCGCGGTGCGAGAGATTCTGTTGGCCATCGGTGAGGATCCGGACCGCAGCGGTTTGAAGGACACCCCCGCGCGGGTGGCCCGAGCGTATGCGGAGATCTTCACCGGGCTCCATCAGGACCCCTCGGACTTGATGGCCACCACGTTCGACATCGGCCACGCCGAAATGGTCATGGTCAAGGACATCCCGTTCTACTCGACCTGTGAGCACCACCTGGTGCCGTTCCACGGGGTGGCCCACGTGGGCTACATCCCCGGTCCCGAGGGTCGGGTCACCGGGCTGTCCAAGCTCGCGCGCCTGGTGGACCTGTTCGCCAAGCGGCCGCAGGTCCAGGAACGATTGACCACACAGGTGGTCGAAGCGCTCGTGGACAACCTGCACCCTGCCGGAGCCATCGTCGTGATCGAATGCGAGCACCTGTGCATGTCCATGCGCGGGGTGCGCAAGCCGGGAGCCAAGACTGTGACCTCTGCGGTGCGCGGTCAATTGCGTGATCCGGCCACTCGCGCGGAGGCCATGAACCTGATTCTGTCGGGCCAAAATCGATGAGCCCGAACCGTGCCGACCAGCTGGGTTGGGGATCGTACGAGCAGTTGCCCCAGGGTCGCACCCTGGTCATGGGCATTCTCAACGTCACGCCGGACTCCTTCAGTGACGGCGGTACCCACGACACCGTGGACGCGGCCATCGCGCACGGACTGGAGCTCGCCGCCCAGGGAGCGGACATCGTGGACGTGGGCGGAGACTCCACCCGGCCGGGTTCCGTGCGGGTGAGTCTCGAAGAAGAGCAGCATCGCATTCTTCGGGTCATCCGCGGGCTGTCCGAGCGGGGCATCGTGATCAGTGTGGACACTCTCAACGCGGAGACCGCGGCCGCCGCCCTGGACGCCGGTGCGCACATCATCAACGACGTCTCGGGAATGAACGTCCAGCAGGACATGATCGAGCTCGCGGCACAGCGCCAGGTGCCGTACATCCTGATGCACTCGCGCGGCACCTCCACCACGATGGACGCGCTGTCCCGCTACGAGAATGTTCCGGACGAGGTCATCGCCGAGTTGCTCGCATTGCGCGAGCGCCTCTACCGCGCCGGGGTGAAACCAGAGAACCTGATCCTGGATCCTGGCCTGGGATTCGCCAAGGCCGGTTCCCAGGACTGGGATCTGCTCCGCGCCCTTCCCCGGTTGCTCGAGATGGGCAACAAGGTCCTCATAGCGGCATCCCGCAAACGCTTCCTGGGCCACCTCCTGGGGGACGAACACGGCCCGCGTCCCGTGGCCGAGCGCGACGGCGCCACGGCCGCCCTCAGTGCGCTGTCGGCCTTCGGCGGGGCCTGGGCGGTTCGGGTTCACGACGTCGCCGCGACCGCCGACGCCGTGGCCACCGCCCACGCGTGGTTGGGTGTCACCCCTCCGATCCTTGATCCCCATGAGATTCCCCACGAGAGTGAAAACTGAGCGCGAATGATGACTTCCCCCGCTGACTTGAGCCACCACGACCGCATCACCCTCACCGGCTTGGGCGCTGTGGGATACCACGGCGTCTTCGAGAAGGAACGTCGCACGGGCCAACCGTTCTTCGTGGACCTGGTGATGTACACGGACCTGAAGGCCGCGGGAAGCAGCGATGAACTGACGGCCACGGTGCACTACGGGGAGGTGGCCGAACTCGTGCGCGAGATCGTGATCGGTCCCCGTTACCAGCTCATCGAAACTCTCGCCGAACGCATCTCCACTGAGTTGCTCGCGAAGTTCTCCTTGATTGGGGCCCTCGAAGTGACCGTACACAAGCCCAAGGCCCCCATCGAGGTCACGTTTTCGGACGTGGCGGTCACCATTTTCCGCACGCGGGATACGGAGGGGTAGTCATGACAGCCCGGTGTGTTGTGGCCCTGGGGGCGAACCTGGGGGACCGGTTGGCCGCGTTGCGGTCCGCGGTGTCCGCTCTGGACGGCATCCCTGGAATGTCCGTGACCGGCTGCTCACCCGTGATCAGCACCCGGTCCGTGGGTGGCCCCGAGGGCTCTCCGGACTACTTCAACGCGGTGCTCGAACTCAGTGTGGAATTAACTCCCGAAGAGACGCTGCGCGCGTGTCAAAAGGTGGAGCAGGAACACGGCCGCGAGCGCACGGTTCACTGGGGTCCCCGCACCCTGGATGTGGACATCATTTGGTTCGAGGGCGTCCAACAACAGGACCCGAATCTCACGCTGCCGCATCCGCGCGCTCATGAAAGGGCCTTCGTTCTGGTCCCGTGGTCACGGCTGGATCCTTCCGCGCAGCTGGGCGGGCAGCTAGTGCGTGACTTGGCCAAGCGCGCCCCCGACCTCGAGGGTTTGAGCACCACGGATCTCACGCTGTGTGACGGCACGGAGGGGAGCTGAATCAATCATGCGCTACTTGAACGTACTGACGCTGGTGGTGATTGCACTCGTCGCCGCCGTGCTGGGTTGGAGCATCAACTACGCGGTCTCCGGGCAGAACCAGGCGCTGCTGATTCTCCCGTGGGGAAGCCTTGTGGCCGAGGGCGCCGCGGCGGCCGTGTTGCTCTATCTGGGTCTGCGGCTGCGCGCCTACCGCGACCCGGAAGGGGAGGGGCGGCGGCGTCGTCGAGCCCCGGCCGACCGGAAACCCTACGACCCCGTGTGGGGCGTGGGCACCGCAGCGGCGGCGCAGGCTGTGGCGTACTACGGCGCACTGACCGCGGGATGGCACGCGGGTCTCGGCGTGGATCAGGTCATGCTGCTCGGCGTGCGCACCACCCAGGAACCGCTGTGGTTGTGCGTGGCGCAGATCGTCGCGGGCGTACTGCTCATGGTCATCGGGTGGATCGTCGAGAATTGGTGCAAGCTGCCCCCGGACGACCCCGAATCCGAGAAGGACACCCCGTACGGTGGACGTCAAGACCCTTACGCCACCGGAGAGGGAGGCTATGCCCGACACCAATGACCTGAGCCCGCAGGGTTTGACCTGGAAGCGCGTATCGCCCGATTACATCAAGGTGCGGCTCATTTCCGGCACCATCAGCACCGTGATCTGGACCGTGGGCTTCGGCATTCCGCTGATTCTCGGTGTGCTGGGGATCTGGGGTGATTCTCCGGCGCCGTGGATGTGGTTCCCGCCCGCCGTGGTGCTGGTGTGGGGCCTGATCGACCTGTGTCTGATTCCCCGCCGCGTCCGCGCGATCGGTTATGCGGAGGAGTCCACCGAACTCTGGTTGCGCAAGGGCATCATCTTCCGCAGCGTCACGGTGGTCCCTTACGGTCGCATGCAGTACGTGGACATCAAGACCGGCCCGCTGCTCAACGCGTTCGGTCTGGCCAACCTGACACTTCACACGGCGGCGGCGAACACTGACGCGGATCTTCCGGGCCTACCCCGGGCTGAGGCCGACCGGTTGCGTGAGGAGCTCACACGCCGCGGAGAAGAGCTCATGGTGGGACTGTGATGAGTGCCCCCGGGATGAACGACCCCCAGACCAGCGCGCCGTTCGACCAGGAGGCCCCGCAGCCCGCACCCGAAGGGGAGTGGCTGCGCGTTCACCCGCTCACCCCGTACGTGCGCAGCTGGCTCCTCATCGTGGCGCTCGTGTGGGGCGTGGGCAATGTGTTCCTGGACGACGTCCTGGCGGCCGTCGTCTACGGTGATCCGCTCGACGTGGATTTCGCCGGCACCGTTCAACTGGTGGGTCTCGGCCTGGTCGCGGCCGTACTGTGCGGTGTGGTCGGCCTGGTGATCGGCCTGGGTGTGCTCTCGTGGTGGTTCACCCGTTACCAGATCACCCCGGACCACGTGCGCTTCCGAAACGGCGCCATCTTCCGCACGCAGCGCCAAGCTCGGTTGGACAGGGTGCAGGGCATCGACATCGAGCGAAAGTTCCTGCCCCGGATCTTCGGGTTGGCGTCCCTGAAATTCGACGTCGCGGACGGCGGCAGCACCGCCCTGGAACTCTCGTACCTGCGCCGCGACAAGGCCCGGGAACTGCGCCACCAACTACTCGGCGCGGTACGCGAGGCCTCGGGCTCCGGCACGGTCACTCACGGTGATACCAAGGGTCTCCACGGGTCCGACGACGCCGCTGGCTCACCTTTCGGCGCCCCGAACCCGGTGGCGGCCGCTCACCGGCCGGCACCGTGGGACTACTCTCCGCAGGCACAGGAACACCGGGCGTTGCTCGCCCAGCACGGTGCGGGCTCCAGCCTGACAGCAGACGAGGAACGCTCCCGGGAAGTTCGAGCGGCCCAGCGGTTGGGTCTGCTCACGGACCAGGACGATCAAGATCAGCAACGCCGCGTGTTCACCGTGCCCACGAGCCGCGTGCTGCTGAGCCTGTTGCTCTCGTGGAGCACGGTCTCCGCGGTGTTCTTCGCCGTCGTGGCCGTGGTGGTGTGGCAGTGGAACCCTGAAGCCCTGCGGGTGCTGATCCCCAGTTACCTGCCCGTGGTCATCATGATCGTCTCCGGGCTCTACAACCGCTTGGAAAGCAGCTGGGGTTTCACCCTCAGCCAGGTGCAGGTGGGCGTGCGGGTGCGCTCCGGTCTGCTCAATGAACGCTCCTCGACCATTCCGGTGGGCCGGGTCCAGGCGCTGCAGGTGTCCAAACCGATGCTCTGGCGGGTCTTCGACGGCCACCGGGTCAAGGTGATCACCGCGGGCAAGGGCGGGGCAGATGACCTCGAGGGATTGCGGTCACTCGTCCTGCCCGTGGGCTCTCCCGAGAACGTGGCCGAAATCCTGGAACTCGTGCTGCCGCTCGCGGAACCGCCCACCGAACTGGTGCGGGACGGACTCAACGGGATCGACGGGGACCAGAACTACACGATCAGCCCCCGCCGAGCCCGCTGGGTGGACCCGCTGACGTGGCGTCGCACGGGTTTCGCCATGGACAACGCCGTTCTGGCCATGCGGTGGGGCCGGCTCAACCGGAATGTCAGCGTGATTCCCCATCACAAGACGCAGTCCCTCGGTCTGCAGCAAGGGCCCGTCGATCGGCGGATGAAGCTGGCGAGCATCCACGCGCACATGATTGCCGGACCGGTCACCACGGCCATTTACCACCTGGATGTGCGGCAGTCCCGTGCTCTCTTGGCGCGGCAGACGGGCCTCGCACGTGCCGCCCGGGACCGGGTCAACCAGGACAGTGCACATCACTCACGCGAGGAGATCCAGTGAACGAGCCACAACAGCGCCCGGGGCGCCTGGGCGTGGGAATCATCAGTGCCGGAAAGGTCGGTTCCGTTCTGGGCGCGGCATTGCGCGCCGCCGGACACGCCGTGGTGGGTGTGTACGCCCACTCCGAAGCCAGTCGTGACCGCGCGGATGCCCTCCTGCCGGACGTTCCTGTGCTCGACGTTCCCACCATCGTGGAACGCAGCGAACTCGTTCTCCTGGCTGTACCGGATGATCAACTCCCGGGACTGGTCGAGGGGCTCGGCAAACTGGGCGTTTGGCAGCCGGGTCAACTGGTCGTGCACACCGCCGGGCGCTTCGGAACGGACGTGCTGGAACCGGTGCGCGCGGCCGGGGGCATCGGCCTGGCCATCCACCCGTCCATGACGTTCACGGGCCTGAGTCTTGACCTCCAACGGCTCACCGACTGTAGCTTCGGGGTCACCGCTGCTGCTCCCGTGTTGCCCATTGCGCAGGCACTCGTCGTGGAAATGGGTGCCGAGCCGGTCGTGATTGCGGAGGCGGATCGCCCGCTCTACCACGCTGCTCTCGCCCACGGATCCAACCATGTGATGACGCTCATGGGCCAGTCCATGCAGCTGCTGCATAAGATCGGTGTCGAACACCCGGATCGCGTGCTGGGTCCCTTGGTGCGAGCCACGGTGGACAACGCCCTGGCCTCCGGCGAGAACGCGTTGACCGGACCCGTGGCGCGAGGTGACGTGAGCACGGTGGCCGCCCACGTGGCCGCCCTGACGGAACTTGCGGGACCGGACGCTGCGGCGTCGTCGGCGGGGCATGACCTGCTCGAGGGCTATCGCGCCCTCGGGAAGCTCACGGCCCAGCGCGCCGTGGCCTCCGGGCGGATCGACGACACGACATATCGCGCGGTGCTTGCCGCGCTCGAGGGGAAGGACCTCCAGTGACTCAACCCGTGGTGTGCACCTCCGTTGCCGAAATGCGTGAGGTGCTCGAGACACGCGTGGCTCAGGGCGTGACAAGCGTGGGGTTGTTCCCGACCATGGGAGCGTTGCACGACGGTCATCTCCGGATCGCGCAGACCGCGCGCGAGGAGAATCAACTGGTTGTGGTTTCCGTGTTCGTGAATCTGCTCCAGTTCGGTCCCAACGAGGACTTCGACAGCTATCCGCGCCAGCTCGAACAGGATGTCGCCGGGCTCTCCGCGAGCGGGGTGGACATCGTTTTCGCGCCGAGCACCGAGGAGATGTACCCGGGAGGCGTTCCGGTGGTCTCGGTGACCTCCGGTCAGGCCGGTTCCGTGCTGGAAGGTGCCACCCGCCCCGGTCACTTCGACGGCGCCTTGACCGTGGTCAACAAGCTCTTCACGATTATTCAGCCGGGCCCCGGTGTCGAATTCCGCGCCTATTTCGGCGAAAAGGACGCCCAACAATTGCTGCTGATGCAAAGAATGGTGCGTGATTTCAATCACCGCGTGCAGATCCGACCGGTGCCCATCGTGCGCTCGGAGCAAGGCCTCGCGCTGTCCTCGCGCAACCAGTACTTGACCACCGACGACGCCGCCCACGCCCTGGTTCTCAACCACACCTTGCGCTCGCTGGCCGCGGGTGAACTTACTCTGGACCAGGCCCGCGGGCGCATCGACGCGGAGCCGAGTGTAAAACTCGATTACCTGGTCACCGTGGACCCGGATACGCTCGCGGAGATCCAACCGCGAGCTGGGGCGTTGGCGCTGGCCGCCGCCTGGGTGGGCCCCACCCGCCTCATCGACAACATGAAGATTTGATCTGACCGCTATCCTGGAGAATTGTGACCGAGCAGCGAGATAACACCACAGCAGTAGATTCCACGCCGGAGCTTTCCGAGCACGAACTCAACGACCAAATGGCGTTCCGTGCTGCCAAGCGCAAGGCCATTGAGGAATCGGGTGTTTCCCCCTACCCGGTGGGGGTGGGTCGCACCCATTCCCTGGCTCAGGTGCGAGAGGGTTACGAGCACCTCGAAGCCGGAGAGGAAACCGATGACGTCGCGACCGTCGCGGGACGTGTGATCCACGTGCGTAACACCGGCAAGCTGTGCTTCGGCACCCTTCAAGAGGGTGACGGCACCCGGCTGCAGGTCATGATCTCCAAGGCCAACGTGGGCGAGGACGCCCTGGCGGCCTGGAAGGCCCAGGTGGACCTGGGTGACTTCGTGGCCGTGACCGGCCGCGTGATCAGCTCCAAGCGCGGTGAACTGTCCATCATGGCCGATTCGTGGCGCATGGCCTCGAAGGCGCTGCGCCCGCTGCCCACCTTGCACAAGGAGCTCAACGAAGAGACTCGGGTGCGTCAGCGCTACCTGGACCTCATGGTGCGCCCTCAGGCTCGCGACGTTGTGCTGACCCGCTCGCTCATCACGCGCACCGTACGCCGGGTTCTCGAGGAACGCGGGTATATCGAAATTGAAACACCCATGCTGCAGCTCATTCACGGTGGTGCGGCCGCGCGGCCGTTCGAAACGCATCTCAACGCGTTCGACCAGGACATGACCTTGCGAATTGCCACCGAGCTCTATTTGAAGCGAGCCGTGGTGGGTGGAATTGAAAAGGTCTTCGAGCTCGGCCGGGTATTCCGCAATGAGGGTGTGGATTCAACTCACAGCCCGGAGTTCACCACCCTGGAAGCGTACGAAGCGTACGCGGATCAATTCGTGATGGCTGACCGCATCAAAGAAATTATTCAGGCGTGCGCCTCCGCATTGGGTGTGGAGGGTATTGATACTGATCAGGGCCGCATCGAGCTCTTCGGTGAGTGGGAATGGGTTTCCGTCTACCCGGCTTTATCGGAAGCTGTGGGGCAGGAAATCACGCCGGACACATCGGCGGATACGCTGCGCGAGATTGCTCAGCAGTGCGAGATCTCTGTCGATTCCGCGTGGGATGCAGAAAAACTCGTGGTCGAGTTGTTCGGGGAAATTGTCGAGCCGAACTTGATCCAGCCCACATTTGTTTACGATTACCCACCTTCGGCTCAGCCGCTGGCCCGTCAACACCGTGAGAAGCCCGGACTCATTGAAGCCTGGGATCTAATCATCGGGGGAATGGAGCGGGGCACCGCATTCTCCGAGTTGATCGATCCAGTGATCCAGCGTGAGCGACTCACGGAACAGTCCTCGAAGTCCGCTGCGGGCGATGTGGAGGCCATGCAGCTCGATGAAGACTTCCTGCGGGCGCTGGAGTACGGCGCACCGCCCATGGGCGGGCTGGGACTCGGCCTGGATCGACTGATCATGCTGTTCACCAACCTGGGAATCCGGGAGACCATCCTGTTCCCGCTCATGAAGCCCGAGTGATCGGGAATGAGTAGCCAAGTGCCAGTGACCGTTCAGGGCAGTAGAGGACAATAATCACCATGGAGTATCTTTCCGTTTTCTTGCCCTCTCTCGGTGTGGGCCTCATTTTCTATCTGGTCATGAGGTGGCTTTTCCGCGGTGACCGGGCAGAACGTTCCGCACAAGCGAATGTGGAACAGGATGCTGAGCGCTGGTATGAGCAGGTCAAGGACCGCGAAGGTGACCAGGTTCCCTTTGGCTACCAAGAAGTAAGCTCAAAGAAGAAACGTGGTTTAGAACTCAAGAACACCATTCCGATCCGGGATACCCCGCAGGATAAATAACGCTGCGCAATTATCCCACCGTGACATTAGTGAACAATCATGTCATGATAGGACCGCGTGAAACACTCGTGTTTTTGTCGGCTTATCACCGCGAGGTGTGATGGATATCAAGACCATCGTTGGTGATTAGGGACTAATCGGGGGACAGGTTCACGCGAAATGACACCACGTGTGGCTTTCCGCCCGGAGAGCACTCATGGCACCTAATGTCTCACTAATTTTGACATGACCCTTGACGGGGTGATGAGGAGGATCCGACATGGCACAGACAGTCAAGATCATTCTTGAAGATGACATCGATGGCGGCTCCGCAGATGAGACCATCCGTTTTGGTCTCGATGGCGGTCAGTACGAAATCGATTTGAATTCCGCTAACGCCACCAAGTTGCGCGAAGCTCTGCGTCCTTACGTGTCCAAGGCCCGCCGCGCCTCGGCCAAGACCAACCGCGGGGCCACCACGCGTCCCACCCGCTCGGGCAACCCCGAAACGCCCAAGATTCGGGCGTGGGCCAAGGAACAGGGTTTCCAGGTGTCCGATCGTGGACGTATCCACCAGGACATCCAGGACAAGTACTACGACGCTCACAAGTAAGAAAAGTTCAGGCGTGCCAAGGGGAGAGTTCGACTCGGCACGGACCTGATGATGTAGGTCGGGAAGGGCGAATCCCGGCGAACAGCTCAACGGCCGGAATGCACCTACTGGGTGCATTCCGGCCGTTGCCGTTGCCGGGCACAACAGGTTTTAGCTCTGGGCTATACATCGTGCGCCAGCGGCGAACAGTGCCCATAAACGCTCTTCAGGTGCCTAGCATCGTTGGCAGACACCAATAGAGGAGTATCCATGTTCGAACGCTTCACCGACCGCGCCCGCCGGGTCGTGGTGCTGGCCCAGGAAGAGGCCAGGATGCTCAACCACAACTACATCGGTACCGAGCACCTGCTGCTCGGTTTGATTCACGAGGGCGAAGGCGTAGCAGCCAAGGCTCTCGATTCGATGGGCATCACCCTGAGCTCGGCGCGCGAACAAGTACAAGACATCATCGGACCGGGCCAGCAGGCACCGTCCGGTCACATTCCCTTCACACCCCGTGCCAAGAAGGTGTTGGAGCACTCGCTGCGCGAAGCACTGCAGCTGGGTCACAACTACATCGGCACGGAGCACATCCTGCTGGGCATCATTCGTGCCGGCGAGGGTGTGGCATCCCAGGTTCTGATCAAGCTGGGTGCTGACCCCGCCAAGGTGCGGGCAACGGTGCTCGAGCTGATTTCCGGTTACCAGTCCGGAAACGCCGGTGGCGAGAAAGAAGCCGCGGGTGTCGGGACCGGTGGCCGCGCCGAGGGTACCCCCGCGGGCTCCGCAGTGCTGGACCAGTTCGGTCGCAACCTCACCGCGGCCGCACGCGAATCCAAGCTTGATCCGGTCATCGGCCGGTACAAGGAAATGGAACGCGTGATGCAGGTGCTCTCACGCCGCACCAAGAACAACCCCGTGTTGATCGGTGAGCCCGGCGTCGGTAAGACCGCCGTGGTCGAGGGCTTGGCCCAGGCAATCGTGCGCGGAGACGTGCCCGAGACGCTCAAGGACAAGCACCTCTACACCCTGGACCTCGGTTCACTGGTGGCCGGTTCGCGCTACCGCGGTGACTTCGAGGAGCGCCTCAAGAAGGTGCTCAAGGAGATCCGCACGCGCGGCGACATCATCCTGTTCATTGACGAGATCCACACCCTGGTGGGTGCGGGTGCCGCCGAGGGCGCTATCGATGCCGCCTCGATTCTCAAGCCCATGCTGGCTCGCGGTGAGCTCCAGACCATTGGTGCCACCACGCTGGACGAGTACCGCAAGCACATCGAGAAGGACGCCGCCCTGGAGCGTCGTTTCCAGCCCATCCAGGTGGATGAACCTTCCGAGGCACACGCCGTGGAGATCCTCAAGGGTCTGCGCGACAAGTACGAGGCACACCACCGCGTGTCCATCACGGACGAGGCGCTGGAAGCCGCCGTGCACATGTCCGCACGCTACGTGTCCGACCGGTTCCTGCCGGACAAGGCCATCGACCTGATCGACGAGGCCGGTGCCCGCCTGCGCATCAAGCGCATGACGGCTCCGCCGGAGATCAAGGCCCTGGATGAGAAGATCGCGGACATCAAGCGCGCCAAGGAAGCCGCCATCGACAGCCAGGAGTACGAGAAGGCCGCCTCGCTGCGCGATGACGAGCAGAAGCTCATCACCGAGCGTGAGGAGAAAGACAAGGCCTGGCGCGACGGCGACGACCAGATCTCCGAGGTCACCCCCGAGGTCATCTCGGACGTCCTGTCCGCGTCCACCGGTGTTCCCGTGTACAAGTTGTCGGAGGAAGAGTCCGGTCGCTTGCTGCACATGGAGGACGAGCTGCACAAGCGCGTCATCGGTCAGAACGAGGCCATCAAGGCTCTGTCCCGGTCGATCCGCCGTACCCGTGCGGGTCTGAAGGATCCGCGCCGTCCCGGTGGCTCGTTCATCTTCGCCGGTCCCACCGGTGTCGGTAAGACCGAGCTGGCCAAGGCTCTCGCGGAGTTCCTGTTCGGTGATGAGGACGCCCTGATCACCCTGGACATGTCCGAGTACCAGGAGAAGCACACGGTCTCGCGACTGTTCGGTGCCCCTCCGGGTTACGTGGGCTACGAAGAGGGCGGTCAGCTCACCGAGAAGGTGCGCCGCAAGCCGTTCTCCGTGGTGCTTTTCGACGAGGTCGAGAAGGCTCACCAGGACCTGTTCAACTCGTTGCTGCAGATCCTCGAGGACGGTCGTCTGACCGACTCGCAGGGTCGCGTGGTGGACTTCAAGAACACGGTGATCATCATGACCACCAACTTGGGCACCAAGGACATCTCGCGCACCGTTCCCGTGGGCTTCCAGGCCACCGGCGATGTTTCGACCTCCTACGACCGGATGCAGGCCAAGGTTCAGGAGGAGCTCAAGGAGCACTTCCGTCCCGAGTTCCTCAACCGCGTTGACGAGACCATTGTGTTCCCGCAGCTGAGCCAGAACGAGATCCTCAAGATCGTGGACCTGTTCGTGGCCCGCTTGCAGCAGCGGCTGCGCGAGCAGGACATGTCCATCTCGCTCACGGACGCCGCCAAGGTGCTCATGTCCGAGAAGGGTTACGATCCCGCAATGGGTGCACGTCCGTTGCGTCGTGCGGTGCAGCGTGAGATCGAGGACCAGCTGTCCGAGAAGATCCTGTTCGGCGAGATCTCTTCCGGTGAGAAGATCACAGTGGATGTCGAGGGTGAAGGTGAGGACCGCACGTTCACGTTCTCATCCACCCCCATGTCCGAGCTCTCGGATGAGGAACTGGACGAGATCCACAACACGCCGTCGTTGACCGACAACGACGACAGCGAGTCCGGCAGGGACGTTCCCCGCTCACCCAACACGGGTGGCTTCGGTGACGGCCCCGCCCAGGCCCAGGCCTAGGCGAACGGACCGCTACAACGCCGCGAGCGGCGTCGGCATCCTGGACAAGGGTGACGACGCCGCTCGCGGCGTTTAACCCGCGTCTCACGGTTACGGCGGCGTACAGTCTTGGCATGGAAAAGATCAGTATTCGTCCCGCGAAGACCTCGGACGTCCAGGGCATCAAGGCCTTGGTGGCGCCCATGGCGCAGGAGAACATCCTGATCACCAAGGACACCGTGACCTACTACGAGAACATTCAGGAGTTCGTGGTCGCTCAGGACGAGAGCGGCGAGCTGGTGGGCTGTGGTGCCCTCCACGTGATGTGGGAGGACCTCGCGGAGGTGCGTACGCTCGCCACCTCGGCCAAGGCGAGGGGGCAGGGCGTGGGGCGGCGCATGCTCGAGGTCCTGATTGACCGCGCCGCGGAACTCGGCGTGAGCCGGGTCTTCTGCCTGACGTTCGAGGTGGATTTCTTCTCCGCCCACGGGTTCGAGGTCATGGAGAACCAGGAAAGCATTGATCCGAATGTGTTCGCCGAACTCCTGCGCTCCCACGATGAAGGCGTTGCGGAGTTCCTCGACCTGGCGCGCGTGAAACCCAACACCCTGGGCAACACGCGCATGATTCGACAACTGCACGTGTCGTTCTGACTCTTGGACGCCCCGGAAGTCCTGGCGCTATCGGCGGTCGCGGCCGGTCAGCACGTCCCGGCCACCAAGGAAGCCGGAGCCGTCCGGAGCGATTGAACAAGACCGATTCAGCTCGGCAGACTGGCTTCGTCTCCGTGGCGAGTCGCCAGACCGTCTTTGAGCAGCCCGCCGAGGGCCCGCTCGCGCTGTTCCAGCGGGGCCGGGAGCGCCCACAGCTTTTCAAGCATGTCGGCCGTCTCCTGGCCAGGGTTCTCGATCCTGCTGGCCAGCTGCTCCGCCCCGGCGCGATCCGTGAGCAACAGGTCTACCGAAACCGGTGACGGGCTGTGCCGCAGCACCGCCATGATGGCCCCGCGCACCTGTCGGTCGGTGCCGTGCCAGGACTGCCCCTTGGGGACGTAGTCCGGTTCCGGTCGACCCGCGGCGATCCACGCGCACTCATCGAACACGGGGCATTCATCGCATTTGGGGGAGCGAGCCGTGCACACCAAAGCACCCAGCTCCATGACGGACTGGTTCCACTTCACCGATTCGGCGATGTCCTCTGGCATGAGCTGATCCGCAAGCCGGGTCTCCGCCGCGGTGAGCGTCTTGGACGGCAGTGCCTTGCCGCTGAACAGTCGAGCATGCACCCGCCGGATATTCGTGTCCACCACCGTGTAGCGCTGGCCGAAAGCGAAGACAGCCACCGCTGCTGCCGTGTAGGAACCGATGCCCGGCAGAGCGAGCAATTCAGAGTGGTTTTCCGGCACCTGGTTGTCATGGTGATCAGCGATCTCCGTGGCTGCTGCGCGCAATCGGAGCGCCCGGCGGGGATACCCAAGCCTGCCCCACGCGCGCACCACGTCCGCGGGGCTGGCTGCGGCCAGGTCTGCCGGTTTGGGCCAGCGGTCCAGCCATTCCCGCCAGATCGGCAGAACCCGTACCACGGGCGTTTGTTGCAGCATGATTTCACTCACCAGCACACCCCACGGAGAGCACGCGGGCTCGCGCCACGGGAGGTCCCTGCCTGCCCGTGAAAACCACTGGATGACGGCTTGGTGAATGCCGTGAAGTTGGTCCGGTGCGCAGGGTGTGGAGCTCGAGTTCATAAATCCCCACGGTAGCCTGGAGTTCATGGCAACCAACGGTTCAGAGCAGCGTGATTCCCCCAACTCCGGCGCATCCCACGGGGATTCCGGGGACCGGTTGCCTCCCTCGGTCTACCGCCGACGCCGCGTGATCGCCCTGGTCGTTCTGCTCGTGTTGGTCGTGGCCCTGATCTGGGGGATTTCCTCCGTGGTCTCCGCGCTCACCGGTTCTTCGGAGGACCCGGAACAACCCCCGACACAGACCCAGGTCACGGCCGAGCCCACTCAGGCAGCCACGGTTGACCCCAATGACAAGTTCGCGGATTTCACCCCCCGGCCCACACCCAGCGGTGACAAGGAGAGCGAGGGTTCCTCGGCCAGTCCTGCCGCAGCCGAGGAGTGCGGTGCCAACTTGACGCTCACCGCCTCCACGGACAAGCAGACCTACCCGGCCGATCAGGAACCGGTACTGGTCATGACCATGGAGAACACCGGGGAGCAACCCTGCCGGGTCAATGCCGGGACGAACGCCATGAATTATGTGGTCACGTCCGGTTCGGATGTCATCTTCGATTCCCGGCATTGCGCGGCCGAGGGGGAGGACCGAAACGTCACGCTGGAGCCGGGGAAGACGGAAGAGGCCCGGTTGGCGTGGAACCGGATTCGCACCGCGGAAGGGTGCCCCGCGGATCAGGCAAAAGCCATGGCTGGTTATTACAACTTGACCGTGGGCTTGGGCGAGCAGAGCAGTTCCTCTGCAACCTTTGTTCTGGAGTAGACCGCTTCAGCACGGTTGATCGAAAAATCCTTGGTCCTTCAGGGTTGGGCAGAACCGAGGAGCGCCCTCATGTCCACGGGCGGGAGGCGGGTCCCGCGTTCACATGAAGCGTTCGAGCAAACTGGTTTCAGCCATGCGGGACAGCGATTCGCGCACGTTGCGGGCGCGTTGTTCGCCAATGCCCTCCACGGACATCAGGTCCTCGAGGTTCGCGGCCATCAAGGCCTGTAAGCCGTCGAACTGACCCACCAGGCGTTTAGCCACCACCCGCGGCATGGACTTGATGCCTTCGAGCAAGCGGTAACCGTGCGGGTGCAGGTCAGCTTCCAGGTTGCCCTGGGACGTGATGAGAGCCGCGGCCACGGCCACTTTCTGCAGGTCGATCAGATCCGCCGGGGAGAGTTCCGCGAGTTGTGCCATGGCGTCGGACAAGACCTCCGCCGGAGTCTCCTCGGGGAGATAATCCCGCAACACCACGTCGGGGCCGGGTCCGTTACCGGCCGTCAGCTCTTCCAATTGCAGCGAGATGAGGCGCCCGTCCTCGCCGAGCTCCAGCACGTACCAGCTGATTTCCTCGGAGATCCTGCGCACCATTTCCATGCGCTGCAGAGTGAGGGCCACATCCCGGGCCGTGACAGCCGCCTCGATTTCCAGTGCGGAAAGACTGCCTAGAACTTGTTCCAGGCGATTGCTGTAGTGCTCCAGGGTCTGCAGAGCCTGATTGGCGCGGGCCATGATGGCTTGTGAACCTTCAATGGCGTAGCGGTGATCGCCCACGTAAATGGTGATCACGCTCATAGACTGGCTCACGGAAACCACGGGAACGTTGGTTTGTTTGGCGGTGCGTTCTGCCGAACGGTGCCGGGTGCCTGATTCCTGGGTCTCGATGTGAGCCTCCGGCATGAGCTGCACGCCTGCCTTCAGAATGCGGGTGGCATCACGATCGCACACGATGGCACCGTCCATCTTGGCCAGTTCGCGCATCTTGGTGGGAGTGAACTCGGTGTCGATGTCGAAACCACCCGAGCACAGGGCCTCGACGGACTTGTCGAAGCCCAGCACGATCAACCCACCGGTCCGTCCCCGCAGGATGCGTTCGAGACCTGTGCGCAGCTGGGTTCCGGGTGCCAAGCGGGCCAGGGTCTTACGAAGGGCCGTCTCCTGAGCTTTCACCACATGATCATCCTACGTGCTATATGCATGCACCTCGTGCCCAGCCTCTGTTGCTATTTCCGCGCGTACCTGGTCGTTCAGCGCTCCCGCGGAGGGAAGAGCAATTCGATGGCCTGACTTACAGTGGTGACCTCTCGGACGGAGAACCCCTGGGGGATCTTGCCCGGTCCGCTCGGCGAAGCGGGCACCACCGCGTGGGTGAATCCCAGCCGGGCGACCTCCTGGATCCGGCGATTGATGTCCGGGACCGGACGTACCTCTCCGGCCAGGCCGATCTCCCCGAAACAGACCAGGCGCTGGGGGAGTGGGCGGTCCTGAGCGGCTGAGGCCAAGGCCATGCACACCGCCAGGTCCGTGGCGGGTTCGGTGAGCCGCACACCGCCCACGGTGGAGACGTAGCAGTCCAGGTTCGCCAGGCCCACACCAGCGCGGCGCTGCAGCACCGCCAGCAGCATGGCTACGCGAGAACTATCCAGACCGGAGGTGGCCCGCCGCGGTTGTGCAGTGCTGGATTTGTCCAGCAGGGCCTGCACCTCCGCCAACAGCGGACGGCGGCCCTCGACCGTGACGCTCAGACACGTGCCGGCCACCGGTAGGGGAGTGCGCGAGACGAACAGACCCGAGGGGTCCACGACCGATTCGATCCCGGCCTCACCGAGGTCGAAACAACCGACCTCGTCCGTGGGGCCGAATCGGTTCTTGATGGCGCGTAGCAGTCTGATCCTGGAGTGTTTGTCACCCTCGAACTGGCAGACCACGTCCACGAGGTGTTCGAGCAACCGGGGGCCTGCAATGGAGCCCTCCTTGGTGACGTGGCCGACCAGCAACGTGGTCATGTTCTTGGTCTTGGCGGCGTGGATCAAGCTGGCCGCGACTTCTCGCACCTGACTGACCCCTCCGGCGGAACCGTCAACTTCGGAACTGGCCAGCGTTTGAACCGAGTCCACGATGAGCAGCTGGGGCTTCACAGCTTCCACATGAGCCAGGGCGGTGGACAGATCGGTTTCAGCGGTGAGGTAGAGCTTGTCCGCGACCGCCCCGATACGTTCTGCGCGCAGCTTGACCTGCGCTGCCGATTCCTCGCCGGTCACGTAGAGCACATCGCGGGGTGTCTGACCCGCGGCGACCTTGGCGGCGGCGTCCAGGAGCAGCGTGGACTTACCCACACCAGGTTCGCCCGCGAGGAGGATCACCGCGCCGGGCACCAGCCCGCCACCGAGCACACGGTCCAGCTCGGGTACGTGCGTGGGGGTAAATTGGGCGACCGAAGAGTCCACCTGGCCGATGGGCTTGGCCGGTTGAGCCACGGTTCGCGCGGCCTGGGTACGACCGTGTTCCTGAGCGGAACCGGTTTCTTCGACGGTGCCCCAGGACTGGCATTCACCGCAGCGACCCACCCACTTGGCCGTGGTCCAGCCGCATTCGGTACAGCGGTACGACACTGAGGGTTTCCGGGTCTTGGTGCTCATGAACTCACAGTATCCAGCGCGTCAGACACGCATAGCCGGCACGGAGTCAGTCCGATTGCAGCGGCGGCAGGTGCCCGATGGCCACCTG
This sequence comes from Kocuria carniphila, assembly GCF_004136555.1. Classification (GTDB taxonomy): domain Bacteria; phylum Actinomycetota; class Actinomycetes; order Actinomycetales; family Micrococcaceae; genus Kocuria; species Kocuria carniphila. Next base: position 69,946 of record NZ_NOIT01000008.1, read on the forward strand.
GTGACTGATGCCCGTGGCTTCGAGCAGATCCACCACCATGGGGCGGATCATCAGCACGAGCGCCTCGCCCTCCATGGTGCGCACACCCATGTCATGAGGTTCCAGGCGCGCCGCGACCGAGAACAATTCGTTGCGGGCCTGGCGCAAGTAGCTTTCGCGTGACTGTGGGTGGCTCACGGCCAAAGCATTGCCCAGGCTCAATACGGCGTCGGAAAGATCGGCGAGCACCTCGGAAAGGGACGTGACGGCGTCGTCGGCGAGGGAGACGTGGTCCAGCACTGAAGCGAGCCTGCGCGCGAGGACCCGGGAGTTTCGCACGGCGAGGTCCAGGTAGTGAATGCAATGGTCCAGACTGTCGATTTCTTGCCGGTGTCTTCGATGCAGGGGCGAGGCATAGGAAATTTCCTTGGACGCCTCCAACCCCGTGCGAACCGAATCAACGAGAGGTTGAGTCTGGCGGCCGCGAACCAGTGCGTGCCACGCCAACCGGGAATCGTAATCAGAGACGGCTCGGGAGGATTCGGCCAACAACTCGGAGTATTCCGTGATGAGCTTTCGGACGTCACCTCGTGGCTCGCGGCGGGGATCTTCCGGGATGAAATAGGCCAGCAGCAGTGCGCACAGGCAACCCACTACCGCGTCGAGAGAACGGGCGAACACGCCGTCCTGGGATGGGGGTAGCAGCACCACCAGGACGGATTGCAGTCCCATCTGCGTGGTGAAGATGGCACCGTTGTCCAAGAACCGCGCGAGCATGAGCGAAATGAGCAGAACAATGGCCGCCTGCCACTCGCCGTGGCCCAACACGTGCATCAGCAGGTCGCCCACCACGATGCCCAGGGTGCAGCCGATCGCGACTTCGAGAACGCGGCGATAACGCAGGCCACCCTTGGCATAACCCAGCGAAACGAGGGCAGCGGTAGCTGCGAAAATGGGCCCCTGGTGGCCGAGCAGTCGCTCCGCGATTACATAGGCGCCCACCGCAGCCACGGTCATCTGCACGGCCTGGAACAGTCCGCGCATCATGCGGTTCCAGCCGGTTTTGGACCGTTTGCTCACCACAGAGGGAACATGAGCAAGCCTCGACCTGTGATGTTTCGCCTCGCTCGATGACATGACCCCATCTTAGGCAGCGGTCGCCCGAAACCGACCGTGCATTCGGTGCCGAGCCTCGTCACGATTCCGCGGGTATGCAATAACTCACATCTACGGGTATTGATGCAAGTGGCTACGTGAACACGGGCACTGACGCGTCATCTGTTAACCCCACGTTTACCTTCCTGGAGATCTCTGTCCATATCCACTGCCTACCGTCACTGGTGAACCACTACGGATATGCGCTTTCCGTAGGCGGGTTGATGGCCGAGTCCGGCCGTTTTGCGATCCACCGGCACCGCCGGAAATATTCCATGAAGGGGTAACACTGTGAAGGCTTCCTACTACGGCCGTTCAGCCGCCGTTCTCGCCATTGGCGCCCTCGCCCTGACCGCTTGCGGCTCGGACAACCCGACCGGCAACGAAGGCGGCGACTCCAACGGTGGCGGCGGCGAGTCCAGCGTCTCCGGCACCCTGACCGGTATCGGCGCATCGTCGCAGCAGGCCGCCATGACCGCTTGGCAGAACGGTTTCCAGTCCGCCAACAGCGGCGCGACCGTTCAGTATTCCCCGGACGGCTCCGGTGCGGGCCGCACCGCCTTTCTGGCCGGCGGCGCCCAGTTCGCCGGTTCCGACGCCTTCATGAGCGACGAGGAGAACGAGGAGTCCAAGGAGCAGTGCGGCACCGACGGTTCGCTGAACCTCCCCGTCTACATCTCCCCGATTGCCGTGGCCTTCAACCTGCCCGGCGTGGACAGCCTCAAGCTGGATGCCCCCACCATCGCCAAGATCTTCAAGGGCGAGATCGAGACCTGGAACGCTCCCGAGATCGCCGAGCAGAACCCGGATGCAGACCTGCCGGACACTCGCATCACCGTGGTGCACCGTAACGATGACTCCGGCACCACCGAGAACTTCACCGAATACCTGCACTCGGCCGCTCCCCAGGACTGGACCGACGAGCCGGATCAGGCATGGCCCTCCAAGTACGCCGCTGAGAACGACAAGGGCACCTCCGGTGTTGTGAACACCACCCAGGGCACCGAGGGAACCATCACCTACGCGGATGCCTCCGCAGTGGGTGACCTCGGCACCGTGGACATCAAGGTCGGCGAAGAGTACGTGCCGCACTCCCCTGAAGCTGCAGCAAAGGCCGTTGAGGTCTCCAAGCAGGTCGAAGGCCGCAGCGAGCACGACATGGCCATCGAGCTCGAGCGCGACACCACCGAAGCCGGTGCTTACCCGCTCGTGCTGATCTCCTACCACGTGGTCTGCTCCCAGTACGACTCCCAGGAGACCGCTGACCTCGTCAAGGCCTTCGAGTCCTACGTGATTTCCGAGGACGGCCAGAAGACCGCGGCTGATTCCGCCGGTTCCGCTCCGTTGTCCGAGACCTTGCGCGAGCAGGCCACGGCAGCTGTGGAGTCCATCAAGGTCCAGGGCTGACCTGACGACCTAACGCGCACAAACGGCGTCGGCGCGGGTATCGCGTCGACGCCGTCTGTGCGCCGAACGCCCGGGTCTCTTCCGTCCTGACAATGGATGGTAGGTTGCCCAGGCACGCGAACTGACCATGATCTGAAGGGACTCTGTACATGTCCACCACAGCGAGCGCACAGAAGCCGGGGACCAAGAACTCCGCGGCCGGTCGCGCGGGTGACTCAATTTTCTCAGGATTGAGTCTCGCAGCGGGCATCTTGATCTTCGCCGTGCTCGCGGCCGTGGCACTGTTCCTGCTGTTGCAGGCGCTGCCCACGTTCGCGGCTCCGGCCGACGAGATCACCGGCGGAGAAGGATTCTTCTCATACATTTGGCCCCTCGTGCTCGGCACGTTGATCGCAGCCATCATTGCGCTGCTGATCGCCACGCCCATCGGCATCCTGGTGGCCCTCTACATCTCCCACTACGCACCCGCCCGAATCTCCAAGTCGGTCGGATACGTGATCGACCTGCTGGCGGCCATTCCCTCCGTGATCTACGGCGCATGGGGTGCCACGGTGCTGGCTCCGGCGCTGGTGCCGTTCTACAACTGGCTGGCCGAGAACCTCGGCTTCATCCCGATCTTCGCCGGCCCCGCGTCCCAAACCGGTAAGACCATGATGACCGCCGGCGTGGTGCTGGCCATCATGATCCTCCCCATCATCACGTCCATGTCCCGGGAGATCTTCACCCAGACGCCCAAGCTGCACGAAGAAGCAGCCCTGGCGTTGGGTGCCACTCGCTGGGAAATGATCCGGATGTCGGTGCTGCCCTTCGCACGACCGGGCATCATCTCTTCCGTGATGTTGGCCCTGGGTCGAGCACTGGGCGAGACCATGGCCGTGGCCCTGGTTTTGTCCTCGGGCCCCATGATCGCTTCGCTGATCAAGTCCGGTAACCAGACGATCGCCGCCGAAATCGCCCTGAACTTCCCGGAGGCTTACGGTCTGCGGTTGTCCGAGCTGATTGCCGCTGGTCTGGTGCTGTTCCTGATCACCCTGGTGGTGAACATGATCGCTCGCGCCATCATTGCCCGCTACAAGGAATTCTCGGGAGCTAACTGATGTCAACGACTACGACTAAGCCCGGTACTTCTCCCGTGCGCGAGTCTCGACTGACTCGCGGTCAGCGCCCCAAGTGGCTCATCCCCGTGATCGGTGTGGGTGCCATTGTGGTGGGTGCCGCGATTTCCGCGCTCATCGGCTTCAACATTGCCACCTGGGCGATCTTCGCCGCCCTCGTGTTCCTGATCGTGGGCCCGCTGTTGATCGGCGCGATCGAGGGTTCGCGCGCCGGTTCCGACTCACTCATGACCTTCCTGGTCTACACCGCGTTCATCCTGGCCGTGATCCCGCTGATCTCGGTGATCTACACGGTGCTGGCCAACGGTATCCCCGGCCTGACGTCCAACCTTCTGCTCACGTCCATGAACGGTGTGACCGGCGCGCAGGACAACTTCGCGGAAGCTCCCGGAGATGTCGTGGGCGGTGCCTACCACGCGATCGTGGGTACAGTGTCCATCACCTTCTGGGCCACGCTGATGTCCGTGCCCATTGGCCTGCTGACCGCGATCTACCTGGTGGAGTACTCCAACAACGGTTGGTTGGGTAAGGCCATTACGTTCTTCGTGGACGTCATGACCGGTGTCCCCTCCATCGTGGCCGGTCTGTTTGCCGCGGCGTTGTTCGGCATGATCTTCGGTCCGTCCACCCGTACCGGTTTCGTGGCCGCGGTCGCCTTGACCGTGCTCATGATCCCCACGGTCGTGAAGAACACCGAGGAAATGCTGCGCATCGTTCCCAACGAACTGCGCGAGGCCTCCTACGCGCTGGGTGTGCGGAAGTGGCGCACCATCCTCAAGGTGGTCATCCCCACCGCGATCTCCGGTATCGCCTCCGGCGTTACGCTGGCTATTGCCCGCGTGATCGGTGAGACCGCTCCGCTGCTGGTAACCGCGGGCTTTGCAACGGCCATCAACTGGAACTCGTTCTCCGGCTGGATGACCACGCTGCCCACGTACATTTACTACCAGATCATGACACCCACCTCGCCCACCAACCCCGACCCCTCACTGCAGCGTGCCTGGGCCGCGGCACTGATCCTGATCGCGATCGTGATGCTGCTCAACCTTCTTGCCCGACTGATCGCCAAGGCCTTCGCGCCTAAGACGGCCGGCCGCTAAGCATCCATCGAGTCACGAGTCCTAAGGAATCCACACCATGTCGAAACGAATCGACGTTGAAGACCTGAACGTTTACTACGGCGACTTCCTGGCCGTCGAGGACGTCAACATCAACATTGAAGCGCGGTCCGTGACCGCATTCATCGGCCCCTCCGGTTGCGGTAAGTCCACCTTCCTGCGCACGCTCAACCGCATGCACGAGGTCATCCCCGGCGCGTACGCCAAGGGGAAGGTGCTGCTTGACGGTGACGACCTGTACGGCAAGGGCGTGGACCCGGTCACGGTGCGTTCCATGATCGGTATGGTCTTCCAGCGCCCCAACCCGTTCCCCACCATGTCCATTCGCGACAACGTGCTGGCGGGTGTGAAGCTCAACAACAAGCGCATCTCTTCCAAGGCCGCGGATGAGCTGGTCGAATCCTCGCTGCGCGGTGCCAACCTCTGGAACGAGGTCAAGGACCGTCTGAACAAGCCGGGCTCGGGTCTGTCCGGTGGGCAGCAGCAGCGTCTGTGCATTGCGCGCGCCATTGCCGTGAAGCCGAACGTGATCCTCATGGATGAGCCCTGCTCCGCGCTGGACCCCATCTCCACTCTGGCCATCGAGGACCTCATCAACGAGCTCAAGACGGATTACACCGTGGTGATCGTGACGCACAACATGCAGCAGGCATCGCGCGTGTCAGACCGCACCGCGTTCTTCAACATCGAGGGCACCGGCAAGCCCGGCAAGCTCATCGAGTACGCCCCCACCACGGAGATCTTCAACAACCCGCAGAAGAAGGAGACCGAGGACTACGTCTCCGGCCGCTTCGGCTGATCGGTAGCGTTTCTCGCGCCTCCTGACTCACGACGACGCCGCCGCGCGCGCCGGTTCCCCACGCTGGGTCCGGCGAACGCGGCGGCGTCGTTGGCTAAGAAGCCAGCTGCAGAAGCGGCGAGGCGGCCAGGAACAAGATGATGGACACCAAGGCGCAGGCCGGGACCGTACCGGCCCAGGTCAGGAGCACCTGGACCAGGGTGCGGTGGTAGACGGTTCGGAAGCGCTGACCGGAACCCGCGCCGAGGATTGCGGCAGTGCTGGTCTGGGACGTGGACATGGGTAGCGGGACCAGGAAACCACCGACGAAGAGCAGCGTGCCCGCAACCGTTTGGGCCACGGCACCGCGGAGGGGGTCCAGGTTCACGACACGGGAGGAGAGGGTGTAGGCAATCCGCCAACCGCCCAGCAAGGTGCCCGCACCGAGGCACACTCCCACGAGCAGCGGGACCCACCACGGGATGTGAGAGATGGGGATGAACGTTCCGTAGCACATGAGCAGGACCACGAAAATCCAGATGGCCCGGCGGCCGTGCTGGATACCGTGGCCGAAGTGGATGGCGGCCGCCCCGGTTGCCTGGACCACGGCGGAACGGCTCTTCACCACCCCGGGTGCTTCATGTCGAACCAGGTATACGGCCAGGAAGACCAGCAGCTGCGCCAGAACGAAGGCGATGGCAGGCGCCACGACGATCGGCAGAGCAAGCCGCCAGATCGTGAAACTGTCGACGGCCAGGTCCTGGACCAATCCGACGGCGTGGGCACCCACCAGTGCGCCGATCACGCCACCGCTCATGGCTGCGGTGGACGAGGACGGCATGGCCCACCACCAGGTGAGCAGGTCCCAGGCCACCGCGGTGATCAGGGTGCAAATAATGACGACCGTTCCCACCATGCTGATGGGGATGGGAATGTCGAACGGGATCAACTGCGTGAGGACCAGACCAACGGTCAGCGCGCCGGCCAGGTTGAACACGGCGCCTATGCATACGGCTACCCGCGGGGTGAGGGCATTGAATCGGACGGGTAGGGCGTTCGCGTTGGAGGCGTCGTGAAAGCCGTTGACGACAGTGAAAGCGACGGCCAGCACAAGGCCGACGACCAGAAGGATTTCTGCCATGGGCTATCAGGATTCCGCGACGAGTACTCGGCCGACCTCGGCGGACACGTGTGACAGTGCGCGGGCCGCGTCCAGGATGCTTCCGGCGGCGTCCATGCGGCGTAGCGCATGGGGTGCCTTGTGCTTGTCCAGCAGCGCCGCACGGTAGGTGCGGTGGGTTCGTTCGGACTGGCGCGACAGGCGGATCATCTCGAACCAGTAATCGTCGAGTTCGTCCAGGGTGGCCAGCCGGCCCATGGCTTTCGTGGTCATCTCGGCCATCAGCCGGATGATGTTCAGCTGTTCCGTGGCGTAGGAGGTGGGGCGCCCGATCTGATAAAGCTCCTGGGTCTCGGCGCACGCCACCAAGGCTTCCACGGACTTCAGGATCCACTGGCCCAGGATGTACAGGTCCTGGCGGGGGATGGGTACCACGTACGAAGAGCGGGTCGTGGTCATCAGGGAGAAGTACAGGTTGGAGCACTCGTCCTCGGCGTCCAGGAGGGCTTGCAACGTTTCTTGGCGGCGCTCGTCGGTGGCGCTGATGTGTTCGGCCAACAGGTCTACGCATGTGGTGACGCACTGGGACATGTGAACCAGAAGTTCAATCACCCGTTCGTCTTCGGGGAAGATCCGAAAGGCCATGCGTGCGCCCATCCTTTATGTGTCATGCAAGTGAATTTTCGCCCTCACTGTACCCGTAGTAGGTGAACAGAACGGACGCACGGAGACATGACTGGCCCAATGTCGGGCCCAAGGATCGCCGGTCAGAACGTACCGGGAAGAAGGGGTGCCGGACCGGGAGCGCCTCTCGGCGGAAGGCCGCTCGTAGCGGCTAAATGATGGAGCCCGGGGCTGCCACGGCCCGACACCTGGTGTCCATGCTAAACCCTGCGCGGGGGGCTAATCCAATGCCCCGATTCGCCAGGCCTTCGCTGCGGCGTCCAGTTCGTTGGCCGTGCGGGACAGCCTCGGAATCCGCTGGTCCGCGTGTCGGACGGCAAGGCTCGGGATGTCCTGGGTGCGTTCCTGGCCCAGCGCAATGACGCGACAGAAGGCCGCGAACCGCTCCAGAGCGACGTCGAAATCGCCGTTGAACGCACCGGACAAAATGGTGTCCGCGACCTGGCAAATTTCCTCGGCCCCGGGAAGGCCCGCCACCCCGGCCACCACATCCGAGACCTGTGCCGTGCCCTTGCCCGCCGCGAACCAGCGGCCCATGCGGTGCGGGTCCGTGCGGGCGGCCGCGCGCAGTGCGTACAACCGCCACAGGGCCCCGGGAAGCGAGACCGCCGGTGCCTGCGCCCAGAGCTCGGCGATGCCTTCCAGTCCCTGCTCGTCGGTGAGCTGAACCAAGCGCTGATGAACCTCTGGATCATCCGCCTCACGGCCCCGGGACACCAACGCGTGAGCGGCGAGGTGCGCGGCCTCCGAGACCCGCGCAGGATCCGTTCCGCCCTCGTGGGCGTCGAACTGCTCTGGCGAGAACTTCACGGGTGAATGGTGCTGGCGCGGTTCATTCATGCGCTCCAGCCTACGCCCGTGATCAGTCGGCGGTGTGGGTTTCCCCGGCCTGTTGCCGCCAGCGTTCCTCGATGCGGCGCATCGCGTGAGTGGAGACGGCGCGCCACCAACGCAGCGCGAGTTCGGGGTGTGTTTTTTCGATCTCGTCCACGGCCTCCGGGGGCAGCTTGCGGGCGATCACGTCCGTGAGGGTCGTGAAGCTGACCATGTGACGGGAATCCGTGCCCAGGGCCACCTCACCGAAACTCTTACCCGGACCGAGGACCTCCAACTCGACCCGTTCACCCGTGGGGGAGCGGCGGGTGATCTCCACGTTGCCGGAGACCACCATGTACACGCCCTCGAAACGCTGGCCGGCCCGGAGCACCGTGGTGCCGGCCGGCCATTCCACGCGAGTGGTCTTGGAGCGGATTTCTGCGACGTCGTCGTCGGAGAGCGAGCTGAGCAGGTCCGAATCCGTGGAATGGACCTTGTCCGGCATGCACTCCGGGCCGCCGAACTTCTCGAGAATCCGGTCCTCGGCCCAGGTCAGGGCCTCGGCACGGGTGGGAAACACCGTGACCGGGTGATCCAGGTCCTGGGTGTGCTCAGATCCCTTTTCGGCAATGATCGCCAGGTGGCGTTGCGCGTTCTCCAGCTGTTCGGAGGTGCGTCCCAGAAGTGGCATGACGTATCGGGCCAGGTCATCGACCTGCCTGATGTCAACTAGGACGTAGGTGCACTCCCGCGCGGCCTCGCGGATGGTCCGAATCGCAGTTTCGGCACCGGCGAAGCGCAAGTCACCCTGGAGCTCGACGATCCGCACGTCCTCGCCGTGTTCCTCGAGGACCTCGTTGGCCGCATCGTTGCGGCGCATCAACGACGGCGCCTCGGAGAGGTAGTACTCCGAACGCACCGTGGAGTGCCCGTTGCGTTCGGTGCGGGCGAAGTGCAGGTCCAGGTCCTGGGTCAGGCGTTCGCACGCTGCAACGCCACGCACGGAGTTGCCGTGCTGATCCAGTGGGGGTGAGAACACGGCTACGGCCAACTGCCCGGGCAGTACCGCGATGATCCCGCCGGCCACGCCGGATTTGGCGGGCAACCCGACCTTCAAGGCCCAGCGGCCGGCGTCGTCGTACATGCCGCACGTGTACATCACGGACAACACGTCGGAGACCACCTGGGTGTCGAGCACGCGTTCACCCGACAGGGGATTGACGCCGCCTGCCGCGAGCGTGGCACCCATCCGTGCGAGGTCGACACAGTTGAGCATGACCGAACACTGCGCGAAGTAGTCCTCCAGCGCATCGGTGGGGTCCCCCTCGATGATGTCGCGGGAGGACAACAACCAGCCGAGCGCGCGGTTGCGATCCCCGGAGCGGTGTTCCTGAGCGTGGATGGTCTTGTTGATGCGCAGTTGGCGACCGGCCAACCGGGAATACAGACGCAGGATGCGCTCACGCCGGGTGCCGTGGGCGGTGTTCTTGACCAGGGACGTTGCCGCGATCGCGCCGGCGTTGATCATGGGGTTCGCCGGACGGCCCGTTTCAGGCTGGAGGGAGATCTCATTGAACGCGTCACCGCTGGGCTCCACATCGATCTTCTCGAACACCCCGTCCATGCCGCGGTCCGTGAGTGCCTGTGCATAGGTGAAGGCCTTGGAGATCGACTGAATGCAGAATTCCTGCTTGGAGTCACCGGCCTGATAAATGGCGCCGTCCACGGTGGCCACTGCGATCCCGATCGGATGGGGATCGGCATTGGCCAGCGCGGGAATGGAGTCCTTGACGGCCCCGCCCTCAACCTCTCGAAGGTCCTCCACCACCCGTTGCAGGTACTCGGTGATGACGGAGGGACCCAGCTTAGTTTTGGGAACGGTGCTCATGAAGTACGTACCTCTTGCGGGACCACGGGCGAACCGGACAGCACACGGATCACCACGGACGAACAGATGGATTGGGTCAGCAGAATCCCCACGAGCACCACCAGTTGCAGCATGGCCGCTTGAGTGGGGGATGCGCCTCCCAACAAGGCTCCCACAAATGCGCCGGGAAGAGTGACCAAACCGGTCGCGCGGGTCTGGTCGATGTTGGGGATCAGGGATTCCTTCATCGATTCCTGAGCTACGGCCTGGTAAGCGATTCGAGAGGTGGCACCCAATGACAACCAGGCCTCGATCTCCCCGCGACGAGCCACCGTGGAGCGTTCGAAGTTCCGTCCGGTCAGGGTTGCCGCGCTCATCGTATTGCCGATCACGATGCCGGCCACCGCCACCACGTTGGCCACTTCCCACTCGACCAGGCGCATACCGAAGATCAAACCGATCGTGATCAGCGCTCCCACGAAGATGCCGGTGACCACGGCTTTCCTTGCGTCCGGGATCCCCTTCAACCTGGTGAACGAGGTCCACGACGCGGTGGAGAGCATCAGTAGGACGAACGCCAGAACCAGCCACGGCAGGGCCAGTACTCCGCGCAGGATCAGGGCGATTACCGCCAGTTGCACGGCGGCCCGGATCACCGCCACGAGTGGCTGGACCCCGAGCCTGACACCGGCCTGCCGTTGTATCAGAATCGCCAACAGAGTCATGGCCAGCAGGCCCGCCGCGAACCACCACATGTTCTCCACGTGCCCAGGTTAGCCACGCCGCGAACCGCGCCGTCGCGGATGACGATCGAACCGAGCAGGGGCGTCAGTCAGTGCTTCGTGCGGTGGGTGCCGAAAGTGGAAAAGTGCTGAGCCTGCGGTAGAGTAGCGGTGCTCCGTTTCCGGTTCGCCGTTGCGGGGCACGCGCCTTTAGCTCAGTTGGTAGAGCAGTGGACTTTTAATCCATGGGTCGTGGGTTCGAGCCCCACAGGGCGCACGCACTGAAAGGCCCGTAGATCGCCGGAATACCGGGGTTTACGGGCCTTTTTCATGCCCACCTAGGCTGCGTCTGCCCACATTTTGCCCACACCTGAGGCTGAAACAGCCTGATCGAGAGCCGCACCCACGGCGTCCAAATCGTCGTCGAATAGGTCCGCGTACACGTCCAACGTCATGGCCGCAGAAGCGTGGCCCAACATGCGTTGAACCGCTTTCACGTTCGCCCCGGCCGAGACCGCGAGAGACGCCGCGGTGTGCCGCAGATCGTGCAACGTCATGTAGTCCAGCTCGGCGCGTTTGAGCGCGGACGTGAACCATGAGTGTTTGTTGCTCGTGAGCGCGGTCGCTGCTGGGCCTTTCAAGCTGGGCCGTTTGATGAAACCGCCCGTGCTGCTCGGAAACAGGATCTCATCCAGGCCTTTCCCTGCTGCTTGTTGGGCCACCAATGGGATCATGAACGCGGGTAGCGGCACCGAGCGGCGTTTGTGACTTTTCGGGGTGCCGACCTCCACACGGGAACCGACCTCCACGGCGTTGCGTTCCACGTGCAGCCGGCGCCGGGTAAGGTCCGCGTCCTTCACACGTAGACCGGCCATTTCGCCCCACCGCAGCCCGGTGTACCCGAGCACGAGAATCAACGTCCGGTGGACCCCTGCAGCGTCCGCGAGAGAGTGGAGCTGCTCGTGCGAGAGGTAGATGTGTTCCTTGCGGCGTTTTCGTGGCAGTGGGACGCCCTCGGCCGGGTTCGACAAGATCCGCCGGTCACGCACAGCACCGGCGAGGATCGACAACAGCACACCGTGGGCACGCAGCACCGTTGTGGCCGATTTGCCCGCAGATAGCTCACTCACCCACGTCTCGACGTCGGAGAACCGCACCGCGGACACCAGGGTTTGACCCCAGCGCGGTTCAACGTGAATCCTCCACGCTGACTCGGTGGTGCGGAACGTGGACGGCTTGAGGTTGGTCCGGTTGTTTATCCAGACCGTGCCGAGCTCGCCGACGGTCACCCGTGAGTCTGCCGGGTCGATGTACTCGCCGCGATCTTTCGAGACTTCCACGGTGCGCGCGAACCGTTCGGCGTCACGTTTCGTGGTGAATCCGCGCTTGTCTGTTTGCCGGCGGTCCGGTGTCCGGTAGCGCACCCGGTATCGCCGGCCGGATCTCGTTTCGTACGCCTCAATCGTCGCCATGACGATCCTTGATGTATTTGCCGAGTTCGGCAATAAGCGAGCGGGTGACGTGGCCCCGAGCTTGAGGTGTGCTATCCGCGCTCACGAGTGAGTCACGCCGTTCCGTCAGCGATTGGCCCCACAATGATTGCGCTGCGAGGTCGACCACCAGCCGGGGGACGTCGAGTGATTTCGCGGCCTTGTCCTCGGCTGCTCCGGTGGTTGCCTCGCTACCGCGCTCTAGTAGCTCCCAATCATCAAGCCCGAGGTAATCGAACGCCTGATTGACGTGCTCCAATCGCGCGAAATGGCGTTCCCGCGCGTCATGACGATTCTTACCATTCGGGTAGATGTTTACCTGCCCACCGGACAACGCACGGTGAAGATCATCCCCAGGTATGTGGAACGTGTCTGTGACCTCCACGGAATCCGCGCCGGCGAGCAGATCCGCCAGCGTCACCCTTGGCCCGTCATTGAGCACCTGGGCCAGTACCAGCATCTCGGCGAGGCTGACGGGTTTGCGCCCGTTCTCAAGGTCCGACACCCGCGAGGTGGCCCAATTCAGGCCGCGCTTACGCGCTCGCCGGCCGAGTTCCTCCGCAGTCATGCCCTGCGCCTTGCGCAGTTGTTGAACGTTCCGGCCAATCACGGCACGCATCGGTTCGGGTTGATCCATGGCCTCAGGGTACAGGAAATCTAGTCACTTGACAGGAGGCAGAATTACAGTCCATTCTGTGAGACACGCAGAAATTTATAACCCTGAAAGGTTGAAACCAATGACTGACAAGCTGCTGACCCCCGTGGAACTGGCCGAGTACCTCCACACCACGGTAGGCAACCTCGCGCAACTGCGATTCCAAGGCAGGGGACCGGCTTTCACCAAGGCCGGGCGCCGTGTCCTCTACCGCGAGTCCGACGTTCAAGCGTGGCTCGACGAGAACACGCGAACTCAGACCGGCTCGGCCGCGTGACCCGGACCCGCTGCACCGCAAACAGAAAGAGCGGCGCAGGAGACCCGTAGGAACCTGCGCCGCTCTATCAACCAAACCAGCCCGCGCCCCACACGCGGACAAAACACCAGTGAAAGCAGAACCAGTGATGTATCAACAGTCTACCGCCCAAAACGACCGGGGTGGGGCCGGTTTCATGGGCCACAACCCCGCCCAACAGCGCCTACTCATGGCCGCCCGAGGCTGGCACCTGTTCCCGTTGGAACCGGGCAAGAAAACCCCCTATCCCGGCTCGCGAGGATACAAGGACGCAACCACCGACCCCGCCAAACTGCTCAACTGGCCCGAGGGCGCCGGGGTGGGCATCGCAACCGGCGCGTCTGGGTTGCTCGTCGTCGATTGCGACAACAAGCCCAGCGCACCACCGGCGCCGTGGAATGTGCCCGGTGTGACCAACGGGGAGGACGCGCTCGCGTTGCTGTGGGAACACTGCGACCGAGGCCCAACGCCGTGGGCCGAGTGCCTCTCCGTGCTGACCCCATCAGGCGGAGCGCACCTGTATTTCCAAGCCCGCTCCGGCGAAATCGGGATCAGCGCCAGCCTGCTCGCGTGGCAAGTCGATGTACGCGCCCAGGGTGGTTACGTCGTCGCCCCCGGCACGCGTTTGACTGAGGGCACCAAGCGGACCGCGGGGGTTTACATTCCGGTTCACTGGCCCGCCGTGCTACCGATCGCCCCAGCATGGTTAGAGGAACGACTACGGCCCAAACCCAAGGCCGTGCGCGCGGTAGCCCCCTATCAGCCTGGATCCGCCGGTCAGGTCCTTGTGGGTGGCGGGTCGTGAGAGCCGAATGCTCCTGTGACCAGCGAGAATGGACTTGTCGAGAGTCCCAAACGCGCTGAGCAACAGGAGCACCGGTAGTGCGAGTTTCCCACAACTTCTCCGCCGAGTTCGATGACGACAACCTGATCGCCACCGGCGGGTTGGTACCGGTGATGCTGCTGGCCGAATCTGCCGGTCTGTCGGATCTGGTCCAGGAGTACGTCACCGTCGCCGGCAGCGCCGGCGCGAACGCGCCGGTGAAGGTCGCGGCGCTGGTGGCCGGGATGGTCGCCGGCGCGGACAGCATCAGCGACATGGACCTGCTTCGCCACGGCGGCATGGGCCGGGCGTTCACCGAGCACCGGGCGCCCACGACGCTGGGCACTCACCTGCGCGGGTACAGGTTCGGCCACGTGCGCCAGCTAGACGCGATCGCTTCCCGGCTGCTGACCGCGCTGGCGGCACGAGTGCCGGGACTGGTGGGTGGGGCCGATGAGGTGGCCTACCTGGACATCGACGACACGATCCGCCAGACCCACGGGTATGCCAAGCAGGGCGCGGGTTATGGCTACAGCGGCGTCAAGGGACTCAACGCGCTGGTCTCCACGCTGTCCACGCCCACGGCGGCGCCGGTGATCGCCGGGATGCGGCTGCGTCGAGGCTCGGTGAAGTCCCCGCGCGGTGCGGGCAAGATGATCGCCCAGGCGCTATGGCCGCGGCCCGCAGAGCCGGAGCGGGCGGGCTGATCACGGTGCGCGCCGACAGCGCGTTCTACCAGCACGACGTCATCGCCGCGGTCCGCCGCGGCAAGGCGCACTTTTCCATCACCGCCCGGATGGACGCCGGCGTGGTCGCCGCGATCTCCCGCATCGGGGAGCAGGAGTGGGTGGGGATCAAGTATCCCGAGGCGATCTGGGACGAGGACGAGCAGCGGTGGATCTCCGACGCGCAGGTCGCCGAGATCCCCTACACCGCCTTCACCTCCCGCAAGAAGGCCGACCACGTGGCTGCCCGGCTCATCGTGCGCCGGGTCAAGCGACTGAACCCAGCCTCGGCCACCGCCGAGCAGGGCGAGCTGCTGGCCGCCTACCGCCACCACGCGATCTTCACCGACTCCCCGCTGTCGATGCTCGCCGCGGAGTCCGCGCACCGCGACCACGCCATCATCGAACAGGTCATCTCCGACCTGAAGGACGGGCCGCTGGCCCACTGCCCCTCGGGGGTGTTCACCGCGAACAGCGCCTGGGCGGTGCTGGCCGCCATCGCCTTCAACCTCACCCGCGCCGCCGGAGTGCTCGCCTCGAGGTTCCACGCCAAGGCCCGCACCGCCACGATCCGCGCCCAGCTCATCAACGTGCCCGCCCGCATCGCCAACCGCGCCCGCTCCTGGCTGATGCACATGCCCAGGAACTGGCCCTGGCAGCAAGCCTGGGCCGCGCTCTTCGACGCCGCCAGCGCCCCACTACCAGCGGCGGCTTGACCAACCGCCCTGTCCCGACGAGAAGGAAAGCGAAAGTGGAAAGGCCGGGCAGACCGGCAGATCACGCACGCCCTTCACGAGCACCGACCGACAATCTCCTCCCCGAGCACCCCTCAATGCACTCCAAAGACCCGCTCGGCGTATCCAGGCTCAGTCGTTGCGACGGTCTGTGGATGACCCGGAGCCGAGGCGTCGCCCGGTCCATGCACGTTCAGCAGACGTGCGCCTTGCTGGCTGCATCCACAGAGCAGTACAGCAGCGAGTGCGACCGTGGCGAAGGTGATGGAAGCAACGCCGCCAGCGGTGACCGCACCGATGCCGACACATGCACCCGCACGCGGCTGCGGAGCGCGCGTCTCCAGCACATATCGCGGTACGATCGACATCGGGACCCTCCCCACCCTCTCGGCTCATCCGGGCACGTCGAGCTGAGCCCCTGTTCAGGAGCAATGCAGTGGAGCGTGCCCGCCCCGAATGAAAAACGCGTGCTCACCGCGCCCCGTCCGGCCTCGGTGGGCTCGCCTCAGGGCACTACGACGATCTTTCCGGCGGCATGTCCGGTTTCGACTGCGGCAATCGCCTGGCCTGCTTCATCCAGGCCGAACTGGGCGTCCACGTGCGGATCGACGAGCCCGTATTGGATCACCTCGGTGATCTTCCCCATAGCCTCATTCGTGCGTGCCAGGGCCAGGCCGCCCAGCTCGGCGGCGGTGTCCGGATCAGCCGCTGAGATGATCCGGGTCCGGTCGGGCACCAGGTCCGCGACGGCGCGCAGCGCGTCCCCACCGACGAGGTCGACAATCAGATCTGCCCCGTCGGGGGCGATCTCGCGCACCCGTTCGGGCAGGTTCGGACCGGATTCGACGAAGATGGCACCGGTGGACTGGACCAGGCCCCGCTTGGCTGCGCTGGCCACACCGATGACCCTGAACTCGTGCACCCGGCCGATCTGTGCGGCCATCAGTCCCACCCCACCGCCAGCGCCCAATAGCAGCAGGGTCTGGCCCGCTTCGAGTTCGATCTGGTGGGTGGCGTCATAGGCCGTGGCCGCGGCTACCGGGATGGTGGCGGCGTCGGTGAAGGAGATCTCCTCGGGCTTGGCCACGGTCGTGGACGCGCGCAACACTGTGTGCTCGGCCAGCCCACCGTGCCCGGGTGCCACCAGCCCGAGCACTTCGTCGCCCACGGCGAAGTCATCGATCCCGTCGCCGAGCTGGGTGACCACGCCGGCGGCCTCACGTCCCATCGGCGCCGGCAGGCTCCAGTGATGGCCCAGCTGGCCCTCGCGGATCTTCCAGTCGGCGGGGTTCACTCCGGCGGCCCGTACCTCGATGGCCAGCTCTGCGGTCCCGGGAACTGGAACAGACCGGTCGATCAGCTCCTGGGTCTCGGGCCCGCCGTAGTCGTTGAACACGTAGACCTTGGACATGGGATGGACTCTCTCTCAGTGGTTGGATTTGGCGTCGCAGTGGGTTCGCCAGGACGGTGTTGTTCAGTGCCGCGGTGGTTCGTCTCGGCCGGCGGCCTCGGCAGCGTCGGCTTCGCCCTTTGTGGCGAAGGCGACACCGATAGCGTGTTCCGGCGGGCTGTAAACGGTGTAGAGCACCAGCGACTCCTCGCCGGTGTTGCGGAAGTTGTGCTGGGCGCCGGCAGGAACCGCGCACTGGTCGCCTGCCTCGATGGGGTGGGTGTGGCCGTTGAGGTCCGCCTCGCCGGTACCGGAGACAAAGGTCAGGATCTGGTCGGTGTGTTCGTGGACCTCGTCCCCGATCTCGCCACCGGGCGGGATGGTCATGACGACGATCTGGGCGTGTTCGCCGGTCCACAGCACCTTCCGGAAGTCCGGGTTGTCCCTCGCGACGTCCGCGATGGTGAAGTGCTCGACGTTGTCTCCAAGGGTGAAGCTCTTCTCGGTCATGGCTGATCTCCTCTGCTTCCTGTATGGCTGTCTCTATGTCGCTGTCTGAGTTTTCGTGCTTATCGCGTCCTCGGGATGACCCGGAGGCGTGCGGGCCCCAGGGCCCCGGTGCGGATTTGGATGTCAGGCGGTTACCTGCTGTGCCCCTTTCTCCGTGGTCCTCTCGGCCGGTGGCGTCGTGGTCGAACCGCGGGTCTTCCGTAGCAGTCGCATTGCGTTGATGATGACGACCAGTACGGAGGCTTCGTGGACGAGCATGCCGACGGACATGGTCACCCCGCCGGCGAAAACACCGGCCAGCAGCAGCACCACGGTGATCAGGGCGATCGCGATGTTCTGCCGCATCACGGACACAGTCCGCTTGGCTAGACCGATGGCCTCCGGCAGTTTGAGCAGGTTGTCACCCATCAGGGCGATGTCCGCCGTCTCCACGGCCACGGCCGAACCGGCCGCGCCCATCGCCACGCCGATGTTCGCGGTGGCCAAAGCTGGGGCGTCGTTGACGCCGTCCCCGACCATGGCAATCGTGTGGCCCTGGCGTTGCAACTGTGCGACCACGTCCAGCTTGTCTTCGGGGAGCAGAGAGGCGTGGATCTCGTCGATCCCGGTGCCCTTCCCGACGGCCTCGGCCACCAGTCGGGTGTCACCGGTGAGCATGACAACCTTCTCGACCCCGGCTCGGTGGAGCCGGGCGACCATCTCGGGGGCATCCTGGCGGATTTGGTCGGCGACGGCGACGACGCCGATCACCTGGTTGTCGACGGCCACGATCATCGGCGTCTTTCCATCGGAGGCCAGAGTTTCCGCCGCCCGAGCGGCGCTGCCGTCGTCGGGAACGCCGTACTGGTCCAGCAGCGGCGGGTTGCCGATGAGCACCCGTTGGCCGGCAACGTCGGACGCGATGCCCTTACCGGGGACCGGGGTGACGGTGCCGGGGACCCCATCGGGGGCCACCCCCTCATCGCGCGCCGTCTGAAGGATGGGACGGGCCAGCGGGTGCTCCGACCCGGCCTCGGCGGCCGCGGCCCAGCGCAGCACGTCGGCACGGTCCCGTGCGGAATCCAGGACCACGACATCGGTCAGGACAGGTTGGCCCTCGGTGAG
This sequence comes from Kocuria carniphila, assembly GCF_004136555.1. GTDB lineage: Bacteria > Actinomycetota > Actinomycetes > Actinomycetales > Micrococcaceae > Kocuria > Kocuria carniphila. The sequence continues at coordinate 88,433 of NZ_NOIT01000008.1, forward strand.
GGTGCCGGTCTTGTCCACGGCGACCGCCGAGATCTTGGCCGAGGTCTCCAGGAACTCGCCGCCCTTGATCAGGATGCCATTACGGGCAGCCCGGCCGATGCCTGCCACGATCGCGACCGGAATGGAGATCACCAGGGCGCCGGGGCAGCCGATGACCAGCAGGGTCAACGCCAGGACCACATCACCAGCGATCAGTCCGGCCGCCAGTGCCAGCGCCATGACGGCGGGGGTGTACCAGCGGGAGAAGCGGTCCATGAAGGCCTGGGTGCGGGCCTTGGCGTCCTGGGCCTCCTCCACCCGGTGGATGATGCGGGCCAGGGTGGTATCCGCGCCGATGCCGGTGGCCAGCACTTGCAGGAAGCCGCCGCGGGAGACAGTGCCGGCGAACACCTGGTCACCTTTGGATTTCTCCACCGGGATCGATTCGCCGGTGATGGAGGCCTCATCGATGGCGCCGGAGCCGGAGACGACCTGGCCGTCCACGGGGACCTTCGAGCCGTTCTTGACCAGGACGATCTCGCCCATTCTCACCTGTCCGGCAGGGATCTCCTGTTGTTCACCATCGCGCACAACGACGGCGGAATCCGGGGCGACGGCGACCAGCTCGGCCAGGGCCGAGCGGGTCTTGTTCAGGGTCGCCGCTTCCAGAGCGTGTCCGATGGCGAATAGGAACGTGACCGCCGCGGCCTCCCAGAAGTTGCCGATGATGACCGCGCCGATGGCCGCCACCGACACCAGCAGGTCGATGCCGATGACCTTGGCGATCAGCGCGCGAACCGCCTTGATCACGATCCCGTAGCCGGCGACCACGGCGGCGGCGACCATGAAGGCATCCGCGAGGGTGAAGACCGCGGTGGCATGGGTGGCGTGGGCGCCGGCATCGAGCCACCACTGGGGGCTGATGGTGAGGTTGGCCGCACCCTCGGCCAGCCGTTGAACGGCGAAGGAGATGATGATGAGTACGCCGGACACGACGGGGACCGACCAGTTCCCATAGACCCATTTCTGGAGCCTGTTCACTTTCGGGTACGACCTTTCTGCGATGAGTGCCAGCGGACCGGCAGATCGGGTATGAGCGAAAAATGTGCGACCCCACAGGGGCCCGCGTGCCTCAGAAGGCTGAAGGAGTGGCCTTATAGCCGGCCTTCGCCACGGCAGTCACGAGGTCATCCACGGAGACGCGCTCGGCGTCGTGGTCGATCTCGATGCGGGATGAGGCGAAATGGACCTTCACGTTCTCGACACCCTTGAGGCGGCCGACCTGCTTTTCGATCTTCGCCACGCAGGACGGGCAGGAGAATCCCTCGGCCCTCAAAAGGGTGTGGGTGGCGGTGGAGGTAGTCATTGTGAGAATCCCTTTCTTGGTGGTGTTCCGTATTGACACCTTCACGATAGGTTCGCGCCACTGCGAACTCCTTGACCCAGGTCAAGTCCGGACGGCACCGTACGAGGCGCCCCCTGGGGCATCTGGGACGGTGGCGCCCGCGCCGATTCCGGTAGGCTTGAGGCATGTCTGAGGATGACCTGTGCGTAGCTCGCGTACCGATCTTCCAAGGACTGACGCGCCAGGAGCAGCTGCACGTCGCCGACTTCGTTCGCCCGGTGTGCGTCCACAAGGGGGATATTGTTTGTTCCCCCGGACAGTCGGTGTCGCGTCTGCTGGTGATGCACAGCGGACAGCTCAAGGTCAGCCACACGGCGGCCAATGGTCAGGAACAGATTCTGCGAACGGTGACAGACGGTGATGTCGTGGGAGAACGGGCCTTCCTGACGGGCCACCGCCCGGTCGACCTCGTCGTCGCGCTAGAAGACAGTCGGATGTGCGTCTTCGACCACGCCGACCTCTCGGCCCTGCTCCGCGACTACCCCGACATCAGTCAGCGGATGCTGCGGACACTCTCCGACCGGCTCACCTCAGTCGAGCGACTGCTGGGCGCCGTCACCTCCAGCGACGTCAACGCCCGCGTGGCGGCCTACCTGCTAGATCTGCCCGGCAGCATGCGAGCAGGCGTACCCACGGTGAGGCTGCCGATGGCGAAACAAGACATCGCCGCCTACCTCGGAACCACGCCCGAAACCCTGAGCCGACGCCTCGCCGCGCTCTCCACCTCCGGCATCATCGAACTCCACGGACGCCGAGACGTCTCCATCCTCGACATTGATGCACTCGAACACGTCGCCACACCCCGATAGCCCGGTACCGTCAGGATGCATCCGAGACGCATCGATACGTCGATCACGGGTCGCGCCAGGAGGATCGAATTCCGACGGCTAAAGGTACGGGTGGTCGCGGTCGCCGTCATTGAACCTGGATCCGCCGGCCGGATCGGGCTGAGGGGCGGGTCGTGAGAGCCGAATGCTCCTGTGACCAGCGAGAATGGACTTGCTGAGAGTCCCAGACCGCTGAGTTACAGGAGCATCGGTAGTGCGAGTTTCCCACAGCTTCTCCGCTGAGTTCGATGATGACAATCTGATCGCTGCCGGTGGGCTGGTGCCGGTGATGCTGCTGGCCGAGTCGGCGGGGCTGTCGGACCTGGTCGATGCGCACATCACCCTGGCCGGCAGCGCCGGTGCGAACGCGCAGGTGAAGGTCGGTGCGCTGGTCGGCGGGATGGTGGCCGGGGCCGACAGCATCAGCGACATGGACCTGGTCCGCCACGGCGGGATGGGCCGGGCGTTCAGCGAGTTGCGGGCTCCCACGACGCTGGGCACGCACCTGCGCGGCTATAAGTTCGGGCACGTTCGCCAACTGGACGCGATCGCTTCTCGGCTGCTGGCCGCGCTGGCCGCTCGGGTGCCTGCGCTGGTGTCCGGCGTCGATGAGATGGCCTACGTCGATCTCGACGACACGATCCGCGAGACTCACGGCTACGCCAAGCAGGGCGCGGGATACGGCTACAGCGGCGTCAAGGGCCTCAACGCGCTGGTGGCCACGTTGTCGACGCCCACGGCGGCGCCGGTGATCGCCGGCATCCGGCTGCGCAAGGGCTCGGTGAAGTCACCGCGCGGGGCGGGCAAGATGATCGCCGAGGCCCTGGCCGCGGCTCGCAGGGCAGGGGCCGGGGGCATGGTCACGGTGCGCGCCGACAGCGCCTTCTACCAACACGATGTCGTAGCCGCGGTCCGCCGCGGTGGCGCGCACTTCTCCATCACCGCGCGCATGGACGCGGCCGTGGTCGCCGCCATCTCCCGCATCCCCGAGGAGGCGTGGGTGGGAATCAAGTACCCCGAGGCCATCTGGGACGAGGACGAGCAGCGCTGGGTCTCCGACGCCGACGTGGCCGAGATCCACTACACCGCCTTCACCTCTCGTAAGAAGGACGACCACACCAGCGCCCGGCTGATCGTGCGCCGCGTCAAGCGACTCAACCCGCGGTCGGTGCCCCAGGGCCAGGGCGAGATGTTCAACGTCTACCGTCATCACGCCGTGTTCACCGACTCCCCGCTGTCGATGCTCCAGGCAGAGGCCGCTCACCGTGACCACGCCATCATCGAGCAGGTCATCGCCGACCTGAAGAACGGTCCGCTGGCCCACATGCCCTCGGCAGTGTTCACCGCCAACAGCGCCTGGACCGTCCTGGCAGCGATCGCCTTCAACCTCACCCGCGCAGCCGGGGTGCTGGCCTCGCGCTTCCACGCCAAAGCCCGCATGGCCACCATCCGCGCTCAGCTCATCGCCGTCCCAGCCCGCATCGCCAACCGTGCCCGCACCTGGCTGCTGCACCTACCGCGCAACTGGCCCTGGCAGCAGGCCTGGGATGAGCTCTTCGAGACCGCCAGCGGCCAACTGACAGCCGCCACCTGACCAGCAAGCCCTGTCCCGACGAGAAGGGACCGAAAGTGGAAAAGCCGGGCAGACCGGCAGGTACCGCGCGCCCCCCGTCAGCACCGACAGTCAGGCCATCCACGAGCACCGCTCAATCCGCTCCAGAAACCGGCTCGGCGGATCCAGGCTCAGGCTCGCCGCCGACTCACCGAATCCACCGAATGCACGTATGCCACCGTTGGTGGGGCGTGCGCACCTCCCTCATGAGACGACTCATGAGGGAGGCCAGGATGAAGGGCGGGGTGATCCTGTTCCGCGGCAGCGGTGCTGCCGCGCGCCGCTATGTCGAGGCCGACCGTTCCCGTGCCGATGAGTATTACCTCGGCGCAGACGACACCGTGGCCGAGTACGCCGTGCTCGACAGCGCAGGCGAGGCCATCGCCGCCCGTTCCCTGTCAGCGGTCGAGTACGAGGGCTGGGTGGACTGGACGGAGCCGATGACGGGCGAGTCGATGGGCACGCCTCGCGCGGCCGGTGAGGGCACGAAGGGGTCGCCGTTGTTCGCGGAGATGACGATCAACGCCCCCAAGAGCCTGTCGGTCGCCGCCACCCTCCACCCCGAGGTTTCCGAAGCCCTCGACTCCGCGCAGCAGGACGCCCTCGCGGAGATTCGCCGCTGGCTCGGCCAGCACAGCGTGACTCGGGTCGGCCCGCGCGACGCGCGCGAGGTCGTGCCCATCGAGCGGATGCAAGTGGTCGGCATCGGTCACAAGACCTCCCGTGCTGGTGATCCGCACCGGCATATCCACATGCAGATCGGCACCCGCGTCTTCGCCGCCGAGAAGTGGCGGGCATTGGACACCGCCGCACTGTTCAAGCAGCAGGGAGCGATCCGTGCCCTCGGCACTGCAGTGATCGCCGCACACCCTGAACTTGCCGAGACGTTGAGCCGCTACGGTCTGACCCTCGACACCGCATCCGGTGAAGTAGTCGAGTTGGAGCCGTTCAACGCGGTCATGTCGAAGCGGTCGGCGCAGATCAGGCGCAACCTCGACCGGCTCGAAGCCGAATGGGAAGCCGCGCATCCTGGCGAAGTTCTCGGCCCGGTCATGACCGCGAGGTTGCAGGGCATCGCGTGGGCGCACCAGCGCCCCGGCAAGAAGCCCGCCGACCTCAAAGACGAGCAATGGTGGGTACAGGAACTCACGGATGCCGGATACAACCCCGACAAGCTCGAACACCGTGTCGCGCAACCGGTGGTGTCGGTGGATGACCTCGCGGTGCAGGAGATTGCATCACGGGCACTGGACCGCAGCGCTGCCGGAGCGTCGGCGTGGACACGGCACACCGTTCAAGAGCATGTCACCCGCATCACCACCGAGGCGGGCGTGCAGGCGAGTCCTGCCGAGTTGCGGGAGTTCATCGGGATTGCGACCGACCTTGCGACCAGCGACTGTTTCTCCGTCCTGCCACCGGGCGTACCTGCCCCGGAGCATGTCGCGCACCTGACCAGCCTGAGTGTGGTCGCTGCCGAAGCCGGGCTGCGTGACCAGCTCACCGCGGCCGTTCCCGCCGACGAACCTCAGCATCCCGAGGTATCCAAGACGGCGGACGCCGTAGGGCTTGATGAAGGCCAGCGCGTCGCCGCTGCGGCGGTCGCCTCACCCGATCCTCTCGTGATCGTGGAAGGAGCCGCAGGCAGTGGGAAGACGACCATGCTGCACACCGCAATCACCGTCGCCGCTGAGCACGGACGCAGTGCGCGGGTGGTTGCGCCGACCAAGCGTGCTGCACAGGTCGCCCACGATGAACTCGACGTGCCTGCAACGTCGGTTGCAGCACTGGTGTACGCGCACGGATGGAGATGGAACGACGACGGCGTATGGACACGCCTCGCCGTAGGTGACCCCGACCCCGCAACCGGCAGCACCTACACCGGTCCACCCGAGCACGCCCGACTGTCGCGGGGCGAGCGGGTGATTGTGGACGAGGCGGGAATGCTCGACCAGGACACCGCCCACGCCCTGTTGACCGTCACCACCGAGGTCGGGGCGACGGTCGCCCTCGTGGGTGACCGCGCACAGTTGCCCGCTGTCGGTCGTGGCGGGGTGCTCGACATGGCCGCGCAGATTCTCGGCCGCACCTACGACATGAGCGAACTCCACCGCTTCACCGACCCCGAGTACGCGGCTCTCACATTGGCGATGCGCGACCGGGCGAATCCCGGCGAGGCGTTCGACCGGCTCGCCGCGATGGGGCTCGTGACCCTGCACGCCGACGACGAGCAGGCCCGCGAGCACATCACCGAGCACGCCCGCGAGGGCGAGACGATCACGGTCGCCACGAATGACGAGGCGGCGGCGTTGAACGAGCGCATCCGCCTCGGAAGGGTCGAGGTTGGCGAGGTGGACGATACGGTGACCGCGACCGGCAGCGACGACCTCACCATCGGGGCAGGTGACCTGATCCAAACCCGCCGAAACGACACCGCGCTCGGCGTGGCGAACCGGCAACAGTGGATCGTCCAGCAGGTCACCGAGGATGGCACTGTGAACGCGCGGGAGGCTGCCAGCGACCGCAAGAACCCCCGCACCGTCACCCTGCCCGCCGAATACCTGGCAGAGCACGCGCACCTGTCTTACGCTGCGACTGCCTACGGTGTTCAAGGCGCGACCGTCGATGGTTCGCACACGGTGTTGACAAAGGCGACGAGCGCGGCAGGTGTCTACGTCGGTATGACCCGAGGCCGCGAGACGAACCGGCTCCACATCGTCGCCACGGACATGGCCGACGCCAGGACGCAGTTCATCGGCGCGATGGAACGCGACCCGGCAGACCGCGGCCTCGACCACGCCACCGCCCAAGCCGCCGAAGCGGTGCGCGGATTCGTCGCAGACGGCCCAGTGCGGCTGGTCACCGAAGAACTCGCCCGCCTCGACCACGAGACCGAGCGTGCAGAACAGGCGGCGGAACGGTGGGAGCAGATCGCCGCGAGGTTCGACGCCCAACGCGCTACCCACCAGGCTGAGGACGAGGACAGTGCCGCTGTGCTCCGACGAGCCGAGGACGCCGCCGAGCAGGTGCGTGCCGAGGTCACCGGGCCGCTGACGGTGCAGGCCGAGACTGATGGTGCCGCCTACCTCGACGCCGTCGCAAACGAGGCCGCCGCCCGTGGTCGCCTCGCCACGGTGGGCAGGTTCGGCAAGCGCAAGGCCCGTACCGAGCAGCAGGCCGCGACCGAGCGCACCCGGACGTTGCGCGGGCAGGTCAGCATCGAGTGGGGCACCACACCAGCGAACCCTGATCGTCTCCCCGAATGGGCAGGCAAGGTCGCCGCGAACCGCGCCGAGAGTGACCCCCGAGTGGCCGAGGCCGCCCAGACTGTCGAAGCCGCCACCGCCGACCGCGACACGATGCGGAAGCGGCACCAGCAGGAGCACACGGCGTTGCTCGTAAACGAGTACGGGGCCGAACACGCCCAGGCAGCCCGGTACGGGATGCGTCGCACCGCCAACCCACGCCGTCAAGCGCACGACGCCAAGAACCGGGCCGCGCTGCTACGGTCAGAGGCCGACGAACTCCGCGCCCTCCCCATCAACGACGCAGCCCGTCTGATCGAGACCAAGCACGCCGCACAGGAGCAGGCGCGACAGGACGCCACCGAACGAGCACGAAAACTCCGCGACCCGTTCGAGCGCGACCCCCGCCGAACCGACCCAAGCCGCGAGGGACCGAGACGGTCCCTGTAGCCGGGCGCAGCTCGACAGTAGGCACGCGAGCAAAGCGACGACGTGAGCCCCGGGGCTCGGATATGCTCAACGGAAGGGAGCAGACCTCTCTATGGGCACGAGTTCAAAGGAGACAAACATGGCCGTTTTCTATTCTTTCCACTACGACAGAGATGTTCATCGCGTGCAACTCATCGAGCAGATGGGAGCACTTGAAGGGCAGCCGATCCTCAACCATCAAGAGTGGGAGACGATCAAGAGCGGTGGTGACAAAGCCATCAAAGAGTGGATTTCTGACAAGATGAAGTGGAAGTCAGCGGTCATCGTTCTTATTGGCAAAGAGACTGCGTCTCGGGAATGGGTTCAGTACGAGATACAGAAGGCTTGGGATGACAAAAAGCCGCTTCTCGGCATTCAGATCCATGGCCTGTCCTCGATGGGGAGCGTCGACTCGGCAGGGTCGAATCCCTTTGACAAAGTCCCAGGCGTCTCAGGAGTTCCAATCTTTGATCCGACACAGACAGACTGGACGGGGAAGATCGATTCCAAGGCCACCTACAACTACCTGAAAGATCGCCTGAAGACATGGGCAACGCAGGGCAAGACTCGTCTGTGACCGCTGATCCCGATTGCCCGTTCTGCACAATTGTGCAACGGAACGATCCCGATGTGCGCGAGGTGTATCGGGACGATCAGGTGGTGGCCTTTTTCCCCACGGACCCGGCCGTGCTGGGACACACTCTGATCGTCCCGCGCGCGCATGTCCCCTTTGTTTGGGAGCTACACGATGAGGATGCAGAGCACATCGGCCTGCTTACCTCACGCATGTCGCGAGTAATCGTGGAAACCACTGGAGCCGAGGGGCTCAACGTTATTCAGTCGAACGGACACGTTGCTACCCAGAGTGTCAATCACGTCCACGTTCACCTCGTCCCGAGATGGACGAACGATGCCATAGGGCGCATCTGGCCCCCCGAGACTCGCTACTCCGAGCATGCGAAAGACGAGACTTGGGATGCTCTCCGTAACGCTTGTAGAGGGCTTCGACTATGACGGATCACGACACGACCAAGAGGGAAGACACAAGAGAAACCGTCAGGTTAAAGCACCTCGACTACATTCAGAGCATCGTCGCTCGAATGGCTCATTCCTCGACGCAGGCAAAGAGTTGGCTCTTGCCTGTGGTCACTGCGACGTTCGGATACGCGCTTACCCAACGGTCGGGAACTGTAGCATTGTTAGGTATCGCCGCCATTCTGCTGTTCGGCTACATGGATGCGAGTTACCTCCGGCAAGAGCGAGCGTACAGGCGGCTCTACAATGCCGTCGCTTCGGGGAAGAAGATTCCCGAGCTATCACTCGACCCGCATGATATCGACCGCAAGATTCCAGACGCGGATGGCGATCCGTCACCGAGGGACAAATCCGACGAAGAGCCAAGTTTTTGGAGGAAGTTGCGGACGGCCTTCCGTGGCTGGTTCTTCTTTGACCCTAGAGTCTGGTTCTCGTGGTCAATCTTCCCCTTCTACGGAGGATTCCTCGCTGTTGGAATCGCTGTTCTTTGGTACGCAGTTCCCCGCTGAGCCAGCTGACCAGGCACTGAACAGCGCCTCGACGTGACCCAATTAGATTCCCCTTTGGCAATTCGAACGCAGGATCGCACGGCAAAGTAACTGGTGTCCTCAGCAAGCAGTACACTGGAACTGCGCAGACGCGCACGATCACAGGTGAGTGTGTTTGGGGTACCTCGGCTACGCGGTCACCACCCACAGGGCGCAGGGCGTCACCGTCGACACCTCACACGTCCTGGTTGAACCGACCACGACGCGGGAGAACTTCTACGTCGCGATGACCCGCGGCAAGGACGCCAACCGCGCCTACGTGGTCCTCGACAGGGCCGACGAGCACGCTAGCCCGCATCCCGGTGACAACCCCGACGCGACCGGCCGGTCCGTGCTGTATGGCGTCCTGCAACACGTTGGGGCCGAGCTGTCCGCGCACGAGACCATCACCGCCAAACAGGAGCACTGGGGCTCGATCGCCCAACTCGCCGCCGAGTACGAGACCATCGCCGCCGCAGCCCAACACGACCGCTGGGCCACCCTCATCCGGTCCTCCGGACTCACCGCCGAACAAGCCGACGCCGCGATCGAGTCTGACGCGTTCGGGGCGCTCACCGCCGAGCTGCGCCGGGCTGAGGCCAACCACCACGACGTAGACCGCTTGTTCCCGCGCCTGGTCGCCGCGCGCGGGTTCGCCGATGCTGACGACATCGCCTCCGTCCTGCACTACCGCGTAGCCCGCGCCACCGCCCGCCCGGCCGGCTCAGGCCGCACCCGCAAGACGCCACGGCTCATCGCCGGACTGATCCCATCCGTGGATGGTCCGATGGCAGGCGATATGCGCAAGGCGCTCGATGAACGTCGCCAGCTCATCGGGCAGCGCACCAGCACCGTCCTGGATAGCGCCCTCACTGACCAAGAGCCCTGGACTGCCGCGCTCGGCCCGGTGCCCGAGGGCGAGAAAGAAGCGAAGGCGTGGCGGCGCGATGCCAGAGTGGTGGCGGCCTACCGCGACCGCTATCAGGTCACCAGCAGCCGCGCTCTCGGTCCCGAACCAGAGAGCGCGGCGCAGAAGATTGACCATGCCCGCGCCGATGCCGCTCTCCTCCGCGCACAGGCCATCACCAAGCCTCAACAGGACGGACCGGGACGGCGTCCAATCGCAAATCAGCCGATCGGCCCGCGACTGTGAGCCCTTCAAGACGTCAGAACTCGGGCGTATCGTAGAAGCGAGGCACGTTTCTCCTCACCACTCGGCCACACGCGGTCGGCCCGACTTCGGGCCTTTCTCAACGCACTGCCTCCTCAGGTGAAACGTGCGATTGAGAGGAGCCGAACATGTTCCGCCTCCTGATAGTGGTCAGCATCCACATCCGGAACTTCCTGCGCCGCTACATGCCCACCAACATCCTCGCTGACCTCATACGGACCAGACGCGGCATGAAGTGGGGGCCAGCAGCGATGATGCTGGCCATCCCGTACTTTGCCGCCGCCGTCTGGTTCGTCGGCCTGATAGATCAGGGAGCGCCAGGCTGGCTGCACCTACTCGTCCTGCTGACGATCTGGAACGGGTTCAAGATGCTCTGGCTCGGACCTGCAAGCGTCGCTTGGCTCACCCGAGCCCGCCTCCGTGAGGCCGCTGCACGTCGACGACAGCAGCGAGCCGCCCCGCTGTCAGGCTCGACCGTCTAGCCAGACGAACCCGAGGACCTTGACGCTGCGTCGCTCAGACGCCCGAGAACCGCAGTCATGTCGGGCACCTGCCGTAGAATTTCACCTATGTCATCTGATCGACCGGCGCGGCAACCAGCACCGAGTTCTGCCGTGCCCGTCCTTCGGAGTCTCGGACCCGCGTACGAAGAGGACCTCCACGGACGCAACGCTGCCGTCCTCCTCGACGTCCTAACTGACAAGTCCGCAACAGCCGCGAAGAACATCGCTCTAGCGGGTCACTACGGCAGTGGCAAAAGCAGCGTCATCCTTGGTGTCCAGGAGGGTTTAGACGAACGCAGTACCAAGTGGGTCAACTTGTCGTTGTCCAGCCTGGGAATCGATGACACGAAGCGGGTACGCATCCAGCAGGACGGGTCGCTTGCGCCCTTGACGAACCTCATCCAGAAGGAGATCGTCAAGCAGCTCCTCTATCGGAAGCCGCCTTCGGACATGCCGGGGTCAAGGTACTTTCGCATCGACTCATTCAAACCTTGGCCAGCCTTGATGTGGGGCGGTGTCGTTGCAGTCGGATTCTTCGTAGTGGCCGTTCTTCTTGGGCTGGTCAATCGCATCGAAGACGTGGCACCCGCGAGCGTGGTCGACAGTCATTCGTGGGTAGCTTGGGCCACTGTCGGCGCCCTCGGAGCGTTCGTGGGCGGAGTCTGGTTCTTAGGCCTCCGCGTCCTTCAGAACCGGATACGAGTGGAGAGCGTCTCCGCCGGCGGAGCAGCGGTCAAGCTGAGCGCGAAAGAAAACTCGTACTTCGACGAGTACCTGGACGAGATTGTCTACTTCTTCCAGCGGACGAAGACCAAGGTCGCGATCTTTGAGGATCTAGACCGGTTCAAGGACCCGCACATCTTCGAGACCCTGCGGGAGCTAAACACCGTCTTGAACAACTCCGAGCAGATCAAGTCACGGCCGATTCAGTTCGTCTACGCAGTCCGGGACAGCATCTTCGAGGAAATTCAAGTAGACACAGAATCCGACGGTGAAGATACCAAGACTTCGGCCCTCCATGCGTCTGCGTTGGAGTCTGCACCTTCGGCGAACAGGACGAAGTTTTTCGACCTGGTAGTGCCGATGGTTCCGTTCATCACCCACCGTTCGGCACGGGACCTGCTCGCGGCCGAGTTCTCCAAAGCGGACCACCAGCCGTCTACCGCATTGGTCAACCTTGTCGGCGCCCATCTGACCGACATGCGCGTAATCCGCAACATCAGAAACGAGTACGAGATCTATCGCGCATCCGTGCTCGGCGAGAATGGGCTCAAAGGACTTACCGCAGACCGCCTGTTCGCGATGATGGTTTACAAGAACCTGCACCTGGAAGACTTCGAAGCCATCCGGCTCGGCACAAGCAAGATCGACGAGGCACACCGGGCCTTCCACAAGATGGTCGAGTATCAAACTCGACATCAAGCGGTGCGCAGCAAGACGGCGCAGAACCGAGTGAGGACAAAAGCTCTCTGGGACAAGCATGCGCAGACAGCCGGGGAGCGGCTACAAGAGGTGCTGCCGATCGTCTACCGAGCGACAGGGCGCGGAGGTAAGCCGGTCCTTCGATACCAGTCGCAGGACTACCAACTGTCAGACCTGACATCAGGTGACTTCTGGAGGTCGTTGTACGAGAATCGCGACTCGGTACATCTCCTTCGCTCAGGATACAGCGGCATCGAACTGTCATTCGACGAACTGATCTCGCTGACCGGGACTGGGACGGATGGGTTGGACGACGCCGTGGACGCTGATGTTGCCCGCCTTCAGCGCGACTCCCGGGTGGCACTTGAGACTAAAGACTTCGTCACGAAGTCCACGATGGCGGAACTTATCGCTAGGACGGACCTCGTCATGCCAACCACGGATGGCGACGAAAGCAATTTGGACTCCGTCATCAGCGAACTTGTATCTCCTTTGGGGCGCGATCTGCTGGCTAAGGGCTACATCGACGAGAACTTCACTCTGTACTGCTCGGACTACCATGACATCGCGATCAGCGTGAGTGCGATGAACTTCATCCTTCACTGCGTCCAAGCCGATCGCGCAGCTCCCCACTTTCACTTCGATGAGGCTAGCTCGATCGAAGCAGTTGAGAAGGAGATGGGTTCCCGCTTCCTCGACGGCGAAAGTGTCTTTAACGTCGAAGTATTTGACTACTACTTGCTTGCACGTCCCGAACACCTCGACAAGGCCATCGATAAGCTCGCCGTGCGTTCGGGGGATGACTCCTCTTTCCTCGACGCCTACATGATAGACGGCGAATCTCGCGATGGGTTCATAAGTCGATTGGCGCCGCGCTGGGACGGTGTTTTCATTCATCTGGTCGAGAAGGCACCGCTAGAACTCGAAGTAGTCGTGGCCCTCGTTGATGCGGCTATCACGAGCGCCGCGCAGGACACAGACTACGAAGCGTCTGACCAGGTCGCGGAGTTCGTGTCGGAGCACTACGCCCAGATGCAGGCATTTGTTGGCGAGACGGACGCGGTGAAGGCGACCGACCTGATTGCTCTTCTGCGTCGTCTCGGCGCGCAGATAAGCGATCTCGGTGTGCTCGGAGAGACACAGCGCAAGGCGGCGGTGGCCGCAGGCCTTTACCCGGTCACGCGGATGAACCTGTCGGTCGCTCTCGGCGAAAGCACCGGTCTAGTGCTTGACGTCATGAACGCTGCCGATGACTCGGTCTACAGGCATGTGCTCGCGAACCTGGACGACTACCTTGACATCCTCCAAGACGACGAGGTGACCGTCGAGAGTCCAGACGCATTCGTTGCTGTGCTCGGTGACGTCGCAGATTCAGCCGAGTTTGCCGTGCGCCTCGTCGCGGCACGTGCGGCGGACTCCTGCGAAGTTGCCGACCTGACGGACCTCGACGACGGAGCATGGGGACAAGTGGTGTCGGCAGGTCGGTTCGCGCCGACTGTCTGGAACGTGAGCCACTTCGTCAGCAAGTTCGGAGTCAACGAAGAACTGATCGAGAACCTCGGCACCGTCAACCTCACCAAGGCCGAGGAAGTAGAAGAAGAGCCCAGGCTGGAGCTTGCATATGCACTGGCCAACTCCGGTGCGTTGGAGTCGACAGCAGCCGTCCGCCTACTCGGGCAGCTCGACCTGGCCGACGGCTTGGACCCCGAACACTTGTCCGATGTCGGCCTCGCCCTCCTTCCGGCGCTGCTAGAGAAGGACCTGGTGCCCGATACCGCCGACACGTACGCCCTCGTGAGTGACCGCCCGTTCGCATTCCGCGAGGAGTACTTCGCAGCGTCCAAGCAACTGGCGTCGTACGTATGCGAGTTGGAGTTGTCGAGCGACGATCTGGCTCAAGTGATGCGGAGTCGACGCCTGACACCAGCTGTGAAGCGCGCGATCGCCGACGACGTAGATTTCGTCACTGATCGTCTGTCCCGGCAGAGCGTGATCGCGTTTTGCCAGTGGGCAAGCAAAGGCAACAACGTCTCTGTTGAACTACTAGTCAAGCTTGCCGAGGCTGGTGCGCCGGCCGAGCACGTTCTGGGTCTGCTAGAGCCGCATCTCCCCGACATAGAACTCGGGCTACTAGATCAAATCCTGCTCGGATTGGGCGACGACTATGAGCCTCTGACCAGAACCGGTTACCATCGTCCGCACTTGAAGGACCGCGACGGAACTGAGGAACTGCTCAAAGCGTTGCAGAGTCGCAACAGAGTCAGTTCCTTCGGTCCAGCAAAACTACTCGGCGGAATCCGAGTCAACATGCGGCACTGATAATGACAGACATTTTGACCGTAATTTAGATAGACCCGGGTAGCTTGCTTGGCTAAAGACCGGGATGATGCCAGAGGGCTGAGAAGGATATCGGTATGCGCCTTGTTGATTTCACTGACCTGGCGCAACGATGTCGCGAGAGCGGTTACGGCCTCACAGAGTTCCAACGACAAGACATGGTCGCCGACCTGCGCTGGCCGGCCGATGTCATCGAGCAGTGGATCTACGACCACGCAGGCAATGCTTCCTTCCTCCGAGATTATGAGAACGTCGATCTCGCACAGGTCGACTGGCAGGTTGAAGCGCTGCCAGTTGACACGTTCATGAAGATGCAAACTGGACCATCGGACCGGAATGCTATTGAGGTCGTCGCGGACGATCCAGATCATTGGATCTCCGTGCGTAACCAAGGCCAGCACCTGGGCGTGGGACTCGCCTGGGAGGTTCACGGCACTTGGAAGCGTTGGCCGATCGTCATAGATCAGGCGCTGCTTCACCCCGCATCGAGCGGCGTTCAACTTGTGGAAGGACGCACTCGCGTCGGCATCCTGCGCGGTCGTCAGCGGCAAGGAAAGCTCGTCGCCAACATGCATCTGGCTTGGGTCGGTCGCCAATTTGGATGACATCGTCCCTCTCCGAACTTGACTAGAGAGACGGACGGCGGCCACGTTGGCGAATCGTCCCGCCAGAAGTGACGACCGCAGAGCGCACCGTCTCGTCACCGACACCCAACTTGGCAGCGACCTCTTCGAGCGTCATGCCCTTCTCGTACAGCCGCGCAGCTTCTCGACGCCCGCGCTCATCCAGACCACGACGACGCACCGCGACACCTGCCTGTGCAGCGAGCCGATGCACAGTCGTGCGATGTATCCCGAACCGCCGCACCAGCTTGTCGACCGGTACTCCCTTGGCGTACTGCTCCGCCAGCGCAGCCCGATTCGGGACACTCAAACGGGTTTGAGGACGAGGCGAATTCTTCGTGACCGGGCCGCGCACATCCTCGATAGGCTGACGCTCAGGACGCGACACCGAGCGCCGCGTTCCCCTCAGAACCCGGCGAATCAGCGTCATGAGGGGCTTGCGCGGGTTTGAGAACCACCCAGCGAGGTGCACCTCAGGCGCAAGGCCCGAACCTTTATCGCACTGTTTTCATTGCTTGAGGTTCGGGCCTTTCTCATGCGCGACCAGGGTGCTCGCGCGAATTTTCAGCCCATGTTTATGGGTGGAACCTTGCACGAACGACATGCCTATGACACTCGGATCAGAGCGTCAATAAGAAATCCCCATCCACAGGTGCGGATGGGGACTTCCTGATCTTCGAAGAAGACTTGGAAACGTAGCTAGAAGCTCAGGGCCATAGCTTTTTTCATGAGAGATTGAGAGGCGCCTTCAAAATAGTTGGCATGAGTAAATTTGATGGTCTCCAACGAGTCAGAGCCCACCAAGACCACATCAATCTGCGTCTCGTCCTGGTGCTGTTGCTCCATCGCGGAGTACGCAGTGGTTGCTCTGGCCACGTCAGAACCAAAGTCTTCTTGGTGCACCAACTTGCCGTGGGCATGGTCAAACACCAGCAAGAAGTGGCGAATGGGCTGCGCCTTAGCCATAGCTAGATCCTTTCATCGAGGGGCAACTCCTGCTGCACCCCCTGGGCGGCACGAAGAACATGCATAGACCTCCGTGCCTCACTTAGAGTCTCACTGTACCTTTTTTGAAGATCATGTGGTATGGGCTTCTTCATATCGGTCAAGAAGTAGATATCTGCCACTACGGCGAGGAACTCCTGGACTGGATGATCACCATCCTGCTTGAAGTTGCGTCCCAAATCTTTGGAGAACCCCTCTGAAGTCTCGGCCCACTCATGCATGGATTGAGTCCTTAACTGCACCTCAACGGGCAGCCCACTGGGTTGCGTCTTAAGGACTATATGTACTGCCCTGTACCCCGAGATGCGGGGGATTTCCACGTAGTCAAGTACACGGAGTATTTGACTCTGGCGGCGATCCTTGATCGAAGCCTCGAACAGCCTAGGAGATTCTAGGTCATCAAGGACTACGCGGCAGCCACCGATGTCGTGCATCGTGAGGAGATTAAGCGTCGTCTCCCGCGCAGTGAGTTTCTCAATGATTGTGGGAACCTTCTTGAGTCTCTGAGACACCTTCACGGGCAGGCCAACATCCCGGGCATAGCGCCGCAACCAGTTGTTGACGTTCACAGTCGGAGAGCTGAAACATGCGCGGTACTGCTCCACTACTCGAAGAGCAAGCTCGTAATCGTGGTGGGGCAAATCTCCACGATGATAGGCGCGAATCCTGGAACCAGCTTTCTTCACTTGCTTGCGCGTGGGTAGCTGGTTCTGCATGTCCCAAGAGTAACCCGCAACGTCCTCGGAATTGTTGGGGGTGACCAAGCCCCCGCCGCACTGCAATGAGCGGTTGGAGCGCTGATGGTTTGACGCGGTGCGATGCGGGACTGGGCAAGTGTAATTTTGATGCGCCGAGCCGTGGATCTTGCGCCAATGTCGCGATAACCAGACCCATTCTTTACCCTAGGGCACTCACCAGCGCGGGTAGCGCCTGACCGGCCGTGGCACGCCAGGTGTGGTCCGCGCTGGCCGACACCTCCGAGACCCGGGGGTTGATTTCAACAACGGGCACACCGCGTGCACCGGCGAAGTCCGGGATGCTCGCGGCGGGGTACACCAGGCCCGAGGTGCCCACGACCAGCACGAGATCCGCTTCTTGCGCGGCCTCGACAGAGTCCTGGAACGCCCTCTCCGGCAGGGCCTCGCCAAACCACACGACACCGGGGCGGACCAGTCCACCACACTGATGGCATGCGGGTGGGTCGAGCTGAGCCACGGGTTCCGTAATGGGCGGATAACCGGTGTCGGCGGGGGCACCGCAACCGGCGCAGCGCAGGGCGAAGAGGTCGCCGTGGACGTGGGCGAGAACCGTAGCGCCCGCCCGTTCATGCAGGGCGTCCACATTCTGGGTGGAAATTCGCAGATCGATACCGGGGCGAGCCTGCCATTGCGCAAGTGCCAGGTGACCGGGGTGCGGCTCGGTGCCGCGCACGAGGGACGCGCGCCACGCGTACCAGGCCCAACACTGGGCGGGGTCTTCCTCCCAGGCCTCCGGGGTGGCGAGTTCCACCGGGTCAAAACGCTCCCACAGTCCGGTCTGGGCATCGCGGAAGGTCGGAACACCGGACTCGACGGACATCCCTGCTCCGGTCAGAACCGTCACCCGCCGTGCCGAGCGGGCGAGGTCGAGGATTTCTGGGGGTACCCGATCGGAGGAAGGCATGCTCCTCAGGCTAGATCATGACCTCATTGCGACCCATGCAGCAGTATGTGATCCTCCCGGTGCGCCATGATGGATGTATGCCACCGTCCGCAGCATCGCCGCCACGCAGCATGTCACAGCGCGTGAAGCAGAACGTGGCCCGGTTGGAATCTCCGGGTCGGATCCCCGGCATCGATCTGGCCCGTGGCTTGGCGATCCTGGGCATGTACGTGGCTCACCTCACTGTGGTTACATCCCTGGAATGGTCCCGACCGCAGACCTGGCTCGGGGTGGTCGAGGGCAGGTCCGCCATTCTGTTCGCAACCCTCGCCGGTGTGTCCTTGGGGCTCATGGGCTCCAGGATGCGGGCGCAAGCCGGCGAACACGATGCGGCGCGCGCCCAACGCAAGCCCATCATGATCCGCGCGGTACTCATCTGGACCCTCGGGCTGCTTCTGCTCAGCCTTGACATCCCTGTGTTCGTGGTGCTTCCGGCCTACGGTCTCCTCTTGATGATCGGCGCGTTCCTGGTCACATGGTCCGGGCGGGCACTCGCCATCACGGCGGCGCTCACGGCGGCTGTCGCGCCATTTGTCGTCGCGTTGATCGACAGCGGGGGCCAACCCGAACGGGGAAGTGCTGCGGAACTCGTCTCCGACGTGCTCGGGTGGAATTACCCCTTTGTGGTGTGGCTGGCGTTCGTGGCCGCGGGGATCATCGCGGGGCGGGTGATCCGCCGCGGAATCGGCCCCACGGTGTTGTTGCTCGTGTCCGGGGTGGCACTCTCGGTGCTCGGTTACGCGGTGCTCGGCCCGGTAGGCAACCAGGTGATTGCTCGCTATGGGGCGGATCTCCCGGCCGGCTCGACCTTCTGGGCACTGTCGGTTTTTCGCGACGACCCCCACTCGAACGGGGTGGGGGAGGCGTTCGGCTCGGGAGGTTTCGCTCTTGCGGTCCTCGCGGTGTCCGTTCTCGCCGCGACGACGTCGCTGCGCTGGCTTCTGTGGCCGGTACGGGTCATCGGGTCCATGCCTTTGACGGCATACACGGCGCACCTGCTCGTCTGGGGCATCTGGATCATGGTCACACCGGGAGTGGGTTCCGACATCCACCGGTTGCATGGATTCCTGGCGCTCGATCCGTTCTGGCCGATCACCCTGGGAGTCACGGCGGGCTGTATTGCCTGGACTTTGATCTGGGGGAAGGGTCCGATGGAGCAGCTCGTTCATGTGGTATCAACCGGGGCGGGGGAGCCCAGCGGGTTGGTTGATGGCAGCAGCCCCGCGCCGGGCAAGGAACGCGGACTATAGGGCAGCCACGGCACGAGCCAAACGGGCGTCCGAGTCGTACAGCGCGGCAACGTCAAAGGTGGACGCCGTGCTCATGATCTCGTCCGCACCGGTGCGCTCCAACAGGTCGCTGATCTCCCTCACGACCCGGTCCTCCGTCCCCGCGATGACGGTCGCTAGAGATTCGGCCACGTAGCGATCTTGCCGACCCGTGCGCTGGGTGGGGAGCGACGTCGTCGGCAGGAGCGGCGGGAAGGACCCGGTGAGGCGAGATTGGGCCATGGCCCAGGCTTCCGGCACAGCGAGTGCGCGAGCTTCCGAGGACGACTCGGCCACGAAGATTTCGGCAGAGACAATTAAATACGGCTCGGCCTGTTGGGAGCTGGGGCGGAACTCGGAGCGGTACGCGTCGAAGGCCTCCGGGCCTGACCTGAGCAATGGCCCACCGACCACTGCGGGCAGACCCAGCTCCGCTGCGATCTGCAGCCCGGTGCCGGTGCCCAGCACGAAGATTGGGATATGGCCGGTGTCGGCCGGGCGAATCGTGATGTTGCCCGCACCCGTCAAGTACTCACGGACCTCCTCGATGGCCGCCGCGAATTCTCGCGGCCGAGCCTGCAACGCGCCGAGTGCTTCGCGCACGGGTTTGGTGAAGCCCAGGGAGCGACCGAGCCCCAGATCGAAGCGCTCGCCGTGCAGGGCTGTGAGTACCGCGAATTCCTCGGCGACCAGGATCGGGCGGTGGTTGGGCAGCATTACTCCGCCGGACCCCACACGAATTGTGCTGGTGGCGGCGGCAACCGCCTGGGCAAGTAAGGCCGGGGTCCCCGAGGCGACCCCGGGAACTCCGTGATGCTCGGACACCCAGAACCGCCGATACCCGGCCGCCTCTGCGCGCCGGGCTCGTTCCACCGTTTGGTGCAAAGCGGCGGAATCGGTGTGTCCCTGGCGGGTGCGGGACCGGTCGAGGAGCGAAAGTGGAATACCCATCACTCACAGAACACGGCCGCGTGGCCACTCATTCCGGGAACGCGGCATGGCGTGCACTACCGCAGCGTGATGGAGTCCAGAGCCTCCTGAGCCTCCCTGGTGAGGTTTTCGGGAAGGGGCGCGCTCTTGACCGAGTCCCCCGCCAGCTGTTGACCCTCGGGGCTGACCACGTAATGCCCGAAGGTCTTGATCAGCTCCAGAGTTTGGGGGTCACTGTAGCTCGTGCAGAACACGTGGTATGAGGCCAGGACCACGGGGTAAGCGCCCGGCACGTCGGGGGTGCGGTCGATGTCCAGAGCGATGTCGTGTTCGCCGGTACCTTCCACTCGGGAAGAGACTCCCACGGCCGTGGCTGCGGTTTCGGCGGTCACGGGCACGTACTCATCGCCTACCTTCACCCTTGCTTTGCCCAGGGATTCCCCCACGAGGGAGTCGTCCGCGTACGTGATGGCGCCCTCGGTCTGGTTCGTCACGGTGACCACACCGTTATTGCCCTGGGCGCGCTCGCTGGGAAGCGAATTGGGCCAGCCGCCGTCATGCTCATCGGTCCACACCTCGGGCGCGGCGGCCTCAAGGTAGTCGGTGAAATTCTCCGTGGTCCCGGAATCATCGGCGCGGGCGACCGGGGTGATCACGCCGTCAGGCAGGCTCACATCCGGGTTCTGATTCGCGATGGCAGGATCGTTCCACCGCGTGATCTCGTGTCGGAAAATCTTGGCGATCGTGGGCGCGTCCAAGTTCAATTCCCGAATACCCGGGAGGTTGAAGGCCACGCTGATGGGGGAGATGTAGACGGGAATGTTGATGGCCCCGCCCGGACCGCAGGTGTCCGTGACCTCGGTCTGCTCTTCCTCATCCAAGTACGCGTCCGACCCCGCGAAGTCCGTGCCACCGCCCGCGAGCGCGGAGCGACCCGCGCCTGAACCGGCTGACAGGTACTGCACGTTGGCGTTGGGGTACTTGGATTCGAACCCGGTCCGCCACGTTTGCATGGCCGCGTTCTGAGCCGATGAACCAATGCCCGTGAGGATGCCCGACAGTGAGGTGTCACCCTGTTCGGCGGCCCTGCGTTGTTCCTCACCCAAGGGGTAGTCGGAACCGCAGCCGGTCAGTGCCATTCCGGCGGCCAGCGCCAGCGCTCCGATTTTTGCGTAACTCGCTGTCTTTCGAGGGGCGCCTGTTCGGCTCATCTTCATCTCCGCGACATGTTGAGGACAGAAGACCATGGTAAACACGCATGCGCCCAAGCCGCGCATCCCGGGCCCCTCCCCACGGGGCGCTCACGCTTGCGTAAGATTCCCTGGGCGGCGCGCAGGAGTGACTTTTTCTGTGGGTCTTTGGGGGGACGTAGGTGAAGTTGACGTGTCCCCTCTTTGCGCCACGGCGCACCGGGGGTTAGTAGGTGACACGTCCCCTACAGACCTCGAAACCCTGGTTGCTAGTGCAAACGGGCACCCCAGGGTTGAGGACAGCACGTGTGATGCGGTTGAAATCGTGCTGGCAACCGAGCGGAAATCATGCTTACATACTGTTGTTACTTCAAGTACCGGGAAGCAATCAATGGTTCTGGCCAGGGGGGCCCGAACCTGTCCTTCCAAGTACGGTGAACGCGTCGAAACGCTGGGGGGCGTGAAAGCGCAATTATTCACCCGGGAGTAACGCATAGAAGTCATTGCGGGGGCTTTGGCTTCACCAGCGGATTGATCCGCACCGGCTCTGCCGGTGGACGCGCTCGCCGGGCTCGTGTTTCTTCGGGGGAAAAAACATGAGCGCGGCGGGCGCCTTCCAATTGAATGGCCCATGTCTTGTCTCCAGCCGCCTCCGGCCACTCACACCCCCTTGCTTATGCGTGTCTGATCGCGCTGAGAGACTTTTGGCATGAACCAGGCATCGGAGACAATCGACCGTCAGCTGTATGAGCAGGCCGTGAATTACCTGCGCGCGCTCACGAACACTCCTGAGGCGGCATTCCATTCCGGCCAGTTCGATGCCATTTCCGCACTGGTTCGGGATCGCCGTCGCGCCCTGGTGGTCCAGCGCACCGGCTGGGGCAAGTCCGCGGTGTACTTCATCTCCGCGCTGTTACTGCGAGCGCAGGGGCACGGGCCCACACTCATCATTTCCCCGCTGCTGGCGCTCATGCGTGACCAAGTGGCGGCGGCGGCCCGAGCAGGAGTCCGGGCGGCGGCCATTTCCTCCGCCAACCCCACGGAATGGGGAGAGATCACCGCTGCCTTGGAACGAGGGGAACTCGATGTTCTGCTGGTCTCGCCCGAGCGCTTGAACAACCCCAGGTTCCGGGACGAGCAGCTCCCGCAGTTGGTGGATCAGCTCGGTCTTCTGGTCGTGGACGAGGCCCACTGCATTTCTGACTGGGGACATGATTTCCGTCCGGATTATCGCCGGATCAAGGACCTGCTGGGACGGCTTCCCGAGTCGGTGGCCGTCTTGGCCACCACAGCCACGGCCAATGAGCGAGTTATTCAGGATGTCCGAGAACAACTGGGCGTGGGAGCTGGAGATCAGCAAGAAGTGTTCACACTCCGGGGGCCACTGTCGCGGGCATCGCTTCGGCTGGGTGTGCTGCGGTTACCCTCCACGGCTACCCGGTTGGCGTGGCTGATCGAACACCTCAACGAGCTGCCGGGCAGCGGCATCATTTACGCACTGACCATTGGAGCGGCGGAGGACACCGCGCGAGCCCTGACCGAGGCCGGCCACACTGCCGTGGCCTACACCGGACGCACGGACGCGGCCGAACGTGAAGAACTGGAAACAGCGCTCAAGGAGAACCAGGTCAAGGCCCTGGTGGCCACGTCCGCGCTGGGCATGGGCTTCGACAAACCGGACCTGGGGTTCGTGGTGCATCTGGGTGCGCCCTCCTCGCCGGTGGCCTACTACCAACAAGTGGGCCGCGCCGGTCGTGCGACCGACACCGCAGACGTTCTGCTCCTGCCGGGTGCCGAGGACCGGGAGATCTGGGAGTATTTCGCCACCGCGTCCATGCCCACGGAGGAGAAATCCGGGGCCGTGCTCACAGCGCTGGCCGAACACGGAGGGCCGCTGTCGGTCGCCGCCTTGGAAACTCGGGTCAACATCAAGCGCACGCCGCTGGAGTTGCTGCTCAAGGTGCTCGCCGTGGACGGTGCCGTGGAACGTGTCTCTGGAGGGTGGCAATCCACGGGCAGGCCGTGGGAGTACGACGCCCCTCGCTACGACCGGGTGCGGCGCGCTCGTATAGCTGAGCAGCAGGCCATGATGGATTACCAATTCACCACCGAGTGCCGCATGCAGTTCTTGGCCCAGCAACTCGATGACCGAACGGCTCAGCCATGTGGTCGTTGCGATGTGTGCGCCGGTGCCTGGTATGCCACCACCGTGCACAAGGAGGCCTCCGCGGCCGCAGACAGCGCACTCCACCGAGCGGGTGCTCCCCTGGAACCGCGTGCCCAATGGCCCAGCGGCATGGACCGGTTGGGCATCCAGATCAAGGGCAAGATCCCGGAAGAAGAACGTGCGGACCGAGGCAGGTCACTAGCCCGGCTTACGGACCTGGGTTGGGGTCAGCGGCTGCGGGAGATTTTCCGCAACGATGACAACGGGCAGCCCATGGACACCACTGTCGATGCTGCCCTGGGGCGTGCGTGCATCGGAGTGCTAGCCCAGTGGGACTGGTCCGTCCGCCCCACCGCAGTGGTCGCCATGCCGTCCCTGTCGCGCCCGGAATTGGTCTCGTCTCTCGCTCAAGGGCTGGCGACGGCAGGACATTTGCCGTTCCTGGGTGCACTACAACTCGACCAGGAAGTTCCGCGCGGCAGTCACGGCGGCAACAGCGCCTACCGTTTGGCGGAAGTGTGGGGCCGGTTCTCCGTTCCGCCCGAGATTGCGCAGGCCCTACGGGAACAACCGCAGCCGTCCATCCTGTTGGTGGACGACCTCGTGGACAGCCGATGGACCCTCACCGTTGCCGCACGTGAACTGCGGTTAGCGGGCGCCACGAATGTTCTGCCATTCGCTCTGGCCTCACAGGGTTGATTTGCGGAAATCTGTTTTATTCTGCTGATCATGCAGCAATCATCGGTTCGTTCTCTCGTGGATGTCGTGATCCCCGTTCATTCACTCTCACGGCCGCTCGGCCGGGCAGTGGATTCCGCGCGGCTTGGCGTCCAACCGCTGTCCGTGGGGGAGTACGTCATTACCGTGGTGGCACATCACCTCTCCACGGAACAGGTTCGGGGCATGCTGACCCAAGAGCAACTGGATCACGTCAGAATCATTGAGGCTCCAGCCGAAGGGGCGACTGCTGCAGCCCCCAGGACCGCGGGGTTGGAGCACACCAATGCCAAGTACATCTGCTTCTTGGACAGCGACGACAGTTATCAGCCCGGAGCGGTTGGCCGTTGGGTCAAGATCGCCGAGAAGCGCCACAGCGACATGGTGATTCCGTGGCTGAAGCACAGCAACGGCCGAACGGACATCACGCCCGTGATCCGCCCCGGGCGCACCTCCAACTTGGATCCTATTGCCGATCGCCTGGTCTACCGGGCCTCCGTGTTCGGGTTGCAACGGGTGGAGACCGTTCGCAGGCTCGGGGCCGAATTCGACTTCGGGACGAGCACCGGTGAGGATCAAGCGTTTGTCATGCGCTTGTACGCGGGAGCGGCCAGGATCGACTATGCCCCCGGGGAACCCACGTACGTGATGCACGCGGACGCCACGGATCGGGTTTCGCAAACCCCGTCCCCGGTTCGCGCGCAGCTCGAACCGTCAGTACGAATCCTGGACAAACCGTGGTTCGAGGGAGCCGCGCTTGAGCTGCGCCGGGCATTCGTCGTCAAAGTGGTTCGCATCAATGTGTTCGAAGCAGTGTCGGCTCATCTGAAGGCCGGAACCTGGTCCCAGGACGAAGCGCAGGGGACACGCGAAGCGCTTTCTCGCCTGCTCGATTCGGTGCCCGGTGCGCGGGGTGACTTTTCCAAGGCGGATCTGCACGTCATTGACCTGCTGCTTTCGGAAACACAGGAGGAGGGCCAGTTGAAAGCGGGGCTTGCCGCACGACGTCGTTTTGCCAACCCCGCCGCGCTCCTCACCGCCAAACCCGCCCACGCATTGGGGCGCGACGCACCGTTGCGTTTCATGGCTGCCGCTGCCGTCCAAACCGCGCGGGATCGCATTGCCAAGCGGCACGGGGGCAACTAACCGGGATTCTTCCTGACTACTTCTTGCTGAAACGGCCCGTGACCATGCGCAGACGCGGAGCCAGGTCGCGCCAAGACATGGCACACCAGACCAGGAGGAAGGCCACCGACGCCCCGATTGTCACCAGCAGTGAGTCGTAGCGGTACGTGAGCCACAGGCACAGCAGCGCGAGGGCATAACCGGTCAGGATCCGGAGCATCACGCCGGTCCATGGCATCCGGTCGTGAACCCACACGATGATCAGCGGAACCATGGAACTGATAATGCAGCCGATCAAGTAACCGATGGCGGCGGCCATCATGCCCAGTTCGGGGCCCCACCACACCATGGTGATGATGCCCAGGGCCATGCCGGTTGCGTTGCATAATGCCAGGGTGCGTACGCCCCAGTGCTCGCCTCCGTTGAGGCGTGAATTGGCGGCGTTGAAACTGGTGGTGGAGACGGCGAAGAACAGCACGATTAGCAGCGGAATCGCGCCTTCGAACTCTTCGTAGCGAGCGCCGTAGAGCACCATGACGAGCGGCTCGGCCCACAGGATTCCGACACCAAAGATCGGCAGGAAGACCAGGACCATCGTGCGCATGATCGCGTCCAACTGGGTCTTCATGCCGGCCATGTCCCCGGCGCTGAACATGCGCGCCACCGAGGGGGAGAGGGCCACGATCATGGCCGAGGAGAGCATGCTGGCGGGTGTCGCGATGGTCAGCGCGGCGGCGTAATGGCCGATGGCTTCTTGGCTGTCGTAATTGCCGCCGATGATCAGCGACAACTGCAACAGGCCGGCAGCCGTGAGGATGTTGATGGATCCCCACGCGGTGAACTTGAGGAGCTCACGCTTGAGCGGCTTCGAGAGTTTGCTGCCACCGCGCCTGGGCCACGCAGGGATCGCGTAGATCAGGTAGCCCAAGCACAGGGGGAGCAACAGCAGCGGGTTCAGCTCGGCCAGGAGGACCACGAGCAGCAGCGTGAGCGTGATCAACGAGCTGATGCAGTCCCAGAACGTGGTGGTCACGAACTGGTTGTTGCCCGTGCGCACGCCGCGCACAAAGTTGTAGGCGGATAGCGCAATGACGAGCAACCCTGCCGACAGCGCATAGCTGAGCGGGAGTTCCTGCGCGTAGATGGCGATGAACACTGCAGCCACCGACAGCACCGTCATGCCGACGAACGCGCTGCGGGAGGTGTACAAAGCCACGGACGCCTGCTGATCGGCGTCGGACTTGCCCCGCGCCATCGCAATGTACTTGGACGCCGCGGTGCCCGAGGCCTGGGGCCACAGGAGCACCAGGAACAGTCCCAGGGCAATGACCTGGTTGACCTGCCCCAGTTTCTCCGTGCCCAGGATGTTGCCGATGAGCAAGCTGTAGCCGAAGCGCGAGAGGCCCTGGACGAACACGGCGATCACCGTCAACGCGAACGCGGACCCGATGGGGTTGTCCTTGTTTTCGTGATTGGGCGGCGGGAAGAGTATTCGCCGCCACCGGCCTGGATCGCGGGGAGCTGCAGCGGGCGTGGTCATTATTGGGAGTCTAGGACAAGGGGCCGTCAAGGGGCTGAGGGGCACGCGCAATCCAGTGACGGGGCAGTGCAAAACACACGCTCGGTACAGTGGGGCCATGCGAATTCTGGTGGTCTCCACGTGGTATCCGACGCACGACGCGCCCTTCCGCACGCCGTTCATCACGCGGCACGTGCGTGCCATCGCCCGCGACCACGACGTCCACGTGGTCCACGTCCAGCTCCTCGACGGTTCGCCCGTCACCCAGGAAACTTACGACGGCGTTGCGGTCACCCGGGTGGGCTTCGATCCGCGCAAGCCACTCACCATGGTCAAAGCGCTGGCCGAGATCCGGCAGTGGGCGCGGTCCTCGGATGTCGTACACACTATGGCCTTCTCGTCGGCCCTCATCGCTGCGCCGGTCGTGGGCCGTACGCCGTGGGTGCATACCGAGCATTGGAATGGAGTCCTGTTCCCGGAGCACGTGAATCAGCTGTGGGAACGCACCGCGTGGCTGCGTCATGTACTGCGCCTGCCCAGGGTTGTCACGGGCGTGAGCACCTTGATGACCCGCAAACTCGAGGAGTTCGCTCGCCCCGGAGCCACGGCGTTGATCGGCAACGTGATCGACCACGCGCCGCAGGTCGCGCCCCTTCCCGACGACGCCGCGCTGCGTCTCATCGCCGTGGGTAACGCTACCGAGCACAAGGGTGCACTGGTCGCGGTGGATACGGTCGCCTGGTTGCGCGCACAAGGCCACGACGCCTCGCTCGTGTGGGACGGGGACGGGCCAATGAGGGAGCGAGCGCAGCAGCGCGCGCGGGAACGGGGAATAGCGGATCACGTGGATTTCCAAGGTTTCCGCGGCACCGAGCAATTGTGGGGTGACCTCGCTGAATCTACCGTCTTTGTCCTTCCTTCCAAGTCCGAGACGTTCTGTGTGGCAGCAGCCGAAGCGCTTGCCGCCGGCCGACCCGTGATCATGGGTGACCAGGGCGGTCAGGGCGATTTCATCACGGAGCGCAACGGCCGCATGGTGTCCGAGCGAAGCCCGGAGGCCTTCGGCCGAGCGGTCCTCGATCTGACCCACGACCCCGCAGCGGCATCACCGGAGGAGATGGCACGGGAGATCCGAGCCCGCTACGGATCGGATGCCGTCAGTGACCAACTGACCGAGCTGTACCGCCGCGCGCAAGGCGGCGAGCGCCGTCGTTGACCGGTGTGAACAGACGCTCGAGCTGCGTTGGCTTTGACCCGCGGCTCAGGTGACCGATAAGCTAACCTTCGTTGTTTTCTTGCCGGGCCCGTCCCGAACGGAAATGCGACGTGGAGACGTGCCAGAGCGGCCGAATGGACTTCACTGCTAATGAAGGGTCCGGATTAAACCGGACCGGGGGTTCAAATCCCCCCGTCTCCGCCAAAAAATCTGAGGGCCTCACATGTGAAATGTGAGGCCCTCAGTCGTGCCGTGACCTATCTAACAGTGATTTGCAGGTGTAAACTCCGAGCCACTAGCAGTTCGGAATTCCTGCCAACGGACGTCAGTCAATGAGGGCCAGCGCTGATCACGGCGACAGGGGGCTGTTTCCTAGGGGGAAACCATGAAAAAGAGCTCCGCAAGATCCTTTCTGACACTCTCACTCTCGGCGCTGTTGATCGCCACGGCCGCACCTGCGGTGGCGGCACCGCCCGAGGGACCATCACCGGAACAGCAAGCCCAAGTTCAGCCACCCACCGTGGGCGGCATCGGGTCGCTCGGTAGGGGTACCGCCACCCAGGGCACGGTGTTGCCGGAAACCGACCGCATCGTCGTGAAATTCAAGGATCAGGTGCCCGAGGTCCAGAAGGAAGATGTCCTGACCGAGGTGGAGACCACCACCGAGATCGAGGACCCGGAAATCGTCAAGACCACCGGTAACGCCGAGGACGTCGTGGAATCTGACACGATGCTCAACAAGGCCGAGCAGGAAGCCGTGGTCGAAACCATTGAGGAAGATCCGGCCGTCGAATCGGCCGAACCAGATCAGATTGTGGTCAATGCGCTCGCCGCCCACGCCGGTACCAAACCCAATGACCGCTACTGGGGCTATCAATGGGGCCCCAGAAACATTGGCGTGCCGGATGCCTGGTGGCAAGGTACCGGGGACGGCGTGGTGATCGGCATCGCGGATACCGGCCAGATCAACCACCCGGACCTGAACCAGCGCACGGTCCGCGGCTACGACTTCCTGTCCGATCTCTATCACTCACGCGACGGCAACGGGCGGGACAGCAACCCCCAGGACATTGGCGACTGGAGCCCGGGTCGACCCAGCTGGTGGCATGGTGCGCACGTCGCGGGCATTGCGGCGGCCCACACTAATAACCGCACCGGCATTGCCGGGGTCGCCCCGGACGCCAGGATCCAGCACGCACGCGTGCTGGGTGCCGATGGTCGCGGCTACGTCTCGGATATCGCCGACGGCGTGATGTGGTCGGCCGGCATTGCCATCCCGGGAGTCCCGCGGAACACGACGCCTGCCAAGGTCGTCAATCTCTCCGAAGCATGGGACGCCTCGACCTGCGCGCCCGTGATGCAGAACGCGGTCAACCGCATGCACCAGATTGGCGTACCTCTCGTGGTGGCGGCGGGCAACGCGCGCAAGAGTGCGAATCTGGCCTCGCCGGCCAACTGTGGTGGCGCGATTGTGGTGGGAGCGACGTCGTCCCACAACCGGATGACCGGCTATTCGAACTGGGGGCCGATGGTGGATGTCGTGGCACCGGGTGGCGATACCAACGCGCAGATCTGGTCCACGGTCAACAACGGAAAGTTCTCCCTGGGATCGCCCACGTACGGCGATCTGAGCGGAACGTCCATGGCGGCCCCGCACGTGTCCGGTGTGGTGGCGCTGATGAAGGAGCGCAACCCGAACCTGGGTGTGGAATCCATTCGTAACACCCTGCGCAACACCGGAGTTAATGTGAGCGGCTACCGCAAGGTGGACGCGAATCGTGCTGCTCGCGCGGTGGCGCCGACGGCGCG
This sequence comes from Kocuria carniphila, assembly GCF_004136555.1. Taxonomy (GTDB): domain Bacteria; phylum Actinomycetota; class Actinomycetes; order Actinomycetales; family Micrococcaceae; genus Kocuria; species Kocuria carniphila. The sequence goes on from NZ_NOIT01000008.1 coordinate 118,231, forward strand.
CGGTGCGATCGCCAGCTACTATAACTCTCGGGGTGGTGCGGCTGTGTACGGTGCCCCGACCACAGGTGAGCAGAGCACCGGAGTGGGTGGAGTGGTGCAGACATTCGTGAAGAACGGCCGGGCCACCAAGATCTACTGGTCCTCCCGAACCGGCGCTCGAGAGGTGAAGACTTGGTCAGGCATTGGGGCCAGGCACGTCTCGCTGGGCGGCGCTCGCGGGGTGGGCATCCCGTTCAACAACGAACAACCGACCTCCACGGGCGGGGCATACCAAACGTTCGTGAACCCGCAGACGAACAAGACCACCAAGATCCTGTGGAGCTCGCGCAGCCGTGCCAACCCGATCGTTGAGCGTTCGGGCATCGGTCAGACCTGGGCGCGCAACGGCTATGAGGCTAAGGCTGGGTACCCGACCACCGGCGAAGTCCGGACCTCGACCGGTACGTATCAGCGCTTCCTCAACATCAAGACCGGAGTGCGGACCCAGTACACCTGGACTCCGCGCGGGGGAGTGAAAGTGACGCGACTGTAAGGACCATTCGACCCGTCGATTCACCGTGACCAATAGTTCGTTACGCGAAGTCACTAATGCTGACAGACGTAGGGTCCCGCTTGAAACAAGCGGGGCCCTACGTCTGTCCCGGGACGAGACCGGCAATTTAGTGCGCTGCCGGTTCGGATCCCTCCACCGTCACGCGGTTGTTCTCCGGAGTGGACTTGCGCATGAAGAGCGTCAGCACGAACGCCACCGCACCCAGCGCAGTGGCCGTGAGGAAGGCCGCGTGAACGCCCGGAATCGCATCGGTGGTCGTAGAACCGTCCGGGTTCTGGAGCACCGTGGTGCCCGCTTGCATGATGCCCACCAACAGCGCCGTACCGGCCGCACCGGCCACCTGCTGGAGGGTGGACAGCGTTGCCGAACCGTGTGAGTAGAGCTTGGGCGGCAACGGGTTCAGGCCTGAGGTGAACGCGGGGGTGAAGATCATGGCCAGGCCCACGGACATCGCAACCTGGAGTACCACGATCCACCACACGGCAGTATCGGCCTGCAGCCGTGAGAAGTTGAACATCACGAACGTCAGCAGCGCCGCACCGGGCACGGCCAGCGGACGGGGCCCGTACGCGTCGAACAGACGACCGATCACGGGACCCAACAGGCCCATGATCAGGCCACCGGGCAGCAGAATCAGACCGGTCTGGAGCGTGTCCAGTCCGCGAATGGTCTGCAGATACAACGGCAGCACAATCACGCCGCCGAACAGGGTCATCATGGCGATGGCCATGAGTGCCACGGACACGGTGAAGTCGCGGTGTTTGAAGGTGCGCAGGTCCAGGAAAGGATTGTCCTTGCGCTGCAATTGAAGCTGACGCAGTGCGAATGCCGCCACGAGCAGGACACCGAGGGTCAGGATGACCGCACCGCCACCGGCGGACGTGGCCCATCCCATGAAGGAATCGGAATCGCCGCCCTGTGTGCCGCCGGCACCCACCGTGGACAGACCGTGCACCAGAAGACCGAAGCCGAAGACGGACAGCACCACGGAAAGGATGTCCAGCCGCAAGTCGCCACGCGAACCGACGTCCTTCAGACGGGTCAGACCGATGATCAAGGCAAGCACGGCAATAGGGAGAACGAACCAGAAAATGCTGCGCCAGGGAAAATGCGCCAGGATGAATCCGGAAATCGTGGGGCCGAGGGCCGGAGCCACGGAAATCACAATGGACACGTTGCCCATGACCAGGCCGCGGCGTTGCTTGGGAACCAGCGTGAGAATGGTGGTCATCAGCAACGGCAACATGATGGCCGAGCCGAACGCCTGGACCACGCGAGCCACCAGTAGGACCGCGAAGCTGGGGGCCAGGGCAGCGAGCAATGTGCCCAGCGCGAAGGACCCCATGGCCAGGCCGAAGACGGCTCGCGTGGAGAACTTCTGCAGCAGGAAGCCCGTGGTCGGGATGACCACGGCCATGGTCAGCATGAACGCGGTGGCCACCCACTGCACAGTGGCAGCGTCAACATGCAGGTCCTCCATCAAGTGGGGGAGTGCCACGTTCAAAATGGTTTCGTTCAGGATGACCACGAAGGCCGCGATCAGCAGAACGGCAATGGTTCCCATCGCGCCCGGAGCGATCTGCGGTGGGTGTTCCGCGGTGCCGCCCGATGCGGGTTGAGAGGGTGAAGAAGGCAAAGATGATCTCCAACGTCGTAATGTCTTGAGGATGTGCCCGTTGGCAGATCTGTACCAGGGCCGTCAGCCAGGATAGCCATGGTGACTTGCCAGTGGTTAACGGCCCTTCGGATTCTCGAGCATCTGCCACATGAACTCGTGGGAACGGGCGTGCAGCGCCGCAGCCTGTCGGTTGTCCGAGGCACCCGCGTGGCCGCCGTCCGTGGCCTCGTGGAACCATACGTTCTGGTGCCCCTGATCGAGCATTTTCGCCGCCATCTTGCGGGCCTGAACGGGCCCCACCCGATCATCGGAGGTTGCGGTCCAGATCAGAGCGGGCGGATAACACATCACGGGTGACAGCAGGTGGTGGGGGGAGAACGTGCGGATGTACTCCCATTGCTCCGGTTGCTCGGGGTCACCGTATTCCGCGATCCACGAGGCCCCGGCCGAGAGCTTGGTGTACCGGCGCATGTCCAGCAGAGGCACACCGCACGAGATCGCACCGAACAGCTCCGGGTAGGTGGTCAGCATGTTGCCCACCAGCAGTCCGCCGTTGGAGCCGCCGGCGCACGCGAGTTTCCTGGCGGTGCATACGCTGCGTCGATGCAGATCCTCCGCGACCGCCGCGAAATCCTCGTACGCACGGTGGCGGTTTTCCTTGAGTGCGGCGGTGTGCCACGACGGCCCGTATTCGCCACCACCGCGAATATTGGCCACCACGTAGACGCCCGTGCGACCGCGCTGGTCCTCCCGGGTCAACCAGGTGATCCCGGTGGCTCCCGAATATCCCGGGGTGCGGGAGACCTCGAAACCTCCGTAGCCGCTGAGCAGCGTGGGGTTCAGCCCGTCCAGCTCCAGATTGCGCGGGCCTACCTGGAAATACGGCACGCGCGTACCATCCGCGGACGTGGCGAAATGCTGAGTCACGTCCAGACCCTGCGCGTCGAAGAACGACGGCGCTCGCTTCAGGATTGCGGGCTCGCTCGCCGGGCGTTCGGTGCTGTCTGCAGTGCCTTCGGGGCCGGAGACTTCGGGCAGGGAACCCCGCCCCAAGGAGGACGGTGTGAGGTACCCGGTAACCGAGAAGAAATAGTCGTTGCCGACCTCGGGATCTTCATCGTCCACGGCCCACGCGGAAGCGCTGTGCAGCGGCGGGATGCCCGGCAGGGGAGTGAGCTCCCACTCACCGGGCACCGTGGAGTAGAGCGCGGAGGAGACATCATGCAGGGTGTTGAGGATCAGGTGGTCGCGCGTCCAGGACCACCCCTCCAGACTCGAGTGTGCGTCCGGAGTAAAGACCGATTCCACGGAGCGGTCGCCGTTCATGAACGCTCGGAGATCCGCGGCGAGCAGACAACCGGCGGGGTACTCGGTCCCGTTGAGTTCCAGAGTGTGCCGCGGGCGTATCAGGAGCCACTGTTTGTGGAGATCCACGCTCACCGTGGGGTCCAGGTCGAGTTCAACCCACTGCTCCTCGCTCCACAGGTATGTGCGCACCGTGAAGAAATCCACGAGATCCATGGCGATCACGCGTTCGAAGCCGGGTGTGTGGTCCTTGTAGACCGCGGCCTGGGCGTGGTCAGCGGGCACCTCGAAAATCACGGGAGCGTGCGCGGTGTTCTGCCCGCGGGACACTCGGCGCACCTGGCGCGGATATGAGGACTCGGTCATGGAGCCGGGGCCGGTATCGGTCGCCACGAATACGGTGTTCGCGTCCACCCAGGAAACGGAAGACTTGGCCGTGGGGACGTCGAAGCCACCGGTCACGAATTCCCGGCTCTCCAGGTCGAATTCCCGTGTGCGCACGGCGTCGCCACCATCCGGGGAGAGCCTGACCAGAGCGCGCTGCCACTGCCCGTCGGTGTACTGCGGTCGCAGCAGCCGAGCACCGGAGAAGACCCAGTCCACGTTCTCGGTGCGCGCCAATTCATCCACGTCCAACAAGACGTCCCACTCGGGGCTGTCGCTGACCCAGGACTCCCACGTGGTGCGCCGCCACAGCCCGCGCGGGTGCTGAGCGTCCCGCCAGAAGTTGTAGTAATAGGGCCCGTGCTTGGTCACGGCCGCAATGCGGAAGGGGCTGTCCATCACGTCCACGACGCGTTCGGTCATGGACGTGAGTTCCGGGCCGTCCACCAATGTTTCAGTGCGTCGGTTCTGCTCCCGCACCCACTCCATGGGGCGCTCGCCGTGAATGTCCTCGAGCCACAAGAACTCATCGACAAGCTCATCCTCGAGATGCGTGGGAGAAGTAGAAGTGGTGACCATGGGCCCATGCTACGGGCGGGGTAAGACACGCACAGATGGCTCGTTATCCTGGTGGTCATGGTGAGTCAGCGACGAGTGGTAGTGGTAGGTGCGGGCCCCCGAGGGCTCTCCGCGGTGGAACGGCTGACGGCGCAGGCGGCACAGACACGCGCCCGGGTGCACATAGATCTGGTGGACCCCTTCCCTCCCGGAGCCGGCCACGTGTGGCGCACCGATCAATCACTGCTGTTCCTGATGAACACCCCGTCCCTGTTCCCCACGGTGATCGCGCCGGACGGCGCCCTGGCGGTGGATCCGCTGGCCGAGGTGCGGAACATGAGCTTCGACAGGTGGCGGCGCGGCGTCGTCGACGGCAGCATCACCCCGGTGAGCGCCCTTGATCAGGCCGAACGCGATGCGCTGGAGGCGCTGACCTCGCAGGACTTCCCGCCTCGCGCCATCTACGGGCGGTATCTGGAGTGGATCTTCACGACCCTCAACAACCACCTGCCGAGCAACGTGACCCTCACCGTCCACCGCGCTGAGGCCGTGGACGCGTGGGTTCACGAAGAGGCGCGGCACCGTTACGCCGTGGAGCTCGCGGGCGGTCAGTCGATCCCCGCGGATGCCGTGGTGCTTGCACTGGGCCATTTGGACGCCCACCTGCGCCCCGGCCAGAAGGAACTGGTGGACGGTGCGGCCGAACACGGTCTGACGTACTGGCCGCCCACCGTGCCCGCCGATGCGCCGTGGGCGGACCTCCCCGAACAGGAAACCGTGCTCGTACGCGGCATGGGTTTGAACTTCTGCGACGCGCTCGCCCAGCTTACCGAAGGCCGCGGCGGCACGTTCGAGCCGGATAAGAACAACCCCGAACGGTTGATTTACCGGCCGTCGGGCAAGGAACCGCACATCGTCGCGGGCTCACGCCGCGGCACGCCCTACCGCGCTAAGCCGCAGCTCGAGGGTTACTACGCACACACCCTGGAGACTCGGTTTTTCACGCTCGAGGCCGTCCAGAACCTGCTCGATACCAGCAGCGAACAGCTGTCGTTCGAGCGCGATTTGTGGCCCCTGATCCGCAAGGACGCGAATTGGAACTACTACCGCGTCCTGGCGCGCACCTCCCCGGATGCCTTCACCCAGCCCGCGGGCGAGTTCTTACGCAAGTTGGACGCCATCCTTCTTGATGACGACGGCGCTCGCTGGTCCCAGCGCGTCGAAGCCTTGGTTACGGCCTCCGTGGTGCCGGGCAGGCAGCTCCAACAAGAACGATTGGCGCGACCTTTCGAGGACGTCAACTTCGACAGCCACGATGAGTACGCCGCCGCGGTGGTGCATTATTTGGACCGGGACGTTCACGGCTCGCTGCGGGGTGAGGACGACCCCGTCAAGATGGCCATTTCATCTCTCAACGCGGCCCGCACCGTGCTCAAGTGTGTCCTGGCAGAGGCCGGAATCTCGGACTCGTCCTGGGTCAATGAGCTGCGACGGGATTTCGAGCCCTTCGTGGAAGGTCTGGCTTCGGGTCCGCCCGTGTTGCGCATCCAGCAGTTGGCGGCCCTGACGCGGGCGGGTGTGGTGCGGTTCCTCGGCCCCGAGCCTCGCTTCGTGGTGGACCGCAACGAGGGCTGCTTCGTGGCGGCGTCGCCGTGGGTCAGCGATACGCCCGTTCGTGCTCGCTGGCTTATCGAGGCCATGTCGCCCGCCAACGATGTGCACCGCAACATCTCCCCGCTGCTGTCCAATATGCACGAGCGCGGTTTGGTGCGCGGCAAGCTCATGGAAACGCGCGACGGCGCGAGCCCCGTCACGAGCACGGGTCTGGACGTGAGCGCGAGCGCCCGCCGCGAGGACACCGCTTTGGGCGGCCTCACACTCGGCACCGGGGCCTTCGCTTATCGCGTCGTGGGGCAGAAGGACGCCGTGGAGCCCGGGATCTTCGTGCTGGGTCTGCAGCTGTCCTCGGTGCAATGGGGCGTCTCGATTGCCGCTGAGGCAGAGGCACCGGCGCACCTGGGTGCCCGCACTATCGCGGATGCGGATCAGGTGGCGCAGGCGATCCTGGCGGAGTAACCGGCTCCGGCCAGCCGTCCCGCTGCACCTCACCCAGTCATCGGGACGGCAGCGGCCACGAGCACAATCGATGAACCCTCAATCGGTCAACCGCGCGAGGGAACTACTCGGCGTCCATCAACGCGTAGACGCGCGACGGGCTGCCGGTGCCACCTTCGATGGGCAGCGGTGCAACCACCAGCAGTGCCCCGGTGGGTGGTAGCTCACTGAGGTTCTGCAGCGACGTGATGCCGTACTTGTCGTTGCCCAGCAGGTAGTAGTGCATGGGGAAGGCCGGATCCAGGGCGCCGGCGGCTCCGGCGTCGATGCCCACGGTCTCGACACCCACACCCGAGATCGCTCGTTCCTCGCCGAGCCAACGGGCACACTCCACCGTGAAACCGGGGCTGTGGGGTCCGTTCTCGTCCTTGTTCAAGAAGGCATCCCGATCCTGAGCGAAGCGATCCCAACCGGTGCGGAACAACACCCAGGCGTTGTCCGGGATGGCACCGTGCTCGGCCTCCCACTCCTGAATGTGGGAAACGTCCACCAAGAAATCTGCGTCCTGTTCGGCCTCCGCCGTGAAGTCCAGCACCACGGCCGGTCCGATCAGCCGGGCGGGTTCGATCTGGGAGACGTCCTTGCCCTCGCGACCCGTGGCCCAGTGCACGGGAGCATCGATGTGCGTGCCGATGTGCTCACCGGTGTGGATGTTGTGGTGTTTCCAGAAGGGACCGGGCTCGTTGTAGGCCGACACTTCCTCCAGTGAGAAGTCGATCAGATTGGAAAACGGTTCCGGCAGCTCCAGCGTGGGTGTGGTGGCGCTGAGCTTGTTGGTGAGATCGACCAATCGAACCTGCTGATCGGTCAGTGCCCGGGTGAGTTGCGAGATGACGCCCACGGCGTGCTCCTTGTCTATGCCTATGAATGGTGACGGATGTCTGCTGAGGGAAAGGATCGGTTGATGGTGCGGGGTGCTCAGTGGCCCTTGAACGCTTCAGCGAGCCACCAGGCTCCGCCGTCCGAGGTGATGCGCGCGTCCACGACCAGCGGGGTATCGCGCGCTCCATTGAGCCAGTCGGTGATACCGGACAGATCGGCGACCGTCCGCACGGTCGCTCCGTGGGCACCGTAGCCTCGGGCGATCGCAGCGATGTCCGTGTCCGGGAAGGTCACCGTTTCAAGGTCCTTGTTCGAGGCCTGATCGAAATGATGGATCTCGGCCCCGTACGCGGAGTCGTTGTAGACCAGCACCACCAGGGGTAGCCCCAGGCGCACGGCCGTTTCCAGTTCGGAGATGGCCATGAGAAAGCCGCCGTCTCCGGTCGCGAGCACGGGGAGCCGCTCAGGTTGCGCGATTGCCGCTCCGATGGCGGTTCCCAACCCCAGGCCAATGGACTGGAACGCCTGCGTGAAGCAGAAGCCGAATTCGTCCGGCACGTCCAGATATGCACTGGGGTATCCCATGAAGTTGCCCGAATCCACGGAAACCACCCGTTCAACCGGCAGAAGCTTGTCGACCTCACGCGAGAACACGCGCGGGTCGATGTGGGTCTCCGTGGAAAGGTCCTCGATCGCCTCGCTGGCCCACCGCGCATGCGACTTGATCCGCTGTGCCATTTCAGGGGTTCGCCACGTATCGCCGCCGACGCCGCTCAGAGCCTTGGTCACGTCAGTTGCGGATTCCGCGCAGTCACCGAGCACTCCGAGGTCGATGGGGCGGTTGGCACCCAGGGCGTCCAGGTCCGTATCCACTTGAACGACCGTCGCTTCCGGGCCGATCAGGGATCCGTGCCGCATGGTCCACATGTTCAAGGCGCAGCCCCACCCGACGATCAAATCCGCGTCGGCAACAGTGGCCGCTGTGAAGGGGGAGGAGAAACCACCCGAGATGCCCAGGTTGAACGGGTCATTGTGGAACAGCCCGTGAGCCACAGCAGACGTGGCCAAAAGTGCGCCGGACGCTTCGGCCAGTTCCCTCAGCTGGTCAGCCGCATGACGTGCGCCGCGACCGGCCACGAATACGGGTTTCTTGGCTTTGGTGATGAGTTGCGCGAGTTCGGCCACGGCCTGCCGTGAGGGGCGAACCGGCTGCGCGGTGGACACCGTGGGAAGTAAAGCGGGGTCGAAGTCAACCTTGGCCTGTTGAATGTCCGTGGGAACCGACAGCACCACGGTCCGTCGTTCTGTCAGGGTCGTTCGGTAAGCCCGCACCACATCGGCTACGGCGCTCGCGGGGGAGTGGACGCGCTCCGGGACGGCACTCACACTGCGGGCGAGAGCGTCTTGGTCCACGTTGAAGTTCGATCGCACCGCAGCGCTCGCCGTGTCCGCGGTGAGCACGATCAAAGGTGTTCTGCTCTTGGCGGCCTCGGCGATGCCCGTGAGCGCATTGGTGAGCCCGCAGCCCTGGTGAGTGGACAGCACCGCAACGCGACCGGACATCCGGGCAAACCCGTCCGCCATCATGGCCGCCCCACCCTCGTGGCGTGCCGCGGTGAACGGGACACCTGCCCGGCGCAGCGCCGCGGTCATCTCGAAATTCCCGCTCCCCACCACGCCAAAGCAGTGACCGGCGCCCAGCTCGGCCAGAACAGTGCCCACCACATGGGCCACGGGGCGGGTGCCGGAAGGGGCCACGGAGTTCTCCTTGTGCATCATGACCCGCGCGTCATTACGGGGTCTTGAGCCCAATATGACACACGCCACCGACGCGCAGAACCAGCCGCAGAACGGTGTCGGATCAGGCGAGAACGGCCCGGGCGGTGTCCTCGTCGGTGACCAGGTGGGACACGTATCCGGCGCCCAGAGCGGCCTTCAAGGGGCGAACCTTTTGTTGTCCACCGGCCACGCAGATTCGGGTTTGTTTAGCACGCAGGTTCTGCAGGGACACCGCCACCGTGCGTTCCTCGAGCTCCGGCAGGCATGGCTCTCCCTGCTCATCGATGAAGCGTGAGCAGATGTCGCCCACGGCGTTGTCCAACAGGGCAGTTTGTTCGGCCTCGGAGAGGTAACCGAGTTTCAACAACGTGGATTCCGGGCTCATGGTGCCCACCGTGAAGATGGCGGTCTGGGCGTCCCTGCCCAGGTCCAGGATGTGTTTGATGTGCCGATCTTCCTCGACCACCCGTTTGACCTCTGCGTTGTCGAAGATGACCGGGAGGGGCAGGGTCTGCGGGTAGGCGTTGAACGCTTCGCAGAACAACCGGATGGTCTCGTAGTGACTCGTGGAACGGGAGGTCAGCGTGGCCCCACCCTTGAGCTGAACCACCTGCACCCCGTGACAGTTCTGGTGCTTGAGGGACCGGGCCACCGCGTGCAAGGTGCGGCCCCACGTGATCCCGACCAGATCGCCGTCGGCAACGTTTTCCTCGAGCATGAGGGCGCCCACGGCACCTAACTCGCGGACCAGCTCCTCGTCCGTGGGCTGACTGGTGATGACTCGGGCCTCGGCCAGGCCGAAACGCTCGCGCAGCTGATCAGCCACCGCCGTGGACACCTGACGGGGGTCGTGAATCTCAATGGTCACGAAACCGCGATCCTTGGCGTGCTGGATCAGTTTGGAGACGGTTGGACGAGAGACCCCCAGTTCACGGGCCACATCTCCCTGGGACAGGCCGCGCTCGTAGTAGAGGCGCGCGGCGCTCAGTCCCTGGATATCTCTGGGGCTCAATGACATGGGGGTCTCTCGTTCGTGAAAGGTGGTGATCAGCGGGGATCAAAGCCCCAGAATCACGCCCACCAGTGCAGCGTTGAGCATGTTGGTCAGGAAGCCCGCGAACAGTGCGAACAGACCCATTTGCGCCACGTCGCCGCGGCGATCCGGTGCCAGGCCGCCGATCGAACCGATCTGGATCGCGATCGAGGACAGGTTGGCGAAACCGGCCAGGGCGAACGTGGTGATCAGCACGGACTGGGGATCCATGTTGGGGATCTCCGGACCGAACGAGGTGTAGCCCACGAACTCGTTGAGGATGGTCTTCTGGCCGATGAAGTTGCCGACCATGGCGGCGTCGTTCCAGGGCACACCCAATGCCCACGCGAGCGGGGCGAAGATGATGCCGAACAGGCCTTCCAAGGACCAGCCTTCGAAGCCGAACAGGCCGCCGAACCAACCGAGCACGGCGGAGACCAAGCCGATCAGGGCGATGAACGCAATGAGCAGGCAACCCACGATCACGGCGATCTTGCCACCGCTCATGGCGCCGGTGCCGATCGCGTCGATGATGTTCTTGGATTCGGTGTCGCGCACCTTGAGGACGTTCACGGATGCTTCGGACTTCTCGGTCTCGGGCATCAGGGCCTTGGCGACGAGCAGTGAGCCCGGTGCGTTCATGACGGCGGCGGCCAGGAGATAGGGCAGCGGGGCACCCAGCAGCGAGTAACCCACCAGGGTGGAACCGGCAACGGCCGCGAAACCACCGGTCATGCACGCGAACAGTTCGGAGCGGGTGAGCTTGCTCAGGTACGGCTTGATCATCAGCGGGGCTTCGCTCTGCCCCAGGAAGATCACGGTGGAGGCGAACACGGATTCGATCTTGGACGTACCCATGATCTTGTTGAGCGCGGTACCCAGCAGGTGCACGAAGAGTTGCACAACGCGCAGGTAGTAGAGCGCACCAATGAGCGCCCCCAGGAAGATGATTACTGGCAGCACGTTCAACGCGAACACGAATCCGCTGTTCTCACCGAACAGACCACCGAACACGAAGGACGTGCCCTGATCGGTGAACGAGATGAGTCCCTGCACCAGACCGGAGAACCACTTGAGGGCCTCGAAGCCCGGCCCCCATTTCAGGATCAGCAGCGCCACACCGACCTGCAGGGCCAAGCCCACGGCCAGGGTGCGCCACTTGATGGCGCTGCGGTGTCGGGAGAGAAGAACGATGATGCCCAGAATGAGCACAATGCCAATCAGGCCTTGGAAGCGATCCACGATGATCCTGCCTTCACATGGGGCGCCGTACCGGCGCGAACATTTGTCAAAAGAGTGATTGACAAAATTTCTCATCAGCAGCTTAGGATGTGAGCACCGGTTCCACAAGCCAGGAACACGTGTTTTCGAACCCCAATCCCGAGGGAGTGATCGCGGTGGTCGAGGCCTACGACGCTGTAGATGTCATCCGTATCAAGCGAGACCGTCAGAAGTTGCCCATGGACGCCATCGACTGGGTGGTGGACGCCTACACCCGCGGGGTTGTCGCGGACGAGCAGATGTCCGCACTGGCCATGGCGATCTTCCTCAATGGCATGGACCGGGAAGAGATCGCGCGCTGGACGCAGGCCATGATCAACTCCGGCGAGACCATGAACTTCCAGGCCTTGTCCAAGGCCACCACCGACAAGCACTCGACCGGTGGCGTGGGTGACAAGATCACCTTGCCGCTGGCACCCCTGGTCGCCTCCTACGGCGTGGCCGTTCCGCAGCTGTCCGGCCGCGGGTTGGGCCACACCGGTGGCACCCTGGACAAGCTCGAAGCCATCCCGGGCTGGCAGGCTGACCTCAGCAATGACCGCATGATGGAGATCCTGGAAGACGTGGGCGCTGTCATTTGCGCCGCAGGTTCCGGCCTGGCTCCCGCGGACAAGAAGCTCTACGCCCTGCGCGACATCACCTCCACCGTGGACTGCATCCCGCTGATTGCCTCCTCGATCATGTCCAAGAAGATCGCCGAGGGCACCGGCGCCCTGGTGCTGGACGTCAAGGTGGGCCCCGGTGCGTTCATGAAGAAGGAAGCGGACGCCCGTGAACTCGCACGCACCATGGTCGACCTCGGCACCGACGCCGGCGTGAACACCGTGGCGCTGCTGACCGATATGTCCCGCCCGCTGGGCCTGACCGTGGGCAACGCCCTGGAGGTCCGCGAGTCCGTGGAGGTCTTGGCAGGTGGCGGCCCGAGCGACGTCGTTCGTCTGACCGTTGCCCTGGCCAAGGAAATGCTTGAGTCCGCCGGCGTCAAGGACCCGGACGTGGAGGAAGCCCTCAAGGACGGCCGCGCCATGGACTCCTGGAAGCGCATGATCTCCGCGCAGGGCGGAGATCCGGGCGCCCCGCTGCCCGTGGCCACCGACACCCACGAGGTCACTGCCGAAGAAGACGGCGTCATGACCGAAATGGACGCGCTCGCCGTGGGCGTCGCGTCGTGGCGTCTGGGTGCGGGCCGCGCTCGCCAGCAGGACCCCGTGCAGGCCGGTGCCGGCATCGAGATCCACGCGGTGCCCGGCGACAAGATCACCAAGGGCCAGAAGCTGTTCACCCTGCACACGGACACCCCGGACCGTTTCGACCGCGCGCTGGATTCCCTGCGCGGCGGCTACACCATCGATCCCCAGGCGGCCGAGGGCACCGGCGCGCGCGACGACGTCGTGCTCGACCGGATTTCCTGACCTCACCCACCGCCCGGCTCACCGAACCAAGGAGTTAATTCATGACCACCCGCGCCGAACTGGCCACCATGATCGATCACACGCTGCTCAAGCCGGAGGCCACCGCCGAACAGGTGGCCGAGCTGGCCCGCGAGGCCGGTGAGCTGGGCACCTTCTCCATCTGCGTCTCACCGTCCCAGCTGGACGTGGACCTGCCCGAGGGCGTCAAGCTGGCCACGGTGTGTGGTTTCCCGTCCGGCGCGCACGCCGCTGCCGTGAAGGCTGCGGAGGCCGCGGATTCTGTGGCCGCGGGCGTGGACGAAGTGGACATGGTCATCAACCTGGGTCTGGCCAAGGTCGGCGATTGGGACGGCGTCCAGGCGGAGATCGCAGCGGTGCGCGAGGCATGCCCGTCGAACGTGGTGCTCAAGGTCATCATCGAGTCCGCAGCTCTCACCGATGACGAGATCGTGGCCGCATGCAAGGCCTCCGAGGCTGCTGGCGCGGACTTCGTGAAGACCTCCACGGGCTTCCACCCGGCCGGCGGTGCGTCGGTCGAGGCCGTGCGCCTCATGGCGGACACCGTGGGCGGTCGCTTGGGCGTCAAGGCCTCCGGCGGCATCCGCGATACCGCTACTGCGCTGGCCATGGTCCAGGCCGGTGCCACCCGCCTGGGACTCTCCGGCTCGGGCGCCGTGCTCGACGGCCTGTCCGACTGATTCGCTCGCTCACCCCGCGGAGGTACGCATGACCGTTGAACTCTTATCGTCTGTCCGCAGTTGGATCGAGCAGGATCCGGACCCGACCACTCGGGCCGAGCTCGAAACGCTCGTGACCAGTGCTGAGTCGAATGATCAGGCCGCTCTGGAGGATCTCGCGTCTCGCTTTGCGGGGCCGCTCATGTTCGGCACCGCAGGCCTGCGCGCTGCCGTGGGTGCGGGTGAATCCCGCATGAACCGCGCGGTGGTCATTCGCGCCACCGCCGGTCTCGCGGCATTCCTCACCGAACGCGTGGGGGAGCGGCCCGTGGTGGTCGTCGGTTGCGATGCCCGCCACGGTTCGGAGGATTTCGCCGCCGACGCCGCCGCCGTCCTCGCTGCCGCCGGTTGCCGAGCCATTCGGTTGCCCGCCCAGCTACCCACTCCCGTGGTGGCCTATGCCGTGCGGGAACTCGGGGCGGACGCCGGCTTGATGGTCACGGCGTCCCACAATCCTCCGGCCGATAACGGGTACAAGGTGTACCTGGGCGGTCGCGCGGTCGATTCCGATGACGAGCGCGGCGTGCAGATCGTGCCCCCGGACGACGCGCACATTGCCGAGCGGATTGCGGCGGCCCCGCTCGCCAACGAAGTGGCGCGGGATGAAGCTGGTGTGGAATGGGCGGATGACTCACTGCTCGATGGATACGTGTCCCGCGCGGCGTCCCTGCGTGGCACCGCGGAGCCCTCCGATGTGCGGATCGTCCTGACCCCGATGCACGGTGTGGGTGGCGAGACCGCAGTTCGCGTGCTCGATCAGGCCGGTTTCCCGAACGTCACGGTGGTTCCGGAGCAGGCGCAGCCCGACCCCGAGTTCCCCACCGTGGTGTTCCCGAATCCGGAGGAGCCGGGTGCCATGGACCTGGCCGTAGCCCTGGGCTCGGTGGAGAACGCGGACGTGGTTATTGCTCTCGATCCGGACGCAGACCGCTGCGCCATCGCGATTCCGAGCACCTCGGACACCGGAGAGACCTCGTGGCGGCGACTCACCGGTGACGAGCTCGGCGCGCTGTTGGGCGAGCACGCGGCGTCGGACCCTGAACGCAGCGGCGACACCCTGGCCTGCTCGATCGTCTCGGGACGACTGCTCGGCCGGATTGCTGAGCATCACGGACTGAAGTTCCGCCAGACCCTCACCGGCTTCAAGTGGATCGCTCGCACCCCCGGGCTGCGGTTCGGTTATGAAGAGGCCATCGGGTACTGCACGGATCCGCTCGCGGTGCGCGATAAGGACGGCATCACTACCGCCGTGCGCGTGGCGTCTTACGTGGATCGGCTCAAGCATTCCAGCGCCACGGTGCAGGGTGAACTGGACCGGCTCGCGCGCCTGCACGGGCTTTACGCAACGGCCCCGCTGACCTTCCGCGTGGCGGATCTGGAACTGATCCCGCAGGGCATGCAGCGGCTGCGAGAGAACCCGCCCGCGGAACTGGCCGGCTCCCCGGTGGTCGAGTACACGGACCTGTCCAAGGGTGGCCCCGAGTTGCTTCCCACCGAGGGCGTGCTCATCCGCACCGAGGCCGACGACCGCGTGATCGTCCGTCCCTCCGGCACCGAGCCCAAGCTCAAGTGCTACCTGGAAGTGGTCCTCCCGGTCGAGGAGGGCGCGGAGATCCCGCGGGATGAGGCAACATCCCGCCTCGAGCGGATCAGCGACGAAATCCGTCAGGCCGTGGGCTTCTAGCGCCACTGCCTGCGATTTATGGTTCCCTATTACCGAAATCGGGCACGAAATCGGGGATAGGGAACCATAAATCATCGCTGCGGACCACGAAGGCCCCGGCACTCCTCAATGGGAGTGCCGGGGCCTTCGTCATGGGCGGAAGGTAAGGGATTTGAACCCTTGGTACGGGGTTACCGCACACTGGTTTTCAAGACCAGCTCCTTAGGCCGCTCGGACAACCTTCCTGACCGTTCGCGGCCGCCCGCGGGGGGCGGTCGCGAACGACACGTCATTATTCCACGTCATCACGGCGCAGGGCCAATACGACGCCGCTCGGGCCGGTGACGCGCGTGGCGAACCGGCCGAGCGGCGTCGGAATCTAGCCGCGACTGTGAATCCGCGTAAGGATGGAGGGAGAAGGAAGACAAGCAGCGAGAAGGAGAATCCATGCGCGCGGTACGAGATATTGAATCGGGTGGCCCCGAGGTCCTGAAGGTCACGGAGATCGACGATCCTTCGGTCAGCGGGGATGGCGTGCTGATCGAGGTGGTGGCCGCGGGTATCAATCGCGCGGACGTGCTGCAGCGGCAGGGTAACTACCCCGTGCCTCCGGACGCGACCGACGTGTTCGGCCTCGAGGTTTCGGGAACCGTTGCCGAACTCGGCCCGGATGTGCCGTCTGAGGCGGGACTCAACGTGGGAGACAAGGTTGTAGCCCTGCTGGATTCCGGCGGTTACGCGGAAAAGGTCGTCGCACCGTGGCCGCAGGTGCTCCCCGCACCGGAAGGAATGGACCTGGTGGAGGCGGCCGCACTGCCGGAGGTGGCAGCCACGGTGTTCTCCAACGTGTTCATGGCCGCGGCCGCGCGCGAGGGGGAGACCCTGCTCGTCCACGGCGGCGCCGGTGGCATCGGAACCCACGCAATTCAGGTGGCCAAGGCCCTGGGCCTGACGGTGCTGGCCACCGTGGGCAGTCAGGAGAAGGCCGACTTTGTGACCGAACTCGGAGCCACGGCCATCAAGTACGAGGACGAAGACTTCGTGGAGCGGGTCAAGGAACTGACCGACGGCCACGGGGCGGACGTGATTCTCGATGTCATGGGCGCCAAGTACCTGGAGCCCAACGTCAAGGCACTGGCGAACAACGGCCGCATCACCATCATCGGCATGCAGGGTGGGGTCAAGGGAGAGCTGAACATCGGCCGCTTGATGAACAAGCGAGGCGCGGTCATCGGGACCACACTGCGTTCGCGTCCCCTGAGCGAGAAGGCCCAGATCATGGGTGCGGTGCGTCAGATCGTGTGGCCGCACGTGGAGTCCGGTGAGGTGCGACCCATCCTGGACAAGACCTTCCCCTTGGAGCTGGTTCGCGAGGCCCACGAATACTTCGACTCCGGCTCGCACATCGGCAAGGTGCTCCTGACCATGTGAGAACCGGGTTGACACGGCGGCGGCCGTGGTTGTTTGGGATGCGTGCCATGTGGAATAGAATCCCGCTTGCGGAGTCCCCAAGGATTCTGAGCGAATTCACACGAGATTCGGAGCTTCCCCATGAGCACTACCCACCGCGGCCCCGCCGCCGGGTCTCCCCAGCCGGGCGGATCCCCCTCGACTGATCTACCACCCAACCACGTGGACCCCGAGGTCCTCGAGGCCGAACAAACCCGCTGGACGCCCCTGCGCATCGCGGTGTGGGTCGGCATCGCCCTGCTCGGCGCTTTCGCGTGGGTCATGATCGCCTTTGCCCGCGGCGAGTCGGTCAATGCCATTTGGTTCGTTTTTGCCGCGGTGTGCAGTTACTTCATTGCGTACCGGTTCTACTCCAAGTTCATCGAGGCAAAACTCACGCGGCCGGATGACCGCCGCGCCACTCCGGCCGAGTACATGGCCAATGGCAAGGACTACATGCCCACGGATCGCCGTGTGCTGTACGGCCACCACTTCGCCGCCATTGCCGGTGCCGGTCCGCTGGTCGGACCCGTGCTCGCCGCCCAGATGGGCTACCTGCCCGGCACCATTTGGATCATCGTGGGTGTGATCCTTGCCGGCGCGGTCCAGGACTACCTGGTGCTGTTCTTCTCCATGCGCCGCGGCGGTCGATCCCTGGGCCAGATGGCCCGCGAGGAACTGGGCACCGTGGGTGGTTACGCGGCCATCATCGCGACCCTGGCGATCATGATCATCATCGTGGCCATCCTGGCGCTGGTGGTCGTCAACGCCCTGGGCGAGTCCCCGTGGGGTGTGTTCTCCGTGGGTATGACCATCCCCATCGCGCTTTTCATGGGCGTGTATCTGCGTTACCTGCGCCCCGGCAAGGTCATGGAGATCTCCATCATCGGCTTCATCCTGCTCATGGCGGCCATCGTGGCCGGCGGGTGGGTGGCCGAGACCGAGTTGGGCGCTCAGCTGTTCACCCTGGACCGCATCACTCTGGCGTGGTGCGTGATCATCTACGGCTTCATCGCTGCAGTGCTGCCCGTGTGGTTGCTGCTGTCCCCGCGTGACTACCTCTCCACGTTCATGAAGGTCGGCACCATCGTGCTGTTGGCCGCCGCGATCGTGGTGGTGCGCCCGGAGATCACCGTTCCGGCCGTCTCCGAATTCGCGGGACGCTCCGACGGCCCCGTGTTCACCGGTTCGCTCTTCCCGTTCCTGTTCGTCACCATCGCGTGTGGTGCGCTGTCCGGGTTCCACGCGCTCATTGCCTCCGGCACCACCCCCAAGATGATCGAGAAGGAACGCCAGACCCGGTTCATCGGCTACGGCGGCATGCTCATGGAGTCCTTCGTGGCGATCATGGCGCTGGTTGCTGCCGTGTCCATCGACCGCGGTATCTACTTCGCGATGAACTCGTCCCCGGCCGTGACCATGGGAACCGTCGAGGGCGCCGCCGCTTTCGTGAACTCACTGGGCCTCTCCGGTGTGCACGTCACGCCCGAACTACTGCAGGGCACCGCGGACGCCGTGGGCGAGGAATCCATCGTCTCCCGTACCGGTGGCGCGCCGACCCTGGCCGTGGGCCTGGCCCACATCATGAACCAGTGGATCGGCGGCGCATCCATGATGAGCTTCTGGTACCACTTCGCGATCATGTTCGAGGCGCTGTTCATCCTCACCGCAGTTGACGCCGGTACCCGCGTGGCCCGCTTCATGCTCACCGATACCCTGGGCAACTTCATTCCCAAATTCCGCGACACCGACTGGAGACTCGGGGCGTGGCTCACCACGGCCATCATGGTGGCCGGCTGGGGGTCCATCCTGATCCTGGGCGTGACCGACCCACTGGGCGGTATCAACACGTTCTTCCCGCTGTTCGGTATTTCCAATCAGCTGCTGGCGGCCATTGCGCTCGCGGTGTGCCTGGCGATTGCAGCGAACCTCAAACGGTTCAAGTACCTGTGGATCATCATGATTCCGCTGCTCTTCGACGTGGTGGTCACCATGACGGGTTCGTGGCACAAGATCTTCTCCTCGGATCCCACCGTGGGGTACTGGGCGAACCACTTCCGCTTCAAGGAGGCCCTGGCCAACGGCGAGACCAGCCTGGGCACCGCCCAGAACGTGGAGGCCATGGAAGCCGTGGTCCGGAACACCCTGGTGCAGGGCACGCTGTCCGTCCTGTTCGCGGTCCTCACGATCATCGTGGTGACCATGGCGTTCATCGAGATGGTCAAGGCCTTCCGCGGTCATCAGCGCGCGTCCCACGAGGACCCGGCCGTGGAGTCCCGCTACTACGCGCCGTCGGGAATGCTCTCGACGCCTTCCGAGAAGGCCCTGGCCAAGGAATGGGACGCCCTGCCGTACGAGCAGCGGGTCCCCACGGGACACGGTCACCACTGATGTCGGATTCACGGACGACGCCGCTCGGGGACCTTGCGCGGTCATGGGCCCGTTCCGCACTCCGGTTCGGCAACGGTGTGCTGGGCGCGGACAAGTATGAGAAGTACCTCGACTACCACCGAGCGAGTGGACAACCCGGTGAGCCCATGACGGAACGCGAGTTCTGGAGGGATTATCAGGACTGGCAGGACCACAACCCGCAGGGTCGGTGCTGCTGAAGCGATACCATGAACCGCCGCGTCTTGGACGCGGCGGTTCATGCATGAAAGGGGCACTGCGTGGGTTTCTTACGCGATTACGTGGCTACCCGTCGCGACGACCAGGAATTGGGTCGCGGCGTGTGGCGGCGTGCTCACGACCGTTTCCAGCGAGGTCTGGACCGGTACCACCAGATGTTGGAGGGCGTGACGGACCCCGATCTTCGCGCCGGGGCGATCCCGATCGCCAACGACCTCGCGGATCTGTTGCCGCGAGTGCGCCAGGTCTGTATGGAGGCCCACCGTCGCGCGCCGTCCGAAACACAGGACATCCCCGCGTCCAAAGGCGGTTATCTCTCGGACGTCCACCGCCAACTGTCCCGCAGCGGGAATGCCATGGCACAAACGGCGGAGGCGCTGACCATGGCGCGGTTCGCGGCGTCGTCGGCGAATTCGACGGACGAGGAAAGCAAAAGCGACCCGCGCGTTCAAGGAATCGAACGACGGGCCGCCAGCGTGCACGAATGCGTGGAGCAGGCAGAAGCCTTGCTGCGCGACTAGACCTTGCTGAGAGACTAGGCGGCGAGCTGCTGGGGCTGTGCCTCCTGGATGCGACGATTCCGGTAGTACTGCAGCGTGTCGAGTACGGCGGAATCCGTGGCGGCCGCGTGACGGCCGCGGCGGCGCTTCCGCACCGTGAACCACACCGAACGCACCGTGGTGATCAGGGCGAGCGTGGCAAAGAAGAGGACACCCACGGACAGGATGTTCTGTGAAACGGTGAGACTCACGCCTGCGAGTCCTGCGGCGGCTACGGGCATGGCCTGGGTGAGATCTACGCTATACATTGACGGCGGTACCTTCCTCTACTTCTACGTGGTGCCACGAGCCGGTCTGGCCCGTGAGGTGCTGGTGGACAGCCGCGACGAACGCGGACTGCAGGATCAGTGCATAAATCAGTTCGGGGAGTACGAGCGCCGCGGTGAAGCGGGCCTGCCAGCCGAGCTTCCACACTGTGACGGTGCGTTCCACGGCGAACACGGCGCCCACCGCGAGCCAGAACGGGTTCAGTGCGAACCAACCGAACACGAGTGACATGGCCGTGAGCGTCAGATACAGGGACATGAGCCCCACGGACAGGCAGAGCATGAGCTGCTGGCGCCAGTACGGGGCCGAGACGCGTGTGAAGCCGTAGGCGGTCACGTTCTGCAGAGCGCCCAGGTACCAGCGGCGGCGCTGCAGGAACAGCAGCTTGACCGACGGCATCATCTCGGTCGTGGACTCGCATTCGACCGGTGAGCACAAGCGGTACCCCACGGTCTTCAGATCCAGCGTTAGACGCATGTCCTCGGTGATGGAGCCCAGGTCGTAGTAACGACCGAAGTGCTCCTTGACCGCTTCCATGGCGTCCCAGCGGATCAATGCCGCGGTGCCGGAGAGTACGAAAGTCTGATCGGTGCGTTCGATCTGCTCCGCGTAGCGGGCCCATTCCAGACGCTGCATGTACTGCAGGTAGCCTTCCGGGTCCACACCACCGAAGACAGCTCCCACGGCACCCATTTTCGGGTCGCGCAGCCGCTCAAGGGCGATCTCGATGAATTGCGGTGCCAATTCGGTGTCCGCGTCCATGACCATCACATGCCGTGGGTTCATGGTCGAGACGACCTCGAGGGCCTGATTGAGCGCACCGGCCTTGCGGTGCGTGTTGTCGACACTCTCCATCACGTCCGCCCCCGCGGCCCGTGCGATCTCCACGGTGTTGTCCGTGGAGTTGTCGGAAACCACCAGAATACGATCCGGTGAATGTGTTTGATGTAACAAGGACGTGATGGTGCCTTGAATACTTTGTGCTTCGTTATGGGCAGGAATGATCGCAACGATCATGTTGGTGATCGGTCCTTCTACGTGTGATAAAGAGCGTGGAAGACTCTCAACCTCTCCCCAAGGTTTCTTACTGAAAGTCCACCGCACTCGCGCGTCCCCTGTGCGCTTTGAATCGCTGACCGAGAGCCCAATCCCCGTCAGTGTTCGTTATTAAGAGTATAGGCGCTGGTAGTGCACTAAAATCCACCCTGCTGGGGACAACGCCCCAGGTTACAGCAGCTTTTTGGGGGACAAGTATCAGATAATGCGTTGTTGTCTGGCTCGATCGATGGCCGCTGTCCGATTGTCCACATTGAGTTTGTTGTAGACGTGAACTAGATGCGTTTTCACGGTTGCCTCGGAGATGAACAATTGCTTTGCCATGCTGCGATTACTTGCACCGGTAGCCGCTAATTCAAGTATTTCAATTTCACGCGGCGATAAAGCCGATGCGGGTTTTGTGGTGCGCATCACTAATTGCGCGGTTACTTGTGGGGAAAGCACCGGGCGATTCGCGGCGGCGTCGAGAACTGCCTGGCGCAATGTTTCTTCCGGTGCGTCCTTCAACAGGTACCCGGTGGCCCCGGCTTCCAGTGCGGAGAGGATGTCCGACTGCGTGTCGTACGTGGTGAGGATCAGCACGGGAGGTCCGCCGGCGGCGCGAATGGCACGTGTCGCATCGATGCCCGTGGGCCCGGGGCCCATCTGGATGTCCATGACCACCACATCGATGTCGTCGTGGCGGGATCGCTGTTGAGCGGACAGCGCGTCCCGTGCCTCAGCCACCACGGTGATGTCCGGGAGACCTTCCAACACGGCCCGCAGTCCGGCACGCACCACGGGGTGATCGTCGACCAATAGGACTCGAGTGCTCATGATGATTCTCCGGAGAGGTCGTTGTCGGGGGAGCTCTGAGGTTCCGTGCTGTTGAGGGCGGGGTCAACAAGGCTGGACGCCGGATTCGGACGCGGCGGTTTCAAGGGAAGCCGCACGGTCACTGCGGTGCCGTCCCCGGGTGCGGACTCAACGGTGGCGATTCCACCGGCGGCCGTCACCCGTTCATGGAGGCCGGGCAAACCGAAACCGTTGGACCCGTCCCTGGGTGGCAGCCGATCCGGTGAGAAGCCCACACCGTTGTCGACCACGTCCACGCTCACCTCGTGCTCCCACCAGGAGAGGCTGGCCACGGCCTGGCGAGCGTGTGCGTGTGAGGCCACATTGGCCAGCAGAGTTTGCGCGGCGCGCAACAGCACCGTCTGCTGAGCGAACTCGGCCTGTCCCGCGCCGTCCTCAGTGAACGTCACGGTGAGATCTTCCCCGCGGGCGCGGGCCTGCTCCGTGGTTCGCTCGCTCAGCTGACGCAGCGCATCGGCCAACGGAACAGCCAGGGCCGGGGACGAGAGGTTGTGGACGAACCGCCGTGCCTCCGCCAGGTTCTCGGACGCCGCGGTCTCGATGGTGCCCAGCCGTTCATCGGTGCGCCGCATGTCTACCTCGGACAGGGACGACCTGGCGGCACGGGACATCAGGACGATCGACGAAAGCCCCTGAGCCAACGTGTCGTGGATTTCGCGGGCCAAGCGTTCACGTTCGGTGGCCTGGCCGGCGGCACGTTCGGTGCGGGCCAGTTCCGAACGTGTGTTTTCCAGCGCAGTCAACGTGCGCTGATACCGCAGCACGTCCTGATACATGGCCCGGTAGGAAGAAGCCATGATCACGGAGAACACCGCGCCCAGGGCGGGACCGTAGACCATGGCGGACGTGAACTCATCGGCACCGATGTGCAGCCGTTGGGACAGCACCACCACGCCCGTCATAACCACCACGCAGGCCAGTGCGACGGCCCGCGGTAGTAGCAGCAGGAACAAGAAGAAGAGTGGGAACACCACGGAGATGAAGTCGACGCTCATGAGGACCAGGGCGCCCCACAGCACGGAGATCATCACGAGCCACGGAATCGCCAGGAATCGAGGATTTCGATCACTGCGACCGTGGGCGTACCGGTTCTCCCACACGGTGCCCACCAAGTACACGGCAGCCAGCAAGCACGCCAAGCACAGGGACCACGCGAACTTCATGGGCGGGTCCGAGGCCATCCGCAGCACGCCGAGCAACAACAGCCCCGCGAAACTCACGTGGAGGGCCAGCCGCAGTGCCCGCAGCACCCGGGCGGTCGAGGTCGTTTCCACCTGAGTCTGCCTTTCGTGCCGGTTCGCTGGTCTCAAAGCGAGGATGACGACGCCGCGGCGGCGTCGTCGGTCTCGCTAGCGCAGCATACGCGGCGAACCCGAGCGGCAGATCCACCAAAAGGTGGATTGTGCACTCAACTCAACGGCATCGGAAGGTCGCTCGGATGCGCGATGTGACGGCGAGGGATTTTCGGGAACCTGAAATGGAAGAAATCTGTCATGAAGGGACCGGAGGTACCTATGTTCGTCTCGGTGAGAGACATCGTTTTCGCCAAGGGGCGTGTAGCCCTGGTGGCGTCGGTGGTCGCGCTGATCACCATTCTCCTGATCATGTTGAGCGGGTTGACCAACGGATTGGGCAAGCAGAACACCGCCGCGTTGGAAACGCTGGACGCGCAGCGCATCGTGTTCGGTCCGGCCGAGGGCACGGAGGAAATGCCCTCGTTGACCACCTCGCAGATCACCCAGGAGCAGCTGGACGCCTGGACCGCGGAGCCCGCGGTTGAGCACGCCGAACCGCTCGTGGTCACGCTGACGCAGGTGGGCTCGGATTCAAAGGTAACCACCGGTGCCGTAATGGGCCTGCCCCAGGATTCGATGTTCGCGCAGAAGGTCGACCTGCTCGAAGGTCAGCACCGCCCCGACGACGGCCAGATCGTGCTGTCGGAGTCCTATACGGAGGACCTGGGCATCGGCCTGGGTGACACCGTGGGTATTGGCGGCAAGGATCTTGAGGTCGTCGGGTTCGTTGCGGACGAGTTCTACAGCCACCTGCCCGTGGCGTGGCTGACCGATGCGGACGCCCTGGCGGTCGCTCATCAGCCCAGCGCCACCGTGGGGACCGAGATCATGGTCCAGTTCGCGGACGGCACCGATTCCGCTCAGATGGACGAGATCGCGACCAACCTGGACGGGCGGGTCGACACCATCACCCAGACGACCCGAGAGTCGTTCCAGGCCATCCCGTCCTATTCCTCCGAGAACGGCTCGCTCATGCTCATGCAGGCTTTCCTGTACGGGATCTCTGCGCTCGTGGTGATTTCGTTCATCACCGTGTGGACCGTTCAGCGCACCCGCGATGTAGCCGTACTGCGCGCACTGGGCGCCTCACGCGGGTACCTGGTGCGCGACTCCCTGGTGCAGGCCACGCTCGTGGTCGGCCTGGGCGTGATCATCGGCGCTCTCATGGGTGGCCTGATGGGCTGGCTCGTGGCCACGCAGGTCACCGCCGTTCCTTTCCTGTTCTCGCTGGCCGCCGTGGCCATTCCGGCGCTCGGCGTGCTGCTGCTGGGCATCGTGGGTTCGTTGCTCGCCGTACGCCGCGTTGCCAAAGTCGACCCCATGATTGCCCTGGGAGGTAACTGACATGTCCACCACCACTCACACCGCGCCCTGGAACGAGCAGGATCGTGCCGTGGCCGCGCCCGCTTTCGAGCTTCGCAACGTCACGCTGTCCTATCCGGACGGCAAGGGGCCCGACGGCGCTCCCCGCACCATCACCGCGCTCGACAACGTGTCCTTATCGGCCGTTCCCGGCACCATGACCGCGTTGACCGGCCCGTCGGGTTCGGGCAAGTCTTCCCTGTTGGCCGTGGCGTCCACGCTGTTGAAGCCGACTTCGGGTGAGGTGCTCATCGGCGAGACGTCCGTGGGAACACTGTCCGAGAAGGAACGCGCTCGCCTGCGCCGCAACGAGGTGGGCACCGTGTTCCAGCAGCCCAACTTGATTCCCTCGCTCAAGGCCGTGGACCAGTTGGTCGTGACCAGCCACATCCGCGGCGCTCGAGGTGCGGCCAAACGACAGGCTCGCGAACGGGCCCGGCAACTGCTCGAGCTGGTGGGCCTCGAGGACGCCGGGCGGCGCCGCCCGCACGAGCTCTCCGGTGGCCAGCGGCAGCGCGTGAACATTGCCCGCGCGCTCATGGGCGAACCCAAACTGCTTCTGGTGGACGAACCCACGTCCGCTCTGGACCAGCAGCGCTCGGCCGAGGTCATGCAACTGCTCAAGAACCTCACCCGCAAGTTCGACCTGGCCACCGTGGTGGTCACCCACGACCTGGAATTCGTGGACATGGCCGACCGCGAGGTCACCATGCTGGACGGCAAGCTGACCGTCTGATCGCAACTCACCTCGTGGGCGCGCTCCGGTCCGGAAAGGGACACCCCCCGGGGCCAAGCGTGACCATCCGAGCGGAAGTCGCTCGGATACGAGAAAACCCCGGGAACCTGATCAGGTTCCCGGGGTTTTCTTCTGTTCGGAGCCACCTGCCGGAATCGAACCGGCGACCTATTCTTTACGAGGGAATTGCTCTACCGACTGAGCTAAGGTGGCGCAGCAGAACCGAGCACGGTTCAGATGCACCCAAGACAGTAGCAGACAACCCCGCTCAGGCCCCAATCGGCGGGGGTTTTCACCGCATCAGGCGTTCGCGTAGCGGTTCTCCGC
Source organism: Kocuria carniphila (assembly GCF_004136555.1). Lineage (GTDB taxonomy): Bacteria > Actinomycetota > Actinomycetes > Actinomycetales > Micrococcaceae > Kocuria > Kocuria carniphila. The sequence continues at coordinate 144,026 of NZ_NOIT01000008.1, forward strand.
CGGTGGCAGGCCCAGGCGCGCGCGCAGGGTGGATTGTTCGTCCGGTGACTCATCAGTGCCAACCAGCTCCGGGACCACCCCGGCGGCCGCGCGCACGGCCAGTTCCACGTCATAGGGGCCGGTCTCCAGGACGACGCCGCTCACTCCGACCTGAACCCACCTCGCCACGATTTCCGGGTCCAGAGCGTCTGCATCGGCGTCAATCACGGCGAGCACACACGCCGACGGGTTCCAGTCGAGAACCTTAACGGCCTCGGGGCCCACGGACTCCGCCGGCAGCAGCACCACGTCGGCCTGTTCCACCGCGCCCCGCAACGCCTCCAGAGGTGCGTCCGGTGCGTGTTCCACGAAGACCGGTAGATGTCCCTGCGTGGGACGGGGGACGATCGAGGGCCCCTTCACAGTGAATTCTTCACTCGCAGAATCGGTGCCACTGAAGTCCACGTAGTGCAGTTTGGAGCGGTCCACGAAACGACCCGTGGCCTGATCGCGGATCTCCGCGTCCGCCTCCCACGAGTCCCACAACCTACGGACCACGTCGATGACGTCCGCGGTTTCCGCCCAGGCGGGGTCTGCGGAAGGTGTGGCGCGCCGACCCACGTTGGCGGCGGCGTCGGCCCCCAGCGAGGGCGCGAACAAGACCCCGGCGCGGCCGTGCGTCGCCCAGTCCAGGGAGGCGCTCTCGGTGCCCATCAGGAACGGCTCGGTGTGAGTCGTGCGCAGGGTCGGCACGACTGCGATGCTCGAGGTCTGCGGGCCAAGCCACGCGGCGGTCTGCAGCGCAGACAAGCGGCCAGCGGCGGGCCCGGCCGCAGGCGCGGTGTCAAGATCGTCGTCGAGCAGCACGAAGGCCGCGCCGGCGGTCTCCGCGTCGAGGGCAGCCTGACGAACAGCGGCACCGGAGAAGTACTTGGCCGGATCTACACGGTCGATTCCCGGGCGAGGGGTAATGCGGGCGGCGATCACGAAGGATGGGGTGCTCATGTCAGGCCTCCTGACCGTTGGTTGCTGCGGCACGAACGTCGGCGCGTGCCTGCGACCACTCGGTCGCGGGGCGGTATTCGTTCAGCTCCATGGTGGCGCGCAGGGCGGGATCGTCTGAGGGATAGGAGTCCGGGTACACGCCCATCTCCTGCAAGCGAGGAATCACCGTGTCGACGAACTCGTCCAAGCCACCCGGGACCACGGTGGGGATCAGGATGAACCCGTCCGCAGCGCGTTCCTGGATGTACTGGTTCATCTTCCGTGCCACGGTGTCCGCCGAACCGACGAACGCGAAACGGGGAGATTCCCGTACCACCAGGTCACGAATGGACAGGTTCTCCGCCTGGGCGATCTCACGCCAGCGCTGTGCGGTGGCCACCGGGTCCTTGACGTGCTTAACGCGTCCCTGGGAGACCTCGGGGCCGTCCAACACGGGGTCGAAGTCGGGGAGCGGGCCGTCCGGATCGAAGGACGACAGGTCCGTGTTCCACACGCGTTCCAGGGTCGCGATTGCGGTGGCGCCCGAGTGCTGGGCATAGGCCTGCTCGCGGGCGCGTCCGGCGGCGTCGGCATCCGTATCGCCCAGGACGTAGGACACTCCGGGGTAGATGCGCAGGTCGTCCTCGGCGCGGCCGTACTTGGCCAGGCGGCTCTTGGTGTCCTTGTAGAAGGCCTTGCCGTCCTCGAGTTCGGAATGACGGGTGAAGATGACGTCCGCGGAACCGGCAGCGAATTCGCGCCCGGAATCCGAATCGCCCGCCTGGAAGATCACGGGATGAACCTGCGGGCTGCGGGGCACGTCGAAGCGCCCGGAGATGTCGAAGAACTCGCTGCGGTGTTCGTACGCACCGGCGGTGTCGTCCGCGTCCTGTGCGGAGGCGGGCCAGGATTCCCAGAGCGTGCGAGCGGCGTCGATGAAGTCCTCGGCCCGCTCATAGCGCTGGGGGTAGGGGAGGTAGCCGCCGCGGCGGAAGTTCTCACCCGTGAAAGCATCGGGGCTGGTCACCACGTTCCACGCAGCGCGGCCACCCGAGAGGTGATCGAGAGTCGCGAACTGGCGTGCCAGTTCGTACGGTTCGTGGAAGGTTGCGGTCAGCGTTCCGGCCAAGCCAATCCGTTCGGTGGCTCCGGCCACGGCGGACAGCACCGTGAGGGTGTCCGGCCGGCCCATGACATCAAGGTCGTAGATCTTGCCGTTCATCTCGCGCAACCGCAGGCCCTCGGCCAGGAACAGGAAATCCATGAGGCCGCGCTCGGCGGTCTGCGCCATGTGAATGAACGAATCCACCGCGATGTGACTTTCGCTGCGCGGATCCGACCAGATCGTGTTGTTGTTGACGCCCGGAAAATGCGCCGCCAGGTGAACTCTGCGCGGTGAGCTGCTCATGACCTACCCTCTAGTCGACTTCGGTCCCGGACACGGTCGAGCGACCGGGCACTCCCGTCCATGGTGCCGCCGCTGCCGCGGAAGATGCCAACCGGCTGACTTGATTCTTCACACGCTGTCACAGAGCGTCACGCCGACCTGCGCGCCCAGGGCAGGCGGGGATAGCGTGACAAGTACTGTCCGCAGTGCCCGCCCGCAGCGCGTGCACGCAACGATCTGGAGGTCACCGGTGGACTCACGCAGCGTCACGTTCGTGGGCGGGGGTCCGCGCGCGGCCATGGTTCTGGAGCGCATCACCGCCAACTACCCGGACGACGCCGCTCCGCTCACCGTTCACGTGGTGGAACCGTTCGAGCTCGGTGCGGGTCGGATCTGGCGATACGACCAATCACCCTTGCTCAAGCTCAACTCCATGGCGCAGGACATCACCATGTTCACGGACGCTTCGGTGGAATGCGAAGGACCGGCTCGCGAAGGTCCCACGTTGTTGGAATGGTGCCATGCCGTCATCGCCGGCGAGATCACCGATCACCGGATCACCGACCCGGAGATCATGCGTCAGGTCCGTGAGTTGGGGCCGGAAAGTTTCCCCACCAGACAACTGCAATCGTTTTATCTGGGATGGTTCTATCGCCGGACTGCGGAGTTGGCGGCTGATAACGTGCGCGTGAAAACCCACCGCGGCATGGTCACCTCCGTGACAGAGAGCGCGAACGGCCACGTGGTGGAGCTCGACTCGGGCGACACCATCGCCACGGACGCCGTGGTCTACACGGTGGGGCACACGGACAGCATGGGCTCCAACACTCAACTCAGCCGCGAACGCACGGCCAGTGCCCGCGGCGGTTTCTACGCCCCGCCGGCCTACACGAACGACGTCGATTACTCCGCCGTCCGTCCGGGGGATCGCGTGATCGTGACCGGTATGGGGCTGGCCTTTATCGACCTCATGGTGCTGTTGTACGAGGGCCGCGGCGGTCGCTTCGAAACCACGGGTGAGCGAGTGGACGGTCAGCCCCGCGAGGGGATTCGCGACGGCGGTCCGCTCAGCTACGTGGCGTGCGGCCAGGAACCTCAGCTCTACGTTGGGTCCCGACGCGGGGTTCCGTACCACAGCAAGATCACCTCCGTACTTTCGGTCGATTCCGAGCCCCTGCAGTTCATCACCCCGGAAACCGTCACCCGATTGTTGGAGCAGCACAGCACCCTCAACTTCCACGAGCATCTGTGGCCGCTCATCAATCAGGAACTCGGCTACCACGTGTATCGCGAGCTGATCGTGGGTCATCCCGAGCGCGCACGGATGAGCTGGGAGGAATTTGCCCCGGCCTACCGCGCGGCTCACTGGGGGAGCAACGAACTGCACCAGTTGGTCCGGAAGGCCATCCCCGACTCCCGCTACCGCGTGGACCTCGCCTCGATCGACCGGCCCTTCGACGACATATTCTTCGAGGACACGCAGCAGGTCCAGGACGCCCTGGTACGCTACATCGAACGCGACCTGACCCTGCGGACCCACCCGGACCACTCAGAGACCCAGGCTCTGTTTCTTGCGCTGTTGCGCACCTACATGGAAATCGGACGACTGGTGCCGTTGGAACACCTGGACGACGAGTCACAGCGGCTCGTTCCCGGTTGGTGGCACGGGTTCTTCAGCTTTGTGGATTCCGGACCTCCGGCCCACCGGTTGCAAGAACTACTGGCGTTGCACCGTGCCGGGTTCATCACGTTCCTGGGCCCCGACCTTGAAATCACCACCGCGCACCCGGACGCCCCCGAGGGTACTCCTGCGTTCCGGGCGCGCTCGCGGGCCGGTGGCGCGGACGTCTCCGCCAACAGCTGGATCGAAGCACGGCTACCCGCACCCACGGTGGTCTCCTCCGCGGACCCGGCGCTGCACCATGTGCACTCCAGCGGAGCGGGGGTCGAGCAGAACTTCGAAACTGAGGACGGCGCCACCGTCAGCACCGGAAAACTCGTCGTGGAATCCACCGGTCACGTGGTCGATCGGGCGGGCGATGTCCGGCCCACCGTGTTCGCCGCGGGTCATTTCACCTCGGCGTGGAACGTGGGGGCATTTGCGCGCCCGAACTCCAATTCCGCACCTTTCCGGCAGTGCGATGCACTGGCACGGACCGTACTGACCGCGCTGGGACTACCGGTGGTTCCAGCCACCTGAACTCGATGCAACCCCCGCGCGTCCGGGGTGCAGGATCCGGGTAAACGGCGATCGTGTCCTCAGCGCTGCCACCGAACCAGCGGCCTTGGCGACATCGCTATGCGCTACCGCACGTGGCGCCCTCGTCAGGCACCGCACCCGAGACGAGGTAGGTATCCACGGCGTCCTTGATGCACGAGTCACCGGACACGTACGCGGTGTGACCCCAGCCGTCGTTGGTCAGGAGCCGAGCATTGCCGAGCTTCTCGACCAGGGCTTCGGACCATGCGTACGGGGTAGCGGGGTCGTGGGTCGTGCCCACCACGAGCAGTGGCTGATCGGTATCTGCGGCGTAGGAATCGAGTGGCTCCACGGGCTCGTCCGGCCAGCCCTGACATGCGGCATCGCCGTAGCTGAGGTAGGGACCGAACGTTGGGGCTTCCCGCTCCATCGTCTGTGCGGCCTCTGCCATGTCCTGCTCCGAGACATTGCGCGAGACGGTGTCCAGGCAATTAACCGCAGTGAAGGCCTCGGACACGTTGGACGTGTACTCGCCGGAGGAGCTGCGGCCATGGTTGGAATCCGAGTAGCTCAAGAGCTCGTCGAAGTTTCCGTCGAAGGCCTTGTCGAGGGCGGAGTTCAGTTGCGGATAGGACGCCGTGGAGTACAGCGGCACCAGGATGCCCTCCACCGCGTTCACCGGGGTGATGCGACGCCCGTCGGACACGGTGATTTCCTCTTCGGCGACCTTGGCGAGCAAGTCCTGGATCTTCTTCATGCCGGCATCCACGCCGTCGTTGCCGACCACGCATTGGTTGTTGGTTTCCTGGCAGTCTTCGACCCAGTGCCGGAGGTTGTCCTCGAAGCCCTTGGCCTGATCGAGTGTCACGGCGCGTTCGTCCATGGTGGGGTCCACCCCGCCGTCCAGTACGAAACGGCCGGTGCGCTGCGGGAACAGGCTCGCGTAGGTGGCGCCGATCTCGGTGCCGTAGGAGAAGCCCAGGTAGTGGGTGGCCGGCTGATCGAAGACGGCACGCATCACGTCCAGGTCCTTGGCCACGGACTGAGTGTCCATGTGGGAGACCACCGGGGACGACTTCTCCTTGCACTTGGTCCCGATCTCCGCGTAGGTGGCGCGCATGTCCGCCACTGTCTCGGACCCCGGATCGAACGCGGGTTCGGCCCGCCACTCGTCCATCTCCTGATCGGTCAGGCACTCGATGCCGTCCGATCGGTCCACGCCGCGGGGGTCGAAGCCCACGATGTCGTAGTTGTCGCGCACGGAGGCGGACGCAAAGAACCCGGCGGACAACATCATGTCCACCCCCGAGCCACCCGGTCCGCCGGGATTGAGGAACAGGGTTCCCTGGGGGTCATCCTCCGAAGACGACAAACGAGAAACCTCCACGAACGTGTCTCCGGCACCCGGGTTCGCATAATCCACGGGAACGATCACTCGCGCGCAGTCGAGGTTCTCGGCGGCGTCCTGATCTTCCGGGGGGTAGTCACATTCGCCCCATGACAGGTCCTGGTTGTAGTAAGTGGCCAACGCGGCATCGGTTCCCGCGGTGACGTTCGGATCAGCCTCGGACGTTGCCGCTGGCTCGGAGTCTTGGCCCGACTGAGGCGCACAACCGGTCAGGGCGAGAGCCGCTACGGCAACGGAAGCGGCCAGCGAACGGGCCGTGCGAGTACGAGTCACGAGTTTCCTTTCGGTACCGCTCAGACGAGCGAGACCATCATGGCTTCGAAGGCCAGCTGCGCACTGACGTTGGTGCGGATCCTGTCCCTGGTCTCACTGATCACGTCGATACGCTCCAGGGTCTGCTCCGCGCTGCTGTTGCCCGCGTAGTCGTGGATGTCGCCGCTCAGATGCTGATTGATCAACTCGGTCCCGGTGTGGAGCTGCACGCTGAGCACGTCTCGGTAGAACGTGGTGAGGTCGATCAGGAATCGGTCCAGTGTGTCCGTCTGGATTCGGCGGGAACGCCGTTTCTGATCGGCCTCCAAGCGGTTGAGGGCACCGCGGATCGCGGGCGGCATCCGACCGGATTCCGGGGCACCGAGGGCCACGAGCAGCTGCGCGCGCTCTTCGTCGTTACGGGCCTCGGCGTTGGCAGCCGATTCGTCCACTGCCAATCTGTGTAGCCGGTCCGCCGCGCGAACGGCCTGGGTAACACCGCGCATGTTCAGCGGCAGGGACACCACTTCTTGGCGGCGCGTGCGGGCATCGTCGTAGAGGGCCAATCGCGTAGCAATGCCCACGTGGCACTGGGCCAAGCGTGCGCACTCGATAGCGCGTTCCTGGTTCACCTTGTGCCGGCTGACCAGCAACTGCGCGACGTCCTGAGCGGACGGCACCTTGAGCGTCACCGGGCGGCAGCGCGAACGGATGGTGACCAGGACGTCCATGGGGGAGGGCGCACACAACAACCAGATGGTGTGCGGCGGCGGTTCTTCGATGGCTTTAAGCATCACGTTGGACGTGCGCTCGGTCATCCGGTCCGCGTCCTCTACGATCATCACGCGCCACTGGCCCACGGAGGGCCGGTCCTGGGCTTTGACCACGAGCTCGCGGGCCTCATCGATGCTGATCTGGGGATTCTCCGTGACGAAATGCATCACATCAGCGTGCGACCCCGCAAAGGCAGTGCGGCACGAGTGGCATTCACCGCAGCCGGTTCCGTGGTCGCACAACAGTGCCGCGGCCAGCGCTCGCGCGGCCGTGGAACGCCCCGATCCCGGAGGGCCGGTGAACAGCCACGCGTGGGTGGGGTTGTTGTCCCGGGCGGCGCGTTCGAGCTGTTCCACCACGTGGTGCTGACCCACGAGCTGATCCCACACGGTCATGAGAGCACCTCCGTGAGTCGCTCGAGAATTCGGTCGGTGATGACTTGGACCGGCTGATCGGCGGCGAGTACCAAATACCGCTTTGGCGCGGTCGCGGCGAGATCCCGGAAGGCCTGATTGACCACGGTGTGGAAGATGCGGTCCTCGCCCTCCATGCGATCGGCGGCGAGGCCGCGGTCGGTGCGGCGGCTTTCCGCCACTGAGGTGTCCACGTCCAGCAGGACGGTAAGGTCCGGGGTCAGTCCGCGCAATGCCCACTCGTTGAGCTCCTGCACGTTCTCCACCCCCAAGCCACGGGCCGCACCCTGGTAGGCCACGGAGGAATCCACGAACCGGTCGGAAATTACCACGTCACCACGATCGATGGCGGGGCGGATGAAGCGGTTCACGTGATCCGCCCGGGCGGAAGCGAACAACAACGCTTCCGTGTACGCATCCACCGGAGCGTGGGCGGGATCGAGCACCAGTCCGCGCACGGATTCGGCCAGGGGAGTGCCCCCGGGTTCGCGCGTGCGGATCACGGTACGTCCCTGGGATTCGAGGGCGCGCGCCACCGCTTGGACCTGGGTGGATTTCCCAGCCCCGTCCCCGCCTTCGAAGACGATCAGTGCACCGCGCGCAGTCTCATTCACGCGCTCAACTGTACCGAGCGGGACCGACAGGCTGTACGTGGAACTCCCTGGGTGCAGTGCGAGTCTCACGGCGCTGGCGCATTACCCTGGAACCATGCGTAAAGACACCGTGGTCGTCTCCGGCGGCCGTCCCGCCCACGAGCACGACGCTCCCGTGAACCCGTCCGTCGTTCTCACATCCACCTATCGGGGTGCCGGTGACCTGAACGACCGTGACCGCACATACGCGCGGTTCACCAACCCCACGTGGGAAGCGTTCGAGGAGGTCCTGGCCAATCTTGAGGAGGCCCCGGTTCCGGCGCTTAGCTACGCCTCCGGAATGGCCGCGGTTGCTTCCGTGCTCACGCTGGTGCCCGTGGGTGGCACCCTGGTCATGCCGCAGCATTGCTACCAGGGCACACTTCAGCTGGCCCACCGACTCGAGGACCGCGGGATTTTCTCGGTGCGCACCGTGGACGTCGAGGACACCGAGGCCACCATCGCCGCCATTCAGGGCGCGGACGTCCTGTGGTTGGAGAGCCCCACCAACCCCATGCTCGAGGTCGCCGATCTGCCCGCGGTCCTCGCCGCGGCTCGCGAGGCGGGCGTGCTCTCGTGCGTGGACAACACCTTTGCCACGCCGCTACTGCAGCGCCCGCTCACCCTCGGTGCGGATCTCGTGGTGCATTCGGTCACCAAATACTTGGCCGGTCATTCCGACGTCGTTCTGGGCGCCGTGGTCTGCTCGACCCCCGAATTGCGCGCGAACCTCAAGAAACAGCGCTCGCTCGAGGGCGCCATCCCCGGCCCTTTCGAAGCCTGGCTCGCGTTGCGTGGGGTGCGCACACTGTCGGTGCGGCTCGAGCGTTCAATGGCCAGCGCGGCGGAACTGGCGCGTCGACTCGGCGATCATCCCGCCGTGGCGGAGGTCCGCTATCCCGGACTGCCCGACGATCCCGGGCACGAGCGCGCCGCGGCCCAGATGGACGGCGGTTTCGGCTCGATCATCTCGGTCGTCCCACACGCCGACGTCGCCGCGACCCAGGCGCTCGTGGAGGGCCTGCGTGTGTGGACCCCAGCCACGTCCCTGGGAGGCGTCGAATCCCTGGTGGAGCGGCGTCGTCGTCATCACGACGAACCGGACACCGTGCCGGACACTCTGTTGCGGCTGTCCGTGGGAATTGAGAACGTGGATGACTTGTGGGAGGACCTGAAAGCGGGTCTGGACGAACTGGTAGATCGGTAGACTGACAACGTGACATCAATCCCCTGGGCCATTGCACTGGCCAGCTACCTGGACTATGCCATCACTCTGGTGGTGGCCGCACTGAGCCTCATGGCCGTACTGGACTGCGTGCGCCGTTCCGCGCCGCAGTTCGAACGCGCCTGGAAGCGGACCAAGACTTTCTGGCTCGCGTTGACCGCCGGCGCTGCCGTGGTGAGCGTCCTGAGTGCCGTGTTCTCCACCCTGGCGTTGTTCAGCAACGGATTCCCGGGCCAGGGTTCGCTGATCCTCATGTTGATCGCCGCGACGATCTCCGGCGTGTACCTGGCCGATGTGAAACCCGCCGTGTCCAGCGAGTCCGGCAACCCCGGTTACTGGTAGGCCATCAGCGTCAACGACTACAGACCCCGGTCATGAGTGAGCGATGCTCCCTCGAGACCGGGGTCTTCGTCATCCCGCCGAGTACTAGTACGTGCTGACGAGGGCCGTGACCTAATTGAGACAAATTATGGCCATATGGTCAGTGTGGATCACGTACAAACACCCTAGAGTGAATTGATATACATTTCTCATAGTTAAAGGTATTTAATGCGTTGGCTCATTTTAGTGTTGATAGTTTTTGTCGCTTTGGTGGTGACCTGGCAAGTCGATGCTCGCGGCGGCGATCAGTTTGCCGCCATTGCCTATCCTGCAATCATCCTTTTTACCGCGATATCCACGCTATTTCTCAAATATTCGGTATTCCTCAAGAAGGACGATGCCACGAACCGTAGGGCCTCTCGTCGCTGACGGCCCTTGAAATCACCTACTGCTCGTGGAGCGTCTCCGCAGGGCTGGCTGCGTGCGCAACCGGGGCAAGTCTCGACGTCTGGACCGACGGCAACAGGAAGACCAATGACCAATTGACATGGTCGGTGCAATAGTAAAAAACTGAATAGCGGCGTCTTTGCTGGTCGTATTCTAGTTGGTTATCTTAGTCGATAACCCACGTTCGAAACCTCTTCTATTCCCGGTACTCCGTGATCGGGAAAACTTTTTCCTACTGTTGCGCCGTCACCGCGTCCCACGCGACCGTGAGTTCCCCCAAACGCCAACGTGATTCACGGTGCAACACGGGCCAGCCCTCTGCGCGCAATCGTGCGCACATGGCCACCCAACGCTGCCGCGCTCCGAAGGAGCCCAAGGGCGCGAGAGCCAGCCAAGCGGCGTCGGCGGCGGACAAGAAACGGTGGATGCGTTCGCCGGGCACGTTGTGATGGATGAGTGCCTTGGGCAGACGCTCGGCTACATCGGACGGTCGATCGAAGCTCCCCAACTGCATGCTGATCGTCAGGGTTTGCGGGCCGGTCGCATCACAACAGATCCAGGTGGCTCGGCGGCCGATCTCGTCGCACGTGCCGTCCAGGAACACCCCGCCGGGAGCCAGGCGTGAGCACGCGAGCTCCCACGCAGCCGGAACTTCTTCCTCGTTGTATTGGCGGAGCACGTTGAACGCCCTGATGAACGCGGGGGAGCGCCCGGGGATCGGAATCTCGAAGCCACCGCGGCGAAAACTCAATCCCGGCCGGGCAAAGAATTGTGCCGTGGCCACGCGGTCCGGGTCGATCTCCACGCCCACCACGTCAACGTCAGGGCGGACGCGCAGCAACCGAGCACTCATTTCCACCGTGGTGGTGGCCGCGGCTCCGAAGCCCAGATCGACAACGAGCGGATCTGTCGCATGCCGAAGTACGGGGGCCAACGGTCCGGCCACGTAGCGGTCCGCTCGCCGCAACCGATTGGGGTTGGTCGTTCCCCGAGTGATGGTTCCTACGGGGCGGTAGCTGGCTGGCACATCGACACTGTAGCGGCGCTCGGTGACACATGCGAATAACACGTGCCAACGGGTCACGCGGGTGGAAGAATGAAGTCATGGCTAATGATTCAGCAACGTACAAGCTCATCCTCCTGCGCCACGGGCAGTCGGAGTGGAATGAGAAGAACCTGTTCACCGGTTGGGTGGACGTGCCGCTGACCGAGAAGGGCATGGCCGAGGCCAAGCGCGGCGGTGAGCTGATCAAGGACAACGATCTCGCACCGGATGTGCTCCACACGTCGCTGTTGCGCCGCGCCATCAACACTGCCAACATCGCGCTGGATGCGGCGGACCGGCACTGGATTCCCGTGAAGCGCTCATGGCGCCTGAACGAACGCCACTACGGCGACCTCCAGGGTAAGGACAAGACCCAGGTGCGCGACCAGTACGGTGAGGATCAGTTCATGGTGTGGCGCCGTTCCTACGACACCCCGCCGCCCAAGTTGGATGACTCCTCGGAATTCTCACAGGCTGATGATCCCCGCTACGCGGACGTGGCGGATCTGCCCCGCACCGAGTGCCTCAAGGATGTTCTCGAGCGCTTCCTCCCGTACTGGGAGGAGCAGATCGTGCCGGATCTGAAGGCCGGCAAGACCGTGCTCGTGGCCGCGCACGGTAACTCGTTGCGCGCGCTGGTGAAGCACCTGGACGACATCTCGGACGAGGACATCGCCGGGCTGAACATCCCCACCGGCATCCCGCTGTACTTCGAGCTGGATCAGAACCTCAAGCCGGTGACCATCGGCGGTACCTACCTCGATCCCGAGGCCGCTGCCGAGTCCATCAAGGCCGTGGCCAACCAGGGCAAGAAGTAACCCCTGGTTTCCAGACCATGAAAAACGCCCCACCTCGTGGTGGGGCGTTTTTCTGTGGATCTTCGCTTGGATCGGGAGACCGGGTGGCGCGTCAGGATCGTAACGCGCCTCCCGGTTTCCGGGAGTCCTAATTATTCACCGGTGTCGGTACCGATGTGACCGTGGCCGGTGGGGTGGGTGTCGGACACCGGAGCCCAGTCGCCGGTGACCAAGTAGGAGACCTTACGAACCACGGACACACCGTGGTCTCCGATGCGCTCGAGGTAACGCGAGGCCAGAGTGACATCCACGGCGGTGGGGACCGAGGAGTCCCAGTTCGGGTCCGCCAGCATGTCGAAGACCTGCTGGTGCTTCTGGTTGAGCTCGGACTTCAGCGCGTAGATCTCATCCGCAACGCTCATGTCACGGTCCTCAAGGACGGAGATGACTCGCTCGATGAGCTGGAGGTCGATATCGAACATCTCCGCGAAGTGCTGGTTCAATGCCTCGGGAAGCACCGGCTCCGGGAAACGCATGCGAGCGAGCTGGGCCAAGTGGCGGGCCAGGTCACCCATGCGCTCGAGCGAAGCGCTCATTCGCAGGGCGCCCACGATCATGCGGAGATCGGAAGCGACGGGGGACTGCAGCGCCAAGATGTCAATGGCGCGCTCATCCAAGTCGTTCTGGAGGAAGTCGATTCGGGCGTCGTTGGAGATGACCTCTTCGGCCACCTGAACGTCTGCCTCGAGGAATGCGACCTTGGAGCTCTTCAGTGCCTGCTGCACAAGAGTGGCGATCTGAATCAGCTCTTCACCTACCTGGTGAAGTTCAGCCTGGAAAACCTTGCGCACAGAGGGCGTCCTTTCGTTCAGAGCATTCGTTGGTCACGTAGCTTACGTGATGTTGGTGTCCAGCTAGCAGCTGGGACGCGGGGGCACTGTACTTACGCACGAGCGCTATCACAGTCGCAGGGGCGAATGAACTAACGCTCATCCTAAGGTGAACGTTGGTTGAACCCGACCTGGAATGGCCGGATTGCGTACTTGGCACCCAAACGGTCCGTCTAAGCTGGGCAGAGTGAGCGTGACCTCGGTTGCCCTGTTGGCGGGCTTTGTCGGATTCCTGCTCGGTATCAGTGGATTGATTGCCGTGCGGGTCAGCCAGCGACGCCGCCGTTCCTTGGTCGCTGTGGAGGAACCCACCCTGCCGGAAGGCACCGCCGAGATCCTGGCGGCCCTGGGGCTGGCCTATGTAGTGGTCGACGGTGTGGACGGCGTGATCAGGGCTTCCCCGGCCGCGTATGCGTACGGGATCGTTCGGGGACACACCGTGGTTCACCCGGAACTCCTGGATATGATCCGGCGAACTCGCCGCAATGGCGTGGTCGAAGAACGTCGCCTGGAACTCACTCGTGGCCCTCTTGAAAAGAGCGCCATCGTGTTGGACATCCGGGTGGTCATCATTGCGGAGGAATACATTCTTTTGCTCGCGGACGACCAGACGGAGATCGTGCGCGCGCAGTCCATCCGTAACGATTTCGTGGCCAATGTGTCCCACGAGCTCAAGACACCGGTGGGTGCCATCAGTTTGCTTTCCGAGGCCCTCGATGACGCAGCAGAGGACAAGGACGCCGTCCGGCACTTCGCCAAGAGCCTCCACAAAGAAGCGATCCGGCTCTCCGCTCTGGTGCAGGACATCATCGAACTGTCCCGCTTGCAGGGCACGGACGTCGTGTCCAAGGGGACGGTCGTGGACCTCAACAGGGTGGTGAGTGAGGCCGTGGACCGCACGCGCCTGACCGCGGAGAACAAGGGCATCACCATCAAGGTGGGCGGTAACCTCAAGACCCCGGTCTACGGCGACCCCGACCTGCTGGTCACGGCCACTCGGAATCTGATCGACAACGCAGTTCGGTACTCACCCGAAAACACTCGCGTGGGCGTGGGGTTGCGCGAGCGTGACGGAATGGCCCAGATCATGGTCACGGACCAGGGGCCGGGCATCCCCGATGTCGAGCAGGACAGAATCTTCGAGCGCTTCTATCGCGTGGACAGCGCCCGGTCGCGACAAACCGGTGGCACGGGGCTGGGGCTGAGCATCGTCAAACACGTCATGGCTCAGCACGGTGGAGAAGTGTCCGTATGGTCGCAGTCCGGGCGGGGTTCCACGTTCACCCTGGTCATTCCGCAGGTGGAAGACCTGGACGAGTACAACGGCCCGGTGGCCGCCTCCACCAATGAACGTATGCACCTAGAGGAGGAGCGTAAGTGACCCGCATTCTGATGGTCGAGGACGAAGAGTCTCTCAGCGATCCCCTGGCCTACTTGCTGGGTAAAGAAGGCTTCGAAGTGACCGTGGTGGCTGATGGCCTGTCCGCGGTGAGTGAGTTCGAACGGGCGGGCGCGGACCTCGTGCTCCTGGATCTCATGCTGCCCGGCCAGTCCGGAACGGAAGTCTGCAAGCAGATCCGGCAGCAGTCGACCGTTCCGATCATCATGCTCACCGCCAAGGACGCCGAGATCGACAAGGTCCTGGGGCTGGAGCTGGGCGCGGACGACTATGTCACCAAGCCGTATTCCTCGCGCGAACTCGTGGCTCGGATCCGGGCCGTGCTGCGCCGGCGTGCGGAACCGGATGAGCTCATCACCGCCACGGTGGCCGCCGGGCCGGTGCGCATGGATGTGGAACGACACGTGGTGAGCGTGGGCGGGGAAGCCGTCACCATGCCGCTCAAGGAATTCGAGCTGCTCGAGATGCTGCTGCGCAATGCCGGTCGTGTGTTGACCCGCGGGCAGCTCATCGACCGGGTCTGGGGGTCGGACTACGTGGGTGACACCAAGACCCTGGACGTGCACATTAAGCGGCTGCGTTCCAAGGTTGAACCGGATCCGTCACAACCCCGCCACATCGTCACGGTGCGCGGACTGGGTTATAAGTTCGAGGCCTGATCGAGCACCCTCAACGGGTCTCCGCCACAAGAGACAGACTGAGGGCCGCATCCCCATTGAACTGGTCCCAAGAAGTTGGACTGGCCAAGTAAAAGCTTAGGCCGCTAGGGCCTGGGTCCGGTATTCCACCGGGC
>NZ_NOIT01000009.1 GCF_004136555.1 Kocuria carniphila
TCGCGGACGGTTACCGCTACTGGGCCATGGACGCGATCATCGCGGACTTGGACACGCGGCGTCATGAATTCCACGTGGCGGTGGAGAACTGGGAACACGACTTCAACATCGGTTCCGTAATCGGTGCTGATCGAGATGATCGACCTACTCAAGAAATGCGTTCTGGTGTTCGGGAGGTAGGGTCTGATGGCGTCGAAGTCACCTACGAGTCCTTTTGTGGCCAGTGCTACCTCACCGAATCCGGCGGCCGCCTTGGCTGACGGCTTCCGCCCAGCTGACGGAGCGCGTTCAACGGTCAATCTCGATCGCGAAATACCAAAGTTGCGCGGACACGACAAAAGGGGCCTCGCGATGTCGAATTCCGAAGCGCGCGTGTGCCCCTCTACTTCCAAGGCATAGCTCACCCCGGGGCTTGCGGCAAGACCCCCGGAGAGCGGGATGATCAAGCTCCTTCCCCACCCGATTTCCGCTTTCGGAGCTGATGACATGCATCCCGTGGCCACTTCCATCTTCACCCTGCCCGATCACCTGGCCGCCAAAGCCGATCCGCAGCTCATTGCCCGCGACGAGCAGCACCTGCGCGCCGTGGCGACTGCACTCCAGGACTACATCTCTGAACTGACCGCTCGGCTCGACGCCGCTCGCAAAGCCCCCGGCGGGGCAGGCCAGGCCGCTCTGGACCGGGACCAGGACATCCACCGCCTCACGGGCCGCCTCCGCGTGTTGCGCCGCTTCAACTCCGACCTGTGCCTGGGCCGCATGGTGGCCGGCGATTCTGATGCCGACGACGCCGCCGAACCCACCTATATCGGCCGGCTCGGGTTGACCGACCGTTATAGCCAGCGGCTCCTGGTCGATTGGCGGGCGCCGGCCGCCGAACCGTTCTTCGCAGCAACCCACGCCAACCCGATGGGATTGATCAGTCGCCGCCGTTATCGCTGGACCAGCGGCCACATCACGGACTTCTGGGACGAGGTGTTCACCCCGGAGGGCCTGGAAGGCAACGCGGCACTCGACGATCAGTCCGCCTTCATCGCGAGCCTGGGTGGCAGCCGGTCGGAGGCCATGCGCGATGTGCTGGGCACCATCCAGGCCGATCAGGACGCCATCATCCGTGCCGGGTCGCGGGGCGCCCTGGTGGTGGATGGCGGTCCGGGTACCGGCAAGACCGTGGTGGCCCTGCACCGCACGGCGCACCTGCTGTATTCGGACGCGCAGGTGAGCGAACATCGCGGGGGCGTGCTTTTCGTGGGCCCGCACCGCCCCTATCTGGCCTACGTAGCGGATGTCCTTCCCAACTTGGGCGAGGACAGCGTGCGGACCTGCACACTCAACGATCTCCTGCCCGAGGGACTCGCCGCCACGGAAGAATCCGATCCGGAGGTGGCTCGGCTGAAGTTCTCAGCCGAGATGGTCAACGCGATCGAACCCGCGGTGGCCCTGTACGAGAACCCTCCGACCGAAGGGATGGAGATCGACACACCATGGGGCGAAGTGTGGCTCAGTTCGTTCGACTGGGCCGAGGCCTTTTCGGCCCCGGACCCCGGGACGCCCCACAATGAAGCGCGCGGGCTGATCTGGGAATCGGTGGTCGAGATCCTCACGGACAAGGTGCGGGACCTCGGGGAGGACGCGAGCGACGTCGGCGTAGACCCGAACGAGGATGTGGACGGTGAATTCAACGCCTACGGTCTCACTCGTGAGGATTCCGCGGCCCCGTTCCGCCGTGCGATCAGCCAGAACCCCGAACTGAAGCGAACGTTCGGCCGCGCCTGGCCGCTGCTCCATGCCACCGACCTGGTGGGTGACTTGTGGGAGGTTCCGGCGTACCTGCGCATGTGTGCCCCGTGGCTCGAGCCGCGCCAGATCCAACTGTTGCGACGTGCCGACCCGCGCGCCTGGAACACGGCCGACCTCCCCTTGCTCGACGCCGCACGCCAGCGGTTGGGTGACCCGGATACAACGCTGCGCGCCGAACGGCGACGCGCAGCCGAGGAGGCAGAAAGCACCCGCATGGCGGACGTGGTTGATCAACTGATCGAATCCGACGATTCGGTTATGAGGGTCATGCGGATGCTGCGCGGCCAAGATCTGCAGCACGCTCTGTTGGAGCACGCGGCACCGCCCGAGATCAACCAGGACGCGCTCGCGGGACCGTTCGCTCACATCGTGGTGGACGAGGCGCAGGAGCTGACCGATGCGCAGTGGCAGATGCTGCTTCGCCGTTGCCCGTCGCGTAGTTTCACCATCGTGGGGGACCGGGCCCAGGCCAGGCACGGTTTCACGGAAACGTGGGAGCAGCGCCTGGAACGGGTGGGCTTCGACCGCGTCATCCACTCCACCCTCACGATCAACTACCGCACCCCGCGAGAGGTCATGATCGAGGCTGAGCCGGTGATCAGAGCGGCAATACCGGATGCGAACGTTCCCGTCTCGGTCCGCAGTAGCGGGGTGCCCGTGAAGCACGGGGTCGCGGCGGATCTTGAGGAGATCCTCGACCAGTGGGAGGTCGGCCACGATGACGGCGTCGCGTGCGTGATCGGCGCTCCGTACTTCACGCCCCGCGACCGGGTGCAATCGTTGCCGCCCGCGCTGGCCAAGGGGCTCGAGTTCGACCTGGTGGTGCTGCTCGACCCCGAGCGTTCCGGCGGTGGGATCGCGGAGGCGGTGGACCGCTACGTGGCCATGACCAGAACCACGCAGGAGCTCGTTCTTCTCGAACGCCCCTGAAGGCTTGCTTTAAGAGGCCGACGCCGCCCGGGCACCTTGCGTGGGCAAGGCGCCCGAGCGGCGTCGTCGAACCGCGATGGACTAGGCGCGCACGATGTCCGTCACCAGGATGCTCTCGCAGGAGCGCGTGGTGTTAGTGATCTTGCGCGTGAAGTCGCTGACCGAGTAGCTCTTGATGTACTTGGCGAGTGAGCCGAGCGCCGCGTAGGCCTCCAAGCGCGCCAGTCCCTGACCCGCGCAACCGTGGATTCCGTACCCGAAGGTCAGGTGATCCACGGGATTGCGGGTGACATCGAAGGTATCCGCGTTGGGGTAGTGGCGCTCATCGCGGTTGCCGCCGGCGAGCAGTAAGGCAACCTGGGAGCCTTCCGGGATCACGACGTCGTCCACTTCGACGTCCCGCATCGTCTTGCGGCCCGTGGCGGGCAGCGGGGAGTGCATGCGCAGCACCTCGTTGAACGCGGAAGGGACCAGCGCGGGGTCCTCGCGAACCTTGGCGTACTGCTCCGGGTGCTCGGCGAACAGCATGATGGCGTTGCCGATCGAGGCGATTGTGGTGTCCATACCCGCGGCGACGTACTGGTGGATGATCATGCCGCAACTTTCGTAGGCGATGTCGCCTCGCTCTGCTGCGGCGAAGATGCCGTGGCCCATACTGCCCTCGGTGAGATCCGAGACCTGGATGTTGTGGGTCCAGTCGAAAAGCTCTTTGGCCACCGGAAAACTGTTCTGCGCGCGTTCATTCATGGGGCCGAGGAGGTTGAACGCTGCCTCACCCCACGTGAGGATCTTGGCGCGGATCTCCGGATCCTTGATGCCGATCATGTCCACGATCACGTTGAGCGGAAGGGCGCGGGCGAGGTCCTGCATGCCGTCGAACTCGTCCCGCTCCGCCAGCTCGCGGACCATGGTGTCCGCCTTGGTCTCGATGTCAGCTTTGACCGAACGCAGCGCACGCGGGGACAGGTTCTGGGACAGCACCTTGCGCAAGTGCTGGTGATCCGGCGGATCCGTGGCCAGGGTGGTGCCCTTGAGCACCTCGTTCATCTGGGGGTTGAATGCCACCGCAGTGGAGGAAAACGTCCCCGGATCGCCCAGCGCCTCGCGGACCGCCTCATAGCGGGTGACGGCCCACAGCTCACGAGCCGGGATGTACACGGCAGCGGCCTGATCCCGAAGGCGCCCGTAGGCCTCGTACGGGTTCTCCAAGACTTCGTCGGCAAAGATGTCCACGCTGTCCTGAACAGCCGTTTCCGTTGTCATGATTGACCTTTCGGGTCTGAGTCACAAATGCTCACTCACCCTGGAATCGAGGGGTGTGTGGTGCATCACAGTCAACGGCGTGGGGCCCTATCCGGCAAGTGAATTATTCTTATGGCCAGCATTCTTAGTGTGCATACCCACTGGCGGTAGCGGTCTTGAGGGTGCCCCCGAGCCACTGGCGGAACGGGTCGTCCTGGAGCCACGGATTCCAGACGATGTCCACTCCGAGTGAGGGGATTTCCAGCGGAAACTCTGCCACGTGTATGTCCGTGACCGGGTCCATGAGTTCGGCAGTGCTCCTGCGGTGCAGGGCGATCAGATCCCGCCCCGAAACCAGGTGGGGGATCAGCAGGTTGTCGTTGATGCGCGTGCGCACCGAGTACTCGACGCCGTGTTCGTGGAGTGCTTGATAGGGCCGCGAGATGCGCGGGGCGTCGAACATCACGTGGGGCAGGGTGGCCAGCAGCTCCAGCGCATTCTCGTTGGTGAGAGCAGAGGAGCCGGAAATCACCACCCAGCGATCGTCGTAGAGGCGCTCGCGCGGATGACTCGTCGTGAAGGCCTCGGGGAGCAGGATCGCGTCCACGTTGTCCTGGGTGAACAGCGAGTCGGACGGATTGGCGGTGGTGATCATCCGCAGAGTGCAGTTCGGCGCCCGTTCCGAGATCCCACGGCAGATGTCCGACCCGGCGACAAGAGCTGTGCTCGTGCTCAACGCGAGCGTGATCTCCCGATGACTGGTGCCCGGTTCGAAGGTGGCTTCATGGACGAGGGTGGTGCTCTGACGCACGAGGTGCTTGAGCGGACCCAGGAGTTCCTTGGCGCGGGGCGTCAGCAGGGACTCGTTGCCCCGACGAATCAAGATGTCGTCCTTGAGCATGCGACGAATCCTGCGGAGCGCGTGGCTCATGGCCGGTTGGGACAGGCCCACTCGCTGCGCCGCGCGGGTCACCGATTGTTCCTCGATCACCGCCAGGAGCGGGACCAGCAAATTGAAGTCCATGGCGGCGGCCCGCGCGAGTTCCGTGTCCTGCGGTTCGGTTTCGGCGGGGTTCGACGACGTCGCTCCGGCTGATTTTTTCACGGCTCTCCTTCTGTGGGTAGCACCCGGGGTTATTCACAACGTGAATGCAACTAATGATATCTATGCATTGGACGCACTGTGTGATCTGGGCAACACTCGAAAGGAGTCGCCGGTTGGCGGCCCATGGCAAGACAGCACGCGAGTAGGAGGACACCTCATGCGGATTGAACTGGATCAGGCCCGTTGCGAAGGTCACGGATTGTGTGAAGAAGCGGCACCGAATCTCATGCACCTGGACGACGATGCCGAACTGATCATCGACGTTCCCGAGGTCGAGGGTGACGACTTGGCCAAGGCCCAAGCTGCCGTGCGCGTGTGCCCCGTGGCCGCCCTGCGATTGGCGTGATCCCTATGGTCCAGCACGCTCCCGCGGACATGAACCGAATCGTGGTGGTCGGCCACGGCATTGCCGGTGTGACCGCCTGTCACGCCCTACGCGACGCGGGCTTCACCGGCCACCTGACAATCGTGGGCGATGAGAGTCATGCACCGTACAGCCGACCGGCACTGTCCAAGGCGGCGCTCGTGGACGGGCAGGACCTTTCGGCTCATCTTCTGCCGGAAGCCACTCATGGTGGATTGGAATTACAAGGTGTCCCGGCCCGTAGCGTGGACTTGTTCGAACGCACAGTCACTCTGGAGGACGACACCAAGGTGGCCTTCGACGGTCTGGTCATCGCAACGGGTGCTGGCGCTCGAAAGCTGACGGACAGTGCCCACGAACTGACTCTCCGCACCATGAACGATGCGGAAAATGCGCAGTCCCGTTTCGTCCCGGGCCAAGACGTGGTGGTAGTCGGCGGCGGGGCACTCGGCATGGAACTGGCCTCCGGTGCGGTGGAGCGTGGCTGCCGTGTGAGCGTGGTGTGCTCCGGAACTCCCATGAGGCGTCACCTCGGTGAGTACCTGGCCTCGGAAATCACCGCCATTGCCAGGGACATGGGGGTGCGGTTCATCGACGCGACTGCCGTATCCGCCACCGTGGATGAAGAATCGACGGTTGTGGAGCTCAGCGATGGGTCTCGCATCACCGGCGACGTATTGGTCACGGCCATCGGCGATCATGCCCATGACCGCTGGCTGGAGGGATCCGGCCTGCTCAGTGGCGGCCGCGTGGTGACCGATTCCCGAGGCCGCGTTCTCCACGAGGACGGCACGGTGTTGCCGCATGTCGTAGCAGCCGGCGATATCGCGCACTGGGAGGGTGAACGTCAGCCACTGTGGACCACCGCGATCGAGCACGCCAAGGTTGCTGCTCTCGCGCTACTGCGTGGTGATCTGTCGGAGCCGCTGAACTTCGTCCCGTATTTCTGGACCGAGCAGTTCGGGCTGA
The DNA here is from genome assembly GCF_004136555.1 of Kocuria carniphila. GTDB lineage: Bacteria > Actinomycetota > Actinomycetes > Actinomycetales > Micrococcaceae > Kocuria > Kocuria carniphila. The sequence continues at coordinate 6,411 of NZ_NOIT01000009.1, forward strand.
CCATTCGCGTCATGGGACGAGTGCCCGTCCACGGTGCTCCCGAGGTGATCGACAGTGGCGCATCCAAGAGCGCGCCCGATGACCAAGCCGTGGACCCGCACCGAGCGCTGTTGCGCTGGCAGTCCGAGGACGGATCGGGCACCGCTGTGGCCGTGAATTACAAGATTCCGATTCCCAAATTGCGGAGGCTGACCGAGCGGAAGGCGACCGCCGCGTGAAGTCTCTGAGCGGCGTCGTCCTTCACCATTTCTAATTCCCTGCGGACACGTAAGCTGGACGCCATGAGCACCAATTTCTCCCCCGTGGATCTGGACACCGCTCGCGAGCGACTGCGCGACCTCATCAAGGGTCTGGCCATCGTGCGCGGAAACGTGACGTTGGCCAGCGGAATCCAAGCCGATTACTACGTGGACCTGCGACGTGTGACCCTGCACCACGAGGCCTCGCGCTACGTCGGTCAGGTCATGCTCGGCCTGCTGGACAAGGCAGGTATCGAGTTCGACGCCGCCGGGGGCCTCACCATGGGTGCCGACCCGGTGGGGCACGCCATCATGCGCACCGCCGGTGATCAGGGTCGCGCGATCGACACGTTCGTGGTGCGCAAGGCGCAGAAGTCCTACGGCATGGGCCGTCAGGTGGAAGGTCCCAGTGTGGTGGGCCGCAATGTGGTGGTCGTGGAGGACACCTCGACCACCGGTGGTTCCGCGCTCACCGCGGTGGAAGCCCTGCAGAAGGCCGGCGCGAACGTTGTGGCTGTGGCCGTGATCGTGGATCGCCGCACGGGTGCCAAGGAGCGCATCGAAGATTATGCGGGAGTGCCTTGCCTGTACGCCTATTCGAAGGACGAGCTGGGGCTTGACTGACCCGGCTACCACTTCTGAATCCAATGTCGAACACGTGGTGGGCGTGGGCCCATGGGAAGGTCCGTGGCCGGAAGGCGAGCACTGGGACCGTGAGTTACTCGAGAACGGGGACCGTCGCAACGTCGCGGACGGTTACCGCTACTGGGCCATGGACGCGATCATCGCGGACTTGGACACGCGGCGTCATGAATTCCACGTGGCGGTGGAGAACTGGGAGCACGACTTCAACATCGGTTCCGTGGTGCGCACCGCCAACGCGTTCCTAGCGCGCGAGGTCCACATCGTCGGACGACGCCGCTGGAACCGTCGCGGAGCCATGGTCACCGACCGCTATCAGCACGTTCGCCATCACCCCTCCGTGCCGGACTTCATTGAGTGGGCAAAGTCCGAGGGGTTGCCCGTGTTGGCCATCGACAACGTTCCGGGTTCGGAGCTGATCGAGACCTTTGACCTACCCAAGAAGTGCGTTCTGGTGTTCGGGCAGGAGGGCCCGGGAGTGTCCCCGGAGATCATCGAGGCCGCAGATGCGGTAATCGCCATCGAGCAATTCGGCTCCACCCGCTCCATTAACGCCGGGGCCGCGGCGGCAGTGGCGATGCACGCGTGGATCCGCCGACACGTGTTCGAGCAGCGCGTGAACTGAGTCTTTCCGGTGCGACGCGGGCGGTCCGACGCGTGTGATCTGCTGCGTACCGAATAACCACCGTGAACATCTGAGCACCGGTTTGTTGGCGAAAACCTTTCGGGCAGAGGTTCGCACGAGAATGGCATCTTTTTCGCGAACTCGCGCCTTAAATGTCGGGGTTCACGGCCGGTGCTCGAAACCTTGACGTAAATCTTCGACAAATCGCGTTCCGCCGTCTCACTACCGGAAACACCTCTGAGCCGTGCACCATTTGAGGGGACATCCCCCTAGTTACTCATCGGTTACTGTGGGCCGTATCACATTTTGATAACGGAGGTTCTTGTGGCTCACAGACCCAGTTCGACCCGCGCGTCCATTCATTGGAAAGGTGCGCTCGCCGCCGTCGCGGGTGCGTGTCTGATCCTGGCCAACATGGCGCCCGCCCACCCTGCCGAGGACGGACTGGCGGAGATGCCACCGGCCGAGCAGGCTCAGATCCTGGAAGAAGCCGGGGTCGACCAGTCCGATCTGGAGCGCGATCGCGCGTTGAAGGAACTCTCCGAGACCACGGATACCGACTTCTAGTCGACGCCCGCGCAACTGCCCGCCAATAACGGCGATCTGGTGCGGCAGGAGCCCGCCAAGTTCTACCTGGATCCGGTCAAGCTGATCCAGCCCAATGCCAAGGCCACCCGGATCATGTACCGCACCACCAACAGTCATGGTCAGGCGGTGGGAACTACCGGAACGGTGCTGGCCTCCAACGCCACGTGGCCCAAGAAGGGGCCGCGTCCCCTCGTGGTGTTCTCACCGGGCACCCAGGGTATGGCCGACCGCTGCGCACCATCCCGGCAGATGGCGCTGGGTATGGAGTATGAGGGCTTTTCCCTGATAGGTCTGATCAACGCCGGCTACTCGGTGGTGGTCCCGGACTATATCGGCCTGGGTACCGAGGGGCCGCACACCTACATGAACCGCGTGGATCAGGCTCACGCCGTGCTCGACGCCGGCCGCGCCGCTCAGCGGGCGGGGATTCTTGGCATTGCCGCCGAGACTCCCGTAGCCATGGTGGGCTATTCGCAGGGTGGCGGCGCCACGGCGTCGGCGGCGGAAACCGCGCCCACGTACGCGCCGGAACTGAAGGTCAAGACCGCATGGGCCGGTGCCCCGCCGGCAGACCTGTCGGCCACCGGCAAGCACATTGATTCCACGCTGTTCTCCGGGCTGGCGTTCTACGTGATGGGTGCGGCCACGGAATCGGGCGCGGACGCTCGCGGTGATCTCAATGCCGATGGCCTGGCCCGCTACGCCAAGGCACAGGATTCCTGCATTATCAACGGGGTGCTGGACCACGCCTTGGTGCCCACCAGCTCGCTCACCAAGGACGGCAGCACGTTCACCCAACTCTTGGGTAAGCCGGAACTGGCCGGCTACCTTGCGCAGCAGACCAACGGCACCGAAGGTAGGCACCCGGCCGTTCCGGTGCGTATCGCGCACGGCCCCGCCGACGACGTCGTGCCCTACCGTGCCGGACGCGAACTCGCCCAGCGCTGGTGCGCCTCTGGTGCGAATGTTTCGTTCCAGACCCTGGTCACCCCGACGCACTTGGGCGGCTACCTCGAAGGCGTGCCGGCCATGCTGACCCACTTGGATGCCCGGTTCAATGGTTTGCCCCAGGTGAGTTCGTGCTGGCGCTTGTGAGCGGGGCTCCTGGCACCGCGCGATGTCGCTGACCGGCTGGCCAGTTCGCCAACTGTCGAGTCAGCCGTTGGCGGCGTGACGCGGTAAAAGGTGCGTCAGGCCATGGGTCGTGGCGTCACGTGAGGTCAAGCGCCGCGCGCGCCGTGCGCAGGGCGACCCGGGCGTAGTCCGGATCGCCCGTTCCTGCGGCGGTCGAGATGGCGCCTTCCATGAGCACGAACAGTGAACTGCCGGCTTCGGTCGAGCCACCGATCCGGTCCATGTAGGACCGCACATGGCGATCATGGTCCCGGATGACTCCCTGGGCTTCTTCACTTAGCCGCTCGCCGCGGGTGTTGCCGATCCCGCAGCCCACGAAATCGGGCGTTGCGAACCAGTCGCCCAGCCAGGTGAACAGCGCGGTAACGGCGGCAGTGCGAGCGGACTCGTCCAGAGCGCCGTCGTTGAGAATGTCAGGAACTGCAGCGGTTACGAATTCTTCCAGCAAGCGGGTCCATCCCGCGTGGGTCGACCGAAGGTACGCCGTGACCAGTGATTCCTTGGACGGATAGCGGGCATAGAGGGCTTTGAGGCTCACGCCGGCCAGCTGGCGGATGTCCTGAATCGAGACGTTGCCGATTCCGCGGCGATAGAACAGGTGCGCGGCCGCGCGGAGGATGGGGTCATCCGTGAGCTCCGCGTGGGCGGCAAGCGGGGCGAGGTCGGCTGTCTCGGTCACGGTTCTGATGTGCCCCTTTGCATGGAGAATGGTGATTCTCTATGCTAGCTGGAGAACGACCATTCTCCGAACGATTCGGTTCGGGCCGAGAGAAGAAGGAACCCCGTGAACGCCATGCCGTCCGTATCCACCACCGACACCTCCGAGCTGGAGGCGCAGGAACCCCGCCGGCTGGACGTGGACGTTCTGGTTATCGGTTGGGGCAAGGGTGGCAAGACGTTCGCCGGGAAGATGGCCGCCGCCGGTAAGAGCGTGGTCATGGTCGAGCAAAGTGCCGCGATGTACGGTGGCACGTGCATCAACATCGGCTGCGTGCCCACCAAAACGCTGATCCACTCGGCTTCCGAGAAGCGCGCGGCGGACGGCGATCAGAAGTTCTTCGAGGATGCCGTCGACTACCGGGATTCCCTGATCGGCAAGCTCAACGACGTGAACTTCCACATGCTCGCGGATCAGGACACCGTGACCGTGGTGGACGGCCGCGCCTGTTTTGTGGGCCCCCGCGAAGTTGAGGTCACCCCGTCCGTGGGTGGTCGTGGCCTGGCCGAACACTTGCGCATCACCGCCGAAACCGTGGTCATCAACACCGGAGCCACGCCTGTCATGCCTCCCATCGAGGGCATCGACCTGCCGGGAGTTTACGACTCCACCTCCATCCAGCACGCGGAGCCATTCCCGCAGCGACTGGCAATCATCGGCGGCGGGCCTATCGGCCTGGAGTTCGCTTCGATGTTCACGAACTTTGGATCAGAGGTCACCGTGATTGCCCGCGGCGAGACGATCTTGCCGAGCGAGGACCGCGGCGTGCGCGGCGTCGTCGTCGACGTGCTGACCGACGCGGGAATCACGCTACGGACGAACGCGTCCGCGGAAGCGATCGAGACCCGCGACGGCGGATTGGCCATTACCTTGTCCGGCGGCGGGTCCATCGAGGCCGACGCCGTTCTGGTCGCCACCGGGCGCAGGCCCGCCACCGAGGGGCTCAACTTGACCGCGGCCGGGGTCGAGGTAGACGAAAAGGGTGCGGTCATCGTGGACGATCACCTGCGCACGACGGCCGAAGGCGTCTATGCCATGGGCGATGTGCACGGCGGCCCGCAGCAGACCTACCTGTCGCTGGACGACAGTCGCGTGGTGATGAGTGCGCTGACCGGGGATGGTTCGCGGCGCGTGTCCTCGCGCGTGGCTGTGCCGACCACCACGTTCCTGACGCCGCCGCTGTCGGCCGTGGGTATGACAGAAGATGCGGCCCGCAAGGCCGGGTGCGCAGTGAAGGTCGCGACGGCGATGGTGGCCGACATCAAGGCCATGCCGCGCCCCAAGGCCGTGCAGGATCCGCGCGGCGTGATCAAGTTTGTCGTCGATGCCGAAACCGACCTGGTGCTGGGCGCCCGGTTGTTCCATGTGGACTCGCAAGAGGTCATCAACCTGGTGGCACTGGCCATGCGCGCCGGAGTGACCGCGAGCGAACTGCGTGACGGTATCTGGACGCACCCCTCTTCCACTGAAGCCCTGAACGAGGTTCTGGGACAGCTGGAGTAAGACCGGGCGCCCCCGCGGTCGGGCGGGGGCGTTCCTGCTTGATTTTCGGACAGAACTCGTTCTATCCGTTTCTGACCGATTGGTCTATGATTAGACCATGCGGTCAAACAGTGTGCAGACGAGTTCGAATCCCACCTTCACCGAGTCGGCTCGCCGGACTCAGATCATGAAGTGCGCCATCGAGGTGCTGGCGGAATCCGGGTACTCGGGCGCGTCACTCGCGGAGATTGCGCGGCGGGCGGGCATCAGCAAGAGCGTGGTGCTGTACTACTTCTCCGGCAAGGACGATCTTCTCTCCAGCGTGGTGTTCGACGTGTACGGACGAGCGGGTCAAGCCATTACTGAAGCGCTGTCCCACGAAGCGAGCCCCGGCGAAAAAATTGCGGCCTACGTGCGGACCAACCTGCATTTCTTGGAAGAGCACCCGGCCGACATCCGGGCCGTGGTGGAAATCGTCTCCAATGCGCGCGGCTCGGACGGTACCCACAGTTTTGTTCCTCAGGGCGAAGACCCGGTGCTCGCACACTTTGAGCAACTCTTGCGTGAAGGCCAGGACGGCGGGGAGTTCCGAGAGTTCGACCCGCATCACTTGGCGATCATCATCAGGAGCGCCATCGACACCGCATCCGGGCGATTGGTCGCTGATCCGTCATTCGACCTGGCCGCGTACACTCGCGAACTTCTCTCCGTGGTGGAGCTCGCGACAGGTATCCACCGAAGCGAGGAATCATCATGAAACGCGTTGCGAAACCACCGCCGGTAAATCGTCAGTCACCGGTTGTCGATCATCAACCGCCCACTCCGGACAAGCCGCCACCGGACAAACTGCCTGCGCAGGAACGATCCACGGGCCAGGTGCCTCCGGAGAAGCGCAAGCGGGCCGTGGCCGGGATGATCGGGATCGACCTGGTTCTACCCTTCGCCATCTACTACGGGTTGCGGTTAGCCGGCGCGGATCCGTGGTTGGCACTCATGCTCGGCGCGGTGGGGCCGCTGGTGCGCATCGCAGTCACCACCGTCCGCACCCGCCGGATCGACCGACTTGGTGTCTTCACCCTCAGCGTCCTGGCCATCGGAACGGCCGTGGGGATGTTCAGCGCCGACCCCCGGCTACTTCTGGCCCGGGAAAGCTGGCTCACCGCGCTCATCGGTTTCTGGATCTTGATCTCACTGGCCGGCCGACGCCCCATTCTGTTCGAAGCCACCATCGCCGTGATGCCGGCCGACGCCGCCACCCAGTGGGAACACGACTGGGACACCAACCCGTTCTTCCGGAAAATCTTTCGCACCATGACCCTCGCCTGGGGTATCGCCTTCATCCTGGACGCTGTGGCTCGCGTAATCATGGCCTATACGTTGCCCATTGATGTGGTTCCTATCGCGAGTATCGGTCTGCTTCTGGTCATGCTCTTCGCGATCGTCTACGGGACCAAGTTCTATGCGGGGCGCAAGCTGGCCGCAGACGGGCCGCAGCAGTCTTCCTCGGCTGAAACGAGAGGTGCGTTATGAACGCCCCAGAGAATCCGTCACCCACAACAACCTTCGCTCTCATTCCACCCGCCGCGAGCACGCCCTGGTACTGGCACCTGGTAGCCGATGAACTGCGTGAAAGAGGCCACGGCGTGATCACCGTCGATCTTCCGTGCGCCGACGACTCGGCCGGTCTTGAGGCATATGCGGACATTGCAGCGCAGACCATCGGCGATGCCCGGGACGTGGTCATCGTCGCCCAGTCGCTAGGCGCCTACACGGGGACGCTCATCGCCGACCGGGTAAACGCCCAACTGCTCATCCTGTTGACGCCCATGATCCCCCTCCCGGGGGAGTCGCCGGGCGACTGGTGGGAGAACACCGGATATGCGCAGGCCAGGCAAGAGCAGGTCGCGCGGCTCGGATGGGCACCGGAGCAGGATGACGATCCACAGAATGTCTTCTTCCACGAGCTCTCCGATCACATGGTCGAAGAGGTTACGGCGCACGCGGTCGGCCAGTCAGGACATCCGTTCCAGGACCCACTGCCGCTCGAGACGTGGCCTAACACCCCAACTCGGGTGCTGATCTGCCGGGACGACAGGTTCTTTCCCGTAGATTTCCTCCGGAAACTGACCCGGGAACGTTTGCAAATCGATCCGGACGAAATGGGTGGCGGGCACCCCGTCGCGCTCAGTCGGCCGGTGGAACTCGCGGACAAGCTCGAGGGGATCTGGCGGAAGTGATGTCCCAGTGACTCCCACGAAAGTGTGAATCGCCCGTCCACTAGACTTGAGAACAGGCCCACAGGCCACGGCTCAACCGTGCATCGGGAATCCAGTAGAAGGAGCACTTCATGCCCATCGCAACCCCTGACGTTTACGCCGAGATGATCGACCGGGCCAAGGAAAAGGGCTTTGCCTACCCGGCCATCAACGTGACCTCTTCCCAGACCTTGAACGCCGCAATCCGTGGCTTCGCCGAGGCGGGTTCGGACGGCATCATTCAGGCCTCCACCGGCGGTGCCGCCTACTGGTCCGGTTCCTCGGTCAAGGACATGGTGACCGGTTCGCTGGCCATGGCCGCGTTCGCCCGCGAGGTGGCCAAGAACTACGACGTCAACATTGCTCTGCACACCGACCACTGCCCCCAGGACAAGCTGGAAGGCTTTGTGCTGCCGCTGTTGGCAGAGTCCGAGAAGGCTGTGGCTCGCGGCGAGGACCCCATTTTCCAGTCGCACATGTGGGACGGTTCCGCGATCGAGCTGGATGAGAACCTCAAGATCGCTCAGGAGCTGTTGGAGCGCACCAATAAGGCCAAGATCATTCTCGAGGTCGAGATCGGTGCCGTGGGTGGCGAGGAAGACGGCGTGGTCGGCGAGATCAACGACACCCTCTACACCACGGTCGAGGACGGCATGAAGACCATCGAGGCGCTGGGCGCCGGCGAAAAGGGCCGCTACATCACCGCTCTGACCTTCGGTAACGTCCACGGCGTGTACAAGCCCGGCAACGTGAGCCTGCGTCCGGAACTGCTCAAGCAGATCCAGGACGAGGTGGGCGCCAAGATCGGCAAGGATCGCCCCTTCGACCTGGTCTTCCATGGAGGTTCCGGCTCCAGCGCCCAGGAGATCGCGGACGCGGTCTCCTACGGCGTGATCAAGATGAACGTTGACACGGACACCCAGTACGCGTTCACCCGCCCCGTCGCAGGCTTCATGTTCGACAACTACGACGGCGTCCTGAAGATCGACGGCGAGGTCGGCAACAAGAAGAAGTATGACCCCCGCGTGTGGGGCGCCGAGGCCGAGACCGGCATGGCCACCCGCGTGGTGGAGGCCTGTCAGAACCTCGGTTCCGCAGGTACCTCCATCAAGTAAGTTCTGTTTCAGCACACCGGTGCCCCGCGCGTTCTCGCGCGGGGCACCGCGTCGTTTAAGGCCGACGCCGCCGCCGCGCCGCCTCATTCCCGCCGGTGATCCGAATCACTTGTTACGCTCCCTAAGCATGGGAATGAGCCACGCAGCCAACGAGACTCCTGACCGCAACCCCCGTGATCTTACGGTCAGCCCGGAACCGTCACGCGCGTACCTGGAGCAGCTCGAACGGGACACCGAGCGACGCAAGAACGAGCTGGAGCATCACCTGGCCGACCACGCGGGCGCCTCAGACGAACTGCACGAGCGCCTCGAATCCCTGGTCGACGATCAAGCCACCGACCTGCACCGCGTACTGCACGAACTGCACGAAAACCCCGAGACGGCGTTCCAGGAACACTTTGCCGTGCAACAGATTCTCGCCCATCTCAAGGCCCACGACATTCCCGCGGAGAATCCCGCGTTCGGCTTGGACACCGCCATCCACGCGGAGATCGCCTCCGAAGACTTTGATCCGCAAAGCCACCGCACCATCGCGATCATGTCCGAGTACGACGCACTGCCCGGCATCGGCCACGGCTGCGGTCACAACGTGATTGCCGTGACCGGACTGGGCGCGTTCGTCGCACTCGTCGAGCTCATCCGCGACAACCCTTCCGCGTTTTCCGGTCGCGTGGTCTACCTGGGCACCCCCGCGGAAGAGGGCGAGGGCGGCAAGGAGATCATGGCCCGGGCCGGCGCCTTGGAAGGCATCGACGCGGCCGCCATGGTGCACTCCTACGTCACGGATCTCGTGGACCAGGTCTGGCTCGGACGCCGCCAGTGCACCGTGCACTACCGCGGCCGGGCGGCCCACGCCTCGTCGCACCCTTTCATGGGACGCAACGCGCTCGACGCCGCCGTGCTCGCCTACCAGGGGCTGGGGCTGTTGCGACAGCAGACCCCGCCGACCGATCGCATCCACGCCGTGCTGCCCGAGGGTGGGGAACGGCCGAACATCATCACCGAAACCGCCACGCTGCAGCTGTACGTGCGCTCGCAGCGACCGGACACGCTCAAGGCCCTGTCGGAACGCGTCACCGAAATCCTGCAGGGGGCGGCACTGATGGCCGGAGTGGGGGTGGACATCGACTGGGATTCCTCGCCGGCCACGCTGCCCGTGCTGGGCAACGCGCCGCTGTCCGATCGCTGGATCCTGGCCCAGCGGCGTCGTGGGCGCGATCCGTTCCCGGCAGGCACGGTGTCCGAGGTGCTGGCGGCCTCCACCGATTTCGGCAACGTCAGCTACCGCATCCCGGGCATCCACCCGTTGATCAGCATCACGGACCAGGACATGGGGCTGCACACCCGAGATTTCGCGGCCGCGGCGGCCACCCCACTCGCCGAGAGCGCCGGGGTCGACGGCGCCTACGGCCTGGCCGCGGTGGCCCTCGACTACCTGGTCGATGACACCCTCGCCCAGCACGTCACCGAAGATTTCGAGGCCAACGGCGGCGGAATCGCCGTGGAGAACTACTTCGACTGAGCCGACCCGGCCGGTCACCACCAGGAAAAGATTCATCGATCACTGACCATCATGGAGTGCACATGAACGCCACCGCGACCAAGACATCGAATCTGGGGGACAGGCTTCTCACGGGCATCGAGCGGGTCGGCAACAAGCTGCCCGAACCGTTCGCCCTGTTCACGATCCTCTTCCTGATCACCGCGATCGTGTCCACGGCCATGGCCTGGGGCAATGTGATCGTCACGGTCCCGGGAACCGATGAGCCGCTAGCCATCAAGGGTCTGTTCACCGGCGAAGGCATCGCATGGTTCACGTCCACCCTGGGTGACAACTACATCGGCTTCCCGCCGCTGGTCACCGTGGCGACCATCTTGTTGGCCATCGGTATCGCTGAAAAGTCGGGCTTCCTGGCGGCCGCGATCCGCTACACGATCGGCAGTGCGCCCCGCTGGCTGCTGCCCTACACCGTGGGCTTCGTGGGTGTGGTCGGCTCCATCATGGCGGACTCCGCGTTCGTGGTGATCCCGCCGCTGGCCGCGCTCGCTTTCAAGGCTGCCGGCCGCCATCCGGTGGCCGGCCTACTGGGTGGTTTCGCCGCTGCGGGTGCCGGGTATTCGACCAATATCTTCCCGACGTCGCTCGACGCCCTGTTCGCGGGTATCACCAACGCCGTGATCCCCACCGTCCCCGCGCTCGCGGAGAACGCGACCGAGGTCAACCCGATCTCCAATTACTACTTCAACATCGTTTCGGCGCTCGTGCTCTCCGTGATTGCCGGCTGGGTGATCGACAAGATCGTGGAGCCGCGCGTGGAACGCGCCAAGGTTTCTCGGGAAGAGGTCAACCCGGAAACAAGCCAGCTCATGACCGACACCCGATCCATGCGGATCGTGGGCGACGAGCAAACCGTGACCGAGTCCCAGGAGCCCAAGACCGAAGCCGAACTGTCTCCTCGTGAGAAGAAGGCACTGATCTGGGCGTGCATGACGTTCGTGCTCATCGCCGTGGTGCTGACCGTATTCGCGCTGCTCCCCAACTCGCCGTGGCGCAATGAGGAGGGCAACTTCCTCCCGGCCTCCCCGCTGCTGGCCTCCATCGTGTTCATCATCTTCGTGTTCTTCTCCGTGAGCGGTTACGTCTACGGCCGCATTGCGGGCTCCATCCGGGGCTTCAAGGACGTTCCGGTCATGATGGGGGAGGCGCTCAAGGACATGACGTCCTTCCTGGTGCTGGCGTTCATCCTGGGTCAGTTCATCGCACTGTTCAACTGGTCCGGCATCGGCTCGTGGATCGCCGTGACCGGTGCAACCGGGCTGCAGAACGCGGGTGTGACCGGATTCCCCGTGATCATCGGCTTCATCATCCTGTGTTCACTGCTGAACCTGTTCATCATTTCCGGTTCGTCCATGTGGACCCTGATGGCCGCAGTGTTCGTGCCGATGTTCGGCATCCTGGGATTCGAACCCGCCTTCATCCAGGCAGCCTTCCGCGTGGGCGACTCCGCCACCCAGGTGATGACCCCGCTCAACCCGTACATGGTGGTGCTGTTGGCCATGCTCCGTAAGTACGAACCCGAGGCAGGCTTGGGCACGGTCATGGCCCGGATGATTCCGTTCGTGGTGCCCTTCTGGGTCGCGTGGACGATCATTCTCATGGTCTTCTACTTCTTCAACCTGCCACTGGGACCGGGTGTGGGAATCATGATCGAGCAGTAAGTCACGCCGGGCGCGAAAGGCCGCGAGCGGCGTCGTCGAGCCTGCGTAGAGTGGGCAGCAGACCCCATGACGATCGTGGAAAGGAACCATCGTGGCACTCATCGGCAAGAATCTCCTGGACGGACCGGAGCCCACCTACCTGGAGGAGAACCCCCAGCTGACCGCGCGTCTCGACGCCGGGGACGAGGCCGAGGATCTCGCGGCTGCATTCCCCAAGGAGCAGCTACCGTGGGCCATCCTCGCGGAGGAGGCGCTCGCGGACGGCCGCACCCTGGAGGGCTACGCGTACGCTCGCGTGGGTTACCACCGCGGCCTGGATTCGCTGCGCGGCCACGGCTGGAAGGGCCACGGACCGGTGCCGTACTCCCACGAACCGAACCGTGGGTTCCTGCGCGCACTGGCTGCACTGGGTAAAGCTGCCGCGCAGATCGGTGAGATGGACGAGGCCGCCCGTATCGAGAAATTCCTGGATGACTCGGACCCGGAGGCCGCGGGGCAGATCGCGCAGCGCTAACGCCGGTGGAATGACCGGGTGAACATTCGAGGCAGAGATCAGCACCAGGATCTCTGCCTCGAGCATCTGTGGTAGAGGAACGTAGCGTTATCGCACTTGAAGCGGCGATGCTCTGCCCAGAATGTTCGGGCCGCGAACCTATGCCTGAAATGTGCCACTCCGATGGTTCCCTCGTGACCTCCCACTCCAAAAGGTGAAGTGCGAGTGTCCCTCCCCCCGACCGCTGGCGGCATCGAGCCCGCCTGTGTCGCGCATCACTGCCGAGCGTGCACAATGGAGGGACACCCCGGGGTTCGATGCAGAGCCATGAGCGCAACCTGCCAGGCTCGCGCGCCCCATCTACGGCAGGAGCGTGGCAGTCATGCGGATTTCGGTTCCCCGCGAAGTCAAACCCGAAGAGGCTCGAGTCGGGCTCACCCCGGCCGTGGTCACGGCGCTGACGGGTCGAGGCCATGAGGTGCTCGTGGAGCGCGGGGCCGGCGAGGGGTCGGGTTTCGACGACGCCGCCTACGAGACCGCCGGGGCCCGCATGGTCAGTGTTGACGACGCCTGGAATAACGCCGACATGGTGGTCAAGGTCAAGGAGCCGATTGCCCAGGAGTACGGCTACCTCCGCGAAGACCTCACACTGTTCACGTACTTGCACCTGGCGGCCAGTCGGGATCTGACCGAGGCACTGCTCACCAGCGGCACCACGGGTATCGCGTACGAGACGGTCCGCGTGGGGCGCACTTTGCCGCTGCTGCGACCCATGTCCGAAATCGCCGGGCGGCTGTCGATCGGCGCGGCAACCCGCTACATGCTGCACCACGAGGGTGGCCCCGGAATTCTCATGGGCCGCGTCCCTGGTGTGGTTCCGCCGGTGGTGTTGGTCATCGGCGGTGGCACCGTGGGTGAGCACGCGGCACGTGCGGCCGTAGGGCTCGGCGCGGACGTCACCGTGCTGGATGCCAGTGGTGACCGCATCCGCGAGCTGGATCTCATGCTGCCGGGCGCCCGCATTCTCATGAGCGATCCCCACCGGATCGAGGAAGAACTGCCCAAGGCGGACGTGGTGGTGGGTGCCGTACTGATCCCCGGCGCAGCGGCTCCCAAGCTGGTGCGGCGAGAGCACCTGAAACTCCTCAAGCCGCACGCACTTCTCGTGGATGTGGCCGTTGACCAGGGTGGTTGCTTCGAAACAACTCGCCCCACGAGCTACGACGACGCCACATATTACGTTGACGGCATACGTCACTACTGCGTGGCGAACATGCCCGGAGCGGTCCCTGTCACCGCCACCCAGGCGCTGACCAACGCCACCATGCCGTACGTGCTCAAGCTGGCCGGGGGCATCGAACAAGCGCTGGTAAGTGATCCGGGACTGGCCGAGGGGCTGTCCACGTTCCAGGGTGTGTTGCGCTCCCCGGGGGTCGCGGCCACGTTCCCGGATCTGCCGGCGGAGGTCTAGTCGGCAGCGTTGGTTCCTCGAGATCCGGCCGCAGTCAGTAAGGATCGCGGCCGGATTTTGAAAGCCGAATCCGGAGCGACTGAGCCGTCCGGGTGGCAGAAGCGTTAGGTGCGCGGAGCGGCGTCGTCGGCGGAGACCGAACCCGCCCGAGGCTTGATGAAGACCTTGCAGGCCAGGGCGATCAGGCACACCAGGATGAAGGTGGCGATCAGCTGGAACCGGACCACGGAATCGAGCAGGCCCAGGATGATGATCGCGGCCAGCAAGGCCAGAGCGAAGTAGGACAGCCACGGGAAGAGCCACATCTTCAGCGGTGATTCCACGCCGGCGCGGTCCGCGCGCTTACGCAGGATGATCTGGGAGATCAACGCCAGGCCCCAGACCACCAGGCACGTGGAGCCGATCACGTTGAGCATGATGTTCAGGATGGTTTCGGGCCACAGGTAGTTCAGCACCACCGCGATGAAGCCGAACAGCACCGAGATCACCACGGCGGCACGGGGGACTCCTCGTGAAGAAGTGCCCGCGAGGGCGTTGGGCGCGGAACCGCGTCGTGCCAGCGAGTAGAGCATGCGCGAGCTGCCATAGACGTTGGCGTTGAGCGCGGACAGCAACGCCAGGATGATCACGATGTTCATGAGAACGTCCGCGCCGGGGATGCCCGCCACGTTCAACACGGCCACAAACGGGCTGGAGGAAAGTTCGGTGTTGTTCCACGGCAGCACCAGGACCATGACGGTCACGGCACCCACGTAGAAAACCAGGATGCGGATCAGAATGGTGCGAATCGCCGCGGCCACGTTGCGCTGGGGGTCTTCGGTCTCGGCTGCCGCGATGGTGACCAGCTCGGTGCCTCCGAAGGCGAAGATCACCACGAGGAGCGCCGCCGCGACACCCGTGATGCCGTTTGGCATGAACCCGCCGTGTTCGGTGAGGTTACTCAGGCCGGGGGAGGGTGCGGGAAGCACACCGATCAGCAGGAGAACGCCCACCGCCAGGAACGCGACCACCGCGGCGACCTTGAGGAGCGCGAACCAGAACTCGGTTTCGCCCAGGGTGCCCACGCGCACCAGGTTGATGGCGGTGAAAACGGCCATGAAGATCAGTGCCCAGACCCACTGGGGCAGAGACGGCCACATCTCGGTGACCAGTTGCGCGGCCGCCGTGGCTTCGGCCGCGACGACCACCACGATCTGTGCCCACCACAACCAGCCGAGTGCGCGGCCCACGGTGGGTCCCATCGCCTTACCGGCATAGGTCGAGAACGCACCCGATGAAGGATCTGCTGCGGCCATCTCACCCAGTGCACGCATGACCAGCACGAGCAGCAGACACGCCACCAGGTAGGAGATCAGCACGGCGGGGCCGGCGGTCTGGATGGCGGCACCCGTTCCCACGAACAAGCCGGTGCCGATCGCCGAGCCCAGGGCCATCATCACCAGGTGGCGCGGCTTGAGATAGCTGCTCTGCGCCTTTTGGGCGTTCTGGGTGTTGCTGTGGGGAGTGTGCTCCACCGGTCCGTCGTGAAAAGTACTGCTCCCCGTTCCCTGGACTGGCGCGGAGGGAGCGGAGGTGGGACGCGAATTCGACGGACTCATAGCCATCAACGTTACCCCCGTTCCGGGCCCGTCCAGGCACCGTGAAAGGTCACGAGGCTGTGGTTGTCGTCGCACCCCGTTAGAATCGGGAGGTACGTGCTCGTGGTGCGTACACCTCAACTGTTGTCGTGCCAAATGGGTTCGCGCCCGGGCAGGAGAATTCTGCAATGCCAGCAATCGTGATCGTCGGAGCCCAATGGGGCGACGAGGGTAAAGGCAAGGCCACGGACCTCCTGGGTGGTCGAGTGGACTACGTGGTCAAGCCCAACGGCGGTAACAACGCCGGGCACACCGTAGTGGTGGGCGGCGAGAAGTTCGAGCTCAAGCTCCTTCCCGCGGGCATCCTCAGCCCCAACGCAACCTCGGTGATCGGCAACGGTGTGGTCATCAACCCGCAGGCCCTGTTCGAGGAGATCGACGGTCTCGAAGCCCGCGGAGCAGACACCTCCCACCTGCGCATCTCTGCCAACGCGCACCTGGTGGCTCCGTACCACCAGACCCTCGACCAGGTCACCGAACGGTTCCTGGGCAAGCGGGCCATCGGCACCACCGGCCGCGGTATCGGACCCACCTACATGGACAAGGTGGGTCGCCTGGGCATCCGCGTTCAGGACGTGCTGGACGAGTCGATCCTGCGCCAGAAGATCGAGGGCGCGCTGCGCCAGAAGAACGAGCTGCTGGTCAAGCTGTACAACCGCCGCGCGTTCGAGGTGGACGAGATCGTGGAGTACTTCATGGGCTTCGCGGACCGCCTGGCACCCATGATTGTGGACTCCACGCGTCTGCTCAACGAAGCCCTTGATCGTGACGAAGTGGTGCTCATGGAAGGCGGCCAGGCCACGTTCCTGGACGTGGACCACGGCACCTACCCGTTCGTGACCTCGTCCAACCCCACCGCAGGCGGCGCGTCCGTTGGTTCGGGTGTGGGCCCCACGCGTATCACACGCGTGATCGGCATCCAAAAGGCGTACACCACCCGCGTGGGGGCCGGCCCGTTCCCCACCGAGCTCTTCGACGACATGGGCGAGCAGCTGCGCAAGACCGGCGGCGAATTCGGCGTGAACACCGGCCGCCCGCGCCGCACCGGCTGGTACGACGCCGTCATGGCCCGCCAGGCCTCGCGCATCAACGGCTTCACGGACCTCTTCATCACCAAGCTGGACGTGCTCACCGGCCTGGACGAGATCCCGGTGTGCGTCGCCTACGACGTGGACGGTCAGCGCTTCGACGAAATGCCCATGACCCAGTCCGACTTCCACCACGCCAAGCCCATTTACGAGAACTTCCCGGGCTGGAAGGAAAACATCACCGGCGCCCGCAGCATGGAAGACCTCCCGGCCAACGCCCGCGCGT
Source organism: Kocuria carniphila (assembly GCF_004136555.1). Taxonomy (GTDB): domain Bacteria; phylum Actinomycetota; class Actinomycetes; order Actinomycetales; family Micrococcaceae; genus Kocuria; species Kocuria carniphila. Next base: position 23,343 of record NZ_NOIT01000009.1, read on the forward strand.
ACATCAAGGCGCTCGAGGGTATATCCGGTTGCCGGATCTCCGCGATCGGTGTGGGCCCCGACCGCGAGGACACCATTGTGGTGCGGAATCTGATCGAGGGCTGACCTCCCGGTCGAACTTACTGACACGCCGACGCCGCTCCAAGCCTTGGAGCGGCGTCGGCGTGTTTTTCTAAGGTGTTTGACCCCGAGGCAGCTGCATTTCTTGGAGTCCTGACTCACATTAATTTAGTGATCACTTGCTGTGGGTTCATCGGGTCGAAGATCATTCGGATCAAGCGGTTCCCGGACCCCGAAAGCGTCGACAAAGAATTCCTCGCCCGTGTCAGGGTCGGTTTCGATGTGAGGCCACCCCTCGTAGCTCGGCCATCCTGTTTCCTCTCGCAGCGCGTCCACGGCCTGAAGAACAACTACGACGATGAGAACGGCCAGAATAATCCAAATGATTGGGTTTTTGAGGATGACTGCCGCAATCACGAACACGATCATCATCAGACATCTTGACCGAAGATTTGAAACGGTCGCTGGTTTCAGCTTGAACAAGGCCCTTCGTTTCACTGAGGGCACCTCGTTGTGCGGTCTCGGGTGACTGGTGCGAAAAGAGGCGGATCGAACATCACAGCCGCGCCCCCCCAACTTCAAATCCACGTGAGTGAACGTCAGCGTACGCTCCTACGGGCGGGCCTCGGAATACCGAGACACGATCCGTTATCCCCCAAAATAGGGACCTACCGGTCTGGTGAGGCACGATGCCGGGCCGGAAAGCGGCAGAAATTCCCTGCTGGAGGGGAGGGCCCCGTGTTGGCGGAGGGTGTCCGCTAGGCTCGCTCATTATCATTATCGTTCAGCTCCAGCCCCCGTGGAGCCCCCCGGAACGTGTAACGCCAATAGAGAGGCACGTCCGTGTCCAAGGAAACCGCTCCCGCTGTGAGCACTGAAGCCGAGGGTCAGGGGCTGCGCCGCAGCCTGGAAACCCGGCACATGACCATGATCGCGATGGGTGGCGCGATCGGTACGGGCCTGTTCGTGGCCTCCGGTAATTCGATCGCCACCGCTGGGCCTGGTGGCGCATTAGTCGCGTACATCGCGATCGGGCTCATGGTGTACCTGTTGATGCAGTCATTGGGTGAGATGTCTGCATGGCGGCCCACGTCCGGCTCCTTCGGTGATCACGCCGCCAACTACGTCTCGCCGTCCTTCGGGTTTGCGATTGGTTGGAATTACTGGTTCAACTGGGCTATCACCCTGGCCGCGGAACTCGTGGCCGCCGCGCTGGTGATGCGCTATTGGTTCCCGGACGTGCCGTCCTGGATTTGGTCGGCGTTGTTCCTGCTCACGGTGTTCTCCCTGAATGCGCTGTCCACGCGCGCCTATGGCGAGGGCGAGTTCTGGCTGGCTGCCATCAAGGTGGCCGCGGTGGTCGTCTTCCTGGGACTGGGCGTTCTGATGATCTCCGGAATCATGGGCGGGGAGCCGTCCGGGTTCGACAACTGGACTACGGGTGAGGCGCCGTTCGTCGGAGGACCCATCACCATTCTGGCGATCTTCATGGTCGCGGGCTTCTCCTTCCAAGGCACCGAGCTGGTCGGTGTGGCCGCCGGTGAGGCCAAGGATCCCGAACGCACGGTGCCCAAAGCCATCCGCACCGTGTTTTTCCGCATCCTGCTGTTCTACGTAGGCGCGATCACCGTGATCGGCTTCCTGCTTCCCTACACACACCCGAATCTGCTCGCCTCGGACATCGAGGACATCGCGATCTCGCCCTTCACTTTGGTGCTTGAGAATGCTGGTGTCGCCTTCGCGTCCTCGATCATGAACGCGGTGATCCTCACGGCCATCCTGTCCGCGGGCAACTCCGGCTTGTATGCCTCGACACGTATGTTGTGGTCGCTGGCCATGGACGGCAAGGCCCCCAAGTTCCTGCGCAAGCTCAACAAGCGCGGCATCCCCATGCGAGCGCTGCTGGCAACCTCCGCCTTCGGGTTGCTCGCCTTCGGTACTACCTGGTTCGGCGACGGTGCCGTGTACACCTGGTTGATCAACGCGTCCGCGCTGGCTGGCTTCATCGTGTGGGCCGGTATCGCCTGGACGCACTACAAGTTCCGTCAGGCGTTCAAGGCGCAGGGTCGTTCGGTCAAGGAGCTGCCGTTCCGCGCCAAGTTCTTCCCCGCGGGGCCGATCATCGCGCTGGCCATGTGCTTGCTGGTGATCGTGGGCCAGAGCTACGAGGCGTTCATCAACGACACCGTGACCCCTCTGTCCTTGCTTACCTCGTACATCGGGCTGCCACTGTTCCTGGCGTTCTGGTTCGGTCACAAGTTCGCCACCAAGTCCCACGCCGTGGATCCGGCTCAGGCTGACCTGTCACGGAATCCCCAGATCGTGGATCGCCGCAGCGACCTGGTCTAGAACACCACCACGGTGACCAGGCCCAGGACCCCCAGGGCCACCACGGCCGTCGAGGTCACCACCACGGCTACCGCGTCCGGCTCCACGTGCTCGTTGCTGATCCCCACGGAGCCGCGGCGGTACCGTGCCTGCTGAGTAGTGTAAATGCCGATTGCGGTACATGCTGCCAAACCGAAAAGCGCCAGCACGAACGGGCCGTGGGTGGGCAGCCACCGCAGGAATATGGCGGCAGCAGTGCACAGGGCCAGCATGGTGCGACCCCAGGACAGCACCGTGCGTTCAGGCTGCAGCCCCGGGTCTTCGTGGAAACGTTGCGCAGTGCGTGGCATGGCTCAGCGGGTCAGGACGACAACGACCAGGACGCCGGAGGCAATGGCCCCGCCCACGGCCACCAGCGGTGCAATGATCGGCAGCGGTAGAGGTGCCTTGTGGCGCATGGAGCGCTCCACGCCCAGCCAGCGGAAGGTTGCCCCCGCGCTCAACAGCATGCCCAGGAGCAGCAGCACGGTGGCCAGGAATTTGCGGATGGCTAGGTCGAAGATATCGCCCGTGAACGCCTCGATGGCGATGCCGCCGGCCAGGAACGCGAGTGAGGTGCGGATCCAGGCGAGGAATGTGCGTTCATTGGCCAGGGTGAACCGGGGGTCGGGCTCGCTGCCGCCCTTCAGCACGCGTTCGCTGAACGAACTACGACGCCGCTCGGCCGGGTCTTCTGCGGAACTCACCTGGTCTCCTTCGACAGGATTTCTACGATATTTGTCGCAGGTTACTAAGGAAGCTTCCCGGGCGACACACATTGTCTCGGTGCAATGAATGGCTCCTAAAGCATGGGTTGCCCTTGCTCTGTGCGCCAGGATGACACCAACTGCACGCTACGACCTCGCGGAGGCACCTTATGAGTTCCACCCATTCTTCGGGCAACGATCCCACGAACTACCGGGACTCCACTCAAGAGTATGCACCGAACGGAGGCGCACAGGGCGGGAATCCGTCAGTACCCGCCAACCAAGTCTCCCCGTACGGCCAGCCTCCCGGCCGTTGGGAGTATGTGCCGGTCAGCGCTCAGGACGCGCAGCAGCAGGACCAGGCAGCCAGGAGTTCCGAGGCATCTCTGGTGCTGGGCATTTTGGGTGTGGTGATACTTCCCATCCTCGCGCCGTTCGCCCTGTGGCAGGCCTATAAGTCCGAGAAGCTGGGTGGCCGAGCAACCGCCGGTAAGGTCCTCGGCTGGGTGGGTGTTGCCCTGCTGATCCTGGGCATCCTGTGGGCGATTGCGTTCTTCGCGTTCTTCGGAGTGGTGATGAGCGAGTTCGAGACAGTCACGAGCACCAACATCTGACCTGATCACCCTCAACGGGATCGCCCCTTTCCGGGGCGATCCCGTCAGGACCTCAACACGTCACCAAATCGCGACGCGCTCCTGCTGTGGAAGCCACATCTGGTCCGATTCCTGAACGTCGAAGGCCTCGTAGAAGGCGTCCACGTTGCGCGGGGTCTGGGCGGCGCGGAACTCCGCGGGGGAGTGCGGGTCTGTGGCGATGCGGGTCTTGAGCGCCTCGTCGCGGGACTTCTCCTGCCACACGTAGGCCCAAGACACGAACAGGCGCTGCGCCGGGGTGAACCCATCAATGGGCTCGGTATCCGGGGCGGCCTTCTTGTCCTGCGCGGTTCGCCAGGCCTTGTACGCGATGGACAGCCCGCCCAGATCGCCGATGTTCTCGCCCAGGGTCAGTTCACCGTTGAGCTTGGGGGCGTTCTCGGAACCGTCGAACTGCGCCGGCGACAGCGCCGCGTACTGGTCCACGAGCCGTGCCGTGCGGGACTCGAAGGCCTCGCGATCGGCGTCGGTCCACCAGTTGCGCAGCTTGCCCTCACCGTCGCACGTGGAGCCCTTATCGTCGAAGCCGTGGCCGATCTCGTGACCGATCACCGCGCCGATACCCCCGTAATTGACGGCATCGTCCGCGTCCTGGCTGAAGAACGGGGGCTGCAGAATGGCGGCGGGGAACACGATTTCGTTACGCAGCGGGTGGTAGTAGGCGTTCACGGTCTGCGGGGTCATGAGCCATTCGTGCTTTTCCACGGGCTGGCCTGCCTTGCGGGCGATCTCGTCCACCGCGAACTGCGAGGTGCGCACCACATTGCCCACCAAGTCTTCGCCGTCCATGTACAGCGCCGAGTAGTCCTTCCACTTCTCCGGGTATCCGATCTTGGGCGTGAATCCGGAGAGTTTCTTGAGTGCCTCGGCGCGGGTGTCCTCGGTCATCCAGTCGAGGGTCTCGATGGAATCGCGGTATGCGCCCAGCAGGTTGTCGACCAGCTCGTCCATGCGTGCCTTGGCCACGGGCGGGAAGTATTCCTGCACGTACAGCTCACCCACGGCCTCGCCGAGCGCGCTATTGACCAGGGCGACGCCGCGCTTCCAACGGTCCTTGAGTTGCGGAGTTCCGGACAGCACCGTTCCGTAGAACGCGAAGTTCTCGTTCACGAACGCTTCCGGCAAGTAGGACGCCCGAGCGGAGACCACGTGCCAGCGGGCCCAGGACTTCCACGCGGGAAGCAGTTCGTCCGTGATCAGCTCGTCCAGCCCGGTGAAGAAGCTGGGCTGCGCGTTGACCACGGTGGCCAACTGATCTTCGGTCAGCCCCACGCCCAACAGTACGGAGTACCAGTCCAGGCGGGACACTTGCCCCGCGAGTTCGGTGAAGGTCATGGGGTTGTACATCTTGGTCAGGTCCCGAACGGTGACCTTGTCCCAGTGGTGGGATGCGATGCGCGTCTCGAGGCCCATCACGGCCTGAGCCTGTTCAGCTGCATCGTCGAAGCCAGCGAGTGAGAGCATCTTCTCCACGTGGGCCACGTACTTCTCGCGGATCTCCTGGTACTGGTCCTCGCGGTAGTACTCCTCGTCCGGCAGGCCCAGTCCGGACTGACCCACGAACACCATGTTGCGCTGGGGATCACCGGGATCGGAGTCCAGATCGATGTCCAGGGCACCGCCGATGCCCCGGCGCAGGGCCGTACCGAACCAGCGTGAGAGGGATTCGGTGGAATCCACGGCCTCGACCGCGTTCAAGTCCTCGCGCAGTGGTTCCGTTCCGAGCGCCTCAATGCGCTCGGTGTCCATGAAGGAGGCGTAGAGCAAGGCGATCTTCTGCTCGGAACTCTGCCCCGCGGCGGCGTCGTCAGCGTCCGGCTTGGCCTGCCTGATGATGTTCCGCACGGCCTCCTCGGCCTGATCGCGCAGCTCGATGAACGCGCCCGTGGTGGCCTTGTCATCCGGGATGGTGGCGTTGGCCAGCCAGGTCCCGTTCACGAATCGGAACAAATCGTCCTGGGGACGCACGGAGCGGTCGAATGCTTGCAGATCAAACACGGAAGTGGTCATGCAGCCACGCTACTGAACCGCGGTGACGCGCACTACAGAGCCCTCGAGCTGTTCCCGGAGGGCAGAATGGTTGCCATGGACGGAGAACAGATCCAGGACTACGCCGCTTCGGTGGCAGCTGAGCTACCCTCGGCCGAAAAGGACTTCCCGTTCGGGGACGAGACCACCGTGTACCGGGTGGCCGGCAAGATCTTCATTCTCGTGGCATCCCCGTACGGCAGGCCACTGGTGAACCTCAAGGTGGATCCCGAACACTCCGTGGCCCTGCGCCAGACCGTGGCTGGCATCGAGCCGGGCTGGCACATGAACAAGAAGCACTGGATCTCACTGGCTGGTTCCGAACAGATCACCGAAGACCTGGTGACGGAGCTGGTGCACGAGTCCTACGAGCTGATCGTGGAGTCCTTACCCCGAAAGAATCGACCGGTGGAGTACCGCTTCCGAGCCGACTGACGCCCAATTCATGGGAATCGTCCCCAACGAATCCCGGCCGAGCTGCCAGCTACTCGTTCTGGTCGCCTTTTTCGTCTTCCACGGTGGCCTCGGAAATGCGCTCCCCGCGTCGCTCCGCCATGAGCAACTCCCACGTGCGGAGCAATCGCGGCAGCGTGATGATCACCAGACCCCCCACCATGTTCAACGGGATCACCCACGCGAACCACACGAACCAGTCGGTGTAGGAATACTCCCAGCCCGCGTGCATGGCTCCGAACATGACAATGGAATTCAAGGCCCCGTGAAGCATGCCCATGCCCACCACGAGCAAACCGCCGATGAGCGAGATGACCGCCGTCATCACATCGTTTCCCGTGCCCTGCTGCATGCGCGTCATGAGCGTGATGGTGGAACCCGCGAGCAACGCCAGGCATACGGTTTCGAACGTCAGGCCGTTTTCCACGTACCCGCTCGACACCTTGATCAGGGAATCGGTCATGTCCGGGAAGGCCGCCACGACCACCCACATGAAAGCCCAACCGCCGGCCAGGTTGGTCACCAGGGTCACGGCCCACAGTCGAACGAGCGACAGCCACGAGCCATGTCCCGCCACCACCGCATTGATGGGCAGCAGAAAGTCTTCCGTGAACAGCTCGGAATGAGCGAGTCGCAGCGCCAACAGGCCAATGCCGAACGCCATGCCCGCCAGAAGCTTGGAACCCGTGGCGTCCATGACCGCAATCATGGCCATGATGCCTAGACCCACATCGATGCCGCCGAACAGGCCCGTAATGATCAGGGCCCGCCACGTGCGATGCAGTCGGTCGGTGCCCTCCTGGACGGTGTTCTGGAACTCTTCGACCAGTTCGTCCTCGAGGGGCTGGTCGGTGCGCCCGGAGGCTCGGCGCTTGGATTCACTGCTCGAGTGATCTGACATGAGCACAGCGTAGGCGAAAGTTTCTCGCCCCGAGGCTGTGCCGTTCGAGCACGTCACAAGTCTGCTTTGCTGATGGGCAGAAATTCGTGACACCCACCCTCTGTTCGTGCGCAAAGGATTAATGCTTTTATTTCTGTTACAACACTTGAAAAAGCGTTAGAAAGGGTGCTTACTATATATATGGAACGTGGTTCTGAGCATTGCCCGTTCGGCGCTATCAGGGGGAACCAAAGCGCCGGATGGACCACGGTTCCAAGACGTCACTGCGGCGCCCGTTCATGGCCCACCACGTCGAGCTGCACCTTAGCTCGGTGCAACGGCGGTTCACCGGGACATCATCCATGAACGGAAGGGGCGGGTACCGGCGCGATCATTCGGGGAGAAATTCGCGTCAGTACCCGCCCCGTTGGCTCAGTGACGTCCCCTGGTCAGCCCTTGCCGGTGAACTCCGGCTTGCGCTTCTCCTGGAACGCCGCAAAACCTTCCGCGTAATCCTCGGTTGAGCACAGCGCCGCCTGAGCCTTGTTCTCGGCGGCCATGGAGTCCCACAGACCCACCTTGGCATCGCGTACCTGCGCCACGAGTTTCTTGGACGCCAGGTACGCTTGAGTGGCACCCTTGGCGGCCTTGGAGACGCGCTTCATCGTGAAGTCCAGCAGTTCATCGCCCGGGACGGCCCGCGAGAACAGGCCGGCGGCCACCGCCTCCGCGCCCTTCATCATCTCCGCCGTGTAAATCAGATCCAGGGTGCGATGGGCCCCGAGCCGCTCCGTGAACAGCGCGTGCCCGCCCGAATCGAGTGTGGCTCCCAGGTTGGCGAACGGCGATCCGATGGTGGCGTCCTCGGCCACGTAAACGACATCCGTGGCAATGGCCAGCCCCAGCCCAACGCCCAGGCACGCGCCGTGGACGGCCGCGAACGTGGGCGCCGGGAAATCGGCCATCTGCTGCAGTAGCGGCTGCACCTTGCCGGTCAAGTACGCGTCGGTGTCATCGGTCGCCGGATCCACCTGGGAGATATCACGGCCCGCGCAAAACGCACGGCCCTCACCGCGCAGCACCAGGGCGCGCACCCCCGCCTGCTCAGCCTCCGTATACGCCTGCGCCAGCGCGTCCAGGGCGGCTGCGTCCAACGAATTCAGCTTCTTGGGTGCGTTGAGCACCACGTGGGCAATGTTGTCCTCGATCGTCAGGTCAATCATGGGGTTCTCCTTGCGATTCGGTTCCTACGCCCGGTTTCGACCGAGGCGAGTGGGCACATACGACGACGACGCCGCGCGGGTCCCAGCGCGGCGTCGTCGGCAAAGCACGCGAATTCAAGCGTCGAAGTCGACGCTCAGTTCCTTGGAGGTGGGGCGGGTCTGGCAGGTCAGTACGTAACCGGCGTCCACCTCGTCCTTCTCGAGCGCGAAGTTCTCTTCCATCTCGAACTCGCCACCGGTGACCTTGGCGCGGCACGTGCCACACACACCGCCGGCGCACGCGAACGGAACGTCCGGGCGAACGCGCAGCGCTGCGTTGAGCACGGTCTCGTTCGCGGACATCGGCGACTCGACCTCGCCGCTGGCGCCGTCGAGATTGAAGGTGATCTTGTAGTTGTCACCCTTGGGATCGGCCTTGACCACGCGGCCCTGCTGACCCTGCGGAGCAGCAGGCTTGCCCGTGGTGAACAGCTCGAAGCGCACCTTGGACTCGTCCACGCCGCGTTCCTTCAGAGTGTCGCGGCACAACTGGACCAGCTCGAAGGGCCCGCACAGGAACCACTCGTCCGCGGAATTCACCTGGATCACGTGATCCAACAGCTCTTCCAGTTTGTCCTGGTCGATTCGGCCGGACATTAGCGGGGAAATGCGCTGCTCACGCGAGAGCACGTGGTGGATAGCCACGCGGGACGGGTACTTGTCCTTGAGGTCACCGAGCTCCTCGGCGAACATCACGTCCATCGACGAACGGTTGGCGTAGACCAGGTCCATTGATGCCGTGTCCGAGGCGCGCAGGATGGCGCGGGCGATGGACATGATGGGGGTGATACCGGAACCTGCGGCGAAGGCGACCAAATGAACGTTCTTGTTCTTGGCCACCTCCTGGCGCGCCAGTTCCTCCGGGTTGTTCATGGAGGTGATGTTCACCTTGGAGGTGAAGGCACCCTGCGGGTTCATCACGTCCAGGACATCGCCGACCTTGAGCTGCTCGTTGGCCCACGTGGAGAAAACGCCGCCCATGTCCTTCTTGATGGCCACGCGGATCTCACCCGGTTTGGGGTCCGCGCAGATCGAGTAGGAGCGGCGCACCTCGTGGCCGTTGATCTGGGCGCGCACGGCAACGTACTGGCCCGGAAGGTAGTCGTAGTCGTCCACGAGATTCTCGGGAACCGCGAACGTCACCTCCACGGAATCGGAGGTGAGCTTACGCACCTCGGACACCTCGAGGGTGTTGAACGCGCCCCGACGCTTGGCGACGGGCTTGGCCTCAATGGTTTCGCTCATGTCAGTGCACCTTGAAGTAGTCGAAGGGTTCCTTGCAGTCGTTGCAGACCCACAGGGCCTTGCACGAGGTGGACCCGAAGCGGGTCATCTCGCGGGTGTTCAACGAACTGCAGCGAGGACATTTGACGGACAGGGCCAAGCGGACCGGTCCCGAATTGTGCCCGGCGGCCGTGCGGCCGGTGGGTGGGGCAATGCCGTACTCGGTGAGCTTGGCCTGACCGGCCGGACTCATCCAGTCCGTGGTCCAGGCCGGGCGCAGTACCTGCACAACGCGCACGTTGCGGTAGCCGGCGGCCTGAACCACGGTCTCCAGATCAGCGGCCATGGTGTCCATGGCCGGGCAACCGGAGTAGGTGGGGGTGATCACCACAACGGTCTCGTCCTGGCCCGCGTACGCATCGCGCAGCACACCCAGATCCTCGAGCGTGAGCACGGGGATCTCTGGGTCGCACACGGTAGCGGCGACATCCCACAGCTTGGCGTCCTCCTCGTTGGAAGGGCGCTGGGACGGGCCCAGCGGCAACTCGCGGGGAGCGGCGTCGTGACGAAGTACGGAATCGGAAGAAACGCGAGAGGACATCTAGATCACCACTTGGCCCCGGGATGCTTGCGCGCGAGCGACTGCATTTCGGCCAGGATGTAACCGCGGTACTCCGAGTACTCGCCGTCGCGCGGGGCATCGGACAAGCGTGCCTGCGTGACTTTGGGGACCTCGAGCTCGGCCTCGGCCAGCAGGGCCTCGATGCGCTTCATGGTGTTCTCGCGCAGCGTGGACGGGCGGACCGCGATGCCCTCGAGCTCGTCGTGCAGCGGTTCGTCCGCGAACAGCTCGTCCAGGTACGGCCACATGTAGTAGAGGCCTTCCTGGATGCGACGCTTGGACTCGTCGGTGCCCAGGCCCAGGCGCAGAATCCACTGTGCCGCGTGGTCCTGGTGGTACTCGACCTCCTTGACCGCCTTGTCCGCGATGGCGGCCAAGGTCTGGTCCTGGGAGGACTGCAACGCCGAGTAGAGCTCGTACTGGTAGAAGGAGAACAACAGCTGGCGGGCGATGGTCTGCCCGAAGTCACCGTTCTCCTGCTCGACCAGGCGGACCGAGCGGAACTCCTCTTCGTCGCGGAAGTACGCGAGGTCGTCCTCGGACTTGCCCCACGCGGAACCCGCGTAGGTCAGGAGGAAGCGAGCGTGACCCACCATGTCCAAGGCGATGTTGCCCAGGGCGATGTCTTCCTCGAGCTCGGGAGCTCGAGAGATCCACCAGCCCAGACGCTGAGCCAGCATCAGGGAATCGTCCCCGAGGCGCAGGGCATACTGGGCGACCGGCTCGGACGCCTTGCCACCGGAGCCCGCGATGTCCTCAGCGGTGATCGCATTTCCGGCGGACTGCTTAGTCGCGGAGTCGTGTGATGCGAAAGCGCTCACAGGTGCTTCACCCCTTCACTCTTGGTGTAGTAGGTGGCGTGGCGGTAGCTCTTGCCCTGAGCGGACTCGAAGTAGCCACCCTTGGAGTCCGGATCGGAGGAGGTAATCGCGTCAGCCGGGACGACCCACACGCTGGTGCCTTCATTGCGGCGGGTGTACAGGTCGCGTGCATTACGCACGGCCATGGTGGCGTCCGGGGCGTGCAGCGAACCCGCGTGCACGTGGGACAGGCCGCGCGAGGAGCGCACGAAGACCTCCCACAGGGGCCAGTTACCGGTGGTGTTTTCGCTCATGTTCAGGCTCCGATGAGTTCGGCGGACGCGCGGCCCGCAACAATGCTGACTTCTTCGTTGTCGTTGGCTGACTCTGCTGCCTCGGCAGCGGCCTGCATCTGACGCTTGGCGTAGGCCTCGGCTGCTTCACGGACCCAGGCGCCGTCGTCGTGGGCCTTGCGGCGGCGCTGCATGCGCTGCACGTTGCACGGGCCGGAGCCCTTGATCACGGACATGAACTCGTCCCAGTCCAGCTGGCCGTAGTCGTAGTGACCGCGCTCCTCGTTCCACTTCAGATCGGCATCCGGCAGGGTCAGGCCCAGGGCCTCCGCCTGCGGCACGATCATGTCCACGAAACGCTGACGCAGCTCGTCATTGGAGAAGCGCTTGATGTTCCACTCCATGGACTGCTGGGAGTTGGGGGAGTCGGCATCCGGCGGGCCGAACATCTGCAGGGCGGGGCCGTAGGTGCGGTTCACAGCGTCCTGTGCCATCTGCTTCTGTTCCTTGGAGCCGTGGGAGAGCTCGTAGAGGATCTCCCAGCCCTGGCGCTGATGGAAGGACTCTTCCTTGCAGATGCGGACCATGGCGCGGCCGTAGGGTCCGTAGGATGCGCGGCACAGGGGAACCTGGTTGCAGATGGCGGCACCGTCGACCAGCCAGCCGATGGCTCCCATGTCAGCCCAGGTGCGTGCCGGGTAGTTGAAGATCGAGGAGTACTTGGCCTTGCCGGAGAGCAGCTGCTCGTTGAGGACCTCGCGGGGAGTGCCCAGGGTCTCGGCGGCGGAGTACAGGTACAGACCGTGACCGGCCTCGTCCTGGACCTTGGCCATCAGAATGGCCTTGCGCTTGAGGCTCGGTGCGCGGGTGATCCAGTTGGCTTCCGGCTGCATGCCGATGATTTCCGAGTGCGCGTGCTGAGAAACCTGACGGGTCAGGGTCTTACGGTAGGCCTCGGGCATCCAGTCGCGGGGCTCGATGCGGGAGTCGTCCGCAATGAGCGTGTCGAAGTGCTGCTGGTCCACGGAGTTCTCGGTGGAAGTGGTTTGTTCAGTCATGGTGTCCCTCAGTTCACGGATGAGTTGGGGCGGAGCAAGCTGCCGCGGACTCCGCTTCGATAATAACTGACCGCTCGTTCAGAATATAGCCGTAGAATGTGGTCGTCAACACAAACCTCGAAAAAATGTGATCCACTTGACAGGACATCACATTCTGCGATTCCCTACTGACCATTCGGTCATATAATGTGAGGGAGACAACATGCCGGACCATCCGATTCTCCGCGGGGACAAGACCTCGGAGTGGCTGGGGATCACCGTTCATCGGGCGGACCCGGGTCACGCCATAATCAGCATGACCGTGCGGGAAGAGATGCTCAACGGATTCGGCATCGTCCACGGGGGCATGATCTTCAGCCTGGCTGATTCATGCTTCGCCATGGCCTGCAACGACCCCACCGGGGACGGCAGCACCATCACGGTGGCGCAGGGCGTGGACATCAACTTCATCAGTTCAGCTCGGGTCGGTCAGACACTGACCGCCGAGGGTCGTGAGATCGCCACCACCGGTCGCAGCGGACTCTACGACATGCGCGTCACCGCCGAAGACGGCTCAGTGATTGCTCAGTTCCGCGGCCGTAGCCGTACCGTGCCCAACCGTCAGAAAGCGTAAGGTCATGACCACCTGCTCCGTTCCCAATCCGTACAAGCCCACCAAGTCCGCGGATCCCTCGCAGCCGGATCCCGAAGAGACCATGACCCGGGACCAGATCGAGGCGTTGCAGACCGAGCGTCTCAACTGGACCCTGCACTACGCCTACGAGAACGTTCCGGCGTACAAGGAGCTCTTCGACGAGCACGGCGTGCACCCGGATGACTTCAAGGAACTCGAGGACTTGGCCAAGTTCCCGTACACGGACAAGGAATTCCTGCGGAAGTCCTACCCGTTCAAGTCTTTCGCCACGCCCATGTCCGAGATCCGCCGCATCCACGCGTCGTCCGGAACCACCGGTCAGCCCACCGTGGTGGCCTACACCGAGGACGACCTGGAAACCTGGGGCACCCTGGTGGCCCGCTGCTTCCGTATGTCCGGTGTGAAGCCCGGCGACAAGGTGCACAACGTGTACGGCTACGGCCTGTTCACTGGCGGCCTGGGTGCCCATTACGGTGCCGAGCGTCTTGGCTGCGCCGTGATTCCGATGTCCGGCGGCCAGACCGACAAGCAGGTGCAACTGATTCAGGACTTCCAGCCGGAAATCATCCTGTCCACGCCCACCTACCTGCTGACCATTGCCGACGGGTTCCGGAAGCACGGGATCGATCCGCGCGAGACCTCCCTCAAGCACGCCGTGCTCGGTGCCGAGCCGTGGACCGAGGAAATGCGCCACGAGATCGAGAAGACCTTCAACATCACCGCGTGCGACATTTACGGCCTGTCCGAGGTTATGGGCCCCGGCGTGGCCGGCGAGTCCGTGGAGACCAAGGACGGTTCCCACATCTGGGAGGACCACTTCCGCCCGGAAATCATCGACCCGTTCGACGATCGCGTGCTGGACACGGGTGAGCCCGGTGAGCTGATCTTCACGTCACTGACCAAGCAGGCGTTGCCGATCATTCGTTACCGCACCCACGACCTGACACGTTTGCTGCCGGGTTCGGTGCGCCCGGGGCACCGCCGCATGGGCCGCATCACGGGCCGTTCGGACGACATGATCATCCTGCGCGGCGTGAACCTGTTCCCGTCCCAGATCGAGGAACTCGCCCTGCAGATCCCAGAGCTCTCCCCGCACTTCACGCTGGAGATCACCCGGCCCAAGCGCATGGATCAGATGACCATCCACATCGAGCGTCGCGAGGGGGCCACGCTCGAGGAGGCTCAGGAGGCCGGCAAGAAGCTCGTCCACGAGATCAAGACCAAGATCGGTTCGTCCGCCGCGATCAACGTGGTGGAGCCCGGCTCGCTGGAGCGTTCTTCCGGCAAACTGCGCCGCATCTACGATCACCGTGACAAGTAGGCTCTGATCAGTCATGACGCCGAGCACCGGGGGTTTCCTCCGGTGCTCGTTGCGTTCGGCTCGCGGTAGCCTGTAGTGATTGCTCAGTAACAGAAAGTAGAGTCCGGTTTCATGCCAGCTCAGCCACGCTCCCTCACTCACGACGACGCCGCTTCGGCGCCTCGTCGCGGTCGTCCCGGCTACGACCGGGAGACCTTGCTGGCCGTGTGTGTGGAGGTGTTCAACCGCCACGGTTATGACGCCACGTCCATGGGGACTCTGTCTTCTCACCTGGGCATTTCCAAGTCTGCGATCTACCACCACGTGGCCTCCAAGGAAGAGATCCTGGAACAGGCGCTCAACCGCGCGCTGGATTCACTCGAGGCCGTTTTTGAGCACGTCCAGGCCACCGATTCCCGCGCCGTGAACAAGCTCGAGATGATCATTCAGGGCTCCGTGCGGGTGCTGGTGGATCAAATGCCCTACGTGACGCTGCTGCTGCGACTGCGCGGGAACTCGCCGGTCGAGCTGAAGGCGCTCGAGCGGCGTCGGCAATTGACGCGGATGGTCGAGAACCTGGTGCGCACCGCCCAGGACGAAGGCGACCTGCGCACCGACATCTCCAACAAATCCGCGCCCCGTTTGATGCTGGGCATGGTCAACTCGATCGTGGACTGGTACCAGCCCGAACGCTCCGGAACGGTGGACCAACTTTCCGACACCGCGGTGAAGATGATCTTCGCCGGCCTGCGGGCGATGTAGCGGCAGCTTTCGAGTTGCCGCCGAGATCTGAGACATCCTTAGGCCGCCGCCAAGATTCCAGACACTTTCACGCCACCCATAACGGCTCTGAATGGCTTTAGAGTGCCAGGAATCTGCCCCGGCCGTGCCGAGTGGCCTAGAGTGACTGAGTTCTGGCTCCTAGTCAGGTGGCAGTAACGCAACGGCGGTGGTGGGGACTCGAATCGAGTCCCCACCACCGCCGTTTTCAGTTGCTTGGCCAGCCCGGGTTACTCAGTGTCCTCCGGCATCGGCCAGGTCTTGGAGACCAGAGTCAGCACGTCGTAGGTGGCGACGATCTCGTCGTTCTGGTTGGTCAGACGGGCGTCCCAGGCGACCTCGCCGTATTCATCGGTCACGCGCGGGGTGATCTTCTTGGCGGTCAGGGTCACGCGGATGGCGTCGTCATAGGTGACCGGAGTGATGAAGCGCAGGTTCTCCAGGCCGTAGTTGGCCAGCACGGGTCCCGGGGCGGGCTCCACGAACAGGCCGGCGGCCCAGGAGACCAACAGGTAGCCGTGGGCCACGCGGCGCGGGAAGAACGGGTTGGCCATGGCGGCCTCCTCGTCCGTGTGCGCGTAGAAGGTGTCGCCGGTCTTGTCCGCGAATTCCAGGATGTCGTCGAGCTTGACGGTGCGCAGGTCGGAGATGAACTGATCGCCGATGCGTAGCATCTCCAGCGACTTGCGGAACGGGTGCTCGCCCGTGCCGTTCTCAACGTCCTCCCGGGTCACGGTGTTGGCCGTCGCGCCCCAGTGCCACTGGCCGGTGATGCCGGTGAGCAGATCCGGGGAACCTTGGACGGCGGTGCGCTGCATGTAATGCTTCACCGCGCGGATACCACCGAGCTCTTCACCGCCGCCGGCGCGACCGGGTCCACCATGCACCAGGTGCGGAACGGGGGAGCCGTGACCCGTGGAGGTCTTGGCGTCGTCGCGGTCCAGGAACAATACACGGCCGTGGTGGGAGCCGATACCTGCCGCGAATTCACCGGCCAGTTCTGGCGAGTGCGTGCACACCGTGGCCACCAGGGAGCCGCCGCCGAGTGCCGCGATCTCCACGGCGTCGGACACAGAACCGTCGTAGCTGATCACGGAAGTGACGGGGCCGAAGGCCTCGACCTCGTGCACGGCGGGGGTGCGAGCGTCGTCGAAGGACAGCAGGGTCACGGGGAAGAATGAGCCCTCGGACGGAACTGAGGACAGCGCCTCCGGGCCGCCGAATTCCACGACCGCGCCGGCGTCGATCAGGGCGCGTACGGAGCGAGAAACCTCTGACTGCTGCTCGTCGGAGGCCAGGGCACCAACGGTGGTGTCAGAGGAACGAGGATCGCCCACCTTCGCGCGTTCGGACACGCGGGACTCGATGGCCGAGATGACCTCCGAGCGGATGTTCTGCGGGACGATCACGCGGCGCACGGCGGTGCACTTCTGACCGGCCTTGGCGGTGATCTCTAGGACCACGGACTTCACGAACGCCTCGAACTCGGGCGAATCGGCGGTGACGTCCGGGGCCATGATCGCTGCGTTGAGGGAGTCGGTCTCCGCGGTGAAGCGCACGCCCTTGTCCTGCACGTTCGTGTGCGAGCGCAGGGACTTGGCGGTCGCGGCTGAGCCGGTGAACGCCACGTGATCGCGGGCGTCCAAGTGGTCGAGCAAGTCACGGGCCGAGCCGGAGATCAGCTGCAGCGAACCTTCAGGCAGCAGGCCGGAATCCAGCATCAGGCGCACGCACGTCTCGGTCACGTAACCGGTGGGCGTCGCGGGCTTCACGATGGACGGCACGCCGGCAATGAACGCCGGGGCGAACTTCTCGAGCATGCCCCACACCGGGAAGTTGAACGCGTTGATCTGCACGGCCACACCGGGAATGCGGGTGTAGATGTGCTCGCCCAGGAACGAGCCGTCACGCGACAGCTGCTCCACGGCGCCGTCGACGATCACGTTTGAGTTGGGCAGTTCGCGGCGACCCTTGGAGGAGAACGTAAAAACGGTGCCGATGCCGCCGTCAATGTCGATCAGGTGATCCTTGGCGGTGGAACCCGTGGCGTAGGAGATCTCGTAGAGCTCGTCCTTGTGCTCGGTCAGGTATTGCGCGAGCTGCTTGAGGATCAGCGCGCGGTCGTGAATGCGCAGTTTGCCCAGGTTCTCCTGGCCCACGGTGCGGCCGTATTCGATGGCGGCGGCGGTGTCCAGGCCGTCGGTGCTGACGCGGGCCACGAGCTCGCCGGTCGCGGCGTTGTTCACGTCCGCGACTCGCTCCGGGTTCTCCGGCTGCCACCACTGGCCGCTCACGTAGCTGGGGAGGATCTCGATGTCCTGGGTTTTGGTTTGGGTGCTCACGCGCCGGTCCCTTCTCAACACTTCAAGCCGAACGATCGGTCAGTATTTAGTCCAGGATAACCTAGGTCACAACAGCGCACCACCGTTTTTCGGGCAACGACGCCGCTCGGGTACCTCGCGCACGCAACGCACCGCGGCGGCGTCGGACGCCAAGTTAAGGAGGAACCATGCACGAGGACCCCACCCCGGCGGACATCCGCGCGGACCAGGACCGGAAGAACCGCGAGAAGCTCCCCTTCGAGGACGCGGACGGCCAACCCTACGAGCCGTGGACCATCCAGCTGGGCGAGTTGGACAACAAGATGGGCGTGGTGATCGAGGAGCAGTCCGCCGAGCGCGTGGTCGCGACCATGCCGGTGGAAGGTAACCGTCAGTCGCTGGGCCTTTTGCACGGCGGTGCATCCGTGGCCCTGGGCGAGGCGCTCGGTTCGTGGGCCGCGGTAATTCATGCCTCCACGTTCGGCAAGGTGGCCGTGGGCGTGGACATCAACGCGACCCACCACTCCTCCGCACGCTCCGGCATGATCCGCGGCGTGGCCACAGCCATTCACCTGGGCCGCTCGGCCACAACTCACGAAGTGGTCATCAGCCACATCGACACCGGCAAGCGCCTCTGCACGATTCGCATCACCAACTTCCTCAAGGACACCAAGAAGAAGTCCTGACGGATTACCCCGCGCACGGAACAGCACTGCGGCCCGCACACTCACTGACGAGTGTGCGGGCCGCAGCGCTGAGGGGCCTGGTGCGACGGACGCGAGCGAGCGGCGTCGTCGATAATTGGTCGAGAGAGCGGTTGGCCGTCGGGCAGTCCATGTGCAATCTCAGGTGAGGTAACAGCATTCGGATGGCCTTATGTGAGGACAATGCAGTTTCGGGGCCCGGAATCT
Organism: Kocuria carniphila; assembly: GCF_004136555.1. GTDB lineage: Bacteria > Actinomycetota > Actinomycetes > Actinomycetales > Micrococcaceae > Kocuria > Kocuria carniphila. The sequence continues at coordinate 41,695 of NZ_NOIT01000009.1, forward strand.
GCATCTTCCTCACATCAGGCTGCACCCTGCGGTTTCCTCACATCACGCTTGCCAGAGCACCATGCGCCGACAATTTCGCGTGAGGGAACGGCAGGCGGGAAGCGCAGCTCTCTTTTGCCAACGCCCTTCGCCTGATCGAGAGTGCTCAGGCGCGAGGGGGAAGGTGGCGCGATTCGCCAGGGTGAATCCTGACATAACGGTCGCCCGGAGGATCATGCCCTCCGGGCGACACGACTACTTCTACTTGGAGGCGACTACTCGCGCATCGCTCAGAACTGCGCGGTCTCCGTGGAGCCGGCCAGAGCGGTGGTCGAGGAGTTGGGGTTCACAGCCTGGGAGACCAGATCGAAGTACCCGGTGCCCACCTCGCGCTGGTGCTTGGTGGCGGTGTAGCCGCGTTCCTCGGCGGCGAACTCGCGCTCCTGCAGCTCGACGTACGAGGTCATCTGGTTGCGGGCGTAACCGTGGGCCAGGTCGAACATCGAGTAGTTGAGGGCGTGGAAACCGGCCAGGGTGATGAACTGGAAGCGGTAGCCCATGGCGGAGAGTTCGCGCTGGAACTTGGCGATGGTCTCGTCGTCCAGGTGCTTCTTCCAGTTGAAGGACGGCGAGCAGTTGTACGCGAGCATCTGGTCCGGGAAGTCCTCGTGCACGGCGTCTGCGAACTTGCGAGCGAGCTCAAGGTCCGGGGTGCCGGTCTCCATCCAGATCAGATCCGAATAGGGAGCGTAGGCCTTGGCGCGGGCCACACAGGGCTCCAGGCCGTTGCGGACCTTGTAGAAGCCTTCGGAGGTGCGCTCGCCGGTGATGAACTCGGCGTCCTGCTCGTCCACGTCGGAAGTGATGAGGGTGGCGGCCTCGGCGTCGGTGCGGGCAATGATCAGGGTGGGAACATCCTCGATGTCCGCGGCCAGGCGGGCGGCGTTCAGGGTGCGCACGTGCTGCTGCGTGGGAACGAGTACCTTGCCGCCCAGGTGACCACACTTCTTCTCGGAGGCCAGCTGGTCCTCCCAGTGCACACCTGCGGCGCCGGCGTTGATCATGGACTTCATCAACTCAAAAGCGTTGAGCGGGCCGCCGAAACCGGCCTCCGCATCCGCGACGATCGGGGCCATCCAGTTGTCGACCGTTTTGATGCCCTCGGAGTGCTCGATCTGATCCGCGCGACGCAGTGCGTTGTTGATGCGCTGGACCACCTGCGGCACCGAGTTGGCGGGGTACAGGGACTGATCCGGGTAGGTCTGCCCGGCCTGGTTGGCGTCACCGGCGACCTGCCAACCGGAGAGGTAGATGGCCTTGAGGCCGGCCTTGACCTGCTGAACCGCCTGGTTACCGGTCAGAGCGCCCAGAGCATTGATGTAATCCCCCGTGTTGAGCAGCTGCCAGAGCTGGTCTGCACCGCGGCGTGCGAGGGTGTGCTCCTCTCGAAAGGAACCCTGCAGACGCAGGACCTCCTCGGGCGTGTAATCACGGGTGATACCGAGCCAGCGGGGATTCTCGTCCCAGTCCTGCTGAATCTCCTGGGCGCTGCGCTGATTGCTGTTCGTGGGGTTCATGACGGTCTCCTTCGTCCTTGTGATGCGACGGTTGTGCGATGAAGTTCCGCCGCTCTGTGCCTTGTGACTACTACTTTGGCGGGTTTTCAGCCGGTTGCACCCAGAAAATTCTGTGAAGAAATCAAGTTCTTCACGTTTCGGCATGTTTTCCGTAAGCTCGTGCCATGGCACCTCGTTCGACGACGCCGCAGGGCCAACGCACCCGCGCGAGCGCACCTTCTGCCCCGCCCGCCGATTCGGTCTTCGACGGCGATCCCGCGGACCCTATCGCCGTGGGTCGCCGCATCCGCTACCGCCGTAAGAGGCTCCGCGTGACCCTGGGGCAGCTGGCCGATCAGGTGGGCATGGCGGCGTCGGCGTTGTCGCTGATCGAGAACGGAAAGCGCGAACCCAAACTCTCCACGCTGGCGGCCATCGCCAAGGCGCTGGACACGTCCGTCGAGCAGCTCATCGGTGCCAAGACGCAGTCCAAGCGCATGGAGCTGGAGATCGAGGTGGAGCGCGTGCAGCGCGGGCCCATGTACTCCTCGCTGGGACTGCCGTCCGTACGCGTGGGGCCGGGGCTGAGTACCGAGGCGCTCGAGGCCATCGTCGCGCTGCAACGTCAGCTCGCCCAGCGGCTGGATGAACAGGCAGCCACTCCCGAGGAAGCCCGGCGCGCCAACACCGACCTGCGGGCGCGCATGCAGAAACTCAACAACTACTTCGAACGCATCGAGACGATGGCCGGGGAGCTGCTGGCGGCCATCGGGCACGGCGGTGGGCCACTCTCTGAGCACCACATTTCGTCGCTGGTCTCCCACGTGGGGTTCGAGATCCACCAGGTCCCGGATCTGCCGCACTCGACTCGGTCGGTCACCGACCTGCGCAATCAGCGGTTCTACCTGCCGGCGCGCTCGAGTATCGGCTCCACCTGGTCCGTGTTGCTGCAGGCCGTGGGGCATTTGCTGCTGGACCACAAGCGTCCCGAGAACTATGGGGAGTTTCTAGAGCAGCGGGTGGAGACCAATTACTTCGCGGCCGCGCTCATGATTCCGGAGTCCTCGGCGGTGAAGTTGCTCGCCGAGTCCAAGGCCCGCCGGGAGCTGTCCGTGGACGACCTGCGCGACGCGTTCGCCGTCTCCCACGAGACCGCCGCGCACCGCATGACCAACTTGATGACCCAGCACTTCGGGATCCCCACGCACTTCGAGAAGGTCCATTCCTCCGGGATCATTCACAAGGCCTGGTCCAATGACGGCATCGCATTCCCCACCGACCACACCGGCGCGGTCGAAGGCCAGCGCGCGTGCCGCTACTTCTCTGCACGGCAGGCGTTTTCGGCGACCAACCGGTTGCTCTCGCACTTCCAGTACACGGATACCCCCGGCGGCACGTTCTGGTGTTCGGCGCGGGTGGAGCGGTCCACGGACGGCGAGTTCTCCATTGCGTTCGGGGTGCCTTACGAGCACGTCAAATGGTTCCGCAACAGGGACACCGCCGTGCGCAAGCAGTCCACCTGTCCCGACCCCGCGTGCTGCCAAGAGCCGCCCGGCGCGCTCGCGGATACGTGGGACGGGCAGTCCTGGCCCTCGGCAAGGCCCGCGACCCACATGCTTGCGGCGATGCCGGCCGGTGCCTTCCCGGGGGTGGACGAGACCGAGGTCTACCGCTTCCTGCAGCGGCACCAGCCCGCGCCCACCATTGATCCGGACGGTGACCTCACGTAGCCTCCAGAACATTCCCGCCGACGACGCCGCTCACGCGCCTCGAAGCCGGAGCTCACGTTTTCGTGACCTCGGCACCCGCGAGTAGAGAGCCGTCGGAGACCCGTGTTTCACGTAATTTCTGCCGACGAAAGGCGACCCATGAGCTTTGCGACCGCTGACCTGTACGACGAGCACGGCGAGGACCTGCAGTCCGTGACCACCCAGATGATCTCGGTGGGCGGTGTGCATCGGTTCACCGGCCCCATCCGTACCGTGCGCTGCTTCGAGTCCAACGTGGAGGTCAAGAAGCTCGTGGCCACCCCGGGCGACGGCGCAGTGCTCGTGGTCGACGGCCAAGGATCCATGAACCGCGCACTCCTGGGCGACAACGTGGCCCGCACCGCCATGGAGAACGGCTGGGCCGGTGTGATCGTCAACGCCCCCGTGCGCGACCGCGTGGAACTGGGCACGCTGCAGATCGGCGTCAAGGCGTTGGGCACCAATCCCCGCAAGTCGGAGCCCAATGACTCGGGCGAGACGGACGTGATTGTGAACTTCGGTGGGGTGACCTTCCGCCCCGGCAAGACCGTGTGGGCTGATGAGGACGGGATCCTCGTGGAGCGGTGATCTGAGACTCAGGCCTCAGTCGTGGAGCTAGCGATCGAGAAGGGTGATCGTAGTTTCACACAGTGACCTGACCGTTGGAAGTAGTCGATCAGGCAGTTGACTGCCGGTAACCGCATGACGTTCTTCGGAGATGACTTCTTCTAGAGCATCAGGAATCATCATTGCGAGCACCCGCACAGTTGCCAGGAGCCATTGCCCATCAACTTTGGCTTCTGCGGCGAATTTGGCCCAGTGTCTGTGTGCAACTCGTCCGAACCGCCGCTCACCGCCTATGGCCATGGCAGCGTTTCGTAGCCCGTCCTTTTTATCGGGGAATCCGTTTTCATTCTTGTACTCGTAAGGTAAGCCAGAGGCTACGTCGTATAGCGGGGCAAGGGCCACTACATCCGGTGCAAGAATTATCGAATAGTTCTTTGCGTGCGCATCTGGCGCACCGATTAGATAGTTCCCTATCAACCCTTCGATGAACCGCAGGACCTCGCTTTCCTCTGCACCCGCCCGGCGTAGGGTTCGGACAATTGACAGTGCGCTTGGACCCTGTTGAGCTTCGTATTTCTTGGTGGGTAGGGTCGATGTTGCCTGACAGAAGTCTTCTTGATGGATGCGAAGCACTCTGCCATCGATTGTCATCCGGTCGTAGCGTTCCACAACAATGGCATTTGTGCCGTCGAATTGCATATACCTTGAGTTGGCAACCGTGAGCCCAACTTTCGAGAGTGTTCGGAGCGAAAGATGCTCATTGAGCGCTTGGTCTCGAAAATCATGAATGCCAGGTTTAAAAATGTGAGTGGTTGGCTCCGCCCCCGTTGCTTCGAACCACCCGTCGTCCCAGCGCAAGGCAAACTTCGATTGTGCTCCTGCTAACGACCAGCGTTCTCTGTCAACAAGCCAGGACCCCTTGGGCTGAGAGATTAGTGCGCGTAGGCGCTCACCAACCTCGCGTTCTGTGCACGGAATCAAGTTACCTTTACTTTGCCGAGCTGAATCCAGTTCATCTGGGCGTGCAAACTGGATAGCACCTGCGCACTCCAATCCAATGTGTTCCAGGAGCGCGAACGGATTTCCAGAAGAGATACCGAAATTGTGGGCTAGAGCCTCCCTTACGCCTTCTCCTTCTGGCAGAAGACCCTCAATGAACGCGTCAGTCGCCCGTCTCGGGTATGGGGCCAGGCGGTACGGCAATGCCACGGAGACCTCTAAGGCGGGGTCCGAGTCTTTGAGGTATTGGAACGTTCGGTTCCCTTGCGGGCTTTGAATCAGAACACCGACTACTTCTCCATGGAGCAGCACAAGCAATTCTTTCATCCTGCATCATCCTGCTTCGGATGATCGTCAGGAAGTGTGTTGCCGGTGATCTTGGTCGCTTGGCGGATGGTTTCGAGGAGCTCGGGTGGGAGCTGGGCGGCTTGGCGCATGGTTTCGAGGAGCTCAGGCCGAACCTGGGCAGCTTGCCGCACGACGTCGAGTGTGGTGCGTGACGGCGCCGAATATTGACGCATGATGTTCAATGCTTTTCGAGCTTCAGATGTGGTTGAGTCTCTGATCTTTTGCGCAGATACGGTGCCCGGGGTGGAGGCCTTAGCTTGTGGTGATCCTGCCTCGTCTTGCTCTGGCTGCTCGATTAGCTGGATGGAGAGATCTAGGGCTCGCAAGACCGCGAGCACTTTGCTTAGCTCGGCTCCCGTCCGTGCCCCTTGTTCGAGGCCGATCAGCCACTTGCGGGAGACTCCGGCGCTTGTTGCCAGCGAGGCCTGAGTCAGTCCGGCACGGGTGCGAGCGTCGTGGATTGCTGCGCCTAGTTGGCGTCCTGTTGTGATAGCTCGGTTCCCCATGATGTGAACGTACCATCACATGATTATTTGTGTACACACCGTCACTTCTGGAGGGGTGCACGTATCGTCACATTCTGTAGTGTGAAGGTGCTGTCACATTATCCAATGTCCATGCAGTTGATTTTTGACGGCTGCTCCCCAGCCAAAATCAGGACTGCGGCCCCGCTTCGTGTGAAGTGGGGCCGCAGTCTTATTCGGGGGAGCGAGCTGCCGCTCAGCACATTTACTGTTCGGGAACCAGAGCCTGGCCGTCCCAGACGTAGTTCACGGTTTCCCCGGTCTCCCGGCCTTCGCCCTCCAGGGTCTTCTGAATCACAGTGGGTTCTCCGTCCTCACTGATTTTCAGATCAGCATTGGAGAACGGGGTCTTTACTGCACCCTCACCCGGGGGCATGGTGCCGTTGGAGTCGTAGCCCTGATCGGTGGGCGTCAACACGGTCACACCCTTGTCATAGGAGAGGTACACATTGCCGTACTTGTCCACGTTGGAGCCGTTGTTGAGCTCCCACTTCTGGCCACCCAGGGAGGGGGAAGTGCCGAAGGACACCACGGGGCTGCTGTCTTCCGATCCCACGTAACCCACGGGCTGACCGTTCTGGTACAGAGCGTATGAAGCCAGACCGGTGCTGGGCGCAGCGCCCTCGGGGCTCGTGACCTCGTGATAGGTCACGACCTCCATGGCACCGAACTTGGGGTGCTCCACGGGGATGCGTCCGGTTTCAGTGCACTGGCCAGCGCACGGATCGGCTACTGCAGGCAGCTGTTCTGCGCCGTCGGATTGCTCACCGGTTGCGGTTGAAGCCGGGTCTGCGCCGGGTGTCGCAGATTCGGTGCCCTGTGCGGGCTCCTCGGTGCCAGAACCGTGAGCGGTCTGAGCCGCGGGGCTGGTGGTTCCTTCCGCGCTGTCCGCTGCGGGGCTCGCGGTGGCCTCGGTATCGGCCTGGCCGCAGCCCACCAGCAGCGGGATGGAGAGAGCAGTTGCGGTGATGGCAGTAGCTTTCTTGTTCATGATCCTGACCTCCTTGGAGGTGGTTGCCGTTCAGGTCACAACCCACACTTCCCGGGGTGATTTGCGAATGCAATACGTCGTGACGGAATCGTGATCCGCTGCTCAGCCCCTCGGGCTGCCGTGTCGAGCGGGGGAATCCGCTTCCCCGCGCGGCTGACAGCAGCAGCTAACTATTAACCAATGCAAACGAAAAGCCCCGGTGGATAGTTCATGTATGAACTATCCACCGGGGATGGTGCGATGTGCCCGTGGGGCGGGCCGAGCGGCGTCGTCGGGCGGGAACCCAGCTATGCCGGAGAACCCGAGACGAGGCTACGAGTAGTCGTAGAAACCCTTGCCGGATTTCTTGCCCAGCTCGCCGCGCTCAACCATGTCGCGCATGAGCTGCGGCGGTGCGAAGCGGGGGCCGAGCTTGGATTCGAGGTACTCCGCGATGCCCAAGCGCACGTCCAGACCCACGATGTCCGTGAGCGCGAGTGGGCCCATGGGGTGCTTGTAGCCGAGCACCATGGCGTTGTCGATGTCCTCGGCGGAGGCCACACCCTCTTCGACCATGCGAATAGCCTCGAGGCCCAGCGCTACGCCCAGGCGGGAGGAAGCGAAACCGGGGGCGTCATTCACGGTGACCGGGGTCTTGCCGATGCCGGCGACCCACTCGAGGGTCAGCTTCTGCAGCTCATCGCTGGTCTGCTGTCCGATCACGATCTCCACGAGCTTGGAGGCCGGAACCGGGTTGAAGAAGTGCAGGCCGCAGAAGCGTTCGGGGTGCTTGAGTTCGGCGGCCAGCCCGTCCACGGACAGCGAGGACGTGTTGGTGGCCAGCCAAGCGCTCTCGGAGAGGTTCGCCTCGACCTGCTGCAGCGAGGAAACCTTGAGGTCCCAGATCTCGGGAACGGCCTCAATGACCAGCTCGCACTCGGAGAAATCGGAGTGGTTCAGGCTCACGGAGAGGTTCTCGGCCCACTTGTCCAGGTTGCCGTCGATCTTGCCGCGCTCAAGCGACTTGGCAAGGTCGGATTCGATGCGCTCCTTGGCAGACGCGGCCGCCTGGGGATTCGCCTCGACCACGGTGACGTTGGAGCCGGAGATCAGGAACGCGTGCGCGATACCCGCACCCATGCGGCCACCGCCCAGCACGCCCACCTTGGCGGGAACAGTGCCCTTGGTCTCTTCGCTCATTTCTTGTTCTCCTTCTTCCGGTCCAGGAACGCCTGCATCCGGTCAAACTTGGCTTGGGATTCGAACAGGATCGCCTGCGCGAGTTCGTCCACGTGAGGGTGGGACTCGCGCGGCATGTGGAACACGCGCTTGGACACGCGCACGGCCAGCGGGTCCTGCTTGCCGATGCGGTCGGCCAGCGCGTGCGCGGCATTCACCAGTTCAGCCGGTTCGTGAATTTCGGTGATCAGGTGCGCGGCCAAGGCTTCTTCCGCGTTGAGAATCCGCCCGGCCAAAACGATCTCCTTGGCCACCGGTTCACCCGCGAGTTCCTTGATGCGCCACAGGGCACCCGCAGCGGCGATGATGCCCAGGCCGGTTTCCGGCTGGCCGATCTTCACGTACGGGGTTCCCAAGCGGAAATCCGCGGCCCACGCGAGTTCCGCACCGCCACCCAGCGCGTAGCCGTCCAGCGCAGCGATCACGGGCATGGGCAGTTTGGCGATCCGGTCGAAAATCTGCGAATTCACCCCGCGCAGCGCATCCTCACGACGCCGCTCGCGCAGCTGCGCGATATCCGCACCCGAGGCGAAAATCCCCTTGCCGTTCACTTCCGTGCCGGACAGGATCATGATCTTCGGGTTGCGTTCCAGGTAGCCGCACACGGTGTGCAGCTCGTCGACCATGGTCTGGTCGATCGCGTTGCGCACGTCCGGGCGGTCCAGGATCACGTGCAGGCGGTCCGGGGTTTCTTCCAGACGGATGGCGCTGAAGTCACCCTGCAGGATCTGCTGATTCGCTTCGGCTTGATTCTTACCGTTCGACGACGTCGCGTGCTCGCTCATGCGGGCATCACACCTTCTCCACGAGCATGGCAGCACCCTGGCCCACGCCGATACACATGGTGGCCAGACCCTTGTCCGCGTTCTCGCGTTCCATGCGGCCCAGCAGGGTGATCACGATGCGCGAGCCGGAGGAGCCCAGCGGGTGGCCCAGGGCGATGGCACCGCCGTCGCGGTTGACGATGTCCGGGTTCAAACCAAGACGGCGGATCGAGGCCAGGGACTGGCTGGCAAAGGCTTCGTTGATCTCGGCGGCCCCGAGGTCATCCACGGTCCAGCCCGCACGCTTGAGGACCTTCTCTGTGGCGGGGACCGGGCCCAGGCCCATAATCTCGGGAGCCAGCCCGGCGGAAGCACCGTCGATCACGCGGGCACGGGCCTTCAAACCGTATTTCTCGATGGCGCTCTCGGAGGCCACGATGATGGCGGAGGCGCCGTCGTTGAGGGATGAGGCGTTACCGGCCGTGACTACGGAACCGCCCTTGACTACGGGGCGCAACTTAGCCAGGACGTCCGGGGTGGAGCCGGCTCGAGGACCCTCGTCGGTGTCAACGGTGGTGACGGCACCCTTGCGGCCCTTGACCTCGACCGGCACGATTTCGTCCTTGAAGCGGCCGGCCTCAATGGCTTTGATGGCCTTTGCGTGGGACTCGGCGGCGAATTCGTCGCAGTCCTCACGGGAGATGTTGTCCACGCGGGCCACTTCCTCTGCAGTTTCCGGCATGGAGTAGGTGGCCTTGCCGTCGCGGGAGAGCGGGCCGTCCTCGAACTTCTCGTTCACGAAGCGCCAGCCGATGGAGGTGTCGAAGGCTTCGCCGGGCTTGGCGAACGCGGTCTTGGGCTTCTCGACAACCCACGGGGCACGGGACATGGACTCCACGCCACCGGCAATCACGATGTCAGCCGCGCCGGACTTGATCATTTGGGAGGCGATGGTGATCGCGGACATGCCGGACGCGCACAAACGGTTCACGGTGATGCCGGGCACGGTGTCCGGGTAGCCGGCCAACAGCCACGCCATGCGGGCCACATTGCGGTTTTCTTCACCGGCGCCGTTGGCGTTACCGAGGATGACCTCGTCAACGGCTGCGGGATCGATGCCGGCGGCTTCGACCACGGACTTGATGCAGAGGGCGGCCATGTCGTCAGGGCGAACGGAGGACAGTGCCCCGCCGTACCGACCTACAGGGGTGCGGGCCCCTCCGACTAGAAAAGCTTGCGGCATCGTGGACATGCTGTCTCCTTCGCAGGGGCAATAACTGACCGATCGTTCATCTAAAGATTCCACGACTTTGTGACCTACGTCAATACACTCGGTCGGGATTGCGGGATTCGGACTTTTTCGGCTCCAATGCGTTCGGTTTCATGCTGAGGGTCGGAGCTGAATGACCTGCGAATGCGATGTGGCCGGACCCGCGAAGGATCCGGCCACATCTGTGATTCAGTTGCATGCACTGCGCGGAGCTTTACCGGCGGTGCTGCGGGGCATTGCTGTCCATGTCCTCGGGCAGTACCGGGGGAACTTCTTCGCCCGGGTGCTTGGCAATGAATTCCTCGTGCACTTCCTCGATGTGCAGGTCGCGGCCCTGGTCCGACTTGCGGACGAAGCACACGGCCGTGAAGGACACGACGGAGAGCAGAGCGATGTAGAGGCCAATGGTCCAGGACTGGCCAGTTTCGTTCAGCAGCAGTTGGGCGATCAAGGGGGCAAATGCGCCGCCAATGATGGATCCGAGTGCGTAACCGATCGAGATGCCGGAGTAGCGGACACGAGCCGGGAACATCTCCGCGTACATCGCGGACTGAGGGCCATAGGACGGGCCCAGGCCGATGGTCAGGATGAAGATCGCCGCCGCGAACAGTGGCAGCGATGCCGTATTCAGCATGAACCACATGGGGATGGCCCACAGGATGATGAACGCGTAACCCAGCTGGAACGTCAGTTTTCGTCCGATCTTGTCTGACATCCAGCCGCCGAGCATCGTGAAGATCAACCAGCCGATGCCCCCGATCAGGGATGCGACCAGGGTTTCGGATCGGGGCATACCCAGGACCGTGGCACCGTAGGACGCGAAGAACGCGATCACTAGGTAACCGGCGGCGTTGTTGGCGGCAAAGATCAGGGCGGCCAGGGTTACTTCGCGCTTGTTGGTGCGGAACAACTGGCCCAGCGGAGCTGAAGACTCCTTGGCGCGCTGCTGCATGGCAACGAACACGGGAGACTCATCCACCGCGCGGCGAATCGCGTAGCCAACACCGATCAGCACGATCGAGAACAAGAACGGAACGCGCCAGCCCCAGGACTCGAACTGCTCGGGGGTCAGCAGGGATGTCACGCCGAACATGAACAGGGTGGCCATCAGCATGCCCAAGGGCACGCCGATCTGCGGGTAAGCCCCGAACAGGCCGCGCTTGTGGTTGGGGGCGTGCTCCACAGCCATCAGGGCCGCGCCTCCCCACTCGCCACCGGCTGAGAAGCCCTGCAGGACGCGCAAGCAGAGCAGAATAATGGGCGCCGCAATACCGATCTGTTCGTAGGTGGGAAGCAGGCCGATCAAAGTGGTGGCCGCGCCCATGCCGAACAGCGTCAGCACGAGTGTGATCTTACGACCGTACTTATCGCCGATATGGCCAGCCACGATGGCGCCCAGCGGACGGAACAGGAAGCTGATGCCCAGGGAAGCCCAGGCGACGATCTGTCCCACAGCCGGATTCTCAGCGCCTGCCGGGTTGAAGTAGTGCGTGGCCAGGATGAAGGCCGCTGCCTGAGCGTAAATGAAGAAGTCGTACCACTCGATGGTTGTGCCCACCAGGGTGCCGGCGAGAACCTTGCGCTCTTCGCGGGACATGGTGTGCGCCTGCTGCTGTGCGGGCGGGGAAGCTGCGTTTGTAGCCATGGAAGCTCCAGGATCATGAGTTGCGCGGTCCGGGCCCGGCAAGATCTGTGATTACTGACCGAATGGTCGTTGGAATAGATAGTACTGATGATCGTGACTCGCGTCACTACCTCCGCGCAAAATTATCAAAGGTTTGAGGAAACACGTGTGAAGCTCTGTCTCGGGTGCCGTGCTGACCAGTCTCTTCCCCTGGGCGACGACCTTCCCTCGGGCGTCCAATGAGCCATTTCATTCGGTCTTACTGTGTGGTAGACCCGGTTACTCTGCAGTACGGTCGCATCAAATGGTTGCGCGGGGGCTGGTCCCGCGTTCCGAATTTCGCAACCAGGCTCAGCAGCGCGGATCAACCGGTCACCTAGCGCAACTGCTGATCCAACCAGCACATCCACTGGGCTCGACGGTCTGGGTGCCTGAGGTCGTCCCAGGTCAGCACTCGCACCTTCCATCCAGCATCACGAAAGCGTTCGAGCCTGTAGTTCTCGTCCCGGTAGATCTGAGTGTCGATTGCGTGGTCATTGCTGTTGTATTCGAGGGCCGTCCGCTTGGCGACCCATGCGAGGTCGGGGAATCGTTCCCGGCCATCCAGCATCACCAGTGGGTTCATGCTGGGCGGCGGGAAGCCGTTCTTGAGGACCAGCAATCGAGTCAACGTTTCGGGTGAAGACCACGTGCGTTCCACCGCGTGGCTCAGAAGTCTGGCGATTCGACAGGCGGAGCGTGAGCGTGGGGGAAGCAGGGCGAGAGTCCGCGAGATTTCTTCACGGTCGAACGGTTTCAGCCAGATCTTGTTGGTGACCTGGATCCGGTGCGCCAGCAGGTAGTCCAAACAGGCAATGATTCGCCACGCGGACAGGTAAGGGGCGGCCACGGTCAGTGCTTCGATCGGATGGGTGAGGGCGCACTCCGATGGACCCAAGTACGGGTTCAGCCCATAGGACTTGGTCATTGTGGCACCACCCAGCTCTGACGTGGGGCGGTAACGGTTCCAGGCCAGGTGGGGTGAGCCCATGGCGCTCACAAAGGCGCGTGCTCGCGGAGCGGGTTCGTGTCCGAGCGTCGGATTGATCCAGTGTTGAGTGGAGTCGACGGGCACCTTGTACAACCGCAATGCGTGGAGGCCGGTGATCGGCAAGCCGCTCATGTTCCGCCGGAAGTGTCGGTGCAGCAGCACGGAGAGCATCGCGGGTTCGTAATGCTCTGGCTTGTGGAACCAGTATCCGCGGGTCAGGCGCACCATGGCGGGGTCCGCGTTGAGCTGAGGAGCGCGCAGACCCCAGTCGACCGTCGGCAACACATCTGGCAACGGGTCGAAACTCAGTACTCGAGCGGCTTTCATGACCGCGACTGTAGGCGGTCTCGGGGTCGGTCAGTTCGAGTTATCCACAGGCACTTCTGCCGACTGTGCTAACTCTCCGGTTGAGCCCCACCATTTCATCCTGCCTTACTGCCCGGTAGGGCGGGTTACTTTGCCGTAAGGCGGCATCAGATGGTCGGCCGCGATGGCCGGCTGAGCTGCGACGCCGGCCGGACCCGGCGGACCCGGCGGGCGGGGAGGCGGCGTGGCCCTAGGCGGCAGCGGGGGCACTAGCGGTGGGGTGGGGAGGATGAGCCAGGGTGATGGGGGCGGGAAATGAGGGGGCAGAGGCGGGTGGCGCGAGCGGCGTCGTCGTCGATTGATTGCCGACGCCGCTCGCGAACCTTGCTAGAACAAGCGCTCGGTCGCGAGGCGCGCGCCTTCGACCAGGGAGCCGAGCTTGGCCAACGCGATCGAGGGGTGGAGGCGACCGCCCAGGCCACAGTCAGTGGAGGCGATGACGTTCTCGCGACCCACCACGGACGCGTACTGCTCGATGCGGTCGGCCACGAGCTCCGGGTGCTCCACCACGTTGGTCGAGTGGGAGACGAAACCGGGGTAGACCACCTTGCCCTCGGGGAGCGTGTGGTCCTTCCAGACCTTCCACTCGTGGCCGTGGCGGGGGCTGGACGCCTCGAAGCTGTAGCCGCCCGCGTTGATGGTGAGCATGAGGTCCACCAGGTACTTGAACTCGAGGTCTGTGGTGTGCGGGCCGTGCCACGAACCCCAGCACAGGTGGAAGCGGATCTGGTCCTCGGGGAGGTCGCGCAGGGCGTAGTTGAGGGCGTCCACGCGGATCTTGGTGAAGGCCAGGTAGTCCTCCACGGTGGGCTCGGGGTTGATCTGGTCCCAGGACTCGGCGATGGAGGGGTCGTCGATCTGAACGGTCAGGCCGGCATCGATGATGGCCTTGTACTCCTCGCGCATGGCGTCCGCGCAGGCGTACACGAGCTCTTCGTCGGTCGAGTAGTACTCGTTGCGGACACGTGCGCAGGAACCCGGGGACAACGCGGCCACGAAACCCTGCTGGGCTCCGGTCTCGACCATTGCGTCCTTGAGACGGCGGATGTCGCCGGCCACGGCTTCCTGACCGGCGTAGGTCAGCGGCCCGGTGATCTTGGGCTGGGCGACCGAGGCGCGGTGCGCGAGAACTCCGGCCGTGGGGTCCTCGTAGGCGTCGCGGAAACGAGCGCGGTCGCGGCGGTCCGGGAAGCTGGTCAGAACGATGTTGCCGGGGGAGGAGCGCTTGACCTCGGCGTCCTGCCAGCGGTCCTCGTTGGTGGGGGTCAATCCGCCCAGTCGGGAGAACGAGTAGTTCCACCACGCGCCGTAATCCACGGAGGAGGACATGGTGTGGCCGTATTCGCCGTCGTTGACGATGTCCAGACCGATCTCGCGCTGCTTGCGGACGATGTCGATCACGCCGTTATCGAGCGCGGCATCCAACTCCTGAGCGGTGGCTTCACCCTCCTGGAAGCGCTTGTTGGCCTCCAGCAAATCGGGGGTGCGGGGCAGCGATCCCACGTGGGTGGTCTGAATACGATCGGTGTTCTGAGGCATGAACTAGCAGTCCTTTCCATCGGTCCTGGCGGTAGCACCGTGGGCTCAATCCCGGGTTGCTGCGGCGTCGACGAGCCAGATCTCTCGGCCGCTCTGGATGGGTACTCACTCATCAAACAACATGCATGGGTGGTCGGGCCAATTGTGGCGCGCGTAATGTGTGGGACGTAGATCACCCATTACCGAGGAGTTGGGGCATGTCGGACAGCACTCTCAAGGGCAAGAAAGCACTGGTCACGGGCGGTGCGAGTGGCATCGGCGCGGCAGCGGTTCGGGCCCTCGCGCAACGCGGCGCCCACGCGATCGTGGCCGACATCGACCCCGCCGCCGCCGAGACCATGGCACAAGAAGTCGGCGGAGAGGCGTGGGCCGTTGACCTCACCGACACCGCAGCGCTCGCGGACCTGAGTCTCGACGTGGATGTGCTGGTCAACAACGCCGGGATTCAAAAGGTCGCGGCAGTCCAGGACTTCGATCCCGCTGACTTCCACAGGATCCTCACGCTCATGCTCGAGTCCCCGTTCCTGCTGATCCGCGCCGCCCTGCCCCACATGTACGAGCGCGAGTGGGGTCGGATCATCAACGTGTCCTCGATTCACGGTCTGCGCGCCTCAGCGTTCAAATCCGCGTACGTCGCCGCGAAGCACGGTTTGGAGGGGCTGTCCAAGGCCGTGGCCCTGGAGGGCGCTCCGCACGGTGTGACCAGCAACTGCGTGAACCCCAGCTACGTGCGCACGCCTCTGGTCGACAAGCAGATCAAGGACCAGGCGGCCACCCACGGAATCCCCGAGGACGAAGTGGTCGAGAAGATCATGCTCACCGAATCAGCGATCAAACGCCTGGTCGAGCCGGAGGAGGTTGGCGAGCTCATTGCCTTCCTGGCCGGTCCCTCCGCCGGCATGGTCACCGGTGCCGCCTACACGATGGACGGCGGCTGGACGGCGTCCTAGCCAGATGGCACCGGGCGCTCCGGGCCGTCGCCCACGATCTGACCGTTGCGGGGTAGGCCGTCCGGAAATGACAGGGGTAAGCCAACAGCCTGAGCGAAATCCAGAGAATCGACCGCCTGCACATGCACATGCACGTGCGGTTCGGTGCTGTTCCCAGAATTTCCGAATTGGGCAACTGCGGTCCCAGCCTGAATGCTCTGGCCAACTCGAACCCTGATGCTGCCTTGCCGCAGGTGGCACAGTGCTACGTACTGGCCGCTGAAGGAATCCTGCACCACCACGTAATTTCCAGCCAACGCGCCCCATCCGGCGGCGACGCGGCAGGCTTGGGTCAGCGCGTAACCAACGGAGGACAACCCGCGGAAGGCGTCGTGATCTTCGGCGTGGTCGTCCGCCAGAACCACCGTGCCGGTCACGGGTGAAATGACCGGTTGTCCGAAACCGACGAACTTCTCGGGAGCCTCCGTGCGCAACAGCGACGTGCCAGTGAACCTGGCCGAACGGTTCTGTCCATCCACCGGCACAAAATCCATCGCGAAACTGGTGCCGAACCGATCGGTTCCGTGGCTCGGCACTCGATTCGCGGGGCTGTTCTGCACCAGGCACCGCCCGTGGAACGGATAGTCGAGTTCCATGCCCTTCATTCTTGCCCGTCCGGCGACTCGTGGGAATAGGCCACGACGCCGCTCACACACCCCGGCACGCACGGCGGGTGGGCCGAGCGGCGTCGGCGAACCATTTCGTCAGGGGTTACGACAAAGTAACCGGGTCTACTGCGCAGTAAGCCCTCATCACATGGTCCGGCCCGTACGCCACGCCGACGACGCCGCCCGCACACCCTTCCAGGCCCGGCACCTTACGCCGAGGGCGCCCCGGTGCGCAGGGCCGTGGACAATTTGTGCGCCTGATCGAGCAGCGCCGCGCCCAGTTGGGGGCGGCGTTCGGCGCGGAATCTTGATTCGATGCCGGTCAATGACAGGGCGTACCGGGGTTGTCCGGAGGCATCGAACACCGCGGCGGCCATGCCCCATGACCCTTCGACAATGCGTCCCGGATTCAGGGACCAACCGTGGTCGCGAACGCGGGCGACGAGTTTGCGGACGTGTGCGTCGCCGTGCTGAGAGCCGAGGCGTTGCCGTTCGTCCCGGGTGTCCGCTAGGGCGGTTTCGAGCTGATCCGGCGGGAGTTGACCGAGGATCGCGATCCCCGCGGACGCCACGCCCAGCGGGAGGCGGAGCCCTTCGTAAAGCACATGGGAGCGGACCGGAAACGACCCCTCGACGCGGGCCAGACAGATGACTTCGTTGCCGCGGCGGGCAGAGAAGAACGCGGATTCACCCGTGGCCTCCGCGAGGCGCTGCAGGCACGGGGTGGCGAGTTCCTGAGCCGGATAGCGCTGGGCCGCCACGGTGCCCAGGATGTGGAGTTCGGGTCCGAGCGCCCAGTTGCCGTTCTCGGTGCGGTCGACCAGGCCTTCATCGGCCAGCGCCGTCAGGAGCCTATGGGTGGTGGGCCTGGTCAGTCCGGTGTGGAGCGCAATTGCCGCGGTAGAGCCAGCCGTTTCACTCGCGGCAACCGCCTGCAGGATGGCCGCCACCCGGGCCACGACCTGAGTGCCCCTCTGGGTATGCGGTGAGCGGGAGTGCGACGAGGTATTGGAATCCGGTGTTGTCATCGTCGTCCCCTGGCTTGGAGCTGTCGCGAAGTTGTTCACATTATGGACAGACTAGACGCTGTTTTTCAGAATGTGAGGACTTGCCCGGAAGAATGCGGAAGTTCATTGACCAGGATGTGGGCGCTTCCTACGCTGAGATGGAGATCACACATTACGAAAGGGTGACCGTGTCCAAACTCAGAGACAACGTTGCCGAACTCCTGGCCGACACACTGCGGGACGGCATGACCCTGGCCGTGGGTGGCTTTGGCCTGTCCGGTATCCCGCGGGACCTCATCGAAGCGGTGAGGGACAGCGGCGTGAAAGACCTGACCGTGGTGTCCAACAACATGGGCGTGGACGGCAAAGGCCTGGGACTGCTGCTCGAGAACAAGCAAGTCACCAAGGTTTTGTCTTCCTACGTGGGGGAGAACAAGGAGTTCGCCCGTCAGTACTTGGAGGGTGAGCTCGACGTCGAGTTCACACCCCAGGGAACGCTTGCCGAGCGGCTGCGGGCCGGCGGTGCGGGAATCCCCGCGTTCTACACAGCCACCGGTGTTGGCACCTTGGTTGCCGAGGGCAAGCCGACCGCGGAGTTCGACGGCCGAACCTATGTTCAGGAACGCGGGATCGTCGCTGACGTGGCTCTGGTGCACGCGTGGCAGGGAGATACGGACGGCAACCTGATCTACCGCCGCACCTCGCGGAACTTCAACCCGGTGTGCGCTGCCTCCGGCAAGGTCACCTTTGCCGAGGTCGAGAACATCGTGGAACCGGGCGAGCTGGATCCGGACCACATCGTGACGCCCGGTGTGTACGTGCAGCACGTGGTGCAGTACTCGGGTGCTCCCAAAGACATCGAGCAGCGGACCACGCGACCGAGGCCGGGCGCGGCGACGTCGTCGGCCGAATCGGAAGGAGGCGCGGCATGAGCTGGACGCGCGACGAGATGGCGGCCATTGCGGCGTCGGAACTCAACGACGGCGACTACGTGAACCTGGGTATCGGCATCCCCACGATGGTGGCCAACAACCTGCCCGAGGGCGTGAGCGTGGTGCTGCAGTCCGAGAACGGTGTGCTGGGCATGGGGCCGTTCCCGTATGAGGGCGATGAGGACCCGGACCTGATCAACGCCGGCAAGCAGACCATTACTCTGCAGGACGGTGCGGCGATCTTCGACTCGGCCACGTCCTTCGGAATGATCCGAGGCGGCCACGTGAAGATGGCGATCCTGGGTGCCATGCAGGTCTCCGAACAGGGGGATCTGGCTAATTGGATGATCCCCGGCAAGATGGTCAAGGGCATGGGTGGCGCCATGGACCTTGTGGCCGGAACCCCGCGTGTGCTGGTCTTGACGGAACACGTGGCCAAGGACGGTTCGGCCAAGATCAAGCGCGAATGCGACTTGCCGCTGACCGGCGTGGGCGTGGTGGACCGGATTGTCACGGACTTGTGCGTCTTCGACGTGGAGGATGGCGGGTTGGTGCTGCGGACCCTGGCCCCGGACGTGACCGAAGAAGAAGTGGCAGAAAAAACCGAAGCGAAGTACCGGGTTGACCTTGTGGACGTCACCCCGGATTCCGTTCCCGTACAGGAGGACAAATGACCGAGAACGCCAATGATGTTGTGATCGTCAATGGGGCGCGTACCCCGCAGGGCAAGCTGATGGGCACGCTCGCGTCCCTGAGCGCGGTGGAGCTTGGGGCGCACGCCATCAAGCACGCTGTGGAGCGCTCGGGTATTGCCCCTGACACCGTGGATTACGTGTACATGGGCAACGTGGTGCAGGCCGGAAACGGCCAGAACCCCGCAAAACAGGCCGCCGTGGAAGCGGGTCTGCCCATGACCGTGCCCGCCATGACGTTGAACAAGGTGTGCCTGTCCGGGCTGGTCGCGGTGACCGAGGCGGCCCGCATGATTCGCGCCGGCGAGGCCTCCGTGGTGGTGGCCGGCGGCATGGAATCCATGACCAGCGCGCCGCACCTGTCCCTGGGCGCTCGCAAGGGCAAGGCCTACGGCGACATGACCCTGGCCGATTCGCTGGCCAATGACGGTCTGGTCGACGCCGCTTTGGGGGTTGCGATGGGCGAGCTCACCGAGACGGGCAATTCCGAGCGCTCGATCGGCCGCGAACAGCAGGACCAGGTCGCGGCACGTAGCCACCAGCTGGCGGGTGAGGCGCAGTCCTCGGGTGTGTTCGCGGACGAGATCGCGCCGCTGGAGATCCCGCAGCGCAAGGGCGATCCGGTCACGGTGTCCGAGGATCAGGGTGTTCGTCCCGAGTCCACGGCCGAGGGCCTCGGCAAGTTGCGCGCTGCGTTCACCAAGGACGGCACGATCACTGCCGGCAACTCGTCCCCGATTTCGGACGGTGCCGCGGCCGTTGTGCTGACGACGCGCGCCTACGCGGAGGAGCACGGTCTGTCCTGGCTGGCCGTGGTGGGCAAGCCGGGTCAGGTTGCGGGTCCGGATACGTCCCTGCACTCCCAGCCGTCGCGAGCCATTGAGCATGCGCTGGAACGCGCTGGGTGGTCCGTGGATGAGCTGGATTTCGTGGAAATCAACGAGGCATTCGCGGCAGTCTCCGTGCAGTCGGTCGATGACCTGGGGATTCCGTTGGAGAAGGCCAATATCCATGGCGGTGCCATTGCCTTGGGCCACCCGATCGGCGCGTCCGGTGCTCGTCTGGCGCTGCACGCGGCTCTCGAGCTGGCACGCCGGGGTTCCGGCAAGGCGGCCGTGTCG
Organism: Kocuria carniphila; assembly: GCF_004136555.1. Lineage (GTDB taxonomy): Bacteria > Actinomycetota > Actinomycetes > Actinomycetales > Micrococcaceae > Kocuria > Kocuria carniphila. The sequence goes on from NZ_NOIT01000009.1 coordinate 61,567, forward strand.
CTGTGTGGCGGCGGCGGTCAGGGTGAGGCGTTGCTGTTGAGCCGCTAATGCAGTGACGTTTCCGCAATCCGGATAATGGAATAGTTATTCCATTATCCGGATTTGTGCTGCATACTCAGTGGACGAGACCCACGCCACACTCAGGAGATGCGCCCGATGACTCACACCCATGCCTTCAACGGACCGGCTTGGATTGTCGTTCCCGCCGATCAGCCAGAGCAGTTCGCTGAGGCTGCACAAGCGGCGGACGTGGTGGTGTTGGACCTGCACAACGGCGTGCTGCCGCGGGACAAGGAGTTCGCGCGCCAGTGCATCCTGGAATGCCCGTTGGATCCGGCCCGCACGGTCATCCGAGTGAACCCGGTGGGGACCGATGAGCATGCTGCAGATCTGCAGGCGTTGGCTTCTACGACCTACCGGCGTGTGGCGGTTCCCAAGGTTGAATCCGCCGAGCAGCTCGCGGGGCTAGTCGACTACGAAGTCGTGTCCATGATCGAGTCTCCCCATGGTGCCCTGGCGCTGGGCGAGATTGCCGGCGCGAGCGGCGTCGTCGGCCTCATGTGGGGATCAGAGGACCTGATCGTGAATCTGGGTGGCCTCACGAGCCGCAAGTGCAACGGCGCGCTCCGGGATATTTCCCTGCACGTGCGCTCGCAGACGGTGCTGCACGCGGCGGTGGCAGGGATTTTCGCGGTCGACGGGATCTTCCTGGACGTCGAGAACCTTGAGGGACTGCTGGGCGAGACCCTGGACGCCTCCAGCTCCGGTTTTGCCGCCAAGGGTGGGATGCACGTCTCGCAGATGGCCGTGATCAAGGAAGGGTTCCGCTCCAAGCCGGACAAGCTCGACTGGGCCCGCGGCGTGGTGGAAGTGGCCGCGGAGCAGCGGGGATCGTTCCGGCATGGGGCGCAGGTCATTGACGCGCCCGTGATCACTCTCGCGGAGCGCATGGTGGCTCGCGCCGATGCGAGCGCATCCGTGACGCCCTAGCCTTTCGAGGCTATTTCAACGCGTGCGACAGGGGAGCGCGCTGCTCAAGTAGGTGTTGGCCCCGCTCGTAATCGTCGTCCGAGTTGTAGGTGAGCACGCCCACCAGCTCGCCGCGTTCGTCGCCGTACCAGACCACGAACCCGTCCGGCCGCTCCCGGAACTCTGCCGTGCTGAAGCCGTCTCCCCACGCGGAGTATTTGAGCGTGTGGTCACCGATGATGCTCCAAAAACCGGGGATCGAATCCCACGATTTTTGCGCGTTCTGCTCGACCGCAGCATTGTGCCCGGCGATTTCTCCCATGGCCAGCGCGTCACCCCAGTGCTCGACCATGATGGGCCGCCCCGCCACGCCATGCTGGGCCAGCGCGGAATCTCCGGCGACCCACACGGTGGCGTGCGCCTTCAGATGCTGGTCGGTCATGATCCGGCCGCCCCGGACCTCCGCAGGCGAGTTGTCCAGGAGCGTGCCGCCCGGAGTCACACCCACCGCGGCAAGGATCAGATCGGGGTTCAACGATGTCCCGTCATCGAGTTGCACGACCCGCGGGGCCGCCACGGACTTCACGCTGCGGCCGGTACGCACCTCGACACCGACGGCCTCAAGCCAGTCCTTGATTCTCGACGACGCCGCTGCGCCCAGTCGTTGCTCCTGCGGCCCGTTTTCGGGCGTCACCAGGGCGACGTTGAGGCCGCGTTGGGCCAGTGACGCGGCTGCTTCGCAGCCGATGAAACCGGAGCCGATCACCAGGGCGGTATACGCCGTTCGCGCGGAGGCCACCAGGGTCCTTGCGTCATCGAGTGATCGCAGCAAATGGATTTCGGCACCCTCCTGCGCGGCGTGAAGCGACTTGGAGCGCGCACCCGTGGCAACAATCAACCGGTCGAATTCCACGGACCAGCTCTTAGCCGCCACGGTCTGCTTCTCTATGTCCACGGCCGAGATCGACGAGGCGAGCAGCAGCTCCACACCGTCCGGAAGGCCCTCTCCATTGACAGGGTCGCCGGTGGGTTCTTTCTCGCCGGACAGGACTTCCTTGGACAGCGGCGGGCGTTCGTAGGGTGGATCGATGTCTTCGGTGACCATGAGCACGGGACCCGGCCCGGCGGCGTCGAGGTAGCTACGTGCCGCGCTGACGCCACCCGCGCCGCTGCCGATGATCACCAGGGGATAGTGCTCCCGTGAGGGGAGGGACTGGTGACGGGGGAATGTCGAGGCATCCGAAACTGTCATGCTCCCATTTTGCTGACCGCTTGAGGGGGCTGACCAGGGGTTCGGAGGCTACTTGCGTGTTTTCGCTCCGATGGCCGTGCGGTGGTCCATGATCTTGTCGAGCAGGCTGATGAGCAATTCGCGCTCTTGTTCGGTGAGGGCCTGGCTCCAGTCGTTCTCGCGGGAGTTCTGCCGGGCGAAGACCTCTTGGATCTTGGTTTGGCCCGTGTCGGTGAGGTGCAGGATCAAGGAGCGCCCGTCCGCCTCGGATGCCTGTTTGACCAGCAGACCTTTGGATTCCAGATTGCCCGCGAGGTTCGAGACCGCAGCACGGCTCATTCCCATGAGCTCGGCCGCGCGGTGAGGGGTCAGGGGGCCCGCAACCCACAGCGCGAACAGCATGCGATAACTGGCCCACGTGCCACCGGCGGGGCGGTGAATGGAGGACTCGAAGTCGTAGATCACCGATGAGGACGCCCGGAACAGCGTGACGAACAGGCGGTTGGCCGTGACGTCGCATTCCGGGAACTCTTGCGAGATGCGTGACGCGGCGGCATTTGCGAACTGCCAGTAATCCGGGTTCACCGCGTTCGGGGCGTCGTCAGGTGTGGGCATGGTCCAAATTTAGTGTGCAGCCAAGCCGTTCGGGGAGTTTCTCTCGGGTGGGCAGGTTGTTAGACCTTTTATTACCTGGTGAGATCTCAGCGGCGCGAGGCTCATGGTGGTCACGTATTGAACCGCTTGCTCTGGGAATGAACAATGAAGGCAGGAGCCCCGTTGTCGCGTTGAGGAGTGCTGGAAATGTCCACCGTTGAACCGAACGCACGAAACGAAGCGCGAACGGGACACCGTGGCGGGGTCGAAACCAGAGACGAACGGCACCCCGGCAAGCGAACCGTGCTGTCGGGATTCCTGTTTGGTTGCGGTATTGCAGCGTCCATGATCGATCTGTTCATCTTCCACTTGGGCCTGCAATGGCACCATTTTTATGATCTGTCCACCCATGAGGTGGCGTTGCTGACGGACGGGATTTTCCACGCGTTCGGGTGGTTCATCACCGTGTGGGGCCTGTTCCTGCTGGCCGATATCCGACGCCGCGGGGGCGTGAATTGGAAGCGCTGGGCTGGGGCAGTGGCCCTGGGCATCGGGTCGTTCCAACTCCTCGACGGCGTGCTCAACCACAAGATCCTGGGCATCCATCAGATCCGGTACGGCGTTGACCTGCTGTTGTATGACACGGTGTGGATCGGATCTGCGATCGTACTCATGGTGACCGGGTGGGTGGTGCTGCGCATGACCCGTTCGGCCCATGACGCTCGCTGAGGCTGCCCGTGCACGCTCATGACTCAGCCCACGCGACTGGCCTTGATGGCTGGCTCGTGTTCGAAGTATTTGTTGCTGCATTGCTGATTGCCACGGCGGTCGGGTATGCCTGGTCCCTCTGGGCCGGGCGGCACCGCAGTGCGTGGCCGGTTCATCGGACCGTGTTCTTCTACGCGGGACTGGCCTGCGCGGCCGCGAGCCTGGTGGGCCCCTTGGGCCAGGCCGCTCACGAGAGTTTCACCGCGCACATGATGGGGCACTTGTTGCTCGGGATGATCGCCCCGCTCCTACTGGTGCTTTCGGCTCCGGTGAGCGTGCTGTTGCGGGCCTTGCCCGTGGGGCGAGCGCGTGCGGTGTCTCGCATGCTCCGTTCGCCCTACGTCCGGGTGATCACGCACCCGGTCGTGGCCGCTCTCTTGAACGCGGGTGGATTGTGGGTGCTGTACACCACCCCGCTGTTTCATTGGATGCACGGTTCCGTGTGGGTGCATGCGCTGGTGCACACCCATATTTTCTTGGCGGGGTATGTGTTCACGGCGTCCATGGTGGGCGTGGACTCGGATCCGCACAGGGCGTCGTTCAAGCTTCGAGCCGGGGTGCTGATTGCGTTCATCGCTGCGCATTCGATTCTGGCCAAGTGGTTGTACGCCCACCAGCCCATGGGGGTGGAAACCGCGGATGCGCAGTTCGGTGCCCAGCTCATGTACTACGGCGGAGATGCGGTGGACGTGCTACTGATCGTTCTGCTGTTCACCGGGTGGTACCGGGCCACGAGGCCGCGGTCAGCGAGCTCGGATAGGGCGCGAGCGACGTCGTCGTAGACGGCCCCGACTAACGCACCATGCGAATGGTCTTCAAATCGTTGGATGCGCTGTCGATCCGTTCGGCGCCGTCCGCCTCAAAGCCGTTCTTCTCGTAGAATCTGCGCGCTCGGGGGTTGTCCTTGGCCATCCACAGCTGTGACGGCTGATCGTCGAGGGAGGCGTCCAAGAGTTCTTGTCCTGCGCCCGTCCCGTGGAATTCCTTGAGGACGTAGAGCATGAACAGCTGGAAGTCCCGCACGTCATCCTTTTCTTGAGGGTGGGCGGTCATCGAGAACCCGATGATGTGATCATCCGCTTCTGCCACCCACGGGAACATGTCCTGGCCGTGATTGTCCACGATGGCTTGCCAGGTGCGGCGGCGGGATTCCCAAGCGGTGTCTCCGAGGAAAGCGTCGGGTAATTGGCCCGTGTACGTCTCTTGCCAGCACCGGAGGTGCACGTCGGCCAGCGGTTCAACGTCGGTCGGTTCGGGGCGTCGCAAAGTGATCGGTGGAGCACTCATGGTTTAACGCTAAGAAACGGCCCCGGGGGCGGTTCAAGCGGCCGGTAGCGCCCGGCCCGAAATACCGTGTGATCCACGCCACTCTCGATAGCCTCAGGGGTGGTTGGTGACCCGATCCCACCGCACCAAGCCGTACCGATCTGACTGACGAGGTATCGCCATGAGCACCCCCGAGCACCATTCCGACACCCGCACCACGGCTGAGCCGCCGCTGGCCCGGCTGATGCGACCCGTGAACTCCGTGGTGGAGCGGTTCATCCCCTCCGCCTTGATCTTCGCCATCGTGCTGACCGTGGTCGTCGCCGTCATGGCTCTGATCCTCACCGATTCCGGTCCCGTGACCGTGATCGAAGGGTGGGGAGTGGGCCTGTCCGGGCTGTTGAAGTTCATGACCCAGATGGCCTTGGTGCTGTTGCTCGGCCACGCACTCGCCAGTACACGGCCGGTGCGTGCGCTGCTCGGCAGGTTGGCTTCCGTCCCGCGTTCACCTTTGAAGGCGTACGTGTTCGTGTTTGTCGTGGCAGCTATTTCCTGTCTCATCACCTGGGGTTTCGGGTTGGTTGTTGGCGCCTTACTGGCGAGGGAGGTCGCCCACGAGTTCGGCCGCAGGAACATTCCCATCAGTTTCCCCATGCTCGTGGCCGCAGGGTTCTCCGGCATGGTGGTGTGGCACATGGGTTACTCGGGTTCCGGACCGCTGACCGCGGCCACGCCTGGGTCTTTCATCGAGAAGCAGGTGGGGTACGTGATTCCCATCAGCGAAACGACCTTCTCATGGTGGAACATGAGTGCCGCGGTGGCGACAGTGATTCTGGTGGCAGCGGCCCTGTGGCTCGTAGCTCCTCGAGTAGTGCCCGCATCTCACAGGATCACCGCGGAGGCGCTCAAGGAATCCGATCAAGAGGTGCAGCAGCCCAAGGTCGAGGCCCCGGCAGATCACTTGGACGCGTCACGACTGCCCACTCTCCTCATCGGGATCGCTCTCGTGGCCTACCTGGTGATCCATTTCGCGCATGGCGGGTCGGTCACGCTCAACATCGTGAACTGGATGTTCCTCGCATTGATTTTCTTGCTGTCCCGCAATTCGTTTGCGGTCATGGGCCTGATCAAGAATGCTGCCTCCAACGTGGGCGACATTCTGCTGCAGTTCCCGTTGTACGCCGGAATCATGGGCATCATGACCGCCACCGGTCTCATCCAGGTGCTGTCCGATTCGATCGTGGCGGTGGCCTCGCCGCAGACTTTGGGGTTGCTGGCGTTTCTGTCCGCGGGTCTGGTCAACTTCTTTGTCCCTTCCGGCGGTGGCCAGGTGGCCATCCAGGCGCCCATTCTTCTCGACGCCGCCGCGAGACTCGACGTGGACCCCTCCGTCATGATCATGGCCGTGGCATACGGCGACCAGTGGACGAACATGATCCAGCCGTTCTGGGCGCTGCCGCTGTTGGCCATCGCGGGCCTCAAGATCCGCGACATCCTGGGTTACACCACGGTGGTGCTCTTGGTGTCGGGAGTCGTTTTCGGTGCCACCATGTTGATCGTGGGGGCAGGGGTTTAGCGCACCATTCGCACGATCATGAATCCGGTGGCTTGAATGTAGACCGCTTCGGCGCCGTCTGTGGTGAAACGGTTGCGTTCGTAGAAGCGCCGTGCCCGGGGATTGTCCTTGGCGACCCAGAGGAACGCAGGATTGTCACCGATGACGGCCTCTAGGAGAGCCTGTCCGGCACCGCTGCCGTGGTGCTCGGCGAGTACATAGAGCATGCGAAGTTCCAGGGGACGAGCGGCATGTTCATCAGTCGACGGTGCGGCACCCGCGAATCCGATCAGCTGGTCCTTCGTCTCAGCGACCAGCAGTGTGCCGTCCCTCTCTGGACGTTGCAGCGTGCCTTGCCACATCTCGACCCGGGCGGCGCGAGCGGCGTCGTCGAAGGCCGAGGCCGGCATCAACTGCCCGTAGGTTTCCCGCCACGTCTCCACGTGGAGGTCCCCGAGGGCAGCGGCGTCGTCGAAAGTGGGCTCGCGCAGGGTGATAGCCGGCGGGTTCATGGCCCTATGGTATTGCCGCAGTGGGTGCGTGTGGATGTCCGAGGTTACGTTTACTGTGGTTCACATCTCACCCGCGAAGTGCAGCACTCAGCCAGGAGTCACCATGAAGATCACCGGAGCAGTCCTCGAAGAGATCGGCCTGGAGCGTCCCTACACGGAGTCGAAGCCACTGAACATCACGGAGCTGGACCTGGACGATCCCGGCCCGGACGAGGTACTGATTCGTATTCGGGCCGCAGGCCTGTGCCATTCGGATCTTTCCGTGGTCGATGGAAATCGAGTACGGCCCACGCCCATGCTGCTTGGCCATGAGGCTTCCGGGGTCGTGGAAAAAGTCGGTGAGAACGTCACAGACCTGTCCGTGGGAGAGCAGGTCACCACGGTGTTCCTGCCGCGCTGCGGTGAATGCAAGAACTGCCTCACGGACGGAAAACTGCCGTGCACCCCGGGCACCGCCGCCAACAATGACGGCGTGCTCATCGGTGATCACGTGCGGCTACATCGGGAAGGTGAGGAGGTTCGTCACCATCTGGGGGTCTCTGGGTTCGCGACGCACGCCGTGTTGAACCGGCAGTCGGTGGTTCCGATTGGCGACGACGTGCCCGCGGACGTCGCCGCCGTCCTGGGCTGCGCGGTGCTCACCGGCGGCGGCGCCGTGCTGAATGCCGGCCAACCGGCGGATGGGCACGCCGTGATGGTCGTGGGCCTGGGGGGTGTGGGGATGGCTGCGCTCATCACGGCCGTTTCCATCGACAAGGGCAAGGTCATTGGAGTGGACGCCAACCAGGAGAAGCTCGCACGCGCCCGTGAATTGGGAGCTGACGAGGTCTACACGCCCGCACAGGTGACCGAGCAGGGCATCAAGGCCCCCGTGGTGATTGAGGCGGCCGGGCATCCCAAGGCGTTCGAGACCGCAGTGGCCGCGACAGAGGTGGGCGGCACCACGGTGACTGTGGGTTTGCCGTCCCCGGATGCGCGATCCAGCATTTCGCCGCTCGTACTCACCGCTGAGGCCCGCACCATCAAGGGTTCCTACCTGGGCTCAGCCGTGCCCGCCCGGGACATCCCGATCTACGCGCAGCTGTGGCGCGAGGGGAAACTGCCGGTCGAAGAGCTGATTTCCGGGCGAATCGCACTGTCGGAGATCAACAGCTCACTCGACCTACTCGCGGACGGTCAGGCCGTCCGCCAGGTGATTATGTTCGAGGACTGAACCTGCCCCCGCCCGGGATGAGCGCTGTCAGGCCTCGTCCGGGTTCCAGCCCCGGATTTTTCCGTCCGGGGCCGCGTACTTGGCGATCAGGCTGCAGTCCAGGTTCTCGTAGCCCTCGTCCACGAGTTGCTGGAACCGCTGGGCCGCGAGCTCGGCCGCGGGGAGGTTCACCCCGGTCTGTTCACCCGCAGCCAGCGCGAGCCCCACATCCTTGGCCGCAAGTGCCGCGGAGAACGTGGCCTTGAAGTTGTTGTTCGCCGCCGAGGAGTCGACGATGTCCGGCACGGGATACCACGTCTGCAGGGCCCAGGAGTTGCCGGACGAGACCGAGGCGATGTCCCAGAACACCTGCGGGTCCAGGCCCAGCCGGTCGGCAAGGACAGCGCCTTCGCCGCAGGCCTCCAGGCTGATGAACAGCATCATGTTGTTCACGATCTTCGCGGCCTGACCGGTTCCCGCCTCGCCGGTGTGGACGATCCGCCCGGCCATGGGCTCGATGTACTGCTTGGCTTTCTCGACTGCGCCGCTCTCGCCGCCCACCATGAACGTCAAGGTCCCGGCCGCCGCACCACTAATGCCTCCGGACACCGGGGCATCGACGAATTCGAATCCCGCCTCCGCGGCGGTCTTGTGCAGGTCGACCGCGGTTTCCACGTCGATGGTCGAACTGTCGATGAGCAGGGCGTCTTGTGGCGCGAGGGCCAAGACTCCACTGTCCCCGAGGTACACGGCTCGCGAATGCTCACCCTTTGGCAGCATGGTGAAGACCACCTGCGCGCCGTCCAGGACTTCCTCGATAGAACTGCAGGTCGTCACGCCCTGGGCCTTAGCCTCGTGCATCGCTTGTTCATTGAGGTCGAAACCGCGGACGTCGTGGCCCGCCTTCACGAGGTTGGCGGACATGGGTCCGCCCATGTTTCCCAGGCCGATCCAGCTGATGGTGGTCATGGTGGTGTCCCTTTCGGCGGGCCCCCGAGGAAGATCAGGAGCTGGTGGTGTGTGTCGTGCGTTCCTGGTCCAGGCGGCGTCGGTCTTCGGCGTCGATCGACTGCAAAGAAATACCGCGGGTCTCGCGCAATGTGGCCACGGCGAACAGCGTGATGAGGCACGCGATCGAAATGTAGATGGAAATGGGCACCCAGGAGCCGAACTGGCGCAACAGGGTGGTCGCAATAATGGGAGCCAGCGAACCCGCGACGATCGAGGTGACCTGGTAGCCCAGCGAGACGCCCGAGTACCGCATGCGTGTGGGGAACATCTCGGCCATGATGGCGGGTTGTCCGGCGTACATGAAGGCGTGGATTGCCAGGCCCAGAACGATGGCGGCAAGAATGACCCAGTCGTTCTGAGTGTTGAACATGGGGAACGCGATGAACGACCACACGATGCCCATCAGCGCACCGGCTGCGTACACGGGGCGTCGGCCGATCTTGTCCGTGAACCGGCCCATCAGGGGCACCAGGATGGCGTGGATGATGTGCGCCACCAGCAGGAGCAGCAGGATGTTAGAGGTGTCCATCTTCAGCTGTGTGGACAAGTACGTGATCGAGAAGGTGACCACGATGTAGTAGAGGATGTTCTCTGCGAAGCGCAGTCCCATGGCGCCGAATACGCCGCGGGGGTAGCGGCGGAACACTTCGGCCACACCGTATGCGGCACCCTTGGCCTCGATGACCTCTTCCTGAGTCTCCTTGAAGATTGCAGCGTCCGAAACATGGGTGCGGATGTAGTAGCCGACGATCACGATGACCACGGACAGCCAGAAGCCCACGCGCCAGCCCCACGAGAGGAACTGCTCGTCGGAGAGCGTGCGGGAGAGGATCAACAGAACCACGGTTGCGAGCAGGTTGCCCAACGGGACCGCGGCCTGGGGCCAGCTCGCCCAGAAGCCGCGCTCCTTGTTGGGAGAGTGCTCGGCCACGAGCAGCACGGCGCCGCCCCACTCGCCACCCACGGCGAAGCCCTGTGCGAAGCGCAGGATCACGAGCAGCGTGGGAGCCCAGTAGCCGACTTGGTGGAACGTGGGTAGGCAGCCCATGAGGAAGGTCGCGGCACCCACCAGAATGATGGCCACTTGGAGCAGATGCTTACGGCCGAACTTGTCACCGAAGTGCCCGAAGACGATGCCACCCAGTGGGCGTGCAATGAAACCAACCGCGTAGATGAGGAAGGCCTTGATGATGCCGTCCAAGGGGTTGCCCGTGTCCACGAAGAACAACGGGCCGAACACCAAGGTGGACGCGGTTGCGAACAAGAAGAACTCGTACCACTCGACCACGGTGCCGGCCATTGAGGCGGCCACGACCTTCTTGAGTCCCGCGCGGTTCTCCGGAGTGTCATTGGGATCGAGATCGGCTGCGGGGGTGGCCCGGTCCGCGGTGCTCATGGGGTTCTCCTTATGAATCAAAACTGTGACCGCGATCACGCCGCAGTGGGTCAAACCTACTGCTAGCTCCGGACTTCCTCAATGACCAGAACCTGGCCCCCGCTGTGCAAAAATGCACACACTGCTCTCGATGAGCTTTGCGATACACATGGGAGGGGTGCGAGTGGCGCAAGACGTCGACAATCTGTTGCTACTGCTCTCCGTGGTGCGCCACGGCTCGTACTTGGGTGCGGGTGCTGCGCTGGGGATCAGTCACACCACGGTCTCCCGCAGGATCGCGGCCCTGGAGAAATCTGCCGGAGCCCGCCTGCTCGTTCGTTCCGGGGAGGTATGGGAACCCACGGAACTGGGGCGCGAATTCGTCTCGGCCGGTGAAGACATTGAACTGGCACTCGGCTCGTTGGCGTTGGATTCGGGCGGCGTTGGCGGTTCTGTGCGGGGTGTGGTTCGCGTACTCGTGCCCGAGGGGTTCGGTGGTGTGGTCGTTGGGGCGGCCATGCGCAGATTGTCCGAAACCCACCCCGGCGTTCGCCTGGAAATGATCAATGCCGCGCGGAGGGCCAGAACCAATCTGGTGGGCATCGACTTCGAAGTGGTGGTGGGACGGCCGGAGGTCTCACGGAACGAGGCTTTCCACTTGGCTGACTACACGTTGGGAATGTACGCGTCTCGGTCCTATCTCGAGACCCATGAAGCGATCACCGAACCCGACCAGGTGCAGGACCACCCGCTCCTCTATTTCGTGGAGTCGATGCAAGACGTTCCGGAGCTGACGGATCCGGTGAGTTACTTTCCGCGCATGCGGCAATCGGTGGGGGCTACGTCCTCCATGGTCCATGTGGAGCTCACGCGCGCCGGTGCGGGGATCGGACTCCTGCCGTGCTTCATGGCCGAACGGGCCAGTGACCTGGTGCGACTGTTCCCCAGAGAACTGACTTTCCCCGTGTCCTACTGGGTAGTCTCACGCCCCGATCTGCTCCGACGGCCCGCGGTGCAAGCAGTCATGAGTGCTCTCCGGGCCGCGGTGCACGACATGAAAGATGAGCTTGCGGCTGCCCCGCCGGAGGATGAGCGGGCCTAGCGGGAGCCGGATTGGCGCGGATCACCCTCAGCTCAAAAGCCGCTCGAGACCCGCAGTGAACTCCGCTTCAGAGGATGAGGTGTCCAGCCCCATGGCCTCCCGCGTCTGCTCCGTGCTGACCGACCCCAAGGTGAAGCGAACCAGGGTGAGGGCTGTATATTTCGCTTCGCCCTGGGGTGATCCGGATTCAGTGGAGAGCGCCACCAGTTCCGGCACCGGACTCAGACTTTCCGGGTTGATCGAGTGCGCCACGCTCACGACTTCCGCGCCATCGCGCACGGCCAGGATCAGCGAACGAAACTCACGCGTCAGGTGGGCGGCGCGCTCGAGCGGGGTGGCGGCGTCGTCAAGTGCCTCTGTTGAGAGCGGCGCAACCATGCGCTGGGCGAGCACTCCGAGCAGCTCTTGTTTATTGGCCACGTGCCAGTAGAGGGCGCCGGGTTGGACTCCGAGGTCCTTGGCAAGGCGGCGCATCGAGAGGTCGCCCAGGCCGTAACTCTGCAGAATGCCCCACGCGGCAGCCACGATCTGGTCGCGAGACAGGGCCATGGTGCTCCTCGAAATCTGGGCGGGGACGATTGGAACTTTACCCGCGGGGCACCCTCGGATTGACAAACTTGAACACTGTTCAATAATTGAACGGTGTTCAAGAACTTCAACGATCTCGCAGATCGCACGCTCAACGGTGAGCCGGTGACCCCCGAAGAGGCGCTCCAACTGCTCGAAACCAGTGATCAGGACATGCTCGACCTGGTGGCTGCCGCGGCCCGATTGCGGCGCGAGCACTTCGGGATGACCGTCAAGGTGAACTACCTGGTCAACCTCAAGTCCGGGTTGTGCGCGGAGGACTGCGGCTATTGTTCGCAGCGGTTGAATTCCGGCGCGGGCATCCTGAAGTACTCGTGGCTCACTCCCGAGCAGGCTGTGGAGCAGGCGCAGCACGGCATCAAGGGTGGCGCGAGCCGCGTGTGCCTGGTGGCGAGCGGTCGCGGACCGTCCAATCGCGAAGTCAACACCGTGACGCAAACGGTCGAGGCGCTCAAGGAACAGCACCCCGGGGTGGAGGTCTGTGCTTGCCTGGGTCTGCTCAAAGACGGCCAGGCCGAGACCCTCAGTGACGCCGGCGTGGATGCTTACAACCACAACCTCAACACCGCCGAGTCCAATTACGAGAGCATCTGCTCGACGCACACCTACCAGGACCGCGTGGACACCGTGGAGCGAGCCAAAGGCGCGGGGCTCTCGCCGTGTTCGGGGCTGATCGTGGGCATGCGTGAGACGGACGAACAGCTCGTCGAGGCGCTTTTCGCCTTGCGCGAGCTCGATTCGGATTCGGTGCCGGTCAACTTCCTGATGCCCTTCGAGGGCACTCCCTTAGCGGGTACTTGGCAGCTGAGCCCGCAAAAGTGCCTCAAGATCCTCGCCGTGGTGCGCTTCGTCTGCCCGGACAAGGAGATTCGCATGGCGGGCGGTCGCGAAATGCACTTGCGTTCGCTCCAGCCGCTGGCGTTGCACGTAGTCAACTCGCTGTTCTTGGGTGACTACCTGACGTCCGAGGGCCAGGCCGCCAAAGCGGACCTGGACATGATTGCCGACGCCGGCTTCACCGTTCTCGGGTCCGCTTCCGACGACGCTTCGAATGCCGACACCGCGGCCGTACCCGAACCCTACGAAAAGGTGGACCTGGGTTTGGAGCCGGCGCTGCGGCGTCGTGGGGCGGGCACGGCGGTGGCCCCCAATGCTTAAATCGGGCGAGCGATCCCTCGCCGACCGGGACCGGGGCTTGTTGTGGCACCCGTACGAAGCACTCGACGGCGAGCCACCGTACGCGGTCGAGGAAGCCGACGGCGTCAGCCTGAATCTGCGGTCCCCGGATGGCGAGTTGATACATGCCATTGACGGCATGTCGTCGTGGTGGTGTGCGGTGCACGGCTACCGCAATACACGGCTGGACCGTGCTGCGGTGGAGCAGATCAGCCGGTTCTCCCACGTGATGTTCGGCGGTTTAACCCACCAACCCGCAGTGGAATTGGCCGAACGACTCGTGGCCGTCACGCCGGAGGGTCTGGACCACGTGTTCCTCGCCGACTCCGGTTCCGTCAGTGTTGAAGTGGCCCTCAAGCTCGCGGTCCAGTATCAAGCGGCGCGGAGTCGTCCCGAGCGGCGCCGTATCCTCACGGTCCGCGGCGGCTACCACGGGGACACTACCGGTGCCATGAGCGTGTGCGATCCCGAAGGCGGCATGCACGCGCAGTTCAGCGGGCTCGTTGCGGACCAGTTGTTCGTGGCACCCCCGCCCGCAGCGCGCTTCGTTCCGGCCGGGGATCTTGCCGACGCCGCTGATCGCTTTTTCGACGCCCCCGCGCCCGACTACGCGGTGTCCGACGACGCCGCTTCCGGATGGTTCGGCAATCTGCCGGCGGGTTCGTGGTCGAGCAATACCGACGAAGTTGATCGTTGGATCTCGGAACTACAAGAAACCGCGCGGCACCACCGACACGAGCTGGCGGGCGTGATCGTCGAGCCCATCCTGCAGGGCGCGGGTGGCATGCGCACCTACGATCCTCGCTGTCTCAAGGCGCTGCGCGAGCTCGCCGATGAACTGGACCTGGTCTTCATCGCGGACGAAATCGCCACCGGTTTCGGGCGCACCGGCGCGTGGTTCGCGTGCGAGTGGGCGGGCATTGTCCCGGATGTGATGTGCGTGGGTAAGGCGCTGACCGGCGGTTACCTGACGCTGGCGGCGGTCCTCGTCTCGCGGCGGGTTGCGGTCGTCGTCACGGATTCGCCACAGCGTGCACTGATGCACGGCCCCACCTTCATGGCCAACCCGTTGGCGTGCGCGGTGGCTCATGAATCGCTGGCCATGCTTCAGGAGAGCTGGCGGCCGAGCGTGACCCGGCAGAATCTGAAATTACAAGAAATCCTGCCGACTGCCACGGAGCTGTCCACGGTGGCGGATGTCAGAGTGATCGGGGCCGTGGGGGTTATTGAATTCCACGACGCGCCGGATCGGGGCGTGCTGACTCGGACTGCCTTGGAACGCGGCGTCTGGCTGCGACCCTTCGGGAATCTGCTCTATGCCATGCCGCCGTACGTCTGCACCGAGCGCGAGATCGAGCGGATCGCCCGCGCCATGGTCGCCGCGGCAGGAACTGTCGCGCAGCAGGCGGTGAGCGCACGGTGATGGCCACTTGCCCGGCAGCTGAACCGGTCGCGGTGCCGCACTGCGAAGCGCCATCGCCTTTGTCCACGCGTGCGCAGGAGGCCACCTCATGATTGGGAAGACCGGACCGCTCGATTCCTGGCTGCACGACAAGGCGAGTACACGCGCGGACTTGGGGCTGCGGCGTCGTACCGTGGCGATCCGCGAGAACTCGGTCGATTTGGCGTCCAACGACTACCTGGGGCTGTCACGGGATCCGCGAGTTGTGGCTGCCGCGGCGGAAGCCCTGCACCGGTACGGCGCGGGATCGCGCGCGTCCCGACTGGTCACCGGAACATTGAGCGTTCACGCGGACCTCGAACGGGCCCTCTGCGATCTAACGGGACAGCCCGCCGCGCTTGTATTCTCCAGCGGGTATGCAGCGAACACTGGCTTGCTCACGGCCCTGGGGGAGGCGGACACCCTGATCGTTTCCGATCAGCACGTGCACGCGTCCCTGGTGGATGGGGCGCGTCTGTCTCGAGCGCCAGTGGTGATTTCCGGGCACAACAACGTTGAACACGTGGCGCAGTTGCTCAAGGAGCGCAGTCAGAAGCGCGCCATCGTGGTCGTCGAGTCCATCTACTCGGTGCTCGGCGATCATGCTCCACTCAAAGAACTCGCCGCGGTATGCGAACTCCACGGGGCACTGCTCGTGGTGGATGAGGCACACGGAATCGGTGTCGCTGGGCGGGGACGCGGGCTCGCACACCAGGAAGGCCTGGCGGGCCACCCCAATGTGGTCCTGACCGTCACGCTGTCCAAGGCCTTGGGCGCACAGGGCGGAGCGGTTCTGGGGTCCGAGCTGTTGCGCGATCACCTGGTCAATGTCGCGCGTCCTTTCATTTTCGATACGGCGCTCGCCCCGGCCAGCGCGGCCGCGGCAACTGAGGCGTGCCGAATCATTGTCCGCGAACCGGATCTGGCGGAACGGCTGCACGCTAACGGCCGAGTCATCGCTGAGGTACTAGGGATCGAGCACGCCCTCGCGGCAGTTCAGTCCGTACCGATCGAATCGCCGGAGTTGGCGCTCACTACGGCCGAGACCTTGCGCGATCGAGGGATTCTGGTCGGCTGCTTCCGCCCACCGTCAGTGCCGGACGGCATCAGTCGGTTAAGGCTCACGGCCCGAGCAAACGTGGAATTACAAGCATTGACGGACGCATTGAGCGAGGTCCAAGACGTCATAACTGAGTTGGGTGCCCGACCGCTCGGGGTGGTCGCGTGATGGGTAATCCTTTGGCGCGGGCGGCGGAACTCCTGACCGGGGTTGTGGTCGTCACGGGCACCGATACGGACGTCGGCAAGACCTACGCCACCGCGGCCCTTGCCTTGGCCGGGTGCTCGGCGGGGCGGCGTCGGATTGCCGTCTATAAACCGGTCCAAACGGGCGTGCTTCCCGGTGATTCCGGCGACATCGACGACGTCGCCCGCTTACTTGCCGCTGCCGGCGTACCTAGCGATCTCCTCACCACTGCCGAAGGTCAACGACTCTCGGCGCCCATGGCCCCGCCACCGGCAGCGGCCATCGACCAGGTGCCACTGTTGAACCTCGACGATCACGCGGAACGCGTTGCCGCGCTGCTGAGCGATCACGACCTGGTGCTCGTTGAGGGCAGCGGAGGTGTGCTCGTGGAACTCGACGGTCAGGGGCGCAACATCGCGGATCTGACCGAGCGCATAAGCCGCGACGTCGATCCGTACGTGGGAGTAGTGCTCGTGGGCCGCCCCGATTTGGGCACCCTGAATCACACATTGCTCAGCCTCGAAGCTTTGTATCGCAGGGGAGTGCGCGTGCTCGGAACGGTGCTGGGTAGTTGGCCCTCGAATCCGCAGATACTGCACGAGACCAATCGCGACTACATCGTTAACATCCATGCGGAGGACGGCAGGAGCATCCCTCTCCTTGGTGCCATCCCGAAGGGCTGGGGCTCCGTGGGCTGAGTATGAGGTGAAGTAACTGCAGGTCTGAAGTGTGGTGGGAGGGAAATGCCATTTCGGAGCAGGAAATCGACACTTCCCTCACTTGAGACTTCGTCGGTGCCGTTGCCTCACCTCAGACTCGCGCAGGTTGCTGGATAGTGCAGCTGCGCGGAGCATGCTCCGCGGTTAGCGCTCCGCCGGATCAGGACCCCGCCACCAACGCGTCGTACACGCGCTCGAACCGCTCGTGGACACCGTCGTAGTACTCACGAGTCTCATATTGCGGGGAGTACGTGCCAGCGGGTTCGTGATTCGCCGGTTCCACATCCGGTGCCAGTGACTCGAGCATTAACAGCGCCGTGCCGCGGGCGGTGGAGCGCTTCATCACCTGATGGATGACAGGTTTGCCCAGGTAATCGCCAAGAATCTGCAGCCACGACGGTAGACCCTGCGTCACGCTTCCCGCGGCCACGATCTTCTCGACGTCCTTGGCAGCCTCTTCCATTTCATCGGCAACTCGTCGATACGACGCCGCGATGCCCTCCAACATGCCGCGCGCCATTCCCGTGGCATGGGTGGACGCGGAGACATCGACGAACGCGGTGCGCGCACTGCCGGCCCAACCAGTGGAACGTTCGCCGGTCAGGAAGGGCAGCACCCCCGGGGTCGAAGGGGACACTGCTTCCGCCGCAATCTCGTCCAGGTCAACGCCGTCCAGATTGAGCGTGGTCTCAAGCCAGCTGATGGCCCTACCGACATCATTGAGGGCACCACCCAACAGGCATCGAGAAGAGTCGATCCGGTAACACCACAGCCCGGGCGGAATATCGTTCGGCCGGTGATGCAGGAGCACTCGCATGGCTCCGGAAGTGGCAGCCGAGACAACCATGGTCTGCTGATTGTCGCCGCCCACGCCGACGTTGGCACACAACCCATCGGCAACAGGTGCGTACCACTGGGCGTCGGAGAGAGCCTCCCAGCGTTCGGTGCGTTCGGGGTCCACGTCCGGTAGCGGCTGATCGGGGTCGAGGATCGGGGACAACACGTCCTCGGTGATTCCCGCGGCCTTGAGCATGCACTGATCCCAGTTGCCGGAGCGCCGGTTGAGCAGCCCGGTCCACGCGGCGGTTGCGGTGCCCGCTGCCGTAGTGCCCAACAGTTTCAGCCAGACATATTCCCCGATGGACATCCATCGAGCGGCTTCCTCCATGATCTCTGGCTGCGTCTCTGCGAGCCAGCGGAACCTCGGCGCCAGATAGCTCGTGTGCAGTCGGGCGCCCACGATGTCCTGGACTTCGCGCTCGTCCAGTTCTTTCCGGAGCTGCGCGAGCTGCGGTGCGCAGCGGGAATCCGCATACGTGAAACACAGGGTAATAGCGTCCCCGTCTTCGTTCACGCCCACGAGAGATGACGCGAAAGTATCGAGGCCGACGCCGCGCACTCGCCCGGCCAGCTCGGGCCGGTCACACACGAGGTCCAGAATCTCGGTCAGCTCTTCGACCACCTGATCGGGATCGATCACCGATGTGCCGTCGGAGTTAGTGGTGAAGGAATGCGGAACCTTGTGCCGGTAGCCACGGACCGGGGTCCCGGTGGCATCGTGGAGAGAGCCGCGGCTTGCCGTGGAGCCAACGTCAAGGGCCATGACCAACGGGTCCACTGCTTTCTTGAGTTCGACAGCGAACTCCACCCCGTCATCCGGTCGCGGTGTGTCCTTGTGTTTGGCCATGATTCCTCCTGCTCCATTGCGGTGGATCGACACCTTCAGTCTATGGAGCGGGGCCGAGCGTGGGGCGGGAGCAACTCGCGTGAGGGAGGCAGGAAACGGGAGAGAGCGGCGTCGGCGTCCCAAATTTTGAGATGCATGACCGACATGTGGATAGCGTCAGGGGCCGCGCGTATCCTTGAACGAACAAATCTTTCGGGTCGCGGCAACTTCGAGCCGCGTGAGAGCCCGAACCACACCTTGGGAAGGAGTCACTGTGCCGCAGCTGCGATCAGCCACGTCAACCACCGGCCGGAACATGGCGGGAGCGCGCGCCCTGTGGCGTGCCACCGGCATGGGAAGCGAGGACTTCGGTAAGCCGATCATCGCGATCGCCAACTCCTTCACCCAGTTCGTCCCCGGACACGTGCACCTGAAGAACATGGGCGAGCTCGTGGCCTCCGCCGTACACGAGGCTGGCGGTGTGGCCAAGGAATTCAACACGATCGCCGTGGATGATGGCATCGCCATGGGCCACGACGGCATGCTCTATTCCCTGCCCTCCCGTGACATCATCGCGGACTCCGTGGAGTACATGGTCAACGCCCACTGCGCGGACGCACTGGTGTGCATCTCCAACTGCGACAAGATCACTCCGGGCATGCTCATGGCTGCCCTGCGTCTGAACATCCCCGTGGTGTTCGTCTCCGGTGGACCCATGGAATCCGGTGAAGGTGTCGAGGGCGTGGTGGAGCACCGCGTGGACCTGGTGGACGCCATGGCCCTGGCCGTGGATGAATCCATCACGGACGCTCAGTTGGCCCAGATCGAGGAGAATGCCTGCCCCACCTGTGGTTCGTGCTCCGGCATGTTCACCGCCAACTCCATGAACTGCCTGACCGAGGCGCTGGGGCTGTCCCTGCCCGGTAACGGCACCACGCTGGCGACCCACGTGAACCGTAAGCGCCTGTTCCTCGAGGCCGGCCGCCGCGTGGTCGAGTCCGCCAAGCGCTACTACGAGCAGGACGACGAGTCCGTGCTGCCCCGCAACATCGCCACCAAGGCCGCGTTCAGCAACGCCATGGCCTTGGACGTGGCCATGGGCGGTTCGACCAACACCGTGCTGCACATCCTGGCTGCGGCCCAGGAGGCCGAGGTGGACTTCAACCTCTCGGACATCGACGCACTGTCCCGCAAGGTTCCGTGTCTGGCCAAGGTGGCGCCGAACTCCACTAAATTCCACATCGAGCATGTACACCGCGCCGGTGGTATCCCCGCCATCCTGGGTGAGCTGCGCCGCGGCGGCCTGCTGGATGAGGACGTCCACACCGTGCACGCCCAGACCATGGGCGAGTGGCTGGACGAGTGGGACATTCGTTCCGGCAAGGCTTCGAATGAAGCTAAGGAGTTCTTCCTGGCCGCACCCGGCGGTGTTCGCACCACCCAGGCGTTCTCGCAGGCCAACGAGTACGAGGACCACGATCTGGACGCCGCCGAGGGTTGCATCCGCGACATCGAGAACGCGTACACGATCGAGGGTGGCCTGTGCGTGCTGTTCGGCAACATCGCTGAGGACGGCGCCGTGATCAAGACGGCCGGCATCGACCCCGAGCTGTTCCACTTCAAGGGCAATGCCTACGTGGTCGAGTCCCAGGACGAGGCCGTGCACGAGATCCTCTCCAAGAACGTCAAGGAAGGGGACATCGTGGTGATTGCCTACGAGGGCCCCAAGGGCGGACCGGGCATGCAGGAAATGCTGTACCCGACCAGCTACCTCAAGGGCTTGGGCCTGGGTAAGAAGTGCGCCCTGATCACGGACGGTCGCTTCTCCGGCGGTACCTCAGGCCTGTCGATCGGCCACATCTCCCCGGAGGCCGCAGCTGGCGGTGCCGTGGGGCTGATCGAGCACGGCGATGAGATCGAGATCGACGTGGAGAACCGCGTGCTTCGGGTCAACGTCGACGACGCCGAGCTTGCGCGTCGTCGCGAAGCCAAGGGTTCCGCACCCTGGAAGCCCACCAAACCGCGAGAGCGCAAGGTGTCAAAGGCGTTGCGGGCTTACGCCTCCATGGTGACCTCTGCCGATAAGGGCGCAGTGCGCGTTGTCGAGGACTAAATGAAAGTTATTCATTTGTAGCGAAGCCGCTAGTGAAATGAAGAAGATGACCCCGTTTATTAACGGGGTCATCTTCTTGTCATATTTGCCCTTTCGGGTGGCGCGCGTGTCACAGGTAACAACCCTGGTCCTAAGCTCAGCTCTCAGGCACGCGAAGATGTACGGGCCTCATGCGAAAGGACTTTTGGATGGCACAGCAGGGCCCACACATCGGGACGACCGAAGAGCGTCAGATCCTTAAAGAGCGGTTCAACGATGAAACCGTTGGTTTCCACAAGGGACTGGGTGCGCGACAGCTTCAGATGATCGCGATCGGTAGTGCGATCGGAACGGGTTTGTTCCTGGGTGCCGGTGGCCGGTTGGAGCAGGCGGGTCCGTCGCTGTTCATTCTGTACGCGATCTGTGGTTTTTTCGGCTACCTGATTCTTCGGTCGCTCGGTGAGCTCGTGGTGCACCGGCCGTCCTCCGGGTCCTTCGTGTCGTATTCACGCGAGTTCTACGGTGAGAAAGCGGCGTACGTCTCCGGTTGGCTCTACTGGTTGAACTGGGCCATGACCGCGGTCGCGGATGCCACGGCCATTGCCATCTACATCAAGTGGTTCGGGCAGTACAGCGAGACCGTGGCGGGTATCCCGCAGTGGATCTTGGCGCTGGTCGTAGTGGTCCTGGTGGTTGCCATGAACATGGTCTCCGTCAAGGTGTTCGGTGAACTGGAGTTCTGGTTCTCGCTTATCAAAGTCCTGGCGCTCGTGATCTTCCTGATAGTTGGAATCTTCTTCGTCATGTTCGGAACACCCACCGGTTCCGAGGTCGGTTTCTCCCTGATCCAGGACAACGGTGGCCTGTTGCCGGCCGGTATTCTTCCGGCGTTGATCGTGGTGCAGGGCGTGGTGTTCGCCTACGCCGGTATCGAGTTGGTGGGAACCACTTCCGGTGAGACCCGCAACGCGGAGAAGGTCATCCCGCGGGCGATCAACACCGTGATCTTGCGTATTGCCGTCTTCTACGTCGGTTCCGTGCTGCTGTTGTGCCTGCTCCTTCCCTACACCGCCTACAGCGCCACCGAGAGCCCGTTCGTGACATTCTTCTCGTCCATCGGCGTGGATGCGGCCGGTCCGATCATGCAGCTCGTGGTGATTACCGCGGCGCTGTCTTCGTTGAACGCGGGCCTGTATTCCACTGGACGCATCATGCACTCCATGGCGCAAGCGGGATCGGCCCCCAAGTTCGCCGGAAAACTCACCAACTCCGGTGTGCCGTTCGGCGGCATTTTGATGACGGCCGGTGTCGCTGTGCTGGGTGTGGGCCTGAACTTCGTGGTTCCCGAGCAGGCGTTCGAGATCGTGTTGAACCTGGCCGCACTGGGAACCATGGCCGGTTGGGCGGCTATCACCATGTCGCACATGAAGTACGTGTCCATGGCCAGGCAGGGGTTCTACAACAGACCCTCTTATCGCGCACCACTGGCTCCTTTCACCAACTGGTTGACCATTGCGTTCCTTGCGGGTGTGATTGTGCTCATGGCCGTGGACTACCCGGTGGGCACCTTGACCCTGGGATCCTCACTCGTGTTGATCCCCATCCTGATGATCGGTTGGTTCGTGGTGCGCGGTCGAGTCCGTGCGATCGCTGCCGAACGAGAGGGCTACACGGGGGCGTTCCCCGTTCTGGCGGAGCGTCCGGTGGTGAGCGCCTTCCGAGTCGGCCGCGAGCGGTCCACCGGATCCGGCTCCACCACTTCCACGGCTTCACTGCATCAAGTTCCCAAGCCGCACACGGACGCAGCCACCACCGACACCACCAACTCCGACTAGATCAGCACCGAAAAGCACACCACTGACGGGGATCATCCCTCTAAGGAGAACGAGACCATGACACAGTTCGTCGACGTACCCAATATGGCCCGATGGATCCAGCGCGAAGGCGTCGAGGGGATCATGCGCAACATGGTCAAGTACCTGGAGAGAGATTTCGCCCGCTGGGAGAAGTTCGACAAGATCCCGCGCGTGGCCAGCCACACGCCGTTCGGGGTGATCGAGTTGATGCCCACCTCGGATGGCGAGGAGTATTCCTTCAAGTACGTGAACGGCCATCCGTTCAACCCCGCCCGCGGCTACCAGACCGTGACCGCGTTCGGCGTGCTCGCCAACGTGGACAACGGCTACCCCACGTTCCTGGCCGAGATGACCCTGCTGACCGCGCTACGCACCGCAGCGACGTCGGCAATGGTGGGCAAGCGCCTGGCGCGCCAGGACTCCAAGCGCATGGCCATGATCGGTGCCGGCTCCCAGGCCGAGTTCCAGGCACTGGCCTTCCGTGCCGCGATGGGTATCGAGGACCTGGACGTCTACGACGTGGACCCCGCCGCGATGGACAAGCTCAAGCGCAACCTGGAACCCCTGGGCTTCCGCATCAACGCCATGACCTCCACCGATGAGGCCGTGGCCAACGCAGATATCATCACCACCTGCACCGCGGACAAGGCGCAGAACACCATCCTGGTGGACAGCCACGTCAAGCCCGGCGTGCACATCAACGCCGTGGGCGGTGACTGCCCGGGTAAGACCGAGCTGGAGGCGGCGATCCTCTATCGCTCCACCGTATTCGTGGAGTTCCCCGAGCAGACCCGCATCGAGGGCGAGATCCAGCAGGTCGAAGAGGACTTCCCGGTCGTGGAGTTCTGGAAGGTCCTCACCGATCAGGCTCCCGGGCGCACCTCGGAAGAAGAAATCACCATCTTCGACTCCGTGGGCTTCGCCATCGCGGACTTCTCCGCCCTGCGTTGCCTGCGCGATTCGACGAACGGTACGGAACTGCAGAGCTACATCGACCTGGTGGCGGAGCCGGAGGACCCCAAGGATCTCTTCTCGCTGGTGAACTCGCTCAAGCCCGTGGGCTGAGCCTCGCTCACACCCCGGCTGCAGTTTCCGCTACTGTGACCTAGATCAGTGCAACAGCACACACTAGGTACCCGGTCCCGTTCACTCCACAACTGCGAGTGAACGGGATCGTTCCGAGGGAGAAGTCCGGGGATTTTCATGGATGCATTAACAGAACTTGTGGGAACGGTGGGCGAGTACGTTTGGTACGTCGTCTTCGCGATCCTGATCGGCGTGGGGCTCTATCTGACCGTTCGTACGGGCGTGATCCAGCTGCGCGGACTCCCCGAGATGTTCCGCGTTCTTACCGACCCTCCCGGTGACGCCGAGGACGGCAAGAAAGGTATCTCGTCCTTCCGCGCGTTCACCGTGTCCGCGGCGGCCCGCGTCGGCACCGGCAACATCGCCGGTGTTGCCATCGCCATCAGCCTGGGCGGCCCGGGTGCCGTTTTCTGGATGTGGACCATCGCGGCCATTGGCGCGGCGAGTGCCTTTACCGAGTCCCTGCTGGGCCAGCTTTACAAGATCAAGTCGCGGGACGGTTACGTGGGTGGCCCGGCGTACTACATGGAGCGGGGCCTCAAGAAGCGCTGGATGGGGTTGATCTTCGCGGTCACCATCACCATCACCTACGGTTTCGTGTTCAACTCGGTGCAGTCCAACTCGATCGTGGACGCCGTCAGTGGTTCCTTCAACCTGGACATGGCCGACAGCCAGAACCTGTGGATCCGCATCGTCATCGGTCTTGCCCTGGTTGCCATTACCGCGGCCGTGATCTTCGGCGGTATTCGCTCGATCTCCAACGTGACACAGATCGTGGTTCCCGTGATGGCCATCCTGTACCTGATCCTGGGTCTGCTGGTCGTGGCGCTCAACATCACCGAGGTTCCCGCCATGTTCCTCATGATCGTCGAGGGTGCCTTCGGAATCCGCGAATTCGTGACCGGCAGCTTGATCGGTGTGATCATCCAGGGCATGAAGCGCGGCCTGTTCTCCAACGAGGCGGGTATGGGTTCAGCGCCCAACGCCGGCGCCACCGCTTCCGTGTCCCACCCGGCCAAGCAGGGTTTCGTGCAGTCCCTGGGCGTCTACTTCGACACCATGATCGTCTGCTCCGTCACCGCGTTCATCATCCTGCTCTCCAACCCGACGTTCGGCGATGAGCGCCAAGGTGCCTCGCTCACTCAGACCGCGCTGGGCGCACAGCTGGGCGACTGGGCCATTCACTTCCTGACCGTCGCGATCTTCCTCTTCGCGTGGTCGTCGGTGATCGGCAACTACTACTACGGCGAGTCCAACATTCGCTTCATGACCGGTTCTCGCGCGGTCATGACGGGTTACCGCTTCCTGGTGCTGGCGTGCGTCTTCCTGGGTGCCATTGCCGCTCTGGATCTCGTATGGTCGCTCGCGGACCTGTTCATGGCGTTCATGGCCACCATCAACCTGATCGCCCTGGTCGGGTTGGCCGGGGTCGCAGCCAAGGTCCTGCGCAACTACATGGACCAGCGCAAGGCCGGTGTGGAACCCGTCTTCCACTCCGGTGACATCCCCGGTCTGTCCGGCCTGGGCGCGTGGGACGGCACGGACTTCGTGACCACCCGCGAGCACTGGATCGTTCAAGCGGAGGAGAAGGCCGAAAAGAAAGAGGCCAAGCGCGGCTAGTCCCGCCGCGGCGTCGTCGTCATGAATCGTTCGCGACCAGGACGACGACGCCGCCCGCGCACCAGACGAAAGGCCCCTCACCACGCGTGGTGAGGGGCCTTTCGCTACGACTGATGAACCGGGGTCAGCGAGGGTCCTTCGAGTCGGAAGTCTCGCGCTTGTCGGCACCGCGGTCCTTGCCGTTCTTCTTGCCGAGACTGCGAACGACCTCTGCGTCGATGGCGCCGGTAATGGCGTCACCGTCCGCGGTCGATTGGTCCGCGGCGTCTTGGAGGCGCTTCTCGTGGCCTTCGGGGAAGTCCTTGTCCTCGGACTCCTTCAGGGTCAGTAGCGCGCGCATGCGGTCGCGGCGGCTTTCCTCGCTCGAGATCTTCGGGCGACTGCGGAACCACCAGACCAGCATGACAACAACCATGACCATGCCCACGTAACCGATGGCGGGATACACGTAGCTCATGAGTGTGCCGAACCCGATGAGGCTGATGAAGTATCCGACAACGCAGGTGCCCAGGAACACCGGGACGTAACGGTTGCGGTGGTTGACGGTGATGCGGCGGCCCAGCGCGTAAAACATGCTGATGCAGGTGTTGTAGATCATCACGAACGTCACGATCACCATGCCCAGTGCAGCCGTGGGGTGCATGGTCTCGAAGAGCATGAGCATGGGGATGTCAGAGCCTTCCACGGACTCGTAATTGACCAGCAATGCCACGGCGTTCATGACCAGCAAGATCGTGTACACCACGCCACCCAGGACACCGCCCCAACCGGCCACGCGGGGGTTGGGGGTGTTGCCGCCGATCATCAGGCTCATGGAGACACCCAGCATCAGGGCCATACAGGTGTAGTTGATCGCGGACAGCCACCACGGAGACACGGGGGAATCGGCCTGCACGGCCAGATCACTCATGGCACCGAGGTCCACAGGCAGCTGCAGCATGGTGTAGATGAACGCCACGATCACGGCCACGAAGATCAGGGGTGTGACTGCGGAAATGATGTTGGTGACCTTGTTGACGTTGAGCAGGCCGGTGAGCATCACGATGCCCACCATGATGGCCGAACCGATCCAAGCGGGAAGGCCGAACTGCTGCTCCAAGGTGGAGCCGGCGCCGGCGAGCATCACGAATCCCATGGCGAACAAGGTCAGGGTCACGCTGATGTCCAAGAATCTGGAGACCACGGGGTGTGCCACGGAGCGGAAGACGCCGCGGTGCTCCTCTGCCAAGAAGTAACTGCCGATCTGGATGATCACAGCACCCGCGGCAATCATGAGAATGCCGGAGACCACGGCACCGGCAATACCCCACGTGCCGAATGAGATGAAGTACTGGACAACTTCTTGACCGGTCGCGAAGCCAGCCCCCACCAGGAGCCCGACAAAGGCCAGAGTGACTTGTAATGTTTTTCTGGCATTCACGGGTGACAACTCCTCGAATTTAGGGAACAAATGGCGAAAATCAGCGAACCTTCCCAGGATAGAGGACTGCATGACAAACGCCACCTGGTGTGATAGGGCGAGTGAGATACTCGGGGCAATAGCTTGCCGAGAAAGGAGAATCGCATGGCGCAGCAATGGGAAGACGACCTCAAGGACTGGGTGGCCGGTTGGGATGCGGTGCGCGGAACCGAAGCACCGCCGCAGAACGTGGTGGCCTGGGACGGTTCAGTCCCTTCAAAGGACGGGCTCGTGTTGGTCTGTCCCGAGGATCAGGTCGTGATGGCCCGCGGCGCCGTGAATGCTCAGGAGAAGGAGGTGCTCTCGCAGGGCATCTTGCTGACGGGTGCGGTTCAGGAGCTGGACCGTGGACTGAGTTTCCCGGGTGAGTCCGGGATGTTCGATGCACCCATGGGGGACGTCACGCGGTTCGAAGTGGACGAATGGGGCAAGCCGGTAGCGCACTCCACGCTGTCCGTGCAGGACGAGGTTGCCTACATGGGCCCGCTGCTCACTGACGCCTCCACCGAACGCGATCCTGCCGAGGTGCTGGACCCGTTGGTCTCGTCCATGGCCAACGAGGCCTTTCTTGCTGATGCCGAGCGTTTGTACACCGTGGTC
Organism: Kocuria carniphila; assembly: GCF_004136555.1. Taxonomy (GTDB): domain Bacteria; phylum Actinomycetota; class Actinomycetes; order Actinomycetales; family Micrococcaceae; genus Kocuria; species Kocuria carniphila. The sequence goes on from NZ_NOIT01000009.1 coordinate 88,691, forward strand.
CCCGAGGACGAAGTTCCCGCCCGCGAGTCCCAGGGCTGGGAACGCGCGGCCGTGGTGTTGCGGTTGGGCTGAGAGCGACGTCGGCAGTTTGCAGCTGGGCCGGAGAACAGCAGGCCCCAGAACCATGTGATCCCGCCTCACTGCAAAGTAACCGTGGTTACTACGCAGTGAGGCGGGATCAATTGGTTGGTCACCCAATGACCGTCAGGCAACCACCTGACGCTTGGCGGAAATCACCCCGGTGTTGAAGCCGGCCAGGTGCAGGCCGCCGTGGAAGCGGGCGTGTTCGATCTTCACGCAGCGATCCATCACGGCGTTGAGCCCGGCGTTCTCGGCGATCGCCGCGGCTTCCTCGCTCCACGAGCCCAGCTGCATCCACACGGTCTTGGCGCCGAGGTCCACGGCCTCCTGGGCCACGCCGGGCAGATCGGAGTCCTTGCGGAACGCGTCCACCATGTCCGGGACCTCGGGCAGGTCCGCGAGCGAGGGGTAGACCTTCTGGCCCAGCACCTCGTCCAACACGGGGTTCACGAAGTACACGCGGTACGGGGACGAAGACAGTAGATACGTGGCCACGAAGTAGCTGGCCCGCGCGGGCTTATTGGACATGCCCACGATCGCGATCGACTCGGTGTTGCGCAGGATGTTCAGTCGCTCGGGGGCGCTGGGGCCCACCCAGGTGCGTTCGGTGCTCATGCGTGGACTCCTTCGGTAGCTTTTTCGGACGTGGGTTCGGCGGTGGCCGCTGCGGGCGTCACGGTTTCGACGACGTCGCCCTCGCGGTTGATCCCGGTCGCGGCGGTCAGTGCCTGGTCCAGATCCCACAGGATGTCCGCGGGGTCCTCGAGACCCACGGAAATGCGAATCAGGTCTTCCCTCACGCCGCCGGATTCCAGCTGCTCGGAGGTGAGCTGCTGGTGGGTGGTGGACGCCGGGTGCAGCACCAGGGTGCGGGCGTCACCAATGTTGGCCAGGTGCGAGGCCAGCTGCAGGTTCTCGATGAACCGGCCGCCCACTTCGCGGCCGCTGAGCTGATCGGTGCCGGCTACACCGAAGGCGAACACGGAACCGATGCCCTGGGGCAAGTACTTCTGGGCGCGTTCGTGGTGCGGGTGATCTTCGAGACCCGCGTAGTTCACGTAGCCGATGCGCGGATCGGTGGCCAGCCACTGCACGACCTCTTGGGCATTTGCGACGTGGGCGTCCATGCGCTGGGGGAGGGTTTCCACTCCCTGCAGCAGGTTCCACGCGGCCTGCGGGGTCAGCGATGGACCGATGTCGCGCAGCTGCTCGGAACGCAGCTTGGTCAGGAAGCCGTACTCACCGAAGTTCCCCCACCACGTCACGTTGTTGTACGAGGGGACCGGTTCGGTCATGGCCGGGAACTTGCCGTTGCCCCAGTTGAAACGACCGGACTCGACCACCACACCGCCCAGGGTGTTGCCGTGGCCGCCCAGGAATTTGGTGATCGAGTGGATCACGATGTCCGCGCCGTGCTCGAACGGACGGCACAGGTACGGGGTGTTGAGTGTGGCATCCACGATCAGCGGCAGGCCTGCCTCGTGGGCGACCTCCGCCAAGCCTTCCAAATCGGCGATCTCACCGGACGGGTTGGCCACGAGCTCGGTGTAAACGGCCTTGGTGTTCTCGGTGATGGCCGCCTTGTAGTCGGCTGGATCGGTGCCGGGAACAAAGGTGGTCTCCACACCGAAGCGCCGCAGGGTCACGTCCAACTGCGTGACCGTTCCGCCGTAGAGCTGGGAGGAAGCCACCACGTGATCGCCCTGTCCGCACAGCGCGGCAAAGGTGATGAACTCGGCAGCCATACCGGAGGCCGTTGCTACCGCGCCGATACCGCCCTCGAGGGACGCAATCCGTTCCTCCAGCGCAGCCACGGTGGGGTTGCCGATGCGCGAGTAGATGTTGCCGTACTTCTGCAGCGCGAAGAGGTTAGCGGCGTCGTCGGCGTCTTTGAAGACGAACGAACTGGTCTGGTAGATCGGGACGGAACGGGCGCCGTGCTCGGCGTCCGGGGTGCCGCCTGCGTGCAGTGCACGGGTGCGGAAACCGAACTGGTGCTCGGCCATAGGGCTCCTCCTTGTCGGCCGCGTACAGCTCCCGTCCGAACACTGCCCGGGGCCGCGCAGCACTCCATCGGTCCTGGCGGTAGCACCGTGCAGTAGGCCGATCGCTGCGGGTTGCTGCGGCGTCGTCGATCCAGGTCTCTCGGCCGCTCGGGATGGTGAGTCCATTGTGTCGCGTGGGTGTCGACGTTCACAAACCGGGGCCCGCCGGTGACCACGGTGCGAGACGGCCGTCGACGCCGCCGCGCGGGACCTCCCGCGCGTCCGCGGTGAATTAGGCGTACTTCCCCGGGTTCATCCGGCGGAGATTTTCTCGAGCGACTTCCGTGAGGTTCTCGAGGGGGAGGCCGGCGGGGCAGACCTCCATGCAATCGCCCAAAAGGGAGCAGGGGCCGAACTCGTGCTCGGCGGCGTCGAGCACCTTGCTCGAGCGTTCGTTCCGTTCCTCCGGAGTCTTGGCGAGCGGCGGGAGTTCCTTGAGCAGCGTGCCCACGTACAACTGGCCGGAACCGTTGGGGCAAGCCGCCACGCATGCGCCACAGCTGATGCAGCCGGCGTTGCCCAGGGCCTTGAGTGCCACCGGGAACTTGGCCTCCTTGGCCACCCGCCGCAGAGCCTTCTTGTCCACGGACAGATCTTTCTTGACCGGGAACGAGCCCGCGCGCATGGGTTCGATGAAGATCTCGTCCCCATCGCGGTAGGCCCGCAGTGACTGCGTGCATGATGCCTGGTTCTTGTCCGGGCCGTGGGGCACGCCGTCCACGGTCACGCCGCACTTGCCGCAGATGCCTTCCCGGCAGCCATCGTCAAAGCTGACGGGGTCATCGCCCTGGCGAGTGAGGGTTTCGTTGACCGCGTCGAGTAGGTCCAGAATGCTCATGTCTTCGCGAGCCTCGACCGGGCTCACGGCCACGAACGTGCCCTGATCCTCGGCGGAAGCCTGCCGCCACACGTGCACTGTCAGCAGCATCAGCGCACCACCTTGGCCTGTACGGCCACGGGGATGGTGACGTTTCCGAGAGCCACAGTGGCACCCACCAGCTTGGCCATGGCCTCGATCAATTGGGCGCGCTGTTCGGTCGTCGTGAAGCCTGCGTCCATGGCGGCCGTGCGCACGCCGTGAATCATGTGGCCCGCCAAGGCAGCCATGGATGCGGTGTAGAAGAACGCGACGCTCGGGCGGGACAGGCTTGCCACCAGATTGCCGTAGGCGTCCCCGTGGCGATGCTTCACTGACGCCGCCGGACGCGCCCCCACCGTCAGGTCCGCCACGTGGTAGGCCGTAAACAGGCCGAGCACCACGCCCGTGGAGCGCATGGAGCGGGCAATGATCTGGGGGACCGAGCGACGTCGGCCGCGAGGGCGCCTGCGCTGCTTGCCCGTGAGTTGGAGCTTGAGGTCTTGAACCGTGCTCTGGACCGTGTGGCGCTCGGCGCGCATGGCTCGCAGTGTGAGCTCGGTGCCGGCCATGATGTGGCTCGTGGCGCTTGCGAGCAGTCCCACTCGAACCACCCACAACACCGAATTGCGCGGCAGCACCGGTGCACCGATCATGCGGAGGAATTCCGCGTACTCGTTGAAGTGCTTCCGGCCCAGGTAGACCTGCATGTTCCCGGCCATGTGCCCCGCGGTGAACAGGCTCAAGATGGTTCCGGAGGCGGCCATCGCGAGTTTGAGCTCGGCGTTGGTGGCGTCCTTGAACATCACTTCCCACGCGCTGGGCTTGGGAGTGGAGTCGGGGGTAACCGTCGGGGGCTGAGCGGCGGGATTCATCACTGAATCATCCTAAGAGTTCTGCGCGCAAGTATCAGTACGAGCGCCCCGGGAAGTAACGAACAACTCAATCCCCCTGGTGCGGGGGCGGATTTCCAACGCTCGGGGGAGTTGTCGAACGTTGCCTAGCCGTAGCCTGGAAGATCAGGAGCAACCAGGTGATGACTAGGAGCGCTGGATGACTGATTCAGGTGACGACCCGCGGCAAAGCACTCGCGGCCATGCCCAGGACCCCGGCGGCGATCAACCCCTCACGACCTTCAGCGAGCGGCCTCAACCGAACTTTGCGCTGGATCCGTTCCACAAGGTGCTCCTTGCGGTCAGCATGATCGCGGCCGTGGCGCTGCCGGTGTACTTCTTCCTGCGGTCCTTCGGAGCCCAGGGCGACTTCGCCCTCCATTACGACTTCACCGGCGACGTGACCCGCGAAGGATCTCTCCAGGAAGCCGCCGTCATCCTCGTACTGCTGAGTCTGCTGACGATCGGTTGCGGAGTGCTGACGCGATACCCGCGGATCTTCAACTTCCCTGTGACCCTCACCCGGGAGAACGTGCAGCGCCAGTACAAGAACGCCGTCCAGATGCTGGTGTGGATCGTGGCCGGCATGGCGGCCATTTTGGCCATCATGGTGGGCGGCTGGCTCGGGATCCTCAGCGTGGACCTGATGTGGTTACCGCTCGCGGCCATGGGGATCGTCCTGATCGTGTTCATCCGGAGGATGATCTTGCTCCGCTGAAATCGTCGGGCCGGTTCAACCCCTCCGGCCCGACGACGCCGCTCAGCGCTTTTCCTTGCTCAGCCCACGTTTATTCGCGCGTCGCCAGGACCTCGGCGATCGCGTCAAGCGCTTCCTCATTCTGCAAGGAGGAGCGGTCGCCCAAGGTCTGCCCCTCGTAGAGCTGGGTCAAGAGGCGACGAGTAATCTTACCCGAACGAGTCTTGGGCAGATCCGGCACGGCGATGACCTCGCGGGGTTTGGCGATCGGGCCGATTTCCTGCGCCACATGGGCGCGGAGTTCTTCTCGAACCTCATCCGCGGACAGAGACTGCGCGTCCGCCGTGAGCACCACGTAGGCCAGAACGGCGTGTCCGGTGACGGGATCCTTGATGGGGGTCGCGCCGGCCTCGACCACGTGCGGATGGGTCACCAGGGCGGACTCGATCTCAATGGTCGACAGTCGGTGCCCGGACACATTGATCACATCGTCCACGCGGCCCAGGATGTACAGGTCCCCTTCATCGTCGGTGCGAGCGCCGTCCCCGGCGAGGAACCAGCCGCGTTCGCCGTAGGCCGCCCAGTACGAGGACAGGTAGCGCTGCGGATCGCCCCACACCGTGCGGGCCATGGACGGGCCGATCTTGTCGACCACGGCGAAGCCCTGCAGGTTGGGACCCACTTCCTCACCGGACTCGTCGAGCACGCGCACCGAGATACCCGGGACGGCGCGCGTAGCACTTCCGGGCTTCAGGGAGGTGTGCGGAGCGGCGTCGTCGAACGTGCCGGGCGGTGCGAATTGCGGGTCGTGCGGACGCGGCGAGGCCACGCACGAGCCCGTCTCGGACTGCCACCAGGTGTCCACGAACGGGACCTCGTCGCGGCCGACCTGCGCGCGCAGCCAACGCCACGCCTCGGGGTTGATGGACTCGCCCACAGACCCGAGCAGACGGATGGACGAGAGGTTGTAGACCTGCGGCAAGCCCTTGGGGAAGGCGCCCATGAGTGAGCGGATCAGCGTGGGCGCGGTGTAGTAATTGGTCACGCCGTAGCGTTCGATGACCTCGAAATGACGCCCATAATCCGGGGTGTTCGGCGTGCCCTCGTAGATCACTTCGGACACGCCGTTGGCCAGCGGGCCGTAGATCTCATAGGTGTGCGCGGTGACCCACGCGAGGTCGGCGGTGCACCAGTGAACGGTCGAATCCACCTTGGCCGGGTCGTTCACCGCGGAGAGCTCGTCCGGCCGCAGCACGCCGTTGGCATCGGGCACATCCGGGAGTAGATCGAACATCAGGGCGTGCGTGTACGCGGTCTGCACCAGGTACCCGCCCATCGTGTGCACCAGGCCCTTGGGCTTACCCGTGGTGCCGGAGGTGTAGATGATGAACAGGGGTGTCTCCGCGTCGAAGGCCTCTGGCACGTGCACGTCCGAGACATCCGCGGTCAGTTCGTGCCACCACACATCGCGGCCGCGAGTCCACGGCACGGTGTCCTCCTGCTTGGAACGCAGCCCGCGGGTTCCGCGCGGCAGATCCATGCGGCCGGGTCGCGAGGTGCGGCGCACCACGATCACGTGCTCGATGTCATTCTTGCCGCTGCACGCCTGGTCCGCGTTGGTCTTCACGGGGACGACGGCGCCGCGCCGGTTCTGCCCGTCTGTGGTCACCAGCACCTTGGCGCCGGTGTCCTCCACGCGGAACTTGAGGGCCTCGGCGGAGAAGCCTCCGAACACGAGGGAGTGGATCGCGCCGATGCGCGCGCACGCGAGCGTGATGATGACCGTCTCCGGAATCACCGGGAGGTAGATGACCACGCGGTCACCCTTCTCCACACCGAGTTTCAGCAGCGCGTTGGCGGCCTTGGAAACCTCACGTTGAAGATCGGCGTAGGTATAGACCAGGCGATCCCCGGGTTCACCCTCGAAGTACAGGGCCACGTGGTTGCCGCAGCCGGCCTCCACATGGCGGTCCACGCAGTTATAGGAGACGTTGAGCTTGCCGCCCTCGAACCATGCGATCTCCGGCACGGAGAGGATGTCATTGCCGTCATCGTCCGTGCCGATCTTCTGTGGCTTGTCGAAACGGTGAGTCGTGTGCCACGGCTCCGCCCAGTCCAGACGGGTCGCCTGCTTGGCCCAGAACTCCTCGCGCGCCTCATCCGAGATCAGCGCGGGATTGGGCGTGGGCGAGTAAGGGTCTGAGAAGGAAGTAATCTCGATCAACTCCATCGTCTCCTGGCATTAGCACCTTGCACCGCACGGGTACCGGTTGCTGCGACGTCAACGAGCCAGGTCTCTCGGCCGCTCCGGATGGGAACCGTTCCATTCAACGTCTCTGGGGGGTGCGCTCGCAAATTGAGTCCGCGAGCGGTGCCTGAACATTTTTGGCAGAGGTTCGCACGTCAGAGGCGGCAATGAACATTCCTGGCAGAGGTTCGCACGTCAAAGGAGACCATGGACATTTTTGGCAGGGGGTCGCACTAAACACCGGGGTCCGGGCGTGAACCTCTGCCCATAATGTCGACGGCCCGTGGGGAATGCCGGCCGCGCTCTCGATTACAGGACCAGTGCGACTACGGAACCAGTGCGACTACGGAACCATCGCGCTTACGGAAACACTGCGCCTACGGAACCACCGCACCTACGGAAACACCGCGCTTACAGAACCACCGCACCTACAGAACCCGAGGGCCCTACAGAACCCGCGGGGCCTCGATCAGCGGGCAGGTGTTCATGACCACTTTCACCCCGGCGGCCTTCGCCCGTTCGGCAGCGGCCTGATCGGTCACACCCAGCTGCATCCACACCGCTCCGGCACCAATGTCGATCGCCTGATCCACCACTTCACCCACGCGGCTGGAGTTCACGAAACAGTCGACCACGTCCACGTGCCCCGGGATGTCCTCGAGCGATCGATAGCCCGTCTCGCCATGTACGTCCTCGCCCGCCAGATTGACCGGGATGATCTGCTGCCCGAACTCGTCACGGATCCGGCGGGACACCGCAAACGCGGGTCGCGTGCGGTTGGTGGACAGCCCAACAATGGCCCACCGCCCCGGGGTCGCGAGTAGCTCGCGAATCAGGTCCGGATCGTTGACGTGGCGATCACTCATATGACCATCGTCTCACTGTGAATCAGCTCGGTCATTATGTTTCACGAGCCGCCGGAGGGGCCACGGAAACGGTACAGTGGGGCGCAGAACGATCATGAGTTCCGACGCACAGCCCTGGCTTGTCGGACGGCAACCCTCTCCCGTAGCGGGGTGCCCCAGGTGAGGATCGGGCCGCATGGCACACCGCATGTGGCAAGTACGGCGCCACACAAGCGCGCTGGACCCGCAGAGTAGGCCGCCGCAGGTGGTGCACGGGGCGCGGGTCGAGTTCGACCCAAAGGGGCACACATGAGCAAAAAGCGGATTTCCGTGAACGCCTTCGACATGACGTGCGTGGACCACCAGAGTTTCGGTCTGTGGCGTCATCCGCGGTCCAAGGCCACCGAGTACAACACCATCGAGTACTGGACCAACCTGGCCAAGACGCTGGAGAAGGGCAAGTTCGACGCCCTGTTCCTGGCGGACGTGGTGGGCATCTACGACATCTACAAGAACTCTGCCGCACCCTCCGTGTCGGACGGCGCTCAGGTTCCCGTGAACGATCCGTTCATGCAGATCTCCGCCATGGCCGCCGTGACCGAGCACCTGGGCTTCGGCGTGACCAGCGCGGTGACCTACGAGCAGCCCTACACCCTGGCCCGCAAGTACGCGACGCTCGATCACCTGACCAAGGGCCGCGTGGGCTTCAACGTGGTGACCTCGTACCTGCCCTCCGCCGCGGAGAACCAGGGTCTGCCGCGCCAGATCGAGCACGATACCCGCTACGAGATTGCCGAGGAATTCCTCGACGTCTGCTACAAGCTCTGGGAGGGTTCCTGGGAAGACGGCGCCGTGGTCAAGGACCGCGAAGCCGGCGTCTACGCTGACACCCAGAAGGTCCACCCGATTCAGCACTCGGGCAAGTACTTCACCGTTCCGGGTGCCGCGCTCACCGAGCCGTCCCCGCAGCGCACCCCGCTGATCTTCCAAGCCGGTGCGTCCTCGCGCGGCCAGGCGTTCGCCGGACGTCACGCGGAGGCCGTGTTCATTGGCGGCTTGCGTCCGGACCTCACCCGCTACGTCACGGACAAGATCCGCGAGCAGGCCGAGGAACAGGGCCGCCACCGCGACGACGTCAAGATCTACGCGATGCTCTCCGTGGTCGTGGACGAGACCGAGGAGAAAGCCCAGGAGAAGTACCGGGAGTACCTCTCCTACGTGAACCTGGAGGCATCCCAGGCGATCATCGGCGGTTGGTCCGGTGTGGACCTGAGCCAGTTCGACGAGGACGAGGCCCTGAACTACATCAAGACCGACTCCATCCAGTCCTTCCTGACCCCGTTCACCCTCCAGTCCAAGGACAAGAAGTGGACCCGCGAGGAGATCGCTAAGCACTGTGCCCTGGGCGGCATGGGTGACGTGATCGTGGGATCGCCGGAATCCGTGGCCGATCAGCTCGAGACCTGGGTCGACGAGGGTGGCCTGGACGGTATCAACCTGGCCTACCACGTGAGCCCCGGTTCCTTCGAAGACTTCGTGGAGTACGTGGTCCCCGAGCTGCAGAAGCGCGGCCGCTATCGCACCGAGTACGACGGCTCCACCCTGCGCGAGTCCCTCTACGGCGCCGGCCAGCCCCAGGTCATGGACACCCACCCCGCCGCGCAGTACCGCGGTGCGTACGCGGACAAGCCGTCCGTGGCGGACACCGCCGCTCGCGAGTTGGTGGGCTAACAGCCCGTTTGCCGACGACGCCGCTGCCGCGACCTTTCGCACGAAAAGGTTGCGGCAGCGGCGTCGTCGGCGTTAAAGCAATGCCGAGGTGAGGCGGCAGACGTTCTCGACGTACTTCTGCCGCATGGGGCGCTTGTTCCAGAGATCGAGGTCGAGCAGCGTGGAGGAGGCCTTGAACTCTTCTACGACGTCCTCCATGCGGTCGTGGAAACCCTGGTCCACGATCATCACGGACACCTCGAGGTCCAGGGCGAAGGAGCGCTCGTCCATGTTGGAGGAACCGATCACGCTGATCAGGTCGTCCACGAGCACGAACTTGGCGTGCAGCACCGTGGGGGAGCTGTAGCGGTAAATCTTGACCCCGGCTTCGGCGAGTTCGGAATAGTAGGAATTCTGGGCGTTCTGTGCCAGGAAGTGATCCGAGGACTCTCCCACGAAAATTTCCACGTCCACCCCGGACTGCGCCTCGGTGGTGAGTGCGTGCAGCAGGGACTCGTCCGGGACGAAGTACGGGCTGGAGATCACCACGCGCCGGTTGGCGTTGTAGATGAGGTGGTTGAACAGGCGCAGATTGTTCTCGGTCTCGAACCCGGGTCCCGAGGGGACCACTTGCGCATACACGGGGCCTTCGACGTCGGTGAGGACCTCGGTGGCCTCGTCCAGGAGTAGGTCGTCGGTCTCTGAATACCAGTCGGAAACGAATACCGCGTTGAGCTCGGCAACCACGGGACCGGAGCAGCGGATCATCAGATCCTTCCACTCCAGGCCGCGGCGGACGTTCTTCTTCTTGTTGTACGAGCGATGAATGATGTTCTGCGAACCCGTGTAGGCGATCGAACCGTCCACCACCAGGATCTTGCGGTGGTTGCGCAGGTCCGGACGCTGCCACTCACCTCGCCACGGGCGGATCGGCAGCATGCGTCGCCAGGGGATGCCGGAGGCGTTGAAGCGGCGGACCAGTTCCGCGTAGCCGGGGTAGCCCAGCGAACCCACGTGATCGATCAGGATGCGCACCCTCACACCGCGTTCGTGGGCCCGAACGAGCGAATCCAGCAAGACCTGGGACACCCGATCCGTGGCCACGATGTAGAACTCGAAGTGCACATAATCCGTGGCGCGGTCCACGTCACGGGCCATCTGCGCCATGGAGTCATGGTTGTCCGTGAGGATGTCGAAGCCGTTGCCGCCCACCATGGGCAGTGCGCCCAACTGGTAGTTCAGCTTGGCGGTCGTGGTGACCCACTCGGGCAGGTGATGGAACTCCTCGCCCAGGGCGAAGTCCTCCGGGGTGTTCTCCCGAATGATGTCGTTCATCTTGGCCTGCTTCTCCATCCGCTTTCGCGGTAGACGGGAGGAACCAACGACCAGGAACAACAACAGCCCCGCGTAGGGCAGGAGGAAGATGGCCAGCAGCCACGCCAAGGCGACGGAGGGCCTGCGGTTATGCGGGATCCAGCCGAGCGCAACGATTCGGACCAGCAGGTCGATGACACCCAGGATCACCAGGATCCACTCTGGGACAGTGTCCGGGGAGAACAGTTCGTAGGGGGTCCAGGGGAACATCAGCCGGCTAACTCAGTTGCTTCAATGCGTCTCCGGGCGGACATGCACATACGTGGATTCGGAGCCGCCGCTCGGGCGCTCCTCAAAACCGTGCGTGAGAAGCAGCCGACATGCGGGCTGATTACCCCACGGCACGGAAGCGTTCACCGCGTTGACCTGGGAATTCTGGAAGGCCAGCTCGACCAAGTAGGGGAGCACCTCGCCCGCGTACCCCTGATTCTGTCGGTTCGGCACAACGGACCCGACGACCTCGAGTTCGTTGTCGATGGGCGGGCCCACAAAACCTGCCATGCCGATTATCTGACCCGATGCCGCGTCCACCATGGCAAACATCGAGTACATGGTCTCGGTGAAGAAATAGCTGCCGGCATCCAACGCGGTCTGAGCCCAGTCCTGATCCTCGGGAGTCGGAAACCCCTGGGCGAACTGTGGCAAGTCTGTTGATTCTGCGATCGACTCAAGCTCGTCCTGGGTGAACGGACGCAGCAAGAGACGCTCGGTACGAATCGATCGTTCCGGGCTGAGCTCTTCAAGAACCTCAGTCATGGTGTCTGTCCTTATGATCAACCGAAATACTTGGGCAGGGTGGCACTGTGGGCCTCTCGCAAGGCCTCCAGATCAACGGAGAACTCACCCTGGACGTCCAGGGCTCCGGACTCCGCGTCCACCACGCCGATGCGCGCGAACGGGTAGTTGCGCACGGTGCACATGTCCTTGAAGCGCACCTCTTCCGAACGCGGAACGGCCACTACGGTCCGCCCCTGGGACTCGGAGAACAGCAGCGTGAACGTGTCCACGCCGTCCCGATCGGCAACTTCCCCCAGGCCGATCCGTGCGCCCACGCCAAAGCGCAGGGCCATCTCCGACAGGGTCGCGGCCAAGCCACCCTCGGAAACATCGTGTGCTGCGTCAATCATGCCGTCCCGCGACATATTGACGAGCATGTCCCCCAGGATACGCTCCTGCTTCAGATCAACCGCGGGCGGTTGTCCGCCCAGGTGACCCCGCACGCGGGCCCACTCGGAACCGTCCAGTTCGTCAGCGGTCTCACCGAGCAGATAAATGGCCTGACCGTCCTCACGCCACCCGGACGGGGTGCGGCGAGCGACGTCGTCGAGCACGCCCAGCAAGGCGACCACCGGGGTGGGATTAATGGCGACGCCGCCGGTCTGGTTGTAGAGCGAGACGTTACCGCCCGTGACGGGCACGCCCAGTTCTTGGCAACCGTCGGACAGGCCACGCACGGCTTCGGCGAACTGCCACATGATGTCCGGGTCCTCGGGGGAGCCGAAGTTCAGGCAGTCCGAGACGGCCGCGGGGCGAGCTCCCGCGGTGGTCACGTTGCGGTAGGCCTGGGCGAGCGCGAGCTGCGCACCGGCGTACGGGTCCAGGCGGGTGTAGCGGCCGTTGCAGTCGGTGGACAGGGCCACGCCCAGGCCGGTTTCCTGATCAACGCGGATCACGCCGGCGTCATCGGGCATGGCCATGGCGGTGTTGCCCTGTACATAGCGGTCGTACTGGCTGGTGACCCAGTCCTTGGAGCACAGGTTGGGTGAGGCCATCAGTTCCAACACGGCCTGGCGCAGCTCCGCACCGGAGGGGCGGGAGGCGTCTTCGGGAGAGCCGGTGAAGTGGTTGGCCTGCAGCTGGTCCTGGGAGTCAGGGCGAGCGTAGGGACGTTCGTAGACCGGGCCGTCGTGGGCCACGGTGCGCGGATCCACATCAACGATCACTTCGCCCTGGTAGTCGATGATCAACCGGCCGGTGTCGGTGACCTCACCGATCCACGAGTACTCCACGTCCCACTTGGCCATGACCGCTTCGAAGACCTCGACCTTCTCCGGGGTCACCACGGCCATCATGCGTTCCTGCGATTCGGACATCAGGATCTCGCCCGGCGTCAGGGTGGGGTCGCGCAACAACACCTTGGTCAGGTCCACGCGCATGCCGCCGTCACCATTGGAGGCCAGCTCGGAGGTCGCGCAGGAAATACCCGCGGCACCGAGGTCCTGGATGCCCTCCACCAGGGAGCTCTTGAACAGCTCCAGGCAGCACTCGATCAGGACCTTCTCCGCGAACGGGTCCCCCACCTGCACAGCGGGGCGCTTGGAGGGCTTGGAATCGTCGAAGGACTCGGAAGCCAGCACGGAGGCGCCACCAATGCCGTCGCCGCCCGTGCGTGCACCGAACAGCACCACCTTGTTGCCCGTACCCGAGGCGTTGGCCAGGCGGATGTCCTCGTGGCGCATGACGCCCACGGCCAGGGCATTGACCAGCGGGTTGCCCTGGTAGCAGGGATCGAACTCCACCTCACCGCCGATATTGGGCAGACCCAGCGAGTTGCCGTAGCCGCCCACACCGGCCACCACGCCGTGCACCACGCGCTGGGTGTCCGGGTGGTCGATGGCGCCAAAGCGCAGCGGATCCATCACGGCCACCGGGCGGGCACCCATGGAAATGATGTCGCGGACAATGCCACCCACGCCGGTCGCTGCACCCTGGTACGGCTCCACGAAGGACGGGTGGTTGTGGGACTCGATCTTGAAGGTCACGGCCCAACCGTCACCGATGTCCGTGACGCCGGCGTTCTCGCCGATGCCCACCATGAGGTCCTTGCGCATCTCTTCCGTGACCTTGTCGCCGAACTGGCGCAGGTGCACCTTGGTGGACTTGTACGAGCAGTGCTCGGACCACATGACCGAGTACATGGCCAATTCGGCGGCGGTTGGGCGGCGGCCCAGGATCTCCTTGACCCGATCGAACTCGGATTCGGTCAACCCCAGCTCGGCCCAGGGCAGCTCGGTGTTCGGGGTGGCGGCGGCGTGCTCAACAGTGTCCAGATTGAAGTGAGTTTCGCTCATGTCGGTTACGAGAATCCCTTGCCGTGGTGGTGGGCGCGTACGGTGCGTTCCCGGCGCTCACACGAAGAATGTCTGATGAAGTTGGGGCCAGCCGGTCAGCGGGTCAGTGAACCATGAGGTCCACAGAAGGGCCGCCCGGTTGGCGGACGCTAGCGGGTCAGGCGCTCCAGAGCGGACACGAAGATGTCCAGGCCGTCGGTGCCGTGGCGCATGTCCACATCACCGGAACCGGAGAAGTCCGCACCGAAGCCGGGTTCCACGGCGTGCTCCGGGTGGGGCATGAGACCCACCACGTTGCCGCGTGCGTTGGTGATTCCCGCAATGTCGTTGCGTGAGCCGTTGGGGTTGCCGCCCACGTAGCGGAAAGCAACGCGGTTCTCGGCCTCGAGCTCGTCCAGGGTGCGTTGATCGGCCACGTACTGGCCGTCCTGGTTCTTGAGCGGTACCACGATGGTCTGGCCCTGCTCGTAACGGCCGGTCCAGGCAGTATCCGCGTTCTCGATGCGCAGCGCCTGATCACGGCAGAGGAACTTCAACTGCTCGTTCTTGATCATGGAACCGGGCAGCAGGTGCGATTCGGTGAGTACCTGGAAACCGTTGCAAATGCCGAGGACGGGCAGAGCGGCGTCGGAATTGGCGGCGTCGATGATCTTGTCCATGAGCGGCGCGAAGCGCGCGATGGCGCCGGCGCGCAAGTAGTCCCCGTAGGAGAAGCCACCCGGCAGGATCACGGCGTCCACGTTCTGCAGGTCTTCGTCCGCGTACCAGAGCGGAACCGCGGTGCCGCCGGCGATCTGCACGGCGCGCATGGCGTCGCGGTCGTCCAGGGTGCCCGGGAAGGTGACCACGCCCACGCGGATGTCCTTCAACGCGGCGTTCGGCGCCGGCTGGGACAGATCCGCGATCAGGGGGGTCTGGTCGGCGGTCAGATTCTGGGCCACGATCAGTTCTCCTGGTCCAGCACCGACACGTTCACGACGTCCTCGATGACCGGGTTGGACAGCAGCTTCTCGGCGGCCTCGCGGGCCTGGGCGAGTACCTCGTCCGTTGCCTCACCGTCCACGGTGAGTTCGAAGCGGCGGCCCTGGCGGACCTCGCTGAATCCGTCCAGCCCAATGCGGGGCAGTTCGTTGGCGATCGCCTTGCCCTGCGGGTCAAGGATTTCCGGCTTGGGCATAACATCAACCACGATACGGGCCATTTCAACTCCTGAGATTCGAGCTAATCCTTGCCCATCCTATCGGTCTGCAAGCTCGACCATGGCAGCGTGTGAAGTGACGGGTCCCCGGACCGGTGACTGTTGGGTGCGGGGCCGTGTGACTCCGTCTCGTTCCGGGCTGATGGAGGCGCCGAAGTGGCCCGGCGGTCGGGGCTCTCCTACGATGGTCAGCACACTGATGTATGTGATGAGCGCGATGTGAGGAGCAGTCGGATGAATGCAATGCGGTGCAACGCGGTGTCGGTTAACGAGCTGTCACCCCGGTGCAATGGGTACGTGGATCTGCGCTCCTATGCGGTGGTCGGTGATGGTCGCACGGTTGCTCTGATCTCCCATGACGGATCCGTGGACTGGTACCCGATTCCTGATTTGGATTCGGCCCCCACTTTCGCGCGATTGCTGGATGCAGAGCACGGCGGATGTATCGAACTATGTCCGGACGAACGGTTCGAGGTCGAACGTGAGTATCTCTCGGGCACCAATATTCTGCAGACCACGTACACCACTCCCTCGGGGAGGGTGCAGGTCACCGACTCGTTGAACGTTGGTTCGACCGGGCGACTGCCCTGGAACGAACTCGCGCGGGCGGTGCAAGGCCTGGAGGGAACTGTTCCCATGCGATGGCGTGTGGCCCCGGGAACCATGCTCAACACGGTCTCTCCCTGGGTTGATGTCACAGCGGGCAAGCCCGTGCTGCGCACCAATCAGGTCTCGGTGGGGGTGTGCGGTGAACACGTGGGTGAGAGCACGATCGAGGAACAGCAGATGTCGGGATCCTTCCGAACCACCCCTGGTTCGCAGCACTTGCTCGCGGTGGTGGCCACGCACGGCGAACCCCTACGGCTACCGGCTCCACGTGAGATCCGCAAGAACCTTGACATGACTCGGGACACGTGGCGGCGGTGGGGGGATCTGCTCGACTACGACGGACCCTACGGTGAGGAAGTCCAACGCAGTGCCCTGGTGCTCAAATTATTGAGCCACAGTCCTTCAGGGTCCGTGGCAGCGGCCGCGACCACATCCCTGCCCGAGAACATGGCGGGCACCAAGAATTACGACTACCGCTTTGCCTGGATTCGTGACGCCACCTATTCCTTGCAATCTTTGTTGCAGCTCGGGGAGCAGGAGGACGTGCACGCCCAAGTGTCCTGGCTGCTTCGGCTGGTACGGGCCCAGGTGCCCCACCTATACGTGCTCAACCGTCTGGACGGCGAAGTCCCCGAAGCGCGCATGGAAGAGTACGACGTTCCAGGTTGGCGCGGTATCGGCCCGGTCGTGGCGGGCAATGAAGCGGCCGACCAACTACAACTGGGTGTCTACGGGGACGTGTTCGACGTGGCGCACCGCTACGTGGCAGGCGGTAACGTGCTGGACACGGCCACTGCCCGTATGTTGGCCGATCTCGCGGACGCGATCTGCGACGTGTGGCGGCGCCCCGATTCGGGGATGTGGGAACTGCCCGAACACCGCCATTACACAAGCTCCAAAATGGGGTGCTGGCACGGGTTGGATTGTGCCGTGCGGCTGGCGGAGGACGGTCACATCTCCGGCTGTGTGGATCGCTGGCGGGCCGAACAACAGCGCATCAGGACGTGGATCGACACCAAATGTTGGAATCCGGAACGGGGAGCATACGTCTGGTACCCGGGGACCGACGAGCTCGATGCGTCAGTACTGTTACACGCAATGACCGGCTTCGACCGCGGCCCGAAGATGGAATCGACCATTGCCGCACTCCGGCAAGAACTTGGTCGAGGGCCGTTGATGTACCGCTACAGCGGGATGGAGGCCGAGGAAGGCGCATTTGTCGCGTGTTCGTTCTGGACTGTCGCCGCGCTGACCGCCGTCGGTCAGCGCGAGCAGGCCGTGGAACTTATGGACCGCATGGTGGAGTTGTCCAACGATCTTGGTCTGTTCACGGAGATGATCGATCCCGAAGACTATTCGTTCCTGGGCAATTTTCCGCAGGCTTTGAGTCACCTGGCGGTGCTCAACGCGGCCCTTGCACTGCGTGACCAAGATGCAGAGTCCTGACCATCTCCCCGGGCCGTAGTTCTTGGCTGAACGGCAACCCCTGGCCAGACGGCGACCCCTGGTCGAGCCGCAATTATTGGTCGGGGCGGTGACGGCAGGCGATCCTCGATTCAGCTGAAACGGGCCATGACCCAGCCGTCGGTCACGGTGACCTCGGCCCGGGCCAGGTCCTTGGCCGGATCGTCAGCAATGCACCGCCCTGAGGCCAGGCTCAGTCGAGACCCCAGAAAACGGCCGTCCGGGGCGAACAGCCAATAGTGGTTGGGGCACTCAAAGCGTGTTGCACGGCCCGAGGACTCTCGACACACGGTGGCCCGTTGGTGAGGACACGTGTTGGACAGGACATGAAGGGCACCTGCGGCGTCACGGGTCACTAGAACAGGCCCTGTGCTGCAGCGAGCCGTCACGAAATCAAAGGATTGCGGTAGCGCCGACACCTCAACAATTCGTTCCCACGGCCCGGGTGACGTCGACTCGATCACTGTGAAACTCCCGGAGCGGCCGCGGGGTAGCCAATAGGACGGGGTGGGGACTGGCTCTCGGCGGATTCGGAGGAGCAGGTTTCCGGGAGCAGGAGTTCGGTGACTGCGAGTAACCGACGGCGCAGGTTGTCGGACCGGGCGGCAAAGTCCCGCTGGCGGCGTACATACTCCGCCTTGCCTGCGGGAGTCTCGATGCGCACAGGCTCGTAACCCCACTCGCTCAGCTCGTACGGGGATGCCTCCATGTCCGTGCGGCGCACATCCCAGGCCAGCTCGAAGCAATCGGCCAACAGATCGGAATTCACGGCGGGCAGCAACTTGTACGCCCACTTGTAGAGGTCCATGTTGGCGTGCAGGCACCCGGGCTGCTCCATGCGGCGTTGCGTTTCCCGGGTTGGCTGCAGCTCGTTGCGGTCCACGGCCTGCGGCTGGAAGAACCGGAAGGCGTCGAAATGGGAGCAGCGGATCTTGTGCGATTCCACCACGGCGTTCGTGCCTTCCGCGCCCAGCCTCAGTCCCACGTACTCGTGACGCACACCGTTCTCCTGCGCCTTGTACGCCATGGCCCACTCGTGCAGACCGAAACAGTCGAACGTGCCGGTCTTGGCCACGGTGTTGGACAGCAACTCTCGGGTGAAGCGAATGGCGGTCTCGCGCTTGGTCACAAAGCTTTCGAGATCCACGACGACGCCGCTCGCACCCTCGGGTGCGCTCGCCTCCTGAAGTTCGGCCTTCGTGGCGGGGCGGTAGAACTTCCAATCCGCTCTGTCCTGGGCATCCAACAGGATGGTTCCGACTCCGGGGTGCCACCGCGTGAATTGGGCGGGGGAGAGGGTGTAGTACGTGAACAAGAAATCTTCCACGGGGTGCGCACGCCCCTCGTGCCGCCGGTTCAGAAACGGCCTGGTGAAACCGGAAACGCGCTGTTCGTGTACTTGGGACGCCTCCAGCCATTCCTCACGGAACAGCGCTTTAAGCACGCGATGCTACTTCTGCCTGCGTGATCATGTACCGCATGGCTGTGTTGAGCTCGTGGACCTGTTCGGGCGTGATGCCCATGCGTTCCATCATGACTAGGGGTACTTCGGCAGCCTGGTCCTTGAGCGCCCGGCCTTCATCCGTGAGGGTCACGGCCAGCGCGCGCTCATTGTGGGTGTCGCGGCCGCGGCAGATCAATCCGCGAGCTTCCAATCGCTTCAGCAGCGGCGAGAGAGTGGCCGAATCCTGCATGAGTTCGGAACTCAGATCCTTCACGGTGCGGGGGCTGGAGCCCCACAAAGACAACATCACCAGGTACTGAGGATGGGTCAGTCCCAGGGGTTCGAGGATGGGGCGGTAACTCTGGACCACCATTCGAGATGCTACGGACAAGGAGAAACACAACTGGTTCCCCAGGGCCATCGGATCGTGCGGAGTGTTCTCGGAAAGGTTCTCACCAGGTTGGATGTCCATGTGTGCCTCTCCAGCGTTTACTTCTCTAGTCGATAGTTTGTGCACTAAAAGTGTAGGTCACGGGCCACTTGGATGGCAGCCCGTGACCTCAGTAAGTCTGAAGGTCTGAGAATCTCAGCGACCGGTTCCCCCGTACACGGTGGCCTCGTTATCCGCGTCCAAACCGAAAGCGGTGTGGATGGCGCGCACTGCGGTGTCCAACTTGCTGACATCGGTGATCACGGAGATCCGCACCTCAGAGGTCGAAATCATGTCCACGTTGATGTCCGCGTTGGCCAGGGCCTCGAAGAACTTGAACGACACTCCGGTGTTCGTTTTCATTCCCGCGCCTACCAGGGAGATCTTACCCACCTGATCGTCATAATCGAGACTCGTGTAACCGATCTTTTCCTCTGCAGCGCGCAGAAGGTTCATGGCCAGGTCACCCTGGGACTCGTCCAGGGTGAAGGACAGGTCGGTCATGGGGCGATCCCCGGTGGAGACGTTCTGCACGATCATGTCCACATTGACCTTGGAATCCGCGAGCAAGCGGAAGATACGGGACGCGATTCCAGGGCGGTCCGGGACACCCACCACGGTGATCTTGGCCTGGGTGCGGTCGTGTGCGATTCCGGAAATCAGCGGCTGTTCCAAGGGAATCTCCTTCTGCGGCGTGAAGTTTTCGTGGGGCGTGGGCATGACCCAGGTGCCTTCGTTATGGCTGAACGACGAGCGGACGTGCAAGGGCACGTTGAAGCGGCGCGCGTACTCCACGCAGCGCAGGTGCAGGATCTTGGCTCCGTTGGCGGCCAATTCCAGCATTTCCTCGGAAGACACCCGGTCGAGCTTCTGCGCCGAAGGAACGATGCGCGGATCGGCCGTGTACACGCCGTCCACGTCCGAATAGATTTCGCACACGTCCGCGTTGAGCGCGGCAGCCAGTGCGACGGCGGTGGTGTCGGAACCGCCACGACCGAGCGTGGTGATGTCTTTGGTCGAACGGTGCACGCCCTGGAAACCAGCGATGATCGCAATGTTTCCGGCGTCCAGTGCCTCGCGCACTCGGAAGGGGTTGACCTCCACGAGCTTGGCCGCACCGTGGTCACCGTCGGTGATCATGCCGGCCTGTGAGCCGGTGAAGGACTGGGCCGGTACGCCGACCTCGGAGATAGCCATGGCCAGCAGCGCCATGGAAATGCGTTCGCCTGCGGTCAGGAGCATATCCAGCTCGCGGGCCGGTGGCTTGCGAGCGACCTCGATGGCCAGATCCAGCAGGTCATCGGTGGTGTCGCCCATGGCGGAGACGACCACCACGACATCGTTGCCGGCGTTGCGGGTCTCGGCGACCCGGCGGGCAACTCGGCGGATTCCGTCGGCATCAGAAACCGAGGAACCACCGAACTTTTGGACAATGAGGCTCATACATTCCTCTCGGACTGCGCAAGAATCACGCGATCAAGTGGTTTGGCGTCCATGCTAACCGTTTGCGCAACCATGATCGTTTCGGAGTCCAATGAGGCGAAGCTGGGAAGTCAGTTCGCCTCCGCGATGACCGTGCGGCCCTCGAAGGCTCGCCCGAGAGTGACTTCGTCCGCATATTCCAGGTCGCCGCCCACTGGAAGACCCGAGGCCAAACGGGTGACCCGGATACCCAGGGTCTTGAGCATGCGGGACAAGTATGTGGCGGTGGCTTCACCTTCCAGGTTGGGGTCCGTAGCCAGCACGATCTCCTGGATTGTTTCGTCCGACAACCGCGTCATGAGTTCACGGATGCGCAACTGATCGGGGCCCACACCCTGGAGGGGTGAGATAGCCCCACCGAGCACGTGGTAGAGCCCGCGGTAACTGCGGGTGCGTTCGATGGCCATGACGTCTTTGGATTCCTCGACCACACAGATGACGGTGCGGTCGCGGCGAGCGTCACGGCAGATGGCGCATTCTTCTTGTTCGGTCACGTTGCCGCACACCTGACAAAAGGACACGGACGTTTTGACCGTGGTGATGGCATCCACGAGTTGCTGGACCTCGTCCTTGTCAGCGTCGAGCAGGTGGAATGCGATGCGCTGTGCGGATTTGGGTCCTACTCCCGGGAGCCTTCCCAGCTCATCGATGAGGTCTTGGACCGCGCCTTCGTACACAGTTCTCCTTGGGGGATTCGGTTAGTTCGCTTGATGGGGGCGCTCTTCGATGAGCAGGCCCCCCAGAATTCGTTCAATCGCCGCGCGGCCATACAACGACGAGTCCTCGATGGACTCATCATCCGCACTCGGCGAGAAGTTCTCGTCGTCGTTGGTGTCCGAGGAGTCTTCGGTCTGGGGCGCTGAGGGGCGTTGCCGTGCCGCGGCAATTTCCGCCGCGTGGCGTTCCCTGAAGCTCGGCCGTTGATTGCGAGGGCTGCTGACCTGGGCAGGTGCTTGTTCGCGAGATCCGCTCGGGCGACGATCCGAAGTCTCATAGAGGTCAGCGGGCGGCTCCTCTTCCGGAGGAGGCGGGGGTTCATTGGGCGTCCAGTACTCGTTGTTGGGCTCGGATGGGTGCTCGGGAGCCTGAGCGAACTGCCGCCCGCCGGACGCTGACGGCCGATTCTGAACCGATGCCGATGCCGATGCCGATGCCGATGTCTGAGCGGACTCCTGCCCGTCGGGGTCTGAGTCGGATTCCTGGGTTGTCTGCCGAATCCCGGAACCGGATGGCGAAGCGTCGCTCGTGTTCTCGGTGTTGGGAGCACGCCCCTGTTCCTGCCCAAGGCTGTCGACCGGTTGGGATTCGGCGGCCATGTCCTCACGGGTGTCCCCGGAAGTGTCCACGGACGACGTTTCAGGATTGGTGAGGTCAGCGTTGTCAGAGCCAACATCTTCGCCCGTGCCAATGGTGAGGTCCGCAGGGGAGATGGGCGTCGGATCCGACGACTCGACTGAGGAATCTTCCACGACCGGAGCCGCTTTAGCTTCCCCCGTCTGAGCCTCATCAGCTTGATCCGAGGAGTCAGCATCTGATGTTGACTCGGCGGGCCTACCCTGCGGGATTTTCGCCACGGACCATGATGTCACGGGCTCTTCCGGAGAGGGCTCAGGTTCGGGCTGCGGGGTACTTTCACGGTCTTGCGGGGTGCGGCGGGAGGCTTGCTCTTGCTCTCCCTGATCGCGTCCCAGGTCATTGGACTGTTCGGTGGGCTGCTCCCCAGCCGTCTGCTGGGGCTCGGCCGCGGGCCGCCGGCGCTGCGCACCGAAACCTTCCTGCTCACGGAAGTATGCGGGCGGCTCGGTGGTGGACTGCTGTTCCTCGTGGCCCTGGTGGCCGTGGGGTCCCTCGTGAGTGCGGCGATCTTGGCCGCCACCCGCCTGGTCCGGCCTTCCCTGCCCATTGCTGGGTTGTCTGCCCCCACGGCCAGGGCCGCCCGGTCCACTACCACCGGGATTCCCACCGCGCGTGGGGCCACCGGAACCGCCACCGCTTTGGCCTCCGCCGTGGGTATCGCCGGGACGCACTGCTTCGATGCGGCAGTCGATACCGAGCACGGAGTGGATGGCCGCGCGCACGTCGTTCTCGAAGCGCGGGAAGTTCAGCAGATCGCCCTCGGCATCGAAAGCGATGCGCAGGGTCTGACCGTCGAATGTCACGGGGGTGCCACGCATCGTGACCGTCCAGGCGACGCGACGGATCTCGGCCAGCGCGGACACGATTTCCGGCCAGGATGCGCGCAGCAACTCGATCTCCCCACCCTGGTCCGCGGAGGCATGAGTCTCCGCGCTCTGAGCTGGGGCAGTGTGGCCCTGAGCTCCGCCAGTTCCGCTGGGCGCCCCCGATGGGGCGGCACCACGGCTCTGGCCGGGTTCCTCCGAATCAGGGCGTGCCGGCGTGGTGTCTCGGTGTTCCGGTCCGTGATCGACCGGACCGTTGTCGTGGGCGGCATCTGGTTCGCCTGGGCCGGTCCGGCCGTCTGCAGGAGGCGTGTCGCTACCGGTCTCACGTTCGCGCTCTGGAACCGGCTCTGCGGCTGCCGGGTGTGAAGTTCCTTCCGGTTCCTCGGTGCCGTCCTGAGGATCCGTGGGCTCTTCGACAGTCGGGGCGTTCATGCCCGCCGACGGCGGAGCTTCAGTCGGTGGGGCTGCTGGCTGGGGCGCACGCTCAGGTGCGGTTTGGTGCTGTGGCGCGGGAGCGGCGTCGTCGGTGGGGACGTGCTGATCGGTCTCAGGGGCGCCCTGGCGAATACCGGCGCCGCGAGGAATGCTCAGGCGGCGCTCGAGGCGGTCCACGCGGGCTGTGATGCCGCGCGTGGTGTGGTCCGCGGAGGGCAGGAGAATGCGCGCACACAACAACTCGAGGTGAAGCTGAGGCGAAGTAGCCCCGGTCATCTCGTTGAGCGCGGTGTTAGTGATGTCCGCGGCGCGGGAGAGCTCTGCGGCCCCGAGCTGATTGGCCTGATTGCGCAAGCGATTGATCTGCTCGGTGGGCATGCCGTGCAGGATGTTGGCGGCGGAATCCGGAACCGCGTTGACCACGACCAGGTCGCGGAAGCGTTCCAGGAGGTCCTCGACAAATCGACGCGGGTCCTGGCCGGTCTGAACCACGCGATCGATGGCGCTGAACACCGTGGCGGCGTCGCCGGCGGCGAAGGCATCCACGACGTCGTCGAGGAGGGCCGCGTGCGTGTAGCCGAGCAAGGCCACCGCGAGGTCGTAGGTCATGCCACGGTCATCGGAACCGGCCATGAGCTGGTCCAACACGGACAGCGAATCGCGAACGGAACCGCCGCCGGCGCGAACCACGAGGGACAGGACACCGGGCTCCGTGGCCACATGTTCCTGCTCGCTCAGCAGCTCCAGGTACTGCATGAGCGGCTCGGGAGGAACCAGCCGGAACGGGTAGTGGTGGGTACGCGAGCGAATGGTGGTGAGCACCTTGGACGGCTCGGTGGTCGCGAAGATGAACTTCACGTGCTCCGGAGGCTCTTCCACGATTTTCAGGAGTGCATTGAATCCCTCGCGCGTGACCATGTGCGCCTCATCGATGATGAAGATCTTGTAGCGATCCCGCACCGGAGCGAAAGTAGCGCGTTCGCGCAGGTCACGGGCATGATCCACGCCGCCGTGTGAGGCCGCGTCCATCTCGATGACGTCCAACGAGCCAGCGCCGTCGCGGGAGAGATCCCGGCAAGAATCGCAGTGCCCGCACGGCGTGGCCGTGGGGCCCTCGGCACAGTTGAGGCAGCGCGCGAGAATACGGGCCGACGTGGTCTTGCCGCAACCGCGGGGACCGGAGAACAAATAGGCGTGATTGACCCTGTTCTTGCGCAGGGCAGTCATGAGGGGCTCGGTCACATGTTCCTGACCGATGACATCCTCGAAGGTCTCCGGGCGATAGCGGCGGTACAGGGCGGTAGTCACGTATGAAACTTTAGCCGCGGTCACCGACAGGCACAGCGCGACCGCACGGTTGGGGAGTTAGAGACGAAAAGACCCCTCGCGCACCCGCCAGAGCCCATTTACCCTTGCTACCTTCCGGTCCTGGGGGAGTTCAACAGGATGACGCCACACGAGGGGCTGCCCATTACTTTAGCTCAACTGATGGCAGAGTTCTAAACCGACCGGGCGTCCATATCGGATCGCATGCTGTCGGTCGACGACGACGCCGCTCGGTCCGGATTTTGCCCTAGCTTCACCCTCGATTCGCATCAGGGCTTCGAGTTCCGCTATGCTGAGTGCCGCACGTTGCCCACGCGTTGGGGAATGTGCACGCCTGGAGGATTCGCCTAGCGGCCTATGGCGCACGCCTGGAACGCGTGTTGGGTTAACGCCCTCGGGGGTTCAAATCCCCCATCCTCCGCGTTGTCAAGTAGCCCCTGGCTAGTGGAAACACCGGTCAGGGGCTACTTTCATGTTCGGGGTGCCGGATCCGCCCAGCACCACGTTGCTGACCTATGACCCACGTCCCAATCCTGGACATGTGAGGCACTGTTCTGTAGCCGACGACATTTCAGGTCGAGATGCGTATCGAAAAGGCACTCTGAAGTGCGTTCTCGCGCCACAGATGTCAGGGCCTTCTAAGACCGCGGCTTTGTGGTGGTATTCGACCCGAGTTTCGGCCGTCCAGGACTGGTGGACTGCACACTCATCGACGGTGCGACCAAGATTCCCCGCACCCCGCATGCTGATCGACGATAGAGCCAAGAATCATTCGGTTCCAGGCGTTACCGTCGATCAGGATGCACTGGCTCAGGTGTGAGGGCACTACCGTCGACCAGAATGCAGTGCCACCGCCGAGCCTCCGTGCGCCGCGAGCGGTGGCAGAGGGTCAGCCGTTCCGGCGCCTGGCAACAGTGTCTGCATAGGCGGTATCAGGTGGGGCTAGAGCCCCGGAGCTACCGCTTCTTGGGCGTGAACGACGTGGTGCACTTCCAGATCGTGTTGCCCTGCTTCGCGGATACCTCCACAACCACCTTGCGTCCGGGTGTTGCACCGGCGATGGGGTACTTGATCGACGCGGTGCCCTTGGTGGAGGCGGTCGCGTACTTGGTGTTCGTGGTGGTCTTGTACTTGGCCTTGGTGGTGACCTTGGAACGTGCCCCCACCTTGGACACGTTCACGTACGTGTTCGTGTACTGGCGGGGCTGAGTCACGGACATGGTGGCCTTGCACGGCTTGACCACCGCGGCTTCGGCAGGTGCGGTGCCGACGGCAACGGTGCCGGAAGCCAAGAACAATGCAATGAGTCCGGTCGTCACAGAACGACGGAAGGATGATGCGGCAATCATGCGCGGATCCTTTGTTACGGGCGATAACTCTCCGAACTCGGAACCAATATTCCGCGTCAGGACGGCCCAGCCAGGCCGTGAGTCCCTCGCCGATCAGGGGGATGCTCACATCATAAGGACACTCATGACCTGCCAGTAACTATTGTCACAAAATGACGCGCACGAGTTTTCCAGGCTGCCGAGGCTGCAGACGCCGCCGCGCCCAGTTCGGCGCACATCGTCACCGCACCGGGCCTCCCACGTTTAACAGCGCCGCGGCCACGCTCGAAAGGAGCGTGGCCGCGGCGTCGTCGGCGGTGCTGTGAAGGCTACTTTTTGCCCGCCCGGAAACCCGCGATGTACGGGTCGTGGTCGGATGAAGCGATCTCGTTCGCCACGTAGTAGTCGAGCGCGGTGGTGCGGTACTGGCTGTACTGCAGCAGCGGGGACTGGCCGGAGTTGATGTTCCAGGCGTCCGCGCCGGTCATGCGCTTCTTCAAGGACGGCGAGACCAGCATGTGGTCCAGCGAACCCACCTGGCCACCGAACACGTACGTGTAGTCGTCCTCCGTGGCCTGCGCGTAGCCGGCGCCGTAGAACTCCTGCATCGGGTCCTCCTGGGCGTAGGAATTGAAGTCACCCAACACGGCCACGTCCTCGGAGCCCGCGGCCTTGCTCAGCTCGGGGATCCAATTGACGACGGCGCTCGCTTGCGCCACGCGCGCGGCGTTCCAGGCTCCCTGGCCGTCGCCCGAGTCGCGGTTGGGGCCCGTACGAGGCGCGGAACCCTTGGACTTGAAGTGGTTGACCACCACGGTGGTGGGCGCGGCGCCGTGCTTGCCGCCGCCCTTGGTCGAGGTGAAGGTGGCGGCCAGGGGAGTGCGGGCGTTTTCGAAAGCGCCCCCTGCAACGGCCTCGGAACCGAGAGCCTGGGCTCGGCCCACCTGGGTGACCTGCTTGGGCTGATAAATGATGGCGTTGGTGATGAAGTCCTGATCGGCCACGGGCTGCAGCTCGGAGTCGGGCACGGACACTAAGTCCCACTTCTTGAACCCGGCGGCCTTATTCAGCGCGGCGACGAGGTTCTGCAGGGCCTCGTCCTTGGGCTCACCGAGTTTGACGGAATTCTCCACTTCCATGAGACCGACCACGGAGGCGTCCAACTGGTTGATCGCGGAGACCGTCTTAGCCTGCTGGCGTTGGAAATCGGCCTGGTCGAACGCGCCGCGCACATCGCAGTTCTGGGCCACGTTGTAGGTGCCGTCGGTCGAGTAGTTGCCGCCGCGGCAGCCCTTTTCCTGGCCCACGGTCGTGAAGTAGTTGAGCACGTTGAATGAGGCGATCCGCATCTGCCCGCCCACCGCCGACTTGGGATCGGCCGAGCCCGAGAAGCGCGCCGGTTCCTCACCCGGAACCACAGGGGAGGTCGGCTGGAAGCGCCACTTGTCGAAGCGGTAATCCACGATCACAGGTTCGGTGATGCGCGCGGAATCGCCCACCGCCACGGGATCCTCACGGGTCAAATAGGGAACCTGACGGGGCTCCTGGGTCGGCGACGCCGCGAAGCCCCGGTTGGTGCCGTCATCGAGCGTGACCGAGATGGCACTGTTACGCTCCGCCTGAGCTTGCGCCTCCGCGCTGCCCGGCCGCGCGACCTGGGTCGGTTGCGCGGGAAGTTCCTTCCCCGCGGCCAGCCCGAGTTCGCCATAGCGACCCAGGCCGTAGGTATCCGCGACCTGGAACTTATCCTTGGGCTTGTACAGCATGGATTCAAGGTTCTCGCGGGTGGCGGCGGTGGAAGCCCAGTCATTGGTGGCGGGCTCCACCGCGGGGAGCTCCTCGGCCACCGGCGTGATCTCGATATTGCCTTCCAGCTGGGTAAGACCGCGATACTCCCCGGCTTCGCCCGTGACCTGGACCCTGTCGCCCACGGACACTGTGGACTGCGTGCTACCGGTGTAGACGAACACCCCGGTGGAGGCCTTGCTCATGTCCACCTTCCCACCGGAGCCGGGGGTCTGAATCACGAAACCACCCAGCGTGCCCGGATCGCCCGGGTACACAGCGGTCACGATCGAGGGTTCAGTCGTGACGGTTTGACCCTTGAGCGGAGTCTCGGCTCCGGTGCCCTGAATCTCGGCGATGGACACGGTGTCGGTGGCCGGGGCTGCGAAGGCGGGCGCCGCGGCAATGCCGCTACACAGCAACACCGCTCCGGTGGAGGCAGCGGCAATGCGGGTCCGCAGCGAGGGCTTGGACATGGATACGGGCATGAGTGATCTCCAGATTGTGGTGAGGGGCTATCGCTTGCCCGGAACCTTGACGTCCACCCATACCAGGCGGTGGTCGGAGGTCGGGAACGGGTATTCGCCGGTCAGTTCGGAACCGGGCTGACCGGGCGCTGGCCAGAAAACACCGGCATCCAGCAGCGGCAAATTCTTGGACGGCAACGCGTAGTCCACGCGCAGGTTGCCGGGGGTGGGGTTGTCATTGAAGTCGGCGGTGTCGCGTGCGGGATCGGATTCGTGGGCCAGGTTGGCGCCGCCCTGACGCTCGCTCGCCTCAGTGGCTCCGGTTGAGGTCGGTTGCGGATCGCGCACCCGCGAGTTGTTCAGCAACTGGCCGATGGCACCCGGGAACGAATCGCCGTCGTTGGGGTCGGAGTTGTAGTCCCCCACGATCACGAAGCGCTCGCCGCGCGGCAGGCCACCGTGGTGCCCGGCGTCGTCGTAAATGTAGGAGGTGGTCTTGTTGCCCGTGACGTAGTCGGCCCAGAAGCGGATCTCGTCGTTGTTCTTGCGGCCGTTGCGGTCTTCGGGGCCGTCGAAGCTGGGTGGGGTGGGGTGTGCAGCCAGAACGTGCACGGTTTTATTGCCGATGCGCACGGGCACGTCCCAGTGGGACTTGGACGAAAGCCGCAGCTGCTCGGCCTGCTCACGCGTGTAGTAGTCGGTGGGCAGTTGGTTACTGGGCATGTCCTGCCAACGGAAATTCTGGAAGGTGCGCACCTGATCGTGGGCGATCGGATACTTGGAGTAGATCACCATGCCGTACTGGCCGGGGAACAGACCGAAGCCCCAAGCATCGTCGGGCCCGCCCGTCTGCCCGTCCTGGTTGAGATCCAGCCCGGACTGCACACCCGTATTGACCGGCGCCACGTAGTAGTAGGGGTAGTCCACCGGTACCTGACCGTTCTGCCCGACCGAAAGATAGTTGTTGCGGAACGCCTCCGCAGCCTGGCCACCGGGCACGTAGTCGAACTCGTTGACGAGCACCACGTCCGGGTTGTTGATCTGGATGACTTCCGCGATGTTCTTGGCCTGCTGATTGTCCGGCGTGGACAGGTCGCGCAGCAACTGCCCCGCCTCATTGCGGTTCAGGGACGCGTTGTACGTGGCCACGCGCAGCCCGTGCTTGTCGCCGGTCGCATTCGTGCTCTTCGACGACGACGCCGCTCGCCCACCTTCACCAGCCACGGCCGGTGCCGCGGCGCTCACGGCGAGAGCAACGGCGAGTGCACCCGCCGACGAAACGACAAGGGCGCGAGATCGAGCACGCATACGAACCTCCAGGTCAACACACAGTGACCTTGAGCATAAGCGCGATAAACGACCAGGTCGTGGCGGGGAAGTAAAAACTTGGTGGTGGCGGGCTGCTGTGTTGCGGAGTACTGGCGACGCGAGTCCCGGGGAGGGGTGAGTTCGCTGATCACCGTGAGGCTGATGTTCAGCCCATGCCTGACATGACCTGTTCACGATGACGGATGTCCGGCAGACTCGAAGCATGTCTTTCGGTCGTCGTGTCCATGCGCCCCCTGAGTTGGCGGAGCCAGCCTCGAATCCTGGGGATGTCGTGCTCAGGGTTGAACTTCTTGGAATAGAGCCAGTCATTTGGCGGCGCATCCGCGTGGGGCAGGATGCTCGATTGCCCGATCTCCACACGATCGTCAACGCCGCTATGGGGTGGCTGGATTGCCATTTGCACTCGTTCAGAGTTGAAGACAATGCGCCGTTCCTCACGAACATCGACTTGATCGAGGGTTCAGACGCGGGCATTCATGAGGGCTCCGTGCGCGTCAGCCAGGTGTTGCGCTCAGTCGGTGACGAGCTGATGTACGACTATGACTTCGGGGACGGTTGGGAACATCGAATTACTCTCGAGGAGATCCTGCCGAGCATTGAATCCACGGTGCCCCATGTGCTCGACGGGGCCCGGGCCTGCCCACCCGAGGATTGTGGAGGGATCCCCGGCTATGGCGAACTCTTGCGGGCTCGCCAGGCGACTAGCCCTGATGAGCATCAACGGATGCTGTTGGATTGGTGCCCACCGGGATGGGATCCGGAACGCTTCGACGTGGACCGGCATAACCGCGTGGTCAACGCGCTGATGAATCCGCAGCCACTGGACGATGTAAGGCCTGAGCTGATCGAGCTGATCGACTCATCTGCTACGCGGAAAGAACTACTCGTGACGTTGCAGATGACCGAATTCAGCCAACATCCGCCCACGGAACAAGAAATGGCCGACGCGGTTCGGCCGTTTCAACTGCTCCTGGACGCGGTTGATGACGGCGTCACGCTGAGTAAGGCGGGTTGGCTCCCACCCACCGTGGTCAAACGGCTGGCAACGACCCTGGGCGTGCCGTCGTGGATAGGTCAAAACAATAGAGAGCAACACACAAGACCAGTTCAGGACTACCGGCGGACCCTCACACACTTGGGGTTGCTGAAGGTCCGCAAAGGAGAGCTCAGTCGGACGCAGATCGGAAAGAAGCTGTCAGGCGACCCGCGTGAACTCTTCTTTTACATCGCCATGAAGTTGCCCCTGGGCCGGGACGATTTCGACCGTCACGCTGGGTGGTTGTGCCTACTCCACCGAGCCGCTGGTATACCCGATTCGACCTACGGCGACTGGGTAGCCGACCAGCTGATGCTGCTCGGCTGGGCCCCGCCGGGTGAGTCTCCAGTCTCCGCGTTCGAGGTGTATGAGGTCACCCGGGATACAGCATGCGCGCTTGGGCGGGATGCATGGGAGCTTTCGATTGTTTCCCAGGAAGGCTCCCTGGCTCTGGCTCAAGCCGCGCTGCTCCGCCCGGATGTTCTTAGATATTCAATATAATGATGGGTCTTCTGAACTCCAACCTCTCACCACTACTCATCAAGGTGTCTATCGCAGCAAGTGATGCTCGATACCTCTAGCCGGCTATTGTTCGCTATGCCAATATATTGATATGGGTCAGCCTGAATTTCACTACGTGGACCAACTTCCCCGCCGCCCGCAGAAGCCTGAGATGCGCCTCGTTGCAAAAGATGGTGTGCGGCTCCGCGAGATGGGCGGCGAATCGTGGCTGGAGGTGGACCCGAGCGCGATCAAAGCGATGGCCTACGAGGCGTTCAGCGATGTATCCCATTTCTTGCGGACCGATCATCTGGCACAGCTGCGGCGAATCCTGGACGACCCGGAGGCCTCACCCAATGACCGCTACGTGGCCCTGGACCTGTTGAAGAACGCCAACGTGTCCTCCGGGGGTGTTCTGCCCATGTGCCAGGACACCGGCACGGCGATCGTTGCGGCCAAGCGGGGTCACCGGGTGATCACTGACGGCAAGGACGCCGAGTACCTTTCGCACGGCATCTTTGACGCTTTCCAGGAGCTCAATCTGCGGTACTCCCAGATGACGCCGGTCTCCATGTGGGACGAGGTCAATACGGGAACCAATCTGCCTGCCCAGATAGAGGTTTCGCTGGGTGAAGGAGCGCAGTACGAGTTCCTCTTCATGGCCAAGGGTGGTGGGAGTGCCAATAAGTCCTTCCTCTACCAGGAGACCAAAGCGCTCCTGGATGAGCAGCGGATGCTGGACTTCCTGCGGGGGAAGATCGAAAGCCTGGGGACGACGGCCTGCCCGCCGTATCACTTGGCGGTTGTCATTGGTGGTACGTCCGCGGAGTTCGCGCTGAAGACCGCCAAGCTGGCCTCCGCCCACTACCTGGACACCCTGCCCGATCACGGTGAAGGCCTGGGAAACGGCTACCGCGACATGGACTTCGAGGAAAAAGTCTTCGAACTCACCACGCAGCTGGGATTGGGCGCCCAGTTCGGCGGTAAGTACTTCTGCCACGATGTGCGCGTTGTCCGGTTGCCACGCCACGGCGGTTCGCTCCCCGTGGCGCTCGCGGTGTCCTGCTCGGCGGACCGTCAGGTGCTGGGGAAGATCACCTCGGACGGAGTCTTTCTCGAACAGCTCGAGCGGGACCCCGCCCGGTTCATCCCGAGCGCGGGGCTGGAAGAACTGACCGGTCCGGAGGATGTGGTGACCATTGACCTGGACACCTCGATGGGCGAGATTCGGCAGCGACTGAGCCAGTGCGACGTCGGCGCGCGAGTATCCCTGAACGGGACTCTGATCGTGGCCCGCGATATCGCCCACGCGGAAATGCGCGCGAAACTAGAGCGGGGCGAAGACCTGCCCGACTACATGCTCAAACACCCCGTTTACTACGCCGGGCCGGCCAAGACTCCGGATGGCATGGCGTCCGGATCGTTCGGGCCGACCACTGGTGGCCGGATGGACGGATACGTCGAAGATTTCCAGTCGCGGGGTGGTTCATTGGTGATGCTGGCAAAAGGCAACCGGTCCGCCTCCGTGACCCAATCGTGTGAACGCCATGGTGGCTTCTATTTGGGTTCGGTGGGCGGACCGGCTGCCCGGTTGGCTCAGGACTGCATCACGTCAGTCGAGGTGCTCGACTATGAACACCTGGGAATGGAAGCAGTCTTCAAGATCACTGTGGAAGATTTCCCCGCTTTTGTCGTTGTCGATGACAAGGGCAACGACTTCTTCCAGGATGGAGGTGCGACCGTTGTCCCCCTGGGTCGCACTCGGCTGGTAGATCACCCCTGATGTTTCGGGCCTAGTCAAAGTCCGATGCGTACTTTTGGCGCTCATCGAGCTCTTCGGTCAATTCCTCGACGCGATCCAGCGTGGCAGGATCTGCGCCCTCCGGATTGGTGAGGTATTCGCGTTCGAGCTGCCGACATACCCGGCCATGAAGGGCCATTACCGTCATCAAGTCAAGGTCTGCCAGCTCGCTGGGGAACTGATCTGCTGGAGCCAGGAAGGTGCTGGCGGGGTCGAGCCGTCGGGAGTCAGTGGGCGCACTTTGGGGAGTGCTCGAGGGGGTCGTGGGAATGATGATTTCGCTCATAATGCACCTTCTTCGTGGGGCGCTGCTACCAGGCTCGTGTAAGTGTTAGATGCGTTTATGCCGACAGTTGCGTGATGGCGGGGGAGGTGGGCGGGAACCACGAATTGAACGGGTGGCCCGTTGCCTAGGGATACCTCGTAATCGACGGCATCGCGCAGCAACTCCAATCCAGCCGCGTCAACATGGCGCGTGGGGGTTGCGTCTACGGTGACGTGAATGCCGGGCGTGAGTTTGCGAGCCCGGCGGATGAGGGGCAGAAGAGCCGACTGGCTAAACCTGGTCAGGCATCCTGCGGTGATGATCCGGATATTTTTTCCGTCCATGTCGATCTGGACGGTTACAGAAATTTTATGGTCCACTCGTGCAGCCTTCCTCCATGTTAGGGGGTGGCCGCGGCTTGACCTACAGCTAAGCCCATTGGACTACCAGTGAGTAGGGAACGTTTTCCCAGATAAGCGGTAATTTGGACGCAAAGTGTTAACGTTCAAAATGAGTGCGACCGGGCCCGCCGCCCATTTTTGCCACCAGCTCGGCGGCGAGGTCACGCAGCTTGATATTGCGGTGGTTGGAGGCCGCAGTGAGGATATCCACGGCCTCACCTTGCGAACATCGGTTCTGTCCCATGACGATCCCCACGGCAAGGTTGATCACCGTGCGTGAGTTGATGGCGGCCGTCAGGTCCTTTTCTACGTCCCGCTGACTTTCCAACCTCAAAGCGAGACGCAGTGCGCTGGAGACGGCCGCGACTTCCTGCTCGATCAGCTCCACCGCGGGGACGTCGAAGGCGCGGGGACGGGTCGCATAGACATCCAGTCCCGCGGCGGCCCCGCTTTCCAGCTCCATGGGTACCCCCAGAATCGAGTAGGTTCCCATTTCCGCCGCGGCTTTCCCATACTCCGGCCAGCGAGTATCCGATCGAGTATCGGGGACGTACACCACCTGTTTGTCCCGGGCTGCGGTCAGGCAGGGACCATCGCCGTGATGGAACTGGAGCTCATCAAGGTCTTCCAGGAGCTCGTGCGAAGAAGCCATTGGAGTGGTGCGCTTGGGGCGCAACAGGGTCACTGAGCAATAGACCTCGTTCCGGTTATCGGAAATAGTCCGGGCCAGGTTGACCGTGAAAACGTTGAGAAATTCGGAGATGTTTTCACTGTCGAGCAGCAGTTGTTGGATCTGCTCGTGTGAAAGGTCGTCGGCCTCGCGGTCGGTCATGGACTGCTCCTTTGCAGCTGTGCCGAACTCCCCGAACGGATCGATTCGGGGCCAGAAGTTTCAGCCCAGTCTAGTCTTCCACGACCTCTTTGCCTTCAGGGTCTTCCCGTTCATCGGGAGTCGGCCCGTCAACCGGTGAGGTTCGACGGCGCAGGATATCGGCCGAGTACGGAGCCCGAGGGGGAGCCTGCTCTGCGAGGAGTTCATTAGCGGCTTGGGCGAGGAGGTCGCGTTGGAGGCGCGGCAGGACCAAGGAGTGGTGGAGGAAGGCGTCCATCTCGAACTCGCTGATGCTCCCACCAACGCTGAAGAAGTACAGCCACAAGCGACCTTGGTCTATATTGGCTGCGCGCATGGTCGCCAATAACTGTCGCGCCTGTTCGTAGCCGACAGAAGCGTCATCGGACTCATGTGATTTCACGGTGATTCGCCCTGCTTCTCCCAATCAGTCAAGATTTCGGAGGCCACGTCGATGACGCGGCGATTGCTGGTTCTCGCCCGTTCCAGCAAACGGGTGCGCGCTACATCCCGGTTCAAATGCTCCTGAGCCATGAGGACACCCGCAGCCAAGCCGATGGTGTCCCGTGTGGTCAAAGCGTCCGTCAACGCTTTACTCAGTCGCACCGGGGTGTCGATGCTCTGCGCTGTGCCCAGCAGCGTGGCAGCGGCATCGGCCAGCAATCCTAGAAGGTGCACCTCTGTCTCGCCAAAGGCATGGGGCTCTGCCGCGTAGACCTTCAAGGCACCAACATGACGTCCTCGGTAAATCATGGGGGAGCTCAGGATCGATCCGATCCCCATGGAGGACACGGCCCCGATCCAATCCGGCCAGCGGGTTTCGGTGGCGGTGTCGTCTACACGTTGGGGTTCACCGGTTGCCCATGCGCTCAAGCAGGGGCCTTGTCCCAATTCGTATTGCAGAGCGTCGATCGCCTCCACGGTGGGATCGGTGGAAGCACTGGATAGTCGCTTGCCATCTTCATCGAGGAGGGAGAAGCCGGCGCCGGTTGCGGAGGGAACGGTCTGATGAGCGGCCCAAGCGAGTTTGCTGGCCGCAGAGGTGGCGTCCTTCTCGTTCAGGATCATCCCGGACAGGTGCGCGAAGATCCTACTGAGTTCAACGGGTGTGGAATCAAATGACATGATGTGCGCAGTTCTTTGGGTGGCCGGTCAAAGTGGGATGGCATCTGCCCCAAAGTGATATGTGAGTTTCCAGCCGAAGTCAGAAAATCAACTTACGAACCACTGTACTCGGGAAGTGCGGTTTCACTCGGGAAGGTGACAGGTGATTCTTAGAGCTCGAGCACCCGCGCGTGGATGACCGAGCGATGGTGGAGCGCGGTACGGAGGGCACGGTGGACGCCGTCCTCCAGGTAAAGCGTGCCGTTCCAGGAGACGACATGCGGGAAAAGGTCACCGAAAAAAGTGGAATCGGCGTCCAGGAGTTTTGACAGATCCAGCATGGACTGTGTGGTCACCAGGTCGGCGAGTCTCACTTGCTTGGGTGGAATTTTCGACCAGTCAGAGGGTGTGACCAGGCCGTGTTCGGGGTAGGGGCGTGAATCGCCCACGGCCTTGAAGATCATTGGTTCAGCCTAATGTGTTGCGCTCCTGCGATGAGGTGTGGTTCCGATGGGGGGACTTCTTACGAAACCACGCTCAAGGCCGGTCGCGCCAAAGGCAACTGAACGGGGCGGAAGTTCTGATCGAACTGGGCGCCCAGGCCACGCTGGATGAACAGAACGGTCGCATCGGTCCGTTCCTTCTGAGCTCGCTCGCTCTCGGCGCCATGACTGCGGTCCGCTGTGGACGCGAGTGAACCGTGCACGAGCTGGGTGAGCTGGGCGGGATCGGTACGGGGGAGGTAACCCTCGGACATGGCGCGTTCCAGGATGCCCACCAGGACCCCTTGGAGCTTGCCCACGTGCGCGCCCAGCTTGGCAAAATCCTCGGGTGCGAGCACGGTCTTCATCGCCTCGCCGGGGGGCAAGTGACGGCGGCTCATGTCCTCAAGCTGTGCCCGTACGTAGATGCCCAACTGATCGATGGGATTGTCGGTCTCGGTCAGATCCCGCTCCAGATCCGCGACGAACCGTTCGGTCTCGTCCAGCGCATAGGCGACCAGCAGCTCACCCATGTCCGCGAAGTAGTTGTAGACGGCGGTGCGCCCCACGCCCGCGGTCTTTGCCACCTGGGTCATGGTCAGATCGGTGAGCCCTTGGGTGTAGAGCAGTTCTCCAAACGCGGTGAGGATCGCACGCTGGGTGCGCTCTCGCTGGGCAGCGTTACTGGAGGCTGTAATGCGGGGCATGATGACACCTTATCTGATTCTGTCAGTAAAGCGGGGAAGGTCTGACCTAGGCGGGTGACGGTCTGTCATTACATTCAACGGCACGGGGTGCCAGATGTAATCCAGGCGCAGCGATCTCACTGAGATCTTTCAGGAAACGTCCCGCTTGTGCTCCGAAATGCCGACGACGCCGCGCTCGCCGGCCCCAGCGTGGGGAACCGGTGCGCGCGGCGTCGTCGATCGTGGGAGTCAGGACTCGGCGGCGAGCCCGCCCTGCCACAGGGATTCGAACGGGAGGTGAGAATCGAGTCGGTGGCGGATGCCGGCGGAAACGAACGCCTTGGCGGTGCGAGCTGCGTCGATCTCGGACGCGCCCTTGGCCAGCTCGGCGGCAACCGCGGCGGCCAACGAGCAGCCCGCACCCGAGACCGGAACCTCGCCCACCTTGGGTTCGCTGAGCACCTCGAGTTCGGAGCCGTCGTAGAAGACGTCCACGGCGTCCGGGCCGGACAGACGCACGCCGCCCTTGGCCAGCACGGTGGCGCCGGAGGAATCGTGGATGCGTTTGGCGGCTTCCTTGAGATCCTCCACGTTGTTGATCTCGTTCATGCCGGACAGCGATAACGATTCGAAGTGGTTGGGCGTCACGAACGTGGCCAACGGCAGCACCTCGGCCTTGAGCGCCTGATCAGTGTCCAGGGCCGCGCCGGGCTCTTGACCCTTGCAGATCAGCACGGGGTCCAGCACCAAGTGACGCGGCTTGAGCTCGGTCATGGCCTTGGCCACGGTGTGGATCGTGTCCGGTGAACCGAGCATGCCGATCTTGACGGCGTCCAGGTCGTACGCGGCAGAAATGGTCTGCAGCTGATTGGCCAGGGTCTCCTGGTCAACCGGAGTCAGGCGATGGGCCCAGTCATTCTCCGGATCGAACGCCACAATGCAGGTCAGCGCCAGGGAGCCGAAAACTCCCAGCGAAGTGAAAGTCTTGATATCCGCAAGCGCGCCGGCCCCGCCGGTGACTTCGGAACCGGCAATCGTCATGGCAACGGGAGGTTGCGGGCGGGAAAGTTCAGTCATGGGGATATTGTGCTCCTGCAATCCCCGTGCTCGCGAATTCAACGCAACAGGCGTAACCATTACACTGATCCACGACGCCGGGTGGCAGGCGACGTCGCACCAGTTCCCTTGATTCCGTGGAGAGTTTGTCGTGCCCAATTCCGCCACCCCGGTCACCCGTGACGTTTCCTCAACTGCGGCCCCGTCCGACGCCGCCGGCCCCGCTTTCGCTCGCCGCCCCCGTACGTACTTCGACCTGATTCTGGCCGCCTATTGCGTGATCCTTGTGCTCTCCAACATCGGAGCGACCAAGGGTGTGGAGTTCGGTCCCATCATCACCGACGGTGGGTTCTTCCTGTTCCCGTTGGCTTATGTGCTGGGCGATGTGGTGTCCGAGGTTTACGGCTTCAGGGCTGCTCGCAAGGCCATCATCACGTCCTTCGTGTTCGGTGCGTTCTCCTCCGCAGTGTTCTGGATCGTGATCATCCTGCCGCCGGCTGAGTTCTACGAGAACCAGAGCGCATTCGAAGCCGTGCTGGGCCCGGTCCCGCTCATTGTGGTCGGTTCGCTACTGGGCTACTTGGTCGGCCAGCTACTCAACGCCTACGTGATGGTCAAGGTCAAAGCCAAGACCAAGGAGAAGCACCTGTGGGCCCGCCTCATCGGCTCCACCATGGTGGGTGAGCTGGTCGACACCATCATCTTCTGCTCGATCGCGGCACCGATCATCGGCATCGATTCGTGGTCCGGGTTCCTCAACTACGTGATCGTGGGCTACGTGTACAAGTGCCTGGTCGAGGTGCTCCTCATGCCCGTCACGTACGCCGTGATCGGGTGGATCAAGCGCCGCGAGCCGAGCTACGGAACGGTTCGGAGCGACGTCGAAACCCGCGCGTAGTTCACGGGTCTCGGCCCATTGGGGTGCGGCCGCAGTGTGAGATCGGGACTGAAACTCAGTCAGTAGCCGAGGTAGGCGAGCTGCGCGGTGATGGAGTGCTCAGCCGCGCGGCGGACTCCCTCCGGTACGTCCGCGTAGACGGCGTCCGTGATGGCCTCGAGGCTCGCGCCGCTGCCCAGCTCGTTGAGCACCGAACGCACCTGATCCAGGCGTTCCAGGCGGTGTTCAGTGAGCTCCTCGCAAATCTCTTGGATATCGTGCAGCGGGCCGGCGTGGGCTGGCAGCACCATGGCACCCGAATGCCGACCCAAGACGTTGAGCGAGCGCAGGTAATCGCCGAGTGAGCCGTCCGGGTAATCAATCATGGTGGAACCGCGGCCCAGGATCGTGTCCCCGGTGATGATGGTTTCCGGTTCGTCGTGCGGAATTCTGAAGCTCACGGAGTCCGACGTATGGCCGGGGGTCGCGATGACCTGAATCCGCATTCCTGCGGCCACGATCGTGTCTCCATCGCTGAGCGGTTCGCCGTCCCGGCAGTGCTCAGGTAGTGCCGCCCGAACGGGGGCGCCCGTCAGCTCGTGGAGCCGGTCGATGCCGTCCGTGTGGTCACCGTGGCGGTGTGTGATCAGAATCAGCACGACGTTACCGACATCCACGATCGCCTTGAGATGGCCGAGATCCTCCGGCCCGGGATCCAC
This sequence comes from Kocuria carniphila, assembly GCF_004136555.1. Taxonomy (GTDB): domain Bacteria; phylum Actinomycetota; class Actinomycetes; order Actinomycetales; family Micrococcaceae; genus Kocuria; species Kocuria carniphila. The sequence goes on from NZ_NOIT01000009.1 coordinate 127,769, forward strand.
CACCACGACATCACTGCCGGGCCACGAACCACGGCCCTGCGCCGAGGGGTGACTGCCGTAATGGGCATGCTCCGGATCGGAACCCGGCGCGGACAGGATCCACGTGTTGGTTCCGTCCAACGTCATGGGCCCGGGATTGGGCGCCAGGATCACTCCCGCGCACGCGCTGACCCGGCGAAGCTCGCCGGGGTGGGCGTGTGGCTGGTCCGTGTCCATTTAGATCCGGTTCTCCTGCACGGCCGCAGCAATGGTGTCGAAGGCGGTGAGGGTGGTCAGCAGCATCCACGCGTCTTGCGGCACCGGCCAGCTCGAGAGCTTGGTGGCGACCACGCGGGCCGGGCGGTTGATATAGATCATTTGTCCGTGGATGCCCAGGGCAAGGATCACGTCCGAACCTTCGCGCGGAATCCAGAACTGGTTTCGGTACATGCCGCCGGGCATCCGGGTGTCCGTGGGGGAATCCGCGAAAACCTGGCGGGAATCAGGGCCACCCGCCACGGTGTCGTAGATCCACTCCGCGGGGGTCACCCGGGCGCCGGTCATGGACACGCCGTCACCCAGGACCACGCGGCCCACTCGAGCGATATCGCGCAGGGAGGCGGAAATGCCGCCGTCGAACATGCCGGTGCCGGTGCTGTCCACACCAATGTTGGCGTCCTCTTCTGCACCGATGCGACTCCACAGCATGCGGGACATCAACTGCTGCATGCGTGCACCGCCGGCGGCCTCGCAGACCCAACCGAGCACATCGGTTTCCGCCGAGCGGTACTCGAACACGCCTCCGTGCTCGCGGACCTTCTTCAGGCCCAGCAGGAATTCGTACATGCTGCGCGGGCCGGGGTGGGTCCAGGGCTTCCACCCGATGGCTTCCTCGAGCTGGCGGACCTCTGCATCCGGGTCCGTGTACTCCTCGGAGAAGCGCACGCCCGTCCGCATGTCCAAGAGGTTCCGCACAGTGGCGCCCGCGTACCCCGAATATGCCAATTGCGGTACGTAGGCGGTCACGGGTGCGTCCAGGTGGAGGAGGCCCGAGCCCCAGAGTGATCCTGCAACGAGCGAGACCAGGGACTTACTCACGGACATCAGCAAGTGCTTGGTGCCCGGAGCCATGCCACCGGGGTAATGCTCGGCCAGGATCTTGCCGTCATGTTCGACCAACCAGCCGTCGGTGTAGGTCCAGTCCATGACTTCGCCCACGGTGAGAAATCGACCGTCAACCGTGACAAGGGGGAGGTTCTCCACGGGTGCGGGAGCACTCTCGAACGTAGCTGCCGGTGCCGCGGCGCGCGAAATGGCCGCGGTGGGCAGGATGTCCGCAATGTGCTGGAACGACCACGCGAGTTGCTCGGGGGTCTGCCAGTTGTTGAGAGTGACTCCCATACCCGGGGAGCCGCTGGTCTCGCTGAGCAACCTAGGCCTTCAAACCTGCAGATCCCTTGGCCCCTGCAGGACGAACCAGGGGAGTCACGGTGTACATGTCTCGGAAGGATTCGATCAAATGCTTGGCTCGAATGCTAAGCGCGGTGCCATTGCCGGTGTCACGCTGCAATCGCCCGACCGACACGATGATGCCCAGATCTGCGCCCTTCCAACGAAACTCGCCGGGACCGTAGATCCGCATGAAAAAGACTTCCGACGAGTTCTGAAGCTGGTGCCAGTCTAGCGCCGGGCGTCGGTAAACGAGGCCTCCGTCAGCGTCCACGAAGTACTGGCCAGTGCGGGGCGCTTTATCGATTCGGGCAACGCCCGGGGAGATCTCCTTGACCACGGCCTGGCTCCACACGTCCACGGCAGCCAGCTCGGCCCAGCGTTCATTGATCTCGTCCACGTCCAACTGCAGTTCGACATCCATGTACTGCAGGATGTGGAACAAGAACAGGGGGACGTCCGCGTATGCACCGGCGGTGACTTGAGTAATGGATGTTGCTCCGGAAATGCGCGGGTTCAGCTCACCCAGGTACACGTCCTTGGTGTCCAGGTCGATGAGCACGTCCACTTCGAAGAAGCCCTTGTAGCCCTCCTCACCCAGGCGGTCACCCAGTCTGCGGACCATGTCCGAGGCCACGGCGCGCGTCTCGTCGTCGAGTACGTCCGGGAAGGTCTCGTTGCCGCACCAGCCACCGCGGTAGGGGGTCAATTCCGGGTATCCGGTCAACTCGGTCATGAACGGGCCCACAATGGTGCCGGCGTCGGTCTGCACCGCCTCCACCGCAACAGGGAAGTTGTTGATGCGCTTCATGACCTTGACCTCTTGGCCGACGATCTCGTCCTTGTATTGATTCCAGTCCTCTTCGGACTTGATGAAGAACGTAGTCTTGCCGGAGTCGCCGTAGGCCGTCTGCACCACGAGGTCGGTGCCGAGGCCGTTCTCGGTGGTTTCTTTCTGGAGCTCGTCCCAGGAGTCCACCGTGGTGAGGATGTTCGGTACCGAGGGCACTCCCACCTCGTGGCCGAGGCGCGTGGTGATCAGCTTGGAGTCCAGTTTTTCGCGAAGCTCCGCCTTGGGCAGGATCAGGTCGTACCCGAGTTCCTCGCAGATCTCCTCGGTCTCTTCGTTGAAGAAGACCAGAGCGATCTTGGGTCGGGTCCCCCGAGGCGTGCGGGAATCGATCAGCGCGCGAACCTCGTGATGACGCAGGAGCCAGTTGTTGATGTCCTCGCCGGACTCGAACTCACGGGCGGGCTTGTTCTTAGGCGTGAAGATGCGCGGATGTGCGCCGTCCCAGCCGTCGTAGAACGAGATGTAGGACAGGTTGCGCACCCAGCGGTCCAGGCCCAGCAGGTTGAACGGGGTGGCACCCACGAAGAACACGGGGGTGTCGTTGACGCGGAAGAAGTGCCGCACCTCAGAGATATTGCGCAGTACGCGTCGCGTGGGTCCAGCCATGCTGGGCGGGACATATTTTGCATCAACACCCACGCCGTAACCGCCAGCGGTGACTTCGTTCGTTTCGTCTACGGAGGCTGGCCTGCCGGGGATCACGCACTTGGCGGGTTGTTCACTTTCGCGGGGATCCACCAGGGACAGGCCCCCGGTGGGTGGTGCTTTGAATTCTCCGTCTACGGGTTCGCTAGCAGGAGTGCCGGCGAGTGTTTCCCCCACTCCGGAATTGGCCGCATCTTGCGCGGGTGTGGGCGTGGAATCCAAGTCCACGCCAGTTTGGTCCTCGTTCTCGGTCATGCTGACCACCCCTCCGGATCGCTGTGATTCCCGTTTATACAGGGCCGCGAATGTGGTGTACAACACAGTGCGGCGTGTCCCGGGGTTTGAGTACAAAGATTTCAGACGGCGGGACCGCGACAGGGAGAGTAGCAGTAAGGTGATCATTGCATTTGGTAGTAATTCCTGAGAGTTTTATCTCGGTATTCGAAATAATTTCCGGTGTTTATCGCGTCGCGCGCTCCGGACACGATGTCCAGGATGAACCGCTCGTTGTGGATGGATGCCAAGGTCGCGGCGTTGCGTTCCTTGGCCTTGAACAAGTGCCTCAAGTACGCCCGGGTGTAGTGGGCGCATGTGTAGCACGGACACGTGTCGGAGATCGGTGTGAAGTCCCGCGCAAAACGTGCGTTGGTCAGGTTGAACCGTCCGGTCGGGGAGTAGACGGCTGATGAGCGCGCCACCCTGGTGGGTGAAACGCAGTCGAAGGTGTCCACGCCGTTGTCGATTGCCGTAAAGATATCATCGGGTTCGGAAATGCCCAGAAGATGTTTCGGTGTACTTTCCGGTAACTCTTCGGTGCACCAGCGAACAATTGTTCCCAATTGCTGTTTTTCCAGGGCTCCGCCGATGCCGAATCCGTCGAAGCCCATGGTGGCCAAATCTCGGCAAGCCTTCCGGCGCAGGTCTTCGTACTGTGCACCTTGAATAACTCCGAACAGCGCCTGGTACGGCTTGTGGGAGCGCTCCTCGGTCAGGCGTTGGTGTTCCGCGATGCAGCGAAGCGCCCACAACCGAGTTCGCTCTAACGCCTCTTCCTGGTAGCCCCGGGAGTTGTGGAGCGTGGTCAGCTCATCGAAGGCGAACATGATGTCCGCGCCCAAGTTGTGCTGGATCTGCATGGAGATCTCCGGGGTGAACCGGTGGAGGTCACCGTTGATGTAAGAACGGAACCACACGCCGTCGTCGTCGACGTTGGCCATGCGTTCCTGGCCCTTGGCGATGTCGTCGTCGCCGAGCGGTTCCTCGACCGTGGACATGTCGATGACCTTGCCCAGGCCCGAACCCTGGGACATGACCTGGAACCCGCCCGAGTCCGTGAAGGTGGGGCCGGGCCAGTTCATGAACTTCCCTAGGCCGCCGGCGGCGTCCAGAATGTCGTCGCCGGGCTGGAGGAACAAGTGATAGGCGTTGGCGAGCATGGCCTGAGCGCCCTCGTCAGCCAGCGACTCCGGCAGAACGGCCTTGACCACGGCCTGGGTGGCCACGGGGATGAACGCCGGCGTCTGGATATTGCCGTGCGGGGTGTGGATCGTGCCGGTGCGGCCCTGGAACTGGCCCCCATTTGCCTGGATCTGTTCGGTCGAGGGGGATGAGCTGTCCCGCAGGCGGGTCTCGATCTCGAAGCTGAAGGGAGCGCTGGAAGTTTCGGTACTGGGCGTAGGCACCACACCATTGTGCCGGTTCCCGGCGACTGCGAGAGAATGGGCCCGGTTCAACGTTCCAGACAGAGAGGTAGGCCGCACTCAGGTGAGCACGGTTGCCCAGTTTTTCGCCCTCCCGCCATCACAGCGGGATCACATTCCGGCGGCGCGTATTGCGCTGTCCGTGGCCATACCCCTGCTGGTTCTGCTGGCCCTCGACCGGACGGATCTGGCGATCTACGCGGCCTTCGGCGCTTTCACCTCCATCTACGCACGCAACGAACCTATCCGTGATCGGTTCAAGCACCAGTCGCAGGCCGGTCTCATTCTCTTGGTGTGCATCTTGCTGGGTGCGCTGCTGTCCAACCTGGGTGCCGCGCAGGTGGTGACGCTGGGGGTCACCGCGGTGGTGGCGGGATTAGGCGCACTCGTGGCGGCCTACCTCACCCTCAAACCGGCCGGGTCGCTGTTCTTCATCTTTGCGGTGGGGGCCATCGGCTCCCTGCCCGACGCCGCCCCTCTGTGGGTCGCGGGTCTGATCGCCGCCTTGTCCGCAGGGCTTTCCGTGGTGCTCGGGTTGGCCGGAAAATGGGTGGGCGAAGGTGTTCACGGTCCCATCGCCTCCGTGCCCGCCCATCACGGGCTTACGACCGGTCAACTGTGGTCGCATGCGGGTCGGTTCTTCCTGGCGACCTCCGTTGCCGGGGCCCTGGGCATGATGAGCGGACTGTCGCACAGTTACTGGGCCATGGTCGCGGCGGCCGCGCCGATTGCTGCCCCTGATCTGAGTGCCAGGCTCCAGCGCGGCGTGCACCGCATGGTGGGCACTCTGGGTGGCGTGGGTGTCACGGCCTTTTTGCTGTCTCTGCAGTTGGAAACGTGGCACATCGTGGTGTTCGTGATCCTGTTGCAGTTCCTGGCGGAGCTGTTCATCGGCCGCAACTATTCGATCGCGTTGTTGTTCATCACCCCGCTCGCTCTGCTCATGACGCAGCTGGCCCACCCCGTGGAGGCGCTCTCCCTGCTGCAGGCTCGCGCCGTGGAAACCGTGATCGGAGCGGTGTGCGGACTGGCGGTCGTGTACATCTTCCGCACCCGGTCCGAACGCGAGGCGGACACCCGTGCCGTTCCCCTGATTCGTCAAGCGGCCAACGGGGACGAGCCGCAAGACTGACGCCCGCATGATTCGTGCACCGGCCGGGTTCGACGCCGCTCCTCGGTGACATCTCTGGCACGGGTTCGCAGAAAACGCCGGGTTCCAGGCGCGTTCCTCTGCCCTAAATGTTCAGCTGCGATCCTCGACCTCAAATGTCCACGAGCGAGTGCTTTCGGGCGAGGAAACGCGCGCCAACGCGACCGAGTGGCGTCGTCGTCGGTGGTGGTGGTGGGGAACGGCGGTGAGGCTCAGCGGCCCCAGCCGGCGTGCGCGATGGCTTGGCGGATCAGATCCCCGCGGCCGCCTTCGAACTCGCCCTGGACGTCTGCGGACAGCGCCTCGTCCGGGGTCATCCACGACAACTGCAGAGCGTCCTGGCGCGGCTCGCATTCGCCGCGCACCGGGATGATGTAGCTCAGGGCCACCGCGTGCTGTCGATCGTCGGTCAGGCCGGTCTCGGACGGAGACGGGAAGAATTCGGAGACCGCGAACGGGACCGTGGAGGACGGCATCTGCGGGAACGCGAGCGAGCCCAGATCCTTCTCGAGGTGCCGCAGCAGCGCCGCGCGCACCGTCTCGCGGTACATCACGCGCCCGGAGACGAACGTGCGCACCATGTGGCCTTCCGAAGTCCCCTGTAGCAGCAGGCCGATCTCGGAAATGCAGCCGAGGGGGTCCAAGCGCACGGGGATGGCCTGGATGTACACGATGGGCAGCAGCGACCGGGCATGATTGAGGTCGTCCTCACTGAGCCAGCCTGGATTGGGGTCCGGAGTACGTACAGAACTCATACAGTGTTTCTACCCCAGCGCACCCTTTACGGCTATGCCGAGCGCCGGTTTCGCGGGGTGGTTCAGCGCACAGCCGAACCTCACGAGAGCAGCGCGGCGGCTTCCAGAACGGTCCATGCCTGCACCTGCGTGCCGAGTTCCACGGGGGCTCCCACGCGTTGCGCCTCGTTCGAGTGACGTGCCGGTTCGGGGGAGAACACGGCCACGGTCTCGCCCTCTTCGCGCTGGGCGACGGGCTTGGAAAAGTCCTCGACCGGGTCGAATTCGCGTCGGCCGTCCCACAGCGCCCGGGCAGTCTCTTCGACTAATTCACGGGCCACTGCTCGCGCGTCAGGATCCAGCAATTCCGACGACGCCGCCTGGCCCAGATAGCGCGCCAGGATCCCGGTGAACAGCCCGCCGTCCCCTCCGCCGTGGGTGCGCAGGACCGGTTTTCCGTGGGGACCGTCCACGGTGAACTGCTTGGCCGCGCCGTGGACGATGGCCGCAGCGCGGTCCAGCCACAGTTGACGTTCGGCCGGGTCCCGGGTGAGTTCGGCCAGTTCCAGGACCGCACCGAGCGCCGGGCCGGAGTTGTAGCTGTACAGCGCGCGATCCACCGAGGTGGTTTCCGTGCCGGAACCGGCGGCGACCAAGCGGATGCCATCCAGGAAGGCCCCGCGCTCGTCATCCCACAGGGTGTCGAACAACCAGTTCAACTGGTCGCGGGCCTCGGCCACGCGGTGGGTGCGCAGCAGGGCAAGTGCGGTGGGAGCCGTGGCGGCGGTGTTCTTGTAGTCGCGGGTGGTGTTCCACCACGTACCGCCGCCCAGGTTGGAGTCGCAACCGGATTCGAGGCGGTTCATGAGTGAACTGCCCGCGCTCAACACGTCCTTGCCGCACGTGCCGGTGGCCTCGAGGTCTTCCTCGCGCAGGCGTCCCAAGGCCAGGGCGAGCCAGGCCATGTCATCGAAGAACAAGTTGTTGGTAACCCGGCCACCGCTTCGGATGGCCATGCCGCGCAACAGACGGTGGGCGCGAGAACGCAGGCGGGCGGCGTCGTCGTCGTGACCGGCGCGGCGCTCGCGGGCGGCGGCGTCGACGAGCGCGTCAAGGAGGTGGGCCTGCCACCAGTAGTGCCACGGGCCCACGCGCGGGTGGGGGAAGGCCACGGCGCCCAGGTAGGTGCCCGGTACGCGGAGGGCGCGGGAGCCGAACAGGCGATCCACGGAGTGCGCGGCTTTGGCGGCGCGGTACGCCGGGGATTCGGACATGGCAGTGCTCCTGGGCCGGAAAACGAGACGGTCCGAGCCTAACCGGCTAGCCGAGTTGTGCCTGCAACTCCGGCTCGGCGATCTGGGAGACGAGCCACGGGCTGAACGCGAACGGCGCGCGCTGGACGGCGTCGGCCAGGTCCTGCGGGGTGGCCCAGGCGTATTCGGAGACCTCGGACTCCACGGGCTCGGGCTCGAAATCGGTGATGGCCACGAACACCGGGCAGAACTCGTTCTCCACAATCCCGGACGCGTCCGTGGCGCGGTAGCTGAACTCCGGAATCACGGGGGCGATGTTGCGGATCTCCAAGCCGAGTTCCTGTTGCGCGCGGCGAGCGATGGCCGTCTCGAAGGGCTCGTCCGGACCGGGGTGGCCGCAGAAACTGTTGGTCCACACGCCCGGCCAGGTCTTCTTGCTCAGCGCGCGGCGGGTCACCAGGACCTCGCCCTTGGTATTGAGCACGTGACATGAGAACGCGAGATGCAGGGGAGTGTCCTCAGTGTGGACCTCCGATTTGAGCGCGGTGCCGGTGGGCTGATGCTGGTCATCCAGGAGCACCACGTGCTCCGCGGTGGTCTGCTGGGTCACGATGGGCCGCCTCTAAGTCGTGTGTTAGGTTCCAGGCCATGGTAGCTGGCTGGTCTCACGCGATATGAGGAAACGACGCACGGCACCGCCCCTGCCCATGGACCGCGGGGTGGGGCCCACGCGGGTTCGCATGCCGGGGCCGGGCGCGCCTGACCCTGTGCTTCTATCGCTCGGTTCGCTGCCCGCAACCGCCGTCTCCTACGTGATGCAGCGGTTCCCGGACAGCGCCGCGTGGTTCGCGGACGAGGTCGGGGCTGGTCGAGTGCGTTCCGACGACGGCACCGTGGTCACGACTTCTTCGCCCTACGTTCCGGGCGCTTCCGTGTGGTTCCACCGTCCCATTCCCGACGACGACGCCGCTCCCGTCACCTTGGACGTGTTGTACGAGGACGAGTGGATCATCGCCGTGGACAAGCCCCATGGGCTGTGCAGTACCCCCAAGGGAGAGAACGTCCGCCGCAGTGCGGTGGTCGCGGGGCGCGTGCAGTTCGCCAACGACGAGATTTCCGCACTGCACAGGCTGGACCGTTCCACCGGAGGGGTCCTGTTGCTGTGCAAACGGCGCGAGCATCGTGGGGCCTTCCACAAGATGTTCGAGCAGCGGTCGGTGTCCAAGACGTATTGGGCCGTGGCTTCGCTCAACGGGCGAGTGGATGCCGAACCGGTGCGCGTGGAATCGCGAATCAACAAGACGCAGGGTGAGTTGCAGGCCCGCGAGGATCCGGGGGAGGTCAATGCGATCACGGATGTTCGGCTGCTGGTTTCCTTCACGGATGAGTCCGGTGAGTGGGGACTCTACGAAGTTCGGCCACTGACCGGACGCACCCACCAGATCCGCGTGCACATGACGTCTTTGGGGCTGCCGTTGCGGGGCGACAAGCTGTACCCGGTGCCGCTGAATGACTTCGATGTGGAAGACCCGGACAACCCCATGCAGTTGATCGCGCGTTCCATGACGTTCGTGCATCCGATGACGGGGGAATCCGTGATGATCGATTCTCGCTTGACGCCGAGTAGTCATGCGGCGGTGGCGGGCTAGTCATAACTATGGGGTGCGGGGAATGAACGTGGTTTCGCCACTAACGTCAGTCACTGTGGCGATACTTCCCGTCGTTTCCCGATTGTTCACTTCCACGGGGAAATTTGGTTCCAGAAAAACCATTAATAACGACAAGATAACGTCAATGTGTGTAGTATCAACGATGGCTCTTCCCCCCAGCCACCTCCCGGTGGACGGTGCTCTTCTTTTTGAACCGCTCCTTTGACGCAGAACCCCCCGTGCGCAATTTCGTCTGGTCTTTAGTTGACTCTGCGCACTTCTCTGCGCCCGACGACGAAATGGCCCGATACTGATGTTCAAGTACCGCACCCCCAAACATGCCGCCCCCAAACGTAAATCGAGCAATCGACTGCTCACTTCCGCGACCGCAGCATGCATCATGCTCGGCGGTCTGACCGCCACAGCGCCGGCGAATGCTGCTCCCAACGACATTGTCTCTGTGTCTCAGTCAACCCGCGCAGCTGATGCTCAGAACATGCTCAATCAAATTAATGCTCACCGCGCATCTAAGGGTTTGGCCCCGGTGAAATACTCGGCCAGCCTGTCCGGCATTGCACAGGGGCAGTCCAACCGACTGGTCCAGCAGGAAGTCATCAATCACAGCAACACCTTTCTGACCGATCCTCGGGCCGCCGGGTACAACGCGGTGGGGGAAATCCACGCGCTTTCCTACAGGAACTCGGTCACTGATCTTGTGCAGTGGTGGAAGGGTTCCAACGGACACAACAAGGTGTTGACCGATCCGAAGATGAAGGTCATTGGAATTGGGCTCACTCACGTGGACGGTTCTTTGTCCCGCACCGGTTCCGGGTGGCGCCTGGTCGGCACCGTGGTTTCCTACGGATTCCCGCAAGGCGCGGGTCCAAAAGATGTGTCCACCACCGTTTCGGGAAGTCTTCTCGGAGGGGTCGCTACGCAGTCCAATAAAAAGAGCCCAACATACTCAACAGCGCCTCAAAACATTGGTGGTTACACGGTCAAGGGCGCTATCAAGGCTCGGCATAGTGCCCTGGGCGGAACCGGCGTTGTCGGAACCCCCACGATGAACGAACGCGGTGGACTGATCAACGGCGGCGCCTACCAGAGCTTCCGCAACTCTAGAGGGGTCGGACACAAGATCTTGTGGTCCCCGGCCACTGGCGCGCGGGCGGTTGTTGAAACCGGTGCCATCGGAAACGCATGGAAGAAGTCGGGATACGAGCGCGGCTGGGGGTATCCCACTACGGATGAGTATCGAGTCGGTACCGAAGTCCAGCAGCGCTTCTCCAATGGCTACGTAGCTCACTGGTCCTCGGTGACCGGGAAAACCTGGGTTACCCGCTAGAAGAGCCACAAGTGGTGCACCGTAGATGGTTCGCGAACTGCGGTGCACCACGGGTAGGTTGGCTGAAGCCTTCGGAATTGATCCGTGTGAACGTATTTCTGAGGGATCTCGACTGACGATTCCGGTGCCTTGGTTAGACTCGTCAACGACTGCCCGTCGCCACCAGGTGAAAGCGCCAACCTGCAAGTGACTGACCACACTTCGGAGCTCATATGACTGACCGAACCGCTAAGAGCGTCCAAACGCGACAGCGGTTCGTGGATGTGGCATTGCAGCTCATCAAAGAACGTGGATACGAGCAGACTTCCATGGCGCAGATTGCGTCCGCCGCTGGTAGTAGTCGCGCGAACCTATACTTGTACTTCAAGAGCAAACCACAAATCATTATGGCTCGAATGCAGGAAATCGAGACTTTGATAGCCAGTCTCTACGATCGTCTTGACCAGATGTCATCGCACAGTTGCGAGGCCATGAAAGCATGGCTCGATGAGGCTCGCGACATGTGGATCCGGTACTCGACGGAATTCGAGGCCATCAATCGAGCGATGGCAACGGACCCAGAAGTTCTGGATGAATGGCTAGGGCTGGGGCGTCGAATTTCGAGCCGTCAGACCGCTCTCTATAGGGATTGCCGGAACCAGGAAGAACGGTTAGATCGGGAAGTTCACATGACAACTCTCATGATGAGCCTGGAACGAAATTTCTATTTCCTGTACATCCGTGGTCACAGAGAGCGCGAGGACCGGGTACTTGCCTCTTTAGCGCGCCAATGGGCGCAGCTTTTCGGCGAGTAGCCCGGCCCTTCTTGGCGTTGTAGATCAGCGATCCAACACCAGCTTGGGACAGCCGACGGCAGCGCGGGACACACAGATCATCATGGTCTCGTTCGTCTCCTGCTCTGAGGCCGTAAGGATTGAATCCCGGTGGTCCGCCTGACCGGCGACAATCGGGGTTTCACAGGTGCCACACGTGCCGGTCTTGCACGACGAGATCACCGGCAACCCCTGACGCTCGGCGGCATCCAGGATGGTCTCGTCCGCTCCTACGGTCACGGTGGTTCCTGACGCTGCGAACTCCACATCGAAAGGAGTGTCGGGCACTGTACGTTCGACCACCTTGGGCGCGAATCGCTCCAGGCGGAGAGAGTCCTTGGGCCAGTGGGCGGCACACTCTTCCGCGGCTCGCAGGAGGGGTTCGGGCCCGCACGCGTAGATCAACGTTTCTTCACGAACTTCGCCGAGCAATCCGGGCAGGTCAATGATTCCGAGTTCATCCTGCGGAACCAGAGTGACCCGATCGCCGTACTTCGCGAGATCCGACAGGAACGCCATCGAGGACCGAGTGCGTCCGCCATAGACCAGTTCCCAGTCCGCCCCGGCACGCTCCGCCTCCCGGATCATCGCCAGGATGGGTGTGATGCCGATGCCACCGGCGACAAAGATGTATTTCGGAGAGGGCGCCAACCTGAAGTTGTTACGGGGCCACGAGGCCGTGACGCGCGAGCCTGGAAGCAACGTCTCGTGCAAGGCTTCGGAGCCTCCGCGCCCGGAGACTTCTTTGAGCACACCGATGCGGTAAACGTTCGTCTCCCCCGGATCGGAGGACAAGGAGTACTGCCGCACGAAAGGCTCCAGCTCACCGTTGGGAACGTGCACGTCCACGTGCGCGCCAGCGCGCCAGGTGGGAAGTTCACCGCCGTCGGGGTGACCCAGGGTCAACGTGACCACTCCGTCCGATGCTTCTGTTCGGTCCAGAACCTCAAGGTTGAGGGTCCGCACGGTGCGTTCCTTGGAGCGCTCCACGTCCGCAACATCCCAGTGCACGTTCAAAGATCGCCGAACGGGTAAGAGGGCCATGCGGAGAAAATCCAGTTCCGCCGTGTCATCGGGCCGGAGCGAGGGCAAACGCTCGAACAGTACGCGCAGGCCAGTTGCCCCCTGGACGCGGGCCAGGGGGTTGCCCAGGCACGTGTGCCGCCCGGCCGTGAACGCGAGGTGGTCGGTGGGGTCGGGCCGATGGATATCAAACTCGAAGGGCCGCTCCACGTGCTCCGGGTCCGTATTGGCGGATGCCAGGGCAACCCAAATCATGTCCCCCTCCTCGACCGTGACATCGGATAGGGTGACCGCGCGCGTGGCCCGTCTCGACGTGAAGGTGGAAGAAGGGCGACGTCGCACGGTTTCCTCGAAAGCGCGAGGCCACAACTCCGGCTCCGCGATCGCATCCTGGAGGGCGCCGGAATTCCGGGACAGGAAGATCACGGCATTGGTCATTGCCTGGGCCGTGGTGTCCGTACCCGCCGCGGCGAATTCGGAGACATGCAGCGCGATCTGAGGCGTGGGCAGGGCAAAGGAGCCGTCATCCGTGCGTGCGGATGCCATGACGGAGATGATGTCGTCCGCCTCGGAATCCCTGCGGGAGTCGATGATCTCTCTCAGTGCCAGGTTTGCTCGGACGAACCGGTCCCACACCTCCGAGCGTTTGGGCTCGGGCAGTGGCTCGTGGGCTGAGGACAACACCGAGAAGAGATCGTCTCGCAACTGACGCATCATGGGTTCGTACTCGTAGTCCAGGCCCAGCAGAGCCATGATGGTCTGCGTGGTCAGCTCCAGTGAATACTCCTCGAGCAGGTTTGCAGATCCGGTTGCTTCGAAGCGATCGATGATGCGGTGGGCGCGGGCCTCGATCTCGGGCTGAAGCCGGTCCATGCGTTCCTTGATGAACCCGCGATGAGCCACCGAACGGGCTTCGGTATGACCCGGGGGATCTTGACCGACGATCATTTTTGCCACGAGTTCAGGCGGATAGACGTCCTGGTACTTCTCGGGCACATCCGCGGCCGAGTTGGCCGCTGACGAGTAGGTCTTCCAATCCGAGAGGACCTCCAGGCAATCGTCACGCTTGGTCACGATCCAGGCATTGAGGTACGGATACCAGAACACCGGCGTGGCATCTCGCACTTCGGCCAGATGGCCGGCGGGGTCTCTGTAGTAGTCATCGCCCATGGCATCGAAACCATGCGCGACCGGGCAGCGCCCGGCGGGGTGAGCGGCGTCGTCAATCGTGGTCATGGCGCAATCCTTAGTTGTCGGAGACGGCGGAAGCCGCGATCGTGGACAGTTTCTGGAAACGCGCAACGTTGTCGCCTTCGTCCATGACCCCGGACGAGAGGAAGCAGAAGGACACATCGCTCACGGGATCCACCCACAGCAATGACGATCCGGCGCCGTAGGAGCCGAAGGTTCGTGGGGAGACGAAGGGGCCGAAGAAGCGCGCGTGCGTACCTGATCCGGCCAGCGCCATACCCAAACCCATGTTCCCCGGGGGAAGTTCCCACTTCCTGGCGGCGGCGACCATACCGTAGAGGTCGTTGATTTGATTGCCCGTCTGATTGGTGGTGGCGAAGTCCAGTACAGACTCCCCGATGATCTGCTCACCGGATGCGGTACGGCCGTGGTGCCGCAGCATTTCCGTGAACGCGAAGACGTCGTCAATGGTCGAGACGGCGCCGACCCACGGCATCTCGGCATCCGGTCGGTCGATGACCTCATTGAGGCATTCGATGTCTTCGGGTTTGAGCCAGGAGTCATTGGCCACAATGACCTTCAGGGGGACCGCGCGATCCGCAAATTCTGCGGGCATTCCGAAGCGTGTGTTCGTCATGCCTACGGGGGTGAAGATCTTGTCCTGCATGAGCTCACGGAAGGACTCCGCACCGTAGGCGCGGCGGGCCATCTCACCCAAGAGCGCATGGTTGATGGCCGCGGAGTAGTTCAGATTGGTGCCCGGTTCATGCACCACGTCCACGCCGCAGAGCGCGGAAATGACGTCCGCCAACACTGCGAATCCTTCCGGGCCCAGCCCGGGGTTGGGCGTCGCGGGCATGCCGGCGCGGTGGGTCAACAGGTGCGCCACGTTGATCCGGTCCTTCCGGGCAGCGCGAAACGGCTCGGTACCGAAGAACTCGGGGATCAGATCGACCACGCGGGTGGACAGCATCAGCCGGCCTTCGCTCAGTGCCCGGTAGATCAGGGCATTGGTGAACCCCTTGGACATGGAAAGAATGCGGTACACATCGTCAGACTTGGTGGGGCGCTGCGACTGGATGTCTGCCAGGCCGTAACTGCCGCGAAGGGCCACTTGACCGTGGCGGGCCACCACGATGTTGGCGCCGTGATAATCGCCCCGGGAGATGTCCTCGCGAATGGTCTCGTCGAGGACCTCCAAGAAACGCCGGTCCAGGCCGGGTACCTCGGAGATTGTGGGTGTGGTCACCTGTGTGGAAGTGTGCTGCATCGAGTGGCTCCGTTCGAAAATTGAGGTGGGTCTCAGAGCATGAGGGCGCCGCCGGACGGCGACAGGGTTTGCCCCGTGTAGTGGGCTCCGGCGTCAGAGGCGAGGAACAGAACCGTCTGCCCGATCTCCTCGGGTTCCGCTACGCGTTTGAGGGGCTGCAGTGCGAGGAGTGCCTGCACATGGTCCTCCCCGGAGGCGGTGAACATAGGGGTGTTGATTCCGGCCGGGGCCAGGGCATTGACGCGGATGTTGAAGGGCGCATGTTCCGCGGCCACGGCCTTGGTGAGGCCGACGACCGCAGCTTTGGACGCCGGGTAGTACGCCGGCATCGGAAGTCCGATCAATCCGGCCACCGAGGCGAAATTGATGATCGACCCGCCACCGGCCTTCTTCAAGAGAGGAACGGCCGCACGGATCGTGTAGAACGTGCCATTGAGATTGATGGCGACCACCCGGTCGAAGTCTTCGTCGCTGATTCCCTGTAGGAACTCGGGGTTGTACGGCTCACCGGCCTTGAAGGACTCGATCATGGTGGCATTGATCTCATCGACCCAGGTTTGCTTCTCCCGATTGGGTGTGGAGACTCCCGCGGCGTTGACCAGAACGTCCAACTTTCCGTGGTCCTTATTGATTCGTTCGAAGACCTCATTCACCGCGTTCGAGTCGGAGACATCTACCGCGAATCCTTGGGCTCCTTCGAGTCGGGCGAAGTCGGCGTCCAAAGCTTCCTGGCGAAGGTCCATTCCGTATACGACGGCGCCCGCTCGGGTGAGGACTTTCGCGGCGGCCAGACCCATGCCCGACGCTGCTCCCGTGATGACTGCAACTTTGTCGTCCAGATCCATGTGTTTCTCCATCCGTTGGAAATCACCGTGCAGCATGGCTGTGTGCCAGCTCACATCTTCCGGGTAGCTTGGCAGAAAAGTAGACACCTGTCTAGGTTCTGAAAGAGATTGCGGCCCCGGTGGTCCGAGCAGGCCTAGATCGGGGAAAATTCTTACGAAAGCTTCAGGTTCCTGGGATGTGGACATCACGTTGAGGTGAGAGTATTTAGGCTGCCTTATCTTCGG
This sequence comes from Kocuria carniphila, assembly GCF_004136555.1. Classification (GTDB taxonomy): domain Bacteria; phylum Actinomycetota; class Actinomycetes; order Actinomycetales; family Micrococcaceae; genus Kocuria; species Kocuria carniphila. The sequence goes on from NZ_NOIT01000009.1 coordinate 143,892, forward strand.
AGGTTCCGGGGCCGAGGACCGAATAAGGGAGCGCGCAATCGGCGGCACCTAGGATTCGGGGGGATTCAGGGGGATCAATGAACGCCATAGATGGGGCGGGGAAGAACCATCCGATAGAAATGGACCGGGCACCGAAGAAGCTGTCCAAGCGGCTGGTCGGAATCGACGCTGCCCGGGGCTTGGCATTGGTTGGCATGATGGCCACCCACCTTCTCCCAGCGTGGAACGAGGACACCGGAGAAGCGACACTGAGTTGGATACTGTTTTCCGGGAACGCAGCGGCTCTCTTCGCCATGCTGGCGGGTGTTGGGTTGGCCCTGAGCACCGGCGGCAGAAACCCGCACCAGGGAAAGCGACTGACTGCCGATCGAGCGGGCATAGCCGTCCGAGCCGTACTGATCACTCTCGTGGGGCTGTGGATCGGCACCTTGATGTCGGAAGAACCGCCCGCCTACAACATCCTGATCTACTACGGGATGTTCTTCTTGCTGGCCATACCGTTCCTGCGCCTCGGCCCCAAAGCGTTGTTCGTGTCGGCGGGGGCCTTTGGCCTACTGGCACCCTTGTTGATGCAGAACTTGCTTGATGTCCTACCCGAGTGGAGCTCCCACAATCCCACGCTGGGAACGGTCCTCTTGGAACCGGGGGGCACATTGTCTCAGCTGATGTTGACGGGCTCCTATCCTGCGCTGCCGTACATGACCTATCTACTGGCCGGGATGGCTATCGGCCGGTTGGACCTGCGCAGGATCAAGACTCAGATCACTCTGTTGGTCGCCGGTGTCGGAGTGGCAGTCGTAGCTCACGTGACGTCCTACATCCTGCTGTATGGACTGGGCGGCTATCAACGGTTGTTGGACTCCTCGCAGGTGAGCGAGGAAAAGTTAGTCGAAATCCTGACGTGGGGCCCTGACTCCTTGCCGACTTCCACTCCGTGGTGGCTGGCTATCACCACTCCTCACGCAGACACCCCGCTCTCGCTTGCGGCGAGTCTGGGCGTGAGTATGGCCGCACTCGGGGTCTTCCTGTTGATTGCCCGAAAAGCCGGAGACTGGTTGTTGCCGCTCACGGCCATGGGCGTCATGACGTTGACTCTTTACACCGCCCACTTGGTGGCACTCTCCTTCGAGATTCACTACGACCGGCCCTACCTCTGGTACCTCATCCACTTGGTGGTCGCAGTGGTCTTTGCTCTGGTGTGGTACCTGAACCTGGGCAAGGGGCCCCTGGAGCGAGCCATCGGTTACGGGGTCACGGGCGCTCGCAGAATTGTCATGGGCGGAAGTTCAGGATGCACCGATTTCGGAGCCTGACACTGACGTATCGTGGATGAGCCCACGCGCACGCATCCAGTGCTCACCACCGGATTCGATGCCGGACCAGCTGGCGAGATGAGGAGTCGCATTGATCACCGCTCTCGTGGTTTCCGCGCTCTCCGCATATGGCCTCTATGTGGTGGGCGCGGAGGCAGCTCGCTGAGGCCCCATCTCGGGACACGCGAACCAGCGGAGGAGCTTTTCGCTTCTGTCCGCTCCAATGCGGTGGCGCACACCTGGGGAGCTGTAGTCCACGTAGTCGCTACGCCAATTGCCGCGGTGGCTTCGCTGCCCGCAGCACTGTGGATCTTTGGGCTTGGTCTCCTGCTGCATGTCTATCCGGTCCTGCTCCAGATGCGTACCCACTGGCGGTTACAGGCACTGCAGAGCTTGTCCCAAAGGTAATCAGGATGGCTTTCGGATCGCGGTCAGTCCAAGGGGGACGGCCAGTGGAATCACGATGGCGGTAATTCCGTCCCCAAGCTCCGAACTCAAGAATGCCCAGAGGAGTCGTCGACTTCGTCGATTTCGAAACGGCTCGATGAGACGTCGGTGGGATTCTCGGCGCCTCAAGAGTCAGCGCCCTGACACCTCGGGCACCACGCAATCTGCCGCAAGTGTTGGACCGCGGCAGGATCGCGGGGCTCGGTGATGGACGGGGCGGCGTCGTCGATCTCGCCGCGCTTGAGGCGCGTGCCGCAGCGGCGGCAGGGCTGGTCGTAGTGGCCGTAGGCCCAGAAGAGCGGGCGCCCGGTCGCGGGGTGGCCCACCGTGGATCGCAAGGGGCGGTCGCGATTCAGGTTGAGTAGTTTGTGCGCCAGCTTCACGATCTCGACGAGCTTCGCATCCGGAATCGATCCCGCGGGTGCCCAGGGGTTGGTGCGCGTCATGAACAGCACCTCCACCCGGTACACGTTGCCGATGCCCGCGAGGTTGCGCTGGTCCATCAGGGCCGTGCCGATCGCGCGATCCGGCTGGGCGCGCAACCTGCGCAGCGCCTCGTCCACGTCCCAATCGGGGCCGAGGATGTCCGGACCCAAATAGCCCACGAGCTCCTGGTCCTCCAGCCGCGTGGGAACCAGCCGCACGTCTTTCACATCGAAACCGATCGCGTCCACGGTCGCCGTGCGCAGGATCGCGCGGATCGTGTGCGAACCCTGCCCGATCGACACGTCCGCACTCAACGGCGTGCGAGCCTCCGCGCGGGAGCGCACGCTCGCGTAGCGGCGATACGGCTGCCGCCCGCGCCTTCCGCGAACGGCCGGGGAAGTTCCGGACGACGCCGACGCCGCCCGCTCGCCGCTATCTCGAGACGTCCCGGCCCGCTCGAATACCCGCCACGTGCCGTCCATCATCAGGTGCGAGTGCAGGGTGAGTGGCTCGGCACCGGACCTCAGCTCGTCAGCGTTGGGGGCCGCCGACAACCGGATCAAAATGTGCTTGCCCCGCGGCACCACATCCATCACCGTGCGCCCGGACAGGTCAGTGGTCGCCAACGTGGGCACCCGAAGATCCGAGGATTCCAGCACCTGCCCCTTCAGCGCCTCGCGGAGCATCTTGCATTGCCGGTAGACGGAATCGCCCTCTGGCATGGGCGATCACCCGCTCAGTGGTGCGCGCATACGAACCCCGCGCGGCGTTTGGTAGAAGCCTCCGGACAACAGTCCTTCCCGCACGGCAGTCACCATCTCGATCGATGACAGCACGGATTCGCCGTTGACCTTCTCAACCACGAGTGAGTCCACTGCACGCCGTTGCACGAGACCCGCCACGGCCTCGGCCGCCATGCGCAACTCGCTCTCGGACGCCGTGAACGCGAGCGCGGTCTTGCCTCCACGCTCCAGGTACAGCACCAGATCGCCGTCCACGAGCACCACGATGGCGCCGGCCTTCCGCCCCGGGCGGTGCTTGGTCGAGGATTCCAGTGCCACCACCTCGGGCCAGTCCAGCGCGGCGCCGTACGGATTCGCCGGGTCGGTGGCGGCCAGCGCGAGCACCTGCGGTTCGGGGGCGCGCACCGAATCGTCCTCGGAGAAACTGCGCAAAATATCAACCGTTGCCGGTTGAGTGAACTGCGCGGCCCCCAGTCCTTCGATGAAGTAACCGCGCCGCGCCCGCCCCGCGTCCTCCAACGCCCGCAGCACCTTGTACACGGTCGCGAACCCGCCCGGCACGTCCTCCACGGCAACCGGTCCGCGCGTGAGAATTCCGTAGCGATCCAGCAGCAGCTCGGCCTGCGCTTGCGCGCGCACCGTGGCGTTGAGCGGTTCGGGCCGCAGCACGGACCAGCGACCGGCCGTGGTGCGCTCCTCGGAACCGCCCTGGGCTCGCACCACGTGACCGCCGGACTCTGCCCCGGAAACGCCCATGCCCGACGTCGTCCCCGGCCGGGACAGCCCGCGCAACCGGGCGGCACCGCGTCGGCCGGCCGCGCGTGACCGCGCCGGTCGTTTGGGCGTCTTGTGCGAGGAATGCCCGCCCGCCATCAGCGCGCGCACCGGCGCATACGTGTCATTGGTGATGAGCCCCGCCCACAGCAAGTTCCACAGCGCGGTCCGCAACTCGGGCATCCCCACAGCCAGCCCCGCCTGGGACAGCGGCTCGATCAGCTGCCACGCGAAATACGCGCCGCCGCCCTGCAGCACAGCCAGCACTTGTTTCTCCAGCTCGGAATCCAACTCCGACGCCGCAACCTGCAGCTTCTCGACCGGCGGCAAGGACAACTCCGCGGACTCGGCCAAGTGGAACGCGACCCAGCCGTCCTCGTCACCCAGCGACCCGGCTCCGGAGAACAACACCTCACCGGTGGCCATGAGCTCATCGAGCATTCCGGGGCGGTAATCCACGACCCGTTGCGCCAGTACGAGCGGCTCCCACGCGGAGGCCGGAATCGGCACTCCCGCGAGCTGATCGATCACGGTCAGCACGCCGTCCAGCCCGCGCACTTGATGACCCTTGACCGCGTGCTGCCACGCCGGCAGGAACTTGGCGTAAATACTGGGCGCCACGGGTTCCACGTCTTCGCGCAGCGCCGCGAGCGAGCGGCGTCGTAGGGTGCGCAGCACCTCGATATCGCACCATTCCGAGTCCGACGCCGCCGGGTCGCCACTCGGACGGAACGCGCCTTCGCTGACGCGACGCTGTTTGCCCAGGGCCCGCAGCGCGGACTCGACCACGGCCGGACCCAGGCGCAGCGCCGTTGCGGCCTCGGCCACGCTGAACGGGCCGTGCGTGCGAGCGTAGCGGGAGACCAGGTCGCCCACCGGATCGGCCACCGGTTCCAGGAACGCCAATGGCACACCCATGGGTAGCGGAATCCCCAGGGCATCGCGCATCCGGGCCGCATCCTCCACCGCGCAGTAGACCTCGGTGCCGCCCACGCGCATGGTGATTGCGCGGTTGGTGGTGACCAGCTGATCCAGCAGGGCCTTCGCGTTGGATTCGCTCAGGTGAAGGTCGTCGGTTTCGAGTGAGTCCTGCGGACGCAACCGAAGGGCGGTTTCGGCGGGAGTCATCGGCCCGAGCAGTCGCAGCAGATCGGCCGCACCTTCCACACCGCGCAACCTGCGATCCGGGGCCAGCCGTTGCAGCTGCGCCACCATCTGCTCGATGACCTCTTGATCGAGCAGTTCCCGCAGCTCGGCCCGGCCCAACAGTTCGTTGAGCAATGCCGGATCCAGGGACAGCGCGGCGGCCTTGCGCTCGGCCAGCGGGGAATCGCCCTCGTAGAGGAACTGCGCGACGTACCCGAACAACAGGGTGCGCGCGAAGGGAGAGGGAGTGTCCGTGGTGGTCTCGACCAGGCGCAACTTCCGCCCGGCCAGCTCGCGCTGCAACCGCAACAGCGCGGGCAGGTCGTAGACGTCCTGCAGGCACTCGCGCACCGTTTCCAGGATCACCGGGAACTGCGGATATTTGCGGGCCACGTCCAACAACTGCGCCGAACGCTGGCGTTGCTGCCACAGCGGCGTGCGCTTGCCGGGATCGCTGCGGGGCAGCAGCAGAGCGCGGGCGGCGTTCTCCCGGAACCGGGATGCGAACAGCGCGGAACCGCCCACTTCCTCGGTCACGGTGTGTTCGAGTTCATCCGGGTCGAAAAGGAAGAGCTCCGCACCGGGAGGTTCCTCGTCCGTGGCAGGCACGCGCAGCACGATGCCGTCGTCACCGGCCTGGGACGCGGCGTCGAGACCCCAGCGTTCCTCCAGGCGAGCGCCCACGGCCAGGGCCCAGGGCGCGTGCACCGGTTTACCGAACGGGCTGTGCAGTACCACGCGCCAGTCGCCCAATTCATCGCGGAAGCGCTCGACCACCAGGGTGCGGTCGTCGGGGATGTGCTCGGTGGCCAGGCGCTGTTCGTCCAAGTAAGCCAGCAAATTGTCCTGCGCCCACTCGTCCAGACCAGCAGCGGTGAGGCGCTCGCGGGCGGTCTCCTGCGAGGCCCCACCGATCTCGCGCGTGAAGCTGCCGACGGCGCGCCCCAGTTCCACGGGCCGGCCCAGGCCGTCGCCGTGCCAGAAGGGAAGCTTGCCGGGCACACCCGGGGCGGGGGAAACCACCACGCGGTCGTGGGTGATGTCCTCGATCCGCCAGCTGGAGGCGCCCAGGGCGATGATGTCCCCGACACGGGATTCATAGACCATTTCCTCGTCGAGCTCGCCCACGCGCTTGGGGTTCTTGCCGTCCTGATCGCCCACCAGGAACACGGGGAACAGGCCGCGGTCGGGAATGGTGCCGCCGGAGGTCACGGCCAAACGCAGCGCTCCGGGGCGCGCCTGGAGCGTGCCGGTTTCGCGGTCCCACACCACACGGGGTCGCAGGTGGGCGAACTCGTCGGACGGGTAGCGTCCGGCGAGAAGGTCCAGCACGGCGTCGTACGCGGAGCGCGGCAGGTTTCGGAACGGCGCCGAACGGCGGAGGGTGTCGAACCAGGCCTCCACGTCCACGTCCTCGGCGGCCGCGGCGGAGATCGTGTGCTGGGCGAGGATGTCCAACGGGTTGGCGGGGATCGCGAGCGGCTCCAGCCGACCGGCCAGCATTTGCTCCGAGATCACGGCGGCATCGCGGACATCACCTCGGTGTTTGGGGTACATGCGCCCGATCGAAACCTCGCCCACCTGGTGCCCGGCGCGCCCCACGCGCTGCAGACCCGAGGACGCGGACGGCGGTGACTCCACCTGCACCACCAGATCCACGTGCCCCATGTCGATGCCGAGTTCCAGGGACGAGGTGGCCACCACACAACGCAGCCGACCCGTCTTGAGGTCTTCCTCGATCAGGCTGCGCTGGTCCTTGGACACCGAACCGTGGTGCGCGCGGGCCAGCACTGAGGTGGCGCCCTCGAAACGGTTGTGCTGGCGTGAGATGTCCGCGAACTCGCCGGTGGTGGCGGCGTCTGCGGTCGCAATCGACTCGGTTTCATCAGGATCTTCCGACGCTGATGGGGCGTTGTTGACCCGGAACTCGTGGATCTCGTTGAGCCGCGCCGTGAGCTTCTCGGCCAGACCGCGCGAGTTAGCGAACACGATGGTGGAGCGGTGCTGCTCCACCAGATCCACGATGCGTTCCTCCACGTGGGGCCAGATCGAGGCCGTCGCCTGGTAGTCGGAGGCCTCCAGGTTCGCGTCAATGCTGGCCGAATCCACCGAGTACGGCGAGGCCGAGGCCCCACCCAGCGCCGTCATATCCGGAATCGGCACGGACACCGTGAGATCCCAGTCCTTCTCGGACGGCGGCCGCACCACGGTCACCGGTTGCGAGCCACCCAGGAAACCGGCCACCGTGTCCACCGGTTCCACGGTCGCGGACAGGCCGATGCGCTGGGCCGGTTCCTCTAGCAGATCATCGAGCCGCTCCAGGCTCACGGCCAGGTGCGCGCCGCGTTTGGTGCCGGCCACCGCGTGCACCTCGTCGATGATCACGGTTTTCACGTGCCGCAACGTCTCGCGCGCCTTGGACGTGAGCATCAGGTACAGCGACTCGGGCGTGGTGATCAGGATGTCCGGCGGGTGGGCCAGTAGCGATCGCCGGGTCGCCTGCGGAGTGTCACCGGAGCGCACGCCCACGGACACGTCCGACGGGGCGACTCCGGCGGCCTTCGCGGCCTGAGTGATGCCGATCAGCGGCGCACGGAGATTGCGCTCCACATCCACGCCCAGGGCCTTGAGCGGGGAGATGTAGAGCACCGATGTGTGCTCCTCGTCCTTGGCCGACGACGCCGCTCGCTTGGCTTTCTCCCGCAGGTCCACTTCGGTTCCGGGCAGGGTGTCCTGCACCGGGGCGGGTGAGCTCTCGCCCGTGGTTTGTGCACGGGTATCGGTCTCCCCACCTGCACTGGCCCCGGACGCGGGCGAGCCGCCCCCGGAAGGTCCGGGAGCGGCGTCGTCGGCATCGGTCGGCCGGGCGATGAGCCGGTCGATGGCCCACAAAAAGGCCGCGAGGGTCTTACCCGACCCGGTGGGGGCTACCACCAGTGCGTGGCGACCGGCCGCGATGGCCTCCCACGCGCCGCGCTGGGCGGCGGTTGGACCGTCGAATGCGGCGTCGAACCAGGTGGCCGTCGCCGGGGAGAAGAGCTTCAGGGACGGGTCAAGACCCAAAACCACGCACCTGGAGCTGCTCGATCTTGGGGTTGCCACAGGCCTGGCCCGGGTAGCTCAGGACCAGGGATTCGTAGCTGCCCGGCGGGTAGACGCGGAAGCCGTTGGTCTGCTGCGGGTTGCACAGCTGACCGATCGTGCCCGGCTGGGTGATCTTCAACGGGGCCGAGGCGGACTGACCGGGCTGCAGGGAGATCGCGGTGCCGGAGGAGGCCCCGTCGCGGGCCGCGGGAGCCCCCACGGTGCCGCCACTCGGGTCAACGAAGGAGACACCGGGGTAGCCGTGAAGCACGCACGGTTGATTGCCGGTATTGGTGAGGTTCACGGAGGCCAGCACGGAACCGGCCGCACCCTGATTGGGCGTCACATTGCCGGACAGCTGGGACACGCTGCACGAGCCGGCCTGCGTACCGGGGTTGCTCTGGCCGTCCGTGGCGGGCGGGGTGAACGGGACGGCCGGCGGCATGCCCAGTTCGGGTGCCGACGCTGTGCGCTCAGGTTCCGGAGCCTCCGGGCCTTCCGGTGCAGCCGCGGTTTCCTCGGGGGCGGGGGCCGCCGCAACGTCGCCGGAATCCGACGTCTCGGACGCCTCTGCCGCGGACTCGGTGGGCTCGGGGGTTGCAGACTCCGACGGTGATTCAGGCGCAGACTCCGAGGGCGATGCGGACGGCGTGGCACTCACCGACGCGGACGGAGACTGCGTGGCTGATTGCTCGTCGGCGGTGGTGTCCCCACCACCGCCACAAGCGGACAAGAACAACACGGCGGCCAGGCCGGTTGCGATCATGACGGGACGGGTACCGGTGCGGGTGCTCTGGGGGGCGAGCGTGATTCTCCTCATAGCAACAGTGTGCTACTTTTCCGGCCGAATAGCTGCACGCATCACCTGTGCCAGGTGAACACCTTCAGCACCGGTTCCCTGCGCGATCTGCGTACGGCACGAAAAGCCGTCCGCGAGCACAATGGTCCCGGGTTGAGCAGCGCGGATGCTCGGGAACAGCTCGCGCTCGCCGAGGGTCTGGGACACCTCGTAGTGACCGGGTTCGAAGCCCCAGTTACCGGCCAAGCCGCAGCAACCGCCACCCACCACGTTGCTGTTGACGCCCAACTTTTCGAGGACCTTCAGCTCGGGGGAGTAGTTGCCCATCGACTGTTCATGGCAGTGCACCTGGCACAGCGCCTGGCCGGGGCCCGCCTGGGTCTCCAGGGTCCCGAACGGCCAGTGCCCGCCGTCCTCGGCGTGCTGGGCGGTGAACTCACCCAGCGTAACCGTGAGGACCTGCACCTTGTGGGCGCGAGGGTCATCCGGCAGCAGCTCGGTGATGTCGTGCTGCAGCATCACGGTGCAGGACGGTTCCAGGCCAATGATGGGGTAGCCCGCCTCGAGGAGCGGCTCCATCACGTCCAGGGTCTGCCGCAGGGTCTTGCGGGTCATGTCCAACTGCCCGGTCGAGTGCCACGTCAGCCCGCAACACACGTTGCCCATGGGCATGAGCACGCGGTAGCCCATGGCCTCGAGCACCTCGATCGCCGCCTTACCGGGAGCATCGGCGGAGAAGTTGGTGAACGTGTCCGGCCACAGCACCACCGAGGGTTTGTCATCGGTCGCCGACGCCGCTCGGTGACCTCCGCGCGCAAGGTCGCGGGCGGCGTCGTCGCCCTTGCTGCGGGCCTTGTACCAGGAGGTGAGCGGGGCGTTGTTGAAGCGAATCATGCGGCGCTTGGGCTCGATGCCGCCGAGCTTCTTGGTGAGTTCCTCGACCGGGCGGAACCGCTCCAGGAAGTTGACCGCCCGCAGCGAGCCGGGGACCTTGGTCACGAGCTTCATGAGCCACGGCATCCACCCCATGGTCAGGTGCGCCATGGGGCGGCGGTCCTTGCCGATGAACGAGGTGAGGCCCTGGCGGAAGTGGTGGTGCAGGAATTCGGCCTTGTAGGTGGCCATGTCCACGTTGACCGGGCACTCGGTCGCGCACGCCTTGCACGAGAGGCACAGATCGAGAGCCTCGTAGGTCTCCTTGGACTTCCAGCCGTCCGTGATGGTTTCCCCGCGCAGCATTTCGGCGAGTGAGCGCATGCGGCCGCGGGTGGAGTGGACCTCGTCGTGGGTGGCTTGGAAGGACGGGCACATGGCACCCGCGTCCGAACGGCACGCACCCACGCCCACGCAGCGGTTGATCGCTTGGCCGAAGGAGCCGTTGTCGGAGGAGAACGCATGGACGGGAGTGAGCTCGAACGTGCGAGCGCCGGGGCCCGGGCGGATGCCCTGGTCGATGGGTTCCGGATCCACGAGCACGCCGGGGTTGAAGAAGTTCTCGGGGTCGAAAATCCGCTTGAACTCTGCAAAGGCCTGAAGGGCTTGAGGCGTGTAGATGGTGCTCAGCAGTTCCGAGCGGGCGCGGCCGTCACCGTGCTCGCCAGAGACCGAGCCGCCGTAGCGGTGCACGAGCTTTGCCGCGCGCTCGATGAATTCGCGGTAGCGGGCCACGCCCTCATCGGTGTTGAAGTCGAAGGAGATGCGGATGTGCACGCAGCCCTCACCGAAGTGACCGAACGGGATGCCGCGCAGGTTCATCTCGTCCAGCAGTTCGTAGAGGTCCTTGAGGTAGGCGCCCAGATGCTGCGGGGGAACCGCGGAGTCCTCCCAGCCGGGCCAGGCCTCGCCGCCGTCCGGGAGGCGGGTCACGATGCCCGCGCCGGCCTCGCGGATGCGCCACAGCGCGCGTGCCTCGGCGGGGTCGCTCACGACCACGGAATCCACCACGGTCTCCTCGACCAGCGCGGGGAGTTTCTGGGCCGCTGCGAAGGCTTCTTCTTGAGTGTCCGCGCCGACCTCACAGTAGAGCCAGCCGCCGCCCTCGGGGAGTTCGCCGCCCGCGTTCTCCTGACCCTGGCGGGTGCGCAGCGCGGTGAGGAGGTCCGAGCCCATCCCCTCGATGGTCGTCACACCCGGCACGCGGAACTTGGGCGCGGCGGTGGCTGCCTCGATAGCGTCCTTGAAACCGAGGACTGCCAGTGCGGTGAACTTGGGCTTGGCGACCAGCTTCACCTTGAGCTGGGTGATGATGCCGCACGTGCCCTCGGTGCCGGAGAAGGCCTTGGCCACGTCAAAGCCGTTCTCGCCGAGCAAGTACTGGAGACCGTAGCCGGAGACCTGGCGCGGGAACTGACCGAGTTCGGTGCGCAGCATGGCCAGGTGCCGGTCGCGCAGTTGCTTGAGCTGCGAATCCAAGGCGGCGTCCGAGGTGCCGCCGGCCTCCAAGGTGACCTCGCGCCCGTCGGCGAGCATGACCGTGACCGCCACCAGGTTGGAAGCGCTCGTGCCCCACGCGACCGAGTGGGAGCCGCACGCGTTGTTGGCCACCATGCCGCCCACCGTGCAGCGCGAGTGGGTGGAGGGGTCCGGGCCGTAGGTGAGGCCGAACTCGCTCGCCGCATCGCGCAGCTGATCGCAGATCACGCCGGGTTCGATCGTTGCCGTGCGCAGGTCCGGGTCGATCTCCAGGATGCGGTTGAAGTACCGGGAGGTGTCGATGACCAACCCGTCACCGATCGCGTTACCCGCCACCGAGGTTCCACCGCCGCGGGAGATGACCGGCCAGCCCTTGTCCTGGGCGGTGGCCAGCAGCTCGCGGATCTCCTCCACGGAGCGAGGTTCCGCCACGGCCTGGGGGAGCCTGCGGTAGATGGAAGCGTCGGACACGTACGCGGCACGAGTGGTCAGATCATCCCGGAGAGCAGTCATGGTCTAACTTTCGCGTACCCGCCCCCGGGATTCCAATTAGGTCACCTTTCTTCCGTGTCGCGGGGCGCTGCACAGACAACGACGCCGCTCGCGGACCTTCGTGGGGAAGGTGCGCGAGCGGCGTCGGCGGGATCTAAAGCTGGTGGCTCACCACTCCGGGGCGATGATGATCTCGGCGCCCTCGAGGTCCTCGTTCCATTCGACCTGACAGGTCAGTCGGGAGTTGTCGTGACGGGTGTCGTCGAGCATCTCCAGGAGGTCTTCTTCCTCCTCGTTGGTGCCGCCGGTCTTCACGAACGACTCCTGATCCAGGTACGAGTGGCACGTGGAGCACGAAGCGTTGCCGCCGCAGGTCGCCAGGATGGGGAATTTGTGACGGGTCAGGGCCTCCATGAGGGACTCGTAGTCCTTCCACTCGACGCCCTCGGTGCGCACGCCGTCGCGGTCGGTCACATTGATCTTGATGCTGCTCACTCGGGTGGACCTCCTACAGTTACGACCCGTTGTGGATTCTCAGAACTAGGGGCCATTCTACGGTCGCAGCGCCCGGCCGAGGCCAACGGTATTGCGAAGTGTGATCAGTCCCCCATGCGGCGCACGGTCAACGCCTGGGCCACGCGTCCGATCGGGCCGTTCTCGTCGAAGAGTTCGGAGTGGGTCAGGCCCACGCCACCGGGGCCGATTTCCACGTTGGTGTCCAGGCCCACCCATTCGGACACCGGTTCGCGGATCAGGTGGATGGACAGGTCCACGTTGGGGAAGGCCCACTTGCCGGGCTCCACGCGGGGTGCGATGCCGTTGGCGGTGTCGATGGCACTCACGAAGCGTGCGGTGTTCGACGATTCCTCGCCTTCTACCACCTGATGCTTGATGCGCAGCCACCCCGCGGCACTTCCGGGGCGAGGTTCGCGAGCCAGGTGAGCCTCCAACGTGGCGATGAAGCCACCGGCCCACGTCTCGGTCATGTCCACCGGCGGGCACTCCTTGACCGGAGGCAGGGGGCGGATCTCGCCGCCGGCCACGTCCTGGGTGTCCGAGGTCTTCAACCGCCACATGCTCAACCGGATGCAGTCGCGGCCGTCCGCGCTCATGGTGGCTTCGAGCAGTTCAATGGTCTTGCCCGGGCGCAGCACGCGCGTGTGTACCTCGATGTCACCGCCGGGGATGAAGCCCAGGATGTCGTAGGACAACCGCACCGGAATCACGTCTTCGCGCGGGTGGTTGCGTTCGATTTCATGGACCATCAAGCCCGACGACGCCGCCATGTGCTGTTCCAGCGGGCTCCACGCACCCTGCGTGTACACCGTGGTCCGGAAACTGTGGTCCCCGGTCCGCACGTAGTGGGCATCGGGGACGTCCTCCCCATTGGCGCCGAGGTGCTGGGGCTTGGGCTCGGTGGTCATGCTTGAAGTCCTCCTGCAAGGTGGTGTTTGTGTCCTGCATTACACCTTAGAGTCCTTCGCCGATTTCGCTGTGCACCCCGGTGCTCGAATCCATCAGTCGAGGACGGCAGCTACCGCTTCGATCTCGACCAATTGGTCGTCATAGCCGAGAACGGTGACGCCGAGCAGTGTGCTGGGAACGTCATGATCACCGAATGCGTCTCGCACTACTTCCCAAGCGGTCACCAGGTCTTCTTGGCGGGAGGAGGCGACGAGCACCCGGGTGCTGATCACATCGGTGATTCCGGCACCCGCTTCCCTTAAGGCGATCTTCATGTTGGAAATGCACTTCGCCGCCTGGACGGCGTAGTCACCGACCCCCGCGGTCGAGCCGTCTTCGTTGAGCGGACATGAACCGGCCAGGAAGATCAGACGCGAATCGGCGGGCGCGGTGGCGGCGTAAGCGTACTCGGCTGCGTTGGATAGTTTTGTTGAACGGATCAGGGAAACAGCTTTCGGCACGGAACTCTCGCTCCCTATTGGTGACATGTGGACTCGGCATACGGCGATCGGTTTCCGGTGGAAGCCGGAGGGACTATCTGCTGTCTGATCAACGGTACGGCCCACTGGATCGGAGGGGTTGCACGTTGATCGACGGTGACGCCAGAGATCCGGCGATTCTTGGTTCCAACGTCGACCAGAATGCAGCGGGCCGGGGGGCAGGGTCGTAGCGTCGATCAGGGTGCAGGGTGCAGGGTGCAGGGTGCAGGGTGCAGGGTGCAGGGTGCATGTGCCAAGGCTGTAGCGTCGATCGGCCTGCAGCTGCTGTCACCCCGGCGATGTGAACGTCGATGACACGGCACCGGAGCGGCGGTCAGACATTTGTGGCTGAGGATCGCACTGTTTGACCTGCTCCTACTGCGTACCTCGACCCAGAATGTTCGGGGGTGGGATTCTCTGCCGGAAATGTTCCAGGGGCCACGCGGTCGTCCGTAGTCACGCAGTCATCCGTGATGCTGCGCCTGATTCGAGCCCGGTTGCTGGTACGCCGACATGGAAATCGCCCGCTACCCCTGTTTGACTAGGGATAACGGGCGATTTCGACTGGCGGTGACGGAGGGATTTGAACCCTCGTTGGCTTTAACACCAAACATCATTTCGAGTGATGCACCTTCGGCCGCTCGGACACGTCACCAGCTCGAAGTACTTTACCGTCAGGTTCCACCGGGAACCAAACCGCGACGAGACTCAGCTAAAAGGTCCGGGAACGGGAGCGGGTGCCTCACGTAAGAATGTCCGCGTAGTTCCCTGGGGTG